>NZ_JBYMTI010000014.1:0-2022 GCF_057773145.1 Pseudoxanthomonas sp. 68-E7 | reverse complement strand
ACGGTGGAGGTGAGCTCTTCCATGGAGGCGGCGGTTTCCTCCAGGTTGGCGGCCTGCTGTTCGGTGCGGCGGGACAGGTCGGCGTTGCCGGAGGCGATTTCCCCGGCGGCGGTGTTGATGGCGGTGGAGGCGTCCTGGATGCGGCTGACGATGTCGGTCAGCTGGGCGACGGTGGCGTTGGCGTCGTCGCGCATGCGGGCGAACACGCCGTGGAAGTCGCCGTCCATGCGGGTGGTCAGGTCGCCGCGGGCGATGGCCTGGAGCAGCTGGGAGACCTGGGCCAGGTTGCCGTCGGTGGTTTCCATCAGCTGGTTCAGGCCGGCGACCATGTCGCGGAAGTCGTATTGGTAACGGTCCACGTCGCCGCGCTGGCTGAAGTCGCCGGCGGCCGCCGCGCTGGCCAGGCGCTTGATTTCGACGTTGATGGCCGACAGGCTCGCCTTCACCGCATCGACGGTTTCGGTCATCAGCGCCTTCTCGCCGGGCAGGCGGGCGATGTCCACCGACAGATCGCCGATGGAATAGCGCTGCATGATGCCCAGCGCATCCATGATCGCCGCCACGTGTTCGCCGACCAGGGCATTGGTCTCGCGGACCATGTCGCCGTACTCGCCCGGGAACGCGGTCTCGTCCATGCGGTAGCTGACCGAGCCCTCGTCATGCCGGCGCGCCATCTCGCGCTGCGCGCCGATCACCGCGCGCAGCTGATCCTGCATCCGGTGCATGCTTTCCAGCAGGCGGCCGGGTTCGTCGTGCGGCTGCTCGCCGATGGCGTTTTCCAGCCGCCCGGCGGCGATGGCTTCGGCCACCCGGGTGGCGTGCCGCAGCGGCACCACGATGCGGGTGCCGATGATCCAGCTCAGCAGCACCACGATGATCACCAGCGCGCCACCGGCCAGGGTCATGATGCCGGTGAACATCCACGCCTGGTTCTGCACGTCGTCCATGTACACGCCGGTGGAGACGACCCAGTTCCAGGTCTTGTAGGGGGCGGCGTAGACGACCTTGGCAATCGGCTCGTCGCCGCCCGGCTTGGGCCAGCGGAACTCGACGAAACCGCCGCCGCGGCGCGCGGCTTCCACGCCCTCGCGATACAGCAGCACGCCGTCCGGGCTGCGTTCATCGCCAATCGGCTTGCCGGCCAGGTCCTTGCGGATCGGGTGCATCAGCATGACCGGCTGCATGTCGTGGATGTAGTAGTAATCCACGCCCTTGTTGCCGCGCATGCGCTCGATCGCCTTGAGCGCGTTCGCGCGCGCCGCCGCGGGGTCGAGCTCGCCGGATTTTTCCAGTCTCGCGTAGTGATCGAGGATGCCGAAGGTCAGTTCCACCCGGGTCTTCAGGCCCGCCTTGCGGGTCTCGTACAGATCCAGGTACTGCATGCGCGCGGCGATCACCGCCAGCGCCACGATGCCGAACGCGATCAGGCCGGTGAGCAGGTTGAGTTTGTGCCGGACCGGCAGGTTGGCGAAGCGTTGGAACAGGTTCATGGCGAACTCGGGGGAAGAATGGGAAAGAAGAATCAGGCGGCGCGACGCGAGGGCGCGCGCAGGGGAGGCGCGTGGTTGTCCAGGCGGAACGTGGAGGCGGCCGCCACCAGATCCCGCGCCTGGTCTTCCATGCTGCGCGCGGCGGCGGAAGCTTCCTCGACCAATGCGGCGTTCTGCTGGGTGGTCTCGTCCATCTGGGTGATGGTCTGGTTGACCTGCTCGATGCCGGCGGACTGCTCCTGCGAGGCGGCGGCAATCTCGGCCATGATGTCGGTGACCCGCTGCACCGAGGCGACGATTTCCCCCATGGTCGCGCCGGCCTGGTTGACCAGGTTCGAGCCGGTGGCGACCTGGTCCACCGAGGCTTCGATGAGGCCTTTGATTTCCTTGGCCGCGTTGGCGCTGCGCTGGGCCAGGGTGCGGACCTCGGAGGCGACCACGGCAAAGCCGCGGCCCTGCTCGCCGGCCCGGGCCGCTTCCACCGCGGCATTGAGCGCCAGGATGTTGGTCTGGAAGGCGATGCCGTCGATGA
>NZ_JBYMTI010000013.1:0-2379 GCF_057773145.1 Pseudoxanthomonas sp. 68-E7 | reverse complement strand
GGCCAGGTTGCCGTCGGTGGTTTCCATCAGCTGGTTCAGGCCGGCGACCATGTCGCGGAAGTCATGCTGGTAGCGGTCCACGTCGCCGCGCTGGCTGAAGTCGCCGGCGGCCGCCGCGCTGGCCAGTCGCTTGATTTCGACGTTGATGGCCGACAGGCTCGCCTTGGTGGCGTCCATGGTCTCGGTCAGGGTGGCCTTCTCGCCGGGCAGGCGGTCCATGTCCGGGCTCAGGTCGCCGATCGCGTAGCGCTGCATGATCCGCTGCGCGCTGCCGATCGCTTCCAGGTGCGAGGCGACCAGGGCATTGGTGTCGCGGACCATGCGGCCGTACTCGCCCGGGAACGTGGCGTCGTCGATGCGATAGCTGATCTGGCCTTCGTCGTGCCGCCGGGTCATTTCGCCCAGCACGTCGATCAGGGCATGGATCTGGGTCTGCATGCGCTGCATCGCGCCCTGCAACTGGCCCAGTTCATCGCTGCGGTCCTGGTTGATGCGGTTGTCCAGGCGGCCGTCGGCGATCGCATGCGATACCCGCACCGCCTCGGCCAGTGGCTTGAGCACCTGCCGGCGCATCAGCACGTACAGCGCGCCGCACAGGACACCGGCGGCGACCAGGCCGACCAGCATGATCGTCCACAGCAGCGAGCGCGCCTGTTGCATCAGCAGCGAGCGGGGCACCGCCACGCCCAGGGCGAAGCGCTGTGATGCCGCGCCAATCTGCAACGGCACGTAGGCCTCGACCATCTCCTTGTCGCGCGCGGTGTCGTTCACTTCGCGGAACACGCTCTCGCCCTTGGCGATGCTGGCCAGCACCGAACGGGTGTCCGCGTCCTCCAGTTTGCGGCCGACCTTGGCCGAATCGGGATCGGCGACCACGGTGCCGGCCGGCGACAGCAGGCGGACATGGCCTTCGCCCATCGGCCGCAGTTTGGCGATCGATTTCTGCAGGGACTCCAGGGTGAAGTCCACGGTCATCGCGCCGACGAAACGGCCGTCTTCCAGGATCGGCGTGGCCAGGGTCGTCATCAGCACCTTGCGCCCGCCGATTTCGTATTCGTACGGCTCCAGCACCACCGGCTGCTTGAGCTTGCGCGGCAGCAGGTACCAGTCGCCGTTGCCGGGCACTTCATAGTCGCGCAGCGCTTCCAGCATGGGTTCGCCGTTGCTCCAGGCCCAGTAGCTCATGAACCGGCCCGTCGCGTCGTGTCCCGGGGTGGTGACGTTCTCCGCGTCCTTGCCGTCGAAGGCCTGCGGTTCCCAGATGGTGCCCACGCCCATCCATTCCGGATGCGTCTGCAATTGCTGGCGGATGACTGCGCTGGCGGTGGCGCGATCCAGGCCGCTGTGCGCACGCTGGCTGAGGAAGCTGTCGCGCAGGGTCTCGTTGGTCGAGAACGCGCGCTCCAGATCACCGGAGATGCGCTCGGCTTCCGCCTGCGCCAGGTTCTGCATGCTGGCGTGGGCGCCATCCATCAGCGCATGGCTGCTGCGCACATAGGTGATCAGGGCGGTGACGCCGAACGCCAGCGCGGCGATCAGGGCAGTACCGGACATCAGGCGGGTGGCGACGCTGCTGGCAACGAATTGCCGGAGGGAACGGATCATGGAGTTGGCCGGTAGCGAGGACGGGAGTATCACCAGGCCGATGGGGGTGCGGTCTGCAGATCACAGCATCGGCCGGGCGTCGCCGGGCTTTAGCGGTAATGGCGCTTTTGTTCGATGGATGCAGGGGCGTGGTGAGGACGTCGGCGCGATGCGGCGGACAATCCGCATCGAATGGTCCTCCTTTGCAATGTTCCTCAGCAGCCGAATGACGGATCAACGGAGGCAGGCACCCACGTCAGCGGGTGACGGGGCATTGGCGCTTGGCGAAAAGCAAGCGCTTTTCAACCGCCGGATGGCGGATCAATGGGGGCGGGTCCCGCGTCGACGGGTGATGGGGGATTGGCTGTTCGGGAAAAGCAAATCCCCCTCGGTCCCCCTTCTTCGAAGGGGGAGGCAATCGCTTCCCGGCTCAGAATTCCTGCCAGTCGCCGTCGGCCAGGGCCGGTTCGGGCTTGCGGCGGACCGGCGCGACGGGTTTGCGCGGCGCGGGGCGTGCGGGTATCCGCGTGGCCGGCGCGTTCGCAGCAGCGGGCGCCGCCAGCGCTTCCGGACGCGAGCGCTGCACCACCGCGCCTTCGATGACGAACACGTCTACCGCTTCGCTGAGCAGGCGCGCCTGGTCTTCCATGCTGCGCGCGGCGGCGGAAGCCTCCTCGACCAATGCGGCGTTCTGCTGGGTGGTCTCGTCCATCTGGGTGATGGTCTGGTTGACCTGCTCGATGCCGGCGGACTGCTCCTGCGAGGCGGCGGCGATTTCGGCCATGATGTCGGTGA
>NZ_JBYMTI010000012.1:0-8564 GCF_057773145.1 Pseudoxanthomonas sp. 68-E7 | reverse complement strand
GTGGCAAGTTCGGGCACGGGTTCGTGTCCGCGGGCGTGACCGCGTCGGTGATGCCGCAGGTGGGCCATATTGGCAATGACGCCGGCCGCACGGTGGTCGGCGCGCTGGTGGGCGGTACGCTGTCCAAGGCCACGGGTGGGAAGTTTGCCAACGGGGCGGTCAGTGGGGCGATTCAGGGGGCGATGGCTAAAGTCAGTCACCAAACTCCACTGCGCAATGGAAAAGACCCTCTCACTGATACTGGCGACATTAAGGGAGCAGAACTCCTTGAGCAGGCAAAAGAGGACTTCATGAAACTGTACATATCGGGAGACCTGCCGGCAGAGTTCGGTTTCCTCAAAGAGATCGAAAACAGGGAGATCGCGGGCCTTCAAGGCATCAGGCCGTCATTCAATGAGTACCTTGATGGGACCTACTACGACATACGAGGTTATGTTGAACGGGTCGATGGGAAGCGAGTTGGTGTCCTGGCTTATGGGGAGATAGACCGACATGGCTATCCAACCCAGCCAATCAGGTTCTTCAAGGGTTCAATGACAAATGACCGTCTAGAAAATCTCCGGAACTATGGGCACGAAGTTCTTCACCGAAACCCGGGATTCAACACGCGATGGTTGAATGGTAAGACACAGTCAATACATGACCAGATTCATGATGACATGGACATCATCATCAACAAGATGAGGCTACCAAAATGAAGGCTAGGCTAGCTATTGTCGCGACAATGCTGCTGCTCGCTTCGATCAACTGCGGAGCGGTAATTCCTGTAAAGGAAGATCTGCGCGCTGAAATCAAGAACTCCAAGTCCGTTGCCATCTATCGAGTTGCAGCTACCAAGTGTTTGGAGTGGTTGACCGGAAATGGCTGCAAGCGCGCAGAGTTTAGGTTTCTACTTGTGAAAGGCGTCAAGGGAAAGCAAGAAAAGGAAACGGTAATAGTCAATTCAGGGAGTAGTGCAGGAACGCTCCCTCTAGGATCCTTGGTGCTTGGTTATGAAAATAGCTTTGGGAACAATAGGAATAATGCTCGCCAAACATTCATTCTTTTGCCGATCGTGGACGTCAATATCGATGGGGTTGATGAGCGGTTGGTGATACTGGGTGAGGATGAGCGAGCGCGAGATGCTAAGCGAGTGGGCCTATACGAAGAGGATCCCCAGACAAGAAAGAAGATCATCTTCAATGAAAATACGGGAAGATCCATCCGATGGGTAGCCCCTCTTGAGGACCTTCTATAGGCATCCCCAGCTACAACCTCGGAAATCTTGATGTCAGAAGTACGTTAGAGGTAAAGCGGTGGTTATTACGCCTGTTAGAAAATATCTGGTTTTTTCTCTGTTAGGGCCTCAAGAAAGAATGGGGGGTCTCATGCCGGTTTTGACGTCGATAAGAAAAAGATAGTGCATGTATCAGTAGAGGACTAAAGGCTGCACGAGAAATTCTGGATGCTGGTGGCGGCAGAATATGTGGCTTGCATTCGGGGCGTGATCCCGTAGACGATGGTCGGGGGCGCGGTACAGGCCACCCGGTACCTGTTCCATGACAGTTGGGCAGCGTGGTGCGCATCGCCGATGCCAATGGGGCGCCGGCCGAGGGACTGGATTTCACCGCCTTCGGCGAGCGCCGCAGCTACAGCGGAATGCCGCCGGCAGCCCCTCACTCACGACGACGCGCGGCTTCACGGGGCACGAGATGGTGGACGGCACGGGCATCATCCACATGAACGGTCGCATCTACGACGCGGGGCTGGGCCGGTTCCTGCAACCGGACCCGCTGGTGCAGTCGCCGGACAACGCGCAGAGCTGGAACGCGTACACCTACGTGTTCAATAACCCGCTGGCGTACACGGACCCGACGGGGCTGTTCTCGTTCCGGCAGCTGGTGGGCATCGCCATCGCGGTCATCGGCACGCTGGTGGCACCGCAGTTCGGCAGCGTGTGGGCCAAGATTGGTTATGCGATGGCCATTGGTTTTGCCAGCGGCTACGTGGCGACGGGCACCTTCAAGGGCGGCGTCATCGGTGCGTTCTCAGCGGGCATCACGATGGGCATCGCCAATGCGGGCGGCCTGGACGCCTGGCAGAAAGTCGGCTTGCAGGCCACGACGGGTGGCGTGGTGGAGAGCCTGAGCGGCGGCAAGTTCGGCCACGGGTTCGTGTCCGCGGGCGTGACGGCGTCGGTGATGCCGCAGGTGGGCCATATCCGCAACGATGCCGTGCGGACCACCGTGGGCGCCTTGGTGGGCGGTACGCTGTCCAAGGCCACGGGCGGGAAGTTTGCCAATGGAGCCGTGAGTGGGGCGATTCAGGGGGCGATGGCTAGGCAGGCCGCCGCTGAAGAAGAACCCTCGAAATACTTTGAGCACCAAACGCTTCCCGCAGACATCAATCAAGATGCCTATTTCAGCCCAATGCCTGAAGAAACATCGAGGGTTCTATCCAAAATCATTAGAAGTCCTATAGGTAGAGTTCTCGCTGACTACATGGATAGAACCGGTGAGAAGATAGTCCTTCAGGAGGTGGAGGTCATTGCTGACGCCTTCTATGTTGGAGGGGATGGCAATTACATTACCTATACTAGAAACGTTCATGCCTACGTGAATGAAATTGTATCGACTGGCAGGAAGCTCAACGGAGATCAGCTGGAGACGGCAACACTCGATACACTAATCATGCATGAAATTGGACACACGAATGTTGGTTCAGCGGCATTTGGAATGGCCCCGATTCCCGTATATGTGGGTAATCCGCACGCGCTGAGACTAAGGGCGATGGAGGAGTTTCGTGCCGTGAAATACTATGAGAATCCGTACCGTCAGAGCTTGGGCCTTCCGATTAGGTGTTCTTACTTCACTGAGGGGGACGTATGCAAATAAAGGTTCTTCTTGCGGGGGCAATGACTTTGCTTCTCACCGCATGTGCACATGCCCAAGGTGGGCAAAGAACAGCTGACTGCGGCGTTGATGTCGACCCGGCTAAATTAGCTTCTGTAGAAGCATTGATAGTTGTGCGCGCGCAAGTGCGTGAGCCAACGGATATGTTTCCCGGAGGTTCCGGGAAGGCTTGTGCCCTATTGATGTTTGATCTCGATGAGAATGGCAGGCCGGAGAACATTCGAGTTAAGCGTGTGTACCCAACCCGGGTCTACTCGGATAGCGCAAAGAGGGCTTTGTCCAAATATGAATTTGTTCATGGGAAGAAGAAAGATCTTTTGATTATTCTGTAGTCAAATAAATAGCAGAGCTGGAACGCGTACACCTACGTGTTCAACAACCCGCTGGCGTACACGGACCCGACGGGGCTGTTCTCGTTCCGGCAGCTGGTGGGCATCGCCATCGCGGTCATCGGCACGCTGGTGGCACCGCAGTTCGGCAGCGTGTGGGCCAAGATTGGCTATGCGATGGCCATTGGTTTTGCCAGTGGCTATGTGGCGACGGGCACCTTCAAGGGCGGCGTCATTGGCGCGTTCTCGGCGGGCATCACGATGGGCATCGCCAATGCGGGCGGCCTGGACCCTTGGCAGAAAGTGGGTTTGCAGGCCACGACGGGTGGGGTGGTGGAGAGCTTGGGCGGCGGCAGGTTCGGCCACGGGTTCGTGTCCGCGGGCGTGACGGCGTCGGTGATGCCGCAGGTGGGCCATATCCGCAACGATGCCGTGCGGACCACCGTGGGCGCCTTGGTGGGCGGTGCGCTGTCCAAGGCCACGGGTGGGAAGTTTGCCAACGGGGCGGTCAGTGGAGCGATTCAGGGGGCGATGATGCGGACCTCCAATGGAGCCCGTACACCAAATGACAGTAACGAGATGGGAGATGGATTCCTTGATGGAGTTAGTGAATGGACGCGAGGTATCTACAGGAAAATCGCATACCCAAGAGAGCTGAATGATCCAGTGTTGCTAGAGGGAATGAGAGATGCGTGGGCTGATTCGCAGCCTACGAATCCATTTTCACGACATGAAGAAGGAGGGTACTGGGGGTATGAGGCAGATGGAAGTATTGGGGTTCGTCGATGGGAACGCGGGGACCTTACAAGTATCAGGCGACCTGCAATGGATCCTGGCGGGAGGTACAAAGGATTGCGAGTAAGGGGGTCTTTTCATACTCATCCTACGCCTCGCGGTTACGATGCGCAGGGCAGATTGTGGTCTTCAAGACCAAGTTCGGCGGACTATTTTAATTTAGAAAACCGAGAGCTCGGAATAATGCCTGGACATAGTTACGTGATTGATAATATAAACGTCATATCATACGGGCGAGCAAATAGCTTTTATACTATTGGGAGGCACGAAGATGTCTTGGGTAAGTAGGACTATTCTGTTTATTTCTATATTGGGATTTTTTATTTTAACTGTGGCAGCGAATGATGGGCGGCGCGATATTTATGCTGAACAAGCAGAGATGTACTCGATTGCTCTGACGTCGGCATATGAATCAATGCGATCAGACATTGATGTTAGAGGTAAGACGGTAGTCATAACGCCGGTTAAGAAATATCTTGTTGTTTCATTTCTTGGGTCTCATGAAAGAATGGGTGGGAGATTTCATGCCGTCTTCGACGTTGACAAGAAAAGGATCGTTCACGTATCAGTTGAAGACTAAAGATTGCACGATCACTTCTGGATTGTAGTGGCGGAGAAATATGGGGCGCGTTCGGAGTGTGTCTCTATAGAAGTGCAGCCGAGGCGTGATGCGGGCGATGAAATAGCGGGGCAAGTCAGCAGTCTGGTGCTCATTGGCTCACTTGACGAGGGTCTAGAACTTCACCGCCTTCGGCGAGCGGCGCAGCTACGGGGACCCGAATGGCGCCGGCAGCGCCTCACCCACGACGCCGCGCGGCTTCACCGGTCACGAGATGGTGGACGGCACGGGCATCATCCACATGAACGGTCGCATCTACGACGCGGGGCTGGGCCGTTTCCTGCAACCGGACCCGCTGGTGCAGTCGCCGGACAACGCGCAGAGCTGGAACGCGTACACCTACGTGTTCAACAACCCGCTGGCGTACACGGACCCGACGGGGATGTTCACGTTCCGGCAACTGGTGGGCATCGCCATCGCGGTCATCGGCACGCTGGTGGCACCGCAGTTCGGCAGCGTGTGGGCCAAGATTGGTTATGCGATGGCCATCGGTTTTGCCAGTGGCTATGTGGCGACGGGCACCTTCAAGGGCGGTGTCATTGGCGCGTTCTCGGCGGGAATCACGATGGGCATCGCCAATGCGGGCGGCCTGGACGCCTGGCAGAAAGTCGGCTTGCAGGCCACGACGGGTGGTGTGGTGGAGAGCCTGGGCGGCGGCAGGTTCGGCCACGGGTTCGTGTCCGCGGGCGTGACGGCGTCGGTGATGCCGCAGGTGGGCCATATCCGCAACGATGCCGTGCGGACCACCGTGGACGCCTTGGTGGGCGGTACGCTGTCCAAGGCCACGGGCGGGAAGTTCGCCAATGGGGCGGTCAGTGGGGCAATTCAGGGGGCGATGGCCAGGGATTCTTCCAGACGGGCCTTCAACGATGGCAACGGATCCAAGACACCCAATCCGAAACTGGCAAAAGAAACCATGAGTGCAGTAGAGGAAGCAATGTTTCGCGATCAGGCGTTTCGGTCATATGACACAGAGCTGGACGCGCATAATGCCTTTGCGAGCGCTGTGAGAAGTGTAGCGCCCCTAGCAGAGGTGGGAGTCAAAATCGGCTTCAAAAGTGGTAAGTACTATCTCGGGGCTCCGTTCAGTATCGGTGCTCCTGGTAGTGTATCGGGCCTCTTCGAATATGGTCATTTGCCTGCCTCTACTCGTTTGGTAGCCCTGTCTCACTATCATCCAGATAGCCGAGGTTTCCTATCAGGAACGGGGGCAGCCTATGCCTACGGTGCTTTCGAAACTGACAATGCCGCGTATCAAGCATGGAATCGCTCAGGTGATGGCATGAGCGCCTACAACGAAGGAATTAATATTTATTCGTTCTCTCAAAATGACTACGACTACTTTAATTACGAGGCCTATCGTGCCATGCAAAAGAAGATTGGCGGCCAAGTTCCAATTTGCTTCTCCACCCGCTTGGGTTGCCCTTAATAGGAGATCAAGAGTGCGTGCCATGATCATGCTAGCGGCGTTTATTTGCTCATCTTGCACCATGCAAGAACCAAGCGACGTCAGGCAGGCTGCCCAAGATTCCAATCAAATCCTACGTTGCTACGAGCATGGTTCCGCGGCGGGCGAATTTTGCCGGGCGTCGATGCTGCAGGTAGTCACGTCACGTGGGCTGTTTGATGGGCGACAGGTCATCGTTCCAGGGTTCATGGGAGACTTGGATGGTGATATCTATTTGTTCCCGAACAGGGAGTTCTATCTCAGTCGAGATTTGTCATCATCGGTGAGATTGCTTGGCGAGCTGGGGTCGTTGAAAGGCAAAGAGCAGAGCAACATCATTGTGTTCGGTACGTTCTCACTGGATGCGCCTGACCCTTCCACTCTCATGAAGCCCGTGGGCGCCATCAATGTGCTAAGTGTCCGTGACGGCTACAACAAGCGCTGAACTGGGGGGCTTGGTCGCCCAGAGTCCGGCTTCGCTCACTAATGACCGCATCTACGACGCGGGGCTGGGCCGGTTCCTGCAACCGGACCCGCTGGTGCAGTCGCCGGACAACGCGCAGAGCTGGAACGCGTACACCTACGTGTTCAACAACCCGCTGGCGTACACGGACCCGACGGGGATGTTCACGTTCCGGCAACTGGTGGGCATTGCCATCGCGGTCATCGGCACGCTGGTCGCACCGCAGGCTGGCGGCTTCTGGGCCAAGCTGGGCTATGCGGTGGCCATTGGTTTCGCCAGTGGCTATGTGGCGACGGGCACCTTCAAGAGCGGTGTCATTGGCGCGTTCTCGGCGGGCATCACGATGGGCATCGCCAATGCGGGCAATCTGAGCGCCTGGCAGAAGGTGGGTCTGCAGGCCACGACGGGCGGGGTGGTGGAGAGCCTGAGCGGTGGCAAGTTCGGGCACGGGTTCGTGTCCGCGGGCGTGACCGCGTCGGTGATGCCGCAGGTGGGCCATATCCGCAACGATGCCGTGCGGACCACCGTGGGCGCCTTGGTGGGCGGAACGCTGTCCAAGGCCACGGGCGGGAAGTTTGCCAATGGGGCGGTCAGTGGGGCGATTCAGGGGGCGATGGCGCGGCCACCTCAGCCACACCAAACTGGTGCGCTGGGCGATCCCGATCCCGTGGATTGGGAGAAGGGGTACAACGCTTCGACGCGGGCCAATACTGCTCTGAGGGAGGCTGGCTTCTTTAGTCGAGGTTATACCGAGGTAGAGTTGATCGGAATGAAGGAAAAGTGGGGTGATATCGTTTATCCAATCAGTGAGGAGTTCAGGACGGAGATAGGTGCGAAGATATATTGGCAAAAAAAGACGGACCTGTATTTTTTTGGCCCGGCGCACAGTTCCGGTCAATTTCATGTCGTTGCATTGGATGCACGCTACATTGGACTAAAAAGGCTAGATTTTGTTGAGTGGATGCACACGCATCCGTATCATGAACGAGCGATTCCAGATTTTTCTCCCGATGATTATCGATACTCAATCCGTCACGCTGTGGATGCCAATGTGGTTGGGCCGAGCTATAGGTATTCTTGGAGTTACGACAGATACTTGGAGAGACGGGGATATGCTGATGACTGGAATGCTGGGAAATATAATCCATGAAGACTAATTTGATGGCGCTGCTCGCATTTGCATTGGTGGCAATCATTGGTTGCACTAAAGAGAGCGAAAAAATGGCCTGCCAAGAGACTGGGTTCACGTCAGATCTGGTTTGCTCGGTGTCGTTCTTTCAGCTGCTTGGAAGCGCTCAATACTTAGGTCATGTTGTAAGGGTGAAAGGGTACCTCCATACGGAAACAGAAGGGGGGCTACGAAGGCGGGTGTTGTTCTTCTCAAAGGAGCAGCGCGATATCTCCAACATGGAGGCGGCTATTGAGATAGGGGCGTTTCATGAGGGGGTAAAGCCATCCAGAGTCGCGGCGTATGAGAAATCTCTTCAGGCAGAAGAAGGCTCATACATTGAATTGATAGGAACTTTCGAAAGAAGTGTGGATGCCGGATGGCAGTGGCCAAGTTACAAGATCGCAGGGTTGGTAGGCGTTACTCCAGTTTTTGATAAAACAGCTAGCCAACGCTGATCTGTAACGTCTCAGATTCGTGTGAGCCAGACGCACGTCAGGAAATGCTAAGTAGCGCCTGCTGCACGGTCGCCGGTGCGCTGGTGGGCGGCACATTGTTGGAAGCCATAACAGCTCGTTCCGGCAACTGGTGGGCATTGCCATCGCGGTCATCGGCACGCTGGTCGCACCGCAGGCTGGTGGCTTCTGGGCCAAGCTGGGCTATGCGGTGGCCATTGGTTTCGCCAGTGGCTACGTGGCGACGGGCACCTTCAAGGGCGGTGTCATTGGCGCGTTCTCGGCGGGCATCACGATGGGCATCGCCAATGCGGGCAATCTGAGCGCCTGGCAAAAGGTGGGTCTGCAGGCCACGACGGGCGGGGTGGTGGAGAGCCTGAGCGGTGGCAAGTTCGGG
>NZ_JBYMTI010000011.1:0-11164 GCF_057773145.1 Pseudoxanthomonas sp. 68-E7 | reverse complement strand
GTTGCCGGAGGCGATTTCCCCGGCGGCGGTGTTGATGGCGGTGGAGGCGTCCTGGATGCGGCTGACGATGTCGGTCAGCTGGGCGACGGTGGCGTTGGCGTCGTCGCGCATGCGGGCGAACACGCCGTGGAAGTCGCCGTCCATGCGGGTGGTCAGGTCGCCGCGGGCGATGGCCTGGAGCAGCTGGGAGACCTGGGCCAGGTTGCCGTCGGTGGTTTCCATCAGCTGGTTCAGGCCGGCGACCATGTCGCGGAAGTCATGCTGGTAGCGGTCCACGTCGCCGCGCTGGCTGAAGTCGCCGGCGGCCGCCGCGCTGGCCAGTCGCTTGATTTCGACGTTGATGGCCGACAGGCTCGCCTTGGTGGCGTCCATGGTCTCGGTCAGGGTGGCCTTCTCGCCGGGCAGGCGGTCCATGTCCGGGCTCAGGTCGCCGATCGCGTAGCGCTGCATGATCCGCTGCGCGCTGCCGATCGCTTCCAGGTGCGAGGCGACCAGGGCATTGGTGTCGCGGACCATGCGGCCGTACTCGCCCGGGAACGCGCCGTCGTCCATGCGATAGCTGATCGCGCCTTCCTCGTGGCGCTGCGCCATCTCCGACTGCGCGGCGATGACCGATTGCACCTGGTGCTGCATGCGCTGCATCGCGGTCAGCAGCTCGCCGACCTCGTCCTTGCGCGAGGTGTCGATGGTGCCGTCCAGTTTGCCGCGCGAGACATCGTTGGCCACGCGCACCGCTTCGCCGACCGCGCGGGCGATGGCGCGGGCGAAGAACCAGGCCAGGACCAGGCCGCCGACGATGCCGGCCAGCAGCATGATCAGGACCATCGAACTGGAGGCGGTGTAGGTCGCGGCCGAATCCTTGGCGGTTACCGCGGTCTGGCGATTCACTTCCTTCAGCAGCGCATCCAGCGACGCGGCCGCCTTGGCGTGCGCGTCCCAGGTGCCGCCGATGAAGGTGTCGATGGCGTCGTCGTGCAGATCCAGTTCCAGCATCTCGTTGACGTCCTGGTAGGACTTGTACGCCTTGCCCCAGTCGGCCACGAACGCCTCGTACGCCTTGCGCTCGGCGGCGGTGGAGATCAGCGGCTTGTAGGTGGCGATGGCCTTGTCGATGTCGGCGTGGATCCGCACGGCGCGGGTGCGGGCATCGTTCTTCACCGTGTCGCTGGCGCGGACCAGGGTGGTGAAGGTGGTGGCGCGGTACTCGCCGAGCAGGCCGCGCAGGGCGCCGGCGGTGCCCACGCTGGGCAGCGTGTTGTCGGCCATCTCGCGGGTCACCCCGTTGAGCGACTTCAGGCCGACGAAGGAGACGATGCCCTGCACCAGCATCAGCGCGAGGACGATGCCGAACGCCAGCATCATCTTCTGGGTCAGGCGGAGGTTCTGGATCCACTGCATGAAAGGTTTCCTCGGTCCGGGGCGGACGACGTCGCGGGCGGAGTGGCTGGCGGGAGGCAAAGGGAAAACCGGCGGGCCCGATGGCGGACCGCCGGGGAACGTCAGCGCATCGACGCCAGCTTCAGGTTGCTCGGCGAGGTGACCACGATCTCGGCGCGCGAGCTGTCGCGCTGGATGCTGCCGATCACGCAGATGTCCTTGCCTTCCAGGCTTTCCGGCGCGGGCTTGAACTTGCCGCGGTCGGCGCCGGGAATGCGCGCGGTGAAGGTGTGGCGCGGGAAGTCGCCGCCCATGTACAGGAAGGTCGGCGTGCCTTCGGAGTTTTCGGCGAAGCGGGCCTTGCCCACCTTGCCGCAGACGATGCCGTCGCGGCCGGCGAAACGCACGGCCTTGTCGGCGGGGATGGCGTCGGTGATCTGGGACTGGCCGCTGGCGCGCTCGGCCGGCAGCAGCAGGGCGGCGCCCGCGATGGCGGCCGACAGGGTGACGAGGGTGGCGATCTTCATGGGTACTCTCCGGGAAGGGATCAGGTACTGGCGCGCAAGGCGTCTCGAAGGCACTCATCGGCCCTGTTGCGGTGAACTTGAGGAACGCGGAAAGCTGACGCCGCCTGTTCGCGGAGGCCGTCACACTTTTTCGCATCAGGCCGGCGTGACCGGCTCCGTCGCCGCGACCAGGGTGGTCAGGACCCAGCCACCGTTGAAGCAGACTTCGATGCCCTGGAACCGGCGGCCATCCAGGGTCGCCACGGAGAAGATCCGGCGCGGCGCGCGGCGGCGTTGCTGCTGCACGTCCTGCAGCCAGGTTTCGGCATCCACTTCCAGCGCCACGCCCTGCCGCAGGCGATGCGCGTGGCGGATGATGTCCGGAAAGCGCATCACGCCCGGTGGAATGCCGTGCAGGCGGATGTAGGCGTCATTCGCCATCACCAGGTGATCGTCCGGGTTGTACATCGCCACCGGGTTGTCGGCGATGTCGATGCCCTGCAGCAGCTGCGACAGCACCGCCGGCTCGCGCGGCGACAGCGCCGGGCGCAGCGGCGCCTGCGGCGCGGGGCCTTCCGGGACGAAGCTGGCGACGCTGCGCTCGGCGATGCGATCGCGGCCGTCGTACTTGGCCCGGTACAGGGCCAGGTCGGCCTGGCGGATCCAGGCTTCCGGGCTGTCGATGTCCGCGCCGAGTTCGGCGACGCCGAAGCTGGCGGTGATGGTGCGATGGCGCGAGAGCGGCACCTCGTGCAGGCGCCGGTGCAGGCGGCGCACGACTTCCATCGCTTCCGGCAACGGCGTGAGCGGCAGCAGGATGCCGAACTCCTCGCCGCCGTAGCGGCCGGGCACGTCGATGTCGCGGACATGCGTCCGCAGCAGGTCGGCGAAGCGGCGGATCACCGAGTCGCCCTCGGCGTGGCCGTACAGATCGTTGATCTGCTTGAAGTGATCCAGATCGGCCATGATCAGCGTCGCCGCCTGGCCGGTGCGCCGGCAGCGGGCGAACTCGGCACGCACGGTGTCTTCCCAGTGGGTGCGGTTGAACAGCCCCGACAGGCCGTCGTGCCAGCCGCGCAGCTCCAGCTCGTTGCGGCGATGGTGCAGGCCCTGGGTGACGTCGAAACCGATGTGGATCAGGCCCAGGGGCGCGACCCAGGCCAGCGGCAGGCTGGCCAGGAACGACAGCCAGTCCAGGCCGGGTTGCCAGTGCAGCCCGTAGAACGGAATGCCCACCAGCACGCCTGCGGCCAGCGCCAGCAAATTGCCGATCAGCAGGCGCGGTCCCCCGCCGAACATCGCGGCGAAGCAGGTGACCGCGACCAGCGCCGTGCTGATCGGAAGATTGAAGGCGATCAGCGGCAGGCCCATGCCCGCGAGCAGGCCGTCGATCAGGACGTGCTGCATCTCGGCGCGGTTGGGATTGCGCGCGCGGCGATAGCGCCAGCGCGCCAGGTGCGGCCAGCCCAGACCGAACGCCACGGTGGTCAGCCAGTGCTCCAGCGGCACCTGCAGGGCCCACATCGCCGGCGCCATCGCGAGCACCGCCAAGGCGGTGGCGATGGCGTGCAGCAGGTACAGCCGGTGCGGGTAGATCAGGTGCGGTGTCAGGGAGTACGCCGCCGGCAACCGCTGCGCCGGCGGCGTTCGCGGGGCGGCGCTCATGGCGTGGGCGTGGCGCCGTCCCCGGACACCGGCATCGATACGTAGTCGTTGTTGCCCAGCCAGTGTTCCAGCGCCGGCGCCGGCAGCGGGGCGGAGAACAGGTAGCCCTGCAGGACCGGGAAGCCCTGTTCGGCCAGGAACGCGTGCTGCGCGCCGGTTTCCACGCCCTCGGCCACCACCTTCATGCTCAGGCTCTCGCCGATGCGCAGCACCGATGTGGTGAGCGTGCGGGCGATCGCGCTGCTGTCGATGTCGCGGACGAAGCTCTGGTCCAGCTTAAGTTCGTAGATGGGCAGGCGATGCAGGTGGCTGAGACTGGAATAGCCGGTGCCGAAGTCATCCAGCGACAGGCGCACGCCCATGACATAGATGGCCTCGATGTTCTCCAGCACGTCCGGATTGGGATCCAGCATCACGCTCTCGGTGATTTCCAGGATCAGGTCGTCCGGCTGCAGGTCGTGGGTGTCCAGGCAACTGGCGATCTGCAGGGACAGGTCCGGATCGCGGAAGTTGATCGCCGAGACGTTCACCGCCACCCGTGGCACCGGGATGCCGCGGCGACGCCAGTCGGCGACCTGCGCGCAGGCGTGTTCGAGCACCCACAGGCTGAGGTCGGCGATCAGGCCGCATTCCTCGGCCACCGGCACGAAGCGCGACGGCGGCACGATGCCCAGTTCCGGGTGTTCCCAGCGCAGCAGCGCCTCCACGCCGTACAGGGCGCGTTCGCTGCCGCCGCTGATTTGTGGCTGGTAGTGCAGGCTGAACTGGTTGGCGACCAGCGCCTCGCGCATCGCGGTTTCCAGCGAGACGCGTTCCTGCGCGACCCGGTTCATGTCGCCGCTGAAGAAGCGCACGCTGCCGCCGCCGTCGGACTTGGCGCGGTACATCGCCATGTCCGCATGGCGCAGCAGCAGGTCGATGTCGCGACCGTCGTCGGGATAGATCGCCACGCCGATGCTGGCGCTGGGGTGCAGGGTCATGACCCCGGCGGTGGCTGGCCGCGCGATCGCGCCGAGCAGGCGTTCGGCGACGCTGGCCGCCTGCTCGGTGGAGCATTGCGGCAGCACCGCGACGAATTCGTCGCCGGCCTGGCGGCCGATCAGGTTGGGGCCGGGCAGTTCCTCGGCCAGGCGCGCGGCGATGTCGCGCAGCAGGCCGTCGCCGGCGGCGTGTCCCTGGGCCTCGTTGACCCGCTTGAAGCGGTCCACGTCGATGAACAGGACCGCCGCCTGGCTGTTCAACTGGGCCGAGTTCGCCAGCACCTGTTCGGCCTTGGCGCTGAACATGATGCGATTCGGCAGCCCGGTGAGGGTGTCGTAGAACGCCAGCTGGTGGACCCGTTCGTTGGTCTGCTCGCGTTCCATCGCCAGCGCGCACAGGTGCAGGCAGGTATCGGCGATGCGCCGATGCAGGTCGTTGGGCTCGCCGCGTTCGCGGTAGTAGAAGCACAGCGTGCCGAGCACGCGGCCGCTGCTGGACTTGATCGGGCTGGAGAAGCAGGCGTGCAGGCCGTGGGCCAGCAGCAGGTCGCGGAACGAGGCCATCAGCGGATCGGTGGCCACGTCGGGCACGTGCACCGGGCGGCCACGCCAGGCGGCGGTGCCGCAGGCGCCCACGCGCGGGCCGATCGCCAGGCCGTCGGTCGCGCTCACCAGCGCCGGGGGCAGGCTGGGCGCGGCCAGTGGACGCAGGCGGCCATCGCCATCCACGGCCAGCACGGACACCGCGACCTCCGGGACGATGCGCTCGACTTCGCGGCACATCAGGGTCATCACCTCGGTCACCGGCTGCTCGCGGACCATCGCGTCCAGCACCTTGTGGTGCAGGACCTGGTGGGCCTTGGTCTGGGTGATGTCGGTCAGCACGCTGACCAGGCCGATGGTGCGGCCGTCGTCGTCCAGCACCGGATTGATCGCGGCCGAGACCCACAACGGTCGCCCGGCCTTGGTGTACAGCAGCACTTCGGTCTGCATGCCCTCCGACTGGGCCAGCGAACGCTCGATGAGATCGCCCAGCTGCGGTTCGGTATGGGGGCCGGACAACACTTCGCTGGGCTTGTGGCTGCGCAGGTCTTCCAGCTCGTAGCCGAGCATGCGGGTGAAACCGCTGTTGACGTACAGCACCTGCCGGTTGGGGGCGCTGACGAAGATGGCGTTGTCGCTGCGGTCCACCACCAGCGACAGCTGGCGCATGCGCTCGCGCTGCAAGCGCACGTCGGTGAAGTCGCGCAGGACGGCGGTGTGGTAACGGCGCTGGCCGATGTCGACCGGCGACATCGTCAACGACGCGGTCACCCGTCGGCCGTCGCCGCGTTCCAGCATCACTTCACGGTGCCCACCCACCCAATGGGTCGCGCAGGCATGCCCCGGGAGGTCCGCGCCGCCCTCGACCGGGCAGGGCAGGAAATGATGCAGCGGGCTGCCCACGGCGCGTTCGCGCGGCAGGCCCCAGAGTTTCTCGGCCGCGGCGTTGAACAGCAGGATGTGGCTGTGCTCGTCGAGCACGAGCACGGCGTCGTTCGATTGCTCCAGGGTCTGGAACAGCAGATCGAAGGTGGCATCGAGCGGCACGGGGACGGACACGTTGACCTTCATGCCCGGTCACCGCATGAGGATCCCCGGACCGCGGCGGCGGCATGGCGGGAACGGCAGCGGTGGGGAGGAAAGTCGGGGCTCATGCGCCGTCCGTTTGTTCCAGACGGGATCAGATATCGGCCAAGGACGCGTCCGCTTGAGGCCGCCGTGCCCGCGGCAGGGGGAAATGGCACGGCGGCGGTGCGCATGGTCGGAATCCGGTCCTGTTCAGAAGGTCTGCCATTCCGCGTCCGCCAGGGCGGGCGCGGGCTCGCGGCGGAGCGGCGCGGGCTTGCGACCGAAGGCGGGCGCGGTGCTTTTCGCGACGGAACCCTGGGCGCGGGAAGCCCGCGTCGGGGCCGGCGCTGCTGCGGCCTGGGTGTCGATGACGAACACCGACACCGCTTCGGCCAGGCCCTGCGCCTGCTGCTCCATGCTGCGCGCGGCGGCGGAGGCCTCCTCGACCAATGCGGCGTTCTGCTGGGTGGTCTCGTCCATCTGGGTGATGGTCTGGTTGACCTGCTCGATGCCGGCGGACTGCTCCTGCGAGGCGGCGGCGATTTCGGCCATGATGTCGGTGACCCGCTGCACCGAGGCGACGATTTCACCCATGGTCGCGCCGGCCTGGTTGACCAGGTTCGAGCCGGTGGCGACCTGGTCCACCGAGGCTTCGATGAGCCCCTTGATTTCCTTGGCGGCGTTGGCCGAACGCTGGGCCAGGGTGCGGACCTCGGAGGCGACCACGGCAAAGCCGCGGCCCTGCTCGCCGGCCCGGGCCGCTTCCACCGCGGCATTGAGCGCCAGGATGTTGGTCTGGAAGGCGATGCCGTCGATGACGGCGATGATTTCGGCAATCTTGCGCGAGGCCGCTTCGATGTCGCGCATGGTGGTGACGACCTGGCCGACGACGTTGCCGCCTTGCGAGGCCACCGAAGCGGCGCCGATGGCGAGCTGGTTGGCCTGGCGGGCGGAGTCGGCGTTCTGGCGGACGGTGGAGGTGAGCTCTTCCATGGAGGCGGCGGTTTCCTCCAGGTTGGCGGCCTGCTGTTCGGTGCGGCGGGACAGGTCGGCGTTGCCGGAGGCGATTTCCCCGGCGGCGGTGTTGATGGCGGTGGAGGCGTCCTGGATGCGGCTGACGATGTCGGTCAGCTGGGCGACGGTGGCGTTGGCGTCGTCGCGCATGCGGGCGAACACGCCACTCAGCGCGGCGCTGCCGTCGCCGTCCATGCGCACGGTCAGATCACCGCGCGACAATGCCGACAACAGCGCAGACACCTGCGCCAGGCTGCCGGCATTGGTGTCCAACAGGCGGTTCAGCTGTTCGGCCAGTTGCAGGAAGAAGCCGCGCTTGCCGGTGGTGTCCACGCGCTGCGACAGATCGCCGGCGATGGCGGCGCCGATGATGCCGGCGATCTCCTCTTCCACCCGTACCTCGGGCGTGCGATCGCGCCACTCCACCACATAGCCCAGCGGCTTGCCCTGGTCGTCGCTGACCCGCGAGATTTCCTGTCCGAACCAGGCGTCGCCCAGCCGGATCTGGCCGCGATGGGTGGCCTGCATCCGTTCCAGGTAGCTCGCGATCCGCTGCGGGTCGGCATGGAAGACATCGATGTTGCTGCCAATCAGGCGATCCGGTTCGAACCGGGGCAGGGCACGCTGGATGTCGCCGGCATAGGAGGCCAGCAGGTCGGTCACCGCGCGGTTGGCGTAGATGATCTCGCGCTCCGGCGAGGCGATCATCACGCTGGTGCCGGCGTTGTCCAGCGCGGTGCGGATGCGCAGGTTCTCGTCGGCGATGCGGCGTTCCTGCGCGGTGCGTTCGCGCAACTGGCCGACCATGTCGGCCAGGGCGGCGTTCATCTGGCCGATTTCGTCGCCGGACGCGGCGGCGATGCGCACGTCCAGATTGCCGCCGGCCACGGCCTGGATGGCGCGCACCGCGCCGGCCATCGGGCTCAGCACCGACCGGGCGATCAGCCAGCACAGGACCAGCGCCGCCAGCAGCACCAGCGCGCCGGCCAGGATCAGCACCCGGGCGAAACTCCAGGCGCGTGCGGCGATGTCGTCGACGTATTCGCCGGAACCGACCACCCAGCCCCAGGGGCGGTAGAGCGCCACGTAGGAGATCTTTTCGACCGGCTCGTCCACCCCGGGCTTGGCCCAGGTGTAGTCCAGGAAGCCGCCACCGGCGGGGCCGCGCGCGAGCTTGACCATTTCGACGAAGATGCGCTTGCCGTCCGCGCTGGTCTGGTCGCCGAGGAATTTGCCGTTCAACGCGGTCTGGTGCGGATGCATCAGCATCGTCGGCGCCTGATCGTTGATCCACAGGTAGTCGCTGCCCCCCGGGCTGCGCAGCGCCGCCACCGCGGCCAGCGCCTGGCGCTTGGCGGTGGCTTCGTCCAGCGCGCCCTCCCGTGCCAGGGCCTGGTAGCGGCCGATGATGCCGAGCGCGGCGCCCACCCGGGTCTGCAGTTGCTGGCGCTCGTTCTGCAGCAGTTCGGTGTGGTTGCGGCGCGCGGTCACGGTGCACAGGGCGACGACACCGATGGCCAGCACGGCCAGCATCAGGAGGAACTTGCCGCGCAGGGAGAGATCACTGAAACGCGGGCGGGATGTTGCGGACGTCATGGGGTACTTCCGGTCACTTTCTGGCAGAGGGGCGCGACGGCCCGATAGTGCTATCGGCGTGAATCGCGCTGGCGTTGAATCATCCTTGGTCGTAGGGGAATGCCTGACAGGGGCCGCGCGGGGCGTGCGCGGGCGCAAGGGAAGCCTGGGCTCCCCCTGCGCGGGTCGTCATGCGGCGGAACCGTCGCGCGAAGCGGCCTCAGGCCGCTTCGGCCTCGGCGTGATCAATCAGATCGGCGCTGTCGATCAGGGTCTCGATGTCCAGCAGGATCAGCATGCGGTCATCGACCGTGCCGATGCCGGAAATGAAACGGGTGTCGACGCTGGCGCCGAACTCGGGGGTCGGGCGGATCTGGTCGGCGTCCAGCGGGATCACGTCGGACACGCTGTCGACCACGATGCCGACGACCCGGTCCTCGACGTTGAGCACGATCATCACGGTGAAGGCGTCGTAGCGCGCTTCCTTCAGGCGCAGCTTCAGGCGCAGGTCGATGACCGGGACGATGGTGCCGCGCAGGTTGATGACGCCCTTGATGTATTCGGGGGCGTCGGGCAACCGGGTGACGGCGTCATAACCACGGATCTCCTGGACCTTCAGGATGTCCACGCCGTACTGTTCCTCGCCCAGCGCAAAGCTGAGGAACTCCGCGGCCGTGGTCTTGTTGTCGCTCATCGCAATGCTCCTGTGCATTCTGGCGGGGACGCGGAGGCGCCCTTACTCCGCTACTCATCGGCCGGGATGGCCGGGACTTTAGCCCGGGCGGGTGGAACTGCGACGGGCGCCGCAGGCACGCGGCCGGTCAGCCGATTCCGCGCTCGCGGGCGCTGCGCTGCCGCTCCATGCGGAAGATGTAGCGCTGGATCTGGGCGTCGCCGCCGCGCGGCAGGTCGGTGAACTGGCAGCCCGCCCGCCAGATTTCCCGGCCGTTGGGGCGGGACTGGCGGAACAGGTTCTTGACCATCAGGCGCACCTGCAACGGCTCGCCGTCGGGCAGCAGCAGCCGGCAGTCGGCGTACTCCCGGTAGGGACGAAAATCCGGTCGCTCCGGCGGGACTTCCACCGCGACCCCGCCGCCGCTGATGTCGAGGACCCGCATTTCCACCCATTGCGGCGCTTCCTCGCCGACCGCGAACGGGACAAGGCAGCGCACGGGATACGACACCGGCACCTGCAGGCGGTAGAACTCGCGTCGCTGCAGGCGCAGCACGCGTTCCGGAAACGGCGCGCGGAACGCGGTCTGGCCGTCCACGCGCAGGCGCTCGCAATCGGCCAGGGGGAACTGCACATGCACCCGATCCAGTTGCGACACGCACACGATCTGGGTGGCTTCCTCGACCGCGCGGTTGATGGTCTCGCTGATGCTGCCGTCGAACAGCAGGCTGCCTTCATCGGCGGCGAGCTCGATGAGCGCGGTGGGAAAGACGTGCCCGCGCGGAACCAGGTGCGCGCTGATCAGGGCGCGGCGATCGATCAGCGCCTGCAGCACCTGGCGAATGTCGCGCGGATGCCGCAGCAGGTACTTCTCTTCTTCGTCGTACCGCACGGGTTCCTGGGTGGCGGCCTCGATCTGGTCGGACATACGGGTCTTGTGGAAGCGGAATGCGGCCGGACCCTGGTGGGGAGCAGGGCATCTGTCAGATATATCGAACCCCGTCACGGATTCTTTAGAGGAGTAGAGAGCGACGGTGACGGGATTGCTGTCGTACGGAAGCGCAAATCCCCCCCGGTCCCCCTTGTTCGAAGGGGGAGGCGATGGCGGGTCGTCCGCGCGGGGATGGCTCCCTTTGAAACAGTCCCGTTTGCAGCGCTTCCCAACCGCCGAATGGCAGGTCAATGGGGGCGGGGGCCCGTCGACGGGTGCCGGGGGATTGGCTATTCGGGAAAGCAAATCCCCCTCGGTCCCCCTTCTTCGAAGGGGGAGGTAATCGCTTCCCGGCTCAGAATTCCTGCCAGTCGCCGTCGGCCAGGGCCGGTTCGGGCTTGCGGCGGACCGGCGCGACGGGTTTGCGTGGCGCGGGGCGTGCGGGGGTCCGCACGACGGGCGTCGACGCGGCGACCACGGGCGCCGGCATCCGCGCGGCGGGAGCGTGGCCGTCGATGACGAACACGTCCACCGCTTCGCTGAGCAGGCGCGCCTGGTCTTCCATGCTGCGGGCGGCGGCGGAAGCCTCCTCGACCAATGCGGCGTTCTGCTGGGTGGTCTCGTCCATCTGGGTGATGGTCTGGTTGACCTGCTCGATGCCGGCGGACTGCTCCTGCGAGGCGGCGGCGATTTCGGCCATGATGTCGGTGACCCGCTGCACCGAGGCGACGATTTCACCCATGGTGGCGCCGGCCTGGTTGACCAGCGCCGAGCCGGTGGCGACCTGGTCCACCGAGGCTTCGATGAGGCCTTTGATTTCCTTGGCCGCGTT
>NZ_JBYMTI010000010.1:0-82463 GCF_057773145.1 Pseudoxanthomonas sp. 68-E7 | reverse complement strand
CCTTCCCCCGCACGCGGGGGAAGGCGTTCAAGCAAACCCGCCCCCTCCCCCGTTCACGGGGGAGGGCTGGGGTGGGGGCAGACCGGAGCCGATGGTTTTGATTGGCCAGGCGGGCATCGAACATTGCGATGCTCGACGCAACCACGACCCGCGTCTTCGTTCACCCCCATCCCAACCTTCCCCCGCACGCGGGGACGGAGCTTCAAACCCACTTCCGCCTCCATCCAAGGGAGAAGGAAGCAAAAGCAGACGCTCCTCGCCCGTTCGCGCGGACAGGGGCTTTATCCTTCAAGGAAGCGATCATGAACACTTCAAACTTCGAACTGCTGCATGCCGAGGGCAGCGCCACGCCGATCAAGGGCTGGGTGCGCGGCGTGCCCTTGGAAGCCGAGGCGCACGAGCAGTTGCGCAACATCGCGTCCATCCCGTTCGTCGGGCCGTGGGTGGCGGTGATGCCGGACGTGCACCTGGGCAAGGGTGCAACCGTGGGGTCGGTCATTCCGACCCGGGGTGCCATCATCCCGGCAGCGGTCGGCGTGGACATCGGCTGCGGCATGGCCGCGGTGCGGACCACGTTGCGCGCCCGCGATCTGCCCGACAGCCTGGCGCAGCTGCGCAACTCGATCGAGCGCAGCGTGCCGGTCGGCAATGGACGCGGCGGCGAACACCGCCGTCTGCCGGACAGCATCGCGACCCGTGTGGTCGAGTCCGGCCTGGTGCAACGCCTGGACGTGATCAAGCAGAAGCACCGCAGGATCCGCACCGACAAGCTCGACGGCCAGCTCGGGACGCTGGGCGGCGGCAACCACTTCATCGAAATCTGCCTCGACGAGTCGGATGCGGTGTGGGTGATGCTGCACAGCGGGTCCCGCGGCACCGGCAACCTGATCGGCACCTACTTCATCGAGCGCGCGCGCGAGGCACTGGCGCACCGCGTGCTCGGCTTCCACCTGCCGGACAAGGACCTGGCGTTCTTCATGGAGGGGGAGCCGCTGTTCGATGACTATGTGGAAGCGGTGTCGTGGGCGCAGGACTATGCCCGCCAGAACCGCGAGGCGATGATGGCGCGGGTGCTGGCGGAAATGCGCCACCGCCTGCCGAAGTTCCAGTTGGAGAAGCTGGCGGTGAACTGCCATCACAACTACGTGCAGAAGGAAACGCATGGTGGGCAGGAACTGCTGGTGACCCGAAAAGGCGCGGTCAGCGCGCGTGAAGGCGAGCTGGGCATCATCCCGGGCAGCATGGGCACGCGCAGCTACATCGTGCGTGGCAAGGGAAACACGGATAGTTTCCACAGCTGCAGCCACGGCGCCGGCCGTGTCATGAGCCGTACCGCCGCGCGCCAGCGGATCACGCTGTCACAGCACCGCGAGGCCACGGCGCACGTCGAATGCCGAAAGGACGAAGGCGTGATCGACGAATCACCGGCCGCCTACAAGTCCATCGACGCGGTGATGGCCGCGCAGTCCGATCTGGTCGAGGTGGTCCACACCCTGCGCCAGGTGGTCTGCATCAAGGGGTAAGCTTCGGCTTGCCCTTTTTTTTGCGCGTTCTCTTCGCATTCCGCAAACATCCGCTTGATGGGCCGCGAACATGCGCATGGGCATGCTATGGGTTCTCCCGTGGCAAGCGAGGCCAACCATGCGCGCACTGTTCGTCGGCGGCATCATCGACAACAAGGAAATGGACATGGACGAGGGTCGTCCGCCCGTCCACTATCCGGAAAACACCGGCGGAGGCCAGCCACGCTATCGGTTGCAGTTCGTCGGCGAGCGTGACGATGGCTCCATCGCCTTTGCCGTCTACGGCGCACCGGAGCTGCCCGACGAAGAAATCGATCGGGTCATGGATGAACGCGCCTACGCGCGCCGCTTCGACGCGCAGCCGGTCAAGCCGGCATCGCTGTCCGGCATGGAAAGCGATCGCGGCTCCCTGCATTGAGCTGTGACGAGGGTTGTCATGACCGGCCCGCGTTCGATGCGGGCCGGTCGCGATTCATCCCTGCAATTCGCGCAAGGTGACCGAAGGCGGCGCGTCCAGTACCTTGCGGGTGGCGAACAGACCAGCACCGAGCGCCGCCAGCAATCCGATGCCGCCACCGATGGCGGCCAGCTGCCAGTTGCCGCGCCAGGGCAGGTCGAACACCTGGGTGGCGATGACGCCCGCCAGCACCGAGGCGGCGATGGCCGCCACCAGGCCCGACAGCAGGCCGATGGCGGCGAATTCGGAGGCCTGCGCCAGTCGCAGCTGGCGGCGGCTGCCGCCGAGCACCCGCATCACGCCGCCTTCCAGCAGGCGCTCGTCCTGGCTGGCACTGACGGCGGCCAGCAGCACCAGCACGCCAGCCGCCAGCGAGAACCAGAACACCACCTGCACCACCGTCGACACCTGGTCGGCGGTGCTGCGGACCTGTTTGAGCACCGCGTCCACGTCGATCACCGACAGGTTGGGGAAGGCGCCGACCAGATCGCGGGTGAAACGCGTCTTCGCCGGCGGCACGCTGACCGCGGTGATGTAGCTGGCGGAATAGCCGTCCAGCGAGCGCGGCGATGCGATGACGAAGAAGTTGGGTCGGAAGCTCTCCCAGTCCACGCTGCGCAGGCTGGTGATGCGTCCTTCGAAGGATTGTCCGGCGATGTCGAAGGTCACGCGGTCGCCCAGTTTCCAACCCAGCGATTCGGCGAAGTCTTCTTCCACCGACAACTCGGGCGAAGCCGGCACGCCGGTCCAGAACTTGCCGGCGGTCACCACGTTGTCGTCGCGGAGATGGTCGGCGACGGACAGATTGAACTCACGATCGGCGCGCCGGCGGGTGCGCTCGTCGGCTTCGGCGTAGTCGTCGGCACTGGCCGGCTTGCCGTTGTGCTCGATCATCCGTCCGCGGATCATCGGATACAGGACGGCTTCGCCCAGTCCCTGCGCGCGCAGGAACCCTTGGACCGGGGCGACCTGATCCTGCTGCACGTTGATGATGAAACGATTGGGCGCGTCGGCGGCCAGCGCCATCTGCCAGCGATCCAGCAGATCGGTACGCACGAAGGTCAGCAGCAGCAGCGCCATCAGGCCGAGGCCGAGCGCGGCGATCTGGGCGATGCTGGTGCCGGCGCGGCGACTGACGTTGGCCAGGCCATAGCGCAGGCTGCCGCGCAGGCGTCCGCGCAATCGACGGACCACCCGGATCAGGACCCAGGCCAGCAACGCCAGCACCGCCAGCGTGGCGACAATGCCCACCAGCATCGCGGTACCGAGCGCCGCCGAACCGGCTTTCCACCACAACAGCGCGCCGAGTCCGATGAAACCGGCCAGCGCCACCAGCCAGGCACTGGGTTCGGTGGGATCCAGATCGCGCCGCAACACGCGCAGCGCGGGCACCCGCCGCAGCGCCAGCACGGGCGGGGCGCCAAACGCGAGCAATACGATCAGCCCCACGCCATAGCCCTGCCATGCCGGCATCAGGCCGGCGGGCGGAATCGAGATGGCAAGGCTGCGTTCCAGCCAGCCGCCGATGGCCCATTGCAGGCCGAACGCGATGGCCACGCCGATCGTGCAGGCGAACAGGCCGAGCAGCAGCAGTTCGCCCACGTGCACGCCCACCAGGGTGCGCTGGCTGGCGCCGAGGCAACGCATCACCGCCGTGCCGGACAGATGGCGCTCGCTGTGCCGGCGCGCGGCCATCGCCACCGCCACCGCGGCCAGCACCACCGACACCAGCGCCGCCAGGCCAAGGAAGCGGCCCGCGCGATCCAATGCCGAACGGATCTCGGGACGCGCGTCCTGGATGGTTTCCAGCCGCTGTCCGCGCTCCAACCGCGTCTTCGCCGCGTTGGTGAAACGCTCGACGCCAGCCGCATCCCCCGCCACCACCAGCCGGTAGCGGATGCGGCTGCCTTCCTGCACCAGGCCGGTCGACGCCACGTCCGCCCTGTTGATGAACACGCGTGGCGCCACGTTGAAGTAATCCAGGGCCGCATCCGGTTCCTGCACCACGCGTGCGGCCAGCCGCAGTTGCACGTTGCCGATGCCGATCGGATCACCCTCCCGCGCCCCCAGGGTGTCGGCGCCGGCCTGGCTCATCCACAAGGTGCCGGGTGCGGGAATGCCCCGGGCATCGTGCTCGCCCTGCGCATCGATGACGCGGAAACTGCCACGCAACGGGAATCCCTCGCCGAGCGCACGCAACTCGCCCAGCTTCAGATCCTCGCCGGCGCGGATCATGCTCTGGAATTCCATTGTCTCGGTCAGGCGCAGGCCGGCCTCGCGCGCACTGCTCCGCAACGCATCGCTGATCGGCGCATCCCCGCGCACCACCGCGTCCCCGCCAAGCAACCGGTTCGCCTCGATCGCCAGTGCACGCTCGGCGCGATCGGTGACGAAGCCGACGGCGGTCACCGCCACCACCGCAAGCACCAGTGCGGCGAACAGGATGCGGATGTCGCCGGCCGCCAGATCCCGGCGCAGCTGGCGCCAGGCCATCTTCAGCGTTCTCATGCGAGGTCGTCCGCGACCAGGCGGCCGCTGTCCAGGCGCAGGCGCCGGCCGCAGCGCGCCGCCAGGTGTTCGTCATGGGTGACCAGCACCAAGGTCGTGCCGGCCTCGGCGTTGAGCGCGAACAGCAGCTCGATGATCGCCTGTCCGGTGTGCGTGTCCAGATTGCCGGTGGGCTCGTCGGCAAACAGCAGCGACGGCCGGGTGACGAAGGCGCGCGCGAGCGCCACGCGTTGCTGCTCGCCGCCGGACAGTTGGCGTGGGTAGTGCCCAAGCCGTTGCCCCAATCCCACCTTCTCCAGAATGCCGCGCGCCGCCGCCTCGACGGCGGCGTCGCCGCGCAGCTCCAACGGCAGCATCACGTTTTCCAGCGCGGTCAGCGATGGCAGCAACTGGAAGCTCTGGAACACGAAACCGACCTTCGCGCCGCGTACGCGCGCACGACCGTCCTCGTCCAGCGAAGACAGCGGCTCGCCTTCCAGCACCACGCTACCGCTGGAGGGCGTGTCCAGTCCGGCCAACAGCGACAGCAGCGTGCTCTTTCCGGATCCGGAAGCGCCTACGATGGCGACGGTGGCCCCGCGCGGGACGCGGAAGCCGACGTCGTCCAGGATCGTCAGATCCTCCCCCGGAAGCGCGACGCGCTTGCCCAGTCCGGTTACCTGAAGCGCATCTGTCACGAGGGTGCGGGGTGCGGTGGAATCGGCCATGATCATCTCTATGCTGACGCCCTCCATCATTGGGAGCATGGATTAAATGTTCTTTAAGAACATCCCGTATGGGGCCGCCCGGACCCGTCTGCAATGTGCCATGAGTACCGCCCTGCTGCTATTGGCGGCGCTGCTGGCGCTGCCGCTGGCCGCGCAGACGCCGGCCGCCGGCGCGCCGCGCACCGTCCTGGTGATGGGTGATTCGCTCTCCGCCGCGTACGGGTTGTCCGCCGCGCAGGGCTGGGTTTCCCTCACCGCCGAACAGGTCAAGCGCACCCGACCGGGCTGGCGGGTGGTCAACGCCAGCATCAGCGGCGAGACGACCGCCGGTGGCGCCTCGCGCATCGCGGCCGAACTGCAGCGTCATCGTCCCGCCATCGTGGTGATCGAACTGGGCGCCAACGACGGCCTGCGTGGTCTCTCGCTGGCGCAGACCCGGACCAACCTGGACAGGATGATCCAGGCCGCGCGGAAAGCGGGCGCCCGGGTGATGCTCATCGGCATGCGCATTCCACCCAACTACGGTCCCGACTACACGCGCGGATTCGAGGCCAACTTCAAGGCGCTGGCCGATCAGTACAAGCTGCCGCTGCTGCCGTTCCTGCTGGAGCCCGTCGCGCGCGACCGCGCCAATTTCCAGGCCGACAACCTGCACCCGGTGGCGGCGGCGCAGCCGAAGATCCGGGACCACGTCTGGCAGGTGCTGGGGCCGATGCTCAAGTGACCGCCCCGACGGGGCGGCATGTAGGTTTTTTCCTACACCACGTCGCGGAATCCGCTGAATGTGAAACACCTCGCCTCCGGGCAGGCTACGTAACCGCGCAGGAACGCGCGTCTGCTGGCTTGCTGGAGGTCCCTATGCCCCGTCTTCTGTTCACCATCGCCGCCGCCAACGAAGGCTGGCAGCTCTATGAGGGCGAGCACGGCCGTTCCCGCTATCAGACCCTGAACGATGCCCGCGACAGCGCCCGGATGCTGGCCGCCACCCTGTACGAGCACCACGGCATCCCGACTGCGGTAGTGATGGACATGGCCGGCCGCGAGGCGGTGGTCGTGTCCCGCCACGGCTGAGCCCGCCTGCCGGGCGCGGGGAGCGGACCCTCTCCCGCTTTCCGCGTCCGGCACGCTGTGTGAGCGCGCATTGACCCAGGGTACTGGATGCCGGCGGACACCTGGGCCGTTGCTGGCCGCTGCACAGCGACGCAGGGTCTGTGAGGCCCCGCCATCCGCCGAAGGCCTCAGCCGGCGATGCCGGACAACTGGCGCAGGGCCTGTTCGAAGACATCCACCGGTTGCCCGCCCTGGATCAGGTGGCGATCGTTGAACACCACCGACGGCACCGCGCTGATGCCGTGTTCCTGGTAGAAGCGCTGCTGCGCGCGTACCGCCCCCGTGTATTCGTCTGAGGCGAGAATCGCCCGCGCACGCGCTTCGTCCAGGCCCACCGATGCAGCCACCGATGCCAGCACCTCGTGCGAGGACACGTCCTTCCCTTCGCCGAAGTACGCACGCAACAGCGCGTGCTTGAGCGCGCGCTGCTTGTCCAGGCCCTCGCCTTCGGCCCAATGCAGCAGCCGGTGGGCGTCGAAGGTATTGACCATGCGGCGGCGGCGGTCCATGTCGAAGGTGAAGCCCAATGCCTCGCCGCGCTGGCGGATCGCCTCGCTGTTGCTGCGCGCCTGCTCGGCGCTCATGCCGTACTTGCGGGTCAGATGCTCGATGACGTCTTCGCCGCCGGCCTGCATCTGCGGATTGAGTTCGAACGGCTGGAAATGCAGTTCCACCTGCAAATCGCCGCCAATGCGGGCAATGGCCTGCTCCAGCGATTGCAGGCCGATGGCGCACCACGGGCACACCACGTCGGAAACGAAGTCGATCTTGACCGGTTGGCTCACGCGGATTTCTCCTGGAAAACGGTGTTCGCCCGCGAGGCTGCACGCAGGCGGCGAAGCGACGGCGCCGGGCTCAGACCGGCGTCGGGTTGCGGTACTTGAAACCGGCCTGGTGCCAGTAGGGATAAGGCTTGGTGACCGCACTGGCGGCATCCAGGCGCGCCACCTGCGCGGCGTCCAGGTTCCAGCCGACCGCGCCGAGGTTCTGCTTCAACTGTTCCTCGTTGCGCGCACCCACCACCAGGGTGGAGACGGTCGGACGCTGCAACAGCCAGTTCAACGCGATCTGCGGAATGGTCTTGCCGGTCTCGGCGGCGATTTCGTCCAGCACGTCAACGACCCGGTACAGATGTTCCGGATCCACCGGCGGACCGGAATCGAGACTGGCCTGCGATTGCAGGCGGCTGGTTTCCGGCAGCGGTTGGCCTCGGCGGATCTTGCCGGTCAGGCGTCCCCAGCCAAGCGGACTCCACACCACCGCACCCACGCCCTGGTCGGCGGCCAGCGGCATCAACTCCCATTCGTAGTCGCGGCCGACCAGCGAGTAATACGCCTGGTGGGCGACATAGCGCGACCAGCCATGGCGATCGGCCACGGCGAGCGACTTCATCAGGTGCCAACCGGAGAAATTGGACACGCCCAGGTAGCGGATCTTGCCGGCGCGGACCAGGTTGTCGAGGGTGGAAAGCACTTCCTCGGCGGGCGTGCGCGCATCGAAGCCGTGCAACTGGAACAGATCGATGTAGTCCGTGCCCAGGCGCTTCAGTGCCGCATCGACCGCCTGGATCAGGTGATAGCGGGAAGAACCGACGCTGTTTTCGCCTTCGTCGAAACGGAAGGTCGCCTTGGTCGACAGGATCAGCGAATCGCGCGGCCGGCCCTTGATGGCCTCGCCGAGGATGGATTCGGCGGCGCCCTTCGAATAGACGTCGGCACTGTCGAACATGTTCAGCCCGGCGTCCAGGCAGATGTCGATCAGCCGGCGCGCCTCGGCGACGTCGGTCTGGCCCCAGGAACTGAACAATGCGCCCTGGCCACCAAAGGTGCCGGTGCCGAAGCTGAGGACGGGTACGCGGAAACCGGAGGCGCCCAGGTAGCGATATTCCATGGCGGGGAGCTCGATGCGGGGAGGGTCCGCCATTTCACTCCTCCGCGCCCATCCGGGCAAGCCGCGGAGTGGAAAGCATTGTTGCCCTCCACCCCGCGTGCCCGGGTGCATGCCGATCAGTAGGCGCTGGCGGTCGGGCGCACGATCACTTCGCTGACGTCCACGTCATCGGGCTGTTCGACGGCATAGGCGATCGCACGCGCGATCGCCTCGGCGGGAATCGCGATCTTGCGGAATTCATCCATGCCGGCCTTCGAGCCCGGATCGGTGATGGTGTCGGCCAGTTCGCTGGTGGTGACGCCCGGTGAAATCACGGTGACGCGCAGATCCTGGTGCTCCTGGCGCAGGCCTTCGGAGATGGCCAGCACCGCATACTTGGTGGCGCAGTAGACCGCCGCGGTCGGATAGACCGCGTGGCCACCGATCGAGGACACGTTGACGAACTGGCCGCCGCCCTGGGCCTTCATGACCGGCAGGCCGGCGGCGATGCCGTGCAGCACGCCGCGGATGTTGACGTCGATCATGCGGTTCCATTCGTCGATCTTCAGCGCTTCCAGCGGCGACAGCGGCATCACCCCGGCGTTGTTGACGATGACGTCCACCCGGCCGAATTCGGTGCGCGCGTGCTCGATGAAGGCGCGGGTGTCTTCCAGGTCGGTGACGTCGAGCGCGCGATGACGGGCCTGGCCTCCAGCCTGGGTGATTTCGGCGACCAGGCGCTCCAGGCGGTCGGTGCGGCGCGCGCCCAGCACCACGCGGGCGCCGCGGCGTGCCAGTTCGCGCGCGGTGGCCTCGCCGATGCCGCTGCTGGCGCCGGTGATGGCGATGACTTTTCCTTCGATTCCGGACATGGGGGATGACCTTTCGGGATGGCCGGCGCGGGGTGCGCCGGCGGGAGGCGCAGTCTGGTGCCGCCCGGCGGTTCCTCGATATCCGGTTTCTCCGCGATTCTTGCCCGATCCTGCATGGCACCCCGGTGGACGGTATCCAGACGCGAGGCGGGGCGTAGACTCCATCGCCATGGAAACCACGCCCGTTCCCGCGCAAATCCCGACGCCCGTGTCCTCCGGCCTCGAATCCCGAATCGAGGAACGGCGCGCCTTGCTCGCCGAGGCGATTGAACGATTCACCGGCCACGACGGCATCCACACCACCGCCATCGACGCGCTGCGCTTCTCCCGGCTGAGCGCGCCCAGCGCACCGATGGGCGCACTGCAGGAGCCGTCCCTGTGCCTGATCGTCCAGGGCAGCAAGCAGACCTTGCTGGGCGACGAGGTCTACCAGTACGACGCATCGCGCTATCTGCTCGCCTCGGTGGATCTGCCCATCACCGGACAGGTGATCCAGGCCAGCGCCGAACAGCCCTATCTGTGTTTCGTGCTGAAGCTGCCGCCCACCGACATCGCCGCGCTGGTGACCCAGGCGGAGGAAGCGTCCGCACCCCTGCCCCCACCCTCGCGCGGCATCGCGGTCAGCCAGTGCGATCCGGATCTGATGGACGCCGCGCTGCGGCTGGTCCGGCTGCTCGATTCACCGCAGGACATTCCACTGCTGGCGCCGCTGATCCTGCGCGAAATCCACTATCGCCTGCTGCGCAGCGAACAGGGCGGCATGCTGCGCCACATCGGCGTGGCCGACAGCCAGGGCCATCGCGTGGCCCGCGCGATCGGCTGGTTGCGGCAGAACTTCCACCAGCCGCTGCGCATCGATCACATCGCCCGCCAGGTGCACATGAGTCCTTCGGCGCTGCACCACCACTTCAAGGCGGTGACCGCGATGAGCCCATTGCAGTACCAGAAGCAACTGCGCCTGCAGGAGGCGCGCCGCCTGATGCTGACCGAAGTGGTCGACGCGGCGACGGCCGGACACCGGGTGGGCTATGAAAGTCCTTCCCAGTTCAGCCGCGAGTACAGCCGCATGTTCGGGGCACCGCCCGTGCGCGACGTGGAGCGCCTGCGTACCAGCTGAATCCGGCGCGTGACCCGCCGTTCAAGGACATGAACTTCGGGTGACGGGCACACAGGAAAAGCCGGTTGGCGCGTTGCTGGCCTCCTCTGGCCGGCGCAGAATCCAAGTCCCCCGATACTTTCTGGAGACCGGCCATGAAACGCGTATCCCTCCTGTCCGCCCTGGTGCTGGGCTTGGCGCTGAGCGGACCGCTGCTGGCCAAGTCCAGGACGGTCACCGACCCCAACACCCCGCGCGAACTGCCGACCGCCAACGCGGTCAGCATCGACTGGACCGACCCCGCCCAGTTCACCGACCTGCGCTACAGCGGCAACCGCTGGGAAGCCGCGCAGGGCAACTGGGTGGTCGATCTCGCCACCTACCTGCAGAAGCAGGCCGGCAAGCGCCTGGCGCCCGGCCAGCAGATGCACATCACCATCACCGACATCCGCCGCGCGGGCAGCTATGAACCCGGCCGCGGCTTCAACATGGATCGCATCCGCATCGTCAAGGACATCTATCCACCGCGGGTGACACTGAATTTCGAGCTGAAGGACGCCAACGGCCAGGTGCTGGCCCAGGGCGAACGCAAGCTGGTCGACAGCGCCTTCATGATGGGCGGCGGCAAGCTGCTCGACACCGATCCGCTGCGCTTCGAGAAGCGCATGCTGGATGACTGGCTGTACCGCGAGTTCAGGCGCGACGACGCCTGAACCGTCGGCCCGGCCGGCGCGAAGGAAGGCGGCCCCATGGCCGCCTTCTTTCTTTTCCGAGTGCCGCCACGCCGGTGACGCCGGGTATCCGCAGGCTTGCGGAAAGGCCGGACGCCACCATATATCCGGTTCGACGACCCCGGAGCCTTCCATGAGCGCCTTCGACCTCACCCCGCCCACCGATGCCCAGCGCGAACAGCTGACGGCCGCCCTCAGTGACGAGGAACGCCGGGTCCTGCTCCATCATGGCACCGAGGCGCCATTCTGCGGCGTGTTCCTGGACAACAAGCGCGAAGGCACCTACACCTGCCGCTTCTGCGGACTGCCGCTGTTCCGTTCCAGCGCCAAATTCGATTCCGGCACCGGCTGGCCGAGTTTCTTCGCGCCATTCGACGAGCGCCACATCGGACGCAACCGCGACAGCAGCTACGGCATGGTGCGGACCGAAATCGTCTGCGCCCGTTGCGGCAGCCATCTGGGCCACGTGTTTCCCGACGGACCGCCGCCGACCCACGAGCGCCATTGCCTGAACTCGGTGTCGCTGGATTTCACCGGCGAAGGCGAGCCGCTACCGGATCGCATGCAACGCGGCGCACCGGAAGGCCAGCCCCTGTCCTGAGCAGCCCGCGCCACTGTCACAAAACCGGCATGTGGCGCGCGTAACCTGACGGTCACGAAACTGTCGTCTGCCGTGAAGGCGGCATCGCCATGCTGGTCCGCTCCGACGCCGACGTCCTGTTCGACGGGTTTCCCGGCCTGCTCTGGGCACTGCGCATCGACGTCGATGGGCACGCCGTGCCGATCGAGGCGGGCAATCCGATGGCGCCCGCGGAAGCCACCGGCTGGCGCTGGTTGCACTTCAACCAGAGTGACGCCCGCAGCGTGCAGTCGGTGACGCACCTGCCGCTGTCCGAGGACGCGCGCGAAGCCCTGCTCTCGCATGACACCCACGTCATCCTGCAGCGGCAGGACGAAGGCGCCTACGGGGTCTTCGTCGACTGGGAGCACCAACGCGCCGGCGGATCCGCGCCGCGTACGCCGGGCCAGCACGATGGTCTGGGCTGGCTGCATTTCGCCATCGGCGACGGGCTGCTGGTCACCGCGCGGCGGCAACCGCTGCGTTCGGTCGAGACCGTGCGCCGGCAGTTGTGCGCGGGCGAACGCTGCACGACCCCGGCCCGGGTGCTGGAAGCCATTGCCGAACACTTCGCCGATTCGGTCGAACGCGCCACGGACGAGTTGTCCGAATCGCTGGACCGGATCGAGGACCGCGTGCTCGCCGACGCCATCGGCGACGAACGCCGTGACCTGGCTTCGTTGCGCCATCGCAGCGTCCGCCTGCATCGCCCGCTGACCGCGATGCGCCGCGTGCTCAAGCAGTTCGAACAGCGGCACGCGGCCGATGAGGAAGAGGATGAACTCCTGTCGGTGGCGTCACGCCTCGGCCAGCGCTTCGACGATCTGGACGGCGACGTGTCGACCCTGCAGGAACGCGCCCGCCTGTTGCAGGACGAGGTCGCCGCCAAGCTGGCCGAACGCACCAATACCCATCTGTACGTGTTGTCGATGATCACCGCGCTGCTGCTGCCGCCGAGCCTGGTGGTGGGCATCTTCGGCATGAACCTGCACGGCCTGCCCTTCGCCGACCATCGCGCCGGGGCGTCGGCGGCGCTGGTGCTGTGCGGCCTGTCCAGCCTGGCGGTCTACCTGATGCTGCGCCGGCTGGGTGTCTCGCGTTCGACCTGATCCGACCTGGTCGCCCCGGCCGACGGACGGCCGCTCAAGAATCCCGGTCCGGGGCCGACATCCCTTCGTACCCCGCACCGTGCCGCCCCATGCTCATCATCGTTGGAATCCTGGTCGTCATCGCGAGCGTGCTGGGCGGCTTCGTCGCCTCGCATGGAAAACTCGCCGCGCTCTGGCAGCCGTTCGAACTGGTGATCATCGGCGGCGCCGCGCTGGGCGCGTTCCTGATGAGCAATCCGCCCAAGGTGGTGAAAGCGACGTTCGCCAGCATTCCCGCGGTGTTCAAGGGCGACAAATACAAGTCGACCGACTACCTGGACGTGCTGACCCTGATGTACGAGCTGTTGAACAAGGCTCGCCGCGAGGGCTTCATCGCGCTGGAATCGCACGTGGACGCCCCGTCCTCGAGTGATCTGTTCAACAAGTACCCGAAAGTGCTGGCGGACCATCACCTGATGGACTTCATCACCGACTGCCTGCGCCTGATGGTCGGCAGCAACATCGAGCCGCACGAGCTGGAGCCGTTGCTGGAACTGGAGCTGGAAAAGCACCACCACGAAATGATGGCGCCGGCGCATGCGCTGGCCAAGGTCGCCGATGGCCTGCCCGGCTTTGGCATCGTCGCGGCGGTGCTCGGCATCGTCATCACCATGGGTTCGATCGGCGGCGACATCGTCCAGGTCGGCGCGCACGTGGCTGGCGCGCTGGTCGGGACCTTCCTCGGCATCCTGCTGGCCTATGGTTTCGTCGGTCCGCTGGCGGCCGCGGTCGAAGCGCGCGCCGAACAGGACAGCCGCATCTACGAGAGCGTGAAGACCGCGCTGCTGGCCTGCCTGCGCGGCTACAACCCGAAGGTCGCGCTGGAATTCGCCCGCAAGACCCTGCCCTCGAACGTGCGTCCCCAGTTCGCCGAATTCGAGACCCACCTCAAGGGCGCGAAGTAGGCAGCGCCATGGCCGAGAAGTCGACGGTCATCGTGGTCCGCCGGGTCCGCAAGGTCCAGGGCGGTGGCCACCACGGCGGTTCCTGGAAGGTCGCCTACGCGGATTTCGTCACCGCGATGATGGCGTTCTTCCTGGTGATGTGGCTGGTCGGCGCCACCACCAACAAGGACCGCGCGGCGATCTCCGAGTATTTCCGCAATCCCAGTCCGCTCAGCGGCAAGAGCTTTTCGCCCGCGCCCGGCCCGAACGGGCCCGGCGGCGCGAGCACGTCGCTGATCAAGCTGGGTGGCACCATGGACATTCCGCGCGGCAGCGGCGACGACCCCTTCAGCAAGCCCGATCCCGACAACCGCACGCCGACCGCGGCGCCGGATCCGGACCAGGCAGCGCGGGAGCACGCCCAGGACCAGCGGCGGCTGGAAGCGCTGATGCAGGCGCTGGAAGAAGCCATCAGCCGCAGCCAGGCGCTGGAGCCGTTCAAGGATCAGCTGCTGATCGATCTGACCCCGGAAGGCCTGCGCATCCAGATCGTCGACCAGCAGAACCGGCCTATGTTCGACCTGGGCAGTTCCTCGCTCAAGTCCTATACGGCGGACATCCTCCACGAGCTGGCCGGCTTCATCAATCGCGTGCCCAACCACATCAGCATCACCGGGCACACCGACGTCACCGGCTACAGCCGTGCCGGATACACCAATTGGGAACTCAGCGCGGATCGCGCCAACGCGGCGCGCCGCAGCCTGGTCGAGGCGGGCATGGACGAGAGCAAGGTCACCCGGGTGGTCGGGCTCTCCTCCTCGGTCCTGTTCGACAAGCAGAACCCGCAGAATCCGATCAACCGTCGCATCAGCATCGTCATCATGACCCGCGCCGCCGAGGCCGAGGCGCTGGACGACAAGGGACTGGCGCTGGGCAAGGTGCTGGCCGACGCGGACACGCGGGTGCCCGGCCTGCCGTCACCGTCCCCGCTGCCGCCGCGCGCCGGACATCCCTGACCGATTTCGCCGTGCCCGCGCGGGAGGCTATCCTTGCGCGATGACCCTGCGCACCATTTCCGCCACCCGTTACGTCACCCCGCTGCGTGAGGGTGGTTCGATGCCCGCCATCGTCGAGGCCGACGACGACGGCATGTACGTGCTCAAGTTCCGCGGCGCCGGCCAGGGGCCGCGCGCGCTGGTGGCGGAACTGATTTCCGGCGAGGTCGCGCGGGCGCTGCAGTTGCCGGTACCGGAAATCGTGCTGGTCGAACTGGATCCGGATCTCGCGCGTACCGAGGGCGATCCGGAAATCCAGGATCTGATCAAGGCCAGCGCCGGCCTCAACCTGGCGCTGGACTACCTGCCCGGCGCGGCCAACTTCGATCCGGTCGCCGAACAGCCGGCGGCGGACCTGGCCTCGGACATCGTCTGGTTCGATGCCTTCATCAGCAACGTGGACCGCACCGTGCGCAATCCCAACCTGCTGATCTGGCACCGCCGCTTGACCTTGATCGACCACGGCGCTTCGCTGTATTTCCACCATGGCTGGGATGGCGACACCAGCGGTGCGGGCCGGCCTTTCCCGCTGATCCGGGATCACGTCCTGCTGCCCTGGGCCAGCGAACTGGAAGCCGCCGACGCCCGGTTGAGCGCCCGCCTGACGCCGGGTCTGCTGGCGGGCATCGTCGCGCAGGTACCGGATACCTGGCTGCAGGGCGGCGACGCCTTCGGCCCGCCCGACCAGCAGCGCGCGGCGTATGCCCATTACCTGCAGCAACGCCTGGCGCTGCCGCATGCGTTCGCGCAGGAGGCCCAGCGTGCACGCGCCTGATACCTACGACTATGCGGTGATCCGGGTCGTCCCGCGCGTGGAGCGCGAGGAATTCATCAACGTCGGCGTGATCGTGTCCTGCGAGAAGACCGGTTTCCTGCAGGCGCGCATCGAGTTGGACGAAGCCCGCGTGCGCGCACTGGATCCGCGCGTGGACCTGGAATCCTTGCAACGCCATCTCGCCGCCATCCCGCGGATCTGCGAAGGCGGCGCCCAGGCCGGTCCCATCGGATTGTTGCCCAAGCGCGCACGGTTCCACTGGCTGACCGCCAAGCGCAGCGCCATCATCCAGACCTCGCCCGTGCACATGGGCAAGTGCGGCGACATGCAGGCGGTGATCGAACACCTGCTCGACCGCATGGTGCGGATCCGGTGATCCGGCGATGAGCGTGTATGTCGACGACGCGGTGCATGCCTGGCGCGGCCAGCGCTGGGCGCATCTGATGGCCGACAGCCTGGAAGAACTGCACGCGATGGCGCAGCAGTTGGGAATCCCGCGCCGTGCGTTCCAGAACAAGACCAGCGGCGCCCACTACGACGTAACCGCGGACCTGCGCGAGGATGCCATCCGGTTGGGGGCAGTCCCCATCTCCCGGCACCAGGACCGCGCATTGGTCAAGGCGGTGATCGCCCGCGCCAAGGAGCAGGGACGCGGCGGCGACTGAACCGCATGGCCGGACCGCCAGCTCCCCTGTCAGGGTGAAGCTGCGTTCGACGGCGCCAGCCGCGCCAGTACCGAAGTCACTTCACCGGCGATCTCGTCCTGCATCGCCAGTTTGTCTTCGTGCGGGCGGTCGTAGGTGTCCGACCACACCACGAAGCCATCGTCGGCGCGCAGCAGCCGCACCGACACCCGCAGGGTGCTTTCGGATTTGCGCACGCTGCCGTCCAGCAGATAGGCCACGCCGAGCGAGCGGGCAATTTCCGGAACCGGTACCTGCTTGTCCTTGAACTGGAACGAGGCGGTCGGCGCGGAGACCCTCAGGCCGGGCACCTGGCTCAGGCGGACAATCAGCTCCTCGGTCATGCCGTCGGCGAAGGGTTCCTCGTTCATCGCATCGGTCAGGTCCAGGAACGGCAGCACCGCCAGCGTCTGCAGCCGCGATGCCGCGGGCACCTGCACCGCCGCCTCGGCGTCCTCGCGATCACCCGACTGATAGGCCGCCACGCCGAAAACCACCAGCAACGCCACCGCCAGCAGCCAGCCCAGCCGCGCGGGAATCCCACGAGCACGGCGGTCCGCGTTGTCCACGGGCGCGGCCGGAACCGCTCGCTCCGGCCCCGTGGACTGCGCGACGACGCTCGCCGGTTCAATGGCCGAGGGGACGGTGGCCACCTCGGCAATCAGCCGATAGCCCAGCCGGGGCACGGTGGCGATATAGCGTGGCTGCCGGGAATCATCACCCAGTTGGCGGCGCAGCGAGGTGATCGCCTGGTAGACCGAATCCGGACTGACGATGACCTCCGGCCAGCCGCTGGCCAGCAACGCATCGAGGCTGACCACCTCGCCGGGCTGCTCGGCCAGGCGCAGCAGCAACGCCAGCGCGCGGGCCTCCAGGGGCACGCGATCGTTGCCCCGTGCCGCCACCCCGGACACGGTGTCCACGTCCCAGTCACCGATGCGCAGCAGGGTTCGCGCGGTCTTGTCCAAGCGCCCGTCCATTGGTTTCAGAACTTTTCAGCGTGTTTCAGCGCGGCCGTCAGGACTTCCGCCGGCCGGGGGCGGCATCGTACCGCGCGCCGGTCCGACGACACAGGGCCCCTCGCATCCAACACTCCACTCCGGGGAATCCGCATGACGGCAGCACTGAAATCCATCACGCTCGGCCTGGCCGGCGCCCTGCTCTGGCTATCGCCTTTCGCCCCTGCCCAGGCAGGGTCCGCCACATCCGACACGCCCGTCGATGCCCCCCACTGGGTGGCCAGTTGGGGTGCGGCCCCGGTCACCGCCGGTCCCGCGCTGCCGCCGCGGACGATACGCCAGGTGATCCGCACCAGCCTGGGCGGGACGGCGGTACGGATACGCCTGTCCAATCTGTTCGGCGGCAGCCCGCTTGTCGTCGGGTCGGTCCGCGTGGCGCGATCCGCGGACGGTCCCGCCATCCAGGCAGGCACCGATCGGAGCGTGAGCTTCGACGGCATGGCGCGGGTGACGCTTCCCCCCGGAGGCTCGGTCCTGAGCGATGCGGTGGCGTTGCCGGTGGCGGCGCTGGAAAGCCTGGCCATCAGCCTGTACCTGCCGGAAGGCGCATCCGCGCCGACGGTCCACCAAGTCGGCAACCAGACGGTCTACCTGGCACAAGGCGACCTGACCTCGCAGTTGCGATTCGAACCCGAAGGCGAAGCCGACGACACCCGCTACCTGCTCACCGATCTGGAAGTCGCCGCGGAAGTGGATGCACGCGGTCTCGTCGTGCTCGGTGATTCGATCACCGACGGCGTGGGTTCCAGCGAAAACGCCAACGCGCGCTGGCCGGATCGGTTGGCCGAACGCCTGCAGGCCACTCCGGCAACCCGCGCCATCGCCGTGGTGAACGCCGGCATCGCCGGCAATCGCATCCTCAATGACGCGGTGGCGCCCTACCGTGGCCCGAGTTCATTGTCCCGCCTGGATCGCGATGTGCTGGACAAACCGGGCGCGCGCTGGTTGCTGCTGCTGCAGGGAGGCAACGACATTTCGGCTTCGGATCTGCTGGACGCGCCGGACCAGAAGGTCAGTGCGGCACAGATCATCGAAGGCATGCAGGCGATCATTGTCCGTGCCCGCGCACGTGGCATCGAAGTCTGGGGCGCCACCCTGCTGCCACGAGGCGGCACCACCTTTCCGACGCCGCCGACCGCGGCCGCGCGCGCCAAACGGGATGCGGTGAATGCCTGGATACGCGAATCAGGCGCGTTCGACGTGGTGGTGGACTTCGCCCAGGTGATGCGCGATCCGGAGAAGCCGGATCACCTGCTGCCCGCCTACGACAGCGGCGACCACCTCCATCCCAACGATGCCGGTTACCGTGCGATGGCCGAAGCCATCGATCTCACGCAATTGGTGAACAAGCCTCGGTAGACGGGCAAGGGGGCATCACCCCGCTTGCCCCTTCCGCGCGCATTCCGTTCACCCCTTCCCCGCAAGCATTCCGTCCACGCCCCTTCCCCCGCATGCGGGGGAAGGCTGGGATGGGAGCAAACGAAGATGCGAGCTATCCATTGTTCCGACGCTCGCAACGTTCGACATCCCTCCGGATATCCAACGCTACCGGCTCCGGTACGCCCCCACCCCAACCCTCCCCCGTAAACGGGGGAGGGAGCCTTCGCCCCCTTTCCGCACACATTCCATTCAACTCTTTCCCCGCGCGCGTTCCATTCAACCCTTCCCGGCAAGCATTCCGTCCACGCCCTTCCTCCGCATGCGGGGGAAAGCTGGGATGGGGGAGAACGAAGACGCAAGTTGTCGTTGTTCCGACGCTCGCAACGTTCGACATCCCTCCGGACCATCCAACGTTTCCGACTCCGGTACGCCCCCACCCCAACCCTCCCCCGTAAACGGGGGAGGGAGCCTTCGCACCTTTCCGCGCGTTCCGTTCAGCCCTTTCCCCGCAGGCGTTCCGTTCACCCTTCCCTGCGAGCGTCCCGTCCACACCCCTTCCCCCGCATGCGGGGGAAGGCTGGGATGGGGAGAACGAAGACGCAAGTTGTCGTTGTTCCCACGCTCGCAACATTCGACATCCCTCCGGATATCCAACGCTACCGGCTCCGGTACGCCCCCACCCCAAACCCTCCCCCGTAAACGGGGGAGGGAGCGTTCGTCCCCTCTCCACGCGCGTTCCGTTCAGCCCTTCCCCGCAGGCATTCCGTCCACACCCCTTCCCCCGCATGCGGGGGAAGGCTGGGATGGGGGCGAACGAAGACGCGAGTTGTCGTTGTTTCGAGGTTCGCAACGTTCACCCCCCTCCAGACATCCCTCGCGGCCGTCGCGCGCCTCCAACCTCCCACAAACGGAGAAGTAAACCGTCCCCATCCTCCCGCCTCAGATCGGCAGGGAGTGACTGCGCTTCACCACCTGGCTGGGCAGATCCGTCTTGACGTTCTGGATGCCATTGGCGCGGGTGAGGTGGCGGGTCTGGAAACGGCGGTAGTCATCCAGATCCTCCACCACCACGCGCAACATCGCATCGCACTCGCCCAGCATGATGTAGCACTCCATCACCTGTGGCAGGCGCTCCATCGCGGCGATGAACCGATCGATGGTGTCCGCGTCCTGGGCGGTCAGCCATACCCGGGTGAACAGTGTCTGCGGGTAGCCCACCGCCACCGGATTGACCACGGCGACATAACGCTCGATGACCCCAGCCTCTTCCAGCAGTCGCACCCGGCGCAGGCAGGGGGACGGCGACAGGCCGACCCGCTGGGCCAGTTCCGTGTTCTGGATCCGCCCGTCCTCCTGCAGGGTGCGCAGGATGCGGCGATCCAGCTCGTCCAGCTTCGCAGGCATGAAACCTCCTCTGCCGCCAAATTATTGGCATGAAATGCCAATTTTGCAGAAATTACTGGAATATTCGCAACCCGATGGCGAGCCATTCTCCCTAGCATGATCCGCCATGGACACGACCACGCTGCTGCTCTTTTCCGCCACCGTTCTACCGCTGATCGCCACGCCCGGTCCGGACATGCTGTTCATCCTCGCCCAGACCTTGGGAGGCGGCGCCGGCGCCGGACTGCGTGCGACCTTCGGGGTCTGCGCCGGCTATCTGGTTCATTCGATGCTGGCCGCGCTCGGCCTGGCCGCGCTGATTGCCGCCTCGCCGCCCCTGTTCGCGGCGCTGCGTTGGGCCGGCGTGGCCTATCTGGCCTGGCTGGCCTGGCGACTGCTCCAGTCGGCGATGAAAACGGGCGGCCTGCAGGTCCACGGCGACCGGCATCCCGCCGAATTCCGGCGCGGTTTCCTGACTGCGGTACTCAACCCGAAGGGCATGATGATCTACTTCGCGATCCTGCCGCAGTTCATCTCCCATGGTGGTCCGGCGGCTTTGCAGGCCATCATGCTGTCGGCCACCTTCATTCTCCTGTGCGCGGCGTTCTATTCGCTACTCTGCCTCGCCATCGCGGCCGGCGGCTGGCGCAATGATCCCGGCGAACGCCGGCGGCGCTGGATCGAAGGCGTCTCCGGCGGACTGATCGCGGTGGCGGCAGGAAAACTGGCGATCGGTTGATCCACATCCGGGCCGGAGGCACCCGGCCTGCTATCGTTTGCCAGGCCCGCGATCGCGGCGGATACCGGAGGTCATCGCATGCGTGGTCTGGATTTCAGCTCCTGGCAGACCGTGTTGTCGACGCTGCTTGGCCTGGCGGTGATCACCCTGATCGGCGTCGGCATCCGCCTGCTGGTGATGCAGACCATTCAGCAGCGGCGCGAACGCGAGAACCGGCAGATCAACGAACGGCTGCGCACGCTCATCGCCGCCTACAAGACTCTGGGCGGTTCCTTCACCGGCCATCTGGCGGTGGACCCGACACACCTGCGGGATCTGAAGATGCGCCAGGCCCGGGAACCTGCCGGGGAAGACGACGTCGCCATCGGCTCGGAGCGTTCACGCAGGATCCGCGACGCCGTGGAAGCTGCATTGTCCGACATCATCCTGCTGGGCACCGACGAGCAGGTGCGGCTGGCGGCCCGCGCCGCCACCGACATGGTGGAAGGCCGACCCGTACATACCCACGATCTGGTGACATCGCTGCGCGATTTCATCCGCGCGGCACTGGACCTGGACCCGGTGCCGTCGGGACTGACCATTCCACCGCAAGGTCCCACGCGCCCCGGCGGCGGCGGGAAACCGGGCAGGAATGACGCCTCGCGCGACGACTCCCGTCAGGGCGGCGGCAAGGGCGGCAATGCCGGAGCCGGAGCCGGGGCCGGGGCCGGGGCCGGAGCCGGAGCCGGAGCCGGAGCCGGAGCCGGGGCCGGGGCCGGGGGCGCGGGAATGGGGCTGGGCGCCGGTCTGGCGCTGGGAGATGAAACCGAAACCCGGCGCTGAAGCCAGCAACGGTTCCGCGCACCCTCAGAAGGCGTCGCTGCCGGGCCGCAACTCGATTCCCAATGCCGCGCACAACTGCTGCATGCCCTCGTCATCCCGGCTGAGCGCAATCCAGCCCGCGTAGGCATCGCCATCGGTATTCCAGTTCCAGAGCGTATAGCCGTGCTCGCGCAGGCGGTCGTAGGCAACGGCCATCAAGCCAGGCACATCGGCGCCGTCCAGGAAGTCCTCGTCCGCCGGATCACCACCCCAGTCGATATCGATGTTCCAGCGCGCCGCCAACTGGTTGACGCTGTCGATCAGGGATTCGCTGTCCTTCCAGTCGACGTAGAAGCCCGACGACCAGTCGATGGCATCCTTCAACACCCACAGTGCGCCGTCCTCGTCGCCACCGGCCTCGGCCATCGCATCCCGCCAGCCGGCGAACTGGCGCAACGCGGTTTCCTCGTCGCCCGGGTTGATCAACACCAGCAGGTTCCAGATCAGGGCTTCCTGATCGCCGGTGTCGATGCCTTCTTCGTCGTCTCCCTCGGGCACGGAGAACGCGGCGTCGGCATCGAAATCGTCTTCATCGGGAAAGATCATGGGGGTCACCTGGGTAATGTCGACGGGATCCTGCCGCGTCCCTGCCGGCGGTGGAAGGGCGGATACCGTGCCAGCGCTTGGGGGCTGGACGCCCGGCGTTTATCCTAGGCCTCTTCCGCACCGCCTGAAACCACCATCATGAGCACCGATACCCCTCCCGACCGCCTGGCTTCCGACCCGCGCAGCCCGTTCCACGATGCCGAAATCATGGAACGCGGCGTCGGCATCCGCTTCAACGGCGTCGAACGCGACAACGTCGAGGAATACTGCGTCAGCGAAGGCTGGATCCGGGTGCCGGTGGGCAAGTCCAAGGACCGCCGTGGCAATCCGATGACCCTCAAGGTCAAGGGCGAAGTGATCGCCTATTTCCGCGAGCAGCAGTGAATCCTCCGGACGGTGATGGATACCCATCACCGTCCGCGCCCGGCCTGGTACGGCATGGTTCGTTCTTCCACCCCGAGGCAGCGGCAAAGCGGAGGTTCCCTCGCGGAACCTTGGGCGACCGGTCGGACCCGCTGGCGTTTGGCTCAGGCCGCCTGTTGATTGGCGTAGCGCTGCTTGCGATCCAGCGAAGCGCGATGGGCCGCCACCAGTCGTGACAGATCCTGCCGGCGCGAGTCGTTCTCCGGCAAGCTGGCAATCACCGGCTCCCACTGGCCCGCCTTGACCCAGCGCGAGAAACGCACATAGACGCTGTGGTTGGCGCCGTACTCGATGGGCAGGCAACGCCAGTAGGCGTCATCGCTTCCCGCCATCCACAGCACGGCTTCGACGAAACAGCGCGCGCTGGATTTGTGGCCACGCGCACGCGCGCCCAGCCGCCCGCCGAGACCTATCGCGATGTTGGCCCATTCGGCATCGCTCAGCTGCGGCACAAGTTCCGGTGGTGGGGAAACAGTCGCGTCCTGCGTCTGGGTCAACCGGCTGATCGTGGCTTCGAGACTTTCCTGGTTTTCAGTCAGCATGATTCGGGCTACCGTCTGTAACATGGGAGCGGCAGACCGCGGAGCCTTTCTCGCAAGCTCGCAGGATTCCCTGCGACTCCTCAGGCATCGCCGGGTCCACCGGTTTCGCAGTGTTCTTCCCGTCACAGGGCACACAACATCGGAATCGTCTGAAAAAGCGGGTTTTCCGCACTTCGTCGCTGATGAGGGACGACAGCGGATACTGCCGTAAAGCGCACGTTCCGCAAGCCTGGTCACAAAATATGGGGAGGCATCAGGCCGCGAATCGGATAAGTTGCGCGGAGACACACGCCGCCGATATAGAATGTGACTGCTTTCAGCTCTTAGGCCCCGGGGGACCACGGCACATGACATTGAAGATCGTGCTCGCCGATGATCACCCGATCATCGTAGCCGCCGTCCGTCAGCTACTCGAACGCGCCGGCCATGAAATCGTCGCGGTCGCCAGTTCCAGCGGCGCGCTCCTCGAGGCGCTCGCCGAGCATCCCTGCGATCTGGTGATCACCGACTTCAGCATGCCCAACGAGGACGAGGCCGACGGCCTGTCCCTGCTTGGCCTGATCCAGCGTCGCCTGCCCGACATGCCCGTGATCGTGCTGACCATGGTCACCAATCCGGCCGTCCTGCAGTCGATTCTCGACGCGGGCGTCCGGGGCCTCATCAACAAGACGGACGCGATGACCGAACTGGCCGTCGCCGTACCGACGATCATGCGCGGACAGCTCTACATCAGCAGGGCCACCGACCGCCTGCTGATCCAGGCCGGCAACGGAAAATCCGCACAGGCCGTCCCGCTGTCACCACGCGAGACCGAAGTCATCCGGCTGTTCGCGTCAGGCCGATCCGTCACCGACATCGCACGCCAGCTCAACCGCAGCGTCAAGACCATCAGCACGCAGAAGCAGGAAGCCATGGCCAAGCTGGGCCTGAAGAACGATTTCGATATCTACGCGTACGCACGCGAGAAGGGCATGCTGTCCTGAGGAATGCCGGCAGGCACCCGGCGGCGTTCGGTACGCTGTCTGCGAGATGAAGCACGCTTCATCGTCGCTTCGACATTAGGAACAATCCGATTCGAAGGCCGACAGGCCGCACCTAGGCTGACATGCATCGCTTTCGCGTGTCCGCCTTTCCATGTTTGCTTCCGTTTCCTCCCGCCTGCGCGCCCGCCTGTCCGGCGGGCGGATCGCGGCGGGGGTCCTGCTCCTGTTGCTGATCGTGGCCGCCAGCGCGGCCGCGCATCCGGCGCTGGATCTGAGCCCGGAAGAATCGGCCTGGCGCAGCGCCCATCCCACCCTGCGGGTAGGCGTGTTCGCCGGAGATCACATGCCGCTGGAAGCCTGGATGGGCGGCCAGCCGGAAGGCCTGGGCATCGACTATGCCCGCCTGCTCGCCTCGCGCGCGGGCCTGCAGATCGCATTCCACCCGTTTACGGACTGGGACGCCGTCGCATCGCCGTCGGCGCGGCAGCCACCGCCGTTCGATCTGTTGCTGGCGCTGCCGGAGACCCGCGGCAGCGACGGACAGCTGCGCCTGCTGCGCCCCTACCTGAGCGCCGCGCCGGTGCTGGTCACCCGTCGCAACGATGCGCGCACCCGCGATCTGCGCGACCTGGATCGCGCCCGCATCCTCATCGAGCGGCGGTTCCACGAGACCGTCGCACGCCTGCGGCAGCGCTATCCGCATGCCGTGTTGCTCTACTGCGACACGGGCCCGCAATGCCTGGAAAACCTGGCGCGTGGCGAAGCGGACGCTTACATCGGCGTCACCGCCGCGCGTACCCGCGCACTACTGGCCAGCCGCCAGACGCCGGACCTTGGCCTGAGCGGTTCCGCCGGCCTGCCCGCCCTGACGTTCTCACCCGCGGTCCGTGTCGATGCCGCGCCACTGGCGTCCCTGCTCGACAAGGCGGCCGCCACCATCGATGCCGACGAACTCGAACGCCTGCGTTTCCGCTGGGGTTTCGGCGATGCGTCCGATGACGGCCCGGCTTCCCCCACCTCGCTGAGCGAAGCGGAATCACGCCGACTGCGCGCGCTGCCGGTCTTGCGGGTCGGCTTCGAGGTCGACCGTTATCCGTACAGCTTCGTGGATGGCGAAGGACGGTTCGACGGCCTTGCCGCCGACTATCTTGCCCACCTCGGCGACCAGTTGGGCCTGCGCCTGCAGCCCGTTCCCGCGCGCGACTGGGATGATCTCCAGCAGATGATCCGCGCCGGCGAGATCGAACTGGTCGCGGCGGGAACGCCGGACGATTTCCATCAAGACGATGTCGCCTTCAGCCGGCCCTACGAGTACTTCCCGGAAGTGATCGTGGTCTCCGTGCACGGCCCGGCGATTGCCGGCGCACGCGATCTCGACGGCCGGGTGGTCGCGATTCGCGACGAAGCCGGCCTGATCGATCGGCTGCAGGCCCAGCTCGGAAGAACCACGTTCCGCCCGGTCGGCAGCAACGAGGCCGGCCTGGCGATGGTCGCCGAGCAGCAGGCCGACGCCTACATCGGCACCCTGCCGGCGATCGATTCGCTCATCCGCAACCACTATGCCGCGACCCTGCGGGTCGTCGGTCCCGCGGGACTCGACCAGGAACTGGCATTCGGCGCACGCGGTGATTTCCAGGGCCTGGTGCCGCTGTTCGATCGCGTGCTTGCCAACATGCCGCCGTCGCAGAAGCGGGCCATCCGCGCGCGCTGGTTGACCAGCAGCTATCACTACGGCGTTCCCTGGGACTGGGTGGCCGGCGGCATCGTGACGGCGCTGCTGATCATCGCCATCGTCGTGCTGGCCTATGCGCGCCTGCACCGGCTCTCGCGGGCGCGCGTGCGTGCCGAACGCGCACTGGGCGCGCAGTTGTCATTCCAGCGCGCACTGCTGGAGAGCGTGCCGTATCCCATCTTCGTCAAGGATGCCGATGACCGCTATCTCGCGGTGAACCAGGCCTACGAGACCATGTTCGGCTGCCGGCGCGAGACGTTGCTGGGGCATAGGCTCGACCAGGTTCATTTGGATCCGCAAGCCGACCTTGCCGGCATGCGGACCGCGGACAGTGCGCTGGCAGCCTGGAAGGAACCCGGGCACGGTGAACTTCGGCTGCCCTCCCGCAAGCCCGGCGTGTCCGCGCGCAGCATGATCGTGTGGTCGCATCCCTTCCAGTACCACGCCGATGGCCCGCCCGGCCGGCTGGCGACCCTGGTCGACGTCAGCGAGATTCGCGCGGCCCAGGCGCGCGCCCGCTCTTCGGAGCAGCGGTTGTCCGACATCACCGATGCCATTCCGGCGACGGTGTTCCAGTTCCGTCTATCGCCACAGGGGGAACGCCGCTTCATCTACGCTGCGGGCAACGTCCGCTCCCTGCTCGGCCTGTCGGCGGAAGAACTGGTGGCCGACGAACGCCTGCTCTACGACCGGCTGCATCCGGATGATCGCCAGCGCCTGCTCCAGGCGCTGAAGGAAACCGCGGATACCCTGCGCCCGTTGCCGTCCCTGGACCTGCGGCTCTGGACGGGCGAACGCTGGCACTGGCTGCGGACCGAAGCCGGGCAGCCGCGTCCGCTCCCCGACGGAACCCTGGAATGGAGCGGCTACTGGATCGACATCGATGCCGCCCATGCCCAGGAGCAGGCGCTTCATGATGCCAAGGCACGCGCTGAATCGGCCGCAGCGGCCAAGGCTGCGTTCCTGGCCTCGATGAGCCATGAAATCCGCACGCCGATGGCAGGCGTGCTGGGACTGATCGAACTGCTGGCGCGCACGCCGATGAACCGCGAGCAGGCCCACATGCTGCGGCTGGCCGACGATTCCGCGCAGGCGATGCTGCAGATCCTCGACGACATCCTCGACTACTCGCGGATAGAAGCCGGTCGCCTGGCCATCAGCCGCCAATCGTTCGACCCGCGCGCGCTGGTCGACAGCGTGGCCGGCCTGTTCAGCGCGCGGGCGCAGGAGAAGCATCTGCGCCTGCATGTCGTGCAAGACCGACGCCTGTCCGCCCGCCTGCTGGGCGACCCGGTCCGCATCCGCCAGGTGCTGAGCAATCTGGTCAGCAATGCGATCAAGTTCACCGAGACAGGCGAGGTCTCGATGACGCTCATGGTGGTGGATGAGCAGGCTGGCCAACAACGCCTCCGCTTCACCATCACCGACAGCGGCATCGGCATCGCCACCGACGATCTGGCCCAGCTGTTCCATCCTTTCGTGCAGGCGGAAGCACCCGGCGCGCGCCCCTCCGGCGGCACCGGCCTGGGCTTGGCCATCAGCCGCAGGATCGCCACCCTCATGCACGGTGATCTCCATCTGGCGAGCGAACCCGGGGCCGGCACCGAGGCCGTGTTCGAACTGACCCTGCCGATCGCCGAACCTTTGCAGCCTTCGCCGGCGTTCCGTGGTCGGCGCGCATGGTTGCGCAGCTGCGACCCGTGGCGCAGCAAAGGTCTGTACCACTCGCTTTCCGCGCTGGGATTCCAGGTGCTGCGCAGTGAAGGCGACGCGACGGAACCGCCCCCCGAGGGTATCGATCTGTTGGTCATCGACGCCTGCGCGCTTTCGCCCGCCGGGTGCAGCCAGGGCGTTCCCTGCATCCGGGTTGATCTGCAGGGTCCGCGGGAAGGCGTGTCCGGACAGGCCTGCATCGCCCTGCCCGGCGATCCGCTGTTCCATCATGCCATCGCGGACGCGTGCGGGGAGGCGCTCGGCCTGCAGGATGCCGCCGAAGTGACGACTTCCGTTTCGCATCGCACCGACGGGAACGGCTACATCCTGGTCGCGGAGGATCACCCGGTCAACCGCGCACTGATCACGCGCCAACTCGAACGCCTCGGCTACGCCCATCGCGTCGTCGAGGACGGCGTACAGGCCTTGGCGGTGATCGCATCCGGCGGTGTCGATCTTCTGCTCACCGATTGCCACATGCCGGGCCTGGATGGGTTCGCGCTGGCCAGGCGGATCCGCGAGGAAGAAGGCCCTGGCCGGCACCTGCCCATCATCGCGCTCTCGGCCAGTGCGTTGCCCGAACAGGTGCGGCGCTGTCTGGATGCCGGCATGGATGATTTCCTGGCCAAGCCGGTCCAACTGGAGCAACTGGCCGGCAAGCTCGAGCAGCATCTGCGTAAGCGCGCCGGCCTTCCGGCTTTGCCTACGGCACAAGCCGCAGGCACGGCATCGGAAATCCGGCCGACGCTGGCTGCCGACGCCATGGGGGCCTGGGTCAATGACCTGGTCGCGGCCTGTCGCGAAGATCTCGCCAGACTGGATGCGCTTCCCTCTTCCGATATCGCCGCGCGCCGCGCATTGCTGCATCGCATGGAAGGCGCACTCGCGCTGGTAATGCCGATCCCCGAAGGGGACCCCTTCAGCGCCGGTATCCGTGACCTCGGCGCGAGGGAGCATTGGGTACGCAAGCAGGTCCAGGCGCTCCGGGGCTCGCCAAGCCCGGGCGGCGGGCATGTCGCCATCGCCTGACCAGCCTGCCGCATGCAAAAAAAAGGCATCTTGCGATGCCAAGGGGGACTGGCGCGGCTCGACGCGCCAGAAGGAGATTGGTCGGATGCATCGCCGCGATGCGTCTGCCTGGACAGGCTAGGACATTTTCCGTGTGACGAGTTTCCACGGTTCGCACGGTCGACCCGGCCAATGTGCCCGCTCACTTTGCGTTTGTTGTTGCCACACGCCTTGTCTCGGAGTTTTCCGATTCCCGACAGTCGCCACGCCGGCCAATCTGCCGATGCCGTCCGGTTCAACACGGAGGCAATCACCAAAGCGCGCCAGCGCGCCGCAATCGAGGCAGACTCATATGGAACAACCGATGCTATGGGCGGACCGGGGCAGAACCCTGCGCTGTGGCGACACTCTGGAAGCATCTTCGCGTCCACACTGCCTGGCCGCATCACGCCAGGGCAACCTGGGATTGCAGGCCCGCCGGTACTCGCTATGGGTGCAGATCCGCGGAGAATCCTGGATAGAGTCCGCCGAGGGCCGATTCCGCCTGCGACCGGGCCAATGGATCGTACTGGATCGCGATTCCCGCCCCATCGTGCAGGCCACGTCCCTGGGACTGTGCCTAGGCCTTTCATTCGATGGTGGCGGCTCCGCCTCCCGTCGTGCCGCCACTGACGATGCACGCGTGTATCCCGGCAGGGGGCGCCTGGACGAGGGTGAGCGGCTGGTTTTCCTGCGCCTGTGGCGTCGCGCCTGCCCGCGATCCGCGAATGCCGCCAGAAGTGGCGATGCCGCGCCGTTGCTGGCGTTCATGGCGGAAATCCAGGGCGATCTGCAGCGCTATGCGCAACGGTGCCCTGGCCGCACCCGCAGCCATCGGCACCAGGTATTCGTGCGCCTGCAGCGCGCGCGCTTGTATCTCAACGGGCACCGCAACCGACGCGTGCCGATGCGCGAACTCGCCCGGCTGGTAAATTTCTCGCACAGTTACTTTTCGCGGACCTACACCTTTGTCTACGAAGAGCAGCCGCAGGTCACCGCCTCGCGCATCCGCCTGGCCCATGCCGCCGAACTGCTGACCAGCACGGAAGCACCGATCGGTGAGATCGCCCAGGCCTCAGGCTTCGAGAACAACTGCAGCTTCTCGCGCGCGTTTCGCGCCCGCTTCGGCGTCTCGGCAACGGACTATCGACGACGCGAAAACGCGCACGAGGACAATTCCCGCAAACCCAATGCGTGACCCTGGCAAGGCGATTCTGCGAATCCATCGGTAACGTTAAGAAGGCGTTTTTTCAGCCTTTTTCAGCGTTCCCAGGAGAGCATTCGAATGAAATACAAGAAGTCCCCGTCGGCCCTGCGGCTCGGCGTCCTGCAGGCGTCCGTGCTGCTGGCGCTGTCTCCCGCCGCCTTCGCCCAGTCGTCCGACAACGTCTCCACGCTGGACAAGGTGGAGGTGACGGGATCGCGCATCCGAGGCGCGCAGATGGAAACGGGCCAACCGGTTCTGACGCTGAGCCGCGAAGATATCGAGAAGAAGGGCTTCACTTCCGTCGCCGATGTTCTTCAGAACCTGACTTCTGCAGGTTCTCCCGCCATCTCTCGAGCCAATGCGCTTTCCTCAGGCGAAGCCGTGGGCGGCAGCTACATCGATATCCGGCATCTCGGCGCCACGCGCACGCTGATCCTTATCAACGGCAAGCGCCTCGGCGCGACCACCAGCGGCTATCAGGATCTCAGCCAGATTCCCATGGCGGCCATCGAGCGCATCGACGTCCTCAAGGATGGCGCCTCGGCGATCTATGGCTCCGACGCCATCGCCGGCGTCGTCAACGTGATCACCCGCAAGCAGACCGAAGGTCTGGAAGTAAACGGCTACTGGGGTCAGGAAAGCGCCGGAGACGGCCGCACCGATCAGTATTCCTTCACCCTGGGCACCCAGGGCGAGCGCAGCGGCGCTACCCTCTCGGTGGAATACCACCAGCAGAAGCCGGTCTCGGCGGGCGATCGCTGGTTCAGCAAATGGGGCAACGCGGGTCCGAACTACAAGGGTGACGGCTGGAGCGCCATCAGCCAGAACGGCGCGTTCTGTGACCCCTGCTCGCCCGCTGTGCCCCCGGCGTCCGTAAAGTGGTGGACGCTCAAGGACGGTGGTGATCCGAGCAATCGCGCCGACTACCGGTTGCACACCGCTGCGGACAATGCGAACGCCAACCAGCAGATGTATCTGCAAACGGGCATCGAGCGTCGCTCCGTGTTCGCCAGCGCGTACTACGACATCAACGACCGCGTCACCTTCAACGTGGATGCGCTGTACAACCATCGGACGACCGATCAGCAGATCGCCGGATATCCGTACCAGTCTGCCGCCTTTGGAACGCCTCTCAGCCGTGACAGCGCTTTCAATCCGACACCGGGCCAGGATGTCACCTTCCGCCGTCGCCTCTGGGAAGTTCCTCGCACGACCAAGAGCGAATTGGAGACCTACCGCTTCGCCGGAACCCTCGAGGGCAATTTCGAGATCGGTGGTCGCCAATGGAACTGGGATGTGGGGGCATTGTGGAACCGCAATACGCTCACCAAGACAGGACACGGCGACGCCAGCCTAATCGCCACCCGCCAGGCACTCGGCGCGTCCTTCATCAACGCCGACGGGGTCGCTCAATGTGGCACTGCCGCTAACCCCATCCCGCTGACGGCCTGTCGTCCCTGGAATCCGCTGCTTCCCTATGGCGTGGACGGACAGGGTTCGTTGGCCGATGCGGCTCTCCAGCGCTTCCTGTTTCCCTACTACACCGACACCGGCCTGACCCGTACCACCAGCTACACGGCCAACCTGTCCGGTGGCCTGTTCGATCTGCCTGCCGGCGAAGTGGGTCTGGCGATCGGTGTCGAACACCGTAAGGAAGAAGGACGGTTCACACCCGACGCGTTCTCCCAGTCGGGAGAGAGCACCGGCCTGGGCGGCTCCACCACGCAGGGTTCCTACAAGTTGGACGAGGTCTACCTCGAGTTGAATGTGCCGATTCTTGCCGACCTGCCCGGAGCGAAGGAGCTGACCTTCAACGCGGCGGGACGCTATTCCGACTACAGCAACTTTGGCGACACCACCAACGCCAAGTATGGTTTTACCTGGCGCCCGCTGGATGAGCTGCTGGTTCGCGGCACGTACGCCGAAGGCTTCCGTGCTCCGAGCATCAGCAATCTGTATGGCGGATTCGCGACCAGCTTCGAGCAATACACTGATCCCTGCGGCGTCAATGCCACCAACAGTGTGAACGGCAATTCGGCGTGTAATTCGGCCGGCGTTCCGCTGGGCTATGTCCAGTTGGGCCAAGGCCTTACGCCCTGCACCAGCTATCCCTGTCAGACGCCGGATCAGTTCATCCGGATGCCGAACGCACAGCTGCGCCCGGAAACCTCGCGCAGCAAGACCGTCGGCGTGGTCTGGAGTCCGCGTTGGGTCCAAGGACTGGATATCTCGCTCGACTGGTACAACTACTCGCTCAAGGACATGATCATTTCCGACAGCGTGGATCGCATCCTGCGGGATTGCTATGTCCTCGGAAACGCATCGCGCTGCGCCACCGTTCAGCGCGACGCGAACGATGGCCATATCACCGGCATGACGTACGGGCTGATCAATCTGGGCCGCATGAAGACCGAAGGCTATGACCTGGGCCTCAAGTACCGGTTGCCCGAGTTCGCCGCAGGACAGTTCAGCATCGACTGGCAGTCCTCCTACGTCAGCAAGTATGACGAGCAGATTCAGGACCGCCACGGCAACGACATCATGAGCGGCAGTGTCGGCATTCCCGGCATCTTCCGGTTGCGTTCCAATCTGGGCGTCGACTGGCAGAAGAACGAGTTCGGCATCTCGTGGACCACGCGCTACTACTCGGGCATGCGGGAAAGGTGCGTTCCCAATCGGCCGTGTACGGATCCGGGGCGTTACGCCGATGGCGAACCCAGCGCGGCGCGCCGGGTCGGTGCCAATACGTTCCACGATATCCAGGCACGCGTGAGCCTCCCGTGGGATGCGACGGTTTCGCTGGGCGCCGACAATGCCTTCAATCATCGGGGCCCGCTGTTGTTCTCCAACTCCGACGCACGCAGCAGCGACTTCCCCTACTACGGTGATTTCGATATCGGCCGTTTCATCTACATGAAGTATCAGCAGCGCTTCTAAGCCGCCAACTCCGTGCGGTGCTTCAAACCTCTCCCGTTCGCGGGAGAGGTTTTTTGTTTCTACGAATCCACGCACGCGGCCGCACGCGCCAGCATCAGGTCGCGCTCGCGGGCATTGCGGGTCAGTGCGGCGGCGCGCTCGAAGGCTTCGCGTGCTTCGTGTCTGCGGCCCAACTGCTCCAGCAGGTCGCCGCGTACCGCGGGCAGTTGCGGATACTCGCGCAGCAGGGGCTCCTCGACCAGCGCGTCGACCAGGGGCAGCGCCGCGGCCGCGCCCTCGGCGCGACTGAGGGCGACGGCGCGATTGAGCTCGACCACCGGTGAGGGCATCACGGCCGCCAGTTGTGCGTACAAGGCGGCGATGCGCGTCCAGTCGGTCTGCTCGGCACGCAATGCGCGCGCATGGCAGGCGGCGATGGCGGCCTGGAGGGTATAGGGTAGCCGCGCGCCGCCCAGCCGGGTCGAGCGTTCCAGCGCCTGCAGCCCGCGCTGGATCTGCAGGCGATCCCAGCGTGCGCGGTCCTGCTCCAGCAGCAGGATCGGGGTTCCATCGGCCGCGGTGCGGGCACGCGCCCGCGACGCCTGCAATTCCATCAGGGCCAACAGGCCATGCACCTCGGGCTCGTCCGGCACCAGCCCCGCCAGCACGCGTCCCAACCGCAAGGCTTCCTCGCACAGCGTGGGACGCATCCAGTCATCGCCGGCGGTGGCGGAGTAGCCCTCGTTGAAAATCAGGTAGAGGATTTCCAGCACCGACTCCAGGCGCTCGGCCAGCTCGCTCCGGCGCGGCACCTCGAACGGGACCTGCTTCTGCGCCAAGGTGCGCTTGGCGCGCACGATGCGCTGGGCGATGGTCGGTTCCGACTGCAGGAACGCGCGCGCGATCTCGTCGGTCGACAGCCCGCCCAGCAGCCGCAGGGTCAATGCCGCCCTGGCCTCGGTGGAGAGCACCGGATGGCAGGCGATGAACACCAGGCGCAGCAGATCGTCGCCGATGTCGTCTTCCAGCCGGTCGCTGTCGTCAGGCCTGGCCACGTCCTGTCCATCCAGTTCGTAGGCCAGTTCGTCGTGCTTGCGCGCATGCAGCTGGTGCTGGCGCAGGCGGTCGATGGCGCGATGCTTGGCGGCGGTCATCAGCCAGGCGGCGGGGTTGTCCGGCACGCCCGATGCCGGCCAGCGTTCGAGCGCGGACACCAGTACGTCCTGGGCCATTTCCTCGGCCAGCCCGACGTCGCCCAGCATGCGGGTGAGCCGGGCGATCAGGCGCGGGGATTCCATCCGCCAGAGCGTGTCGAGGGTGCGATGCAGGTCGTGGGCAGCCATGACCGGCGATCTGAACACCGGCCGGCGGGACGCGCAAGCTGAATGGCGGAGACCTCATCGACGTACCCCTCCCGTCCAGGTCCGCGGGCGATTCGCCATCCATGGGCGCGGCCGTCCGGAAGCCGCTCGGTCACCGGCGCCTATCCATCCAGTTCGAAGTAATGCAGGGGGCGGATTTCGATGCCCCAGCCCCATGCCTCTCCCGCATCCAGCCGAGTGGTCGGATGCAGCATCGCGATCCTGATGGCGTGTTCGATGTCGTCCGCCTCGATCAGGAACGCGCTGCCGATCCGGGCCGGCCCGGGGGCAAAGGGTCCGCTGACGACCTGCACGGTCTCGCCGACCCGGCGCAGGCTGTGGCTCTGGCGGCCGACACCGGCGTCCAGGATGACCTGGCCGCTGCCATACAGTTCCTCCAGGTGCGGCTGGCATTGCCGCATGGCCTGCTCGACCTGTTCACTCGGGCATGCATCCATCCGGTCCGGGTCGAAATAGCCAAGGCAGAGATACTTCATCGCGGGCGGCTCACGGGGTCAGCGCAGTGGACCGCGCGCGCCATGCAGGCGCTCGAACTTCAGGTGCACCACGGCGGGTGTCGCCACCGTGCGCACCAGCGACAGGCCGTGCAGGTCATCACCCAGTTGGTCAAACAGGCGCTCACCGCCGCCCAGCAGGATCGGCACCAGATGAAGCTCCATCTCGTCCACCAGTCCGGCGGCCAGATACTGCCGCGCCGCGTGCGCGCCGCCTGCCAGGGCGACATCGCGTCCGCCCGCAGCCGCGCGCGCCTGTTCGAGCGCGACATGGATGCCCTCGGTGACGAAATGAAAGCGGGTGTCTCCGAGAACCAGCGGCGATCTCGGGTGCCGCGTCAGCACGAATACCGGGTGGTGGAAGGGCGGCTCATCGCCCCACCAGCCATTCCAGGGTTCGCTCGTGCTCCATCCCCCCGGATGCCCGCCGAACATATTCCGCCCCATCACCGTGGCGCCGATGTTGACGAGCGACTCCTCCATCACCGCCGTGCTGGCGTTGATCTCACCGCCTTCCATGCCGTGCGCGCCGCGCCAGGCCGCCAGCGCGGTGGCCCAATGGTGCAGGCGCTCGCCGCCGATGCCCAGGGGATGCCGGACGCTCTGTTCCGGTCCGGCGACAAAGCCGTCCAGCGATATCGAAATGCGGAAACGCAGGCGCGACATGGCGTTCTCCAGGTGTCGTCGTCAGTCCAGGCCCGCCGCGATCCGGCGCTGGCGTTCCAGTTCCTCGGCCGAGGGTTCGTCCAGCCCGAAGTAGCCATAGTCCAGGCCGCCTTCGATGCGGTAGCACTGCCGCACCACGCCGGTATCGAAGGCACGCGACGTCTGCAGTTTCAGCGCCGCCGGGACGGTGCCATCGGCGAACAGGCGCTTGCCTTCCGCCAGCATCACCGGGAACCACCACAGCTGCAGTTCGTCGATCAGGTTTTCCCGCAGCAACGTCTGCACCAGAGTGCCGCTGCCGTGCACCTGCAGTTCCTGGCCGTGCTGGCGCTTCAGCCGGCGGATGTCGGCCAGCACGTCGGGCCCGAGCCGCTGGCTGCCTGCCCAGGCCAAGGTATCGAGGGTGCGGGTGGCGACATACTTGGGAATCCGATTGAACCGCGCCGCGATCGGATCCTCGTCGCCGAGGTGGGGCCAGTGGGCCGCGAACATCTCGTAGGTCCGCCGTCCCAACAGCAGCGCATCGAGTTCGTCCATGCTGCCGTTGATCAGCCCGAGCATGGCGTCGTCGAAGTACGGAGCGGCCCAACCGCCGTGGCGGAAGCCGCCGCTGCGATCCTCGTCCGGACCGCCGGGCGCCTGCACCACGCCGTCCAGGCTCAGGAAGGCGGTGACGACGAGTTTCACGACGCCTGCTCCTGGGCCTGCTCCTGCTCCTGCATCGCAGCCATGTCCATGTACACGACTTCCCACAGGTGGCCGTCCGGATCCTCGAAGCTGCGCTGGTACATGAACCCGTGGTCCTGCGGCTCGCGCGGCTGGCGGCCACCGGCGGCGATCGCCGCATCGGCCAGCTTGTCCACCCCGGCGCGATCGTCCGCGGACAGGCACAGGATGGCCTGGGCATGGGTGCCCGGATCGCTCAACGCCTTGTCGGTGAAGCCCTGGAAGAACTCCCGGGTCAGCAGCATCACGTAGATGGTGTCGCTGATCACCAGGCAGGCGCCCTGCTCGTTGGTGAACTGCGGGTTGAAGTGATAGCCGAGGCCTTCATAGAAGGCTTTTGAGCGGGCCATATCGGAGACGGCGATATTGACGAAGATTTGCGTGGGCATCGGAATGTTCCTTGTCGTCGAAGGGGTGATGGGACAGCGTCGGGCGAAGCCGGCTCAGATGCAGTTGATCATCCAGCGCACGCCATGGCGATCGGCCAGAATTCCGTAGCGCCGTGCCCAGAAGATCTGCTGCAACGGCATCTCGACGCCCTGCGCACCTTCGGACAATGCCGAGTACAGCGACTCGGCCTGCTCCAGATCGTCCAGATCGATCACGACATGGGCGCCGATGACGCCCTGGTAGGGGTGATCGGGCGTGGCATCGGTGCCCATCAGGCTGAACGCGCCGACATCCACGCGCCCGTGCAGGATCCGCGTCTTGAGTTCGTCCGGAAGGTCTTCGCAACCAGGGGTATCACCGAAGCTCTGCATCGCGACCACCTGGCCGCCGAGCAGTTCGGCGTACCAGGTCAGGGCCTGGCGGCAATCGCCGTTGAAGCTGAGATAGTGCTTGAGACGCATGGAAAAATTCCTTTTCGCGGGGTGGGTGTCGGGAAGGGAGGGCGTTACGGGTTGCCGAGGCGCGCGGCCAGGCGTTCTTCCCGTTCGCGCAGTTCCGGCGTCAGTGCGGGACCGAAATCGTCCAGTTCGAAGAACGGGCGGATCTCGACCTCGGCGCCACCGTCGAAGGGCGCGCGCTTGAGCCATTCGATGGCTTCATCCAGCGAACGCACCTGCCAGATCCAGAAGCCGGCGATCAGCTCCTTGGTCTCGGCGAACGGGCCGTCGATGACCGTGCGCTGCTTGTCGTCGAAGCGCACGCGCGCGGCGTGCGAGGTCGGGCGCAGGCCCTCGCCGGCCAGCATGACCCCGGCGTTGACCAGTTCCTCGTTATAGCGGGTCATGTCATCCAGTTGCTGCTGGGTGGGCATCACGCCGGCTTCGGTGTCGGCATCGGCTTTCACGAACACAATCACTTTCATGTCGTACTCCTCGGATGGGGTGGCGGGCAGTCTCCGGCGGGCGGAGCATCGCTGCTTACTGGGTACGACGGACGTGAAGGGCCGGGATCGACAGCCCCCCGCGAAATTTTTTTCGCCGGGCCGGAGAGGCCATTCTGGTGGAAGCGATCTCGGCGCCTGCGACCGGGCCGGGGGAAGATGCCTGCCCGGCCGGGATGCGGCATCATGCGCGCTCCGGCGGGCGTCCCCCGTCCCTCCTGGAGCAAGGCATGCAATACCTGTTGCTGGTCTATACCGATGACACCCTGCTGGAAACCCTGCCCGCGACCGAATATGACCGCCTGATGCGTGGCTGCCTGAACCACGCCGACGAGCTGAAGCAGGCGGGCACCCTGATTGCCTGCCAGCAGTTGGAACCGGCGCGGACCGCGCGTTCGCTGCGGGTCCGCAACGGCCAGTCGGCGATCACCGATGGTCCGTTCGCGGAAACCAAGGAAGTGCTGGCCGGTTTCAACCTGATCGAAGCCGACAGCCTGGACGAGGCCGTGCGCATCGCCCACGAGTTTCCGTGGTCGCGGTTCGGCTGCATCGAGGTGCGGCCGGTGCACGACATGGACGTGGAACGGCGGCGGGTCGGCCTGACCTGAGCAGCGCGCCCGTGCGGCCTACAGCTGCGCGCTGATCCGTGCCTTCACGCCGGGATGATCCCGGTAGTAGGCCGCGTTGTCCGCCAGATCGCGCCAACGGCGATGGTCGGCCAGGGTGCGGCCGACCTGCTGGGCCACGCCCAGCAGCAGCGTCGGTTCCGGTGGATGCTCACCTTCCAGCGCGCCTTCCATCAGGCGAATCATCAGCTGTGCCCGATCCAGGCAGGCTTCGGCTTCGCGGGAGGCGCTGCCATGCAACGCGTCGAGGCGGGCCGGGGCGAACCGGGTGATGCCGACATCCGCGAGCACCGGTTCGTGTGCTCCCTGCAGCAGATGCAGCAGTTGCGCCAGCGGCGTGTCCCGGGAATCCACGCCCGTTTCCGGCGCCTTGGCCTCGCTCTCGTGGTGAGGAATTTCACTTCTTGAATACGGATGCATGGGCAACCTCCTTGTGCGTTCGGGTCGATGCGGTCTCCTGCCGCGTCCCGCGATCTTTCCGGTTGGCGGATACGAGATTCAAACACGGTAGATGAATGCTCTGTAGATTGTCAAACGGTAGCCGGTGAGGCTGGGCGCATGCCGAAAGCATCCTCCGCCACGCGTACCGCGACCGCACGACAGCGCATTTCCGCCAACCTGAAAAAACTGCGGAAAGCGCGCGATCTGAGCCAGGAGGAGCTGGCCGAGCTGGCGGAATTCCACCGCACCTATGTGTCACAGCTGGAACGTTGCGTGACCAACATTTCCATCGATGGCCTGGAACGCCTGGCCAATGCGCTGTCGGTGGATGTGCGTGATCTGCTCAAGCCGGTGGATTGAAAACACCGGGTGCGCGCCATCACGCTTTCGATGTTTGCGCATCCCGGAACCTCGTTTCGTACTTGATGTACGGATGAAGTCGTAATAAGACTCACGCTCGACGCTTGACCATGCAGGCATGGGAGCGTCCTTGCTGGTGCAGGACCTGTCGTGTCGTTGTCCGCTCCGCCTCCACGCGCGCGCCGGACGCCGCTCTTCGTTCCAGGGAGGAAGTCCCGTGCGCCCCACCTGCCCGCATCGCCTCGCCTTCTCCATCGTCGGCTCTCTGCGCAGGCCATCGGCCGGCATCATCGGCAGCCTCGGCCTGGTGCTCCCCGCACTCGCGCTGGCCGACTGCAATCCCGCCACGCCCGCCAGCGGGCAGAGCGTGGTCTGTACACCGGATGCGCCCAACCCCTTCACCAGCGGCATCATCGCGCAGGCGGGCAGCACCGGCGTCAGCGTGACGATTGAAAACGGCGCCGCCCTGCAACCGGAGGCTTCGCCCGGCATCCACCTGCGCGATCAGAGCCGCGCCGACAACGGCGGCGGCATCACCCTGGCCGCCGGCAACACCTGGGATGCGATGTTCGCCGAGGGCAACGGCAATACCTTGATCAACCACGGCACCGTGGATACGACGGGCGACAATGCCGACGGCATGCAGGCCAACGGCAGCGACAACGCGATGGAAAACGCCGTCGGCGGCAGCATCGTCACCCGGGGCGCCAACGCCAATGGCCTGTTCTCCAATGGCGGCAGCAACAACTGGCTGATCAACGCCGGCGACATCGCCACCAGCGGCGCAGGCGCGGCCGGATTTCGCGTCAATGGCGGCAGCGGGCATGTGCTGTCCAATACCGGCAACATCCTGGTCCAAGGTGCGGGCGCGGCCGGCGTGCAGAGCAGCGGCGCGGGTACGCTGACCAACGAAGGCAGCATCGTGTCGCAGGCCGGCATCGGCGTGGCATTCACCGGCAGTGCCGGCAACACGCTCGTCAATCGCGGCGACATCCGCGGCGCGGCCACTGCCGTGGCGTTCGGCAGCGGCAGCGACGTGTTCGAATTGCACGCCGGCACCGTCACCGGCGCCGTCGACCAGGGCGACGGCGCCGATCGCATGCTCGTCACCGGCGGCACGGTGGAAGGCACGGTCCAGCAGGGGCGCGGCGTGGATGATTTCATCATGAGTGGCGGCCAGATTGGCGCGCTGCTGCAGGGAGACAACCTCGATACCTTCCGCATGACCGGCGGCCGCATCGTCGGCGCGTTTGAAGACGGCGACTACGCGGAGATGACCGGTGGCCGCATCGGCCGGGTCAACATGAAGCTGGACGACAACACCTTCGACATGTCCGGCGGCACCATCGACGGCAACCTGGTGACCGGTTTCGGCCGCGACACCATCCTCCTTTCCGACGGCTACATCGGCGGCAACATCAGCGTCAGCGGCGGCGATGACCGCATCACCGTCACCGGCGGCACGGTGCGCGGCGAGGTCCGCGTGAGCTTCGGCAACGATGTGTTCGAATGGAACGGTGGCGGGGTCATCCATGGCACCGTGGATCTGGGCGAAGGCGACGACACCGCGTCGTTGGCCAGCCTCAACCAGTCGCACCTGGGCGCGACGCCGCTCATCGACGGCGGGCTGGGCGGCGATGCGCTGTCGCTGTCCAACATCACCACCGGCGGCCTTTCCCGGTTCCAGCAGTGGGAGCGCATCGACGTCGGCAACGACACCGAGCTGAGCTTCGACACCGATCTGGTGCTGGGCGATTCCGGCAGCGGAACCGGGACCTTGAACGTGGATGCGACCAGCACGCTGTACGCCGGCGGCGGCTGGAACACCGGCGTGCGCGGCTTCGATGGCGCGCAACCGGTCACCTTCGTCAATGCCGGTCGCATCGACCTGACCAATGGCAATACCGGCGGCGCCAACGACACCTTCACCATCACGGGCAACTACATCGGCAACAACGCCGCCGTGTATCTGCAAACGGTGCTGGGCGACGACAGTTCGGCCTCCGATCGCCTGATCCTCTCCGGCGGACACGCCAGTGGCAGCACCGGGCTGGGCATCCTCAATTTTGGTGGCGGCGGCGCGGCGACGACGCTGGACGGCATCCTGGTGGTGCAGGCGCTCAACGGCGGCAGTTCCACCGCCGACGCATTCGCCCTGTTCGGGCCGGTGGCCGCGGGCGCGTTCGAATACTTCCTGTTCAAGGGCGGCGTCAGCGAGGGCACGGCCGAAAACTGGTATCTGCGCTCGACACTGGTGAACGTTCCCGAGCCACCGGCACCTGCGCCGGCACCGGATCCGACCACGCCCACGCCACCTACGCCGCGGCCCCCGCCCCCGGAGCCGCCCGCGCCACCTCCGCCGGAACTGCCGCCACCACCCCCTCCTCCCCCGCCGCAGTTGCCCGGCGATCCGGATGTACCCGATCCCGATCCGGAAAATCCCGGCGAGCAACCGCCGCCGCCACCGGAAGAACCACCGGCGGTCCCGCCGCCGTCTCCGCCACCGCCCGAACCGCCGGTTCCGGACAATCCGGCGCCATTGCCGACGCCTGACCGCGAGCCGCCCACGCCCGGCGCACGTCCTTCGACCGACGAAGTGATTCCGCTCTACCGGGTCGAATCGGCGGTGTACGCGGTGGTCACGCCGATCCTGCAGCAGATGTCGCTGGCCAGCCTGGGCACCTTCCACGAACGCCAGGGCGAACAGGCCCTGCTGGATCGCGATGGCGGTTTCCGCGCGGCGTGGGGCCGGGTGGTCGGGCAAAATACCCGGCAGGATTGGCGTGGCACGGTCGCGCCGACCTTCGACGGCAGCATCACCGGCGTCCAGGCCGGCGTGGACCTGCATGCCTGGGAGAACGCATCGGGCAACGCGCGCCATCACGCCGGCCTGTTCCTGGGCCGCACCCGTGCCGATGGCGACATCCGCGGCTTCGCGCTGGGCTGGTACAACCTGACCGTCGGCAAGAATCGCCTCGACGAGGACCATCTGGGCCTGTATTGGTCGCGCATCGGCGTGCGCGGCGGTTATCTGGATGCGGTACTGATGGCGAGCCGCTACGACGGGCGCGCGCGCTCCAGCCGCGGATTGGGCGTCGACCTTGACGGCCGTGGCCTGACCGCGTCGCTGGAAGTCGGCCGGCCGGTCCACTGGCGCGAAGGTTCACGCTGGTCGCTGGAACCGCAGGCCCAGATCATCTGGCAACGCAGCGATCTCGACGCTCAGGACGACGGCTTCGCGCGCGTGGCCTTCGACATCGACAGCGCCTTCACCGGAAGGGTGGGCCTGCGCCTGGCCGCCGACTTCCCGACCGCGGCCGGCCTATGGCAGCCCTATCTGAAACTCAACTACTGGCATGGCTTCGGTGGACGCGACGTGGTCCGCATGGACCGCGACGAACTGGTGACCTGGAAGGGCTACAACGCCATCGAAGTCGGCGGTGGCGTGGTGGCGAAGTTCAACCAGCGCCTCAGCCTGTACCTGACCGCCGACTACACGGCCGATACCGGCGATGCCGGACGCGACCGCGAGACGGTGGAAGGCAACCTCGGCTTGCGGGTCAGCTGGTGACGGATGCTCCGGGAAGGCGGTGGACTAGGCCGCCGCCATCTCGATCAGCTTGGCGATGGTGTTGAGATTTCTGCCGGTCCCCAGGCGCGCGGCGGGAATGACCAGTCGCGAATCGGCCATGCCGTCGCCGTAATGGACATAGATTTCGCGTTCGCCCAGCACGAGTCGTTCATCGCGCTGGTGGCGGAGCGTATCGAGGGTATTGGCCGGCGGCGGATCGTCGAGGAAGATCACCACCACGCGGTTGGGCGCGGCGCCGGTGAATGGCTGCGCCGCCAGCACCCGCGCCAGTTCATCGCGCTGCCGCACGATCACGCCGACCGGCTTGCCGGCATAGGCGGCCAGGCGCTTCTCCAGCGCGGCCTTGACCTGCGCCGGCGTGCAGTCGCTGTCGAACACGGCGTTGCCGCTGGCGATATAGGTGCGCGCGCGCTGGAAGCCCGCGTCCCCGCACATCGCGCGCAGATCGGCCATCGGCAGCTTTCCGGTGCCGCCGACATTCACGGCACGCAACAGGGCGATGTAGGGCGTCATCGCGCCAGCATAGCGCGACCGCCATCCGCCGCGACGAGGGTCACCATGACTTTTCCCACGGGCCCTGCCGGGCGACATCACGGATGCTCTGGCCCACCCTGTTCCCGGTTGCCTCCATGCGTCCGCTGCCGCTCGCCCTGTCCCTCCTTGCCCTGCTTCCGCTGGCGGCCCAGGCCGACGAGCCGGTGCGGCCGAAGGTCGATTCACGTCAGTGTGGTTTCAGCACGCCCTACAACGTGCTGGTCGATACCGGTGGCGTGTGGCTGTACCGCGACGAAGGTTCGCCCCGCGAAGTGTTCTTCCACGATGGCGAACTGAGCGTGGATCGCAAGGTGCGTACGGTCAGCGATGCTGACGCGCAGCGCCTGCGCCAGCTCGAGTACCAGGCCTATGCGCTGATGCCGGAAGTGGCCGGGCTGGCACGCGACTCGGTCAACGTGACCTTCGATGCGCTGTCCGGCGTGGTTGAAGCGATGACCGGCAGCAAGCGCAAGGCGCGCAAGGTCGATGACTTCCGCATCGACGCCATCGCGCACGTGGACAAGACCCTGGGCCGCGGGCGCTGGGATCAGGAAGTCTTCGACGAGAATTTCGAGGCGAAGATCGAGGATGCCGCCGAGTCGATGGCCTCGATGATCGGACGCAGTGCCCTGTGGAGCGTGTTCACCGGTCGCGCCGAACAGCTGGAGGCGCGCGCGGACAAGATGGACCGGGAACTGGAGCAGATGCTGGAAGTGCGTACCAAGGCCATCGAGGCGCGCGCGGATGGCCTGTGCTTGCAGGTACGGGCGATCAACGATGTGCAGTCGGCGCTGGAGTACCGCCACGACGGCGCGCCCCTGCGTCTGCTGGAAGTCACCGGCGACGCATCGGACAAGCGCGACGCGGACACGGTCGCCGCGCACCACTGAGGGGTCCTGCCGCCATCATGCACGCCTGTTCCGCGGGCGCGCGCCCGTCATGCCGGTCCGGCTTCGCCGACCGGCGTCACCACGAAGCCGTGCTTGCCGAAGATGCGGGCGAACTTGTCCGCGTTCCTGCCGAAGTAGAAGAACGCCTGCCCGCGCGTATTGCCCGAGATGTGCTTGCGATCGGCGTTCCAGAAGCTGATGCGGTGATGGGTGAAGCAGATGCGGGTGCAGCGCGCCACCAGCACGTTGAACCAGCGGGTATCGGTGGCATTGTTGACCAGCACCACGCCCTCGCCGAACTGGCGGGCTTCCCATTGGTCGATGAAGCGGTTGACCGCACGCGCGCACAGGCCCGCCGAGTACGGCGGATTCATGAACACCCGTCCGCGCGGGCCCGCCTTCCAATCCTCGTCGAAGGCCGATCGCTCCACCGTCAGGATGCGCTTGGCGCCGACGATCTCGTTGGCGGTTTCCGAGGTGAAGGGATCCAGATCGATGCCCCCCATCACCGCGCGCACCGAATCCAGATATTCCGGCGGCGTGAACCAGGAATCGGCGTCGCGGGCCTTGCTGGTCGGCACCCGGCCGATGTAGCCGAGCCGGTGCGCGCTGGCGGTGGACACCGGGAGCGCGACGATGTTGGAACGGGGAGTCTTGGGCATGGCCGCCATTCTATGCGCAGGACGGGGAACTAGCGCAGCACGATCTTCAGGTCGCGGCGCGCGTTCGCGGCGTTGCCGCTGTAGTCCAGCGCGGTGATCCGGATCAGATACTCGCCGGCCGGCAACTCCGAGGGCTGCCAGGATCCGGTTTCGACCACGCCATCGCGGACCCGGTTGGTCACCACGTACTGGAAGCGGGTGACCGCGCTGCCGTGCACGGTGATCCCGCTGTCGGCCGCGTAGGCCACCATGACCGCGTGGGGATCCGGCGGCATGCGGTTGAACTCGATGTTCATGCGTGGCGCTTCATGGCCGGGCAGGGGTCGGCCGGCGGCATCCAGGATCTGATAGCCCAGCGCATACAGGCCAAGCCGGCGACGCGGAAGATTGCGGTCGACCTGATCCCAGGCCTCGACCACGATCCGCACGCCGGACAATTCGCGCGGCACCACCACGTGGCCGCGTTCCTTCTCCGCCAATGGCTGATCCAGCGTGTCGAGCAGGTGGATGCCGTCGATGCGGGGCGGCTGCGAATCCGCGTAGCCGGTGAAGCCCAGCGCGATCGCATTGCGCTCGTAGCCGCTACCGCCCACGCTCAGGTGCACGTGTGCCATGGGATTGATCGTGCCCAGCACGTCGCCCGCGGCGAACCGGGTGCCGCGCCGGACCCGGATGCGCTCGGGCTCGCCGGCCTCGTCGCGCAGCAACTGGAACCGCGGATCCGTCACCTCGCCGCGCGCGGTGCGGCCGACCCGCATGTGGATGTAGGCCAGCGTATCCAGTCCCATGCCCTCGCCCTGCCCGCCGAAGCCCCATGCCGCGTGGGGGCTGGCGACCTTGCCATCCGCGATTGCGAGTACCGGCTGGCCGATGTCGCCGCGTATGTCCAGGCCGCTGTGCAGGTGGTCGCGGTTTTCATTCCGGAAATTGCCCCGCACTTCGCCCAGCGTACCCACCACCTCGTGCCAGCCTTGCTGCGGCGCCAACGGCCACCGCCCCTGCGTCTGCGGCAATGGCGCGTGGGGCGCGGGGCCGGCGATCAACGGAGGTGGCGTCGCGGTGCGCGGGGCGATGCGATGCACGCGGTAGCCGGTGGCGTCGGTGGCGATCAGTGACTGGCGACCATCCAGCGCAAGGCCGGCCGGACGCGACAGGCGTTCCTGGCGGGCGTGCCCGGTGATCACGCGGATGTGACCGTCGGCGGCAATCTGGAGAATCCGGCCACCGCTCATTTCCGAAACGTAGAGCACGCCATCCCGGGTGATCGCCAACGCCAGCGGACGACCGATTCCGGTGGCGCCATCCGGCCACCAGGTCCTGGCGGTACCGACGACGCCATCGGCGTTGACGTGGCGGATCGCGTTGTTGCGCAGGTCGGCCACCCACAACACGTCCTGGCGATCGACCGCCAGCGCGGTGGGCGTGTCGAAGCGCGCCGCGACGCCTGTTCCGTCGACGAAACCCGGATAATCGCCACCGGCCAGCGTGCTGACGTTGCCTTCCGGCGTGATCACGCGGATGCGATCGTTGTAGGTATCGGCGACATGGACCCGGCCCTGCGAATCCACGGCCACGCCGATCGGCCCGTTGAACTGCGCCTGCGCGGCCGGACCATCGCGATACCCGGCCACGCCCGTGCCGGCCAGCGTGCTGACGATGCCCTGAGGGGTGATCCGGCGGATGGCGTGATTGCCGGTATCGGCGACGTAGAGATTGCCAGCGCGGTCCAGCGCGAGGCCGGACGGCGTATGGAACGCCGCCGCGGTTCCGGCCCCATCGCGGAATCCTTCCACCGAACCGGCCAGGGTGGCCACCTGCCCGTCGCGGCCGATACGGCGAATGCGGTTGTTGTCGCCGCCATCGGCCACGTACACGGTGCCGTCGCCGGCCACCGCGACGCCATAGGGGTCGGCGAAGCGCGCGGCCTGCGGCAGGCCATCGCGATCACCGCCGATGCCGTCGCCGGCCAGCCATTCCAGTTGCGCGGCCCAACCCAACGGCGTCGGGGCCGGGCCGACCACGGGACCTACCCTGGGCGCAAACGGGTCGAAGAAGAAGGTGGCGGCGAGAGCCGCCGCGGTCAGGCCGATCACCAGGCCCAGCCAGGTTCTGCGCGTCATGCCGGTGCGGGTTCCTTGTGGATCGAAGCGTTCGCCTCGTGGCGGCATCGCATTCTTGCATGAGTCGACACTCTCGTCCGCGTGGATCGCTACCATCGCATCCATGTCATTCCACGTTTCCCCGGATCCCACCCCACCTCTCGCTCCCGCATCAGGCATCGCGGCGCCGGCCTGGACGCGCGCGCTCGCCGCGGGCGTGCAACTGGCTTGCACCGCGTTCCTGTTGATCGCGCTGGCACTGCAATTCCTGCGCCCGGATCTGGACTGGATGCGCACGCCGCTGAGTTTCTATCTGGTGGGCCCGTATGGTCCGTTGTTGCAGGGCGCGTACGGACTGCTGTCGCTGGGCCTGGTCGGACTGGGCATGTCCGCCTATCGCAGTGGCGCGGCCCACGCGCGCAGCGCCGCGCCGCTGTTGCTGTTCGTCATCGCGGGCACTGCCTTGATCGTCACCGCGCTGGCGGAGACGCCTTTTCCGGGACGTGCACTGACGCTGCAGGGACTCGTGCACGGATTGGCCGCGCAGACCGCGTTCCTCTGCGTCACCGTGGCGATGCTGCTGCAGGCCTGGCGCTGGCGTGCCGATCCGGGATTCCGGCACCGCTTCGCCGCCGCCTTCGGGTTGGCGGCGATCTGTTTCCTGGCCCTGTGGGTGCACGTACTCGCACGCGAGCTGCCGCGCGGCGCGAGCCAGAAGGCGGTCATCGTCCTGATCGGCCTCTGGCTGCTGCGGGTGTCCGGCTGGGTACGCCGCGACCGGCGCGCCTGATTCAGCGGGCAGTCTTGCCGCCCAGATGGCGTGACAGGAACGCCAACAGGCGCGTGTAGTACTCACGCCGGTGTTCCTCGGTGTAGAACCCGTGGCCTTCGGTCTTGTAGTACAGCGTTTCCACCGGCACCCCGGCCTGTTTCAGCGCCTTCTCCATGCGCTCGGAGTGCGCGAGCGGCGCGCGCTCGTCGCGTCCGCCGGCAGCCAGGAACACAGGCGCCTTGATGCGCGAAGCCAGGGTGGTCGGCGAACGCTCCGCCAGGCCATCGGGCGGTCCCATCCATTCGCCGGCCCAGGTCTTGCCCGAGCGGCTGCGATTGGACTGGCGCCTGTGCATCAGCCGCAGGTCGTAGACGCCGACATAGCCGGCGGCGCAACGATACAGTTCCGGCTCCCGGGCCGCGCCCATCAGTGCCGCGTAGCCGCCGTAGCTGGCCCCATAGATGCAGATGCGCGACGGGTCGGCGATGCGCTGATCGATGGCCCAGCGCGTGGCGTCGGTGAGATCGTCCTGCATCCGTCCGCCCCACTCGCGCGCGCCCGCCTGCACGTGCGCGCGCCCATAGTTGCCGGAACCGCGATAGTTCACGCGCAATACGGCGTAACCGGCTTCGGCGAGCATCTGCGCTTCGCCGTCGAATCCCCATTCGTCGAAGATGCCGAACGGACCGCCATGCGGGAGCAGCACCATCGGCGCCTGTGATCCCGCGTCGCGCGGCAGGGTGAGGTAACCGTACAGCGGCAGGCCGTCCCGCGCCTCCATCTGCACCACGCGGGTGGGCAGGACGACGGCCGGATCGAACCATTCGCGGGTGGAGAACACCCGATCCGCCTTCTTCTCGACAGTGTCGAACAGGAAATAGTCGCCGTGATTGCGGTCGCTCCACACGAACAGCAGTGCCAGTCGCCCGTCCGTGGTGATCGAGGTCATGTATACGCCATGCCCCGGGAACGCGCGTTCCAGCGCGCGGTAGAACCGCGCGGTCTTCCCTTTCTCGTCGAAGAAGGCGTTGCGTACGCCATCATGCACGTAGGACACGCCAATCGGCGTCCGCCCGTCGACATCGTAGAGTGTCCGGAAGGGATCCACGACGGGGTCCCGCAACAGTTCGGTGCGCTTTCCGTCCGCCGGATTCCAGGCGACGATCGCGTCCGGTCCATTCTTCTGTTCCACCTGCAGATAGGCGGTGAGGCCATCGGCGGAGAATCCAAGTGGAAACTCGCGATGCCGGGTTTCGTTCTCGTCGTTGATCAGGCGCCAATCGGCGCGGTTGTCGCCACGATAGTAGAGCCGGCTGGCGTTATCGACATCGGCACCGTGCGCGAAACGGACCACGCCAGCCCTGTCGGTGGTGAAGTCCGCGCGCCGCACGGGCGGTACGGCCTCGGTAATCCGGCGTCGCGTGTAGATATCGAGCCGATCGATCGAGATATTGGGATCGGTCGTCAACGGCATCGCCGCGACCAGTACGTTGCGTTCGTCATCCGGCAGCGTGTCGGCGAGGAAAACCGCGCGCGGTGGACCCGGCGCCTCGGTGCGGCTTCCGATCTCGCCGGTGCCGAACGGACTGGCCAGCAGGCGCGCCTGGCTGCCATCGGCATTCACCGCATGCAGTTGACCCAGCACGGACGGTTCATCGCGCGAGCCCAGCCGTTCGGCCATCGACACGACCACCCGCTCGTTGTTCGCCCACCAGAAATCGTCCACCACCGAATCCCGGTCGCCGCCGACCTTGGCGGTGATCGCGCGATCCGATCGCCGGATGATCGCCAGCACGGTGCGGTCCTCGAGCGGCACGGTGACCGCGTAGTAGTCGCCGGTGGGCGAGATCTTGATGCGTTCGAACTGGTCCGGCCGCAGATACGGCGCCAGATCCACGGTGCTTCCGGCATCGCTTCCCTGCGCCCACGCCGCCACCGGCGCCAGGCACATCCACAGCCAACCCCATTTGCGCTTGCGCATCCCCGGTTCCCGAATCCCTGGCAATTCCCGCATGCCCCGTGCACGCGCCCCGGGGCGCATCGTCGCAGTTGGCACGATTCCCGTCCATGGGCCCCAGGGGTCAACTACTGACGTGGCACGACGCCCGGCGCGCCTCCACCCGTCGCGTGTCCCGGCGGCATGTGCTTGAAAAGTCGGAAGTTCCCGTGATGGCACGAAGCCTGCGAGTTTCCAGGCGTGGGGATGGGGGAGAACGGGCGTGAGGCGGATGTGGGTGGTGCTGGCCGGGTGCGCGTTGGGGAACGCCGCCTGGGCCCATAGCGGCGGTCTTGACCGGCATGGATGCCATACGCAACGGTCGACCGGCGAGTATCACTGCCACCGCGGTGGCACGGCGCCGCCTCGCGCCCGTTCGACGCCCGCGTCCGAATCACTGCGCCTGGACGCGGCCCCCGCATCGAACAACCGCCCGTTTCGCAACTGCGCGGAGGCGCGCGCCCACGGTGCCGCGCCGGTGCGACGCGGCGATCCCGGCTACGGCGCGCACCTGGATCGCGACAACGACGGCATCGGTTGCGAGCCCTATCGCGGGCGCTGACCGCGCGGCCGCATCGCCGGCAAACCCGCGGCGCCGGGAATGGCTCCGTTCCCTCGCCGACAGCGAGGACGCGTCACTCGCCGTCCACGCCGGCCAGGTCCATCACCCATTTCGGTACCGCCGGTTCACCGGCATAGAACACCTTCGGTTTCTTCTCGGCCATCGCCCAGCGATGCAGCCAGCTCGGTCCGAAGCGGCCGTCGTAGCCCGTCTCGCCGCGCGCATAGGCGGGATCGCGCAAGGCTTCTTCCAGGGTCACGAACCGATAGCCCCTTCGGCGCGCGCCGTCGACCAGGTCGGCGAAGGCCACCGCGTTGAGTTCGTTGGCATGCATCAACCAGACCTGCGGCAAGGCGTAGCCCAGCAATGCCTGCGACTGCCGCTCGTAGTAGTCGAGCTTGTTGAGCATGTACGGCACGTAGCCCTTGCGCAGGCGTTCAAGCGTGGCCTCGCGGTCGACGACGGCGGTACCGGCCAGCACGTTGGCGTAGGCGAAGGCCCAGACCCACTCGCCGTTGTCGACGGTGACCGGGGCGATGCGATAGCCATGCGCATCGAGAAAGGCGCTGAGCGCGGCGCGATCTTCCGGCGTTCGCCCGGCACGCAGATAGGGATGGCGGAACCAGCGCGGCGTGGCGCCACGCTCGGCCAGCAGCGGGCGCAGCAGGCGTTCGCCTTTCAGGATTTCCGCTTCGAACGCCGGCAGGCCGACCGCGTGCAGGTCGACGTGATCGTAGGTGTGGTTGCCGAGTTCGTAACCGGCATTGCGCCAATCGCGCAGCATCCGCAGGCGTTCGGGCTGCACGGCGCCGTCCACCTCCAGCTTGCCCTCGTTGACGAAGCCCACCACCGGCACGTCCGCACGACGCAGTTGCGCCATCAGGCGTGCGTGCCAGTCGGACAACCCTGCGACGGCCTTCTCGTCGAGACGCTGCCAGGGCAGGTCGTCGATGGTCACCGCGATGCGGCGTTGCGGCGCCGTCTCGCCAGCGGACACCGGCGTGGCGGGGGCGGTGGCCTGCGCCATGCAGGACCACAGAAGAAGCAGGGAACAGCACAGGCGGAACACGCGCATCGGCGCCTCTCGGCAGCAGGATTGTGCCGAGCTTATCGTGCGTGGCTCAGGGTCGCCCGTGCCGTTGGGCAACGCTCATGCGGTGGCGCCCACCGGGACCAGCAAGCGTTCGATGGCCGCGTGCAGGCCCGGTTGCGCCGGCACCCGCAAGCCGAATTCACGGCGCAGGACCTGGATCACCGCTTCCGCATCGGCCAGCGCATGGCGCTCGCTGGCCGCCCCCATGCGATGGAGGGCGAAACTGCCGCCCTTGAGGGTCTTGCGCCAGCCGGGGCCGGTGCGCGCCACCCGCAACTGATCCCGGAACGGCGATTCCGGATGGGTGGACACGTACCAGTTGCCCACCACGTAATCGATGTCGGCCTGTCGCTGCAGATCGAACAGATACAGCGGGCGCCATTCGCCGGCCACCCGCGCGCGCAGGGTGTACTGGCCGTCCGCCTGTTCCAGTCGATACGACTCGTGCGGCGTGGCCTGCGCGTCCGGACTGTCCAGGCGCAGCGGCGCGGTCGGCACCATGCCGCCGAAGCCAACGTCGGTGATCCACGACTGGCCGTCCAGTTCGACCAGCACCAGCATGTGCGTGCGCGCGGGCACGGCATCGGCGGTGCCCTCCATGAGCACCCGGCCGGTCAGGCCGCGCGCCTCGAAGCCCAACTGCTGCAGCAGGGCCAGGAACATGCGGTTGAGTTCGAAGCAGTAGCCGCCGCGGCCTTCGAAGAGCAGTTTGCGTTCCAGTGACGGCAGATCCAGCGGCACTGGCATGCGCAGCAGGGTGGACAGGGTTTCGAACGGGAATTCGGCGGTATGGCGCGACTGGAGTTCGCGCAGGCTGTCCAGCGTGGGCGGCGGCGCGGCGGCGTAACCCAGGCGTTGCAGGTAGGGATAGGCGTGCTGCAGGGTCGGGAGCATGGGAATCGGCAGCGGGATGGGGGCCCGTGACAGTGCGCCCTCAAGCGTGCTTGAGGTCAAGCCTGTCCCCGGCGGCCGCGCCGATCCGCGGCCGCCCCGCACGTCCGGCCGGGCGGCATCGGACGCTTCAGTCCGCCGCACCCGCGCTACCGCGCCTGCCGGAAGCGCCAGCGGTAGTTGTTGCCTGGCAGGACCGGCAGGGTGTCGCGGTAGGCGCGCATGCGTTCCTCATTGGTTGGGGCCGTTGGAACCGCATGGCGCGCGGGGTGCTGCAGGGAAAGGAACGCCAGCGGCCCCAGGGTGGCCCGCATGGCGCGGATGAAGTCCGAATCGTTCATGGCGCACCTGCCTCGATGTCGTGGCGATGGCGCACCCGGTGCGGGCGGCGAAGAAACCGCCCGCAGGCCGGTGCTTCGATCGGTACAACGCGGCGGTGATCCGGGATCGGCCAGTGGCGCGGCGACCTCCGGGGCCGTTCCCGGTCGCACCAGTGGCCCGATGCCGCAGCGCAACTCGCATGTAAACGTTTACATCACTAGTATCCGGGCCATCCGCGGGTTTCCGCGGCCTCCCTGCCATACCGAGGGCCTGCGATGTCCGGTTCCACCGCTTCCCCCCGCACCCGCCTCACCCATCGCCACGCACTGGCCCGGATGGCCCTGGCTGCCTTGGCCGTCCTGCTCGGGCTGCCGCTGGCGCAGGCCCAACCTGCGCCGCAGCCGCTGCCGCCACGTGGCGAGTGGAAGGCCAGCAGTTCCTCCACGGCCAACCCGGCCATGAGCCCGGCAATGGGCATCGACGGCAATCCGAAGACCTATTGGGGCGGGCCATTCTCGGCCGGCCACTGGTACCAGGTGGATCTGGGCCGCACCAGTCCAGTGGGCGGCGTGCTCATCCAGTGGGAGGGCGGCTTCGCCACCCATTACCTGATCCGCTATTCCAGCGACGGCCAGCAATGGCGGGACGCGGTGCGCGTGACCGGCGGCAAGGGTGGCATCGAATACGTGATGTTCCCGGCGGTGCAGGCGCGCTACCTGCGTCTCGCCACACCGGAACGCACCGCCGACTGGGGCGTGTCGGTGGGTGAATTCGAACCGGTCGCGCACGCGCCGCGCCTGCGTGGCGTCATGGGCGCGGGTGATACCGATGCGCTGTGGACAGGCCACGCGGCACGCGTGCTGGACAAGCGCAGGCCGCTGGAAATCGAGCTGCCGCGCCCCTTGCCACTGGCCGGCCTGGAAGTCACCTGGAAGACACCACCCGGCCGCGCACGGCTGGAGGCGCGCGGCCCCGACGGCCGCTGGACGACGCTGGCGGAAGAGCCGGTCGTCGAAGGTGCATCCTCCTTCCTCGCCGCGCCCGAGGTGCACGAGGCCAGCGCGTTGCGGCTGGTCACCGAGGGTGGCGACGGCGCGATCGTGGACCGATTGGAACTGCTGGGCCCCAAGCGGCTGATGACCCCGCTCCGGCGCTACGAGATCGCCGCCGCGCGCCGCCACCGCGATCTGTTCCCGTCCTCGCTGCACCAGCAGCAGGTGTACTGGACCGCGGTCGGCATTCCCGGTGGCCAGCAGAAATCGGTGTTCGACGAATACGGCAACCTGGAAGCGTTCAAGGGCGCGCCGCTGGTGCAGCCGGTGTGGCGCGATCGGGATGGACGCACCGCCGCCGCCTTCAACAAGGAACTGCGCCACAGCCTGCGCGAGGGCTGGATGCCGATGCCGGCAGTGGAGTGGTCGCCGCAACCAGGACTGTCGCTGCGCAGCGAAGCGATTGCGGTGGAACAGGACGGCGCGCCGGTCACCCTGGTCCGCTACCGCCTGCACAACACCGGCGACCAGCCGGTGGACGGCCAACTCGCGCTGCTGACGCGGCCGATGCAGATCAGCCCGCCCTGGCAGAACGGCGGTCTTTCTCCCCTGCATGCCATCGCGGTGGAAGATGGCGCGGTGCGGGTGAACGGGCGACGGCTGTTCCAGTCGTTGACGCCGCCTTCGGCCGCGGGCGTGGCCGCGTTCGGCAAGCATGGCGAAGGCGAAATCACCCGTCACGCGGCGAATGGCGATGTTCCCGCCTCCCGCGACGTCGAGGATCCGGACGGCCTGGCCGCGGCGATCCAGCAGTATCCGGTGAAGCTGCAGCCAGGCGAGCATCGCGATGTCGTCATCGCCTTCGCGCTCGGCAACGCACGCATCGACACCCAGGCCAGGCAATGGCCGGATTCACCCGCGCTGGACATGGCCGCCCTGAAGGCGGGCGACGCCGCCGGCTTCGACGCGCTGGCCGACGCGATCGCGCGGCAGTGGCAAACACGGCTGGGCCGGATCGGCCTGAGCCTGCCGGATGCCTCGCTGGTCGACATGCTGCGCGCGCAGGCCGCCTACATGCTGATCAACCAGAGTGGCCACGCGATGCAGCCGGGGCCGCGCAACTACAACCGATCCTTCATCCGCGACGGCGCGGCGACCGCGGCGATCCTGCTGCGCATGGGCATGAGCGATACCGCGCGCGACTACCTGCGCTGGTACGGCAGCCATGCCGTGCATCCGAATGGCCTGGTCTCCCCGATCCTCAACGACGACGGCTCGGTCAACACCGGTTTTGGCTCGGATCTGGAATACGACAGCCAAGGCCAGTTCATCTGGCTGGTGGCGGAAATCGCGCGCCTGGACGGCGGCGCCGCCAGCGTCCGCGACCACCAGGACCAGGTGAAGCGCGCGCTGCGCTTCCTGCAGGAGCTGCGCGAACGCACGATGGTGCCCGGCTACCAGGCCGGACGCGAGGCGCCGGAGCGCTTCCACGGCATCATCGCGCCCTCGATCAGCCATGAAGGCTACCCGGTGCCGACCCACAGCTACTGGGACGACTACTGGGCGCTGAAGGGCTGGCATGACGGCGCCTGGCTGGCAGAACAATGGGGTGACCGGGAAACGGCCGCGTGGGCGCGCGAACAATACGCCGCGCTGCGTGCATCGGTGGCCGCCTCGCTGCGCACGACGATGAAGTGGAAAGGCATCGACTTCATCCCGGCTTCGGCCGATCTGGGCGAAAGCGATCCCACCAGCGTCTCCATCGGCCTGGATCCGACCGGCCAGCAGGATCTGATGCCCGCCGATGCGCTGGCCCGCACCTTCGCCCGCTACCTGGCCGACGTGCGCAAGCGCACGCCCGACGCGCTGTATGCGTACACCCCATACGAAATGCGCAACGTGCTGACCTACGTGCATCTGGAGCAGCCGGCCGAGGCCAACGAACTGCTGCAGAACCTGCTGCGCCACCGCCGTCCCGCCGAGTGGCAGGTGATTGCCGAGGTGGCCTATTCGGATCTGCGCCACGCGATCTATCTGGGCGACATGCCGCATACCTGGATCGGATCGGAGTACGCGCGCTCGATCTTCGGCATGCTGATGTACGAGGCCGATGATCACCTGTCGCTGCTGCCCGGCACGCCGCCGGAATGGGTGGCCGGTGAAGGCCTGTCCATCGACGGCCTGCCCACCGCCCACGGCACGCTGAAGCTGCGCGCGCGCCGCGAAGGCGACCGGTTGCAGGTCTCGCTGGGCGAGGGCCTGCATGCGGATGTACCCGTCACGGTCGCCTGGCCGGGACGCATCGCGCCGAAACGGGTGACCGTCGATGGCCGCCAGGTGCGCGGCTTCGACGCCAGGGGCGTGCGCCTGGCCCGCCCGTTCAAGGAACTGGTGGCGCAGTGGTGACAGCTCCGCTCGGAGCCCAGGGAAAAACGGGACCGGCCGGTCCCGTTTCCCCTTGCCTCCGCCGCGCAATGGTGGAGCGGGCTTCGCGCTACGGCGCCGCCAGACCTTCCTCGACGGCTGAAAATGCCGAACGCCCGCCGGCCCGCGCTTCCGGCACGCCGGTCGCGAAGTAGACCACGCCGGTGCCGCCGGCCGGATCGACCCACAGGCCGGACAGCAGGCCATAGGCCGACCCGGAATGGCCGAAGCGTGCGATGCCGTCACCGAACGGATCGTCATGGCATCCGCTGGCCGGCGTCGCCAGGGTCTGCACCGCCAGGCCATAGCGGCAGAAGAAGCCACGCCCACCCTGCCCGCTCTCGTCTTCCTCGGACGTAAGTCCGTTGCCGGGCGCGTAGGTCCATTGCGGCGCGACCAGGGTCCGCACCGAGGCTGGTTGCAGCAGGCGCACGCCGTCCAGCTTGCCCTGGCCCAGCAGCAGGCGGCCGATTTTCGCCAGCCCGTTCGCGGAGATCCGCAGCCCCCCCTGCGGCGAGAACAGCGCGCCGTTGTCGCCGGCCCGCCATCGCGCGAGATCGCAACTTCCATCGGCGGCGGGCACCACCGGACATGCCGGACGACGTCCATGATGGTCGTCGCGCACCGGCTGGCGCGCCTGGTCATACAACACCACCGCGCGCGCGGCGGTCGCATCGTCGCAGCTGGCCCAGTTGAAGCAGCCATCGATGGCCAGCGGTTGCAACACCAACCGCTGCATCAATCGGTCGAAGCGCTCGCCGGTCGCCTTCTCCATCACCGCCGCGATCAACGGAAAGTCCAGATTGGCGTAGCGGAAGAAGGTGCCCGGCGCATGCGCCGGATCCCAGGCGCGTGGATCGGCCAGCACGTCCTGCAACAGCCCGCCCAGCGGCACCTGGTAGTAGCCCGCCGCGTCGGTCAGGCCGGCGCGATGCGAGAGCAGCAGGCGCAGGGTGATCGGCGCATCGGGAAAGGCCGGGTTGCGCAGTTGCCAGCCCAACCAGCGCGACACGTCGGCATCCAGCTCCAGTTGCCCGGCCTCGACCAGCCGCATCACGCCAATCGCGGTGACCAGCTTGGATATCGATGCGATGCGCACGGGGTCCTCCGCCGTCATCTCGCGCCCGGCTGCGATATCGGCCAGGCCCTGCGCGCGGGTGGAGACGATGCCATCGCGGTCGAAGGCGACGCGGACGGTCGCGACAGGTTCGCCGGCACGCGATGACATCGTGGCGAACAACAGTACAAACAGAACCCCGGCACGCACCATCCCCATCCTCTCGTGAAGTCGCCCGGCGCATGCACCTTCGATCCCTCCCGGGATCCGCGCGCACCCGCCGGTGCTGCTGGCCGAAGCGTACTCCATCCCGCCCCGCGAACGACCGCGACGGCGTGGGCTGGGTTACGGCGCGACAGACGATCTGCAGGCGACCGGCATCATGTTCTAATCCACACGATGCCCATGACGCCCTCCCTCGACGACCTGCGCCGCTATGCGGTGGCGCGCACCCTGTTCACCCCGACCACGCTGCTGGCGGCTATCCGACGCCTGGGTTTCGTCCAGGCCGATCCGATCCGCGCGCCCGCGCGTGCGCAGGATCTGACCCTGCGCCATCGGGTGAAGGACTACCGCGCCGGGGATCTCGAGCGCCGCTATGCGCGGCTGCCGGTGGAAGAAGACTGCCTGGTCAATTACGGGTTCCTGCCACGCGAGCATCTGGCCTTGATGCATCCTCGTGTGTCCTCGCGCCCGTGGGATGCGCGGACCCGCCGCAAGGCCGCCGAGGTGCTGGCGTTCGTGCAGTCGCGCGGCGCCGTGCATCCGCGCGAAGTCGAACAGGCCTTCGCACACGGGCGGGTGACCAACTACTGGGGCGGCACCAGCAACGCCAGCACCCATCTGCTCGATGGCATGCACTACCGCGGCATGCTGCGCGTGCAGCGTCGCGACAGTGGTACCCGCATCTACGCCGTCGCCAACCATGCCTCCACCGACGATGGCGAAACGGCGCGCGTCCAGCGCGCCGCCAGCCTGCTCGATTTGATTGTGCGCAAGTACGCGCCCCTGCCCTCGGCCAGCCTGACCTACCTGGCGCGATTGCTGGGTTACGGCGCGCCCCATCTGGCGAAACAGATCCAGATCGCGCTGCAACAAGCGCGCGCGCAATTGCCCGGTTGCACGATCGACGGCACCACCTGGTTCTGGCCGGTCGATGAAAACCCGCGCTCGCGGCGTTACCGGATAGACCAACAGGTCCGCCTGCTGGCCCCGTTCGATCCGGTGGCCTGGGATCGTCGCCGCTTTGAGTTGCTGTGGGGCTGGGCCTACAAATTCGAGGCCTATACCCCGGCGGCCAAGCGTCGTTTCGGCTACTACGCGCTGCCGTTGCTGTGGCGTGACCAGGTAATCGGCTGGGCGAACGTCAGCGTGCAGGACGGCCGGCTGCAGCCGGACTTCGGCTACGCCGGGCGATCGCCAGCGAAGGATCCGGCTTTCCGCAACGCGCTCGAGGATGAACTGGAGCGCATGACGCGGTTCCTGGCCGGGCCCGTTGCGGCCTGATCACGGCGATTGCCGGAACTCCCGGAACAACGCCTACTTCACGCACGCGCCCAACTGGTTCTCCGCGTACCACAGCGCGCGCCGCGCCTGGTCATAGGCGGTATCGCCACGACGCGGCAGCATCTGCCGGGCCATGACCGGATCCGCGCCGTGGGCGATGGCGTACTCGACCTGCTCCAGTTCGGTGAGATGACCACGCACGGTCGCCAGCAGTTTCTGCACGCGCGCGGCATCACATGAGGCTGCGCGTTTCTGCAGCGCCTCCAGCGCGGTGCGGATGCGGCGGCTGGCTTCACCCGACAGCCCCGGCGCCTTCTCGTAGGCGATCGGCGCGGCCTTGTAGGCGTTGCCGGTTCCGGCGCGTCCGAGGTCCGATGCGTTGTCGTGGTTCTGCGGATTGAAGCCCACGTCCGGCGGCGGCCGCGCGCGCACCGTCTGCCGTTCTTCGCCGAAGATCTTCTTGCCGATCGCCGCCAGGCCATCGCCCAGCTTGCGCGCGGCCTGCTGGCCGAGGGTGCCATCGCTGGCCCAGGTACCGCCGAATGGACCGCCATCGGGATCGACCTCGATCGGATTGGGCGGATACAGCAGGTCCCGGGCGCGCTTGAGCTCGCGTTCGTTGGGCAGGCCCGGCGGATTGGCGGGCGGCTCCGCTTTCGCCATCGGATCGATCCGCGCCTGTGGCGGCAACCTCGCCCGGCCGGTATCGCGGTCGTAGAGGCGATCGACAACGCGGTTCTCGATCGGGATGGAAGGCGCGGGACGGCGCGCATCCACGCGCGGTGCATCGGCCGGCGCGACCGCGCGCGACGGCACGGCCATGTCCCGTGCCTGCGCGGTGGACGCCTCCGGTGGCCTGCCTGCCTGCGCGGGGGGTGGCAGCGATGGCGACCAGCGCGGTCGTTCCAGATAGACCACCCGCAGCGCGTCGTCGTCGCGGGTCGTGGGCAGCATGGGCCCCCTGAGCAGCAGTTTGCCGATCAGCAGCAGGATGGCGGCGGCGGTCGCGGCGGCGATGACGCGTGAAGCGGATTCATCGGGATAGGTGAATCTCACGCGTTCGATTGCCTTCGGGCGACGGGATGTGTGCGCTTTCAACGCGCGGACCGGATGCCGGTTGACCGATGTTGCCTCCGCAAGTTCCCTTCGTTGAAGTCCCTTGCCGGATCCGGCGCGCCGGCGTTTCTCCATTATTCATGCGTTCGCCGAGGCATGATGTTTGTTTTTCGTTTGGGTCCGGCGGCGTGGGGAAGGACGAGGCTGCCGCGCGCGAGCGGACATCGCGCGGAATCCGGGAATGGAAAGAGGGAAAAGAAAAGGGCGGCCAGCGGCCGCCCTTTTCCGTACATGCGGGAGGACGTGCTCAGACCCCGATCGGGTTGGCCTTCTCCACGTCGATCTTGTACTGCTTGATCGCGCGGGCGACGTCCTTGCCGGTCATCTTGCCTTCCTTCGCCAGCGCGGCGATGGCGGCGTGGGCAATGTAGTAGCGATCGACCTCGAAGAAGCGGCGCAGGTTGGCGCGGGTATCGCTGCGACCGAAGCCATCGGTGCCCAGCACGGTGTACTGCGTCGGCACGAAGGCGCGGATCTGGTCGGCATAGCCACGCACGTAGTCGGTGGCGGCGATGGCCGGGCCCTGGCGGCCTTCCAGTTGCTCGGTCACGTAGGCCTTGCGCGGCGCCTTGGCTTCCGGGTTCAGGCGGTTCCAGCGCTCGACGTCGAAACCGTCGCGGCGCAGCTCGTTGAAGCTGGGGCAGGACCAGATGTCGGCGGTGACGCCGAAATCCTTGTCCAGCAGTTCCGCCGCCGCGATCGCCTCGCGCAGGATGGTGCCGCTGCCGAGCAGTTGCACGCGCAGCTCGCCCTTCTTCGGCTTGCCGGCGTCCTTCAGCAGGTACATGCCCTTGATGATGCCGTCGGCCGCGCCTTCCGGCATGTCCGGATGGGCGTAGTTCTCGTTCATCAGGGTGATGTAGTAGTACTCGTCGATCTGCTCCTGCATCATCCGCTGCACGCCGTGCTGCAGGATCACCGCCACTTCGTAGCCGAAGGTCGGGTCGTAGCTGCGGCAGTTCGGGATCGCGCCGGCCAGCAGGTGGCTGTGGCCGTCCTCGTGCTGCAGGCCTTCACCGTTCAAGGTGGTGCGGCCGGCGGTGCCGCCGAGCAGGAAACCACGGGTGCGCATGTCCGCCGCCTGCCAGGCGAGGTCGCCCACGCGCTGGAAGCCAAACATCGAGTAGTAGATGTAGAACGGCAGCATCGGCACGTTGCTGACCGAGTAGCTGGTGCCGGCGGCCATCCACGACGCGATCGCGCCGGGTTCGCTGATGCCCTGCTGCAGCACCTGGCCGCTCTGGTCCTCGCGGTAGTACATCAGCTGGTCGGCATCGACCGGCTTGTACTTCTGGCCGAACGGCGCGTAGATGCCGATCTGGCGGAACATGCCTTCCATGCCGAAGGTACGCGCCTCGTCGGCCACGATCGGCACGATGCGCGGACCGATCTGCTTGTCGCGCAGGGTGATGTTCAGCGCCTGCACGAACGCCATGGTGGTGGAGATCTCGCGCTCGCCGGTGGACTTGAGCAGGCGCTCGTAGGTTTCCAGCTTCGGCGCCTCGAACGATTCGGCGGCCTTGCGCCGGCGCTGCGGCAGGTAGCCGCCCAGCGAGGCGCGGCGTTCCTTCAGGTACTGCACTTCCGGCGAATCCTCGCCCGGATGGTAGAACGGGACCTGCGCGGCCTCTTCCAGCTGCTTGTCGGTGATCGGGATGTTGAAGCGATCCCGGAAGGTGCGGATGGCGTCGTCGTCCAGCTTCTTGGTCTGGTGGGTCGGGTTGAGCGACTCGCCCGCCGAACCCATGCCGTAACCCTTGACCGTCTTGGCCAGGATCACCGTCGGCATGCCCTGGGTGTTCACCGCTTCGTGGAAGGCCGCGTAGACCTTGTGCGGATCGTGGCCGCCACGGTTCAGGCGCCAGATGTCGTCGTCGGAGAGGTTGGCGACCATCGCCGCGGTCTCCGGATACTTGCCGAAGAAATTCGCGCGCGTGTAGGCGCCACCGAAGGCCTTGCAGTTCTGGTACTCGCCGTCGACGGTTTCCATCATCAGCTTCTTCAGCACGCCGTCGGTGTCGCGCGCCAGGAGCGGATCCCAGTAGCTGCCCCACAGCAGCTTGATCACGTTCCAGCCGCCGCCGCGGAACACGCCTTCCAGTTCCTGGATGATCTTGCCGTTGCCGCGCACCGGGCCGTCCAGGCGCTGCAGGTTGCAGTTGACCACGAAAATCAGGTTGTCCAGGCCCTCGCGGCCGGCCAGCGCGATCGCGCCCAGGGTTTCCGGCTCGTCCGACTCGCCATCGCCGATGAAGCACCACACCTTGCGATCGGACTTCTCGATCAGGCCGCGGTGCTCCAGGTACTTCATGAACTGCGCCTGGTAGATCGCCGCCAGCGGGCCCAGGCCCATCGACACGGTCGGGGTCTGCCAGAAGTCCGGCATCAGCCACGGGTGCGGATAGGACGAGATGCCCTGGCCGTCGACCTCCATGCGGAAGTTGTCCAGCTGGGCCTCGTTGATGCGGCCTTCCAGGAACGCGCGCGAGTAGATGCCCGGCGAGCTGTGGCCCTGGATGAACAGCAGGTCGCCCGGATGCTTGTCGCTGGGCGCGCGCCAGAAATGGTTGAAGCCGACGTCGTAAAGGGTGGCGCCGGAGGCGAAGCTGGCGATATGGCCGCCGAGGTCGCCGGGCTTGCGGTTGGAGCGCACCACCATGGCCATGGCGTTCCAGCGGATGATGGAACGGATGCGCCATTCCATCGCCGCGTCACCCGGCGACTTGGCCTCGTTCTGCGGCGAAATGGTGTTGACGTATTCGGTGGTGGGCGAGAACGGCAGGTAGGCGCCCGCGCGGCGCGTCACCTCGACCATGCCTTCCAGCAGCTGATGTGCACGCAGGGCGCCGTTCTTCTCGATCACCGCCTGCATCGAATCGATCCATTCGCGGGTTTCCAACGGATCCGGATCGCTCTGCAACATCTCGTTCAACCAGTTCATTACCACTCCCAATCTGTCGCGCGGGACCGCGCGGACGTTGTCGTTTTCAGGACCTTGAAGTGTAGCGCACCGCCCCTGCCCCGATCTGGCTACGCGGGCGTATGGATTCGTGATTTTTTCGTTGCCCGGGCGGCTTTGACCACACCAAAATGAGACCTCTGGCGCTGCGCGCCGGGCACCCGGCCGACGTATCATCCGCGCAGGGGGACACATCGCAGGGATTCGGGGTTGCCGCATGAAGGGAAGTCGGCAGGACGGGGCTTTGTCGCCGGAGCGGACCGGCGTGGTGCATTGGCGCCGGAGCCTGCGCACCCGCATCGCGCTGTGGTCGGGCGTGGTCAACGTGGCCGTGCTCGTGCTGCTGGTGCTGGGCATCGCCTGGTTCGCGCGCAGGCTGATCATCGAGGACGCCCGCCGCGACACCATCGCCACGACCCAGGAAGCCGCCGAACGGCTCGACACCGCCCTGCGCGCGGTGATCATCACCACCAGCGGCCTGTCGGATCTGCTGGCCAATTCCAACCTGGATCCGGCCGAGCTGACCACCACGCTGCGGGCGATGGTCCGCGCCACCCCCGGCTGCGTCGGCGGCTTGCTGGTGGTTGAACCCGAACATCCCGGCCAGGCGCCGTTCGCGCGCTATATCAGCGCCCAGGGTCGGGACCGCGATTTCATCGCCGACGGCTACGACTACCGCGCCCAGGGCTGGTACCGGCGCACCGTGTCCGCTCCCGACGGCTGGTGGTCCGAGCCCTATCTCAACCGGACCGCCGGCGACATCTGGATGGTCACCTACAACCGCCCGCTGCGCCCGCAAGGCCGCGGCGTCACCACCCGCGGCATGGTCAGCCTGGACGTGCCGCTGTCCGAACTCACCGGCAGTTTCGAGAGCCTGGCCAACCTGCCGGGCTGGCGGGTCTCGCTGGTGGCGCCGGCCGGCACCCTGGCGGCCAACCCGGACGTGGGGGTGGCGGACAACCTGACCCTGGAACAGCACATCCGCCGCTCCGGCCGCACCGATCTGCAGCCCGCGGCCGACGCGACCCGCCTGCGCCGGCACCTGCAGCTGATGCATACCGACGCGCTGACCGGGGAGACCCGCTTCACCGTGATCGAGCCCATCGGCACGAGCGGCTGGACCCTGCTGGTGGCGCAGTCCTACGCGCTGGTCATGGCCCGGCTCGACCAGGCGCTGATCTGGCTGCTGGCCGGCGGGCTGGTGCTGGCGCTGCTGTGCACCCTGATCATCCGTCGCCTGGCCAGCCGCATCAGCCAGCCGGTGGAACAACTGACCGCCTCGGCCGCCTACCTGGCCGAGGGCCACTACGAGACCCCGGTGCCCTACACCCGCCGCCGCGACGAGGTGGGATTGATGGCGCGCACGCTGGAACACGCGCGCACCTCGATCCAGCGGCAACTGGCGGAGATCGAGGAAATGGGCGCGGCGCGGCAGAAACTGGAAAGCGAACTGGCCATCGCCCGCGACATCCAGCTGGCGATGCTGCCGCCGGGACGGGTGATTGATCGCGACGATCGCCACCTGGAAGTGTTCGCCCTGCTGGAGCCGGCCAAGGCGGTGGGCGGCGATTTCTACAGCTTCATCGAAGGCGGCGACGGCCGCCTGTGGTTCGCCATCGGCGACGTGTCCGACAAGGGCGTGCCGGCGGCGCTGTTCATGGCCCGCACGGTCACCGTGCTGGAAGTCGCGGCGCGGGCCGGCGATTCGCCTTCGGCCGTGCTGGCCGAAGCCTCGCGCCGGTTGGTGGAAGGCAACGACACCTGCATGTTCGCCACCGTGCTGTTCGGCTGCGTGGATCCGCGCAGCGGCCAGTGCGTGCTGGCCAGCGCCGGCCATGACGCGCCGCTGCTGCTGCATGCCGACGGCGCCTGCGAAATGCTGCCGGTCGCTTCGGGTCCGCCGCTGGGCTTTGAAATCAGCCGCGAATTCCCGCTGTGGCAGGGCCGGCTGCCGGCCGGCGCCACCCTGCTCGCCTACACCGATGGCGTCACCGAAGCCTTCGATCCGGGCCAGGACGCGTTCGGGCTGGAAAGGCTGATCGACGGCCTGCGTCCGGACGAAAGCGCGCGGGCGCAATGCGAGGACGTGATCGCGCGGGTGCATGGCTTCGCGCATCCGGCGCCGCAATCGGATGACATCACGGTGCTGGCCATGCGCCTGCGCCAGGATCACCGGACTCAACCCAGGGTGGAGGAGGCAGCCACATGCTGATACGCCTGATCGTGCCGGGCGAATACGCCCGCGTGGAAGATCTCAACGCTTCGCTGGAAGCCGTGCTCAACCGCCACGGAATGGCGCGTGCCATCCGCGACGATGTACGCCTGATCGTCGAGGAACTGGCCAGCAATGCCATCGACTACGGCGGCGAGCCCGCGGCCGGCACCGCCCAGCACGAGCTGTCGGTGGACATCAGCATCGAAGGCGATCTGCTGCACCTGGAGTTCCGCGACACCGGCGCCCCGTTCGATCCGCTCAGCGCGCCGGCCCCCGACCTGGACGCCGAAATCCAGGACCGCGCCATCGGCGGCCTCGGTGTCTACCTGATCCGGCAGCTTGCGCACCGGATCACCTACCAGCGCATCGACACCTGCAACGTCTTGCGCGTCAGCCTGCGCATCCCGCAGCCGGAGAGCGAACCATGAGCCTCGAAATCACCTTGCTTCCGCCCGGCCAGGGCAGCCAGCGCGTCACCGTGGCCGGCCGCCTGGACACCCACACCTACGAAGATCTGGACGAGGCGCTGGCGCCGCTGATGACGCCGCAGCTGCACTCGCTGGTGCTGGACCTGTCGCAGCTGGAGTACATCAGCAGCGCCGGCATCCGCTCGATCTTCAAGGCCCGCAAGACCCTGGCCGCGCATGGCGGCAAGGTACTGGTGGTGAATCCGCAGCCGCAGATCCAGAAGGTCTTCGATGTGGTCAAGGCCGTGCCGCTCAACGATATCTTCGGTTCCACCGCCGAAGCCGACGCCTATCTTGATGCGATGCAGCGCAAGGTCCTGCAGGGCGATGACAGCGACTGACGATGCCTGTCACACTTGCCGGCCAACCCGGGGCGCTCAAGGACACCGCGCATGAGTCTGGATATCGACGTCTATCCACCCGTCAACGGCAACCAGTACGTCGTGCTGGCCGGCCGGCTGGACTCGCATACCCATGAGGCGCTGGACGACCAGCTGGAAGCGCTGCTGGCCGGCAAGCCGCAGGCGCTGGTGCTGGATCTGGCGCACCTGGACTACATCAGCAGCGCCGGGGTGCGTTCGATCCTGAGGGCGCGCAAGGCGCTGGCGCCGCACGAGGGCAAGCTGCTGCTGGTGCATCCGCAGGAGCAGATCCGCAAGGTCATCGAGATCGTGCAGGCGGTGCCGATGGACAGCATCTTCGCCAGCGCCGAGGAAGCCGATGCCTACCTGGATGCGCTGCAGCGGCACATTCTCGGCGGACCGTAGTCCGCCAAGGGCAGACGCTTCTCAACCGCCGATTGGCGGGGCAGTCCCCCTCAATCCCCCTTTTTCCAGCGCCTTTCAACCGCCGGATGGCGGGTCAAGGGGGAGGTGAAAGCAGGTCTCCAGGCAATCTCGCGGCTGGGCGGGGTCTCCCTGTACCAGCCCCACCACGACAGTGGCGAAGCATTTCCCGTGCACCGGCCATCCCGCCTGCGCGGGATGGCCGCAAGCCGCATCAGCCCAGGCTGGCCTTTTCCGCTTCCCGCTGGGCGCGGATCTGCGCATCGACCGCGGCGATGGCGGTCATGTTGACCACCCGGCGCGGAGTGGCGCTGGTGGTCAGGATGTGGACCGGCTTGGAGATGCCCATCAGGATGGGGCCGATGGCCACGCCGTCGGTCACCACGCGCACCATGTTGTAGGTGATGTTGGCCGCGTCCAGGTTGGGCAGCACGAACAGGTTGGCGCGGCCGCTCAACGTGCTGCCCGGCATGATGCGCTGGCGCAGCACCTCGTCCCAGGCGGTGTCGCCCTGCATCTCGCCGTCGACGTTGAGGTCCGGTTTGCGCTTGAGCAACAGTTCGCGCACCTGGCGCATCTTGGTCGAACCGCGGGTCTCGTGGCTGCCGAAGTTGGAGTGCGACAGCAGCGCGATGCGCGGCTCGATGCCGAACAGCTTCAACCGGTAGGCCGCCTGCAGGGTGGCCTCGGCAATCTGCTCGGCGGTCGGGTCTTCCTGCACATGGGTGTCCAGGAAGAAGTACGCGCCCTGGTTGTTGATGACGCCGGTCATCGCCGAGGTCGACTGCACGCCCGGGTCCAGCGGAATCACGCTGCGCACGTAGCCCAGCTTCTTGTGGAAGCGGCCGACGATGCCGCTGACCATCGCGTCGGCCTCGCCGCGCGCGACCATCACCGCGGCAATCAGGGTCGGCCGCGAACGCATCAGGTTCTTGGCCGCCGCCGGGGTCACGCCGCGGCGCGCGGTCAGTGCGTGGTAGTACTGCCAATAGTCGTTGAAGCGCGGGTCGTCGTTGATGTTGGTCAGCTCGAAATCCACGCCCGCGCGCATGCGCAGGCCCAGGCGTTCGATGCGCGCGTCGATGACGTCCGGGCGGCCGATGAGGATGGGGAAGGCCAGGCCTTCGTCGATGACCGTCTGCACCGCGCGCAGCACCGTCTCCTCCTCGCCCTCGGCGTAGGCCACGCGCTTGCGGTCGGCGCGCGCGCGGTCGTAGACCGGCTTCATCATCAGGCTGGTGCGATAGACGAACTGGCCCAGCTTCTCGCGGTAGGCCTGCAGGTCGGCCATCGGCCGCAGCGCCACGCCCGACTCCATCGCCGCCCTGGCCACCGCCGGTGCCAGTTCCACCAGCAGGCGCGGGTCGAACGGACGCGGAATCAGGTACTCCGGGCCGAAGCAGGGAATGTCGTCGCCGTAGGCCGCGCCCAGGTCCGACGCCTCGCGCCGGGCCAGGTCGGCGATGGCATGCACGCAGGCCAGCTTCATCGCCTCGTTGATGCCGGTGGCGCCCACGTCCAGCGCGCCGCGGAAGATGTAGGGGAAGCAGACCGCGTTGTTGACCTGGTTCGGGTAGTCCGAACGGCCGGTGGCGATGATGCAGTCCGGGCGGACCTGGCGGGCCAGCTCCGGCAGGATTTCCGGGTTCGGGTTGGCCAGGGCCAGGATGATGGGCCTGTCGGCCATCGTCGCGACCATCTCCGGCTTGAGCACCCCGGCCGCGGACAGGCCCAGGAACAGATCGGCGCCGTCGACGATTTCGGCCAGCGTGCGCTTGTCGGTGTCGCGGGCGTAGCGCGCCTTGTCCGGGTCCAGGTGCGGACGGCCGGTGTAGAGCACCCCGTCGCGGTCCACCGCCAGGATGTTCTCCGGCTTCAGGCCCAGCGCCACCAGCATGTCCAGGCAGGCGATGCCGGCCGCGCCGGCGCCGCTGGTGGCCAGCTTCACGTCCTCAATCTTCTTGCCCACCACTTCCAGCGCGTTGACCACCGCCGCGCCGACGATGATGGCCGTGCCGTGCTGGTCGTCATGGAAGACCGGAATCTTCATCCGCTCGCGCAGCTTGCGCTCGACGATGAAGCACTCCGGCGCCTTGATGTCTTCCAGGTTGATGCCGCCGAAGGTCGGCTCCAGGCTGGCGATGATGTCCACCAGCTTGTCCGGGTCGGTCTCGTCGATTTCAATGTCGAACACGTCGATGCCGGCGAACTTCTGGAACAGCACGCCCTTGCCTTCCATCACCGGCTTGCCGGCCAGCGCGCCGATGTTGCCCAGGCCCAGCACCGCCGTGCCGTTGGAGACCACCGCCACCAGGTTGCCGCGCGCGGTGAACTCGCTGGCGGTGTTGGGATCCTCGACGATGGCTTCACAGGCATACGCCACGCCCGGCGAGTACGCCAGCGCCAGGTCGCGCTGGGTCACCATGGGCTTGGTCGGGGCAACCTTGATCTTGCCGGGGGGCGAAAGGCGGTGGTACTCGAGGGCGGCCTGCTTCAAATCGTCGTTGGACATTACGGGCGGTCTGCGCGATAGCACGAAAGAGGCCCGATTCTACCCCTTGCCGCCGGGCTCTGCCGGCTTTCCGCGGTCGCCGGAGCGCAGTCAAGCGCAACGTGAGTGCTCTCAATCCACCGGCTTCGCCCGCGGGAATCGCGGCGGCCAATCACCGTCCATCGACAGGGAGCAGGCTGTTATCGTCGCCACCTCCATCACGATGCCAAAGGGGCGTGGATGCCATCTTCGAGTCGACGCGTGCCGCCGGTGGCGGTTCTCTCGCTGGCGGCCTGCCTGCTGTCCTCACCGTCTGGCGCCCATGCGGACGACACGGTGACGATCAAGCCCAGTGGCCGCATCCACTACGACTTCGCGCGTTTCGACAACGACGCGCGCGGCACGCCCGAACGCGACGGCGACGATCTGCGCGCGGCCTGGCTGGCGATCGCCGGCCGGTTCCACGGCGTCGACTACAAGCTGGAGGCCGATTTCGCCGGCCACCGTCCGGTCGCGCGCGACGCCTACCTGGCCCGCAGCTTCGGCAACACCACCGTGACCGTCGGCCAGTTCAAGCAGTTCTACACGCTGGACGATCGCGGCAGCTCCAATCACCTGCTCGCGGTCGAACGCAGTTGGCTCGCGCAGGCCCTGGCGCCGTCCTACCGGCTGGGCGTGGGCGTGAACGGCCATCGTGACGGCGTGTTCTGGAGCGGCAGCGTCTACAGCCTGGAGAGCATCGACGTCTGGCAGGCCAAGGGACGCGCGGCCGGCGCGCGCGCGGGCTATGCGCCCTGGCGCGAGGCCGGGCGGGTATTGCATTTCGGCGCCGCGCTGGCGCACGAACGCCACGATCATCCGGGTGCGGACGGCGCACCCGCGCTGCGCGTGCAGCCGCGCGTGGCCGGCTACTTCGGCGACAACAGCCGGTTGTCGCTGGTGGATTTCCGCGGTGGCCGCGACGTCTCGGTGGACAAGTACGGGCTGGAGGCGGCGGGCGTGCACGGGGCCTGGTCGTGGCAGGCCGAAATCGGCGGCGCCCGCTACGACGATGGCCAGCAGCGCGGCCGGATCCGGGCCGGCTACCTGCAGGGCAGTTGGCTGATCACCGGCGAATCGCGCCCCTACGACGCCAAGGCTGGCCGGTTCGTCCAGCTCAAGCCGCAGGGCCGTGGCGGCGCCTGGGAACTGGTGGCCCGGTATGACCGCATCGAAGGACGCCAATGGCGGCTCAACCCTCGCGAGCTGTCGGCCGATGCCTGGACGGTGGGGGTGAACTGGTACGCGCCCCGGCATTTCCGGGTGATGCTGGACTGGACCGACAGCCGCCGCCGTGATGAAGTCGCCGCGCGGACGCTGGATCGCACGGGCGTGCTGGCCGGGCGCGTCCAGTTCGATTTCTGATGGGGTTCCCGACCGCAGCTCAGGTTCCGGATCACGGAACCGCGAGAAAATAATTTTCATAAACCCCTTCCTGTGCTACACAATAGCGGCCCGCGATTTTCCGCGGACCCGCGCAGGGGGAGGCGGTTCGTGCGAGAAAAATACTTTCAGTCCGAAGCGCCGCTCGAAGGCAAGGGCCTGCCTCCGGGGGGCCCGTGGACACCGGCGCAGGTCGCCGTCCAGGGGTGGTCGATTCCCGGCGAGCAGGTCAGCCTGCCGGTCGCGGTGTTGAGCGAATCGGCGTTGCGGCACAACCTCGCCTGGATGCGCGAATTCACCGAGGCCTACGGCTGCCGGCTGGCGCCGCATGGCAAGACCACCATGAGCCCCGCGCTGTTCCGCATGCAACTGGATGACGGGGCCTGGGGCATCACCCTGGCCACCGCGCCGCAGACCCGGGCCGCGCACGCGCACGGCGTGCGCAGGGTGCTGCTGGCCAACCAGCTGGTCGGCAAAGGCAACTTCGATCTGATCGCGGATCTGCAGGCGCGGGATCCGGAGTTCTGGTTCGCGTGCGTGGTGGATTCGGTCGACAACGTCGCCGCGCTGGGCCGCCACTTCGGCGCGCGCGGCCAGCGCATCCGGGTCCTGCTGGAAGTCGGCGCCGAAGGCGGACGCACCGGTGTCCGCGACGACGCGCAGGCGCGCGCGGTACTGGAGGAAATCACCCGCTGGCCCGATGCGATCGCGCTGGTGGGCGTGGAAGTCTACGAAGGCGTGATCAAGGACGAAGCCGGCGTGCGCGCGCTGCTGCGGCGCACCCTGGCGCAGTGGCAGGCCATCGACGCGGCCGGCGGTTTCGCCGAAACGCCTGCGCTGCTGTCCGGCGCCGGCTCGGCTTGGTTCGACGTGGTCGCGGAGGAATTCGCCGCGCCCGCCGCGGACGCGCGTGCCGAAGTGGTGCTGCGTCCGGGCTGCTACCTGACCCACGACGTGGGCATCTATCGCGAGGCCGCCGAGCGCATCCATGCCGCCAACCCGGTGGCGCAGCGGATGGGCCGCGGATTGCGGCCCGCATTGCGCCTGTGGGCCTGCGTGCAGTCGTGTCCGGAGCCGGGACGCGCCATCATCGGCCTGGGCAAGCGCGACGCCGCGTTCGACGCCGGTTTCCCGCTGCCGGCGCTGCATCACCGTCCCGGCACGCCGGCACCGGTCGACGCGCCCGCGCATTGGCGCGTGGTCGCGATGATGGACCAGCATGCCTTCCTGCAGTTCGAGGCGGCGGACGATCTGAAGGTGGGCGATCTGCTGTGCTTCGACATTTCCCATCCCTGCCTGACTTTCGACAAATGGCGCCACCTGCTGGTGGTCGATGACGCGCATCGCGTCATCGGTGCCGTCGAAACCCTTTTCTGACCGGCCGGGCCAGCGCACGCATGACGCCAGGAAACCTGTTGCTGCTGTACGCCACGTTGTCGATCATCGCCCTGGTGGTGTTGATCGCGCGCTACCGCCTCAATCCCTTCATCTCGATCACCGTGGTCTCGCTCGGCCTGGCGCTGCTGGCGGGAATGCCGGCGCCGGAGATCGTGCCGGCCTACGAACAGGGCGTCGGCAAGACCCTGGGCCACATCGCGCTGATCGTCGCGCTCGGCACCATGCTGGGCAAGCTGATGGCCGAATCCGGCGGCGCCGAGCGCATCGCGCGCACGCTGATCCGGCGTTTCGGCACCGGCCGCGTGCACTGGGCGATGATGCTGATCGCGTTCTGCATCGGCCTGCCGATCTTCTTCGAGGTCGGTTTCGTCCTGTTGATCCCGATCGTGCTCAACGTCGCGCGCCGCACCGGCGTGCCGCTGCTGCTGGTCGGGCTGCCGATGGTCGCCGGCCTGTCGGTGGTGCACGGGCTGGTGCCACCGCACCCGGCCGCGATGCTGGCCGTGCACGAGTACCAGGCCGATGTCGGGCGCACCCTGTTCTACGCCTTGATCGTCGGCCTGCCGACCGCCGCGCTGGCCGGTCCGCTGTTCGCCAGGCTGGTGTCCCGGCAAGTGCGGCTGGACGGGCCCAATCCGATGGAAGCGGCGCTGCTCAACCAGGGCCAGGCCCACCTGCCCGACGAGGCGCTGCCCGGGTTCGGCATCACCCTGGCCACGCTGCTGCTGCCGGTCGGGCTGATGTTGCTGGGCGGCTGGGCGGACGAACTCGCCGCGCCCGGCACCGTCGCCAACGACGTGCTGCGTTTCATCGGCCACTCGGTGGTGGCGCTGTTGCTGGCGACCCTGCTCAGCTTCGTCACCCTCGGTCTGATGCGCGGCTTCAGCCGCGAGCAGATCCTGAAGTTCTCGCAGGAATGCCTGGCGCCCACCGCCGCCATCACCCTGCTGGTCGGTGCCGGCGGCGGCCTCAACGGCATTCTGGTCAAGACCGGCGTGGCCCAGGAAATCACCCGCCTGTCGCACGAGTTCCAGCTGTCGCCGCTGCTGATGGGCTGGACGGTGGCGGCGCTGATGCGGGTGGCGACCGGCTCGGCCACGGTGGCGATGAGCACCGCCGCCGGCATCGTCGCGCCGGTCGCGCTGGCCGCCGGCTATCCGCACCCGGAACTGCTGGTGCTGGCCACCGGCGCCGGCTCGCTGGTGCTGTCGCACGTCAACGACGGCGGCTTCTGGCTGGTCAAGGAATACTTCAACATGAGCGTGGCCCAGACCTTCAAGACCTGGACCGTGCTGGAAACCCTCATCTCGGTGACCGCACTGCTGCTGGTGCTGGGCATCGCCGCGCTGCACTGACCGGCCGGAGGCCGCCATGTACGACATCGTCTACCACCTCAAGCAGCGCCTGCACGAGCTGAGCCCGGTCGAGCGGCGGATCGCCGACACCATCCTGGCCGACATCGACGGCGCCGCGCAGTCGGGCATCTCCGAGCTGGCCGAACAGGCCGGGGTCAGCGTGGCGGCGATCTCGCGTTTCGCCAAGGCGCTGGACTGCGACAACGTGCGCGAGCTGCGCGCCCGGCTGGCCGAGGCCAGCGCGGTCGGCAAGCGCTTCCTCGACGATCAGGACACGCCCCCCAGTTCCGCGCTGTACGCGCAGATCTGCGCCGACATCGAGAGCTGCCTGCGCCGCAACGTCGGCGGCCTGCAGGAACAGGTGGTGCAGTCGCTGGCCGAGGCGCTCGCCTCGGCGCGGATGATCTACGTGTTCGGCATGGGCGGCTGCTCGACCGTGTTCGGCCTGGAACTGCAGAACCGGCTGGTCCGCTTCGGCCGGCCGATCGCCGCCTACAGCGATGCGATCTCGCTGAAGGTGGTCGCCGCCACCCTGACCCCGCAGGACGTGGTGGTGGCGCTGTCGGTCAGCGGCATCACCCCGGAAATCCTGTCGGCGGTGGACATCGCGCGCGGCTACGGCGCGAAGGTCGGCGCGATCACCCGCGCCGACACCGCGCTCGCCGAGCGCGCCGACTGGCTGCTGCCGATCGTCATCGACGAGACCGACTTCGTGTTCAAGCCGTCGGCGTCGCGCTACGCGATGATGCTGGCGGTGGACGTGCTGGCGACCACGCTGGCGCTGCACATCGCCGACGACAGCCGCGAGCGCCTGCGCCGGATCAAGTTCGCGCTGGACAACTACCGCGGCGGCGAGAACCGCCTGCCGCTGGGGGATTGATGCGTTACGACCTGTTGATCCGCGACGCGTTGCTGCTGGATGGCAGCGGCGCTTCCGGCACGCGCGGCGACCTCGGCGTCATCGATGGCCGGATCGCGGCGCTGGGCAAGCTGGCGGGCGAGGCGGACACCGTCATCGAAGCCGGCGGGCGCGCGTTGAGCCCCGGCTTCATCGACGTGCATACCCATGACGATCTGGAAGTCATCCGCAATCCGGCCATGCCCAGCAAGCTGTCGCAGGGCGTGACCACGGTCGTGGTCGGCAACTGCGGCATCAGCGCCAGTCCGGTGCGCGCCGCCGATGCGGTGCCCGATCCGATGAACCTGCTGGGCGAACCGGAGGAATTCCGCTACCCGCGCTTCGCCGACTACCGGCACGCGGTGGAAGCCGCGCATCCCGCGCTCAACGTGGCCGCGCTGATCGGCCACACCGCTTTGCGCCAGAACCACATGGATCGGCTGGATCGCGCCGCCAGCGAGGCCGAACTGCTGGCGATGCGCGCGCAGCTGCGCGAGAGCATCGCCGAGGGCGCGCTCGGCCTGAGCACCGGCCTGGCCTACGCGTCGGCGTTCGCCGCGCCCGAACACGAAGTGCTGGAACTGACCCGCGACCTGCCCGCCGATCGCCTGTACGCCACCCACCTGCGCGACGAGTTCGCCGGCATCGTGCCGGCGCTGGACGAGGCGCACGCGGTCGGGCGCCATAGCGGCGCGCCGGTGCGCGTTTCGCACCTGAAATGCGCCGGCATCGACAATTGGGGGCGCAGCCGCGAAGTGCTGGCGTGGCTGGACGGCGCCGCCGGCGAACACGACATCGCCTGTGATTGCTATCCCTACGCCGCCAGCGCCTCCACGCTGGATCTGAAGCAGGTCACCGACGCCTACGACATCCTGATCACCTGGTCCGAACCGCATCCCGGACAAGGCGGCCGGATGCTGGCGGCCATCGCGGCGGACTGGAACCTGCCGTTGATGGAGACGGCCAGCCGCCTGCAACCGGCCGGCGCGGTGTACTTCTGCATGGACGAGGAGGACGTGCGCCGGTTCCTGCGCCATCCGCTGACCATGATCGGATCCGACGGCCTGCCACGGGACCCGCGGCCGCACCCGCGCCTGTGGGGTACCTTCCCGCGCGTGCTCGGCCACTATGTCCGCGAAGAAGGGCTGTTCCCGCTGCACGAGGCCGTTTACAAGATGACCGGCCTGCCCGGCAGCCGCTTCGCCCTGCCCGGCCGCGGCCTGCTGCGCGAAGGCTGGCATGCCGATCTGGTGCTGTTCGATCCGGCGCGCGTGCGCGACACCGCCGACTACCACGAGCCGGTGCGCGCCGCCGAGGGCATCGACGCGGTCTGGGTCAACGGCGTGCTCGCCTATGACGGCAAGGCCGTCACCGACGCGCGTGGCGGCCGTTTCCTGGCGCCAGCGGCCCGGTAAACGCATTCCATTGGACACGAGAGGTTGATTTCATGAGCGACATCAAGCGCTATGGCGCCGAAGGCGGCGTCGGCCAGGGCCGGCAGCACATGCCGTTCTCGCGCGCGGTCGAGGCCGATGGCTGGCTGTTCGTTTCCGGCCAGGTGCCGATGCGCGACGGCGAACTGATCGGCGGCACCGTCACCGAGCAGTCGCACGTGGCGATCGGCAACGTACTGGCGATCCTGGCCGAGGCCGGCTATGGCCCCGAGCACGTGGTCCGCTGCGGCGTATGGCTGGACGACGCGCGCGACTTCGCCGCCTTCAACCAGGTGTTCCGGCACTACTTCGGCGAGCACCCGCCGGCGCGCGCCTGCGTGGAGAACCGGATGGTGGTGGACTGCAAGGTCGAGGTCGACTGCGTGGCCTACAAGCGCCCCGCCCGCTGATTCTCAGATTGGATTGTCGGTCAGCTGATCCATGCGGATGCGGTTGGCGAACAGCGAGAACGCCAGCGTGCCGGCCAAGCCGTTGGCGCGGCTGACCCAGGTCGGCAGCCAGCGCGGCGGCGCCAGCACGCCGGCGTCGAACAGCGGTTCGAACAGATCCACATCCCCCAGCGTCATCTTGCCGGCGAACAGGCGCCGGCACAGCTGCAGCCGGTCCCGTTGCAGCGAATGGCGGAAAAAGGTGTGGACGGCGATCAGCCCGCGCAGGTAGACCGTGTCCTTGGTGAACGCCGCGCCGCCGCCGGTGGGCACGCCGCGGAACACGCGCTGCGCGGAGGCGAAGCTCTCGGTCGGATTCTGGCCGGCCGCGCAGAAATAGCGGTATACCTCGATGAAGTCCGCGCCCGCCAGGGTCATCGCGATCGCCTCGATGCGCAGGCTGATCCGCTTCATCCGCTCGATGTCGATGCTGCCGGTGATCTGCTCGGCGAAAGTCGCCAATCCTTCCTGGGTCTCGGTGATGCGCGGCGACGACAACGCCAGGCTGGGGAACAGCGGCTGTTCGCGGCCGTTGAGCGCGGTCAGCGAGTGCACCAGCGCCTCGTGCTGGAGCAGTTGCCGGCGGTCGTAGTCGCTGAAGGCCGCGCCGTGGCGCAGGCGGATGCGGGTGGCGCCGGCGGCCGCCTTGGCGATCAGATCCGGATCCAGCTCCACGGTGATCACGCGCGCATCGAAGAAGTCGTCGAGGTCGCCCTGCAACTGGAGCTGCAGGGCGGTGGCCGAGACCGGAATCTGTTCTTCGGGCGCCAGCAGTTCGCGATCCAGATCCTGGGCGATGGCGATGAAGTGGCGAGCGGCGTCGCGGGTGGTCGGTCCGTTGCCGGGCAAGGGCGCTTCGGGCGTGCCGAACAGGGTGATCGAATGCGTGGTCACCGCTGGCGTCCCCAGGCATTCCAGCAACCGCGCCGCGGTCGACCAGCTGTCCACCGACTCGCGCAGGTAGCGGCCCAACGGATGCGCGATATCGGCGGCCTGCGCGATCGCCTCCAGTTCACGGCGCGCCTCGCTGAAATCCAGCTTCGGGTATTCCACCTTCGGCAGGCGCGGATTGCCGCGCTCCACGCCTTCCAGGAAGGGCGCCTGCAGGGCGGCCGGCCAGCTGGCCAGGCTCAGCAGCTTGATGCCGCGCACCGCCTTGACCAGGCGCGCATCCAGCGCGGCGTGATGGGTGATATCGGAAGACAGGTTCATCGTGTCCATGCCGATGCCCCGCGCGTAGTTCCCGCGCATGCCTCTGTAGGAGCGACGTCAGTCGCGAAGGCGATCAGGGTAGACGTCTCCAAGGTTCCCACCCGGAGCTCGCGACTCACGTCGCTCCCACCAGTGGAAGCTGGTATGCGGGGCGGTCTGCCCGGCAGGCAGGAATGCCGCTGCGCCATGTTCTTTCCTGCAGGAGCGACGTCAGTCGCGAGCTCCGGGCGGACGTTCCGAACGTGTCCGCCTGGGTCGTGTTCGCGACTGACGTCGCTCCTACGGGAGAGATGATCCTGCATCAATGCCGTCCGTATTTCTCGTCCAGGCGCTTGTTCAGCGCCTTGCCCTGCACGCGGGCCTCGGCCTTCTGCGTCAGCCGTGTCGCCAGCTTGCCAGCGGCGCTGGCCACTTCGTCACGCAGCTTGAGGTAGTTGAGGAAGCGCTCCTCGTCCAGCTCGCCGCGTTCGATCGCCGCGCGCACCGCACAGCCCGGTTCGCGCTGGTGCGAGCAGTCACGGAAACGGCATTGTTCGGCCAGCGCCTCGATGTCGGCGAAGCCGCCTTCGACCAGATCCTCCTCGCCGGTCGGCTTGAGCTCGCGCATGCCGGGGGTATCGATCAGGCAGGCACCGGAGGCGAGCGGTATCAGCGCGCGATGGGTGGTGGTATGGCGACCGCGCGAGTCGCTCTCGCGCACCTCGCCGGTCTTCATCCGGTCGTCGCCCAGCAGGGTGTTGGTGAGGGTGGACTTGCCCGCGCCGGACGAACCGACCAGCACCACCGTGCGCCCCGGCTGCAGCCAGGGCGTCAACACCGCCACGCTGTCGGCGTCCTTGGCGTTGAGCGCGAACACCGGCACGTCCTGGGCGGTCACGTCGGCCAAGGCCTCGATGGCATCGCTGGCGAGCTCGTGCCGATCGGCCTTGGTCAGCACCACCACCGGCTGCGCGCCGCCGCTGCCGACCAGCAGCAGGTAGCGCTCGATCCGGCGTGGATTGAAGTCCGCATCCAGGCCCGAGACGATGAACACCGTGTCCACGTTGGCGGCGATGACCTGCTGCTGGTAATGCTCGCCCGCGGCGCCGCGCTTGATACCGGTGTGACGCGGCAGCAGGGCGACAATGCGCTTCCTGCCTTCCAGCAGCACCCAATCCCCGACCGCCGGGCGCTCGTGGGCCGGCGAGCCGGCCTTGCGGAACCCGGGCCGCCGCTGCCACTCCGGCAGGGACTCGGCCTTGATGGCAGCGTCCGGACCGTCGGCGACCACATAGCCCGAACGGTGCTGCTCGGTGACCCGTGCCGGCCGCGCGGCCGGATGGGCCGCCAGCAGGGCGGCCCAGGCCGAATCATCCGGCGCCCCCGGCCAGGGCCAGCCGATGACGCGCAAGGGGGCGAAGTCGAGGGGCGGATGTACGGAATTTGCGGGCATGGCGGGATTCTAGACGCCTGTTAAACCGGGCGGCGCTCGGCTGCATAAATTTCCGTTAAGCTGGCCGTCCAACTCCCCGAAACCATTGCCATGTCTGCCCCGCCCCCCTTCCAGCTGCCCGTGCGCGAGCGCCTCTCCGAAGTCCGTTACGAAATTCGTGGCGAGCTGGCCCGGCGAGCCCGCGAGCTGGAGGCCCAGGGGCGCAAGCTGATCAAGCTGAACATCGGCAACCCCGGCGCCTTCGGTTTCCGCGCGCCCGCGCATCTGCAGAAATCGATCGTCGGCGACATCGACCATACCGATCCCTACACCCACCAGCAGGGCCTGCCGGCCGCGCGCGAGGCCGTCGCCGCCGCCTACACCCGCCGTGGCACCCCGCACGCCAGCGCCGACCGCGTGTTCATGGGCAACGGCGTCAGCGAACTGATCGACGTTTCGCTGCGCGCGCTGCTCAATCCCGGCGACGAAGTGCTGGTGCCCTCGCCCGACTATCCGCTGTGGTCGGCCGCCACCATCCTCAACGACGGCCGTCCGGTCTATTACCGCTGCACGCCGGAGAACGACTTCCTGCCGGATCCCGGCGAGATCGAACAGCTGATCTCCTCGCGCACCCGCGCGATCGTGCTGATCAACCCGAACAATCCGACCGGCGCGATCTATCCGCGCGAACTGCTGGAGCGGATCGTCGCCATCGCCGCCAAGCACAGGCTGCTGCTGATGGTCGACGAGATCTACGACCAGGTGCTGTACGACGGCGCGCGCTTCGAGCCGGTCGCGCCGTTGGCCGGCGATCATCCCTGCATCACCTTCAGCGGCCTGAGCAAGGTGCACCGCGCCTGCGGCTGGCGGGTGGGCTGGGCGGTCGTGTCCGGCAGCACCGAGCGGGTGCGCGAGTACCTGCAGGCGATGGATCTGCTGAGCGCGCTGCGCCTGTGCGCCAACGTGCCCGGCCAGTACGCGGTGGAAGCCGCGGTCAACGGCCCGGACACCATCACCGAACTGTGTTCGCCGGGTGGACGCCTGTACGAAACCCGCCGCGCGATCATCGAGGCCTGCGAGGCCAGCGAGCATCTGGAACTGGTGCGCCCGGACGCCGCGCTGTATGCGTTCCCGGCGGTGGTCGGGGATGCCGCCAGGGGTTTCGACGACCACGCTTTCGCCCTGGATCTGCTGGAAACCGAAGGCGTGCTGGTGGTGCCGGGTTCAAGCTTCAACGTGCCCTACCGCAACCATTTCCGGGTGACCTTCCTGCCCGAGGCGGCGATGATGCGCGAAGTGTTCACCCGCATCGGCCGTGCCCTGGATCGCCGCGCCGAGGCCGCCACCAAGGTGGTGCCGCTCAAGGGACGCCGCCCCGCGGCGGCCTGATCCGGAGCGCCCATGGTTTCATCGCCTCTCGCGGCGATGAAACCACCGGTACCCCGCTGCGCTCCTGTAGGAGCGACGTGAGTGGCGACGCCTTCGCGCGTCCAAGTCCCGGGTTGGCCGCCGGTCTTTGAACCCGCTGCCAACCGGCGCAGAATGCGCGCATGACCACCATCGCCGCTCCGCACACCACCGCCCTGCTGCCCGAGTTGAGCTATCTGGCGCTGGGCGATTCCTACACCATCGGCGAAAGCGTGCCCGAATCCGGGCGCTGGCCGGTGCAGCTCGCGCGGGCGTTGCGCAACGAGGGCGTTCCGCTGGCGGATCCGCGCATCATCGCCACCACCGGCTGGACCACCGACGAGCTGGACACGGCCATCACCGCGCAAGAGCCGCTGGGCGCGCATGACTTCGTGAGCCTGTTGATTGGCGTCAACAACCAGTATCGCGGGCGCGAGGTGGACGAATACCGCGTGCAGTTCGCGGCGCTGCTGTGGCGCGCGATCGGTTTCGCCGGCAATCGGCCGGAACGGGTGCTGGTGCTGTCGATCCCCGACTGGGGCGTCACCCCCTTTGCCGTCAAGGAAGGCCGCGACACCGCCCGCATCGCCCGCGAACTGGATGCCCACAACGAGGCCGCGCGGCAGGCCTGCGCGCAGCGCGGCGTGGCCTTCGTCGACATCACCGCGATCAGCAGGGCGCGCGGCGCGGAGACCCTCATGCTGGCCGACGACGGCCTGCATCCGTCCACGGCGATGTATGCCGAATGGACCCGGCTGGCATTGCCGGTCGCGCATCGCCTGCTCGCCCACGCCTGACGCCCCGGCGCGGCGCCGGCAAGCCCGGCGCTACATCGGCTGCGGCGGATCCGGAGGGCAGGATGGCAGCACGGTGGCGTAGCCCTGTTCGTCCAGCCAGGCGAGCAGTTTTGCGAGAATCTCGACGTTGTGCCCATGCGTGGCGCCTTCGTGCAGCAGCACGATCGCGCCCGGCCCGATGTCGCGGCGCAGGCGGGCCAGCACCTGGTCGGGCTCGCAGTCCACACCGTCGAAACCGCGCGCGCTCCAGGCCACCCGCGCCAGCCGATGGCGTTTGAGCGACAGGCCGACGAAGGGATTGGTCATCCCCACCACCGAGCGGAACCAGCGCGGCGTCTGTCCGGAAACCACCGTCAACAGCGACTGGTTGCGGCCGATTTCATCTTCCATCGCGACCGGGCCGAGCCGCCAGAAACGGGTGTCCGGATGGCTGGCACTGTGGTTGCCGATACCGTGCCCGCGACGCAGGATTTCCTGCACCCGCTCCGGCTGGGCGAGCGCGCGTTCGCCGACCAGGAAGAAGGTCGCGCGCGCGCCGTGGCGCTCGAGCAGTTCCAGCATCGGTCCGGTATCGGTGGAGGGGCCGTCGTCGATGGTCAGCCAGACTTCGCGTCGCGCCGTCGGCAGGCGCGACAGCGCCGGACACAGCAGGGTTGCCCGCGGGTACAACGTCGCCCACACCACGGTCAGATGGGTCAGCAGCATCGCCGGCAGGCCAATCCGCCACCCCCAGCGCCACCACAGCGCGACCACCGCCACTTGCGACAGCGCCAACAGGCCCAATATCCATCCGGGCCGACGCGGGACGCGATGCAGTGTTCTTGCGCGGGTCATGCCCCATGATGCCACGGGGCGTAGAATTCCCATTCCGTCTTCCGGTAAACCGTCCATGTCCCTCGACCCCGCCCTGCGCACCCGTATCGAATCCCTCCTGCAGTCCAACCGCGTGGTGCTGTTCATGAAGGGCCAGCCCAACATGCCGCAGTGCGGTTTTTCGGCCAAGGCGGTCGGCGCGCTCGGCGCGCTGGGGGTGGACTACGCGCACGTCAACGTGCTGGCCGACCAGGAAATCCGCGAAGGCATCAAGGCCTATGGCGACTGGCCGACCATCCCGCAGCTGTACATCGACGGTGAACTGGTCGGCGGCAGCGACATCATCGAGCAGATGACCAATTCCGGCGAACTGGCCAGCCTGCTGGGCCTGGACGCGCCGGATCGCACCCCGCCCGCGATCACCATCACCCCGGCCGCCGCCGAGATGCTGAAGAACGCGGTCGCCGACGCCGGTCCGGGCGCCACCCTGGCGCTGTCGATCAACGCCCAGTTCCAGCCCAACTTCCAGCTGGCGCAGTTCGACGCCAACGCCATCGCCGCCGAATCCAGCGGCGTGCGCGTGCAGTTCGACCTGGGCAGCGCGCGCCGCGCCGACGGCATCACCATCGACTGGGTAGACGACATCCGCGGCAAGGGCCTGGCGATCGACAACCCGAACGCGCCCAAGCCGGTCCAGGCGTTGTCGCCGATGGAGGCCGACGCCAAGGTCCGCGCCGGGGAGGTGCTGCTGGTGGATGTGCGTCCGGCCGACGAGCGCGCCATCGCCGCGGTCGCGGTGCCGTTCAAGACCTTCGACGGCAATGGCCGTGCCGATCTGGAAGCCCTGCCGAAGGACACCGCGCTGGCGTTCCTGTGCCGCAGCGGCGGCCGCAGCCAGCAGGCGGCCGAGGAATTCCTCGCCCGTGGCTTCACCCGCGTCTACAACGTCACCGGCGGCATCAACGCCTGGGCCGACGAAGTCGATGGCACGATCAGCAAATACTGATCCGCTCCACCATCGAAACGGAAACGGCGCCTCAAGGCGCCGTTTCTTTTTTTGGTAATTCCCAAGCAAACCGGACCAAATCTGAGAGGATTTGGTCATGAAGCAATGTCCTGCTTGCGCTGGTAGCCGGCACTACAGCCTGTCGGATGGACGACTCAAGTGCCGCGCCTGCGGCAAGCGCTTCACGTGGACGTCAGTGTGGGATTCGGTGCGCTTGCCGGGCGCCAGCAAACAGCGCCTGCTGGAGTTGTTCGTCCTCGGGGTGCCGTCCTATCGGCAACGTTTCCGCAGTGATACCACGGCCGCCACACGTGAGCGGTTCTACCGCCTGGCGCGCGCGTGCTGCGCAATGGCCGAGCAACTGCGGGAACCATTCGAGGGTGCACTGGAACTGGACGAAACCACGTTTGGCGGCGCCAGGAAGGGCAAACGCGGCTGGGGTTCTGCTGGCAAGGTGATCGTCTTCGGACTGATCAAGCGCAACGGCCAGGTCAAGGCGATGCCGATCGCCGCTCATGACCAGGCTTCGGTCATGCAACAGATCGATGCGCACAGTCGGGAAGGCTCGCTGTACTACACGGACGAGTGGCAAGCCTATGCCACCTTACGCTTGCGGGGCGAGCATGTGATGATCCGCAAGGAGAAGGGGCGACCGGTCGGACGTGACCACATCAACGGCATCGAGGGCTTCTGGAGCTATGCCAAGAACTGGTTGTATCCCTACCGGGGCGTGCCCTCCCAATACTTCCATCTGTACCTGGCCGAAGTTTGCTACCGCTTCAACCATCGCGAGCGGGACCTTAAACCCTTGCTTTTCAGGCTTTTGAAGACCACTTCAATCCAGGAACTACGGCCCATTCTGGTCCGGAAAGCTTAGGAATTACC
>NZ_JBYMTI010000009.1:0-154209 GCF_057773145.1 Pseudoxanthomonas sp. 68-E7 | reverse complement strand
ACGCCGGCGCCGACGGTACGGCCGCCTTCGCGAATCGCGAAACGCAGGCCTTCGTCCATCGCCACCGGGTTGATGAGCTGCACGGTCATCTTGATGTTGTCGCCCGGCATCACCATCTCCGTGCCCTCCGGCAGCGTCACCGCACCGGTGATGTCCGTGGTACGGAAGTAGAACTGCGGACGGTAGCCCTTGAAGAACGGCGTGTGACGGCCACCCTCGTCCTTCGACAGCACGTACACCTCCGCCTCGAACTCGGTGTGCGGGGTGATGGAACCCGGCTTGGCCAGCACCTGGCCACGCTCCACGTCGTCACGCTTGGTGCCGCGCAACAGCAGGCCCGCGTTGTCGCCCGCCTGGCCCTGGTCCAGCAGCTTGCGGAACATTTCCACGCCCGTGACCGTGGTCTTCTGGGTCGGACGGATACCGACGATTTCGATTTCGTCGCCCACCTTGATGATGCCGCGCTCGATGCGACCGGTCACCACCGTGCCACGACCCGAAATGGAGAACACGTCTTCCACCGGCATCAGGAACGGCTTGTCCACGTCACGCTGCGGCTCCGGAATGAACGTGTCCAGCGCGTCCACCAACTTCAGGATGGCCGGCACGCCAATCTCCGACTGGTCACCTTCCAGCGCCAGACGCGCCGAACCGTGGATGATGGGGGTGTCGTCGCCCGGGAACTCGTACTTGGTCAGCAGCTCGCGGACTTCCATCTCCACCAGCTCCAGCAGCTCCGCGTCGTCCACCATGTCCGCCTTGTTCAGGAACACCACGATGTACGGCACGCCCACCTGGCGCGACAGCAGGATGTGCTCGCGCGTCTGCGGCATCGGGCCGTCTGCGGCCGAGCACACCAGAATCGCGCCATCCATCTGCGCCGCACCGGTAATCATGTTCTTCACGTAGTCCGCGTGTCCCGGGCAGTCCACGTGCGCGTAGTGACGGGTCGGGCTTTCGTATTCCACGTGCGCCGTCGAAATCGTGATGCCGCGCGCCTTCTCTTCCGGCGCCGCGTCAATCGCGTCGTACGCCTTGAACTCGCCGCCAAAGCGCTCGGCACCCACCTTCGTCAGCGCCGCCGTCAGCGTCGTCTTGCCGTGGTCAACGTGACCAATCGTGCCCACGTTCACGTGCGGCTTGGTGCGTTCGAATTTACCCTTTGCCATGGCTGCTTCTTCTCGAGTGGAACGGTGAAATGGAGTTGGAAAGGTGGTGCTCACGAATGGAATCGAACCATCGACCTCCTCCTTACCAAGGAGGTGCTCTACCGACTGAGCTACGTGAGCGTGAAACTGGTTTGTCGCTTCGGTTACCGCTGGTCCCGCGCCGGGCGTTCAAGTGGAGCGGGAGACGGGAATCGAACCCGCACCATCAGCTTGGAAGGCTGAGGTTCTACCGTTGAACTACTCCCGCGCCGGGAGACCACTACAACACAAAACAACTCAAATTTTGGTGGAGGGAGGTGGATTCGAACCACCGAAGGCGTAAGCCAGCAGATTTACAGTCTGCCCCCGTTGGCCGCTTGGGTATCCCTCCGAAGCCACCCGGAAGAGCCGGCCGGAGGGGCCAAATCAAACCGGGGTGAAACAGCCAGCGATTTTGGCCTGAAGCAGGCTGCCTGTCAACGCGGAACGCCAACTTTTTTATCAGACGTTGAAGCGGAAGTGCAGCACGTCGCCTTCCTGCACCCGGTATTCCTTGCCTTCCAGCCGCAGCCGGCCGGCGTCCCGCGCGCCCGCCTCGCCCTTGTACTTGATGAAATCGTCGAAGGCGATGGTCTCGGCGCGGATGAAGCCCTTTTCGAAATCGGTGTGGATGACCGCCGCGGCCTGGGGCGCGGTCGCACCCGCCTTGACCGTCCAGGCCCGGACTTCCTTGACCCCGGCGGTGAAGTAGGTCTGCAGGCCCAGCAGCTTGTAGGCCGCGCGGATCACCCGGTTTAGGCCGGGTTCGTCCAGGCCCAGATCGGCCAGGAAGGTGTCGCGGTCGGCGTCGTCCAGTTGGGCCAGTTCCTCCTCGATGGCCGCCGAGACCGGCACCACCTCGGCGCCCTCGTCGGCGGCACGGACGCGCACGGCGTCCAGGTGGGGATTGTTCTCGAAGCCGTCCTCCAGCACGTTGGCCACGTACATGACCGGCTTGAGGGTCAGCAGGAACAGGTCGCGGACCAGGGCCCGCTCCTCCTCGTCCAGACCCAGCGCGCGGCCGGGTTTGCCGTCGCTCAGGCCGGCATGCAGCTTCTGCAAGACGGGCTTGCGCGCGATCGCATCCTTTTCGCCGGCCTTGGCCGAGCGTTCGGCGCGATTGAGCGCCTTTTCGACGCTATCCAGGTCCGCCAGCGCCAGTTCGGTGTCGATGGTCTCGATGTCGGCGATGGGATCGACCTTGCCGGAGACGTGGACGATGTCGCCGTGCTCGAAGCAGCGCACCACATGGGTGATGGCGTCGACCTCGCGGATGTGGGCCAGGAACTTGTTGCCCAGGCCCTCGCCGCTGGCCGCGCCCGCCACCAGGCCGGCGATGTCGACGAACTCCACCGCGGTCGGCAGCACCTTCTGCGGCTTGACGATCTCGGCCAGCTGGTTCAGCCGGAGATCCGGCACCGGCACGACGCCGACGTTCGGCTCGATGGTGCAGAACGGGAAGTTGGCCGCGGCGATGCCCGCCTTGGTCAGCGCGTTGAACAGGGTCGACTTGCCCACGTTGGGCAGGCCGACGATGCCGCATTTGATGCCCATAAATATCCGGGATTGGGAATTCGGGATTCGGGATTCGGAAGCGCGCTGCTGTCCGAATCCCGAATCCCCAATGCCTAATCCCTGCTGGTATGCAGGCGCTTCATGGCTTCGTTGAAATCGCCGCGGACCGCCAGCGGCAGCACGTCGATCGCGTCGTCGATGGCGCGGCCGATCAGGATTTCGTCGTCCTTGCCGGGCTTGCCCAGCACCCAGCCGGTCACCTTGTCCTTGTGGCCGGGATGGCCGATGCCGATGCGCAGGCGATGGAACTTGCCGTGGCCCAGCAACTGGATGGTGTCGCGCAGGCCGTTCTGGCCGCCGTGGCCGCCGTCGAACTTCAGCCGGGCCACGCCGGGCGCCAGATCCAGTTCGTCGTGCGCCAGCAGCGCCTCTTCCGGGGCGATTTTCCAGTAGCGCAGGGCCGCGGTCACCGACTTGCCGCTCAGGTTCATGTAGGTGGCGGGCTTGAGCAGCCAGACCGGCTGGCCGCCGATCACGACCTTGGCGGTTTCACCGAACAGCTTGCTTTCCAGGCCGAACCGCTCGCCCTGCCCTTCGGCCAGGGTATCGACAAAACGGAACCCGGCGTTGTGCCGGGTTCTGGCGTGTTCGGCACCGGGATTGCCCAGTCCGACGATGAGACGAAGACCTGCCATCGCAGTGCCTCACGCCGGTGCGCCCGCTGACGCGGACGCACCGTGGCGCGATATTACTTCTCTTCCTTCTCGGCGCCTTCGGCCGGGGCCTCGGCTTCTTCCCTGCCGTGCTTGGCGATCACGACGGCGACGTCGTGTTCCTTGCCCAGCTTCAGTTCCGGGATTTCCACGCCGGCCGGCAGCTTGATTTCCGACAGGTGCACGACGGCGCCCACGGCCAGGTTCGACAGGTCGATCTCGATGAACTCCGGCAGGTCCTTCGGCAGGCACTCGACCACGACTTCGTTCAGTTCATGGGTCACCACCACGTCGGCCGACTTGCCGGCGGGCGAGGTGTCCTGGTTGACGAAGTGCAGCGGCACCGCGGTGCGCAGGGTCTCGTTCTCGTTCACGCGCTGGAAGTCCAGGTGCATGATCTGCTGCTTGTACGGATGGCGCTGCATGTCACGCAGCAGCACCTTCTGGATGTCGCCATTGAGGCTCAGGTCCAGGATCGAGGAGTAGAACCAGTCGTGCTGGCTGGCCAGCCAGACTTCGTTGTGGTTCAGCTGGATGCTGACCGGCTTCAGTTCGCCGCCGCCGTAGACGATGGCGGGCACGTTGCCGGCGTGACGCAGGCGGCGGCTCGCACCCTTACCCTCGTCTTCGCGGCGCTGCACCTGGATTTCGTGTGTCTTTGCCATGTTTGCTAACTACCTAGTTGATGAATCGCCTCGCGGCGATTTTGAAGACTCTCCCGCGACCAGGAGAGTCGTTGGAACGCCGGGATTCGGCATTCGGGATTGGAGATTCGCAGAAGCGAATCACGAATCCCCAATCACGAATCCCCGCCCTCAATCCACATACAGCGAGCTCACCGATTCGCCGAAGGCGATGCGGCGAACGGTTTCGGCCAGCAGTTCCGCCACGCTGAGCTGGCGGATGCGGGCACACGCCTTCGCTTCCGGCGAAAGCGGGATGGTATCGGTGACGACCAGTTCGTCCAGCACCGACTTGTTCAGGTTGTCCACCGCCGGGCCCGAGAGCACGGCGTGGGTGCAATACGCGGCCACCTTCTTGGCGCCGCGCGCCTTCAGCGCGGCGGCGGCGGCGCACAGGGTGCCGGCGGTGTCGACGATGTCGTCCACCAGCACGCAGTCCTTGCCGTCGACGTCGCCGATGATGTTCATCACGGTGGCGACGTTGGCGCGCGGACGGCGCTTGTCGATGATCGCCAGGTCGGCATCGTCCAGGCGCTTGGCGACGGCGCGCGCGCGCACCACGCCCCCCACGTCGGGCGAGACCACGATCAGGTTGTCGGTGCCGTAGGCGCGCCAGATGTCGGCCAGCAGCAGCGGCGAGGCGTACACGTTGTCGACCGGGATATCGAAGAAACCCTGGATCTGGTCGGCGTGCAGGTCCACCGTCAACACGCGATCGGTACCGACCGCGCTGAACATCTTGGCCGCGACCTTGGCGGTGATCGGCACGCGCGAGGAACGCAGGCGGCGATCCTGGCGCGAGTAGCCGAAGTAGGGCACCACCGCGGTGACGCTGGCGGCCGAGGCGCGCTTGAGCGCGTCGATCAGCACCAGCAGCTCCATCAGGTTCTCCGCGGCCGGGGCGCAGGTGGGCTGGACCACGAACACTTCCTGGCGGCGGACGTTCTCCTCGATTTCCACCTGCACTTCGCCATCGGAGAAGCGCGACACCAGCGCCTTGCCCGGACGCACGCCCAACTCGCGGCAGATGCTGTCGGCCAGCGGCTTGTTGGCGTTGCCGGAGAAGACAAGCAGGTTGCGGTCGTCTTGCATTTTTCTTCTCTCGGCGATGGCTTCTGGCGGCGGCGGAAGTCGCGGGGCGCAGCCCGGGACGGGCGCTGCTTGGAAACCGCGGATTGGCAGGGGCGGAAGGATTCGAACCTACGAATGCCGGGATCAAAACCCGGTGCCTTAACCACTTGGCGACGCCCCTAGGCGTTAGGTTTCCGCTTCAAGCACATCCTGCAACGGCGAGTGCGCCGCGCCCGGCACCAGCCAAGCCCGCAGGCCGGACAATTCCGCCAGCGCCGCTTCCGCCTGGGTCCGCTGCGCGAACTCGACGAAGCAACCGCTGCCGGAACCGGTCAGCCGCGGCGTGCCGATACGCGCCAAGGCCCGGAACGCGGCCTCGATGGCAGGTTCCCGGCGGCGCAGTACCGGCTCGAACGCATTGCCGAGCAGGTGTCCCGAAACGAAGTCCGATATTTTCGCGGGTGGCGCGTTTCGCGTCAAATCAGGGGCCTGGAAAAGTGCCGCGGTGGGCACGTGGACCCCGGGATCGGCCAGCACGTACCAGGCCGGCGGCAGGGCCACGGGGGTCAGCAACTCGCCCACGCCTTCGGCCCAGGCGTTCTGTCCACGTATGAAGACCGGCACGTCCGCGCCCAGGCGCAGGCCCAGCGCGGCCAGCCGGTCCACCGTCAATCCGGTGCCCCACAGGCGATTGAGGACCACCAGCACGGTCGCCGCATCGGATGAGCCGCCGCCGAACCCACCACCGGCCGGAATGCGTTTTTCGACGGAGATGTCCGCGCCTTGGGCGCTTTTGGTTTCGTCTTTGAGCAGGATGGCGGCCCGGACCAGCAGGTCGTCGGCTTCCTCCACGCCGGGCACGGAATCCCCCAGCCGGCGGATCCGCCCGTCCTGGCGCACCCGCAGATGCACGGTGTCCCCCCAGTCGAGCAGCCGGAACACCGACTGCAGCTGGTGGTAGCCATCCGGCCGACGACCGGTGATCTGCAGGAACAGGTTCAGCTTGGCCGGTGCGGGCCAGGCCGACCAGCCATCACCCGGCGGCACGAGCGTCACGGGTCGGCCCCGAGATCCCAGCGGTCCACGACCAGGCGGACCCGCGCCTGGCCGCGCTCGGCCTCGATGCGCCGGGGCATGGCCGGTTGTTCGCCGGCGGCCGGCATCCATTCGGTGTAGCGGATGTTCCAGCCGGCCTGGTGCAATGTCTGGAGCTGGCCTTCGGGCCCGAACTCCGGCGTGCCCCGGTCGCCGAGGCCGCGCGCCCAATCCGACAGTGTCTGCACCGGGATGTCCCAGCCGGTGGCCTCGCGCAACAGGCGATCGGCGTCGTCGCCCTGGCGGGTGCCGCCTTCCAGCCCTTCCAGACGGGCGCCGCCGTCATCCACGCTCAGGCGCCAGCTCTGCCGGGTCACTGGCGCGCTGAGCGAGGCGGTGTACTCCGCGCCCTGCTGGCGCCAGTCAAGCCGGCCGCTGCCGCCCTTGCCGGCCTGGCTGACCGCCACCCGCGCCTCGAATCCCCATTCCTTGCGGCCGCGCAACCATGCCTCGCGGGTGGACTGGCGCGCCTGGGCGGCGGCGACATCCTCGGGATCAACCAGGGCCGGGGGGGCCTGCCTGCGGCCGCCTCCGCTGGCGCACGCCGCCAGCAACAACACCCCGGCCGCCAGCAGCGGTCCACGCACCATCCACTTCATGCTCCGGTCTTCTCCAGCGCCCGCTGCAGCGAGCGGTTTTCAGGATCCAGCTTGCGCGCCTCGTCGAAATATTTGCGCGCCTCGTCTTTTTGTCCCATCACCCACAGCACTTCGCCGACATGCGCGGCGATCTCGGGATCCTTCTGCAGGGTGAACGCGCGCCGCAGCTGGACCAGCGCCTCCGGCAGCCGCCCCAGCCGGTACAGCACCCAGCCGTAGCTGTCGATGATGGCGGCGTTCTCGGGTTCGGCCACCCGCGCGCGGTCGATCAGCTCCAGAGCTTCCTGGTAGCGCTGGGTCCGGTCGGCCAGGGTGTAGCCCAGCGCGTTGAGGGTTGCGGTGTTCTCAGGATCGATCACCAGGATCTTGCGGAAATCGGCCTCGGCGCGGTCGATGCGATCGCGACGCTCCCAGGCCAACCCGCGCGCGTAGAGGATCTCGATATCGTCGGGATAGGCGGCCAGGCCACGCGCGAACACGTCCAGCTCGCCGGCATCCTCGCCATTCTTCTGGCGCAGCTCGGCCTCCAGCAGGTAGGCATTGCGACGCGCGTCGTCGTCGGCCGATGCGTCGCCCTGCAGGGTGCGCAGTTCCTGGAACGCCTGGTCCTTGCGTTCGAGTTCGTAGAGCGTATTGGCGGCACGCAGGCGCGCCTCGGCGCGGGCGTTGCCGCCGGGCACGCTGCGATACCAGTCCAGCGCTTCCTGCGGACGCTTGAGGAATTCGGCCATCTGGCCCAGCAGCAGACGGCGTCCGCCGTCGGGTTCGCCGGCCTCGCGGCGCAGTTCGTCGTACAGCGCGGTCAACGCGGTGGTGTTGTCGGCCTTGGCCAGCAGCGAAGCCCGCAGCGCGTAGCTCTGATCGTCCTGCGGTCCCTTTGCCAAGGTGTTCGCGGCAGCAGCGGAATCACCCAGGGCTTCGTACTCGGCGGCAACGGCCAGGCGCAGATCGGGGCGTTCCAGGATGTCGGCCCCCATGCCCGCCAGGACCTTGCGGGCGGCGGCCTCGTCGCCGGATCGCCGCAGCTGCGCGGCGTGCAGCAACACGACCCGCGGCTCCTGCGGGAACCGCTCGACCACGCGGCCGACGATGCGGCGGGACAGATCCGGCTGCTCCAGTTGCTGGGCCAGGCCGGCGAATGCCAGCCACGCCTGCAGTTCGGCCGGAATGGCGTTGCCGTCGACCAGTTCGCCCAGCAGGCGGGCCGGCAGTTCGGGATCCTTGCCGCCGCTGCCCAGCGCGGTGAGCGCGTAGCGCCAGCCCATGTCGTCGGGCGACTTCATCAGCGTGTCCAGTTCCCGGCGGGCGGCGCGGGCATCCCCGCGGCGCAACGCCAGGGTGGCTTCGGCGCCGCGCATGGCCTGCGACTTGGGCGCGCGCGCGCGCCACAGCTTCAGCGCCTCGGCGGCGCCGGCGTCATCGTTGGAAAGCAGGGCGATGCGGGTGGCCCGCTCGGCCAGGCCGGCGTCCTCGGTATCGCGCGCCGCCTCCAGGTACCAGCGCGAGGCCTCGGAAAGCTGTCCGGCCTGGAGTGCGAATTCGCCCGCCATCACCGTGGTCAGGGCGTCGTCCCGGGCCGGTTGTGGCGCCTTGCGCGAGGCCAGGGCGGGCCCGGACAGGGCCAACAGCAACGGGATGACCAGGCTGAGACGCAATATTGCGGGCATGAGACTCACGTGGGCCGTAAAATAGCGGCCACTTACCAGCCAGCAGCTTAGCGCAAGCACCTGAACGATGACGTTGTGGGTCCTCGGACTGAATCACCAGACCGCGCCGGTCGAACTGCGCGAACGCGTGGCCTTCGATGCCGGCGCGCTGCCGACTGCGCTGAGCGCGCTGCGCACCCTGCCGCAGGTCGAGGAAGCGGCCCTGTTGTCGACCTGCAACCGTACCGAGCTGTACGCGGTCGCGGATGACGGACAGGTGCTGGCCAATTGGCTGGCGACCCACGCCGACGGCCTGGAGGCCTACCTGTACCGGCATCGCGATGCCGACGCGGTCCGCCATCTGTTCCGGGTCGCCACCGGCCTGGACTCGATGGTGCTGGGCGAGCCGCAGATCCTCGGCCAGGTGAAGGACGCCTGGGCCAACGCGCGCGAACACGGCGCGCTGGGCAGCCGCCTGGATCGCCTGTTCCAGCAGACCTTCGCGGTCGCCAAGCGCGCCCGCACCGATACCCGCGTCGGCGCCAACCCGGTCTCGGTCGCCTCCACCGCCGTGCGCCTGGCGCAGGATTCCTTCACCCGCCTGAGCGATTCGACCGTGCTGCTGATCGGCGCCGGCGAAACCATCGAGCTGGCCGCCAAGCACCTCAGCGAAGGCCGCGTGCGCCGGTTGCTGATCGCCAACCGCACCCTGGCCCACGCGCAGGAACTGGCCAGCCGGCACGGCGGCTATGCCTTGCCGCTGGGCGAGTTGGAGCGCCACCTGGGCGAGGCAGACGTGGTGTTCTCGGCGACCGCCGCGCGCGAACCGATCCTGTTGCGCGCGCATGTCGAGCAGGCGCTCGCGCGCCGCCGGCACAAGCCGATGCTGCTGTTCGACCTGGCAGTCCCGCGCGACATCGCCGCCGACGTGGCCGACCTCAACGACGCCTACCTGTACACGGTCGACGACCTGGAGCGCGCGGTCGAGGACAACCGCCGCAGTCGCCGCGAGGCCGCCGACGCCGCCGAGGCGATCATCGAACTGCAGGTCGCCCGCTACGTGGAGACGCTGCAGGCCGGCAGCCGCCAGGAACCGCTCAAGCGCCTGCGCGCGCACGGCGAGCAGGCCCGCGACGACGTGCTGGCCAAGGCCCGCCAGCAGTTGGCCAACGGTCGCGAACCGGAAGCCGTGCTCGAATTCCTCGCCCATTCCTTGACCAACCGCTTGCTGCATCCGCCGACCGCCGCGCTGCGCGAGGCCGCGCTGACCGGCGATGCCGAACTGGCACGCGCGGCCGACCGCCTGTTCCCCGAAAAGGCGCCCTACTCCCATTCCAAGAAGCCCGATGACGCCGACGCTGCGCCGTAAACTCGAAGCGCTGGCCGAACGCCGCGAGGAACTGGAACGCCTGCTGGCCGATCCCGGCGTGGCCGGCGACAACGAGCGCTTCCGCAACTATTCCCGCGAGTTCGCGCAACTGGAGCCCGTCGCCACCGCACTGGCCGAAGAGGCGCGCGCCAGGCGCGACCTGGCCTCGGCCGAGGCGATGCGCGGGGATCCGGATCTGGCCGAACTGGCGGAGGAGGAAATCTCCACCGCCCGGGCCCGCCTGGCCGAACTGGAAGACGAACTGTCGCTGCTGCTGGTGCCGCGCGACGATCGCGACGACGGCAACCTGTTCCTGGAAGTCCGCGCCGGCACCGGTGGCGACGAGGCCGCGATCTTCGCCGGCGATCTGTTCCGCATGTACGCGCGCTACGCCGAGCGGCGGGGCTGGCGGGTCGAGATCGAATCCGACAATCCCGGCGAGCATGGCGGCTACAAGGAAATCGTGGCCAAGGTCAGCGGTCGCGGCGCCTTCGCCCGGCTGAAGTTCGAGTCCGGCACCCACCGCGTCCAGCGCGTCCCGGAAACCGAATCGCAGGGTCGCATCCACACTTCGGCGGCGACCGTGGCGATCATCCCTGACGTGGACGAGGTCGAGGACATCGCGATCAATCCGGCGGATCTGAAGGTCGACACCTTCCGTTCCTCCGGCGCCGGCGGCCAGCACGTCAACAAGACCGAGTCCGCGATCCGCATCACCCACGTGCCGACCGGGGTGGTGGTCGAATGCCAGACCGAGCGCAGCCAGCACGCCAACCGCGACAAGGCGATGAAGCGACTGAAGGCGCAGTTGCTCGACGCCGAGCGCAGCAGGCAGCAGGCGGCGCAGGCCGCATCGCGGCGCCTGCAGGTGGGCAGCGGCGATCGCAGCCAGCGCATCCGCACCTACAATTTCCCGCAGGGCCGGATCACCGACCATCGCGTCGAGGGCCTGACCCTGTACGACCTGCCCAACATCATGGAAGGCGATCTGGATCCCCTGGTGGATCGCCTGACCCGCGAATACCAGGCTGACGAACTGGCCCGACTGACGGAGGCGGCATGAGCATCACGGTACGACGCGCGACCCTGGCCGATGCGGAAGCGATCGCGCCGCTGTTCGATCTCTACCGCCAGTTCTACGAACAGGCACCGGACGCCGCGTTGGCCTCCGCCTTCATCCACGGCCGGCTGGCAAACGACGAGTCGGTGATCTTCATCGCCGAGGACGATGGGCACCTGCTGGGCTTCACCCAGTTGTTCCCGTCGTTCTCCTCGGTGCGCGCGGTGCGCATCTGGGTGCTCAACGATCTCTATGTCGTCCGCGAAGCGCGTCGCCAGGGCGTGGCCCGCTCGTTGCTGGACGCCGCCGCCGCATTCGGGCGGAACTCGGGCGCCGCGCGCCTGGAACTGGAAACCGATCACGACAACCGTTCCGCGCAGGCGCTGTACCGGCACCTGGGCTGGGAACCCTACGACGGCACCCTGCGGTTCCGGCTTTCGCTGGCCCCCTGAACACGCCGCAGCTACCGCTGCCGCCCCGCCGGTGAACGGGCGGCATTGAAAGCGTGGCCGGCCAGCCCTTACGCTGCCGGCATGAGCCACGCCAACGACTTCCTGCCCCTGCGCCTCGCCCTGCTGACCGTCTCCGACAGCCGCACCCTGGCCGAGGACAGCAGCGGCGACTACCTGGCCAACGCGGCCACCGACGCCGGCCACCGGCTCGCCGAGCGCAGCCTGCTGCCGGACGATCGCTACCAGCTGCGGGCGCTGGTCTCGCGCTGGATCGCCGACCCCGCGGTGGACGGCATCCTGGTCACCGGCGGCACTGGCTTCACCGGCCGCGACTCCACGCCCGAGGCGCTGCTGCCGCTGCTGGACAAGGAGATGCCCGGCTTCGGCGAACTGTTCCGCGCCATCAGCTTCGAGGAAATCGGTACCTCCTCGCTGCAATCGCGGGCGTTCGCCGGACTGGCCAACGGCACCTTCCTGTTCTGCCTGCCGGGTTCGACCTCGGCCTGCCGCACGGCTTGGGAACGCATCATCTCCGCGCAACTCGACGCACGCACCCGGCCCTGCAACCTCGCCACGCTGCGCCCCCGCCTCAAGGAATGATCCAGGAACGGCCATGTCCATCGACGCCACCCTGCGCATGCTCGCCAAGGCCAGCGGACTCAGCGCCGCCGACATCGCCACCGCCATCCCGCGGGTGGGCGCGGCCACGGTCCGTTCCTGGCTGAGTGGCGACAAATTGCCCGGCCAGGAACAGATGGCCGCCCTTGCCCGCGCCTTCGGCGTGCCGGCCGGCGCGCTGCTGGCGGAACTTGCCACCCAACTTGATCCCGCGCGCACGCGGGGCGAGCACGATCTCCTGGCCGCCTATCGCGAACTGAATTCCCGTCAGCAGGGCGCGCTGCTGGAAGTGGCGCGCGGCATGGCCGGCACCACCCGCCAGAACCGCCGGAAGAAGACCCCATGAAGGAACTCAAGCGCAAGGAATACGAGCAGTTGCTCAAGCCGTTGCAACTGGAACTGGCGGCGATGGCGCGTTGGGCATCGCACGCGGGCGCGCGCATCGTGGTGCTGATGGAGGGCCGCGACACCGCTGGCAAGGGCGGCGCGATCAATGCCATCCGCGAGCACCTGAATCCACGCCAGTGCCACGTCGCCGCGCTGCCCCGGCCGAGCGAGCGCGAAAGCACCCAGTGGTACCTGCAGCGTTACATCGCCCACCTGCCCGCGGCGGGCGAAATCGTGCTGTTCGATCGCAGCTGGTACAACCGTGCCGGCGTGGAGAAGGTGATGGGATTCTGCACCGGCAGCGAGTACCGCCGCTTCCTGGCCCAGGTGCCGATCTTCGAGAAGCTGCTGGTCGACGACGGCATCCTGCTGTTCAAGTACTGGCTGGCGGTGGATCAGGCGCGCCAGGAGGAGCGTTTCGCCGAACGCGCGGAGGAGCCGCTGAAGAGCTGGAAGCTCTCGCCCATCGATCTGAAGGCGCGCGAGAAATACGCCGACTACACCACCGCGCGCGAAGCCATGTTCAAGGCTACCCACACCACGGACGCGCCGTGGACGCTGGTCGATTTCAACGATCAGCGGCGTGGCCGCCTGACCTTGATCCGGGATCTGCTGGATCGCCTGCCCGATACCCAGGTGCCGCTGGAGACGTTCGGCCTTCCGCCGTTGAAGGGCAAGCCGCTGAAGGAAAAGTACGGCGCGCTGAAACCGATTCCGCCTTTTCCGATCTGATTGCCGCTCCGGATCATGGGTCCCCGCGACGGGACTGAATGACGCCCATGCGGAATGTGCGTTACATGACGGTTTTCACCGCCGATTCAGTCCATTCTTCCAAGACTCGCCGCACCTGGAAAAGGAGTGCCCCATGAACGTCCACATCCGCCATTCCAAGCCGCTGCTGGCGCTGTGCGCCGGCCTGCTGCTCGCCACCGCTTCGGCCGCCCATGCACAGGTGGTCGGTTACAACTTCCGCACCGGCGATGCCTGGGTGGACACGCGCCTGATCGAGATCAACGACTACGGTTCGCGCTACCGCGAGCCCTTCATCGACGAGATGACCGGCTATTACGGCGCGCCGCGATCGTTGGTGACGGATCTGTTCGGTCGTCGCTGGTCGGCGGGCGACATCTATTACGCCTGCGCCATCGCGCACATCCTGAGACTCCCGTGCATCGACGTGGTCCGCGAATACGATCGCAATCCCGGCCAGGGCTGGGGCGCGATCGCCAAGCGCATGGGCATCAAGCCCGGCTCGTCGGAATTCCACGCGCTGAAGAACGGCTTCTCCCGCACCTATGACCGCTGGGGCTATCCGGTGGCGGTGGATCGCAACGTCCATGTCGACTGGTCCAAGCATGGCCCGGGCAAGGGCAAGCCGGCGCAGGCGGGCAACGGCAACGGCAACGGCAACGGCGGCAGCAAGGGTGCCGCACGCTCGTCGCAGGGCAACGCCCATCGCGGCCCGGACAAGGGCCGCAGTGGCGACCACGGCCCGGCCCAGGGCGGTGGCAAGGGCAAGGGACATGGCCAGGGCGGCCAGGGTCAGGGCAAGGAAAAAGGCAACGGCAGGAAATAAGCCTGCGGACGCCAGATGGAAAAGGCGGCCATCGGCCGCCTTTTTCTTGTTCCGTTTCAACCGACCTCGAAACCCGGCGGCACCGGTCCCGTCCACGCCAGCCGTTCCACCCGGTCGACCCGCGCCTGCGGCGGTCCGTGATGCAACCAGCCGGCCAGCGTCTCGATCGCGTCCGCTTCACCGGCGGCGATCACTTCCACCCGCCCGTCAGCCAGGTTCCGCGCGATGCCCGCCAGTCCCAGCCGGCGCGCCTGCTCGCGGGTGGAGGCGCGGAAGAACACGCCCTGCACCCGGCCTTCGATCAGGAAACGCGCGGTGTCCATCAACCAGGCTTGCCGGGCGACCGCGCGATCAGCGCTTCCAGATCGCCGGCGGTGACGGGCCCGGCGAACGCCTTGGCTACCTTGCCTTCGGGCGAGATCAGATAGGTCGTGGGCAGCCCGCGCGGGGTGGCGAAATCCGCCGGCGGCGCCATCACGTCGATGACCGCGATGGGATAGACCACCGGGTGTTCCTTCAGGAATGCCTGCATGTCGGCTGGCGTGATGTCCTCGTAGGCCAGGCCGATGACCTGCACGTCCTCGCGCATCGCATCCAGCGCCGACAGTTCCGGCATTTCCTTCAGGCAGGGCGCGCACCAGGTGGCCCAGAAATTCACCACCACCCATTTGCCGCGCTGCGCGGATAGATCGAAACGGCCGCCATCGACGGTGTCGACCGCCAGCGTCGGGATTTCCGCGGTGGTCTCGCGGATCGCCATGCCGTTGCCGGCATCCGTCGCGGGCGCCGGCCCGGAGGCGGGAGCGGTGGCGGCCTGCTTGGCCGGGGCCTCGCCCGGCGTGGAGGGTTTGCAGGCGGACAGGATCAGTGTCGTCGCCAGCAACAGGAGGGGAACCACTCTCATCGATTGTCCTCGTTGGAATCCTGGTAGATGTCGCTGACCCGGCGCTTGAGCAGTTCGCGCAGCGGCACCCGCAGATCGTCCAGCGCGCGGCGCGCGGCGACGCCCAGCGAATCGTCGCGGCACGGCAGGTGCGCCTCGGCGATCGGGATGCGCAGCTGGCAGGCTTCGTAGAGCTCGGCCAGGCTCATGTCGTCGAGATCCCGCGACAGCAGCCACTCGCCCTCCTCGGCCCGCCGCAGCAGGTTGATGTCGGCCAGTTGGCCGAGCATCTGCTGGATCAGCGAGTCGGTCAGCATCGGCTCCAGCACCAGGATCTGGTCGCTGTGCAGCCCCTGTCCCTGCGCGCGCGCTTCGTTGAAGCGTCCGAGCATGCGCAGCAGGCCATAGATTTCGTAGCCCAGCGGCAGGCGCATCGCGACCGGCTGGTAGCGGAACGCCGCCATTGCCGACGCCAGCGACGCGCCCATCAGGATCGCCACCCAGCACAGGTAGATCCACATCAGCAGGATGGGTACCGCGGCGAAGGTGCTGTAGATCTTCTGGTAGGTGTTGAAGCTGCCCAGGTAGAGGCCCAGCCCCCACTTGACCAGTTCCAGCAGGAAGGTGGCCAGCAGCGCGCCGGCCATCGCATAGCGCAGCTTGATGGTCCGGTGCGGCACCACCCGGTAGATCATGGTGATTGCGGCGAACTCGATCAGCAGCGGCGCCAGGGTCAGCACGAAGGTGCGCAGCACCTGTCCTTCATTGGTGGCGAACAGCGGCAGGGCGAAGAAACGCGCCGACATTGCCAGCGATGCGGCCGCCACCAATGCACCGAGGGTCAGCACCGTCCAGTACACCAGGAAGCGGCCGAACTTGGGCCGCGACGAGGCCACCCGCCAGATCCGGTTGAAGGTCGCCTCGACGCTGTTGAGGGTGATCAGCAGGGAAATCACCAGCACGATCACGCCCACCGCGGTCAGCTGGCCGGCGCTGGCCGAGAACTGCTTGATGTAGATCTCGGCCGAACGCGCCGCGTTGGGCACGAAGTTGGAGAAGATGTAATCGCTGAGCTGGTCGCTCCAGCGGTCGAACACCGGGAACGCCGACAGCACCCCGAACACCACCATCGCCAACGGTACCAGCGCGAACAGGGTGGTGTAGGCCAGCGAGGCCGCCGCCTGGAACAGCCGATCGTCGAGGAAACGCTTGGCCAGGAAACGGAAGAAGGTCCCGGCGCGCGCGCGATCGCGCAGGCGGTCGGTCCAGCGATTGACGGAATCCAGTGGCTCCATGACGCGGGAAGGGTAACCGATGCGTCCGCGGCGCGACATCGCCGCGTCGCTCGGGGGATACTAGACGGCCCTGACGCGAACGGACCGATGCATGGCCGAGATCCTGGTGCTCTACTACAGTCGCGGCGGCTCGGTGGCCCGCCTGGCCCGGCAGATCGCGCGCGGCATCGGCGAGGTCGAAGGCATGGCGGCGCGCCTGCGCACGGTGCCGCCGGTCGCGCCGGTGACCCAGCAGGCCGCCCCGCCGGTGCCGGAAGACGGCGCGCCCTACGTGGAAGCGCGCGACCTGGCCGAATGCGCCGGATTGGTCCTGGGCAGCCCCACCCGCTTCGGCAACATGGCCGCGCCGCTCAAGCATTTCATCGACGGCCTGGGCGCGGAATGGGCCAGCGGTACCCTGGTCGACAAGCCCGCGGCGGTATTCACCTCCACCGCCACCCAGCATGGCGGCCAGGAATCGACCCTGTTGTCGATGCAGTTGCCGCTGCTGCACCACGGCTGCCTGCTGGTCGGCATTCCGTTCACCGAGACGCTGCTGAGCACCACCCGCACCGGTGGATCGCCCTATGGCGCCAGCCACGTGGCCGGGGGCAGCGACGATCCCGTGCTGAGCGATGACGAAGCCGCGCTGGCGCGCGCGCTCGGCCGGCGCGTGGCCGACATCACCCGTCGGCTGGAGCCCGCGCGATGACGCGCCCGCGCCTTCCGTCCGCGCTGATGCTGCTGGCGCTGGCGGCGCTGTACGCGCTGTGGTTCCGCGGGGATCGTCATTACCTGGCGGTGCTGCTGGTGTTCTGCCTGCCGCCGTTCCTGCTGGCCATCGGGCACTTCCTGCGCCGGCCGAAGGCGCCGTTCTGGGCCGGAGTGTTCGCGCTGTTCTGGTTCGCGCACGCGGTGATGGTGGCATGGTCGCGTCCGGCCGAAGCCGGCTATGCCTGGGGCGGGATCGCCCTGTCGGTCGGCATCGTGCTGGCCACGAGCTGGCCGGCGCTGCGCGCCCGCTTCGCCCGCAGGGCCGCGCCATGATTGGCTCGGGCGATCACCGGCGCCTGCTGCGCTGGCTGGCGCCGCTGCTGTTGTCGCTGTGCGCGTCGGCGTCCGCGTTCGCCGAAGAAGGCGACAGGTGCCAGGCCCGCGAACAGGTGGTCACCCAGGCGGATGGCTCGCGCTTGCGCCTTTCCGTTCGATGCGACGCGGCCGACGCCAGTGACACTGCGCCTTCGCCCCGGTTCGAGGTGGCGGTTGCCGCGCCGGGCGATTCACGCTTCCAGCCGGCACTGGCGCTGGGCGCCGACGCGATGGAAGAACCGCTACGCGGCGTCGACCTGGTCGACATCGACCGGGACGGCTTCTTCGAAGTGGAGACCCGCGGCATGTGCGGGGCCGGCCCCAACTGCCTGGGCGATCTCTACCGCCAGGATCCGGCGAGCGGAAAATTCTTCCATTTCTTCAGCGGCGGCTACGCGGACCTGCGGGTCGTCGACGGCCATCTGGTCGAATCCGGACGCGCCAGTTGCTGCGCCTGGGAACACCACGCCTGGCCGATGGACGGCCCACCCCGCCTGCGCGACTACGACAACATGGCATTGATGGCCACCATCGGCGCGGATGCGGGCAGCGACGACGACGCTCCGGCCCGCTGCACGTTCAGCCGCCGGAACGGCGATAATTGGCAGGTCGTTGCGCCGCCGGGCGCAGCCTGGTTGGCGCTGTGCGAGGTGTACGGCGACGACTACCACCTGGTCACCCCCGAAGAAGCGCGCGCGGCCGAGGCCGCGTCCGCGCAGGAGCCCTGAGATGGAAGAACTGCTGATCGTCACCACCGGTGGCACGATCGACAAGATCTACTTCGACGACAAGTCCGACTACCAGATCGGCGATCCGCAGATCGGCCAGATCCTGAAGGAGCTCGGCGTGGCTTTCCGCTTCACCGTGATCCCGATCATCCGCAAGGACTCGCTGCACATCACCGACGAGGACCGCGAGTTGATCCGCGCCACCGTCGCCGCGCAGCCAGCCCGCCATGTGCTGATCACCCATGGCACCGACTCGATGGTCCAGACCGGCCACGTGCTCACGTCGATTCCGGACAAGACCATCGTGATGACCGGCGCGCTCAATCCGGCCCGCTTCCGCGGCTCGGATGCGGAGTTCAACATCGGTTGCGCGGTCGGCGCGGTGCAGTCGCTGCCGCCGGGCGTCTACATCGCCATGAACGGCCGTATCTGGGATCCCGCCAAGGTCCGCAAGAACGTGGCCGCCAATCGCTTCGAAGCGGCCTGATCGCGGTCCGCGCGCCGGCGGGTGGTCACCCCGCCAGCGCGCGCTTCAGGCCGGCATGGATGCGAGGATCCAGCGATTGGGCCACGTTGAAGCGCATGAATTGCCCGGCCTGCGGCGACAGGCTGAAGGCATTGCCCGGTGCCAGCACCATGCCGTCCGCCAGGCAGGCGCGCGCCAGTTCCGCCGCCTCGATCCCGTCGGGCAGGCGGCACCACAGGAACATGCCCGCCTGCGGCACGAGCCACGGCGTGATGCCCAGCGCGGCCAGCCGTGCCAGGGTCTTCTCCCTCGCCTCCGCCAGGCGGATCCGCACCGCTTCCATGTGCCGGCGATAGCCGCTGTCGGTGAGCGCGACGAGCAACAGATCGGCGGCCAGCCGGCTGCCACCAAAACCGGTCGCCAGCTTGAGGTCGGTCAACGCGTCGATCCAGTCCGGCCGCGCGGCGATAAACCCGCAGCGCAGCGAGGCCGACAGGGTTTTTGAGAAACTGCCGATCTGGATCACCCGCGACAGGCCGTCGAACGCCGCCAGCCGGGGTGCCGGCGCGCTCTCGAAATCCGCGAAGATGTCGTCCTCGACGATGACCAGGTTCGAGGGCTCGGCGAGTTTGAGCAAACGATGCGCCGTCACCGGCGACAACACCGCGCCGGTCGGATTGTGCAGCCCCGAATTGGTGATGTAGAGCCGCGGCGCATGTGCCTGCAACGCGTTCGCGAACGCCTCCAGATCCGGCCCGGTGGGCGTATACGGCACGCTGGCGACTTTCACCCGGTGGGCCTTCAGCAGCGCGTGGAAGTTGAAGTAGCAGGGATCGTCCACCAGCACGGTGTCGCCGGGCTCGAGCAGGAACCGGGCGATCAGATCGATCGCGTGGGTACCGGAGTCGGCCAGCAGGATCTGATCCGGCGAAGCCTCGACGCCATGCCCGGCCAGGCGCCGCGCGAGCAGTTGGCGCAGCGGGGGGAGGCCGCCCGGCGTGGCGTAGTCGGCCAGCGCGACTGCATCCGCGCGCGCCAGCGTGCGCAGCGCGCGGCGGATGCCGGCTTCGTACATCCACGACGCCGGCAACCAGCCGCAGCCGGGCTTGAGCATGGCCGCGTCGGTTTCCAGCGACTGCCGCGAGATCCACAGCGGATCGACCTCGCGATCGAGCCGCGGCCCCATCTCCGCCAGCGCCAGCGGCGCGCTGGGTCCGGCGACGTAGAAACCGGAACCCGGGCGCGACGTGATCACGCCTTCGGCCGCCAGCCGCTCGTACGCCTCGACCACCGTGGAGACCGAAACCCGCATGGCGCGGGCCTGCGCGCGTACCGATGGCAGGCGCGTGCCGGGGCCATGCAAACGCGCCGCTATCCCGGCGCGGATGGCCGCCATCACCTGCCCGATGCGGGTGCCCTGCTGCGGGTTCGTCATGCTGCCGGCTCCCACCGTATGGCCCCGATGTCTATAACAGTTATTTCAAATTGTACTGGACTGTATCTGGGGGCGGGTGGCCGTGCCGTGGTCCACTGGCGGCATTCCCCGAGAGGCAGGCAATGGACAGGACGAGCAGCGGCTGGATCAACGGTTTCATCGGCGTGGTGATCTTCGCCGGCTCGCTGCCCGCCACCCGGGTGGCGGTGCTGGATCTGGACCCGGTGTTCCTGACCGCCGCCCGCGCCGCGATCGCCGGCCTGCTGGCGCTGCTGCTGCTGCGCGTGTTCCGCCAGCCGCGTCCGGGCCGGGCCGATCTGCCGTCGCTGGCGGTGGTGGTGCTGGGCGTGGTGGTCGGCTATCCGCTGCTGAGTGCGCTCGCCCTGCAGCACGTTTCTTCGGCACACACCATCGTGTTCGTCGGGCTGTTGCCGTTGAGCACCGCTATCTTCGGCGTGATCCGCGGCGGTGAACGGCCGCGGCCGGTGTTCTGGCTGTTCTCGGTGCTGGGCAGCCTGTGCGTGGCGGGCTACGCGCTCGGGCACGACGCGGAGGCCTCGTGGGCCGGCGATCTGCTGATGGTGACCGCAATCCTGGTCTGTGGCCTGGGCTATGCCGAAGGCGCGCGGCTGTCCCGCCGGCTCGGCGGCTGGCAGGTGATCTGCTGGGCGCTGGCGCTCTCGCTGCCGGTCGTGCTGCCGATCACGCTCGCGTCGCGCCCGGATTCGTTCGCGCCGGTGGGGACGCCTGCATGGATCGGACTGGCCTACGTCTCGCTCTTCAGCATGCTGATCGGCTTCGTGTTCTGGTATCGCGGGCTGGTGCAGGGCGGCATTGCCGCGGTAGGCCAGCTGCAACTGCTGCAACCGTTCTTCGGGCTCGCCCTGGCCGCACTGCTGCTCGGCGAAACGGTGAGCTGGACGATGCTCGCGGTGACCCTGGGCGTGGTCGCCTGCGTGGCGGGCGCGAAAAAGTTCGCGGCCTGAAGGCGCAGCGCGATTCCGCGAAACGAAAAGGCCGGGCGATGCCCGGCCTTTCGTCGTCGCCTGAAGGCATCGCGCCTCAGCCGCTGAGCTTGACCAACCAGCCGTGGCGATCGGGAATCTTGCCGTACTGGATGTCGGTCAGTTCCTTGCGGATGGCCATGGTCACCTCGCCGGCCGGCGCGCTCGCGTCGCCCACCGCGAAATCGCGGCCCTTCAATTCGCCGATCGGCGTGATCACCGCGGCGGTGCCGCAGGCGAACACCTCGGCGATGTCACCCGAGGCCACGCCCTGCTTCCACTCGTCGATGGAGACCTTGCGCTCCTCGACCTTGTGGCCGCGATCGCGGGCCAGTTGCAGGATGCTGGAACGGGTCACGCCTTCCAGGATGCTGCCGGACAGTTCCGGGGTGACGATGGTGCCGTCCTTGTAGACCAGGAACACGTTCATGCCGCCCAGTTCTTCCAGATACCTGCCCTCGACCGGATCCAGGAACAGCACCTGCGAGCAGCCCTGCGCCTGCGCTTCCTGCTGCGGCAGCAGCGAGGCGGCGTAGTTGCCACCGCACTTGGCCGCGCCGGTGCCGCCCTTGGCCGCGCGTGCGTAGTCGGTGGACAGCCAGATCGACACCGGCGCCACGCCCTTGGCGAAGTACGCGCCGGCCGGGCTGGCGATGACGTAGTAAGCGGCTTTGTGCGCCGCGCGCACGCCGAGGAAGGCCTCGGTGCCGATCATGAAGGGGCGGAAGTACAGGCTGGTCTCAGGTGCCGACGGCACCCAGTCCGCGTCCACCGCGATCAGCTGGCGCAGCGACTCGGTGAATTCGGCCACCGGCAGTTCCGGCATCGCCAGGCGACGGGCCGAACGCTGCAGGCGCGCGCCATTGGCGTCGGGACGGAAGGTCCAGATCGAACCGTCGGCGTGGCGATAAGCCTTGATGCCCTCGAAGATTTCCTGGCCGTAGTGCAGCACCGAGGCGGCCGGATCCAGCGCCAGCGGTCCGTAGGGGCGCACCTGCGCGTCATGCCAGCCCTGCGCCTTGTCCCATTCGATGGCGACCATGTGGTCGGTGAAGTGCAGGCCGAAACCCGGCGCGGCGAGGATCTTCTCGCGCTCGGCGGCGCTGCGGGCATGGTCGGAGCGGTCGACCCGGTAGACCAGGGGGGCGGCGTTGGCGACGTTCATCACTTGCTTCCTGTATTCCACTGCGAAAAAAGAGAAGGGCGCGCGGCCCTCAGAGCATGCCGGTTTCCAGCTTGGCGGCTTCCGACATCATGTGCCGGCCCCACGGCGGATCGAACACCAGTTCCACGTCCGCCTCGACCACGGTGGGGATCATTTCCAGCTTGCTGCGCACGTCGTCGACCAGGATCTCGCCCATGCCGCAGCCGGGCGCGGTCAGGGTCATCTTCACTTCGACCTCGCGCTGGCCGTCGTCGCGATGATTGAGCCTGGCCTCGTAGACCAGCCCCAGATCGACGATGTTGAACGGGATCTCCGGATCGAAGCAGGTGCGCAACTGCTGCCACACCATCTGCTCGACCTCGTCATCGCTGGCGTTGTCCGGCAGGCTCAGCGGTTCGGTCGGTTCCTTGCCGATCGCGTCGGCGTCCTGGCCGGCGATGCGGAACAGATTGCCTTCCACGAACACCGTGTAGCTGCCACCCAGCGCCTGGGTGATGTAGCCGTAGGTGCCGGCGGGCAGGGTCACGCTCTCGCCCTGCGGCACCAGCACCGCGGGGCAATCGCGCTCGAATTGGACGGGTTCACTGCTGCGGGAATACATGCGGTTCACATGGGGGCGCGTGGGGGGCGCGCAAGGCCGATATTGTATCCCGGCAGCCCCGGCGAAGCCGGCAGGCCGTATCCTTGGCGGTCCTTGCCGGAGCCTTCATGCCCCCTGCCGCCCCTTCCGCATCGTCCGCCCGTTGGCTGGCACCGTTCATCCTGCTGCTCGGCGGACTGTGTTTCAGCCTGATCTGGGTACTGCTGGCGCTCTACCTGGGCCGCCAGTCGGGTTGGATGGCGCTGCTCGCCGCGGTGGATGCCGCCCTGCTGCTGCGCTTCGCCGGCGTCCGGCCGGGGGCGCGAAGGGCCACGGTGGCGGCCGTGGCCACGCTGGCCATGGCCCTTCTCGCCAACTGGTTCATCATGGCCAGCCAATTGGGCTTCGCGCTTGGGCTGCTGCCCTGGGAATCGGCGCTGCGGCTGGGTCCCTCCCATGCCTGGACCCTGGCCCAGCTCGCCAACGACACCCTGGATCGGGCCTGCCTGCTCGCATCCCCGCTGTTGGCGGCCTGGCTGGCGAAATAGCAACCGGCGCGCCCACCCCGCGCGCCACGCGTTGATGGTGCGGCAGGAGCGGAGGCGGCTCAGTGGCCGCCGCCGTCCAGCGCCTTCAGTTCGCTGACCAGCGCGCTCGCCATTTCCGCGCCGTCGCCATAGAGCATGCGCGTGTTGTCGGCGTAGAACAGCGCGTTCTCGATGCCGGCGAAACCGGTGCCCTTGCCGCGCTTGATCACGATGGTGTTCCTGCTGTTGACCACGTCGAGGATCGGCATGCCGTAGATCGGGCTGGCCGGATCCGTCTTGGCCACCGGGTTGACCACGTCGTTGGCGCCGATCACCAGCGAGACATCGGTGTTGGCGAACTCCGGGTTGATGTCCTCCATGTCCGCGATCAGGTCATAAGGCACGCCCGCCTCGGCCAGCAGCACGTTCATGTGCCCGGGCATGCGCCCGGCGACCGGGTGGATGGCGAACTTCACCTTCACCCCGCGATCGATCAGCTTCTGCGCCAGTTCCCAGATCTTGTGCTGGGCCTGGGCCACCGCCATGCCATAGCCGGGCACGATCACCACGCGTTCGGCGAAGGCCATCATCGCGGCGACGTCGCCGGCTTCGATCGGCTTCTGGCTGCCGGCGATTTCCTGCGCCTGGCCGCCGCCACCGAAATTGGAGAACAGCACGTTGCGGATCGGCCGGTTCATCGCCTTGGCCATCAGCCGGGTCAGCAGGATGCCGGCCGCGCCGACCATCATGCCGGCGATGATCAACGCCTCGTTGCCCAGCACGTAGCCTTCGAACGCCACCGCCAGTCCGGTGAAGGCGTTGTACAGCGAGATCACCACCGGCATGTCCGCGCCGCCGATCGGCAGGGTCATCAACACCCCCAGCGCCAGCGCGACCACGAAGAACGCGATGATGTAGGGCGCCGACAGCGTGTACGCCGCCCAGCCGCCCAGCGCCACCATGGCGATGAATACCAGCAGGTTGAAGATTTGCTGGCCAGGGAACACCACCCGCTTGTCCAGCCGCCCGTCGAGCTTGGCCCAGGCAATGACCGAACCGGACAGCGACACCGCGCCGATCGCCGAACCGATCACCGCCAGCGCCAGGGTGGTCGCGTCCGGCTGGCGCGCGGCCAGCGCGGCGATCGCCGATTCGCTCCAGTGGCTGGTGTCGCGATGGACCAGGAAGGAAAAGCGCAGCAACTCCACCGCGCCGATCGCCGCCGCCGAGCCACCGCCCATGCCGTTGTACAGCGCGACCATCTGCGGCATGTCGGTGATCGGCACCTGCTTGCCGGACACCCAGGCCGCGGCGGTGCCGATCGCGATCGCGGCGATGATCAACGGGATGTTGTGCAGGTCGGGCAGGAAGAAGGTCGCGATCGTGGCGATCAGCATGCCCAGTCCGGCCCAGCGGATGCCGCTGCGCGCGGTCAGTGGCGAGGCCATGCGTTGCAGGCCGAGCAGGAACAGGGTCGCGGCGACCAGGTAACTGGCCTTGACCAGGAAGGACAGCAGTTCGGGCACGGTCCAGCTCATTGCCCGCCCTCCTTGCCGGCAGGCTTCTTGCTGGACTTGAACATCTCCAGCATGCGCTCGGTGACCACGTAGCCGCCGGCGGCATTGCCGGCACCCAGCAGCACGGCGACGAAACCGATGGCCTTTTCCAGGGGGGTGTCCGCATGGCCCAGCACGACCATCGCGCCGATCAGCACGATGCCGTGGATGAAGTTGGAACCCGACATCAGCGGGGTATGCAGGATGACCGGCACCCGGGAAATGATCACATGCCCGGCGATCGCCGCCAGCATGAAGATGTACAAGGCCACGAAACCGTCGTTCATCCACGCACTCCCAGATTGTCGTCGCACCGGCGGTCCCGCCGCCGGCGTTTCCGCATCATAACCGCACCTGAACCCGGCGGTACCCTGGTTGGCGCCTGTCAACGCGCGCGTCCCCCGTGCGTTCCCCATCCCGCAACGCCCGTGCCGCCCCCTTCACGACCCGAGGCAACCGACATGAACCGCCGCATCCCGCTGTGCCTGGCCGTACTGTTGTCCGCCATCGCCACCTCCGCCTTCGCCGCCGATCACGGTGATCGGATCGATCATCGCCTGGACGCGCGCGGCGACCGCATCGAACACCGGCTGGATGCCCGCGGGGACCGCATCGAACGACAGTTCGACCGGCGCGCCGACCGCGCCGCCGCGCACGGCCATCCCCGCGCCGCCGCCCGCCTGGACGCCCGTGGCGAACGCATCGACCGCCGCCTGGATCGCCAGGGGGACCACATCGAGGCACGACTGGACCGAGGTGGCGACCGGATCGCGCGTCGCTGGGACCGCCGGAGCTAAGCTGTGCTGGTGAACCCAGGCCCCGGAACCGGAATCGATGTCGCGACGCCACCGCCGGCGGTGTCGCCGATGGTGTCGCTGGATCAGTTCCTGGCCGGCATCGGCACCCGCGCGTTCCGCTTCGCCGAAGCGGGCCTGCGCAGCCGCGACGACGCACTCGACGCGGTGCAGGACGCGATGATGAAGATGCTCGCCTACCGCGAGCGCCCCGCCGTCGAATGGACGCCGTTGTTCTGGAGCATCCTGCGGCGGAAGATCGTCGATGTGCAGCGCCGGCAGCGGTTCCGCCTGCGCTGGCTGCGCCCGGAAGCCGAAGGCGAGGCGGAAGCGTCGCTGGACTGGGCCGACGCCGCCCACGGCCCTTCGAAATCGCACGAGCAGCGCGAGGCCTACGCGCGGCTGGTGCAGGCCTTGCGCGGACTGCCCGCGCGCCAGCGCGAGGCGTTCACCTTGCGCGTGCTGGAAGAGCTGGACGTCGCCGACACCGCCCGCGCGATGGGATGTTCGGAAGGCTCGGTGAAAACCCATCTGTCACGTGCGCGCGAGGCGCTGCAGAAGCAACTGGAGGAATTCCGATGAACCCGGCCCATGAACATGATTTCGACGCGCGCGCGCGCCAGGCCCACGCCGCGGCGCTCGCGCAGGTGTCGCCACAGGTCCTGTCCCGGCTGCGCATGGCGCGCCGGCAGGCCCCGGCACCGACGCGGCGCGCGTGGCCCTGGCTGGCCGCGACCGCGTTCAGCGGGGTGCTGGCGGTGATGATCGGCCTGCAATGGCTGCCGTCGTCGCAGGCGCCGGCCGGCGACGAACCCGCCATCGCCGCAGGCGCGCCGGAAGCCACGCTTCCCGCCAATACCCTGCTCGACGAGAATCCCGACTTGTACCTGTGGCTGGCCTCGTCCGATGCGCCGCCGCTGGCGATGGAGTGAACCGATGAAGACCCGTTATCCGCGTGTTTCCCTGTTGTCCCTGCTTTGCCTGGGACTGCTCTGGGCCGGCCAGGCGCTGGCGCAGCAGGCTGCCCCGGCGCCCGCGCCGCTGCCGGAATGGGACAAGCTCACGCCGCAGCAGCGCGAGATCCTGATCGCCCCGCTGCGCGACCGCTGGAACAGCGATCCCGCGAGCCGGCCGCGGATGCTGGAACATGGCCGGCGCTGGCAGCAGATGACCCCGGAACAGCGCTCCCAGGCGCGCCGCGGCATGCATCGCTTCGAGCACATGAATCCCGAACAGCGCGACCGCGCGCGCGCGCTGTTCCTGCGCATGCGCGAGATGCCGCCCGAACAGCGCGAGAAGCTGCGCGACGACTGGAAGAAGATGACCCCGGAACAGCGCCGCACCTGGCTGGAACAGCACCGTCCGAAGGATGACGCGCCCCGGCCCTGATGCCGCCTCGCCGGGTGCGCCCGGCGGCGTCAGGCCGCCGGTTCCGGCCAGCGGGTCTTCGCCAGCAGTTCGTCCTGCCAGTCGAAATCGACCGCGCCTTCCTTGAGGAACAGCGATACGAAGTTCAGCACGTTGCGCGCGTACATTTCACTGGCGTGCACCGCGCCCATGCTGGCGAGATTGAGCGGGCCGGCCACCGTCACGCCCTGGTGGTCGACGGTTTCGCCAGGACGAGTCGCCTCGCAGTTGCCGCCCGTCTCGGCGGCCAGATCGACAATCACGCTGCCCGGCTTCATGCCTTCCACCATCGCGGTGGTGATGATCTTCGGCGCAGGCCTGCCGGGAACGGCCGCGGTGCAGACGATCACGTCCACGCCCCTGAGGTGTTCGGCCAGCCGGCGCTGCTGTTCGGCTCGCTCCTCGTCGGTCAGCTGGCGGGCGTAACCGCCCTCGCCTGCCGCGCTCACGCCGAGATCCAGGAAGCGCCCGCCCAGCGATTCGATCTGCTCGCGGGTTTCCGGGCGCACGTCGAAACCCTCGACCTGCGCGCCCAGCCGCTTGGCGGTGGCCACCGCCTGCAGGCCGGCCACGCCGGCGCCGACGATCAGCACCTTGGAAGGACGGATGGTGCCGGCGGCCGTGGTCAGCATCGGGAAGAACCGGGGTGCCAGCTGCGCGGCGATCAGCACGGCCTTGTAGCCGGCCATGCCGGCCTGCGAACTCAACACGTCCATCGCCTGCGCGCGGGTGGTGCGCGGCAGGCGCTCCAGCGGGAACGCCAGCAATCCATGCGCCTGGATGGCCTCCGCGCGCGCCGGGTCGGCCTGCGGATGCAGCATGCCGACCAGCACCGCGCCGGATTTCAGGCCCGCCAGCGCATCGGCGGCCGGCGGCTGCACGCACAGCACCACGTCGGCGCTGGCGCGGGTGCCGGAATCGGCCGATCGCGCGCCGGCATCGGCATAGGCGCCATCGAGGAAACCGGCCGCGCGCCCGGCGTCGGCCTCGAAGCGGACCGAAGCCCCGGCCGCGACCATCTTCTTCACCGTTTCCGGGGTCGCGGCGACGCGCCGCTCGCCCGCCGCGGTTTCCTTCAGGACCAGAACCTCGACCGCCATGCCCACTCCGGTGCCGTTGTGTTGTCGGCCCCGATGCTAGCAAATGCGGGGCGGCGCCGGGCGCCGCGGATCAGGACGTGGCGCCGGGCCGCGCCGCGGGCTCGAGGCGATCGATCACGCCCTGCATCGCGCTGTCGAACGCGTCTTCCTCGATGTGCCGGCGCAGCCGGCCCAGCCGCACCATCGCCGCCAGTTCCTCCGGCGAGGCCACGCAGAAGCGCACGCCCCGGCGGTTGACGAACAGCAGGCGCGAGGAAATCGGGCTGACCCAGGACAGCTTGCCTGGCTGCACCTTGTTGTCCTTGTCGATGAAGTCCAGCCAGGTGCCGATCGCCAGCAGGCGGAAATGATCCGCATCGGTGTGATCGAACTCGAGGGTATCGGTGCCGCCCACGATCTGGATTGGAGTGTTCTCGTCTTCCGCCGGCTTCGGCAGGATGACCTGCGGCAACTCCGGCAACGACTTCTGCAGGTCCGGGCGCGAAGCCGCGATCGCCTGCAGGGTGTCGTGCAGCGCGTCGACCGCGCCATGCGCGGCATCGCTGTTCATGCCGACGCTGGCGAACACCTGCACCAGCCCGGGGCGCCAGGCCTGCAGCCAGGGCTTGCCGATGATCTGGCGCTGGGCTTCGGCCAGCTCCTCGAGCACGCCGTCGGCCAGCACCAGCGCGTCGCGCAGCGCGTTGCTGTCCTCGCCCTCGCGCAGCAGCGTCATGGTGACGTGGTGCGCCCACGGCTGGCGCAGGAATTCCTCGATCGCGCCGGGCAGGTCGCGGCCGTCGACGCGGGCGGACAGCTCGGCGTTCATGCGTGTGCGCGCGGTTTCCAGGCGCTCCTGCCCGCGCTGGATCTCGGCCGCGCGGCGCTCGGCGATCTCGATGCGGCGGCGGTGCTGATCCAGGAATGCGCGGAACTCTTCTTCCAGGGTCAGGAAGATCGCCAGGTTCTCGTTGAACTCGGCCACCAGCCGGTCCACCACTTCCTCGACCTTGGTCAGCAGGGTGCGCTCGGCCGCGCTCTCGCCATTGTTGCCCTCGCAGGCCTCGGCCAGCGCGTTGAGCAGCCGGCGGGCCGGATGGGTCTTCTGCACGAACATGCGCCGATCCAGCAGCGCCACCTTGACGAACGGCACCACCAGCCGGCCGATCAGTTCGCGCGGACGTCCTTCCAGATCGCGTTCGTCCAGCATCACGTCGAACAGCATGCCGACCAGATCGATCGCGTCCTCGTCGACCGGCGCCAGCCGCGCGGTGGACGGATCCACGCCCAGTTGCGTGGCGCTGCTGAGCACTTCGTTCTTCAACCGCTGCGCCAGCGACTCGCCGGTGTCGCCAATCGCCGCGCGCAGGGTCGCGCTGGGCGTGGACTGAAGCAACGACAGCACCGACAGCATTTCCCGCTGCGACAGATCCCGGGTGCCGAGGGCGCCGCGCGCATGTTCCTGGCCACGCTGGCCGCGGGATTCCTGCAGCAGGTGGTGCAGCGCCTCCAGCAGCACCGTCTGGGTGCCGGGCGCCTGCCCGTAGCCGCCCTCTTCCTGGGTTCCCCTGCCACCAGCGTGTGTCTCGCGGAAACCGGCCATCCGGTTGACGAAACGCGCCGCCCAGGCAGGCGCATGCATTTCCTCGTCCTGGAGTAGCGGTTCGCTGTCGAAGTTCTCCTGCCGCGGCGCCGGTGCGGGCGCGGGTGCCGGCTTGGGGCCGGCGGCCAGTTCCGGCGCCACGCCGGCCCGGACCAGGCGCTGGTCGAGTGCCTCGTAGATGCGGGCGACCAGCGGGACCAGTTCGCGCTCGCACAACTTGACCACCACCAGCCGCACTTCCAGCACCAGATCGCTCGTACCGAAGGCGACGTGCACTGCCGCGCCGATGTGTTCGGCGCCGATCGGGGTGTGTTCGCCATCGAGCGGGATGCCCGCCAGCACGGACAGCCGGCGTTCCAGCCGCACCAGCACCGGTTTGCAGTCGCGTGCCAGTACGGCCGCAAAGTTGCGCGCTGCCAGGCGCGATTCCAGTTCCTGTTCGGTGACCAGGCTCAGCCCGGAGGCGTCGCCGCGCACCAGCACTTCCTCGGCCGACAGCGGTTGTCCGGCTTCCAGCGAGCGCCAGGCCTCCAGCAGGGCGTCACGGAACCGGCCGATGATTTCATCCCGGCGGCGGCGGAGCTCGCGCATCGCGTCCAGGAACGCCATCTGCGACGGACCGGCGCGCTCGGCGCGATCGAACAGGGCATCGTCGAAACGTCCCAGCGCCTGGGTGAACGCATCGGCCAGCGGCGGCAGCACGGCATCGCGCGCCTGTCCGAGCAGGCGCGGGTCCGGTCCACTGCGAACGGTGGCGTGGGGGCTGTTCGTCATGCGCAAGGATCCCCGCCTTGGCAGGCGAAAGTTGCAAAAGACCTATTAAGGTCAGGCGACTCACACATCGTAGGAAATCCAGTGCGAACCTGGCGTGACCAGATCGGCACTTTGGCGCGGTGCAGCGGGAATGACAAGTTAAACTTGCCCGCATGTCCACCGCCTCCCCCCTCCAGTTCCTCGACGATCGCCGCTCGGTGCCTTCGCGCCAGCTCGGCGAACCCGGCCCGGACCCGGCCACCCTGCGGCGCATGCTGCAATCGGCCGCCCGCGTCCCTGACCACGGCAAGCTGGTGCCGTTCCGGTTCCTGCACATCACCGGCCCCGCCCGCCTGGCGCTGGGCGAGGCGCTGGCCGCGCGCACCCTGGCCCGCGATCCGGACGCCCCGGCCGCCGCCGTGGAAAAGGATCGCGCCCGGTTTTCCCACGCCCCCGACATCGTCACCGTGATCGCCCGACTGACCCCCGGCCACAAGGTGCCGGAACAGGAGCAGTTACTGAGTGCGGGCAGCGCCTGCTTCGCCCTGCTGCAGGCCGCCCAGGCCCTGGGTTTCGGCGCGCAATGGCTGACCGGCTGGATGGCCTACGACGAGGAAGTGGCGAAGCTGCTGGGTCTGGAGCCCCACGAGCGAATCGTCGGGTTCATCCATATCGGCACGCCGCGGATGGAAGCCCCCGAGCGCGAGCGGCCCGAGCCGGACGCCCTGCTCAGCGAATGGCGCCCCGATGGGCGCTGACGCGGCGCCGGCACAGGCGCGCCCGCTTTATCTGGTCGACGCCAGCCTGTACGTGTTCCGGGCCTGGCACTCGATGCCGGACGAATTCCATGACGCCGACGGCTGGCCGACCAATGCGGTCCACGGCTTCGCCCGCTTCCTGCTGGATCTGCTGGAACGGGAACGCCCCCGGCACATCGCCATCGCTTTCGACGAGGCACTGGACAGCTGTTTCCGCAACCGGATCTACCCGGCCTACAAGGCCAACCGCGAGCCGGCGCCGGAGGAACTGCGCAGGCAGTTCGGCCACTGCAAGGCGCTGTGCGCCGCATTGGGCCTGAACGTGCTGGCGCACCATGAGTATGAAGCCGACGATCTGATCGGCAGCGCGTTGCATGGCGCGCGTCCCGCCGGCTTCCGCGGCGTGATCATCTCCGCCGACAAGGACCTGTCGCAGTTGCTCTGGGATCACGACGAGCAATGGGATTTCGCCCGCGGCCATCGCTGGGGCATGACCGGGGTGAAGGCGCGCCACGGCGTGGAAGCCCGGCAGATCGCCGACTACCTGGCCCTGGCCGGGGACGCGGTCGACAACATTCCCGGCATCACCGGCATCGGCGCCAAGAGCGCGGCGGTGCTGCTGGCGCATTTCGGCAGCCTCGACGCCCTGCTCGCCCGTATCGACGAAGTGCCGTTCCTGCGCCTGCGCGGCGCCGCCGGCATCGCCGTTCGACTGCGCGAACAACGCGAGCATGCGCTGCTGTGGCGGCAGCTCACGACCATAGCGCTGGATGCGCCGCTGGGCACGCAGGAAACCGGATTCGGACGGGCGGTCGCCGATGGCGACGTGCTGCATGCGCTGTCCGAGGCACTGCGGTTCGGACCGATGACGCGGCGGCGACTGCTGGAAGCCGCCGGCCTTTCGGTCGCGTGATCGGCGCGCGGCGGCGCCCGCCGCCTACAAAACGTCATCGCCAGCCGTTAGCATCACGGCATGGATGACGCTTCCCGACACCGCAAGACCGCCACGCCCCGCACCGTCTACGAAGGCCGCTACCTGCGGATGGTCGAACGCGGCACCTGGGAGTACTCCGAGCGCACGCACAGCGGCGGGCTGGCGGCGATCATCATCGCGGTGACGCCCGATGATCGGGTGCTGTTCGTCGAGCAGTTCCGGGTGCCGCTGCAGGCCAACACCATCGAGATGCCGGCCGGCCTGGTCGGCGACATCCATGCCGATGAATCCATCGAGGTGTCGGCGATCCGCGAACTGGAAGAGGAAACCGGCTGGACCGCGGATCACGCCGAGGTCCTCCTGATCGGGCCCACCTCTTCCGGCAGCAGCAGCGAGAAGGTCGCCTTCGTGCGCGCGACCGGCCTGCGCAAGGTCGGTCCGGGCGGTGGCGATGGCGACGAGGACATCACCGTGCACGAGATCCCGCTGCGCGAGGCCGCCGCCTGGCTGACCGCCAGGCTGCGCGATGGCTACGAGCTGGACGCCAAGCTCTGGGCCGGCCTGTGGATGATCGAACACGACCTCGACGGCACGCCGCGCGCCTAGCCGCGCCCGGTCACCGCGATTCGGCCAGCAACCGCTCCAGCATCCAGCTCGCCGCCGGGCCCAGCGGCCGCCGCCGCGACCAGATGATGTCCACCGACTGGGTGCGCGGCCAACCGGGCACCTTCAGTTCCCTCAGCCTGCCGCCCGCGTAGCCGTTGACCAGCCAGCGCGGCAGCTCGGCCCAGCCGAAGCCGTGCACCGCCATCTCCAGCAACAACAGGTAGTTCGGCGCGGTCCAGCGGCCATCGCCGGCCGGCAGCGCGTCGTCCACGACACCTGGCCGGCCAACCGTGTTCAGCGCCAGGGACCGCCAGCCGGCCAGATCCTCGACCCGCACTTGCGGCAGGCGGGCCAGCGGGTGATCCAGGGCGACGAACAGGTCGAATTCCGCGCGCTCGGCCACCGTTGCCCAGCCCAGCTCCGGCGCGTAGTGTTCGCGCGCGGCCAGCAGCGCCAGGTGGGCGCGGCCTTCATCGACCAGTTCGATCAGGTCCTCGCGCTCGGCGAGCAGGCATTCGAATTCCAGGTCCGGATAGCGGCGATCCATTTCCGCCAGCAGGGCCTCGTAGCCGGCCGACTGGTAGGCATCGGACAGCGCCAGGGTCACCCGCGCCTCGCGTCCGCCCGCCAGTTCCGCCGCGACCCGCTGCAGGCGGTCGGAGGCGGCCAATACCTGCTCCACCCGGCTGGCCAGCACCTGGCCGGCCTCGGTCAGCCGGGGTTGCCGGCCCGAGCGGTCGAACAGGGTGACGCCGAGATCAATCTCCAGCCGGGCGATGGCCTCGCTGACCGTGGACTGGCGCTTGCCCAGGCGGCGCGCCGCCGCGCTGAAGGACCCCAGCGCCACGGCCTGGGCGAACGCCTGCAGGGATTCGGGAGATGGATTCATATATCGGTTTTACCGATGGATACCAACTTCCTCCCATCCTATCAGCCGATGAGAATGGCCGCATGCCGTCTTGCAGGAGATTTCCAATGAGCCCGAACCACCCCGTCACCGTCCGCAAAAGCCTCGGGGAACGCGTCCTCCACGCGCTCGCCTTCGAGGGCCTGGCCATCGCGCTGTCGGCGCCGGCGCTGGCCTGGCTGCTGGGCAAGTCGTTGCTGCACACCGGTGCGTTGACCCTGGCGGTCTCGACCCTGGCGATGCTGTGGAACATGGCCTTCAATGCGGCCTTCGATCGGGTCCAGCGGCATTTCGGCTTCCACCGCGGCGCGAAGGTCCGGGTCGTGCACGCGCTGCTGTTCGAACTGGGGCTCATCATCGCGACCGTCCCGCTGGCCGCCTGGTGGCTCTCGATCGGCCTGGTGCAGGCGTTCATGCTCGACATCGGCCTGCTGCTGTTCTTCCTGCCCTACACGCTGGGTTTCAACTGGGCTTATGACGTGCTGCGCGAACGCTGGCTGGCGCGTGACGGAGAATCCCCGCTGCAGACCGCCGACGCCCGCGGCCGGATGTAGGCAGCATCCAGCCCGGCCCCGGAAAGAAAAAGCCCGCGCCATCCGGCGCGGGCTTTTTTCGTTTCCGTGCAGGCACCGCGCACGGATGGCGTCGACGGCATCCGCTGCTGGCGGAGGAATCCGCCCGATCAGGCCTTCTTGAGGAATTCGGTGCGCAGCACCAGTCCCTTGACCTTGTCCACGTTGCACTCGATCAGTTCCTCGTCGTCGGTCAGGCGGATGTTCTTGACCAGGGTGCCGCGCTTGAGCGTCACCGAGGTGCCCTTCACTTTCAGGTCCTTGATCAGCGTCACCGCGTCGCCATTGGCGAGCACCGCGCCATTGCTGTCCTTGACCACGATCTGTTCTTCTTCCGACATCTTCTTCTCCAAGGGGCGGGCGCAGGCCCACCGGTAAAAATCCCCGGACGGGGCAAATCAGGCGAACGCGTCGGTGGCCCGCACCAGCGCGTCGATGTTCTCTTCCTCGAACGCGGAATGGCCCGAGGTCGGCGTGATCTCCAGGCGCCCCTTCGGCCAGGCCTTGTGCAGTTCCCACGCGTTGGCCACCGGGCATACCACGTCGTAGCGGCCGTGCACGATGACGCCGGGAATGTCGGCGATCCGCGGCGCGTCACGCAGCAGTTGATCCTCGACCTCGAAGAAACCGCCATTGACGAAGTAGTGATTCTCGATGCGGGCGAAGGCCAGCGCGAACTCGGCATCCTCGTGGCCGCTGACGAAATCCTGGTCCACCCGCAGGAAGCTGGTCGCGCCTTCCCACACGCTCCACGCACGCGCGGCCGCCAGCCGCACCGCGTGATCGTCGGAGGTCAGCCGGCGGTGGTAGGCGGAAATCAGGTCATGCCGCTCGACCGGCGGAATCGCCGCCAGATAGTGCTCCCAGGCATCCGGGAACAGGCGCGAGGCGCCTTCCTGGTAGAACCATTCCAGTTCCCAGCGCCGCAGCATGAAGATGCCGCGCAGCACCAGCGCGGTGACGTGTCGCGGATGGGCTTCGGCGTAGGCCAGCGCCAGGGTCGAGCCCCAACTACCGCCGAACACCTGCCAGCGTTCGACACCCAGCCGCGCGCGCAGCTTCTCGATATCGGCGACCAGATCCCAGGTGGTGTTGCCGACCAGATCCGCATGCGGCGTCGAACGGCCGGAGCCGCGCTGGTCGAACAGGATGATCCGGTACCTGGCCGGGTCGTGGAAACGCCGCATCTTCGGGCTGCAACCGCCGCCCGGGCCGCCGTGCAGCAGGACCACCGGCTTGCCGTCCGGATTGCCGCACTGCTCGTAGTACAGCGTGTGGCGATCGTCGACCTTCAAGGTGCCGGTGTCGTACGGTTCGATGTCCGGATAGAGCGTGCGCATGGCGATTCCCACGGAAAACAGGCGCCCATTCTAGCCGGCGCGGCCAAGGGCCGCTTCCGCGTGCGTCGGCTCAGCCCGGCCAGCGGCCCAGGGTGATGCGGTCGCGCGCCTCCAGATCCTGTTCGGTGGCGACGTCCACGAAACCCGTCCGCACCAGCAGATCGCGAATCGCCTCGCCCTGGTCCCAACCGTGTTCGAGCAGCAACCAGCCGCCCACGCGCAGATGCCCGGGCGCGCCGCCGACAATGATGCGGATGGCGTCGAGTCCGTCGACGCCGGAGGCCAGCGCGGACATCGGCTCGTGGCGCAAATCGCCCTGGCTCAGGTGGGGATCGGCATCGGCGATGTACGGGGGATTGCTGGCGATCAGGTCGAAGCGCCGTCCCGCCAGCGGCTGCCACCAGTCGCCCGCAAGGAAATCGACATTGCCGATGTCGTGCTCCCGCGCGTTGCGTCCGGCCATTGCCAACGCGCCGGCGCTGGCATCGGTGGCAACCACCCGCGCCTGCGGCCGCTCGCTGGCCAGCGCCAGCGCGATCGCGCCGCTGCCGGTGCCGAGGTCGGCCACCTCCAGCGCGCGTTCCACCGGCAGGCGCGCGAGCGCCAGTTCCACCAGCCGCTCGGTTTCCGGGCGTGGAATCAGGGTGTCGGGGCCGACCGCGAGGTCCAGCGTCCAGAAACCGCGGCGGCCGGTCAGGTAGGCGACCGGCTCACCGGCGAGCCGACGTTCCAGCAGTGCCTCGAAACGCGCGATGTCTTCCGCGTCCAACGGATCCCGCGCGTGCGCGAACAGCCAGGCGCGATCCCGTCCGAGCACGTGCGACAGCAGGAGCTCGGCGACATGGCGGCCGTCCTCGGCGGGAAGACGGCCGACCGCCTGCGACAGGCATTGGCTGACATCGGGTTGTCCGGAACTGCCCATCACGACACCTGCGACCCGCACGGCGCGGGCGCGCAGCTTACTGCAAAGCGCCGCCGAATCCCTTGGCCTGCTGCGCGTCGCGCAGTTCGGCGCACAGGCCGATGTTCTCCGCCTCCTGCTTCAGCGCGCGCGGCCCGCCCTCGACGGTTTTCATGCGTGCTTCGAACCGGGACAGCAGATCCGAGGCCTCCTGCTTGCTGCACATGCCCGCGCCGTACACCGAAACCAGCCGCGCGCCGGCCGGGGCCAGCGACGCTTCCAGGGTCTTGAAGTGGGTATCGACCCACTGGCGCAACGCGGGACGCGCGGCTTCCGCCTCCATCTGCGGCATCAACAGCGGCGCCAGTTCGTTCCGGCGCAGCAGTCCCTTTTCCAGGATGAAGCCGCGGGCGCGCTCGGCGAGCGGCGGCGCGCTCATGTTGCCCAGCGCTTCCAGCAGTTCGGTGCGGATCGCAGCGTCCTGCGTTGCCCGCAGGTGCTTCTCCAGCAGATCGAAGGTCGCCGCGTCGCCGGCGCGGGCCACGGCGGCCAGCGAGACCGCGCGCAGATCGCGCGGCACCGCTTCCGGATCCAGCTTGCCGGTGCCGGCGCCGCCGTCGGCTTTCTGGCCGATCACGGCGCGGCCACGACGCACCAGTTCGTCGCGCAGCTCCGTGCTGTCACCGGTGCGATACAGGAAGCCGATCAGGGTGCGGCGCAGGATCCGGGTGTCATCGCTTTCGCCCGGCTTCGGCTCCAGGCCGAGCGCCTGCAGGCGCGGGCCGTAAATCTTGCGCGCGTAGGCGGCGACCGCGGCCTTCTGCGCCTCGTCCTTGGCCAGATATTCCTTCATCCAGGCCAACTGCCCCATCGGCGCGGTCGCGGTCTGGCGCACCTCGGCCGCGGCCAGCTGCGGCACGCCGGCCAGATAGCCGGCCGCGTCGATGCTGCCGGCCTTGAACGCCGCTTCCAGCGAATCGGCGTAGACGCGCTGCTCGCGTTCGTCCAGTTGCGCGAAGGCCCCGGCCAGCTTGGCGGCGGCCTGCGTATCCAGCGCGAACCGGTAGTAGCCGTTGCCGTGTGCGTTCGGCATCACCCACGCCGGGCAGCTCCTGGCCTGGGTCAGCGGAACGGTCGTGGTCGCCTGTTCGACCAGGCTGCATTCGGAACGGACCTGGTCGCCATCCTGGTAGCGCACGCAGAACGGCATGCCCCAGGTCTGGCTGGCGCTGGCGGCCGAACCCAGCGGCAGGTAGCGGCGCTGCTGCAGCTTGAGCGACGGGGTCTTGCCGGCGCAATCCACTTCCACGTTCACGTAGGGCACGCCGGGCTGGTCGATGAAACTCTTGAAGGCGCGGTCGACGCCGGCCGGGTCCTTGCTCTGCGCCGCCACCGCGGCGATCAGGTCGCCGCTGGTGGCGTTGCCGCGCGCATGCGCCTTCAGGTAGCTGCGGATGCCGTCGCGGAACGGGATCTCGCCGATGTAGGTCTCGAACATCGACAGCACCGCGCCCCCCTTCTGGTAGGTGATGCCGTCGAACGCGGACTGGATCTCGGTGAAGTCGTTGATCGGTTCATGCACCCGGCGCGTGCTGACCAGGCTGTCCTCGCCCATCGCTTCCAGCGCGCCTTCCAGCAGGCCGCGATCGGCATGGAAATCCGGTTGCAGCTGGCCGGTGATCTTGGTGCCCATCCAGGTGGCGAACGCCTCGTTGAGCCAGAGGTCGTCCCACCACTTCATCGTCACCAGGTCACCGAACCACTGGTGTGCCAGCTCGTGCGCGCTGACGCCCCAGTACGCCTGGCGCTCGCGCGGGGTGGACTTCTCGTCCGGGAACATCAGGGTGTCGCGATAGACGATGAGTCCGGCGTTCTCCATCGCGCCGGCCCAGAAATCCGGGGCGGCGACGTTGTCGAGCTTGTCGAACGGATACGGCGTGCCGAAGTACTCTTCCAGTTGGGTGACGATCACCGGCGTGTTGTCCAGGGTGTAGCGCATGCGCTCGCCCTGCCCGTGCGCGGCGACGCCCCGCAGGGTGATCGGCGTGTCGCGGATGGCGGTGGCCGGGATGTCCGGCCCCTTCGGCACGTCCCACGGGCCGACCGCGAACGCGATCAGGTAGCTGGGCAGCGCCTCGGTGCGCGCGAAGGTGACCTTCTTCCAGCCATTGCCCAGCGACTCGGTCTTCAGCTCGCGGCTGTTGGCGACGGCCACGTCCTGCTCCGGCACGATCAGGGTGATGTCCCAGGGCTGCTTGAAGCTGGGTTCGTCGAAACCGGGGAAGGTGTTGCGCGCGCCCAGCGGCTCCATCTGGGTGATCACGTAATCACGGCCGTCCGGCTTGACCCGGTAGGCGCCCTGCAGTTGTCCGTACGGCGCCTCGAAGACGATTTCCAGCACCGCCTTGCCGGCGGGGATCGACTCGGCGGCGGTCAACCTGAGCACGCCCGACACGTCGGCCGATTCGGCCGCCAGCTTGAGCCGGCGTCCGTCGGGGAGGATCGCGATGGCCTGCCGGATGTCGAGGTCGCGGCCATGCATCCACAGGACGCGGGTGGCTTCCTTGACCTCGGCATCGATGCGGGTGGTACCGCTGAAGCGTTCCTGGCGCGGGTCCAGCCTCAGTTCCAGGTTGACCAGCGAAGGCACCACGGTGCGCGGCAACGGCCCCTTGGGAACGGCCGGCGCGGACTCGGCCGCGAATCCGGGCAACGAGGCCGCCAGCAAGAGTGCGCACGCCAGGGCGCTGCGACGCAATACGGTCATGTCCAATCCCCACAGTGGAAAACCGCTGAACTTACGGCCGGCCGGCGTGGGTGCCCCCCTGCCGAAAGTACCGATCCCCCGTGACTTGGACCGCAATCATCGAGTCCCCATATCGAAACCGAAGCTGACTGCGGCAATCAATAGACAGAATCTATTGATGTAATCTTATCAATCCATTGGATTGATTAGGCTACGCCTATTAACCTTCACTCCGTCGCTTCACCCTGTCCCTCCGCAACCCAAGAGGAAATCTGATGTCCCTGATCAACACCCAAGTCCAGCCGTTCAAGGCCACCGCGTTCCACGCCGGCGAGTTCGTCGAAGTCACCGACGCCAGCCTGAAGGGCAAGTGGTCCGTGCTCATCTTCATGCCGGCCGCCTTCACCTTCAATTGCCCGACCGAAGTGGAAGACGCCGCCGACAACTATGCCGAGTTCCAGAAGGCTGGCGCCGAGGTGTACATCGTCACCACGGATACCCACTTCTCGCACAAGGTGTGGCACGAAACCTCCCCGGCGGTGGGCAAGGCCCAGTTCCCGCTGGTCGGCGATCCGACCCACCAGCTGACCCGCGCGTTCGGCGTGCACATCGAGGAAGAAGGCCTGGCCCTGCGCGGCACCTTCATCATCAACCCGGAAGGCGTGATCAAGACCCTGGAAATCCACGACAACGCCATCGCGCGCGACGTGTCCGAAACCCTGCGCAAGCTGAAGGCCGCGCAGTTCGTCGCCAACAATCCCGGCCAGGTCTGCCCGGCCAAGTGGAAGGAAGGCGCCAAGACCATCGCTCCGTCGCTGGATCTGGTCGGCAAGATCTGATTTCCAAGCAGTACACGCTGTAACGGCGCCCGGGCGGCACGCCCGGGCGCTTTCCCCCGCAGACGGACGTTTGCACCAGCGGCCTGCGCCGCGCCAGTCCTCTCTCCCCTGGCTCCCTCCCTCCGGCCCAGGCCGCTACTGCAAACGCCCTTGCGGTCTCCCCGACCGCACCCGTGTTCTTCCTTCCGCTTTCACCAAGGAGTCCCCGCATGTTGGACGCGAACCTCAAGACCCAGCTCAAGGCCTACCTGGAAAAAGTCACCCGGCCGATCGTGATCACCGCGTCGCTGGACGACAGCGAGTCGTCGAAGGAGCTGCAGGCGCTGCTGGCGGATCTGGTCTCGCTGTCGGACCGGATCAGCGTGACCGAATCCCGCGACGACGATGAGCGCAAGCCCTCGTTCGCGCTGGGCACGCCAGGCCAGGACATCCACCTGCGCTTCGCCGGACTGCCGCTGGGCCACGAGTTCACCTCGCTGGTGCTGGCGCTGCTGCAGGTCGGCGGACATCCGTCGAAGCTGGGACAGGACGTGATCGAACAGATCCGCGGCCTGGACGGCGAGTACGTGTTCGAAACCTACTTCTCGCTGTCGTGCCAGAACTGCCCGGACGTGGTGCAGGCGCTGAACCTGATGAGTGTGCTGAACCCCAACATCCGCCACGTCGCCATCGACGGCGCGCTGTTCCAGCAGGAAGTCGAGTCGCGCGAAGTGATGTCGGTCCCGACCATCTTCCTCAACGGCCAGGTGTTCGGCGCGGGCCGCATGGGCGTGGAGGAAATCGTCGCCAAGCTCGACACCGGCGCGGCGTCCCGCGAGGCCGAGAAGATCAAGGCCAAGGCCCCCTACGACGTGCTGGTGATCGGCGGCGGTCCGGCCGGCGCGGCGGCGGCGATCTATGCCGCGCGCAAGGGCATCCGCACCGGCGTGGCGGCCGAGCGTTTCGGCGGCCAGGTGCTGGACACGATGGCGATCGAGAATTTCATCTCGGTGCCGTACACCGAAGGCCCCAAGCTGGCGGCCGCGCTGGAACAGCACGTCAAGGACTACAGCGTCGACGTGATGAACCTGCAGCGCGCCGAGAAGCTGGTGCCGGGCCAGGATCTGATCCAGGTGCAACTGGCCAATGGCGCATCGCTGAAGGCGAAAACCGTGATTCTGTCCACCGGCGCGCGCTGGCGGCAGATGAACGTGCCGGGCGAGGAACAGTACCGCAACAAGGGCGTGGCGTACTGCCCGCACTGCGACGGTCCGCTGTTCAAGGGCAAGCGGGTGGCGGTGATCGGCGGCGGCAACTCCGGTGTCGAGGCGGCCATTGATCTGGCCGGCATCGTCAGCCACGTGACCCTGATCGAGTTCGACGACAAGCTGCGCGCCGACGAAGTCCTGCAGCGCAAGCTGCGCAGCCTGCCGAACGTGCGCATCATCACCAGCGCGCAGACCACCGAAGTGCAGGGTGATGGCAGCAAGGTCACCGGCCTGGTCTACAAGGATCGCGCGGGCGGCGACAGCCATCGCATCGAACTGGAAGGCGTGTTCGTCCAGATCGGCCTGCTGCCCAACACCGAATGGCTGAAGGGCACCGTGGCGCTCTCGCCGCGTGGCGAGATCGAAGTGGACGCGCACGGCCGCACCTCGGTGCCGGGCGTGTTCGCCGCCGGCGATGCCACCACCGTGCCGTACAAGCAGATCGTCATCGCCATGGGTGAAGGCTCCAAGGCGGCGCTGAGTGCGTTCGACCACCTCATCCGCACCTCGGCCCCGGCCGAGATGCCGGAAGAAGCGGTCAGCGCCTGATACCGCCCTCCGCCGTCCGGGGACGCTTCTGCGCCCCCGGAATGGGCGTACTCTCTGGGGCGGATGAGCCTGTCGCGTCCGCCTCGGCAAGGCTGTCCACCGGTTTCCCAACGGACCCTCCCGGATGAACCTGCGCGACCTCAAATACCTGGTGGCCCTGGCCGATCACAAGCATTTCGGCCACGCGGCGGCGGCCTGCTTCGTCAGCCAACCCACCCTGTCCACCCAGATCAAGAAACTCGAGGAAGAACTGGGCGTGCCACTGGTCGAGCGCGCGCCGCGCAAGGTCATGCTGACCCCGGCCGGACGCGACGCCGCCGACCGCGCGCGCAGGATCGTGGCGGAAGTCGAGCAGATGAAGGAGGCCGCGCGGCGCAGCCAGGACCCGGAGGCAGGCACCGTGCGGCTGGGCATCTTCCCGACCCTCGGCCCTTACCTCTTGCCACACGTGGTGCCGCGGATCCGCGCGCGCTTCCCGCAGCTGGAACTGCTGCTGGTCGAGGAGAAGAGCGACGTGCTGCTGTCGCGCCTGCGCGAAGGCAAGCTCGATGCCGGCATCCTCGCGCTGCCGCTGCAGGACGATCAGCTGCATACCGAATTCCTGTTCGAGGAACCGTTCCTGCTGGCGGTGCCCGAGGCGCACCCGCTGGCGGCCCGCGACTCGCTGTCGCTGGGCGAACTGTCCGATCAGCAATTGCTGTTGCTGGAAGACGGCCATTGCCTGCGCGAGCAGGCGTTGGACGTCTGCCGCATCTCCGGCGCCAACGAGAAGTCCGAGTTCCGCGCCACCAGCCTGGAAACGCTGCGCCAGATGGTGGCGGCGAACGTCGGTATCACCTTGTTGCCCACCCTGGCGGTCAAGCCGCCGGTGGCGCGTTCGGACAGCATCCATCTGCTGGGCTTCACCGATTCGCACCCCAGTCGCCGGATAGCGATGGTCTGGCGCCGCAGTTCGGCGATGGCCGGCTTCCTGCAGGAACTGGCCAAGGTGTTCCGGGAATTGCCCTCGTCCCTGTTCGATCCAGAGGTGGATGTGAACCCCGCCGCAACCCGGGCCCGTGGCGTATCCCGCGCCCGCGCCGGCTGAACGCCGATGGCTTGAACCCGGGCCGGCAACCGGCTACGTTAGGCGCACAAACCAACCCCGAATGGGCGGCGCGGAAACGCGGCGCCCATTTCCTTGTTGCACACCCGAAAAAGAGGAACCCATGAGTACCGCGCATACCAGCGGCCTGCCGCCTTCGTTGATCATCTCCAGCCGCGACTTCAACCGGCTGGAAGCCCTGCTCGATACCCCCGCCCTGCGCCGCCTGCCGGCCGCGGTGGCCCTGATGAACGAACTCAATCGCGCCGAAGTGCTGCCTCCGGAACAGGTTCCCGATGGCGTCGTGACCATGCACTCCACCATCGACTGCGTCGATGAGCTGACCGGCGAGGATCACAACCTGACCCTGGTCTATCCGAATGAAGCCAACGTCGACAAGGGCTACGTCTCGGTGCTCGCCCCGGTCGGCAGCGCCCTGCTGGGCCTGTCCGTGGGCCAGACCATCGACTGGCAGGCACCCGGCGGCCGCCACCTGCGCCTGCGGGTCACCGGCATCCGCTACCAACCGGAAGCAAACGGCGAATTCCATCGTTGAACGCTGAACTGGCGGGCGGCGCGAGGCATACTGTGCCTCCCCTCTCGCCGTCCATGAGTATCGCGATGAATTCCCCCGTTTCCCCGTCCAAGCTGGCCCAGTTGCGTGAACTTTCGGTCGTAGTCGCCGACACCGGCGACTACGAGGCGATCAAGCGCCTGAAGCCGGTGGACTGCACCACCAACCCCACCCTGGTGAAGAAGGCGCTCGACCTGCCGGTCTACGCCGAACTCATCGAGCGCGAGCTCGGCTGGGCGCGTGGACAGGACGGTGACCGCGCGGCGATCGTCAACGAAGTGGCCGACCGCCTGACGGTCGGCGTCGGCGCCATGCTCAGCGCGCTGATTCCCGGCCGCGTGTCGACCGAGGTCGATGCCGACCTGGCCTACGACACCGCCGCGACCGTGGCCAAGGCGCGCAAGTTCGTCGCGATGTACGCCGAGCGCGGTATCGGCCGCGATCGCATCCTGATCAAGGTCGCCTCCACCTGGGAAGGTGTCGAAGCCGCACGCCAACTGCAGGCCGAAGGCATCGACTGCAACCTGACCCTGATCTTCAACCAGTCCCAGGCGATTGCCTGCGCCGAAGCCGGCGCCTTCCTGATCTCGCCCTTCGTCGGCCGCATCCTCGACTGGTATGTCGCCAATGGGCAGGCGCCCGCGGACATCGATGCCGATCCCGGCGTGGTGTTCGTGCGCGGCGTGTATGCCGAATTCAAGCGCCGCGGCTCGCCGACCGTGGTGATGGGCGCCTCGTTCCGCTCCACCGCGCAGATCGAAGCGCTGGCCGGCTGCGATCGCCTGACCATTTCACCGGATCTGCTGGAGAAGCTGGATCAGGATCACGGCGAACTGCCGCGCAAGCTCGCGCCGGTCGCAGCCGAGCCGGTGACCGCCGCGCCGATCACCGCGGACAGTTTCGCGGCGGCGATCGAAGCCGACCCGATGGCCAGGGAAAAGCTGGCCACCGGCATCGAGATCTTCGCCAAGGATCTGGTCGCCCTGCGCGACACCATCGCCCAGCGCCTGGCCGAAGCCACCGCTTGAGCCTGCGTACCCTGCTGATCCTGGGACTGCTGGCCGGCATCGCCGGCTGGTGGTTCTCGGATGTACGCAAGGGCCTCCGTGCCCCGGCCGCCGCGGCGGATCTGCGTCCGGAGTGCCCGCTGCCGGCACGCGTCGCCGCCGGCGGGGAACCGCTGCAGACGGATGTGCCTTCGGGCGTCCGTCCCTTCGCCTTGCAGGCCGCGACACTGACACCGCTCGCCGGCTTCAGCATCGATGCGCGCGTGCTTTCCCGCGAGGATTACCACAGCGGGCGCGAGTCGGATCTCTCGCCTCTGGATCTGGCGCTGGGGTGGCGGCGGATGTCGGAAGACACCGTGCTCGACGGCCTGAGCATCAGCCAGGGCTCCCGCTGGTACCACTACCGCTGGCGCGATCAGCCGCCGCTGGAACCTTCCGAAATCGCGCACAGCAGCGCGAACATGCACATGATTCCAGGCAGCGATGCGGTGGCGCGGGCGCTGGCGGAAATCCGCAAGGACGATCGCGTGCGCATCGACGGCTGGCTGGTCGAGGCCCAGGCATCGGATGGCTGGCGCTGGCGCAGTTCCACCTCGCGCACCGACAGCGGTGGCGGTGCCTGCGAAGTGGTCTACGTCTGCGCGGTGACGCGGCTGTAACCCGCCCTTTCCCTGCAGGAGCGACGTCAGTCGCGACCGCATCGGCGGACCGGAACACGTGCTCGCGCGCGCCTCTTTTCGTTGCCGTGCCCGGGCCGGCGGACGACCCCAGGCCACGGTCGCGACTGGCCTCGCTCCTACAGGTCGGTTCCGTCGTCCCTCGCTTGTCAGGCATCCAGCCCAATCGAGCAGCTCACGCCGGTGCCGCCAAGACCGCAGTAGCCGTTCGGATTCTTCGCCAGGTATTGCTGGTGGTAGTCCTCGGCGTAGTAGAACTCCGGCGCCGGATACAGGATCTCGGTGGTGATGTCGCCATGGCCGGCGGCGCGCAGGCGCTGCTGGTAGGCGTCGCGGCTGGCGATCGCGGCGTCATGCTGCGCCTGCGAATGGCACAGGATCGCCGAGCGGTACTGGGTGCCCAGGTCGTTGCCCTGGCGCATGCCCTGGGTGGGATCGTGGTTTTCCCAGAACACCCGCAGCAGTTCGTCGAAATCGATCCGCTTGGGGTCGTAGATCACCCGCACCACCTCGTTGTGCCCGGTCAGGCCCGAGCACACTTCCTCGTAGGTGGGATTGGGGGTACCACCGCCGGCGTAGCCGACCGCCGTGGTGTACACGCCCGGCAGGCTCCAGAACTTGCGTTCGGCGCCCCAGAAACAGCCCATCCCGAAGTCCACCTGCAGCAGGCCGGTGGCATCGGCGCGCAGCGGGCGGCCGTGGACGAAATGGCTGTTGTTCAGCGGCAGCGGATGGGCGCGGCCGGGCAGGATTTCCTCCGGGCGCGGCATGCGTTGTTTGTGCGCACCGATTCCGAGCATGGGACACCCCGCGTTTGATGGATGTCCGGGATCTGGGCCCTCGCCAGGCCGCTTTCAAGCACCATGGACTGTCGCAAGCGGGTGTTGCCGTGTAGGCTGCGGCGCTCCTCCCTGTTGCGCCCCCGCTTGGCCCGGCCCATCGCCGCCTCTTGAATTGGATCGATATAAACCAATGATTCCCCGTCTCGCCCTGCTCCTCTGCACCGCAGCCGCAACGATGCCCGCCCTCGCCGCCGACACCCGTCCACCCGCCGAATTCGGCGCCGACTGGGACGATCCGCGTACCGCCGAGCCGAAGGTGGTCCGGCCGGACATCCGCCACTGCACGGTGGAAATCGTCCGCCACGGCTTCGCCGACTTCGAACCGTACCGGCGGACGTTCACCCCGCCGGCGGACTGTCCCGGTCCCTGGCACAAGGTGGTGCTGGACCTGGAGGGCGGCGTGAAAGGGCGCCAGTACGATCGCATGGGCCAGATCAGCATCGGCGGCGTGACCGTCCTGCGCACCAGCACGCCCGAGCCGTCCCGCGAGGGCATCCGCTGGCAGGTCGAGAAGGACGTGAGCGCCTATGCGCCGCTGTTCGACCGCGAACAACCGGTGGTGATGGAACTGGGCAACCTGGTCAATGAGACCTACACCGGCGTGTTCGACATCCGTGCCAGCCTGACTTTCTATCCGGCCGATCCGGCGCATGCCCCGGCGGCGAGCGCGGAACGGATCGTGCCGCTGGACGGCGCCCACCGGGCCGGCGCGGACATGGTCGGCGGCTTCACCTTGCCGGCGGACGCGACACGTCTGGTCGCCGAGGTCTACGCCAACGGGTCCGGCGGTGGCTGCGAGGAGTTCTGGTACCTGAGCGTGCCGCGCAAGGAGTACTCCTGCCCCAGCGAATACGGTCCATATCGCGAACTGCAGGTACTGATCGACGGCAAGGTCGCGGGGCTGGCGATGCCGTATCCGCACATCTACACCGGTGGCTGGTCCAATCCCTTCCTGTGGTACGTGATACCCGCGCCGCATACGTTCGATCTGCATCCGCAACGCTTCGAGCTGACTCCCTTCATCGGCCTGCTCAACGACGGCAAGCCGCACGAACTGCGCGTGCGCGTGGTCGGGCTGGCCCACGACGCCGCCGGCTGGACATTGCTGCCCAACCTGCAGATCTGGCGCGACCCGAAGGGCATGCGGACGCGCGGCGAGCTGACTTCGCATGCGTTGGGCAAGCCCGGGCGCGAGGATGCCTTCGCCGAGGAAAACGGACGCACCGTGCTGCGTTCCAGAGGAGCGGGCGAGCTGGCTCTGGCGGGCTGGATCGAGACGTCCACGGGCCGCCGCGAGATCGAAGTCGCCTACCAGGTCGGCATGCAGAGCCGCCACGACTGGGACAAGGAGGAGTCGGACGACCGGCTGAAAGCCGAATGGACCGACCGCCAGCGGGTGACGACCCGAGCCGCCGGCCAGGCGCCGCGGGTCGAGGAACAGACGCTGGCCTTCAGCCTGGACGGCGGCATCCGCACCACGCCCGAAGCCGGCAATCCGCGCCTGACCACCGATCTGGTCATCCAGGCAGACGAGTCGACCCGGCGGCAACAGGGCGATGCCGCCGCCACCTGGACGAAGGTGGAGAACCGCTTCCAGGGCGAAGCCGGCTATACCCAGAAAGTGCCTCGCGAGCAGCGCCGGGCGACCGGCCATTCCCGCCAGGACTTCCGCAGGACAGACAGCGCGGGCAACTGCCAGGCCCACCGGCTGGCGACCGTCAACGGCTACTTCACCGAAGACGACACCACCTGCGGGCGCTGATGCCAATGGCCGGCAAGGCGCCACCCGGGCGCGCCATGCAATCTTTGCTTTCGTCGCCCCGCGCTCGGTGCCAGGGTGCCAGCGCTCGACGGACAACCCATCAGCCCCCTTGGAAAGGGGCGTGTGCCCGCGCAGCGGGTGACGGGGGATTTGCTGCGGAGTGGGAAAAGCAAATCCCCCTGCCCCCTTTTTCCGCTTTCAACAGCCCAATGGCTGGTCAAGGGGGAACCGAAGGCGCAGCGTTGCGGCCCGTCAGGCCGGCAGCGGACTTCCTTCCGGCGAATCCGCCGCGGGGTCTTCCCCTTCCGGCGGTCGCGCCAACGGCAGGCGGGCCACCACGTCCTGCGCTTCCGGCCAGGCCGGATCCGGCACGCACACCCGCAGCACGCCGAACAGCGGCAGTTCGCCCATGCCGCCCATCAGCGATTCGCCGAACACGAACGCCGGTAGCCCGGCGTCCTCCAGCGCATGCTTGACCAGATGGGCGTCGAACAGGTTGTCGGCCAGATAGACCACTCGCATCGGCAAATCTCCAGCAATCGCCGGCAGGCTACACCTTCCGGCCTTTACGGGGCCTTGCGCATGGCCTCGGTGCCGGGCACGGATTCGGTTTCCAGCGCCCCCGCCTCGCGCCACTCGCGCATCGCCGGCAGCGCGAACAGCGCCTGCATGTAGTCCTGCGCCACGGCGTCCACCGGCACGCCATACCCGTCGAAGCGGATCGCCACCGGTGCGAACATCGCGTCGACGATGCCGAAGCCGCCGCACAGGAAGTCGCCGCCCTGGCCGAACCGGCCGCGCAGCTCCGTCCACAACGCCTGCACCCGGTCGATGTCGCGCTGCGCGGTTTCATCCCAGCGGTAGGCGTCCGGCTGGCGGCGGCTGTTCATCGGCAGCTGGGTGCGCAATCCGGCGAATCCCGAGTGCATCTCGGCCGCAGCCACCCGTGCCAGCGCGCGCGCGGTCCGCTCGCGGGGCCAGCCGGCGCCGTCCAGCCAGCGCTCGTTGGCGTATTCGCAGATCGCCAGCGAGTCCCATAGGTGAAGCTCCCCGTCCCACAGCGCCGGCACCTTGCCGGTCGGGGAATAGCGCTTCACCTCGGCGAAGAACTCAGGCGTGTCCAGCGGCAGCCGGATCTCGTCGAACTCGACCCCGAACTGGCGCAGCAGCAGCCAGGGACGAAGCGACCAGGACGAGTAGTTCTTGTTGCCGATGATCAGGATGGGACGGCTCATGCACGGGTTCCAGCGGATGGAAAAGGGCCTACAGGATAGGCCGCCGCGACGCGGCCGGGGACCGGAACGGCTAAACTCTTGGTTTGCCCAGAATCGCCCAGCCCCGCATGTCCGAGACCACCGCCCCCATCGCCACCCAGCCGGATAACGCCGCCCCCGAAAAGCGGGACTTCATCCGCCAGATCGTGCGCGAGGACCTGGCCAGCGGCCGCCACCATGCCGTCAAGACCCGGTTCCCGCCGGAGCCCAACGGCTACCTGCACATCGGCCACGCCAAGGCGATCTGCCTGAATTTCGGCATCGCCGCCGAGTTCGGCGGCGTCTGCAACCTGCGCCTGGACGACACCAACCCGGCCAAGGAAGACCCCGAATACGTCGCCGCGATCCAGGACGACGTGCGTTGGCTGGGCTTCGACTGGCGCGACCTGCGCCACGCCTCGGACTACTTCGAGGTGTATTACCTGGCGGCCGAGAAGCTGATCCAGCAGGGCGATGCCTTCGTGTGCGACCTGACCCCGGAGCAGATCCGCGAGTATCGCGGCAGCCTGACCGAGCCGGGCCGCAATTCGCCGTGGCGGGATCGCTCCGTCGAGGAGAACCTGGATCTGTTCCGGCGCATGCGCGCGGGCGAGTTCGCCGACGGCGCGCGCACCCTGCGCGCCAGGATCGACATGGCCAGCGGCAACATCAACCTGCGCGATCCGGCGCTATACCGGATCAAGCACGTCGAGCACCAGAACACCGGCAACGCCTGGCCGATCTATCCGATGTACGACTACGCGCACTCGCTCGGCGACGCGGTGGAAGGCATCACCCACTCGCTGTGCACGCTGGAGTTCGAGGATCACCGCCCGTTGTACGACTGGTGCGTGGACAAGGTCGACCTGGCCCATCATCCGGAACTGCTGGCGCCGCTGCTGGACAAGGGCCTGCCGCGCGAAGCCGGCAAGCCGCGCCAGATCGAATTCTCACGCCTGAACTTCAACTACCTGGTGATGAGCAAGCGCAAGCTGCATGCACTGGTCACCGACCGGCTGGTCGAAGGTTGGGACGATCCGCGCATGCCGACCCTGCAGGGCATCCGTCGCCGCGGCTATACCCCGTCGGCGCTGCGCCTGATGGTGGATCGCGTGGGCATCAGCAAGCAGAACTCGCTGATCGACTACAGCGTGCTGGAAGGCGCGCTGCGCGATGATCTGGACGCCGCCGCGCCGCGCCGGATGGCGGTGATCGATCCGCTGAAGCTGGTCATCACCAACCTGCCGGACAGCCATGGCGAAACCCTGGTGTTCCCGAACCATCCCAAGGACGAAGGCTTCGGCTCGCGTGAAGTCCCGTTCTCCAACCAGTTGTGGATCGAGCGCGAGGACTTCGCCGAAGTCCCGCCGAAGGGCTTCAAGCGCCTGATTCCCGGTGGCGAAGTGCGCCTGCGCGGCGCCGGCATCTTCCGCTGCGATGGAGTGATCAAGGACAACGATGGCCAGGTCATCGAAATCCGCGGCGAGCTGGATCCCGAATCCCGCCCCGGCATGGCCGGCGCCGACCGCAAGATCAAGGGCACCATCCACTGGGTCAGCGCGCGTCATGCCGTCCCGGCGGAAATCCGTCTGTACGATCGCCTGTTCACCGTGGCGGATCCGGACGATGAAGCCGACGGCAAGAGCTATCGCGACTACCTGAATCCCGAATCCCGCCGCACCGTGCAGGGCTACGTGGAGCCGGCCGCCGCCGCGGCCAAGCCGGAACAGTCGTTCCAGTTCGAGCGCATCGGCTACTTCGTCGCCGATCGCTACGACCACGCCGCAGACAAGCCGGTGTTCAACCGCAGCGTGACCCTGCGCGACACCTGGGCCAAGGCATGAGCATGCTGTACGCCCAGGTCCACCTGACCCTGCCGGCGTGGGTGCATGACGCCGTCGACGGCGCGGCGGTGTTTCCGGGCGACGAGGACAAGGTCGGCCTGGCGATCGCGCTGTCGCGGCGCAACGTCGAAGCCGACACCGGCGGCCCGTTCGGTGCGGTCGTGTTCGGCCCGGATCATCGGGTCATCGCCATCGGCGTGAACCGGGTGATGCCGCATACCTGCTCGCTGGCGCATGCCGAGAACATGGCCTACATGCTGGCCCAGCAGCGCCTGCAGACGCCGCGCCTGAACGAGCGCGTCGGTCCGGTGACCCTGGCCACCTCGTCGCAGCCCTGCTGCCAGTGCTATGGCGCCACCGTCTGGGCCGGCATCAACCGCCTGCTGATCGGTGCGCGCGCCGAGGACGTGATGGAACTGACCGAGTTCGACGAAGGCCCGCTTCCCGCCGACTGGATCGGCGAGTTGAACAAGCGCGGCATCGAGGTGGTGCGCGACCTGCGCCGCGACGATGCGCGCGCGGTGCTGAAACACTACGGCGAATCCGGTGGCGACAAGTACTGATACCGCCGCCGCGCCCCGCCGCGGGGCGTGCGCGTGAGCGGCCTGCTGGGATTCTGCCGGCAGGGCTTCGAACCCGAACTCGCCGCGGAACTGACCGAGCGGGCGGCGCTCGCGGGCATCGCCGGTTATGCGCGCGCGCAGCGCAATGATGGCTACGTGGTGTTCGCCAGCGATGACGCCGAATCGCTTGACCGCGCCTTACCGTTGCGGGATCTGGTGTTCGCACGCCAGAAGCTGCGCGTGATCGCCGAACTGCGCGGGCTTGATCCGCGTGACCGTATCAGCCCGATGCTGGCGGCGCTGGAAGGCCAGCGTTTCGGCGACCTGTGGGTGGAGCACGCGGATTCGGATGCATCCAAACCGCTGGCCGGCCTGGCACGCAGCTTCGGCAACGCGCTGCGCCCGGCCCTGCGCAAGGCCGGCGTGCTGAGCACGCAGGACGATGCGCGCCTGCCGCGCCTGCACGTGGTGTTCGTGCAGGGCGATCACGCCTTCCTCACCCGCAGCGGGCCGCGCGACGGCTCGCCATGGCCGCAGGGTATTCCGCGCCTGAAGCTGCTGCCGGACGCGCCCTCTCGCTCTGCACTGAAACTGGAAGAGGCCCTGCTGGTGCTGCTGGACGCGGACGATCGCGCGCGCCTGCTCAAGCCCGGCATGACCGCCGCCGACCTGGGCGCCGCGCCCGGCGGCTGGACCTGGGTGCTGACCCGCCAGCACCTGCGCGTCACCAGCGTCGACAACGGTCCGCTGCGCCAGCACGTGCTGGATACCGGCCTGGTCGAACACCTGCGCGCCGACGGCTTCCACTGGAAACCCGCGCAGCCGCTGGACTGGATGGTCTGCGACATGGTCGAACAGCCGCGCCGGGTCGCCGAGCGCATGGCCGCCTGGTTCCGCGAGGGCTGGTGCCGGCACGCCATCTTCAATCTCAAGCTGCCGATGAAGAAGCGCTGGGACGAAACCCGGCTGTGCCTGGATCTGTTCGCCGAGCAGGCGTCGCGACCGTTGATCGTGCGGGCGCGCCAGCTCTATCACGACCGCGAGGAGATCACCGTGTTCGCGACGCCGCGGCACGCCTGACCGGCCGCAGCGCGATGCGGTCGGGTTACCATCCCGATCGTCCATCAGGCACCACCCCACGGTGCGCAGGAGTCCCATGGCCGCCACCTGGATCACCATCGCCGCGTCCTCGCTGCCGGAAATCATCCGGCTGGCGAAACCGCTGTTCACCCGCACGCCGCCGATCGACACCACCCAGGTCCAGCGGCTGGCAATCATCGACGAACAGATCACCGAGCTGCAGGCGGCCGCCACCCGCAACGCCGATTCGATCTCGCGGCTGGCCACTGACATGCAGAAGACCATCGAGGTGCTGCAGGTCGGAGCCGATCGCATGGAACGCCAGTTGCACCGCGCCAACCGGCTGGCCGCGATCGCCACCACGGTGGCGATACTGGCCTTCGCCACCGCGCTTTACGCCCTGGGCCGCTGAGGGATGCACATGGTGAACCTGCGCCATTGTCTGTTCGCCGCCATGCTGGCGTCGACCGCGCCCGCCAGCCTTGCCGCCGAGCCCGACTACGTTGCCCGCGACTACGTCGGAGACGGCGTGTTCTCGCAGGGCATCGAAGGTCCGGCGGTGGGTCCCGATGGCCTCCTGTACCTGGTCAGTTTCGGTCGCGACGGCACCATCGGCCGGGTGCGCGCGCAGGCCGATGGCAGCGGCAAGGCCGAACTGTTCGTCGAGCTGCCGGCCGGCAGCACCGGCAACGGCATCCGCTTCACGGCGGACGGCGCGATGTACGTGGCCGACTACAGCGGCCACAACATCCTGCGCATCGACGCCCAGGGCCACGTCGCGGTGTTCGCGCACGAACCACGCATGCACCAACCCAACGACATCGCGCTGGCGCCGGACGGACGCCTGTACGCCAGCGATCCCGACTGGAAGAACGGCAGCGGCCAGTTGTGGCGCATTGACCGCGACGGCAGCACCCATCTGCTGGAAACCGGCATGGGGACCACCAACGGCATCGAGGTGAGCCCGGACGGCAGGCATCTTTACGTCAACGAGAGCGTGCAGCGGAACCTGTGGGTGTATGACCTGGACGGCAACGGCGGCGTGGCCAACAAGCGCCTGCTGTTGAATTTCCCGGATCACGGACTGGACGGCATGCGCACCGACGCGGACGGCAACCTGTATATCGCCCGCTATGGCGCCGGCACGGTGGCCGTGGTCTCGCCGCAAGGCCGCCAGCTGCGCGAGGTGCGGCTGAAGGGCGAAAAGCCCACCAACGTCGCGTTTGGCGGAGAAGACGGCCGCACCGTCTACGTCACCCTGCAGGACCGCGGCGCGGTGGAGACTTTCCGCAGCGCCCGGCCTGGCCGCGAGCACGGGCGCCCCAGCGCCCCTTGAGGCGCCGCGATCGGCCCGGTGCCGGTTCTGTGAGCGCCGCCGCATGGGGTCTCAGGCGGTGACATGGCCGCATGGCAAGATGCTTCCCTGACCCGGAGCCCTCCCATGCTGCCCATCGAACTGAAGGATCCCGCCGCGTTCGGCAACGAATTCCTGCGCCTGACCCTGTTGCAGGGCTTCCAGTCGCTGACCAAGCGCGATCTGGAACTGCTGATCTTCGTGCTGCTGGAACGCGACGGGGCCATCGATCGTGCCGAGTCCAATTTCACCGTCGCCGGCAAGCTGCGGGTCACTCCCGCCAAGGTGAAGGCGCTGCGGCGCGACGGCTATGCGCGCTGGCGGGCTTTGGTACCGGAGGAACGCGAGGCTGCGCTGCAGCGAATCGTCGCCACGGTACTGACCGAGGCCAACCTGCGCGCCGGGGCGAAACACGTCAGCGAGCGCAGCCGCAAGGAGGGCTTTCTCGCGGTCCGGGTCGAACATCCGGATGATCAGCAGCAGTTCGAGCAGGCGATCCTGGACGTCGGCGCGTTGCCGGTCTACGAGCGCAACCGCGAAGTGGTGGCGGTGCGCTTCGACACGCTGCTGGCGATTGCCGAGCGCTGGGGCTTCCTGCAGACCGATCCGGCACAGATCCGCGGCGAGTTGAAGAAGCTGGCACCGGCTTCGGAGGAAGTGGCCGAACTGTTGAAAAAGGATGTCGGCAAGCTGCGCTGGCAGGATGCCCGCAATGCCCTCAACAGCCTGGGTGCGGATGCGATCGCCAGCACCGCCGAAGGCGGCCTGAAGGCACTGCTGAAACTGGTCTTCCCGTTCCTGCCGGGTTAGCGCGGCGAAGCAGGCGCCGCCCTGCGCGCCGCGTCAGAGCCCGGAAGCGCGGCGCCAGAACAGATTGGCCAGTGGCGGCACGTGGCCAGCCAGGCCGAGCAGCGGCCCGCGCAACAGGGTCAGGTGCATTTCGTCGTTGGAAAACAGCCGGTTGATGCCGTCGAAGGCGTAGGCCGCGGCGGTGCTCTCGCTGCGCCGCTGGCGCGCCCAACGCAGCAGCCGGTGCGGGGCGCTCCAGTCCACCCGGCGCGACTGCGCATCGCGAATCAGCGCGCGCAGTCCGGCCACATCGCGCAAGCCAAGGTTGACGCCCTGCCCGGCGAGCGGATGCACCACGTGCGCGGCGTCGCCGATCAGCAGGATCCGTCCGGATACATACTGCTGCGCCAGCTGCCGGCGCAGCGGGAACGCCACCCGCGGCGATACCGGCCGGGCGTTGCCCAGCCGCGCCGCGGAGGCCCGGGTGAGTTCGCGCGCGAACGCGTCGTCGTCCAGCGCCAGCACCCGTGCGGCTTCGGCATCGGGCAGCGTCCAGACGATCGAGCTGCGTCCTTCGGTAAATGGCAGCAGCGCCAGCGGGCCGGTCGGCAGGAAGCGTTGCCAGGCGGTGTCCTCGTGCGGCTGTGCGGTCTCGATGTAGGCGACCACGCCGCGCTGGGCATAATCGTGTTGCGACACCGCCACGCCGGCGGCCTGGCGCAGGCTGGAATCGGCGCCATCGGCGGCGATGGCCAGGCGCGCATCCAGGCGGGTGCCGTCCTCCAGTTTCAGGCGCACGCCATCCTCATCCTGCTCGACCTCCTGCACCCGCGCCGGGCAGTGCACGCGCACGCCGGCCGCCGGCAGCGCCGCCCACAGGCGGTCCACCAGCAGCGCGTTCTCCAGGATCCAGCCCAACTGCGCATGGCCCAGCGTGTCGGCGTCGAACCGCATGTCGTCGCCACCGGCCGCGTCCCAGACACACATGCGCCGATACGGTTGCACGCGCGCATCGCGGATGGCGGGCAATACACCGAGCGATTCCAGCAGTGCGGCGTTGTCCGGCGCGAAGGCGTAGACGCGCAGATCCGGATCCGCCGCCGACCAGCGCGCGGGTTCGCGACCCTCGACCAGGGTCACCTGCAAACCGGCATCGGCCAGCGCCAGCGCGCAGGCCGCGCCGACCGCGCCACCGCCCACGATCACCACGTCCCCTTTTCCGCGCCGGCTCATGCGGCCACCTCGCGGCACAGGGCCGGCACATCGCCGCGGAAGCCCATGGCGCCTCCCACCAGGAATCCCTGCAACGTCGGCGAGAGATCGACCGCGGCCAGGCCCAGGCTGCGCAACGGGCGCAACATCGGTGCCGGATTGGCGGTCAACCGGGCCAGGCCGTCGGAGAACGCCAGCGTGCGTTCGCGGTCCTCGGCGCGTCGCCGCGCGTAGGCCTGCAGCAGGCTGTCCGCACCGGGATCCTCGCCGCCTGTTTCAAGCAGCTCGGCCAGGGTCAGCGCGTCGCGCAGGCCCAGGTTGAAACCCTGCGCGCCGATCGGATGGATGGTCTGCGCGGCATTGCCCATCAGCACCGCGCGCGGCGCGACCAGGCGTTCGGCTACCACCCGGCTGATCGGATACGCGCTGCGCTCGCCACTGGCGAGGAAACGCCCGACCCGCCAGCCGAAAGCCGCCTGCAGGCGCGCGAGCCAGGCCGCCTCGTCGAGCGCGGCGACGGCGTCGGCCGTTTCGGCCGGCACGCCATGGATGGCGCCGAAATGGCGATCCCCGCGCGGCAGCAGCGCGGTGGGACCGGTGTCGGTGAAACGCTCGTAGGCGGTGCCGTCGGGCGCCTGTTCGGCGCGGACGCGCGCGACGAACAGGGTCTGCCCGTAGTCGTGTTCCTGTGCGCCGATGCCCAGCGCGTCACGCAGCTGGCTGCGGGTGCCGTCGGCCGCCACCAGCAGGCGGGCTTCCACGGACTGTTCGCCGATCTCGCCGGCCAGGCGCAGGCGGCGTGCGCCCGCGGCCCCTTCTTCCAGGGCGATGAAGCGCGCCGGCCGGTAACGGGTGACATGGCGGAGTTCACCCAGGCGCGCTTCCAGCGCTTCGCCGAAATCGCGCGCCACCACGACCTGGCCGAACTGCTCGCGACCGTAGTCGGCCGCATCCAGGCGGACCCGCCCGAAATCGCCCTGGCGGCTGATATGGATGCGACGGATCGGACCCGCCGGGGTGCGCAGTTTCTGCATCACGCCCAGCGCGGTCAGCGCATTCACCGTGGCGGTTGCGAAGCTGAGGTTGCGCTGGTCGAACACCGGCGGCATCGCCGTCGGCGGCGCGGCTTCCACCAGCCCCGTGTCGATGCCCAGGCGATCCAGGGCGATGGCCAGGCTGGCGCCGACCAGGCCGCCCCCCACGATTACCACGTCATGCCGTTGCGTCATGCCGGCCATGATACCGGCTCGACCGTCCCCGGCCGGCCTCGACGGTGGCGCATGGGCGCGGGCCGGGTCGCGGTCCGCTAGAATGATGCGCTGAGCCTCCGGAATCCGTCTGCATGAACACGAACTCCCAACGCGCCGCCATCCTCGTCCTGCTGGCCCTGCTGATGGCGTCGACCCGCCTCCACCTGCCGGCCACGCTGACCCACTTCGGCCCGGTGCCGGATGCGTCGTGGGCGGTGTTCTTCCTCGGCGGCTTCTACCTGCGCGGCTGGACCCGCTGGGCGTTCCCGCTGCTGATGGCGCTGGCCGTGGCCGTCGACTATGTGGTCATCAGCGGCCAGGGCATGAATTTCTGGACCCACTACTGCACCTCGGCCGCGTACTGGTTCCTGGTCCCGGCCTACTTCGCCCTGTGGGCGGGTGGCCTGCTGGTCCGCCGCTTCCACGCCACCCACGCCGGCCAGCACGGCCGCGTGCTGGCGGTGACCGTGGCCAGCCTGTTCGCCTCGGTGGTGGCCTGCCACCTGCTGAGCCAGGGCAGCTTCTACTGGCTGGCCCGCGACATCGTGCCGAACCCGACCGTGGCCGGCTGGTGGAAGAACTACAGCGACTGGTTCCTCCCCTACCTGCGCGTGGCTGCCATCTACGTCGGCTTGGTCGCGATCGCCCACGTCGGCGTCGAACAACTCGCACGCCTGGGTCACCCGAAGGCATCGCGCTGAGCGGAGGGATACCGCGATGGGCAACCGCCTTTCCAAGATCTACACGCGCACCGGCGACGACGGCACCACCGGACTCGGTGACGGCAGCCGGGTCGGCAAGGACTCGGCGCGGGTCAACGCCTACGGCACGGTCGACGAGGCCAACTCGGCGATCGGCGTGATCCTGGCCGCGCCGAATGTCCCGGAGGACGTCGCCGCGCTGCTGACCGTGGTCCAGCACCAGATGTTCGATCTGGGTGGCGAGCTGTGCATTCCCGGCCATGCCGCCATCACCGGCGAGGACGTGGATGCGCTGGAAGCGCGCCTGGACCACTACAACGAAGCGCTGCCGCCGCTGAAGGATTTCATCCTGCCGGCCGGCGGCGAGGCCGCGGCGCGCTGCCACCTGGCGCGCACCATCGTGCGCCGGGCCGAGCGCGAGACCGTCACCCTGGCCCGCCACGATGCGGTGCGGCCTGAAGCCATCCGTTATCTCAACCGGCTGTCGGATCTGCTGTTCGTGCTGGCGCGCGTGCTGGCCCGCGCCGACGGTCATGGCGAAGTGCTCTGGAACCACGAACGGCGGCGCCCGACCTGACGCCGTGATCATCTACACCCACCCGGCCTGCCTGTCGCACGATCCCGGACCCGAGCATCCGGAACGGCCGGCACGGCTGGAGGTGGTGCTGGAAGCCCTGCGCCGCGACCACGGTGATCTGGACTGGCGCGAAGCGCCGCTGGCCAAGCTGGGCGATCTGCGCCGGGTGCACGACGACGCCCTGCTGCGTGAAGTGCTGGACGTCGATTTCGAAGGCTACCGCATGCTCGACCCGGACACGGTGATGGTGCCGGCCTCGCGGGCGGCCGCGCTGCGCGCCGCCGGCGCCGGCATCGCCGCGGTCGACGAGGTGATGCATGGAAATGCCAGCACCGTGTTCTGCGCGGTCCGCCCGCCCGGCCACCATGCCACCGCCAGCGCGGCCATGGGCTTCTGCCTGTTCAACAACATCGCCATCGCCGCCGCCCACGCGCTGGAGAAGCATGGCCTGGAGCGGGTCGCCATCGTCGATTTCGACGTGCACCACGGCAATGGCACACAGGCCATCTTCTACGACGAGCCGCGGGTGGCCTACTTCAGCACCCACGAATCCGGACTGTTCCCCTACAGCGGCGCCCCCTACGAGCGCGGCGCCGGCAACGTATTCAATGCCCTGTTGCCCCCCGGCAGCGGGGGATTCCGCTTCCAGAACACCTGGGCCGATCAACTGCTGCCGGCCCTGGACGAAGCGCGCCCCCAGTTGTTGCTCATTTCCGCCGGCTTCGATGCCCACATGCGCGACCCGCTGGCCGACCTGATGCTCGAAACCGGGGACTTCGCCTGGCTGACCCGCCAGCTCCGGCAACTGGCGCGGCGCCATGCCGATGGGCGGGTCGTGTCGATGCTGGAAGGCGGCTATGACCTGGAGGCATTGAAGGAGTGTGCTTCCGCCCATGTCGACGAACTGCGCTGAACCGCGTTCCCCGACCTGGCCGCGACTGCATGAACCAGACCCGAAACCGGCCGGGGGTTTTCATTGCCGCGATGCCGGGGATCCGGCAAGCTAACCGCCGTTTCTGAACCGAACCGTCCCGGAGCCCGGTACCGCGTGCGTCCAGTCCTTCGCCTGCTGCCCCTGCCGTTCAGTATCGCCCTGTGCCTGCCGGCGCTGGCGGCCGACGAGAAGCCCCAGAGCTGGGCGCTGTGCCCGATCGAGGATCCGGTGCCCGCGTTCGCGGGCGTGCCCCAGCCAGCCGCAGGTACCAATACCGAACAGGCCCGCGCCGCCCGCGCGAACCAGGACACCAACATCGTGGGCGACAAGCTTGGTGGCACCGAGCAGAACCTGGAGTACCAGGGCAATGTCGCCCTGGTCCGCGGTGACCAGTACCTGGGCGCGGACAACCTGACCTACGACCAGGAAAAGGACACCTATTCGGCCGAAGGCCATGTGCGCTACCAGGATGCCGGCATCCGCCTGGTCGCCGAAAGCGCGCGCGGCGACCAGAACGCCGATCGCCACCAGATCGACAACCTGCAGTATCAACTGGTCTCGCGACGCGGCAACGGCGGCGCCGACCGCATCGACATGAAGGGGCCGGAAGGCAGCCTGCTGCATTCCACCTATTCGACCTGCGATCCCGCCGATCGGCGCTGGGAACTGCGCTCGCGGCGCATCGACGTGAACACCGAAACCGGCTGGGGCGTGGCGCACGGCGCCACCGTGCGGCTGGGCCACGTGCCGGTGCTGTACATGCCGTGGTTCAAGTTCCCGATCGACGACCAGCGCCATACCGGCCTGCTGTACCCGGCCCTGAGCCATTCCGGGCGCAATGGCCTGGATTACCGCCAGCCGATCTACCTGAACCTGGCCCCGAACTACGACATGACCCTCAACCCGCGTTACATGAGCAAGCGCGGCTTTGCCCTCGGCGCCGAGTTCCGCTACCTGTACGAAGGCGGCGCCGGCGAGTTGCAGGGCAACTACATGCACCGTGACGACCTGCTGGAGACGCGCAGCCGCGAACCGGAGTTCGTTCCCGAGCGCAACCCCGAACCCGGTGACAGCCGGGGTCTGTTCCGTTTCGACGGTTACCACAACCTCAGTTCGCAGTGGCAGGCCCGCGCCAATCTGGTCTGGGTCAGCGATTCCCGCTATGTCGAGGACTTCGCGAACAATCTCGGCGGTCTGACCGCCAGTACCCTTACCAGTACCGCCGGTCTGTACGGCGTGGGCCAGTTCTGGAACGGCGGCGTCATGGCCGACGCCTGGCAATTGTCGGACTTCAATCTGACCAAGGCGTCGCTACCTTACAACCGCCTGCCGCGCGCCTACTTCACTTACGATCGTCCGCTGGGGCGCTGGCTGAATATTGGCCTGCACAGCGAAGCCGTGCGTTTCCAGCACGATGTGCATGCCGGCGGCTCCCGCCTCGATCTCAAGCCGACCGTCAGCGTGAACTTCGAAGGCCCGTCCTGGTACGTGCGCCCCACCCTGGCCTGGCGCTACACCGACTATCGCCTGGACCCGGAACTGGCCCGCGGTGTCGCCACCGATCGCGCCGCACGCGCGCTCGGCGTGCCGGCCGCCAGCGTCACCGACGCGATGATGCGGCCCTACTACGATGAATCACCCAACCGTAGCCTGCCCATCGGCTCGCTGGACATGGGCCTGTTCTTCGATCGCGAGACCGAGATCAAGGGCAGCCGCTTCCTGCATACACTGGAACCGCGCCTGTTCTATCTCAACGTGCCATACCGCAACCAGGATGGCATCCCGCTGTTCGACACCCGACCCTTCACCTATAGCTGGGGGCAGATGTTCCGCGACAACCGCTACTCGGGACCTGATCGCCAGACTGATGCCAACCAGCTGACGATGGCGTTGACGACCCGTTTCCTGCGCCAGTCCGATGGTTTCGAGCGGGCCTCGATGAGCCTCGGCCAGATCCGCTATTTCGAGGATGCGCGCGTCACCCTTTCACCCGCGGAAACGCCGCTGCAGAAAGGCAAGTCGGCCTGGATCGCCGATGCCAACTACGCACCCACCGACCGCTGGACCATCGGCGCGTCGTATCAATGGGATCCCAAGTTCCGCCGCGAGGATCTGTCCAGCCTCCGCGCGCGCTACCTGATCGGCGACGACGGCGTGGTCAACCTGACCTATCGCAGCCGCCGCGATCTGCTGGAGCAGGGCGACTTCTCCTTCCTGTATCCGATCAGCCCCTCTTGGAGCATCGTCGGCCGCTACTACCACTCGTTCCAGGACAACAAGCTGCTGGAAGGCATCGCCGGCGTCCAGTGGGACAGCTGCTGCCTGGCCGTGCGCGCGGTGGTGCGCCGCTACGTGCGCAACCGCGAGGGCGAAATGAACAACTCCATCCAGGTCGAATTCGTCCTCAAGGGCCTGGGCTCGGCTGGCCAGGACACGGAGCGCACCCTGCGCCGTGGTATCCTCGGCTATTACCGAGACGACCTCTATCTCGTCCCGCCGAGCAATACCACGCCGGATCCGGACGACGACAACCGCTACGCTCCGGATATGCTGCCATGACCATCAAGTTGTTCCGTCCCCTCGCCGCCGTCCTGCTGGCTGCTGCCTGCGTGGCGCCGCTGTCGGCCCAGACCCTCCAGCCGCTGGACCGGATCGCCGCGATCGTCGACGAGGACGTCATTCTCCAGAGCGAACTGGACCGCGCGGTCGCCAACGTGATCAACCAGTACGCCAGCCAGCCCGGCCAGTTGCCGCCGCGCGAAGTACTGGAACGCCAGGTCATGGAACGCCTGATCCTGATGAAGCTGCAGGTGACCCGCGCCAGTGGCAGCGGCATCCAGGTCGGCGATCAGGAAGTCAACGGCGCGGTCGCCGCGGTCGCCCAGCAGAACGGCATGACCGTCGACGCCCTGCGCGCACGGCTGGCCCAGGACGGAATGTCCTTCAACGATTTCCGCAATTCGCTGCGCGACGAGATCACCGTCCAGCGCCTGCGCCAGAGCTTCGCCCAGAGCAAGATCCAGGTCAGCGAGGGTGAAGTGGATGCGGCGCTGGCGATGCAGGCCGGTTCGGGCCAGCAATACCACCTCGCGCACATCCTGGTCGCCCTGCCGGACGGCGCCACGGCCGAGCAGATCAGCACCGGCCAGCAGAAGGTCGATGGCATCAAGGCCCTGCTGGACAAGGGTGAGATGGATTTCAACGCCGCGGCCGTACGCTATTCCGACAGCCCCAACGCGCTGGACGGTGGTGACTTGGGCTGGCGCAGCATGGACGAAATCCCGACTGCCTTCGTGGAGATGCTCAAGACGATGTCCCCCGGCCAGGTGGTCGGCCCGCTGCGCGGCGCCAGTGGTTTCCAGTTGCTCAAGCTGGTGGAGACCCGCGACGCCTCGCAGGCCGACAAGCGGACCGTCACCGAGTACCACGCCCGCCACATCCTGGTCCGCGTCACCGAAACCCAGGACGCCGCCGCGGCCAAGGCCAAGATCGACACCCTGCGCGCCCGCATCGCCGGCGGCGCGGATTTTGCCACGGTCGCCAAGGAATCCTCCGAGGATCCGAACAGCCGTGGCGAAGGCGGCGATCTGGGCTGGTTCCCGGCCGATGCCTTTGGCCCGGCCTTCGGCGAACAGGTCGCCGGTGTCGGCGACGGCCAAGTCACCGAAGCCTTCCGCACGGATGCGGGCTGGCACATCGTGCAGCGCGTGGAAGCGCGCCAGAGCGATGTCACCGACGCCAACCAGCGCGCCCAGATCCGCGAGACCATCGGCCGCCGCAAGCTGGAAGACGAATACAACCGCTTCCTCCAGGAAATGCGTGGCGAGGCGTTCGTGGACATCCGCACGGGTGCCCAGGCCCAGACCGACGGTACGCCGGCGAACGCGCCGGCGCCCGCCCCCGCCGAAGCGCCCGTCCCCACGCCCGGCGGCTGAACGTGCTGCCCCGCCTGGCGCTGGTCCCGGGTGAGCCGGCCGGCATCGGGCCCGAACTCTGCGTCCACCTTGCCCAGCAATCCCGCGAGGATTGCGGGCTGGTCGCTTTCGCCGACCCGGAAGTGATGCGGGCCGCCGCGGCCGGGCTGGGCCTTCCGCTGCGCCTGCTCGACGAGCATGAGGACGTCCGGTCGCCGGGCGATCTGCGCCTGCGCGCGGTGCCGAATGCCGCGCCCACCCATTTCGGCCGGCCGGATCCCCGCAATGCCGCCGCCGTCATCGCCGCGCTGGAGCAGGCGTCCGATGCCTGCCTGCGGAGCGAGTTCGCCGGCGTGGTCACCGGACCGGTGCACAAGGCCGCGATCAATGCCGGCGGCATCGCCTACACCGGCACCACCGAACTGCTGGCCGCGCGCGCGCGGCGCGACGTGGTGATGATGCTGGCCAACGACATCGTCCGCGTCGCCCTGGCGACCACGCACCTGCCCCTGCGACAGGTAGCCGACGCCATCACCGTCAACGGACTCACCACGGTGCTGCGCATCACCCATGCCGCGATGCGCGACGACTTCGGCATCCCCGATCCCGTGATCGCGGTCCTCGGCCTCAACCCGCATGCCGGCGAGGCCGGCCATCTGGGGCACGAGGAAATCGAAGTCATCGAACCGGTGATGGCCGCCCTGCGTGACGAAGGCATGCGGCTGGTGGGTCCGCTGCCCGCCGATACGGCCTTCCTGCCGCAGAAACTGGCGGGATTCGACGCGGTGCTGGCGATGTATCACGACCAGGGCCTGCCGGTGCTCAAGTACAGCGGCTTCGAACAGGCGGTGAACCTCACCCTGGGCCTGCCCTATCCACGGGTGGCGGTGGATCACGGCACGGCGCTGGAACTGGCCGGCAAGGGTGTCGCCGATCCCTCCAGCCTGTTCGCGGCCGTGCGGACCTGCGCGCGCATCGCCCGCCAGAAGCCGGCACGCCATGCCCGCGCACAAGGTGGCTTCTCGCCGTCCTGATCCCGAATCCCAATCCCCGAACCTTCCCAGACCCACGCCATGTCCTCCTTCAAGGCACCGCCCAAGAAATCGCTGGGCCAGCATTTCCTGACCGACCGCAGCTACATCGAGCGGATCGTGCTGGCCGTCGACCCCAAGCCGGGGGATCGGCTGGTCGAGATCGGCCCGGGCCAGGGTGCGATCACGATGCCGCTGCTGCGCCGCCATGGCGAACTGACCGCGATCGAATTCGATCGCGATCTGATCACGCCATTGATGGAAGCCTCCGAAGGCGTCGGCCGCCTGACCATCATCCACAAGGACGTGCTGGCGGTGGATTTCGGCAAGCTGGCCGGTGACGATCGCCTGCGCCTGGTCGGCAACCTGCCCTACAACCTGTCCTCGCCCATCCTGTTCCATGCGCTCGAACACGCCGCGTCGATCCGCGACATGGTGTTCATGCTGCAGAAGGAAGTGGTCGATCGCATGGCCGCCGGTCCCGGCAGCAAGGTATATGGCCGCCTGAGCGTGATGCTGCAGGCGTACTGCACGGTGACGCCGCTGTTCGTGGTGCCCCCCGGCGCGTTCCGGCCGCCGCCGAAGGTGGATTCGGCGGTGGTGCGGATGGTGCCGCGCCCGCCCGCGGAGATCGGCGTGGCCGATCCGCAGCGCTTCACCGAAATCGTGCGTGCAGCGTTCGGGCAGCGCCGCAAGACCCTGCGCAATGCCCTGTCCGGCGTGTGCGACGGGGCGAGCATCGAGGCCGCGGGAATCAGTCCCGACGCCCGTGCCGAGCAGGTCGAAGTGGCTGCGTTCATCCGCCTCGCCAACCAGGTTCCGGCGACGCCGGCAGGCTAATCGCGCGCCCACGCCGGCACGGCGATTCCTGTTTCACGCCGCAATGCATACACTGTCCGGCATGAAACACGACTACGCCATCGATATCGACGTAGCCACCCGCTTCCTCGACGATCAGTCCGCGCCCGAGGACGGGCGCTATGTGTTCGCCTACACCATCCGCATCCGCAACCGGGGTGCCGCGCCCGCGCGCCTGCTGGGCCGGCACTGGGTCATCACCGACGCCAACGGCAAGGTCCGCGAAGTCGAAGGTGCCGGCGTGGTGGGCGAGCAGCCGTGGCTGCAACCGGGCGAGGACTTCGAGTACACCTCCGGCGCGGTGCTGGAAACCGACATCGGGACCATGAAAGGAAGCTACGACATGATTGCCGACGACGGCACCCGCTTCGACGCCCCCATTCCCGAGTTCACCCTTTCGATTCCGCGGACGCTGCACTGATGGCGGTCTGGGCGATTGGCGATCTGCAGGGATGCTACGACGCGACCCAGCGCCTGCTGGAAAAGCTGCGTTTCGATCCGGCCGGGGACCGGCTGTGGTTCTGCGGCGATCTGGTCAACCGTGGCGGACAGTCACTGGAGACCTTGCGGCTGGTGCATTCGCTGCGCGAACAGAGCGTGGTGGTGCTGGGCAATCACGACCTCTCGCTCCTGGCGATCGGCGAACGCTCGCCGGAGGAGCAGCGCAAGGTCAATCCGGATCTGCAGCGGGTGGTCCTGGCCGATGATGCGCGGGCGCTGCTGGACTGGCTCCGTGGCCAGAAGCTGGTGCACGCCGACCGCGAACTGGGCTGGATGATGATCCACGCCGGACTCGCTCCCAAGTGGACCACGAGCCTCGCCGAACGCTATGCGCGCGAAGTGGAGCAGCAACTGCACGGCAACGGCTACCGCAAGCTGTTCCGCAACATGTATGGCGACAAGCCCAACTGGTCGTCCGGCCTGGCCGGCTACGATCGCGCGCGCGCCATCATCAACGTGCTCACCCGCATGCGCTACTGCACACCGCGCGGCCGCATGGCGATCGAGGAGAAGGGTGCGCCCGGCACCCAGGCGCAGGGACTGTATCCCTGGTACGAAGTGCCCGGCCGTGCCCCGCGCGATCTGAAGATCGTCTGCGGCCACTGGTCGACCCTGGGCCTGATGATCGGCCATGGCGTGCACGCGATCGATACCGGCGCGGTCTGGGGCGGCAAACTCACGGCGCTGCAACTGGATACCGACGAGCTGCGCATCGTGCAGGTGCCCGGACGCGACGTGGACCCCGCTTCCTTCGCCGGCCGGGACTGACGCTCCCCCGAACACCCGGCTTGCGTGTGTTGTCAGTTCACTGATCCGGCGATCCGGACGGAAGCGCCATCGCGCCGCTTCGCTACAATCGGGCCATGCGCATTCCGACGGTCTCCCCGCGCACCTTCGCCGCGGTCCTGCTGTCCGCCCAGCTGCTGGTGGCGTGTGGCCGTGCTCCGGCCACGGCAGCTTCCCCGCAAGCGCCCGCGACCACCGCGGTCTCCATCGATACGGGCGCACCCTCGAGTGTCGTTTCCGCCGCTTCGCCTCCCCTGGTCGCGGCGGCCCGCTCGCAGGTCGGCGTCACCCGCCGCTACGATCCGGCGTATGTCCGGCTGGCCTATCCGGGCGGCGATGTTCCGCGGGAGCGCGGCGTCTGCACGGACGTGGTGATCCGCGCCCTGCGCACGCAGGGACTGGACCTCCAGCAGGCCATCCACGAGGACATGCGCGTCCGTTTCCGCACCTATCCGCAGGATTGGGGCATGTCCGGTCCGGATCGCAACATCGATCACCGCCGGGTACCCAACCAGATGCACTGGTTCAAGCAGCAGGGCTGGCACCGTGCAATCAGTGCGCGGGCGGCGGACTACGCGCCGGGCGACATCGTCGCCTGGAAACTGCAGGGCAGCGGCCTGCTGCACATCGGCATCGTCTCGGATCGGCGCAGCGCGCAAGGCGTGCCGCTGATCCTGCACAACATCGGCGCGGGCACGCAGGAAGAAGATCTGTTGTTCCGGCATTCCATCATCGGGCATTACCGGCCGGCGCTGCCGTGATGACCGTGCGACGCACGTGTCAGCGCGCCCGTATCCGAAGGTAATCGACGAATTCGAATGCATGCGCATGGCGCGCATCGGCCGGGTGGGGTTCGCGCCGGACCACGTCCCACTCGCCGGTCTCGAAGCGCGGGAAATGCGCGTGCGCATCCTCCACTACCGTATCGACGTGGGTCAGGTAGAGGGCGTCGGCCAGCGACAGGGTCTGCGCGTAGATCTCGCCGCCGCCAATCACGCAGATTTCCGGATTCTCCTCGCTGGCCGCCCAGGCCAGTGCCTGTTCGAGCGAACCGACCGCCTCCATGCCGGCAAACGGCACCTGGCCGCTACGGGTCAGGACCAGGTTGCGACGGCCCGGCAGCGCGCGGCCCAGCGACTCGGCGGTCCGCCGGCCCATCAGCACCGGCTTGCCGAGGGTCAGCGCCTTGAAGCGCTTGAGATCGTCAGGCAGGCGCCACGGCAGGTCGTTGTCGCGACCGATGGCGAAGTGGCGATCCAGCGCTGCGACCAGCGACAGGGAAACAGGTGTATTCATGCAGACTGACTTCCGGCGTATTGCGTGCGTGGGGAGCGCGGCGTACTTTCGCCACATACCATCTTCGGGGAAGGCCGGATGCCCTCGCAAGCCAGGACGATGCTATTGGCTGGTGGACTGTTGCTGGGGGCGACCGCCAGTGCGGGCCAGCCGCTTCCCGCGAGCTTCGAATCCGATCGCGTCTACCTGCAGGCCGAAGGAGCGCAGGGCGAGCGGCTGCGCCTGTACACCGATACCGGTGGCGGGCTGTTCCTCAAGCAAGAGGCGGTCGAACGCCTGAAGCTGCCGCAGGCGCCGCTGGAGGATCCCGACGCGCGACGCGAGCTGGGCGACCGTGCCCGGATCACGCGTTTGCCCGCATTCGCGCTGGACGCCGGCATCCCGGCGCCGCTGGCCGACGACGGACGCCTGATGGTGCTGCCAAGCGCACTGGCCGGTCCGCAGTTGCCCGGCACCAGCCAGGACGACGGCATCCTCGGCCAAGCGTGGTTCGCCGGCCGGATCTGGACCTGGGATTACCCCGGCCGCCGTTTCCGGCGCGAGGCCGGCGACTGGAAGCCTTCGCCGGAGTTGCGCCGGGTCGCACTGGGTTTCAAGACCGACGAATACGGCGCGCGGGTGGCCGACTTCCCGCGCCTGCAGGTCAGCATCGACGGCAAGACGCATTCGCTGCTGCTGGATACCGGTGCGATGACCGTGCTGACGCCGCAGGCGCTGGCCGAACTCGCGGATGGCGGCGCGCCGGAACGCGCCACCAGCATGATCGCCGACAGCGTGTTCCAGGCCTGGCGCAAGGCGCATCCGGAATGGCGCGTCATCGAGAACGCACAGGCCGGCATGGGTTCGGCGATGATCGAAGTGCCGGAAGTGATCGTCGCCGGCTACAAGGTGGGTCCGGTGTGGTTCACCCATCGCGAGAACCGCAACTTCCATGATTTCATGTCCAGCTTCATGGACGCGCGCGTGGATGGCGCGCTGGGCGGCAACGCCTTCCGCCACTTCATCATGACCGTCGATTACCCGGGGGCGGCCGCCTACTTCCGCTGCATTGCCGGTTGCCGGGACACGCTCCCGCGCTAGCGCGGCACATCCACGGGAGACGCGGGCCGCCAGTGGGCCAACAACGCCTGCATGCGCGGGTCGTTCCACCAGCGGTCCGGCAGATAGACATGGCGGCCGCTGTTTCCGCGCTCGTAAAGGAAGCGTCCACCGGCCACGCGCACCACTTCGCCGCCGGCGTCGTAACGCACATTGGGCCCCGCGCCGAACCGCAACACGCCGGCGTCCACCGACAGGCGCAGGTCCGGCATGGTGTCCAGGCCCCCCAGCGCGCCGCGCTTCCAGCGGCGGTATTCCAGCCAGGGCATCACGCCCTGGGCCAGGCCGACCGCGGCGACCACCATGGCCGACATACGCACGCCCGGCGCATCCGTCACCACGATCACCAACAGCGCAATGACCGCCAGCAACAACGACGCCAGCCACAGCCAGCGGCGCCAGCCACTGCGGAACAGCCACCACTTGAGGTACTGCTCGCGCAAGTAAGCGTCGTCGCGGCGGAAGCCGACCTCCGCCGATTCATTGCCATCGGTCATACCGCGACCGGCGCCTTGATGGCCGGATGCGGGTCGTAGCCGAGGATTTCGATGTCGTCGTAGCTGAAGGCGAACAGATCGGTCACGTCCGGATTCAGCCGCAGCGTCGGCAACTTGCGGGGCTCGCGTGCCAGCTGTTCGCGCGCCTGCTCGTAGTGGTTGGAATACAGGTGCGCATCACCCAGGGTGTGCACGAAATCGCCGACACCCAGGCCGGTGGCCTGCGCCACCATGTGGGTCAGCAGCGCATAGCTGGCGATGTTGAACGGCACCCCGAGGAAGATGTCGCCGCTGCGCTGGTACAGCTGGCAGCTCAGCTTGCCGTCGACCACGTAGAACTGGAACATCGTGTGGCAGGGCATCAGCGCCATCCTCGGCAGATCCGCCACGTTCCATGCACTGACGATCAGCCGGCGCGAATCCGGATTGCGCTTGATCTCCCCGACCACCCATTTGATCTGGTCGATCTCGCCGCCATCGGCGCTCGCCCAGCGCCGCCATTGCTTGCCGTATACCGGACCGAGCTCGCCGTCGGCGTCGGCCCATTCGTCCCAGATGCTGACCTTGTTGTCCTTCAGGTACGCGATGTTGGTCTCGCCTTTCAGGAACCACAGCAGCTCATGGACGATCGAGCGCAGGTGCAGCTTCTTGGTGGTGACCAGCGGGAAGCCTTCGGCAAGATCGAAGCGCATCTGCCAGCCGAACACGCTGCGCGTGCCGGTGCCTGTGCGATCGGATTTCTCGGCACCCTGCTCCAGTACGTGGCGCAGCAGATCGAGATAGGGCTTCATGCGGATTCCTTGGCTGGAACGACGGGCTGCAGGACGGGCGAGCGGCGTGACAGCCACAGCAGGTACACGCCCAGCAGGATCAGCGGCACGCTCAGCAGCTGGCCCATGGTCAGCCAACCGAAGGCGAGGTACTGGAGTTGTTCGTCGGGTACCCGCACGAACTCGACCAGGAAGCGGAACACGCCATACAGCAGCGCGAACAGGCCGGAGACGGCATAGCGCGGCCGCGGCTGGCGGGAGAACCACCACAGCGCCACAAACATCACCAGCCCTTCCAGGAACGCCTGGTAGAGCTGCGAGGGATGGCGGGCGAACCGGTCCAGCGCGCCGGCGGCATATTGCGCCTGCAACTGTGCGGCTGAAAAGTCCTTCAGCGCGGGGTCGGTCGGGAAAATCACGCCCCAACCCGCCTGCGTGTACTTGCCCCAGAGTTCGGCGCCGACGAAGTTGCCGATGCGGCCGAAACCCAGGCCCAACGGCACCAGCGGGGCGACGAAATCCATGGTGTCGAAGAAATGCATGCGCTGTCGGCGCGACCACCACAGCGCCGCGATCATCACGCCCAGCAGGCCGCCGTGGAAGCTCATGCCGCCTTCCCACACCTTGAAAATGGACAGCGGGTTGGCCAGGAATCCTTCCAGCCCATAGAACAGGATGTAGCCCAGCCGCCCGCCCAGCACCACGCCGAGCATCGCGTAGAACAGCAGATCCGAAAAACCGTTGGCGTCCACCCCCGGCAAGCGACCGGCGCGCACCCGCCGCTGCCCCAGCCACCAGGCCGCGATGAACCCCAGCAGGTACATCAGGCCATACCAATGCAACTTCAGCGGCCCCAGCGAAAGGGCGATCGGGTCAATCTGGTGGAGGTAGATCATGCGCCTCGGCGACCGGCAGGGAATGCCCTATTTTGCCCCAGCCGGGGAGCTTGTGCCCGCCTCACGGGAGCGCCTTTCAGGGAAGAGTCCGGAGGTAGTCTTCGAAGCGCTTTCCGCGCCGATTCTCAAATCTCCGCCCCACCTCCCAAACAGCCCGGATACGGTCCACCCGCAGATTGCGGAAGTCCTCCCTGACCTCGCACCAAACCGTCAACAACCAGGCCTGCTCGAACAAGGTCAACCCCAGCGGCCAGGCAGTCCGGCGACTCCGCTTTCCCTGCAGATCCCGGTAGTCGATCTCGAGCACCAATCGGTTTCGGATTGCCGACCGAAGGACGCCGAGATGAACGGCCGCCTTCGTGTTTTCTTCCGTCCGACGCGGCACCGCCCGCAATGGCAAACGCAGGTAGCGATCCTCTCCGGTTTCACCCAGCGCGGCACTGATCTTGGCCGAGACCCGACGCGCCGCTTCGCTCAATGCTGCATCCCCTCGTGCCGCGACCCAGCGCGTACCCAGCATCAGGGCATCGAGTTCATCGGGATCGAAATGAAGCGGTGGCAGGAAATAGCCCTTTTCCAACTGGTAGCCCAGTCCGGCTTCCCCTCGTATGGGCGCTCCCATCGCCTGCAATGCCGTCATGTCCCGATAGATGGTCCGGACCGAAACGCCCAGTTCGTCCGCCAACGCTTCTGCCGGTACCGGGTGTCTTCGGCCCCGCAGATGCTGCAACAACGCAAACAGACGCTGTGTCTTCATGGACCTCATCTTACCCTCCTGACAGGTTCTGTCAGCAGGGCGCGCTACCGTGGGCGCCCGCTATCTCCTTGGATGCATCAGGCATGACCAATCCTCTCTGCTACGAAATCGTCACTTACCGCGTTGACGATGCGCACGCCGCCGACCTCTCCAGAAACTCCACGCGTGATCGGGTGAAGCACTACCCGGGGTTCATCGCATGGACGCCACTGACCGCCTCAGGGGACGCCCTTGAACGTGTGGACCTGGTCGCATGGCGGTCGAACGACGATGCGAAAGCCGCAGCGCAACGTGTTGGAAATGCTCCAGAGTTTGCCGAGTTCCGGGCTTCAATCAACACGCTCGTGCATATGGGGCATTACAGCCAGAGCGCTGTCGGTACTCGTGAAATGGTACCGGGGCACGGCGTCGAGATCGGGCACTTCCGCCTCAAGCCCGGCATCGATGAAAGCACGATGCGCCAAGCCTACTCCGCCATGGTGGAGACCCATCTTTCCGGTCAGCCGGGCTGGTGCCGACAGCATCTGATCAAGCTGGAAGACGGCAGCTTCATCGATCTCGCGCTCGCCGACAGTCGCGAACGTTCACAGGCCCTGTGCGCAGGCTGGCAGGGGCAGCCAAGCTGCGAGGCATTCCTCGCGCTGATCGAACCGGCAAGCATGCGTTTTGGGGAACTGCTCTGATCCCGGATGCATCCGGCCCGGCGTAATCCCGCGCAAGCCCGACGCCATCCTGGTCGCCCATGCGCGGCCTGACGGCCGCGGATTCAAAACACATGTGGCCGGTTGGGCAGTTCGTCCTCGTCCGGCAGGCTGCCGTCCTGCGGATAGAACGCCGCCAGCAGGTCCGAGACCGCGGTGATGCCGCGGATCACCGCCGCTTCGGCTTCGCCGGCCCGCAGGCGTTCCTCCATCAACTGGCAGACCCCGCGCCACTGCTCGTCGCTGACCCGGCCGCGCAGGCCGCGGTCGGCAACGATCTCGATGCGGTGATCGGCCAGCAGCAGGTAGATCAATACGCCGTTGTTGGCTTCCGTGTCCCAAGTGCGCAGGCGGGCGAACGCCTCGTGCGCACGCTCGCGCGCGCGCATGCCGCGCAGCACCGCCAGCAGCGGCAGGTCGGGTTCGACCGCGAACATCACCTCGCCGCGATGGCGCTGCTCGCCCTGGTGGATGGCATCAGCGATGCGCTCCAGGCTGTCGGCCGGGAACAGCCGCCGCGCGGATGGCGGGAACAGATGGCGCAGCAGCCGCATCACCAGCTCCCCGAGGCGCCACCGCCTCCGGACATGCCGCCACCGCCGCCCCAACCGCCTCCACCGAAGCCGCCACCGCCGCCAAATCCTCCACCGCCTCCCCAGCCGCCGCCGCCCCAACCGCCCCAGTCGCGATGGCGCGCATAGCGTCCGCCACCTCCGCCGCTGGAGACCGACAGCAGGCCGTAGATCAGGCCGAACACGCCGGCGACGCCGGCCACCGGCAGCAGCGAGGACAACAGGAAGGCGGTGCCGCCCGCGGCGCCACCGGTGAACAGGCCGCGGATACCGGCCGGCGCGCGGCCGAACACGCCGCGCACGATGGTGGCGATGATGAAGGCGGCGAACAGCGCGAACAGCCAGTCGCCACCACGAGAGCGCTCCGGGCGATTGTGGCTGACCGGCGCGGGCAGTGCCTCGCCGTCGATGAGTTTCACCAGGACGGCGGTGGCGTCGATGATGCCGCCGCCGTAGTCGCCGGCGCGGAACCTGGGCACCAGGTACTCCTGGATGACCCGGTTGGCGATCGCGTCGGGAATCGCGCCTTCCAGCCCGTAGCCCGGTTCGATGCGCACGCGCCGGTCGTCCTTGGCGACCAGCAGCAGCACGCCGTCATCCACGCCCTTGCGTCCCAGCTTCCATTGTTCGAACACCCGCAAGGTGTACTGCTCGATGGCTTCCGGTTCGGTGGTGGGTACGATCAGCACCTGCAACTGGCTGCCCTTGCGTTGCTGCAGCGCCAGCGCCTGCTGTTCCAGTTGCTGTTTCTGCGCGGCGTCCAGCGTGCCGGTGGTATCGACCACCGGCGAATCCAGCGCGGGAATGGCCGCCAGCTGCTGCGCCGCCACCGGCAGCAGGCAGCACCACAGCAGCACACAGGCCAGCGCGCGGCGCAGCATCGGCGCGATCGCGACGGGGTGTCAGTTGGCCGGCGCGGGCGCAGGCTGCGAAGCCGGCGGCGCAGAGGGCTGCGGCGCGGCCGGCGGTGGCGGCGCGGTGCCGAAATCGACCTGCGGCGCCTGCTGGATCTGCGCCTCGTTCTCGACCGTGAAGTTCGGCTTTTCCTTGTAGCCGAAGATCTTGGCGGTGATCACCTGCGGGAACGAGCGGATATAGGTGTTGTAGTCCTGCACCGTCTGGATGTAACGGCCGCGGGCGACGGTGATGCGGTTCTCGGTGCCTTCCAGCTGCGCCTGCAGGTCGCGGAAGGACTGATCGGACTTCAGGTTCGGATAGTTCTCGGTGACCACCAGCAGGCGCGACAGCGCGCTGGACAGTTCGCCCTGGGCCTGCTGGAACTGCTGCAGGGACGCCGCATCGTCGGCGTTGACCTGGATCTGGCCGACCCGGGCGCGCGCGTTGGTCACGTCGGTCAGCACCTGGCGCTCCTGCTGGGCGTAGCCCTGCACGGTCTTGACCAGGTTGGGAATCAGGTCGGCGCGGCGCTTGTACTGGTTCAGGACTTCAGACCAGCCGGCCTTGACCGCCTCGTCTTTCTGCTGGATGGCGTTGTAGCCGCAGCCGGACAGCAATACGGCCAGCGCGACCAGCACGAGCGAACGGACGAACAGACGCATGGCACCACTCCTTCGGCAGGGACGGCGGCATTGCAGCACCCGCCGATGAAGGATGCAACCGCGCCTCCGGCTCGGCGCCGCCGCCGTTGCCGCCCGGCCCCGGAAAGCAGACGCCCGGCGCAAGCCGGGCGTCGCTGGAACCGGGAGCGGCGGCCTTGGCCTACCAGTTGCCGGCGCCCGGGATGTGCTTCTTCGCCGCACGGCGACGCATCAGCAGGTTCAGCCATTCGACCATGACCGAGAAGCCCATGGCGAAGTAGACATACGGCTTGGGCACATGGATCTCGAGGCCGTCCAGGATCAGCACCACGCCGATCAGCACGATGAACGCCAGCGCCAGCATCTTGATGGTCGGATTGGCATCGATGAAGCGGCCCAGCGGGTTGGCCGCCAGCAGCATCACCGCCACCGCCAGCAGGATCGCCGCGACCATGATCGGGATGTGCTGGGCCATGCCGACCGCGGTGATGACCGAGTCGAGCGAGAACACGATGTCGATGATGGCGATCTGCGCGATCACCAGGCCGAACACCGCGGACGCCTTGGTGGTGGATGGATCCTCGTCCTCGCCGCCGGTGATCAGCTCCTTGATTTCCATGCTGCCCTTCACCAGCAGGAAGATGCCGCCCAGGATCAGCACCAGGTCACGGATGGAAATGCCCATCCCGGCGATGGTGAACAGGTCGTTCTGCATCCGTGCCAGGAAGGCCAGCGAGACCAGCAGCGCGATGCGGGTGACGCAGGCCACCGCGATGCCGAAGCGACGCGCGCTCGGGCGCTGGTGCGCCGGCAGCTTGCTCACCGCGATGGAGATGAACACCAGATTGTCGATGCCCAACACGATTTCCAGCGCGCTCAGCGTCACCAGGGTCAGCCAGACGTTGGGGTCGGCCAGGAACTCGAGACTCATTCGATTTGCAACCTTGCTTGATCAGGAAAAAAGTTCGGACAGGCGGGGCCACAGGATCAGGCCCCAGCACAGCAATACGTTCATCATCAGCACGAACACCGCCGCCGAGCCCATGTCCTTGGCGCGCCCGGCCAGTTCGTGGTGCTCCGGGCCGTAGCGCTCGATCACCGCCTCGATCGCGGAGTTCAGAAGTTCGGCGGCCAGCACCAGCAGGCAGCTGCCGATCAGCAGCACGCGCTCGACCGGGGTCTGGCCCAGCCACAGGGCCAGCGGCGCCAGCACCACCAGCAGGTAGACCTCCAGCCGGAACGAGGATTCGTGCAGCCAGGCTGCGCGCAGTCCCTGCATCGACCAGACCGCCGCCTTGAGGATGCGCCCCGGACCCCGGGGCATGTGTCCGATTTCGTCCGCCATTCCGGGATCTCCGCTCAGCCTGCGACGAAGGCGGGCGAACAGGTCGGAAAACGGGTCATCACGTCAGCGGGCATGGAATGCGGAGGGTCGGAGAAGGTCCTGATCTTGCCATATCGGGACACCTTCCCGGCACGTATCGGTTTGCCTTTGGCCGTCCCGGCTGCTTCACTGGCCCTTCCCCCCGCCGTCCGGAGCCCCGCCGATGCCCCGCTTCCCGCTGTCCGTCCGCCGCCTGGCCTGCCTGCTGCTGCCGGCCCTGCTGGCGCTGTCCGCCTGCGCCACCTCGCCCGCCGGTCCCGGCGCGAAACCGGCGCCCGCCATACCCGCCGAGGTCTCCAATGCCGAGTGGGAAAAGGACATGCAGCGGTTCGCGGCCGAGGACGCCGCCACGCCGCCACCCAAGCACGCGGTGCTGTTCGTCGGCAGCTCCTCGATCCGGATGTGGGAATCGCTGGCCCGGGATTTTCCCGGCGCGCAGGTCATCAACCGCGGCTTCGGTGGCTCGGAGATCCGCGACAGCACCTGGTACGCCGATCGCATCGTGCTGCCCTACAAACCCGAAACGGTGGTGCTGTACGCCGGCGACAACGACATCGCCAGCGGCCGCACGCCGCGGCAGCTGCATGACGACTTCGTCGCCTTCGCCGACCTCCTCCACCGCAGACTGCCGGCCACCCGCCTGATCTACATCTCCACCAAGCCGAGCCCGTCACGCGCGCACCTGCTCGATGCGCAGCGCCAGGCCAACGCCCTGATCAAGGCCGAGTCCGCCCGCCGCGGCTTCGTCTACATCGATGTGTTCACGCCGATGCTGGATGCCGGCGGCAAGCCGCGGGAGGATCTGTTCCTGGCCGACCGGCTGCACATGAACCCGGCCGGTTACGCGATCTGGCGCGAACTGCTCGCGCCGTACGTGAACTGAGCGCGCGGCGTCACAGCCTCATTCTTCCCGGCGTTCCCGTCCCCGCCTAGACGGGAACGTAACCCGGGCGGGCGTAGGGTCGGCCTCCCGCAGAGGAGACCCGTCATGGCCACCACCACCTACCGTCCACAGGGCTACCACAGCGTCACTTCCTACCTGATCGTCGATGACGCCGCCAAGGCACTGGATTTCTATCGCGACGCCTTCGGCGCCGAGGAAATGTACCGGCTGCCGATGGGCGATCGGATCGGCCACGCCGAAACCCGCATCGGCGACACCGTGCTCATGCTGTCCGACGAGTGGCCGGACATGAACACGCTGTCGCCGAACAGCCGCGGCGGCGCCACGTCGAGCTTCATGATCTACGTCGAGGACGCCGACGCCGCCTACGCGCGCGCGGTCAAGGCCGGCGCGCGCGCCGATCGTCCGGTCAAGCAGGAATTCTGGGGCGATCGCATCGGAACGGTCGTGGATCCGTTCGGACACAAGTGGTCGCTGTCCACGCACGTCGAGGACGTCGCGCCGGAGGAGATGCAGCGGCGGATGGAAGCGTGGTCGCAGCAGCAGGCTTCTTCCTGACCCATCCTCGTTCCCCTCCGGAACCCATTCCGGAGGGGAACCATCGATGACCGGGCTCCGGGCGGCTACTTGCGCCGCGACCGCCCCGCGTCCTGGTGCAGGCTCAGCAGGTTGCGGTCCGGATCGACGAAATCCAGCGACAGTCCGCCGTCCGGCGACTCGCTGACCGGCACGACGATTTCCACCCCGCGCTGCGCCAGCGCTTCGGCGTAGTCGTCGATGCCGCCATCCAGGCTGAACACCACCACCGGCGAATCGCCGGGCCGGACCGGCTGGACGATGAAGACCAGGGTCAGGCCGCCGACCTCGGCCAGGGCGAACGGACCGTCGTGGCCGTCGATGGCATTGACCGGCAGGCCGAGGGTGTCGCGATAGAACGCCATCGAACGCGCCAGATCACTGACGAAGAACACGATGGCGCCAACCTTGCATTGGGAAAGCATGGGAAATCCTCCTTGTGGTTGTAGTTCCGTCTATCCGTTGCCGCCGGGACGCCAGGTGTGACCGGGCCGGCGGATCACCAGCAGATGGCCGTCGGCGTCATGGGTGGCCAGGCCGGCGCTGCCGCCCAGCGCGGCGCGCAGGCGACGGCGGATCAGGCCGAACTCGAGGTCGGCGCTGCGCGCCGGGTCACGCACGTAGGCCAGCGCCAGGCTCTCGGCTCGCGCTTCGGGCGGCAGTGCGCCCAGGGCCTTGCGGATGCGGCTCAGGCGTTGCCGGAACGCTTCGGGTGACAGCGCCAGGATCCAGCGGATTTCCTCCGCCGACAGGCCGTGCAATGCAAGCACCGCCACCCGCCGCAGGCCGGTAGGCCAATCCCGCAGCCAGCCTGCGGAAGGAAGGGCGTGCGCCGGCGGGCCCCCGACGACAGCGGCTTCAGCGGCTTCGTCCGCCGCGCTGGCGGCCTCGCGCCGGCGGCGACGGCCCGCCGTGCGTGCCTGCATCGCGGCGAGGTTGCGCATCGTCCCGGCCAGCCAGGGCGCGTCGGCGCGATCCGCTTCCAGGGCCGCGACCAGGGTGTCCTGCACCAGGTCCTCCACATCGGCCGCATGGCGCGCCAGCCGGCGCGCCTGTGATTGCAGTTGGCGGTAGGTCTCCAGGTCCATGCGCCGATGATGCCGCAGAAGCGTGGACGACGGCGGACGACCTCACTGCGAGCGCAGCGCCTCGATCGGATCCAGTTGCGAGGCCTTGCGCGCCGGGTAGTAGCCGAAGAACAGGCCGGTGGCGACCGAGAACCCGGCCGCCAGCCCGATGACCTGGCCATTCAGGGCGACCGGCAGTTCGCTGAACTTGCCGACCAGCAGCGCGCCGACGATGCCGATCGCGATGCCCAGCACGCCGCCGATCAGCGAGATCAGCATGGCCTCGGCGAGGAACTGCCGACGCACGTCGCCCGGACCGGCGCCGACCGCCATGCGCAGGCCGATTTCGCGGATGCGCTCGGTCACCGACACCAGCATGATGTTCATGATGCCGATGCCGCCGACGATCAGCGAGATCGTCGCGACCGCGCCGAGCAGCAGCGACATCAGGCGGGTGGTGGCGGTGCGGGTGGCGACAATCTCGGAAATGTTGCGGACATTGAAATCGTCGTCCTCGCCCGGCGCGATCCTGTGGCGCTGCCGCAACAGCGCCTCGACCTCACCCTGCACGTAGCCCAGGTCCTTGGCATCGCCGACGGTCAGCGCGATCTGCATCACCGCGCTGGGCGGCAGGCCCATCGAACCCATCAGGCGACGGCGCGCGGTTTCCAGCGGCACCATCATCACGTCGTCCTGGTCCTGGCCGAAACCACCCTGCCCCTTGGGCGCCAAGGTGCCGACCACGGTGAACGGCACGCGCCCGATGCGCACGCTCTGGCCGATGCCGGTCTCCTCGCCGAACAGTTCCCGGCGCACGGTCTCGCCGAGAATCACCACCTTGCCGGCGCTGCTGTAGTCCTGCGCATCGAAGCCCTCACCATTGGCGATCGTCCAGCTGTTGATGTCGAAATAGTCCGCCTGCACGCCCTGCCAGCTGCTCTGCCAGTTGTTCTCCGCATACACCACCTGGCTGCTGCCGCGCAGCGCGCCGGCCACGTACTGCACTTCCGGGATTTCGTTGCGGATTGCGTCGACGTCGCCTTCGCGCAGGGTGAAGAAACTGCTGCCGCTCATGCGCACGCCACCGCCGCCGCGGCCGGCACCGGGGTTGATGTCCAGCCGCTGTGATCCAAGGCCGGACACCAGCTTGTCGATTTCCGCCTGCGTGCCCTGGCCCACCGAGACCATCACGATGACCGCGGCAATGCCGATGATCACGCCCAGCGAGGTCAGCGCGCTGCGCATCCAGTTGCCGCGCAGGGCGAATATCGCGGTGCGCAGGATGTCGGTGAAATTCATGGGATTCGGGATTCGGGATTGGGGATTCGCGGAGCGCGTGGATCGATCATCAAGGGGATCAGGGAAAGTTTCATGGAGTGCTTCCTCCCAATCCCGGATCCCGTCTCCCGAATCCCGGCTCCTCATGCAACTCGCCGTCGCGCATCACCAGGATTCGATCGGCATGGGCCGCCACGTCGGCGTCGTGGGTGATCAGGATTACCGTGTGGCCTTCGTCGCGCAGGCGCTTGAACAGCGCCAGGATTTCCTCGCCGGTCCGGCTATCGAGCGCACCGGTGGGTTCGTCGGCCAGGATGATCGGCGGTTCGTTGATCAGCGCGCGCGCGATCGCCACGCGCTGCTGCTGGCCGCCCGACAGTTCGCTGGGACGATGCCCGCCGCGTTCGGCCAGCCCGACTGCCGCCAAGGCCTTGCGCGCCCGCTCGGTGCGCTCGTGCGGCGGTACCTGCGCGTAACCCAGCGGCATCGCCACGTTCTCCAGCGCGCTCATCCGTGGCAGCAGGTTGAAGCCCTGGAACACGAAGCCGATCTTGTCCCGGCGCAGCACCGCCAGTTCTTCCGCATCCAGCGTCGCCACGTCGACGCCGTCGCAGTGGTAGGTGCCGGAAGACGGCGTGTCCAGGCAGCCGATCAGGTTCATCAGGGTGGACTTGCCCGAGCCCGAGGGCCCCATGATCGCGACGAAATCGCCGCGTTCGATGCGCACGTCCACGCCCTTGAGCGCGATCACTTCGGCCTCGCTGCCCGGCGAGTACACCTTGCGCAGCGCCTGGGTCTGGATCACCGGCACGCTGCCTGCGGTGGCGGTCACGGCATTCATTCCCTGGCGCGCTCGCCGACGATGACCTGATCGCCGGCCTTGAGGTCACCCGCGACCTCGGTCGCACTGCCATCGCTGGCGCCCAGCCGCACCATGATCCGCTCCGGCTTGCCGGCCACCAGTTTGTACAGCGGGGCGCGCTTGGCCGCCAGCAGGGCCTTGAGTTCGTTGTCCCAGCGCTGCTGCTGCGCGGGTTCCAGCGTGGCACGGAACCCGGCGAAATCCTGCTGGAAGCGCTCGGCCATGCGCTGGCGCTGCTGCGCCTGCATCGCACCGCCTGCACCACCGCTCGTCACCATGCGCGGACCGCCGCCGCCGGGACCACCGCCGAACAGGCGGTTGCCGCCGCCCTGCTGGACCTGCGCCATCCGCGCCGCCTGGCGATCGCGCACGGCCTTGACCGCCGCATCGAACGCGGCGCGCTGTTCGGATTTCAACTGGAGGCTGCCGGCGATCCGTTCCAGATCCTCGGTCACCCCGCCGCCACGCACCTGCGCCACTTGCGGTGCGCCCGGCGCCTGCGCGTCCTCGCTGGTCGGCTTGTAGCGCAACGCCGCGTTGGACACCTTGAGCACGTTGTCGCGCTTGCTGACCTCGATTTCGGCGTTGACGGTCAGGCCCGGCAGGAGGATTTCGTCGCCGTTGTCGACGGTGACGACCACCGGATAGGTCACCACGTTGTTGGTGGTGGTGGCGGCCAGGCGCACCTGCTCGACCAGGCCCTTGAACTGGCGATCCGGGAAGGCATCGACGGTGAAGGAGACGCCCTGGCCTACCTTGACCTGGCCGATGTCGGCTTCGTCCACCGCCAGCTCGATCTTCATCTTGCGCAGGTCCTCGGCGATGGTGAACAGCTCCGGCGCCTGCAGGCTCGCGGCCACGGTCTGGCCGGGTTCGATGCTGCGGGTCAGCACCACGCCATCCACCGGCGAACGGATCACGGTGCGCTCCAGGTTGACCCGGGTGGTCTGGGTGGAGGCGGTCTGCTGGCGGATCTGCGCCTGCGCGGAATTCAACTGGGCGCGGGCCTGGTCCAGCGCGGCGCGGGCCAGGTCGACATCGCTCTGCGCGACCAGCTTCTGCTGGCCCAGATCGGCCTTGCGGCGATAGTCCAGCTCGGCGTTGTGCAGGGTCGCCTGGGCCTGCGCCAGCGAGGCGCGGGCGGCGGCGATCTGCGCGGTGCCCTGCTCGATCTGCGCCTCGTAGGTCTTGGGATCGATGCGCGCCAGCACGTCGCCCTTCTTCACCGGGCTGTTGAAGTCGACCAGCACGTCGGTGACCTGGCCGGAGATCTGGCTGCCGACGGTGACGGTGGAAATGGCGCTCAGGGTGCCGGTGGCCGAGATGGCCACCCGGATGTTGCCGCGCTCCACCTCGGCGGTGCGGTAGGCGCCCTCCTCGGCCTTGGCCTGGCGGCCCTTCCAGTACCAGGCGCCCGCGCCCAGGAGGGCGAGGACGACGATGCCGAGGACGATGCGGGGGATGAGGGAGGAACGACGGCGGGACGGCTGGCTCATGCGGTCGAGTCGGCAATGTCGGGAGGGAGGTCTGGGCGCATTAACGCATGCCAGGTGAGTCGGTTGACAGCTGGGGAACGACACCCGTTCCCGTTGGGCTGCCACTCATCTTTCCCTTCCAGGACGCTCAGGTGAAACGGATGGTCGCGGCCGTGCCCTTGCCCAGCTCACTCTCGAATTCGATCTTCCAGCCGAACCGGTCGCAGAGCCGGCTGACGATCGACAGGCCCAACCCGCTTCCGCGCGGACGCGAGGGATCGGCGCGATAGAAGGGTTCGAACACCCGCTCCATCGACTCGGCCGACATGCCGATGCCGGTATCGCGGACGACCACCCGATCCGCCTCCACCACCACGTCGATGCGCCCGGCATCCGTATAGCTGCACGCGTTGCGCAGCAGGTTGCTGACCACCACCTGGAACACCCGCGGCGGCGCATGCAGGCGCGGCTTGGCGTGGCAACTGACCTCCAGGTCGACCGGCTTGCCGATCAGCAGCGCGCGGGCGTTCTCGGCTTCGTCCAGCACGATGTCGGCCACGTCGAAATCCTCGCGCTGCGGCTCCACCTCGGCTTCGCGCGCCAGGATCAGGAAGGCGTCGATGACCGCTTCCATGTCGCGGCCGGCGCGCTGGATGCGCTGGAGGGAACGCACCACCCGCGGCGATGCCTCCTCGGCCATCGCCATGTCGCTGGCCACCCGGATCACGGTCAGCGGGGTGCGCAGTTCGTGGCTGGCATCACGGGTGAAGTCGCGTTCGCGCGCGACATGCGAGGCCACGCGCTGGGCCAGCCCGTGCAGGGCCGACGCCAGCTGGCGCGCTTCGCCCTGCACTTCCGCCGGCAGCCGATCCGGCGCCAGGCCGCTGACGTCGGGACGGCGCGGATCCCATTCGGAGACCTGCCGCGCCAGCCAGCTCACCGGCGACACCAGTCGCTTGGAGGCGCGATAGGTCAGCCACGACACCACGTAGATCGCGATCAGGGTCAGGATGATCGGCAGGGTGCCGAAATAGAACGCCAGGCGCTCGGCCTGCGAGCGCAGGAACACCAGGTACAGGCGACCGGCCGGCTGCTCGTCGACCAGCACCAGCATGTCGTCGTCCTTGAGTTCGTGGAATCCCGGCTTGAGCCCGCGCAGGTTGTCCGGCAGCACCAGGTTGGAGTGGCCCTTGACCACCAGGTAGCCGCGCAGGTTGTGGGTGTTCGGCGGCGGCTGCGCGGTGGAGGCGTCGTACAGCTCCCAGAAATGGGTGGCCTCCTCCTGCAGCGCGGTGTTCATCAGACTGTGCTTGATGACCGCCGAGATCAGGTAGACGCCCAGCACGATGGCGAGGCTGACCATCACCGCCTGCAGGATGAAGGCAATGCGTAGCTTGCGCGGCAACCCCTGCGGCATGGCGGCTCCTCTCCCCGGCCGGATTATGCCGTGGTCGTCAGCCGATGTCCGCGATCCGGTAGCCGGCACTCTGGACCGTATGCAGCAGCGGCTTGTCGAACGGCTTGTCGATCACCTTGCGCAGGTTGTAGAGGTGGCTGCGCAGGGTGTCCGAATCCGGCAGCCCGTTGCCCCAGATTTCGCGCTCGATCTCCTGCCGGGTGACCACCCGGGGAGATTCGCGCATCAGGATGGTCAGCAGGCGCAGGCCGATCGGCGAGAGCATCAGCTCGTTGCCGCCGCGTGTCGCGCGCATGCTGACCGGGTCGAGCACCAGGTCCGCCACCTTCAGCACCTCGGCACCGACCTGGCGGCGCTCACGCCGGATCAGCGCGCGCAGGCGCGCTTCCAGTTCCTGGATCGCGAAGGGTTTGGTCAGGTAGTCGTCGGCGCCGGAGCTCAGGCCGGTCAGCTTGTCGTCCAGGGTGTCGCGGGCGGTCAGCATCAGCACCGGCGTGGACTTGCGCGCCTCGTTGCGCAGCTTCTTGCAGACCTCCATTCCATCCATGCGGGGCAGCATCAGGTCCAGCACGACCACGTCGTAACTGTTCTCGGTGGCCAGCCGGTAACCGTCCAGCCCGTCCGAGGCATAGTCGACCTCGAATCCCCGGCCCTCCAGATATTCACCAACCATTTCCGAAATATTGCGGTTGTCCTCGACGACCAGAACCAGACCCGCGGTTTCCTGTGAGTGGCGCATACGTGCTCCCTTGTGCTTCAGCTTTGTGAAGCTACCCGGCTCCAAGTTGAGGTCGCGTGAAGGCCCCGGCTGCCATTCAGCCCGCAGTGAAGCTAGGCTGGCGCGTCCTCCATCCGGTCCCGCCCCATGCTCGCCCGCGTCCTGCCCCTCGTGCTGCTGCTCGGCTCCAACGTCTTCATGACCTTCGCCTGGTACGGGCATCTCAAATACCGCAGCGCTCCGCTGTTGCTGGCGATCGTCGCCAGCTGGGGCATCGCCTTCTTCGAATACAGCCTGATGGTGCCGGCCAACCGGCTCGGCAGCACGGTCTACTCGGTGGTACAGCTGAAGACCATCCAGGAAATCCTGACCCTGGTGGTGTTCGCCGGCTTCTCCACCTGGTACCTGGGCCAGCCGCTGAAATGGAACCACTACGCCGCGTTCGCCCTGATCGTCGGCGCCGCGTTCCTGATGTTCTACGAATAGGCCGGCGCGCTAGCTCGCCGCGTCGCCGCCGCGCCGCACGATCGCGACGATGAGATCGGCCAACGCCTGCCGCGCCTGCGCCGCCTCGATGGCCTGCGCGGCCGCGGCGTAGGACAACGATTCCGCCGCGCCCAACAACGCCCACAGGCTGGCGGCCGGCAGCTCGCGTCGCGGCGCGAACGGCGCCAGCAGGCCATGGCACTTGGCCATGAAGGCGCCCTGGTACTCGCGCTTGATCCGCTCCATTTCCGGCGAGCCCGCCAAGGCGGCGACCACGCCCGGGATCTCGCGTCCCTGCGACAGCACGCAATCGACGTAGCAGGTCGCGATGACCCGGGCGCACGCCGGCAAATCCCCGGCGCCCTGGCGAAGCGCCTCGTCCATCAACGCGGACTGGCGCGCGTCGAAATCCTGGTAGAGCGCCGCCAGCAGGCCTGCGCGGGTGCCGAAGTGGTCATACACCACCGGCTTGGTGACGCCCGCCGCCTCGGCCAGCCGGCCGAGCGACAGCGCTTCGGTTCCCTCTTCCCCGATCAGCCGCCAGGACGCGTCCAGCAACTGCCGGTAGCGTTGCTCGCGCGCGAGCCGCCGGCGCGGCGCGGGCGACTCGACGGTGGCGGGGGCTTCGGTGGCATTGCGGCGGCTTGACATCGCTATATACCAAAAGTAAGTTACTGTTCGTAAGTTACTTGAAGTATATACGCCCTCGCCCCACTCCGGAGCCCCCCATGCATGCCCTGATCGTCACCGCCCATCCCCTGCCCCACTCCTTCACCCATGCCGTGGCCCGCCGGCTGGCCGAGGGCGTGGAGGATGCCGGACACACCAGCGAGACCGCCGACCTCGCCCAGGAAGGATTCGATCCACGTTTCACCGCGGTGGACATCGCCCGCTTCCAGCAATCGGGGCCTGCCGATGCCGACGTGCGGGCCGAACAGGCGCGCATCGATCACGCCGACGCGCTGGCCCTGGTGTACCCGGTCTACTGGTGGTCGATGCCCGGCCTGCTCAAGGGCTGGATCGATCGGGTGTTCTCGCAGGGCTGGGCGTACCAGGAACGGGAGGGGCGCGACGAACGCAGGCTGGGCCATCTGGCCGTGCACCTGCTCGCGATTGGCGGCGCGGACATGCGGACCTATGCGCGGCATGGCTACTTCGGCGCCATGCGCACCCAGATCGATCACGGCATCTTCGAATACTGCGGCGCGCGGGTGTCCACCTCCGAACTGCTGGCGCCGCTGGGAGACGATGCGCGCGAACGCCACCTGGCGACGACCTTCGACATCGGCCGCCGGATGCTCGCCGCCAGGCGCGAACACGGCCGGGCCGAGGTCGCCTGAGCCCGCCGGCTCAGAAGCGGATCCGGCCGGTCAGGATGTCCTTGAACATCACCCAGTCGCCGGCGAAGGAGTAGAACGGATGGCGGAAGGTGGCCGGGCGGTTCTTCTCGAAGAACAAGTGCCCGACCCACGCAAAGCCGTAGCCGCAGAACAGCGCCGCCAGCAACCACCACGGGTTGCCCGAGACGAACGTCCACGCCACCAGCACCACCACGCCGCAGCTGCCGATGAAGTGCAGGCGCCTGGAAGTGCGATTGCTGTGCTCGCTCAGGTAGAACGGATAGAACTCGCGGAAACTGGCGAATCGGCCCATCGATCGCTCTCCCGTCCTTCAATGCGCTGACAGGCGGGATGATGGCCCCGCGCGCGCATCGGCGCAACGCCGCGCCGGCGATTACGCCGGTCGCGGCGCGAACATGATCACGGCCATGCCGAGCAGGCACAGGCCCGCGCCCAGCAGATCCCAGCGGCTCGGCTTGACCGCGTCCACCAGCCATAGCCAGCCAATCGCGATGGTGACGTAGACGCCGCCATAGGCCGCATAGACCCGGCCGGAAGCGGTGGGATGCAGGGTCAGCAGCCAGGCGAACAGGGCCAGGCTCGCCGCCGCCGGCAGCAGCAGCCAGGCGCTGCCGCCCTTGCGCAACCATAGATACGGCAGGTAGCAGCCGACGATTTCCGCCAGCGCGGTAATGACGAACAGCAGCAGGGTCTTCATCCGCGTCCTCCTTGCCGGCAGCGCCGCGCGCAGTTCATCCGACCGCGCCGCGTTCCTGTTGCTTGGCGTGTTGCCACAGCGCTTCCTGCTGCTCCAGCGACAGATCCTTGAGCGCCTCCCCGCGTCCGGCGGCCTGCGCTTCCATGGCGCGGAAGCGACGCTCGAACTTGAGGTTGGCGCGGCGCAGCGCCGCACCCGGATCAACCTTCGCGTGGCGGGCGAGATTGGCGGCGACGAACAGCAGATCGCCGATCTCGTCCTCCAGCCGGTCGTGGTTGGCCGCCACGTCACCGTGCGCCAGTTCGGCCTGGACCTCGCCGATTTCCTCGTGCAGCTTGTCGATGACCGGCGCCGGGCCGGGCCAGTCGAAACCGACCCGGGCGGCGCGCGACTGCAGCTTCACCGCGCGCTGCCATTCCGGCAGTCCACGCGAGATGCCGGCCAGCGCGGACGTATCGGCGTTGCCGGCGGCGGCGCGCTCGGCCTGCTTGATCGCTTCCCAGTTGCGGGTCTGCGCTTCGGCGTCCGCGAAACTGTCATCGCCGAACACGTGCGGATGGCGACGGATCATCTTGTCGCAGATCGCCGCGACCACGTCCGGGAACGCGAACGCGCCCTGTTCCTTCGCCATCTGCGCATGGAACACGACCTGCAGCAGCAGATCGCCCAGTTCATCCTTCAGATCGTCCAGGTCGCCGCGGTCGATCGCGTCGGCGACTTCGTAGGCTTCCTCGATCGTGTACGGCGCGATGGTGGAAAAGTCCTGTTCCAGATCCCACGGACAGCCGCCGTCGGGATTGCGCAGGCGCGCCATGATGTCGAGCAGCTCGCGGATGTCGCGCGGCTCAGGCGGTCTGTTCAACGGCGCCATCCTCCAGCCATTCGCGCCACGGCAGCGCGGGATCGCCCAGGGCGACGAAATCGCCGTTGAGCAGGGTCTCGCGGCGGTTGTAGCGGAACGCGCGTCCATCCGGCGCCAGCAGCGCGCCGCCGGCCGCTTCCAGCACGCACTGCGCGGCGGCGGTGTCCCACTCGGAGGTGGGGCCGAATCGCGGATAGACATCAAGCGTGCCTTCGGCGATGCGGCAGAATTTCAGCGAGGAACCCAGTCCCACCAGTTCGATGTCGCCCATCCGCGCCAGCACCGATTCGGTGCGCAGGTCGCGGTGCGAGCGGCTGGCCGCCACCCGCAACGGCGGCCTGGCCGGCGCGCGGGTACGCAGCTGTTCGTCCACCTGGCCGCGCCGCCGGTAGGCATGGCGGCCGCGCTCGGCGTGCCAGATCTCGCCGGTGACCGGCGCCTGCACCACGCCGAAGATCGGAATGTGCTGTTCGATCAACGCGATGTTGACGGTGAACTCGCCATTGCGCTTGATGAACTCGCGGGTGCCGTCCAGGGGATCCACCAGCCAGTAGGTCGGCCAGGCACAGCGGGTCTGCCAGGGAATGTCGGCCGCTTCCTCCGACAACACCGGCCACTCCGGCGTCAATCGCCGCAGGCCTTCGGAGATCACCCGGTGCGCGGCGAGGTCGGCTGCGGTCAGCGGGCTGTCGTCGGCCTTGCGGGTGACGTCGAAACCCTGTTCGTACACCGCCATGATCGCGTCGCCGGCTTCGCGGGCGATGACGAGTACGGCTTCGTGCAGGTCCGAGGTCATCCGACTCATGCCGAGGTACGCAACCATTCGCGGACGATGAACAACGCCGCCAGCGAACGGCCTTCCGAAAAATCCTCGCGCAGCATCAGCTGGTCGAGGGCATCAAGCTTCCACGGCACTACTTCCAACTCCTCGGGTTCGTCTCCAGGCAGGCGCTCCGGATACAGATCACGTGCGACCACCAGCCAGGACTGGTGGCTCATGTACAACGGCGCCTGGGTCAGACTGCGCAGCACGTCCACGCGCCGCGCGCCGTAACCGGCTTCTTCCTTCAGTTCCCGGTCCGCGGCCTGCTCCGGCGTCTCGCCGGCGTCGATGCGGCCCTTGACCAGGCCCAGCTCGTAGCGGTGCACGCCGGCCGCGTATTCGCGCACCAGCAGCACGGTGTCCGGGTCGATCAGCGGAACCACCACCACCGCGCCGTGGCCTTCCGCGCGGACGCGGTGGAAGCGCCGGCGTTCGCCGTTGCTGAACTCCAGATCCAGCTCTTCGACGTTGCGCTCCAGCGGGCCGCCGCTGCGCTCGGTCACGCGGTGGATGATCGGCAGGCGACGGCTCATGGCCGCTCCCCGCCGGCAGGAACCGGGCGACGGGACGGCAGGCACGCCGATATCATGGCGGGATGGTGGCGACGAATCATGAAACCCGAATGCTAGCAGAGGCGGACGCCTGGCGTTCGCGCGATCTCGCGGTGCTGTGGCACCCGTGCACGCAGATGCGCGAGCATCCCCATACCTTGCCGTTGGTTCCGATTGCCCGGGGCGAAGGCGCCTGGCTGATCGGCCAGGACGGCCGCCGCTACCTGGATGCGGTCAGCAGTTGGTGGACCAACCTGTTCGGCCATGCCGAACCGCGCATCGCCGCCGCCATCGCCCGCCAGGCCGGACAGCTGGAGCAGGTGATCCTGGCCGGCTTCAGCCATCCGCCGGCGGTGGAACTGGCCGAGCGCCTGCTCGCCGTCGCGCCGCGCCAGCCGGGACGCGCGCCGCTGGCGAAGGTGTTCTACGCCGACAACGGTTCGGCGGGCGTGGAAGTGGCGCTGAAAATGGCCTTCCACTATTTCCACAACCGTGGCGAATCCCGGCGGACCCGGTTCATCGCGCTGGAGAACGGCTACCACGGCGAGACCCTCGGCGCACTCGCGGTCGGCGACATCCCGTTGTACCGGCGCATCTACGCGCCATTGCTGGCCGAGGCGCTGTTCACCCCCTCGCCCGACGCCTGGCAGGCCGAACCCGGCCAGAGCGACGCGGAGGTCGCGGCGCGCGCCGCCGATGCGCTGGCGGATCTGCTCGACCGGCATCCCGGCGAAGTCTGCGCGCTGATCCTGGAGCCGCGGGTGCAGTGCGCCGGCGGCATGCGCATGCATCACCCCGACTATCTGCGACGCGCACGCGAACTCTGCGACGCGCACGGCGTGTTCCTGATCGCCGACGAGATCGCGGTCGGCTTCGGCCGCACCGGCACCCTGTTCGCCAGCGAGCAGAGCGGGGTCATGCCGGATCTGCTGTGCCTGTCCAAAGGCCTGACCGGCGGCTTCCTGCCGCTGGCCGCGGTCTTGGCCACCCAGGCCATCTACGACGCGTTCCTGGACGATTCGCGCGAACGCGCGTTCCTGCATTCGCACAGCTACACCGGCAATCCGCTGGCCTGCGCGGCGGCCCTGGCCAGCCTGGATATCTTCGCGCAGGACGATGTGCTGGTCCGCAACCGCGCGACCGCCGCGCGCATGGCGGAACTGGCCGCGCCGCTGGAAGCACTGCCGTGGGTGGCCGACGTGCGCCAGGCCGGGATGATCCTGGCCGTCGAATTGACCCGCGACGGCGATCGCCGCCATCCGTTCGATCCGGGCCGGCGCATCGGCCTGCACGCCTATCGCGCCGCGATGGCGCGCGGCGTGGTGCTGCGCCCGCTGGGCGACGTGCTGTACTGGATGCCCCCCTACTGCGTGGACGAGGCGCAACTGGAACTGCTCGCCACCACCACCCGCGCCGCCATCGAGGAAGCCGTCGCATGCGCCTGACCCGTTGCCACGTCGATCTGCCGCTGGCCACCGCGCGGACCTTCACGCTGCCGGAAGCGGCGGCCAACCACCTCACCCGGGTGCTGCGCCTGCGCGAGGGCGACGAGTGCGTACTGTTCAACGGCGACGGCCAGGATCATGTGACCCGCCTGCTCAGCGTGGGCAAGCGCGAAGTCCAGGTCGAGGTGGTGTCCTCGCTCGCGGTCGATCGCGAGTCACCGCTGCACCTGACCCTGATCCAGGGCATCGCGCGCGGCGAGAAGATGGACCTGATCCTGCAGAAGGCCACCGAACTCGGCATCGCGCGGATCCAGCCGGTGAACGCCGAGCGCACCGAGGTGAAACTGGATGCGGAGCGCCTGGACAAGCGGGTCGCGCACTGGCGCAGCGTGGTGGTCTCGGCCTGCGAGCAGAGCGGACGGGCACGGGTTCCGGAAGTGTCGATGCCGACGGCGCTGATGCCGGCGGCACAGGCCTGCAATGCCGCGGACCTGCGCCTGCTGCTGGATCCGGTTGGCGATCTTTCACTCGCCGGCCTGTCGCCGCCGGCCGGCGCCGGCATCGTGGTGGCGATCGGTCCGGAGGGTGGCTGGTCGCCACGCGATCGCGAGATCCTGCTGGCGTCCGGATTCCTCGGCCTGCGCCTGGGTCCGCGCATCCTGCGCACCGAAACGGCGGGGCTGGCCGCCATCGCGGCGTTGCAATCGCGCTACGGCGATCTCGCCTGACCGGCGTCCATCACCGATGCGGCGGGCGCCGTCGGTTCAACGCCAGGCCGCCAGCTCCTCGGCGGTGATGCGGCCGTCATGGTTGCCATCGACCAGCTTGAACTCGCTGGACAGCGCATGGCTTTCCGGTACCTCGTCGCGGGTCAGCACGCCATCGCCGTTGCGATCGAGATCACCGATGGTCACGCGGTAATCGGAGGCATTGGGAAGGGCTTCCGGCTGTCCCCAGCGCACCGTGACGGGCCCGCTCTGTTCCTGCAGCTGACGGCTCTGTCCACCGCCCTGGTAGGCGGTCAAGGGTTCGGTGCGCACCGGTTGCGGGGACACCTGCTGGGCGTCGGCATGCCATGCCAGCAGAAACAGGGGAAGAAGGATCCAGGCTTTCATGAGGGGCCTCCGGTTCACGGTGGAAACACTGCATCTGGCAGCCCGGTCACGCTGTCACCGTCGGCTCCAACGGCGCGTGAACCGGCCGGCGTGGAACAGGAGGGAATTCAGCCCGGTGGAAACCGCGTGAATGCGCGCGGCTCAGGCAGCTTGAAGGGCCTCGTGGATGCGCTGCTCGACGAGTTGCAGATCCGGAAGGATCGCCACTTCGTCGCCCAGCAGCACGCGCACCTGCACTCCTGCCGGCAACTCCTCCTCGGTCGCGTCGGCCAGCAGGCCGTCGCGCGGCACCGACACCAGGCGCGGGAACGAAGGCGTCAGCAGGGCGTAGTAAGGCAGTTCCGCCAATCCTTCCAGGGCTTTCAGCACCACGATCTTGCTGCCGACGGGGGCGACGTCGCTCCCCAGCCCGGTGAGGCGCGCGAAGGCCACCAGCGGCACCCGCCAGCCGTGCCAGTCGATGGCGCCGGCCAGCCAGGCGGGAGCGCCTTCGATCGGGATGATCGGCGCGCGCGACAGCACTTCGGCAATCGTGGCGTTCGGCAGCAGCAGGCGATCATCGCCGGACTGCACCAGGACCCCGCGGATTTCGTCGTTCGAATGTGCCATGAAGTCTCCTCAGCTCCAGCGTTGGGTCAGTTCTCTGGCCATGTCGATGGGCGTCGCCAGTTGCCCGCCGCGCGCGGCCAACGCGTGCGATGCGGTCGGGTCGTAGCACCCCTCCGGCGCCTGTCCGGTCACCCAGGCACCCTGCTCCGCCAGCGGCCATGCCGCATCGACCCACTGGCCGTCGCTGCCGCTGAGCAGCAACACCGCGCTGTCACGCGGCGGCAGTTGCAGGATCGCGGCATCGAGCGCGCCCTGCGCGCGGAAGTCCACCGCGCCCTGCTCCACACCGATACCGACGTCGCCCGGCAGCACATACACATGCCCTGGCTCGGCCGCATGCCCGGCCTCGGCCAGCATCACCGGCATCGTCGAGACCCTTGCCATCTGCCGCACCAGATTGTCGTAGCGCCCACCATCCAGTTTCAGGTGGATGATCAGCGGACGCCCGAACTCCGAAGGCAGTTCGGCCAGCAGCTTGCGGATCGCGTCCGGACCGCCAATGCCGGCAAACACCAGCACCGCGCCCGGTGCGCGCGCACCGCCGGCGGCGGAGACCGCGTGATCCAGCGGCTCCAGGGACAGTTCCCACTTCGAGGCGACCGGCGCGTCGGCGATTGCCTCGGCGGACGGCTTGGGTGCAGACGGTGGCGCGGGTTCGGAGGTCACCGGTTCCAGCGCCAGATCCCACACCGGCGCGATGGCCGACGGCGGTGCGGGACCGTCCACGGCGTCCATGGGTGGCTCCGCCTTCGGCGCCGCGTTGCGCAGCCATTCGTCCGCATCGATCACCGCCGACTGGGCGGCCGTGGATGGCGGGCGATAGGCGAAATCATCGTTGGGCAGTTCCCAGGCCCGGTCCACCGCTTCATGCAGGTGCGGCTGGATCACGGCATCGGCGTGCATCTGCGCGGGGGTGGGCGGCAGGCCCGGTTCCAGCGCCAGCGAAGCATCTTCTTCGCGGCCGGGCGGCAGTACGTCGTCATGGCCGTTGATCTTGGCCGCGAGGTGACGCGCCCAGCGGCGCGCCTCCCAGCCGTCGCGGCGCGCGGCCAGTTCGGCTTCCTCGAAGATCACCGCGATGCCCGGATCGCCCAGCAGCACGTCGAAACGCGCGAGGCTGTCCTCGATGGCCGGTTCCAGCGCCACCAGCACGACTTCCGGCGCGGCGTCGCCGACCGCCTGCACGTCGACCGCGCCGGGATCATCTTCCAGCACGATCTCCGCGCCGACTTCATGCAGGGTGCTGCGCAGGCGTTCCCTCGCCGGCCCGGGACGCGCCAGCAGCGCGACACGCTTGGCTTCATTCACGGACACGTGCGATTCCCAGCAGATCGTAGACGTTGCGCATCAAATCCAGTTCCTGGTACGGCTTGCCCATGTAACGCTGCACGCCGATGTCGAACGCACGCTGGCGGTGCTTGTCGCCGGTACGCGAGGTGATCATCACGATCGGCACGTCCTTGAAGCGCGGGTCGGCCTTCATCGCCGTGGCCAGCTCGTAGCCGTCCATGCGTGGCATTTCGATGTCCAGCAGCATCAGGTCCGGCACCCGGTCTTCCAGTTTCTCCAGTGCTTCCACGCCGTCGCGGGCCACGGTGACTTCGAAGTTGTGGCGTTCCAGCACGCGGCCGGTGACCTTGCGCATGGTCAGCGAGTCGTCGACCACCATCACCAGCGGCACGCGCCGCTGCTCCTGCACCGGCGCCGCCGATGCCGGCTGCTGCGGCTGGGCCAACTGGCGGCGCACCAGCGGCGCGATGTCGAGGATGACCACCACGCTGCCGTCGCCGGTGATGGTCGCGCCGTAGATGCCGGGGACGGACGCGATCTGCGGACCGACCGCCTTGACCACGATTTCGCGGTTGCCCAGCACGTGATCGACCGCGACCGCCGCGCGCATGTCGCCGGCGCGAATCAGCAACAGCGGAACCTGCGCCTCGCCCTCGGCGCGCGCCGGCGCATGGCCGACCAGGTGGCCGAGGTTGTAGAGGGTGTATTCCTCGCCGCCGTAGAGATAGCCGCCGACACCGGATTCGAAGCGCTCGTGGCTGATCCGGCCGATGCCGCTGACCGATGCCACCGGCACCGCGAACTGGGTCTCCCCGATCTGCACGAACGCGGCCTGGGTCACCGCCAGTGTCTGCGGCAGGCGCAGGGTGAACTCGGCGCCCTCGCCCTGGCGCGACGCGATGTCAAGCGAACCGCCGAGCTGGCGCACCTCGTTGTAGACCACGTCCATGCCGACGCCGCGGCCCGCCAGCTGGCTGACGCTGTCGTAGGTGGAGAAGCCCGATTCCAGGATCAGGCGGTCCAGATCGATGTCGTCGATCACCGCGCCCGGCTGCAGCAGGCCACGCTGCTCGGCGCGCTCGCGGATTGCCGCACGGTTCAGGCCGGCGCCGTCGTCACGTACGCTCAGCACCATTTCCGACCCTTCACGGCGCAGGTTGACCTGCACCGTGCCTTCTTCCGGCTTGCTGGCCGCGGCGCGCTGGTCGGGTGATTCCAGGCCATGCGCGACTGAATTGCGCAGCAGGTGCTCCAGCGGCGCGGTCATGCGTTCCAGCACGTTGCGATCCATTTCGCCGTGGGTACCTTCCAGCAACAGGCGGACCTGCTTGCCGGTATCGGTCGCGGCCTGGCGCAGTACGCGTCGCAGGCGCGGCACGATGCCCTCGAACGGCACCATGCGCGCGCGCATCAGGCCGTCCTGCAGTTCCGAACTCACGCGGGACTGTTGATGCAGCAGGCTGTCGTAGTTGCGCGCCAGGTCATCCAGCACGCCCTGCAGGCCGCTGATGTCGGCGGCCGATTCGGCCAGGGCGCGGCTGAGCTGCTGGAGGGTGGAGAAGCGGTCCAGCTCCAGCGGATCGAAGGTCGCGTCCTGGTGATCCTGTTCGCGCTGGTAGCGCGCGACGATCTGCGCCTCGGTCTCCAGATCGAGACGACGCAACTGGTCGTGCAAGCGGATGTTGGTGCGCTCCAGCTCGGCCATGGCGCCACGGAACGCGCCCAGCTGCTGTTCCAGGCGGGCGCGGTAGATCGCCACTTCGCCGGCGTGGTTGACCAGGCGGTCCAGCAGGTCCGCGCGTACGCGCACCTGCTCCTGCTGGCTGTGCGGGAAGAACTCCTCGTCCTGCGCGAACTCGGTTTCCACCGGCGCCGACAACGGCGTGAGGGTGACCGGCGCGCGCGGCGGTTCGGCCCGGCGTTCCTGCGCCACGGGCGCCTCGAGCCCGCGCGCGTGCGCGGTGAACTCGGCGATCAGTCCGTCGGGAATCCGCACGGTACGGCGCGCGGATACCCGCTTGAGCTGCTCATGCAGGGCATCGAAGCCGCGCTCGAGCAACTGCACGCCGCGCCGATCCAGCTCGGTGCGCTGGGCGACGATCGATTCCAGCATCGACTCGATCGCGTGGCCGAGATCGCCGACCGCGTGGATGCCCGCCATCCGCGCGCCACCCTTGAGCGTGTGCAGATCGCGCTGCAGGCCGGTCACCAGGCTGCGGTCCTCCGGCGTTTCGCGCAAGCGCGCCAGCAGGTCGTCGGAGTGATCCAGCAGGTCGTTGCCTTCCTCGATGAAGATCTCGACCAGATCCAGATCCAGGCCGGCCAGATCGAGGGCGTCTTCGGGCTGCTCTTCCATGGGCAAGGCCTCGTCGGATGCCGGTATCGCGGTCTCCTCTGCCGATGCGTCCACCATCGCCGGCGCGTCGCCGGCCATGGGGACTTCATCGACCTCGGCATCCACCACGGCTTCCGCATCTGTTTCGATGGAGACTTCGACGGGAATTTCGGCGTGTTCTTCGGCTTGCTCTTCGACTTGCGTTCCGGCTTCGGATTCCACAACGGTCACGGCTTCATCGGCAATGGCTTCGCCAAGGCCGGCCTCGGTCTCGACGGCCGGTTCCCCGTCCTGCGGCATCAGCGCGTCGCCAGCCTCGCCTGCGTCGGCGGCAACGGCCTCCACATCGGAACCCGCTTCGATTCCGGAAGTGGCGGCATCGTCCGCCTGTGCCTCCGGTGCCGCGATTTCGTCCACGATGAAAACAGCTTCCGGTTCCTGCGTGGCCGGGATCGCTTGCTCGACGCCAACTGCCTCCGTCGGCGTCTCGCCCGGGTCTTCGGCAAGGTCGGATGCGGCGGTGGCCGCTGTGGCAGCGCCGCTTTCCAGCGCGATGCTTTCCCATACCAGGGCATCGTCGGCCGGTACATCAGCCGTCGCGCTTTCGCTGCCGGCCTGCGCGATCCCATCGGACTCAAGGCCGATATCGCCGTCGCCCATTTCGCCCGTCACTTCGAAGCCGGCTTCCTCGATCACCAGCGCATCGTCGGACGCGGTAACGGACAGGTCCTCGACCGATTCCGGGATGAAGCCGTCCGTCCCGGCCTGCGCGGGCGTTGCCGCACCGGAACCCGTGCCGGCGGCCACGGTGGCGGCATCGGCCCAGGGCGTGTAGGCGTACGACGTGCGCACGTCATGCGCATCGTAGAAATCGATGCTTCCCGCAGTGGCCGGCACGCCGTCCGCGCCTTTGGAGCCGGTTGTTCCATCCACGGCGACCGCGGCCACCGGTTCCGCCACCGTGGGCGTCTCCAGCACGACGTCCGGCGCGGACGCTTCTGCGGATGCTTCTTCGGCTGGCACCGTGTCCAGCACCACCTGCGAAGAGTCGGTCCAGCCGGTGGCGCCGAGCGCTTCGGCCTGGGCCGGCTCGATGAACCGGGACAGATCATGCGGCGCGAGTTGCACGTCCTCCAGCGGCGCGGGAGGCGCGATCGCGGACAAGGTCTCGACATACGTGCCCTGCGCGCTGTCGTTCACCGTCTGCGCACCTGCACGCACCTCCGGGAGGCTGTCGCGGAGCGTGGCCAGCCGCGCCGACAGTTCCGCGAACACCGGGATGCGCGGCGATGGCGCCTTGAGCGCCGTGATGCTGCGCGTGATCGCGGCAGCGGCGTCGGCCAGTGCCTGCACGCCCTCCGGCACCGGGGTGTCGCCAGCGGCCAGCAGGCGCTTGATGTACTGCTCGGCCGGCGCGGTGACCTCGATGATCTCGGGCACGTCCGCCATCGCGAACGCACCGTTCATCGTGTGCATCGCGCGCAGCAGCGGATCGGTCGCCGGCCGCGGCGCGATCCGGGCCGCGGACAGCCAGCCATTCACGGTTTCCAGATGGGTGCCGACCTCGGCCTCCAGGATCTCGCGCAGGACCGAATCCACCGATGCGGGCGTGCCGTCCAGGATTTCCGGTTCCGGTTCCGGTTCCGGTTGCGGCGTGGCCGCGTCGCCCATCGGATCCAGCGATCCGGCGGACTCGTCGAAACCGTCGTCCTGCGCCGCCTCTTCGGAAGCTGCCCTGCGGCCATCCTTCGAATAGAACACTTCCTCGCCGGCCGCGACCTGATCGGCCACGGCCTTGATGCCTTCCAGATCCGCGGTGACCGGCGCTTGCCCGCGGAGCGCCGCGTTCAACTGCGGCAGCGTTTCGCAGGCCTGCTCCAGCAGCAAGGCCACCGCCATGCTTGGCGCGCGCGTGCGATCGAGCACGCGGTTCAGCATGTTTTCGACTTTCCAGCTGAATTCGCCCAGCACCTTGGCGCCGACCAGCCGGCCGCTGCCCTTCAGGGTATGGAACACCCGGCGGATCGGGCGCAGGCGCTCCAGATCTTCCGGCACCATCCGCCAGGCCGGCAGCAGCTGGCGCAGGTTGACGATTTCCTCGTCGAATTCCTCCAGGAACACTTCCCGGATCTCGTCGTCGATATCGCCCGCATCGCCTTCGAAGCCACCCGCCATCGGCGTCACCGCCGCAGCCGGCAAGGGTGCGGACGGCGCGGACGGCATGTGGGCGACCGGATGCGATGCGTGCGCGTCGGCCGTCGGAGCCAGCGCGCTCGCCGCGGCATCGATGTCGGCCATCACCGCGGCCAGCCCGGCGTCTTCGCCATCGGCAGCGGATTCGGCTTCGCGTTCGACCGGTTCCCAGTTGACCGGCACGCTGCTTGCCGGCAGCGGCGCTTCCTCGGTGAATTCGAAACCCACCGGATCGAAGGGATGGGCCTCGGCCGTGGCGTCTCCAGCCGCAGCGGCAACCATGGGCGCCGCGACCTCGTCGACCGATGCGACCGTCGGGGATGCATCCATCGGCATTTCGACGGATGCGGCGACCGGCGCTTCGTCCGGCAGGGGCCAGTAGCGCAGGTTTTCCAGGCTGCTGCGGGTGATTTCCAGGATGTCGTCACGGTTGGGGCGCCGCTCGCGCAGCGCCTCCAGGTAATACTCCAGGCTCGCCAGCGCGTCGGCCAGCGTGTCCAGCTGCTGTCCGCCCGGCACACGGCGCTTGCCGATCAGTTCGTTGCTGACATAGCGGCGCACACCCAGCAGGTAGTCGCCCGCCTGATCCAGCTCCAGCATGCGCATCGCGCCCGCGACCTCGTCCAGCAGGCGCGGCACTTCGGCCAGCTCGGCGTGATCCCAATTGGTTTCGATGAAGGCAACGAACTTCTCGCGTGCGGAGGCGAAGTTGATGATCGCTTCCTGGGCCAGCACCTCGACCGTGCGCTGCGATTCGACCGCGCTGGGATCCTGCTGGCCTTCGTCCGTCGGCCCGCCCAGGCGCGCGACCTGGTCGTCCAGCGACGCATCCACGTAGAGCAGCGCGCCGGCGATGTCCAGCAGGGTGCCCTCGTCCGCTTCGCGGCGACCCTCGGCCACGTCGCGCAGTGCGTCGCGCTGCTGCTGCACCACGTCGCGCGCCACGCCCAGGCCCATCATGCCGAGGGTGTCGGCGACGTTGCCCAGCTCCGACACCTGCTGTTGCAGCGAAGCGGCGTCGCCGCGCGTGCGCAGGTGCAGATCCAGCGCGTCCTTGACCCGCAGCAGTTCCTCCTTGACCGCATTGCCGACCGTGTCGAGCAGTTCGCGGTTGCGGCCGCTGATGCTGCTGCGCGCGTGATCGATCTCCTCGGCGCTGGGTTGCGGCGCCGCGGCCGCCTGTGTTCCCGGCGGGAACAGCATGCTTTCGTTCAGGCCCGAGGCGCCGCGTGCATTGCGGATCTCGTTGAGCAGCGGCAGCAGCACGATCGGGATGTCGCGATGGCCGTCCTGCAAGCGCTCCAGATAGTCCGGCAGCAGCACCGCGCCGCGCATCAGGGTGGCGCACGCCTCGTCGCGGTCGGCGACGCTGCCTTCCTGCAACGCCTGCGCCAGTTGTTCCAGTTCCTCGGCCACCATCGCCGGGGCATACAGCTCCACCATCCGCAGGGTGCCCTGCACCTGGTGCAGGTAACCGGCGCAGAAACGCATGCGGCCGGTATCGGCCGGCGTCTCGACGAACGCCTCGATCTCGCCGCGCGCCAGGCGCAGGGTTTCGTCCAGTTCGGGCTTGACCCATCCCAGGACGGCATGGCTCATGGCCTCGCGCAACGCGCTCATCGGCACGCTCCGTCAGCAAGCGAGCGGCAACCCGTCGGGAACAGGTGCCATGCGGTGGAAATTCGGGCTTTCATCCGTGCGTTCCGTCCTCAGCCCGGCAGTTTGAAGTCGGCGACCGAGCGGCGCAGGTCCGCCGCCAGTTGCGCCAGGTGGCCGATCGAATCGGCGGTCTGCTTGGCGCCCAGCGAGGTCTGCGATGTGATCTGCCGGATCACGCCCATCGTTTCGGTGATGTCCGTCGCGGCGGCGGACTGCTGCTGGGCCGCGCCGGAGATGTTCTTGATGAGGTCGTTCAGATCGCTGGACACGCGTTCGATTTCGCCCAGCGCCGTGCCGGCGTCCTCGGCCAGGCGAGCACCGGAGACCACTTCGGCGGTGGTCTGCTCCATCGAACTGACCGCCTCGTTGGTGTCGGCCTGAATCGCCTGCACCAGCGACTCGATGCGGCGGGTCGCGTTGGAGGTGCGTTCGGCCAGGCGCTGCACTTCGTCGGCCACCACCGCGAAACCACGGCCGGCCTCGCCCGCCGAGGCGGCCTGCACCGCCGCGTTCAAGGCCAGGATGTTGGTCTGTTCGGAAATGTCGTTGATCAGTTCCACCACCGAGCCGATTTCCTGCGAGGACTCGCCCAGCCGCTTGATGCGCTTGGAGGTTTCCTGGATCTGGTCGCGGATCTGGTCCATGCCGCGGATGGTCTCGCGCACCACGCCGGCACCCTCGGTCGCGATCTGCACCGAGCGCTGCGCCACGTCCGCCGATTCGGTGGAGTTGCGCGACACCTGATCGATGCTGACCGCGATTTCGTTGATGCGCTCGGACGCGGTGGTGATCTGGTCGGCCTGGTGGCCGGCCGCCTCGGCCAGCTGCAACGCGGTGGCCTGGGTTTCCTGGGTCGAGGCCGCCACCTGCACCGAGGTGTCGTTGATGGTGGTCACCAGGTTGCGCAGCTCGTCCACGGCGTAGTTGATGGCGTCCGCGATCGCGCCGGTCATGTCTTCGGTCACCGAAGCCTTCACCGTCAGATCGCCTTCACCCAGCGAACTGATTTCATCCAGCAGCCGCATGATCGCCTGCTGGTTGCGGCTGTTGAATTCCACCTGGGTCTGGTAGCGCGTTTCCTGCTCGCGCTGGCGGTTGCGGTACAGGCTGAACAGGAAGCCGGCGATCGAGACCAGCAGCAGCGCGCCGGCGCCGACCGAGATCCAGAAGTTCGGGAACAGGCGGGTGTCGCGCACCGAGCCGAACGCGGTGAACGCCTCGAACAGGCGGGTACTGTCCTGCAGCATCTTGCCGGCGCCATTGGTCAGCGCGGCGGCCGAGGACTGCGCGCCGAACAGGTTCTTGGAACTGCCGAGAATGGCGTCCAGGTCCTTCTTCATGTTGTTCCACAGCGCCTGCGACTGGTCCAGCGCGGCCAGCGCGCCGGGGCCGCGGACCGCGGCGATGCCCAGGTCGGGATTGCCGTTGCGCAGGCCGTCGAGCACCTGGCCGAACAGCACCGCGTCGCGGCCGAGCGCGTCGCCGGCCATTGCCGCGCCCGCGCCACCGGCGCGGATTTCGGTGACGCGACGGGCCATGGTGCCGGCCAGCACGACCTGCTGCAGGGCGCTGTAGATCTGCGAGGACGGCGCGCCACTGGCGGACATCGCGCGCACCACTTCGTTCAACTGCGCCTGCAACTGCGGAATCTGGCCGGCGAAGCGGTCGGCGTTGCCCGACAGCGCGAGCACGGCGGCTTCACTGGCGATGATCTGGTCGGCGCTCTTGTCCAGCGGCGCCCAGGTCGTCTTCAACTGGGTCAACGGGCCGACGATGGCGCCTTCCTTGCCGAACCGGCCTTCCAGCTCACTGACCGTGCTGTCGATGCGTTCCTTGGTCGAACGGAACGACTTGAACGCCTCCGCGTTGCCGGCCACGGCCTCGCGACCGTAGTTGGCCAGCTGCTGCGACAGCACGCGCATGTCCGATGCGCCGGTGCTGGCGCCGGACAGGCGACTGCCCTGCCAGGTGGCGACGCCCGTATTGGCGCCGAACAGCAATACCGCAATCACCAGCAGGACCAGCCAGGACGTGCTGCCCAGGCCGCCCAGCTTGCTGGTGTTGGGGGAATCCGCCGCAGTGCTCATCTTCCAAACCCCTGGCTGTTTCTAGTTGTCGTCCGCGTCAGAGCGCGGCTTGTCGGAACTCCGGCGTCCGCGCCAGCAACGACAGCGCGAACACCCCCCAATCGTGCTCGTCGCCGTGATAGGCACGGTCGACGAAATATGCGTAACGCCCTTCGGCCAGGCTCCCCGGCTCGGTCCGCTGGGCTTCGTTGAAACTGCGCTGCCCGTACAACTCGTCGATGGTCAGGGCGACGTCCCCGCCGGGCTGGCGCATCACCAGCACCCGCTGTCCCTCGTGCAACACCGTGCGCTCGCCCTCCAGGAACTGCTTGAGGTCGACCACCGGGAACAGGTTGCCGCGCAGGTTGCCGATGCCCAGCAGCCAGGGCTGCGCCCCGGGCACCTGCGTCATCGGCGGCAGCGGCACGATTTCCACCACTTCCGCGAAATTGGAGACCAGGCGGCGCTGGCCGACCCGGTAACCGACGCCGCGCCACTGATCCGGCGACTGCTCGACGGCGGGCAATACGACCGCGTGCGCCAGGCTGCGGCGCTCATACTCGGCAAGAATGTCGAACGGTGTACGACTCATGGGCCGCTCCCAGTGCGCGGTGTGGCGGTCGGCGTCACGAAGTTCAGGTACTGACGTGCGCGCGGATCGCGCCGAGGAGTTCCTCGCGCGTGAACGGCTTGGTCAGATACTGCTCGGATCCGACGATCCGGCCCCGCGCCTTGTCGAACAGGCCATCCTTGGAGGACAGCATGATCACCGGCGTGCTCTTGAACACCTGGTTGTTCTTGATCAGCGCACAGGTCTGATAGCCGTCCAGCCGCGGCATCATGATGTCGACGAAGATGATCTGCGGCTGCTGGTCGGCAATCTTGGCAAGCGCCTCGAAGCCGTCCGTCGCGGTCACAACCTCGCAACCTTCACGTTTCAATAGGGTCTCCGCGGTGCGGCGGATGGTTTTCGAGTCATCGATAACCATGACCCGGAGGCCATTGAGTTCCCCGGCCCGGTCAGCGTTCTGCGTCATTACTTGAATCCCCGTGCGCGCGACGCTTCATTGACCAACCGGCGTCGCTGCGATGTCCCCTATATTCCAGCCCGGGCGCGGACTGTCAAGTTGAGGCTCCGGAAAGGCCCTGGCTGAACACGGCGATGCGAACCCGGTCTCATTTGGACCGTCGCCGTTCCCGGCGGCCCCGGCGGGCGGGCCTGCTACCATCGCGGCACCTCCCGCACCGGTTCGCCGCTCCCCCGCCATGCCGTTCGATGTCATCGTCGTCATGGACCCCATCGGGTCCATCAAGATCGCCAAGGACACCACCTTTGCCATGCTGCTGGAGGCCCAGCGCCGCGGCCATCGGCTCCACTACGTGGTGCCGGGCGGCCTGTCCCTGCGCGGCGGCGAGGCCTGGGCGCGCACCGCGCCGCTGGCGGTCAAGGATGACAAGGCCGGCTGGTTCACCCTGGGCGAACCGGTCGACCAGCGCTTCGGCCCCGGCCAGGTCGTGCTGATGCGCAAGGATCCGCCGGTGGATTCGGAGTACCTGTACGACACCCACATCCTCTCGGTGGCCCAGGCCGCCGGCGCCCTGCTGGTCAATGACCCGCAGGGCCTGCGCGACTTCAACGAGAAGCTGGCCGCCCTGCTGTTCCCGCAATGCTGCCCGCCGACCCTGGTCAGCCGCGACGCGGTCGCGCTCAAGGCCTTCGTCCACGAGCATGGCGAAGCCGTGCTCAAGCCGCTCGACGGCATGGGCGGACGCTCGATTTTCCGGGTTCGCGCCGGCGATCCCAATACCAACGTCATCCTGGAAACCCTGGTCGGTCCCGGCCACCTGGCCCTGGCCCAGCGCTTCATCCCCGGCATCAAGGACGGCGACAAGCGGGTCCTGCTGGTCGACGGTGAACCGGTGGACTACGCGCTGGCCCGGATTCCGCAGGGCGACGAGTTCCGCGGCAATCTGGCCGTCGGCGGCCGCGGCGAGGGCCGCCCGCTCAGCGACCGCGACCGCTGGATCGCCAGTCAGGTCGGGCCGGAGATGAAGCGCCGCGGCATGCTGTTCGTCGGCCTGGACGTGATCGGCGACTACCTGACCGAAGTCAACGTCACCAGTCCGACCTGCGTGCGCGAGCTGGATGCCCAGTTCGGCCTGAACATCGCCGGCCAGCTGTTCGACGTCATCGAGCGCAAGCTGGCGGGCTGAAATGAACGCGGTCGCCGTTGCCCCGCCCCGCGTCGGCGAGAACGAGCGCCTCGGCGCCACTCTGGCGCTGTCGCTGATCCTGCACGGGATGCTGGTGCTGGGCGTGGGCTTCACCCTGGACGAGGCCGCGCCGGTGGTGCCGACCCTGGACGTGGTGCTCAGCCAGACCCAGACCCCGCTGACCCCGAAGGAAGCCGACTTCCTGGCCGCCGCCAACCAGCAGGGGGGCGGTGATCACGACAAGGCGCGCCGGCCACGCGACAGCCAGGCCGGCTGGGTTCCCCAGCAGGAAACCGGCCTCGCGCCGCAGCCGCTGCGCGCGCAGTCGCCTACCGCCGCACCGCCACCGGAAGCGCGCGTCATCGCCACCCGTGACAGCCAACAGCAGGTGCCGCCCGCCGAATCCACGCCCCCCCTCGAACGTCCCGATCTGCCCCGGGGCGACCGCAAGATTGAACACGATGCCGAGATGGCGCGGCTGGCCGCCGAGATCCACCTGCGTTCCGAGTTGTACGCCAAGCGACCCAAACGCAAGTTCGTTTCCGCCAGCACCCGCGAATACGCCTACGCCAACTACCTGCGCGCCTGGGTCGATCGCGCCGAGCGCGTGGGCAACCTGAACTATCCGGACGAAGCGCGCCGCAAGCGCCTGGCCGGGCAACTGGTCATCAGCGTCGCCGTGCGCCGCGATGGTTCGGTCGAACAGACCCGCATCATCCAGTCCAGCGGCATCCCCCTGCTCGACTCCACCGCCCTGCGCATCGTGCGCATGGCCGAACCGTTTCCGCCGCTCCCGGAAACCGACGAGCACATCGACATCCTGCACGTCACCCGCACCTGGAATTTCCTGCCGGGTGGTGAAGTGCGGGATGAGTGATCCACATGCCGCATACACCACGTCGGACGCTGGCGGTACCTGAAATCACCGCCGCGAATCTGATTCACCAGGGATGATTCGCGGTAAATCCACGATAGGCCTGGTTACGGGCGCGCCCTCAGGCTGGCTTTTTCGAAAGCCGAAGCGCCCAGAACCACTGGAATGCCAGGGTCGCGACAAGCATCGCAACAGGAACGAAGATTCGCGACACCGGGACGACTTCAAACCACTCAAGCCCCAGATACCAACGATAGGCAAAAATCGGAACCATCAAGAAGCCCAAACCGCATATCGCGATTTCCGGATCATTCCGCCTTCCCATCAGGAAGCGGAACCCGCGCCCGGGGACGCCGAACAACCGCCCCAGCAATCCCGAAGGCCCAGGCTCGCGCACCCTGTCTTCATACCACCTCAGCCTGATTATCAGATTCATCCAGATCATGACTGATGTGAACACGAGAAAGACCTGGGCGCTCCCCCCAAGCAGCAGAACCACATCCACGCTGATTCCCGCATCCAGAAGCGTGCGCGCCAACGGGTTGGCTTCATGCTCCAGATCCGGGGAATGAACTAGGGTCGCGCAAACGTCGAAGACCGCTCCCCCAACGATGAATGCGATTCCTGCGACCAGCAACGGGCTGACACGGCCATCTTTCCACTTTCGACAGAACCCGAGGGTCAGGAGCGCGCAGGCCGCCAGTCCCAGGAAGCCGCACGCCATCAGGGCGATCTTTGCATTTTGGGGCCCGTCGAACATGCATGCCCCGACCAAGATGGTGGTAAATCCCGCGACGACGTAAAACATTCGATAGAAATTCATTTCCGCCCCCATGCAAGACCATCCCGCCATGCGAAAGACATGGCAAGGATGGAACGCGGACAGAAGACCTGCTTACTCAGGAACGACCTTGGTATCCGAGGGCGTCTCCCCCTTTCGCAGCCCGCCGGTGGTAGCGCACCCGCCGGTCGCCAGCGCAATGCCAATCGCGATCAAGGCGGGGAAGAAACCACCCCCGACTTCTTCGACTTCTTTCGTTGTCAATTCACGCATTTCCATGTTCCTTTCGAGTGGCGCAAACCCTGCGCCCGGGCTTTGACCAAGACCGCGAACCATCATTCGCGCCGACCAAGGACCCTCTTTTCCGTGTCGTTCATCGAAACGTCAATTAACATTGAAATTTGACCCACGAATCAACAGTCGACAAGCGCCGCTCTTGAAACTCCAAATCCGCCATCACGGAAATCTTATAAATACATATTCTTGGCATTTTCCCCCGAGAAAAATCGACTTCATATCGCCATCAACAGGCAATCAGAATGGATGAATGGCAAACAGTTGTTTCAGCTTGAACGTCAATGTTAATTGCATCATTGCGCAAACAAGGACTAGCCTCGCTATCGTTCCTCCACTCTTGAGAAAACGATATGAAACTCACTTCGCGCATTCGCCAGGCACGTCATCACGCCGGTTTTTCCCAGCAGGAAATGTCCGAACGCATCGGGGTCACCCGTGGCGCGGTGGCGAACTGGGAATCGCACGGCGACATCGCGCCGACGGTGGCCCACATGCTGGAACTGGCGCGCCTGACCGGCGTCAATTTCGAATGGCTGGCTACCGGCCAGGGGGCGATGACCGCTGCGGAAAGTGCCTCCGGCGATGATCGGCCGGCGGGCGACGTCGTCCGTGACGGCGACGAGCGCTGGCTGCTGCAGTTGTTCCGCGAAGTGCCGAAGCGGCAGCGTCCGCTGCTGCTGGATGTCGTCGAGGTGCACGCGCGCAAGCGGCAGGCGTGATTCCACCCGCGTGCCCGCATTCTCGTGCGGGCGCGCCGAGTGCGGACCGTTGTTTCTACCTGGATGCCCGCAGGGCTTCCTGCTCGGCCAGCGTCAACGCGACATTGTCGCGCAGGTAGGCGGGCTCCACGCGCTCCGGCACGACGGTTTCCCCGCGCGCGTAGGCCAGCGATGCCAGCTGCGCGAGATCCGAGGCATGCGGCAGGACCTGCGCGTCCAGGCTGGCCAGGTGCGGTTGCAGGCGTGCCTGCAGCGCACCATCGAGCGCGGCGAAACCGGTACCGGCGCCATGCCAGCGACCGTCCTCGTCCGGCAGCGTGACCGCATCGGGCACGCAGACGGTTTCTTCCGACAACGCGATCAGATCCGCGCCGTCACGCATGAACGCGCCCGCATAGACTTCACCCATGCGCGCATCAATCGCCGCCAGGATCCGCTGTTTCGAACCGGGCGGCTCGGTTGCGTAGGGCAACACCAGCGACGCCGCCACCACCTTGAGGGTGGAGATCGGCACGATCGGCCTGTCCAGCGCCATCGCGATGCCCTGCGCCAGCGCGATCGCCAGGCGCACGCCGGTGAATGCGCCGGGGCCGCGGCTGATGGCGATGGCGTCCAGATCCGAGCGCGCCACACCGGCATCGGCCAGCAGCGCCTCCGCCCACGGCAGCGCCAGCTCCGCGTGGCGGCGTGGCGCGATCTCGAAGCGCTCGCGCACCTCGCCATCCAGGTACAGCGCGACCGAACAGGCTTCGGTGGCGGTCTCGAACGCAAGCAGCTTCATGACAGGTCCATCTCCCTCTGGCCGACCGATTCTGGCGCAAAGAACGCCTGTACGTCTTCCACCCGTCGGGTCCGCGCGAACGGCGGCAGCGAATCCAGGAACACCCGGCCGTAGGACTTGCCCAGCAGGCGCGGGTCGCACAGCACCAGCACGCCGCGATCGGTCTCGCTGCGGATCAACCGGCCCACGCCCTGCTTGAGCGCGATCACCGCCTGCGGCAGCTGCTCGTCGCGGAACGGGTTGCCGCCATGCCGGCGGATCGCGTCCAGCCGGGCTTCGAACACCGGGTCGTCCGGGGCGGCGAATGGAAGCTTGTCCACCACCACCACCGACAGGGCATCGCCGGCCACGTCCACGCCTTCGCGGAAACTGGCCGCTCCCAGCAACACGCCGTTGCCCGATTCGCGGAATTTCTGCAGCAGCAGCGCGCGCGGTGCTTCGCCCTGCACGAACAGCGGCCACGGTCCGCCACTCAGCAGCTCCGCGGCCTCGCGCAGCGCACGATGCGAGGCGAACAGCAGGAACGCGCGTCCCTGCGACGCCTGCAGCACCGGCTTCACCGCATCGATGACGGCTCGGCCGAAATCGCGCGAGCCTGGGTCCGGCAGGTTGCCGGGCAGATAGCACAACGCCTGTCGCGGCCAGTCGAACGGACTGGGCTGCAGCAGCGTGGGGGGATCCTCCAGGCCCAGGCGCTCGGCATAGTGTTCAAAGCGCCCGCCCACCGCCAGCGTCGCCGAAGTGAACACCCAGGCGGCGCGCGACTGCTCGCGGTGCTGTCGCAGGGGCGCCGATACGTCCAGCGGCGTGCGCTGGCAACGGAAGCCGCGCTGGGTGAGCTCGTACCAGAACACATCGCCGGCGTCGTCGTGTGCTCCGTCGTCATCGTCCTCGAAGCCGGGGATCGCCTCGCCCTCGCCTTCACCCAGCCAGCGTGACAGCCGCGTGGACAGTTCGCGCGCGCGCGCGGCGCAGGCATCCAGGCCGATCGAGGCCTCGGCCATGCCGACCACGCACTGGAACAGATCCGCCAGCGCTTCGACTACGTTGTCGAATCCCTCGCCTACCTCGACCTTGCCCAGCGCGCGCTCGCGGGTGCCGCGCACCGGCAGGCCTTCCATCGCCAGCCGCAGGTCGCGCAGGGCCTGTTCCAGCCGCTGGACCGGCGCCTGCATCGCCGCGAGCGCGCCGGGCACGTCCTTGCATTCGCCCAGGCAGTCGCGCGCGAGCTCCTGCAGCGGTCGCATGCCGAAGCCTTCACCGAAGAAGTTCGCCGCGAGTTCGGGCAACTGGTGCGCCTCGTCGATCACGAAAGCCTGCGCGCCCGGGAGGATCTCGCCGAAACCCTCCTGCTTCAGTGCCAGGTCGGCCAGCAACAGGTGGTGGTTGACCACCACCAGGTCGGCCGCCTGCGCGCGCTGGCGCGCCTGCACGACGAAGCAGTCCTCCCAGAACGGGCAGTCCGATCCCAGGCAGTTGTCCACCGTGGAGGTGACCATCGGCAGCAGGGGCGAGTCATCGGGCAGGGTCGCCATTTCGGCCATGTCGCCGAACTGGGTGCGTCCGGCCCAGGCCACGACGCGCTGGAACTGGTCGACCTGCTCGCGCGAGGTGAAGCGCGGCTCGCCCTTGGCCTGCTCCAGCCGGTAGCGGCACAGGTAGTTGGCACGTCCCTTCAGCAACGCGGACTTCAGGCCGACACCGAGCGCGTCGCGCACGCGCGGCAGATCCCGGTGATAGAGCTGGTCCTGCAGCGCGCGGGTACCGGTGGAGACGATCGTCTTCAGGCCGGACAGCAACGCCGGCACCAGATAGGCGAAGGTCTTGCCGGTACCGGTGCCGGCCTCGGCGATCAGCACGTCGCGCTGATCGAAGGCATCGGCGATCGCACGCGTCAGGCGCTGCTGCGCCTCGCGGGGAACGAAAGCATCGAGACGGCTGGCCAGGGCGCCGCCCTCGCTGAGGGCTTCGCAACTGGCTTGGGCAAGCTGTGACATGCCTACATTCTATTGATGCCGGGTACCGTGCAGGCGTCGAACTGCTGGCCGGCTTCGGCAATGGCGCGATCCAGCGCGGCCAGCTTCGCCGCCTGTTCGTCCAGTTGTGCCTGGTTGGGCCGCTTCAGCGGCGCCGACGCCAGTTCGCGGCGACGCTCGCGCACCTGGCGCACGGTCTCCCAATGCCGCCGGCACAACGGACCGACCGCGGAACCCAGCCCGGTCGCGCGCGCGGCGAACTGCTCGGCCTGGTCGGGCTCGCCCTGTGCGAGCGCGACTTCGGCGCGTTCCTGCAGCACCGCCGGATCGTCGGCGACGATGCCCAGCGCCAGGTCCAGCGCGGCGGCGGCGGCGGCGGGATTGCCCGCCGTCATGGCCTTGTCCGCGGTCGCGCGCAGATCCTCGACCTCCGGATCGCGCAGCGGCTGGACGTTGAGCTCGCGATCATCGCCGCCCTGCGCGGCCTTGTGCACTGCCGCCAGCATCTGCGCCGGCGTGCGCACGGCGACTGCGGGTGCTTCGGGTTCCGGTGGCGCGGTGACGCAGGCGGCCAATGAAAACATGGCGATGACCAGGACGGTGGTGCGGGGGAACAACAACTTCATCTTCATGGCGGTGATGCGGGTGGGGGAGTGTCTTCGGCGGCAGGCGCCTCGTCGGGTTTCCGATCCAGGCCGAACCAGCTGCGCCAGCCGCCGCTTTCTTCTTCCGGCATCGGGGTTTCGATCACGCAGGCGCTGTAGGCGGGCGCGAAGCCGGCCACGAACGGCAACTGGCGCGCGCCGGGGCAGCCGGGATCGGTGGTGTTGGAACCCACCACCCATTGCCAGTCCAGGCCCTTGCCGGACACGTTGAGCGGCGCGCTGGGCAGGCGCGCGAACAGGTTCGACCACACCCGCATGCCGCCGGTGGCGCCCTGCAGGCCGGTCTGTTCGTTCTTGTCGTTGCCCATCCAGACCACCGCGAGGTGATCGCCGGTATAGCCGGCGTACCAGCTGTCACGGCCATCGTTGCTGGTGCCGGTCTTGCCGGCCGACTGCAAGCGACCCAGGCCGTCGCCGAGCAGTCGCCGGCCGGTACCGTTGCTCACCACTTCCTGCAGCGCCACGCTGATCAGGTTGGCGGCGATGGAATCACCTTCCTGCGCGGGCGCGGGTGTCTTGTCGTAGCGCTTGAGCAGCTTGCCGTTGGGATCCAGCACGCCGCGCACCGCGTGCAACGGCTGGATTTCGCCACCCGAGGCGAGGAACTGGTACAGCTGCGCAATCGCATAGGGGCTCTGATCGGTCGAACCGAGGATGAGCGCCGGATTGGCGTCGGCCTTGACGCCGGCCAGCACGCGCAGCAGTTCGGCCAGCCGTTCCGGCTCCACCTTCATGCCGATGCGCACGGTGGCCTGGTTGTACGAGCGCGCGAGCGCATCGATCAGGCGCACGGTGCCGTGGCTGCGGTTGTCCGCGTTGCCCGGCGTCCAGCGCCGGTTGCGCCCCAGTTGCACGGTGACCGGCGAATCATCGACCCAACTGGCCAGCGAATAGGTATCCGGTTGTGCAAGCGCGAGCAGGTATACGAACGGCTTGAGCAGCGAACCGACCGGGCGCTGCGCTTCCACCGCGCGATTGAAACCCGGCTGCGACACATCGCGGCTTCCCACCACCGCCAACACGTCGCCGTCATGCACGTCGGTCACCACCACGCCGGCCTGCAGCGGCGGCCGGCGTTTGTTCTCCAGCGCCTTGATCGTGCGGGTGACCGCGCCTTCGGCGTAAGCCTGCGCGGAGGGCGACATGCCGGTCAACACGCTCAGGCCGGCGCCCTGCAGCGCGCTTTCCGGATAGTCGCGCGCCAGTTGCCGGCGGACCAGGTCCACATAGGCGGGGAAACGGTTGGCCGCCGCCATGCCGGGAGTCTGGGTGACGCCCAGCGGCGCGGCCAGCGCGCGCTTGTATTCCTTCTCGTCGATGAGCTGCGTTTCCAGCAGCTTGCCCAGCACGAAATCGCGACGCCCCTTCGCCCGCTCCGGGTTGCGGCGCGGATCGTAATAGGAAGGTCCCTTCACCATGCCGATCAGCAGCGCGACCTGTTCGGTGGTCAGCGAATTCAGATCCCGGCCGAACCAGAACTCGGCGCCCGCGGCAACGCCGTGGATGGCCTGGCTGCCACGCTGGCCGAGATATACCTGGTTGAAATAGGCCTCCAGGATCGTGCTCTTGTCGTAGCGCGCCTCCAGGATCAGCGCGAACAGGATTTCATTGAACTTGCGCGAGGGCGTGACTTCCTTGCCGATGCCCAGCAGGCCGCTGCGGGCCAATTGCTGGGTCAACGTGCTGGCGCCCTGGCGGGTCTCGCCGCCGGAACGCAGGGTCACCCAGACCGCGCGCGCGATGCCGCTCAGATCGATGCCGTGGTGATCCTTGAAGTCGCGATCCTCGACCGCCTGCAGGCCGGTCACCAGCAGCAGCGGGACTTCCTTCAGCCGGACCAGCCGGCGTTCTTCCTGCTTCTGTCCGTACAGGGTGGCGATGCGTGCCGGATCCAGCCGCGCCGCCTTCAGGTTCTGCCGGCGATCGACGTCGCGTACCCCGGCGACCCGGCCACCGGACAGGCTGACCTGGACCCGGCGCGGCGCCACCTGTCCATCGACGTCGACATAGCCGCGGCTGGAGATGGTGAAGCGACCGCCTTCGCGGGCATAGGTGCCCGGCAACTTGCCGGTGCCGTCCTCGCGGTAGGACGCGGCGGCCAGTTCGGTGTTCAGGGTCTGGGCATCCATCGCCACGCCCGGCGACAGCGCCAGCGGGCGCGCATAGACACGCGTGGGTACCTGCCAGCGCAGTTCCCCGAATCGCTGGGTGACCTGGTGGTTCAGGTACAACGTATACGGAATCAGGAATCCCAGCCCCAGGCCCAGCGCTGCTAGGCCCCAGGTGATCAGCCGCTGGCGCCAGACCGGGCGGCCTTCGGTGTCGTCCTCGTCGTACTCGTAATCGTCTTCGTCGTCGTAGTCGGTATGGGCCACGGGGATGCGACAATGGGAATTCCGGGCAGTCTAGCGCAGTCCCGGCAAACCCAAGGGCCCCGAACGCCCGCGAATTCAGTGTCCACCCAGCTACCCATGTTCCCATTGACGGCTTTCCATTGGCATCGCCTGCTTTCCAGGCTGCATCGCATGCGCCTGGTGCTGGCATCCCGGGGGTTCGGTGGGCTGGCAGGCAGACTGGGAGTGGACTCCACTGTCGCACCATCCGTCCATCGGTTGCCGCCGGAACCGCCGTTCGCGCAGACACTCGACCCGCGGGACCGCCTGCTGGTGATTGACGGAAGCCTGCCGCGCCCGGACCGCGACTCGGGCTCCGTGCGCATGCTCGGTATCCTGCGCCTCCTGAGGCAGGCGGGGCTGGAGGTCGATTTCCTTCCAGAGGACGGGCAGGAACATGGTCCCGATGCCGATGCGCTGCGTGCAATGGGCGTCCGCGTCCTGGGACGGCGCTGGGCAATCTCTCCCGCGCGCCGCCTGCTGCGTTCCGCGCCGTACGCCGGCGCGCTGGTGTGCAGGTATCACCTGGCCCGCTACTGGTTCCCGTTGTTGCGACAACACGCATCATCGACCCGCCTGGTTCTCGACACGGTCGATCTGCATTTCCTGCGCGAAGGCCGGGAGGCGGAACTGCTGGGCAAGCCCGCACTGGCGCGCCTGGCACGCGCAACCCGGAAGCAGGAGCTTTGCCAGATCAGGAACGCCGACGTCACCTGGGTGGTCAGCGAGGTGGAGCGCCAGCTCCTGGCGGAGCTGGTGCCCGCTGCAAGGATTGAAGTCGTTTCCAACATCCACCGTCCCAGCTCGCAGGTATGCGCATTCGCGCAGCGGCAGGGCGTGCTGTTCGTGGGTGGCGGACGGCATCCGCCGAATGCCGACGCGGTCCGGTGGCTGGTTTCCGGCATCCTGCCGCGGTTGTCACGCGGCACGGAACCTGAGATCGACATCCATCTGGTGGGCGCGGGCCTGCAGGAAGCGCTGGCGGGCCTGGACTTGCCGGCCTGCGTGCACGTGCACGGCCATGTACCGGATCTTTCACCATTGCTCGGAAAATGCCGCGTTGGCGTGGCGCCGCTGCGATTCGGAGCCGGAGTCAAGGGCAAGATCAACCAGTACATGGCGCACGGACTGCCGACGGTAGCGACATCGTGCGCCGCCGAGGCCATGTACCTGAGCGATGGAAACGACGTACTGCTAGCGGATGACGAGTCCGGTTTTGCCGCCGCAATCGAACGGCTCCACGCGGACCAGGATCTGTGGGAACGCATGTCCCTGAACGCGCTGGCCAGCGTGGCGCGCCATTTTTCCGAGGAAGCGATGATGCCGGCCATCCTGCGCACGTTCCCTTCTTCCACCCATCCACCGCGTCAATGAAAGAAAAACGATGACATGCGATTTCTCCTGATCGCCTACGAGTTCCCGCCAAGTCCTTCGCCCCAATCGCTTCGCTGGGCATACCTGGCGCGCGAACTGGTGGCACGCGGCCATCGGGTCAAGGTCCTGACCATCCATCTGGGCGGCGAAACGCCCGGCTTGCCGGAACTTCCGCCTGCCCTGGAAACGCATCGCACCTTCGCCGGTCCCGTGCGGGGACTGCTGGCCCACCTGCGTGATCGCAGGCAGTCACGTCCCGCACCCGCGTCGACAGACAACGGGCACGCCGCGGCCGTTTCGCCGTTGCGCCCGCCTCGCAGTTGGAAACAATCGCTCTCGGAAGCCGCGCAGGGCTTCGCCGCCCGCTTCGTGTTTCCGGATGTGCGCGGTGAATGGTTTCCCTGGGCCAGGCGGGCGCTCATCCGGTGCCTGGAGGAATTCCATCCTGACATCGTCATCAGTTCCCACGAACCGGCGACATCGCTGGAACTGGGGTTGATTGCCAAGGCAAGGGGATACCGCTGGATCGCGGACCTCGGAGATCCCGTGCTGGCGCCCTATACACCCGCACGCTGGCATGCCCGTGCACTCCGGGTGGAACGCGAAACATGCCGCGGGGCCGATCACCTCATCGTCACCCATTCCGGTGCCGCCGGCCTGCTTGCGAACCGCCACGGCCCGCGATCCGGCGTCACTGTCATCTCCCAGGGCCATGCATCGGGATCGGCGCCCCCCCCCACGGATACTCCGTTCGATCCCCGTCGCCTGGAATTGCTCTACACCGGCAGCTTCTATCACTTCCGCAAGCCGGACGATCTGGTGGCCGCGATTGCCGCGCATCCCGGGGCGAGGCTCAACATTGCTTCGGTCACCGTTCCGGAATCATTGCTGCGAGCCGCGGAAGCGCTGCCGGGGCAGGTTCGGCTGTTCGGCTTCCTCCCGCATCGACGTATTCTTCAACTGCAAGGATCCGCCGACGTGCTCATCAACATCGCCAACGATGATCCTGGGCAGGTACCCGGAAAGCTCTACGAATACCTGGGTTCGGGCCGGCCCATCCTGCACATCGCCCGCCAGCACGACACCAGCGCCGAACTCATCGCCAGCCTGCGGCGCGGATGGGTCAGTGATGGCTCTTTGCCTTCGTTGCAGCGCTGGTTCGATCAGGCAATCGAATTGAAGTCGGCCAACAGGCTGGAGCAAGGCCTCGACCTGGGTCCTGAATCCGTCGAAGGCTACAGCTGGCCTGCGCTTGCGGCGCGCCTGGAGGCAATCGCGGAACAGGTGCTGCGACAACCCGCTAGCGCTGCGCCTGCCGCGCCAGCCTGACCCGCTCGGCGAAATCCGCCAGTCCGGGCGCGCGTCCGTCAATGCCGCGCGCTTCGTCCAGCGCCTGCGCGGCGAAAACGACATCGCCGGCGCCCAGGCGCTCATCACCCACCGCGATCCATTTCTGCGCCATGCGCCGGCGCGCTTCCACCAGCGCCGGGTCACCCGGACGGATGGTCTGCCAGGCCGACAGGCACGACTGCGCGCGGCGTACCCGGTTGCCGCGCCATTCCTGTTCAAAACATTGCTGCGCCGCCGCCAGCACGCGGCTCGCGGCACGCCGGACACGCGGGTCATCCGGCGCCAGCGCCTGCGCCGCGCGCAGCCTGTCATAGGCGCTTTCGCCCGGCGGCGTCATCCAGTCGCCGCGTGCCTCGGCCTGCGCCATGCCGGCCAGCAGGCTTTCCATCCGCCGCTGCCTTTCACGCGGTGGCAGCGACGGCGGCAGGTTGGCATGGGACGCGCGAACCCGCTCCAGGTACTGCGATGCCTCGCGAACCGCCGGCAACTGCGGCGACAGTTCCCGCGCCCGCGCCAGCGCGGCTTCGGCCTGTTCGAAATGGTAGTCGCCGGCCTGGCGTCGGGCGGCTTCCGCGAGTGCGGTCGCCACCCGTTCGATGCCCTGCCGTGCGCGGGCGTCCTCGCCCGCGGCGGACTGCACCACCCGATAGCCTTCCGCTGCGCTGGCCAACCGTCGGCGGCGCAGATCGGCATCGGCCCGCTTGAGGCGCTGATCGATCGCGCGCGCCAGTCCCGCCTGCGCGGCCGGCAGATCCACGTGCCCGCCGTCGTAGCCGCGAACCTGGGCTATCAGGCTTCCTCCCGCGGCGAGATCTCCTCGCGCCATCATCGTGTCGGCCTGTTGCAGCAGGTCGCTGAGGATGTCCTCGCGCGCCTCCAGTGCCTCGATGCGGTTCGGCTGCAGCGCCAGCACGCGCTGGAACAGCGGCAAAGCGGCGGCGGGATCGCCATCGAGATGACCCGCCGCCTGTGCGGTCCGGGCCTGGCGCAGCAGCGATTCGATGCCGGCGTCGGCGGCTTCACGCTGGCGCAGCTGTTCGGTCACCGCGGCGGCCTCGGCGCGCGGCACCTGCAATTCGTTGGCCAGCGCCAGCGCCGCGTGCGCGGCGGTGAAATCATCGCGGGCGGTCGCGCGTCGGGCCTGCTCCAGCGCGGCCCTGGCCACCTGCGCCAACCCGTCGCGCGCTTCCGCGCGGTCGCCGTCCAGCGCCTGCGCCGCCTCGAAATACTGGCGCGCGCCGGTGCCGTCGGGCGCGCTCAACCGATCGGAGCGCAATGCGGCATGACCCTGGTCGAGCAATTGCTGGATGCGGGTATCCGGCCAGAACAGGTTCGCCAGCGGTTGCCGGAACACGGTCAGCAGGATCACCAACGCCACCACGACCAGGGCGCCCCAACGCCAGGTCCGTCGTGCCCGCCACAATGGCGGACCGTGGCGCGGCGGCCCGGGCTCGTTGCGGAAACGCAGGTGTTCCCAGTCGGCGATCGGCTCGATACGGCCGTCCTGGCGGGGCTGCTCGTGGTTGTGCTCGGGCATCACCGGCCCAGCATAACCACTCAGGCTGAACGTCGCGCTTCCTCGACCCCCGGCAGCGCATCCAGTTTACCCAGCAGAGTCGACAACTGGCCGAAGTCGGCGACCTTCAGCCGCAGGCGCAGGTGCACCCGGCCGCTGGCGCCGGCCTGGTCGCTGTTGATGCCCAGCACGTGGGCGTCTTCCTGCGCGATCAGGGTGGTGATGTCCTTGAGCAGCCACTTGCGATCGATCGCCCGCACCTGCACGTCCACCTCGTAGCCGCCCCCGGTCTGGCCCCACTCCACCGGCAGCACGCGCTGCGGGTTGGCCGCGGCCAGGCGCTGGAAGGCGGTGCAATCGGTCCGGTGCACGCTTACGCCCCGGCCACGGGTCAGGTAGCCGCTGATCGCCTCGCCCGGCACCGGTTGGCAGCAGCGGGCCAACTGCACCAGCAGGTTGCCCACGCCTTCGACGGTGAAACGGGACTTGGAGGGCGGCGCCGGTTTGCGTCCGCCCGGCTTGCGCAGTGGCAGCGACGACGGCGTGGCCGGCTGCGCGGCGGCGCGCTGTTCCTCGTGCAGCGCGCGCACGACCTGATTGGGCCCGACATCGCCCAACGCGACCTGGATGTGCAGTTCCTCCACGTTCTCGGCGTGGAACTTCTTCGCCACGCCGGAAAGATCCGCGTGGTGCAGGCCGAGGCGCTTGAGTTCCTTTTCCAGCAACTCCCGGCCGGCCTGCAGGTTGCGTGCGCGATCGAGCTTGTGGAACCACGCGCGCACCTTGTCGCGCGAGCGGCCGGAAGCCAGGAAGCCATTGGCTGGCAGCAGCCAGTCGCGGCGTGGCTCGCCGGTCTTGGAGGTCATGATCTCGACCCGATCGCCACTGCGCAGGGCATGGTTCAGCGGCACGATGCGGCCGTTGACCTTGGCCCCGCGGGTGCGGTGGCCGACCATCGTGTGCACGTGGTAGGCGAAATCCAGCACGGTGCCGCCATGCGGCAGGTCGATGACTTCGCCCTTCGGCGTCAGGACGTAGACCCGATCCTCGACCAGTTCCGAATCCAGATCGCCGGCCAGCCCGGCGCCTTCGCCGCCCTCCTGGGACTGGTCCAGCAGGCGTCGCATCCAGGCGATCTTGCGATCGAAAGCGCGATCGCCGCCGCCTTCCTTGTAGCGCCAGTGCGCGGCCACGCCCAGTTCGGCCTGGGCATGCATCTCGTGGGTCCGGATCTGCACTTCCAGCGTGCGTCCTTCCGGGCCGACCACGGCGGTGTGCAGGGAGCGGTAGTCGTTGGCCTTGGGCCGGGCGATGTAGTCGTCGAACTCGCTCGGTACCGGCGCCCATAGCGCATGCACCACGCCCAGCGCGGCGTAGCAGGCCGCGATGTCGTCGACGGTCACCCGCACCGCGCGCAGATCATAGAGTTCGTCGAACGAGACCTGCTTGCGCTGCATCTTCCGCCAGATGCTGTAGATGTGCTTCGGGCGGCCGCTGATTTCAGCCGCGATGCCGTGCCCCGCCAGTTCCAGGCGCAAGGTCGCCTTGACCGCTTCGATGTAGCGCTCGCGCCCGACGCGCTTCTCGTCCAGCTGCGCGGCGATCTGCCGGTAGGTGTCGGGTTCCAGGTAGCGGAACGCCAGATCCTCCAGCTCCCACTTCAATTGCCAGATGCCGAGCCGGTTGGCCAGCGGTGCATGAATGTCGCGGGTCAGGCGCGCCAGCGCGCGCCGTTGCGATTCTTCCAGCAAGCCGGCGTTGCGCATCCGCGCCAGCTGCCGCGCCAGCAGGATCGGAACGACACGCAGATCGCGCACGATCGCCAGCAGCAGGCGGCGCAATCCTTCATTGTTCGCGCCGCGATGCTGTTCGGCGTGCAGTGCCCACACTTGCGCGGCCGCCTGCTGTCCCTCCAGCAGATCGACGATGCCCGCGGGCAGCACGGCGGGCTTGCCGCCCGGTGCGGGTTCCGGAGAGGGCAACGCGAACAGCCAGGCCGCGGCGATCACCTCGCCATCGGCGGACAGCGCCACCAGCGTTTCCAGCGTGTCGGCCAGCACCGTCGGTGGATCCTGCAACGGCAGTTCCGGCTCGGGCCAGGCCGCGATGCGCATGGCGACGAGTTCCCGCGATGCCACTGGAAGCACCGCGGCCGAGGGCCGTTGCAGCAGTTCCAGCAAAGCTTCGCGCGGGACGGGGAACACGATCGGATCCTGAGGGCGGGATGTCAGTACGTTACCCGCACGCACGGCCGGCGAACAGCCTCACCGCGCATTCCGTTCATGCCCACCGGTTGTGTGCTGCTAACCACGCAAGGCCTGGAGGCGCTGGGCCAGCTTCTTCGGTGAAATTCCGCCGCGTGCCCCCAGTTCCTGCGCGAACACCGAAACGCGCAGTTCCTCCAGTTCCCAGCGCAACGCCTGCCAGCCGGGTTGTCGCGCCACGCCCAGCCGCGCCGCGTCTTCCAGCGCATCGGCGAATGGTTTGATCTCGAGCATGCGCGCCTGATCGCGGGTTGGATCCCGCAGGGCGCGCTCGGCGCGCAGGCGCATGGCCTTGAGATAGCGCGGCAGGTCGGCCAGTGCGGATGCGGGGGTATCGCGCAGGAAACCCGGATGCACCAGGCCCTCCAGCTGTGCACGCAGATCGTCGAGGTTGCCGCGCGCCCAGCCCATCAACGACGACTCCAGGTGCGGCTTGAGCTCGGCCACGGCCGAAAGGATGGACTCGGCCAGCTTCAGCCGTTCCATCGCTTCACCAAACAGGTTGCGGCCGGCTTCCTCGCGCCGCTGCTCGAATGTGGCGCGGTCACGGATGCCTTCCAGCCCGTCGGCCAGCACCGCATTGAGCGCCGCGCCGACAATGTCCGCCCGCAGCCGTTCCTTTTCACCCGCCTTGTCGCCTTCGCCAAAACGCTCGATGGCGGCGTAGAGCAGCCCCACTTTCGGCGACACGGGAAGTTGCTTGCGTGCCTGGCGGACACGATCGACCAGGGCGATCTCGAGCAGGCGCCGCACGCCGCCCGGATGGGCCGTCTCGGCCTCGGCACGGTCGGCGAACACCTGCAGGGCGACGCTGTCGCCGTCGTCGCGCAGCGCCGGGAACGCGGGAACGCCCGCTTCCCCCGGTACCTGCAGGGGAATCGGCTGGGCCGGGAACTCGCGCAGCCCGCTTGCCGCCATCGCCCGCCCGGCCCGCGCCGCGAACGCCTGGCCGGCGCGCTCGCCGAAGCGCGCGCGCAACTCATCCAGATCCCGCGATTCGGCCAACACGCGCCCCTCGCCCCCCTTGCGCGGATCCTCTCGCAGGCGCAGGTTCATGCGCAGGTGCGGCTCCAGCGCGGATTCGTCGAAATCCAGCGCGGTCACCGCCGCGCCGGTCGCACGCGACAGGAACCGCGCCAGCTCGCCGCGGATGTCGTCGGCGGTGGGTTGCGGATGGGCTTCGAAGAACGCACGCCCGAAGTCCGGCGCCGGCACGTAATTGCGCCGCATCGCCTTGGGCAGGCTGCGGATCAGTCCCGACGCCTTGTCGCCGATGAAGCCCGGCGCGAGCCACGACAGCCGCGCCGGGTCCAGGGCGTTGAGCAGGTGCAACGGCACCTCCAGGGTCACGCCGTCGTCGGCGGCGCCCGGTTCGAAACGGTAATGCAGCGGCAGCCGTGCGTCGCCCAGGGCGAAATACCTCGGGAAACGATCCTCCTCGCTGCCTTCGCCCGGCAACAGATCCGCCAGCGTCCAGGCCAGGCGGCGGCGCGCCTCCGGCGACTGCCCCTTCCACCATGCGTCCAGGCCAGCGGCGGAGTGGATGTCCGGCGGAATCCGGTCCAGATACCAGCGCGCCTGCCAGTCCTCGTCGGCGACGATGCCGGCCCGGCGCAGCTTGGCTTCTTCTTCGCGCGCCTGTTCCAGGGTCTTCAGGTTGTCGGCAATGAAGCCGGCGCGGGTGTTGATCTCGCCGGTCACCAGCGCCTGGCGCACGAAGATGTCGTGCGCCTCCACCGGCGCGATGCGGCCGTAGTGAACCGGTTTCTTCGGCGCCAGCACCAGTCCGAACAGGCTAATCTGCTCCGATGCCAGCACATGGCCCTGCGCGCGCGACCAGTGCGGATCGAAGTGCTTGCGCATCAGCAGGTGCGGGACTTCGGCGATGACCCAGTCCGGCTCAATCGCCGCGTTAGTCAGGCCCCACACGCGTTGGGTGTCGAGCAGGGTGGCGCTGAGCACCCATGGCGGCGGTTTCTTCGCCAGCGCCGAGCCCGGGAAGATCTGGAAGCGGCGCTGGCGCGGCGCCTGGAAGTCGCCCTTTTCGCCGCGATGCCCGACCTGGGTCGGCAGCCCGGCGATCAGCGCGCGATGCAGGGCGACGTAGGCGGCCTGGCGCTGCTTGTCGGTGACGCTTTCCGCATCCGTGGTGACCGTGATCGCGCTCGCTCCGGTGCCCCTTCGCGCGCGCTGCGGTGCCTTGCGCGGAACGGTGTCGGCATTGGGCGCGGGCGAGGGTTCCAGCGTCCACCCCAGCTCCTCGCACAGCAACAGCAGCTGGCGGTGCAGCTCGCGCCATTCGCGCATGCGCAGGAAGCCGAGGAAATGGCGCTCGCACCAGTCGCGCAGCTTGGACTGGGTGAGATCCTCGTGGGCCTGCCGATAGGCATCCCAGAGTTTGACGATGCCGAGGAACTCCGAACGGGTGTCGGCGAACACGGCATGCGCGTTGTCGGCGGCTTCGCGCGCTTCCGGCGGCCGCTCGCGCGGATCCTGGATGCCGAGGAACGCCGCGATGATGATCATCTCGCGCAGGCAGCGGTGCTGCTGGGCCGCCACCAGCATGCGTGCCAGCTTCACGTCCACCGGCAGGCGCGCCATCTGCCGGCCGATGGTGGTGAGCTTGCGATCCTTGTCCACCGCGCCCAGTTCGGTCAGCTGCTGCCAGCCATCGGCGATGGCGCGCTCGTCCGGTGGTTCCAGGAACGGGAAATCCTCGATCCGTCCCAGCCCCAGCTGCAGCATCCGCAGGATCACCCCGGCCAGGCTGGAACGCCGGATTTCCGGATCGGTGAATTCCGCGCGGGCCTGGAAGTCGGCCTCGCCATACAGGCGATAGCAGATGCCTTCGGCGATGCGCCCGCAGCGGCCCTTGCGCTGGTTGGCGCTGGCCTGCGAGATCGGCTCGATGTGCAGGCGATCCAGCTTCTGGCGGGGGCTGTAGCGCTTGACCCGCGCGTAGCCCGGATCGACCACGTAGCGGATGCGCGGCACGGTCAGCGAGGTTTCGGCCACGTTGGTCGCCAGCACCAGCCGGCGCTTCGGGCCGGGACTGAACACCCGGTCCTGATCCCGCGCGGACAGGCGCGCATACAACGGCAGCACCTCGGTCTCGCGGTACTTGCGGCGCTCCAGCGCCTGGTGCGCATCGCGGATCTCGCGCTCGCCCGGCAGGAACATCAGCACGTCGCCACGCGGGTCCTGGCGGGTGATCTCGTCCACCGCCGCCACGATGGCGTCGTTGACGGTGCGCTCGCCCTGCTGCTCGCCCTCGCCTTCGAGCGGACGGTAGCGCACCTCCACCGGGTAGGTCCGCCCCTCCACGCTGATCACCGGCGCGTCCTCGAAATGGCGGGCGAAACGCTCGGTGTCGATGGTGGCCGAAGTGACGATGACCTTCAGGTCGCGGCGCTTGCGCAACAACTGCTTGAGATAGCCGAGCAGGAAGTCGATGTTGAGGCTGCGCTCGTGGGCCTCGTCGACGATGATGGTGTCGTAGGCCGACAGCCAGCGATCACTGGCGATCTCGGCCAGCAGGATGCCGTCGGTCATGAACTTGACCCGGGTGTTGTCGCCGACCTGGTCGGTGAAGCGGACCTGGTAGCCGACCGCGTCGCCGATGCCGGTCTTCAGTTCCTCGGCCACCCGCCGGGCCACCGCGCGCGCGGCGATCCGGCGCGGCTGGGTGCAGCCGATCATGCCGGCCACGCCGCGCCCGGCCGCCAGGCACAGCTTGGGCAACTGGGTGGTCTTGCCCGAGCCGGTTTCGCCGGCGATGACCACCACCGGATGGCGGCGGATCAATTCGACGATGCGCTCCCCTTCACGGGCGATCGGCAGGGCTTCGTCCAGACTCACCTCCGGCACCGAGGCCGCGCGCGCCTCGCGCCGCGACACCGAGCCGGCCAGCGCCTGGGCAAAGGCCTCGCGCGCGGCAACGTCACGCGGGCGGGACTGCCAGCGCGACCACAATCCATGCAGTCGTCCACGATCCCGGCTGAGCGCGCCATCGATGGCGCGGCGGGCGGCCTGGAGTTCGTGCTCGGGAGAAGGTTCGATAGCGTTCATCAATCCAATCGGGTGAAACGTTTTATTACCCAAACGGGTTTAGGGTAGTTATTGTGGGCCATTGACCCCCATAAGGAGAGTGCAGATGTCCAAGACCAAGGCAAAGACCAAGCAGGCCGTCGCTTCCGCGCCCGCGGCCACCTCCCCGAACATCGACATCGGGATCACCACCGGCGACCGCAAGAAGATCGCCGAAGGGTTGTCGCGATTCCTCGCCGACAGCTACACGCTGTACCTGAAGACCCACAACTTCCACTGGAACGTGACCGGGCCGATGTTCAACTCGCTGCACACCATGTTCGAAACCCAGTACACCGAGCAGTGGACGGCGCTGGACGAGATCGCCGAGCGGATTCGCGCGCTGGGCTACAACGCACCGGGTTCCTATGGCGAGTTCGTGCGCCTGTCCTCCATCCAGGAGGAATCGGGCGCCGATGGCGTGCCCGGCTGGCAGGGCATGGTGAAGCAGCTGGTATCGGGCAACGAAGCGGTGTGCCGGACGGCCCGCAAGGTCCTGAAGACCGCCGACGATGCCGGTGACGATCCGTCCGTGGACCTGCTCACCCAGCGCCTGCAGACCCACGAGAAGTATGCCTGGATGCTGCGCTCGCTGCTGGAATGAGCCGGCAACCGGCGGTTTGATCGACCCAAGCGCCCGGCTCCGTCCGGGCGTTTTTTCGTGGCAAGGGGGCTCCTGCCCGACGGGTGTGCGGAAAAGACCGACACGCTGTCCCCGTCTCCACGGACACCCGTCCGGGCCCTTGTCCGAACGCCCGGTCCCGCCGGCCTGCTACCCTATCGCCCATGTCAGAACGTCCCACGGACCTGCTGCAGCGGGTCTTCGGCTACTCCCGCTTCCGCGGCCACCAGCAGGCCATCGTCGAACAGCTCGTCTCCGGCCAGGACGCCCTGGTCCTGATGCCGACCGGCGGCGGCAAGTCGCTGTGCTACCAGATTCCCTCCCTGCTGCGCGAAGGCGTGGGCATCGTGGTGTCGCCGCTGATCGCCCTGATGCAGGACCAGGTGGAGGCGCTGCGCCAGCTCGGCGTCCGTGCCGCCTTCCTCAACTCGACCCTGGACGCCGCCACCGCGGCGGATGTGGAGCGGGCGCTGTTGAAGGGTGAACTGGACCTGCTCTACGTCGCGCCGGAACGACTGCTCACCCCGCGTTTCCTGTCCCTGCTGGAGCGCAGCCGGATTGCGCTGTTCGCCATCGACGAGGCGCACTGCGTCTCGGCCTGGGGCCACGATTTCCGCCGCGAGTACCTGGAACTGACGATCCTGCACGAGCGCTGGCCGGACGTGCCGCGCATCGCCCTGACCGCGACCGCGGATCCGCCGACCCAGCGCGAGATCGCCGAGCGCCTGGGACTGACCGAGGCCAGCCGTTTCGTCAGTTCCTTCGACCGCCCCAACATCCGCTACACGGTCACCCAGAAGGACAATGCCAAGCGGCAGTTGCGCGACTTCCTCCAGACCCACAAGGGCGAGGCCGGCATCGTCTATTGCCTATCGCGCAAGCGGGTGGAGCAGTTCGCCGACTACCTGCTGGAACAGGGCTTCAACGCGCTGCCCTACCACGCCGGCCTGGACGCCGAGGTGCGCGCGCACCACCAGCGTCGTTTTCTGCGCGAGGAAGGCATCGTGATGGTGGCGACGATTGCCTTCGGGATGGGCATCGACAAACCCGACGTCCGCTTCGTCGCCCATGTGGATCTACCCAAGTCGCTGGAAGGCTACTACCAGGAAACCGGCCGCGCCGGTCGTGACGGCGAGGCCGCCGACGCATGGCTGTCCTACGGCCTGGGCGATGTCGTGCTGCTGAAGCAGATGATCGAACAGTCCGAGGCCGGCGAGGAACGCAAGCGGTTGGAACGGCGGAAGCTGGACCAGCTGCTGGGCTACTGCGAATCCATGCAGTGCCGCCGGCAGGTGTTGCTCGCCAGCTTCGGCGAGACCTATCCCCAGGAATGCGGCAACTGCGACAACTGCCTGCACCCGGCCGCCACCTGGGATGCCACCGAGGCCGCGCAGAAGGCCTTGAGCTGCGTGTACCGCAGCGGCCAGCGCTTCGGCGTGAACCATATCATCGACGTCCTGCGCGGCAGCGAGAGCGAGAAGATCCGCCAGTGCGGGCACGACCGCCTCACCACCTACGGCATCGGCCGGGACCTGGACGCCGGCGGCTGGCGCAGCGTGTTCCGGCAGCTGGTGTCTTCGGGCCTGCTGGAAGTCGACGCGGAGGGCTATGGCAGCCTGCGCCTGACCGAGGCCAGCCGGGCCGTGCTGCGGGGCGAGCGCCGGCTGCTGCTGCGCAAGGAGGCCCCGCCCCGTGAACGCGAGCGCTCGCCGCGCACCGGCGTGGTGGTGTCGCCCTCCGACCAGCCCCTGTTTGGCGCCTTGCGCGATCTGCGCGCCCAGTTGGCCAAACAGCAGAACGTCCCGGCCTACGTGATCTTCCACGACAGCACCCTGCGCAACATCGCCGAACACCGCCCGGGCACCCTGGACGAACTGGCCCAGGTCGGCGGCATCGGCGGCACCAAGCTGGCCCGTTATGGCGAACAGGTGCTGGAAGCGATCCGCGCGGCAGGTTGAAGCGGAAAGCCCTGACAAAATGCGGCCGCAGGAACCCCTGCGACCGCGATGAGAGAGCACAGCGATGTTGTAGTTGTTATGCGGGGAACCGGCCGGCGAACAACGAGGGGATCCACCGGCGCGGTCCAGCGGCAGCATCATCCCCCGTCCAGACGGGAGCCGGCGACGCCATCAAGTCATCATGACCTTTGTCCTAACCGGAAAGTTCTCGGCGCAAGCCAGCCTGGGTTCAAGCTGCGGCTGCTAGCGTCTGGCGACTGGCGCACGGATCGCGCGAGAATCCCGCATCCCGACCGAGGCCCACATGAAGGCAATCGCACCGCTGCTGCTGAGTCTGCTGGCCTCCGGCGGCGCCTTCGCCCAGTCGGCGGAATCCTTGGACCTGACCCTGCCCCGCCCGGCCCTCTACGGATCCGATCCTCCCGGAACCTATTACGGCGACACCAGTGGACGCCCGGCCCGCGCGCTGCGTCCGGCCCCGGTGGCCCGCAACGCCTGCGGTACGCCGGTCGACGAGGACGACGGCAAGGTCGATGTCTCCGGCAGCGTCGCCACCGGCATCGGCTACACCAAGGGATATGGCAGCAGCCACTGGAACGCCGCCAACATCAACCTGTGCAAGTCGTACAACAACGACGAAGGCGAATCGCGCGCGTTCAACCTCAACATCGGCGTGAGCCGGTATGACGGTCCCGGTTTCCACGGCTACCGCCGCCTGCCTGGCGATGTCGGCCCGCCGCCTCCCCGCGGTTTCGGCGGTTCGCCAATGCGTCCCTGACGCAGGACGAAGCAGAAGAGGCGCCTGATGGCGCCTCTTTCGTCTCCGGGCACCGGAAACCGCTCAGGGCACCCCGTTGGCGCCGTGGCGCCGGAAACCCGGGCGTTCCTCGAGCCGGTGCAGATAGGCCGCCACGGCGGGAAGCTGCGGATGCGCCATGGGTGTCATCCGCCAGCGGTTCACCGACAGGCCGAGCACGATGTCGGCCAAGCTGAAAGCCGCACCGGTCGCGTAGGCGCCCGTTTTCGCGAGTTGATCGTCGAGGAGGCGCATCCGCTGGTTCCATTCCCGCTCGCTGGCTTCGATCTGCGCCGTATCAGTGTGGTCGGCACTCTGCCTTACCCGTGCCATGAACACGTAGCGCCAGGCGTTGTTGAGTTCCGTGGCCTGCCAGTCCATCCATTGCTCGACCCGTGCGCGTGCGGCCGGCTCCGCCGGCAACAGATCGGTGCGCCCCTGGCGTGCCGCCAGATAGCGGCAGATGGTATTCGACTCCCACAACACCAGATCGCCGTCCCGGATCACCGGTACCAGCGCATTGGGATTCAATGCCAGGAATGCGGGTTCCCGGGTCGAACGGTGGCCACTCCCCCACTCCTCCAGCGTGTACGGCAGTGCGAGTTCATCGCATAGCCAGAGCACCTTGCGGACGTTGATGGAGGTGGATTTTCCGAGGATCTTCAGCATGCGGTGGTTCTTGGACCAGGACGGCCCATCAATGGGCACGTTACCTTAGCGCCCCGCGGCGCGGGCCGCACCCCGCTTCACACGCCTTCCCGCAGGAGAAAATCTGATTAGAATCACTCTGCCCATGACCGCGTGGGCCAGGGGAACCATCCGGCGCGCCACAGGACACAATGCCCGAACATTCACAGACGCCCTACAGCGAAAACTGGTTCGACCACAACATCCCGCACTGGCAGCAATGGCTGGGCGGGTTCCGGGATCGGGCCGGCGTTCGCGCGCTGGAGATTGGCAGCTTCGAGGGCCGCTCCACATTATGGCTTTGCCAGAACATCCTCACCGGTACCGATGCGCATATCGACTGCGTGGATCTGTTCGCGCCGGATCCCGTCTATGGCGACTATCACGCCCGGTTCCGCCAGAACACCGCGGCCTACGCCACCCGGATTACCGAACATCCCGGTTACAGTTTCGATTCGTTGCGCCGCATCCGTGGCGAGTTCGATCTGATCTACATCGACGGCTGGCACTCGGCCTTCGGCGCGCTCGCCGACGGCGTGATGACCTGGCCGTTGCTCAAGGTGGGCGGCGTGATGATCTTCGATGACTACCTGTGGGTACCGCCGAAGCAGGGAGCCCCGCGGCGCCCGAACATGCTGGCCCGGAACTGGGCCAAATTGCGCGGACGCGACTGGCGCCGCGAAGCGCTCGAACGCCAGATCGCGGTCGCGCCCACGGAAAGCCCCAAGCTCGGCGTCGACGGACTGCTGGCCACGCTGGCGGGACATTACGAACTGCTGGGTGTCACCAACCAGTTGGCGATCCGCAAGACCCATGGCTTTACCCAGGGCCAGGTGGGTTACGACACCTGACAGCCATGGCGATGCCATCACCCAAATGAAAAGGCCCGGCGACAAGCCGGGCTTTTTCGTTCGGTGCACCCGCCTCCTGCGGACGCTGCGGTTGTCATCCTGCCTTCCTGAATCCGTTTGACATCCGTTTCACGGACCCGCTCGCACGCTCGATTTCCATCCAACGATGCTGCTGAGTCCGCCATGGAAATGCACTTCATCGAACGGCCGTTCCCCTCGTTGTTCCTGCGCGCCGCACTCGCGGTGCTCGCCGCCACGACCTCTTTCGCCGGCCAGGCCGCGCACCTGGAGTACGTGACCAAGGTCGGCGGCACCATCACCGACGTCACGCCGCAGCGCATCCTGTTTTTCGTGATCGAAGACGGACGGCCGCTGTTGAAGGTCTACAACCGCGCGACCGGAAGCCTGCGCGTGGTCCCGGATCCGACCGGCCATACGCCGGGCTACGAGAAGCTGACCGCGCGTGGCGCGGTGTACGGCATCACGGAAGACGATGAAACCTCGGTGTACGAATGGAACGGCGGCGCGGCACCCATCTGGAACGATGGAACCCCACGCGGCATGCGTGTCAGTCCGAACAACAAGCGTTATGTCATCTGGCCGACCTGGCGCCCGGGACGCTACCTGAACCTGCGCGACGTGATGCTCTACAAGGACACCCTGGTAGGCAACGGTCGTGTCACCGATCTGGCCGACGTCGGCGATGGTGGCGAAGTCGTGTACACCGAGGGACCCGCGCCCTACAACGTGTTCCGCTACCGCGCCGGGCAATCCGTGCAGTTGACCCACGATTTGACCTATTCGAATTTCAATCCGCTGACCGACGGCATCAACATCGTCTACCGCAAGCAGGTTGCGGATACGGCTTCGCGGATCGTCATGTACAACGACAACCTCGGCGAAGTCACCTTGCGCGATGCCAGTGGTGATTTCTTCACCCCGCGGGTCGACTACTTCCCGAGCAATGGCTGGGTTGGCTTTACCCGCTTGAATACCGTCGAAGGCCAGACCGTCCGGCAGGTATGGCTGCGTTCGCCCCAGGGCCAGCTGACCGCCGTCTCCCCTACGGGCGAGGATGCATCGATCAACGCGATGTGGGGCGGGCAGGTGATGTTCGTCAGCAAGGGCTATCTCTACCTGGGCCGGCCCGGCGCCGCGCCCGAGCTGGTCTCACCTTTCGCCGAAGGTACAGGCAGCGCCTGGCTGCAAGGCAGCTGGTACGTTTATTTCGGCGGTGGCCTGTATCGGGTGGTGTTGTAGCGCCGCCACTCGAGGATGGGCAGATAGTTCGGTGCAGCGATGCCCGGAATGGCCCGCTCCCGCTTCGACCGGCAGGGGGCCGATGGCTGCCCGCGTTCCATCCGTGAGGCGGCATCGGGTCATCGCCTGTCCCGCGCCGGACTCCACCGACCTCACCGAACCGTTTTTTCCTGCCAGGGCTCGCCCTTCTCGTCGCGATGCCACTGGCGCCATCCGTGGCAATAAGCCGATTGGATGTAAGGGCCACGGAGAATCCTGGCGTCCTCCCGGGAAGCCAGGTCCTCGCCCATCAGATAGATCGCATGTGACCACGGCTGGACCTGCTCATGGGTGAGCATGGCCAGCCGTGCGTCCACGAGATCAGCGGCTTCCTCGACAGTACCCGCACGCACGAGAAAACAGGTGTCGGGGCCATTGGGCCCACCCGTCACCGGGTCCGCGCAATCATTCCCCCAGCGGATGACTTCGAAAATTTGCATACCACCTGGCGTGGAAGTTCATTCTGCAAGGACGATAACCCAGTTCGTCCCGGGCTTCCCGGGGAAGACAGGGGTGCCGGAACGCCGGACATGGTGAGCGAGCCGGCACGACGCATATCGGCAACGCTTCTGGCAGGGAATCCCTGGCAGCTTCAAATGGTGGGCCGTGAAGGATTCGAACCTTCGACCAAAAGATTAAAAGTCTTCTGCTCTACCGACTGAGCTAACGGCCCATGCACCCGGCATTGCGCCGGGGTGCGAATTCTAACCCAGCTTGGGGGCAGCTGAAAAATCCGGGGTTCAAGCGTAACGGGTCGGGTCCGCCACGCCGGCGTCGGCGAAGCCCTGTGCACGCAGGCGGCAGGCGTCGCAATGGCCGCAGGCACGGCCCTGTTCGTCGGCTTGGTAGCAGGACACGGTCTCGGCGAAATCCACGCCCAGGCGGATGCCTTCGCGAACGATGGCGTCCTTCCCCATCGACATCAGCGGGGCATGGATCCGCAGGCCCGCGCCTTCCACCCCGGCCTTGGTGGCCAGGTTGGCGAGCTTCTCGAACGCGTCGATGAATTCCGGCCGGCAATCCGGATAACCGGAGTAGTCGACGGCATTGACCCCGCAGAAGATGTCGGCCGCGCCCAGTACCTCGGCCCACCCCAGCGCCACCGACAGCATGATGGTGTTGCGGGCCGGCACGTAGGTGACCGGAATGCCACCACCGCCGGCTTCGGGTACGTCGATGTCATCGGTCAGGGCGGAGCCACCGATGCTGCGCAGGTCCACGTGCACGGTCTTGTGGGCGACCGCGCCCAGCGATCGGGCGACACGGTCGGCCGCTTCCAGTTCCGAGGTATGGCGCTGGCCGTAGCGCACGCTCAATGCATGCACCGCGTATCCCTGTTCACGGGCAATGGCGACGACGACGGCGGAATCCATGCCACCGGAGAGAAGGACGACGGCTTTTTTCATGGGGAATCGGGAATCGGGAATCGGGAATCGGGAATCGGGAAACAGCTTCCGGCTTTCGCGCCCTTCGCGAAAGGACCGCGAGGCATTCATGCGTGGACGTGACCGCGGCGAGGCATCCGCCTGCCGCTACCGCCCCGGCTCGTCATTCCAGAGCAGTTTGTGCAGTTGCATCTGGAAACGCACCGGCAACCGGTCCTCGACGATCCAGTCGGCCAACTGGCGCGGTTCGAGTTCGGATTTGGATGGCGAGAACAGCACGTCGCAACGCCCGGCCAGGCCGTGCTCGGCCACCATTCCGCGCGCCCACTCGTAGTCCGCGCGGCCGCACAGGACGAACTTCACCTGATCCCGCGGGGTCAGCAGCGGCAGGTTCTCCAGCCGGTTGCGCGCCATCTCGCGGGATCCCGGTGTTTTCAGATCGACCACGCGCGACACGCGCGGATCCACCTCGGCGATGTCCAGCGCGCCGGAGGTCTCCAGCGAAACGTCGTAGCCGGCATCGCACAGGCGGCGCAGCAGGATCAGGCAGCGCTTCTGCGACAGCGGCTCACCGCCGGTCACGCAGACATGGCGGACGCCGTGGCGGGCGACCTCGGCCAGGATGGCGTCGATGTCCCACCACTCGCCGCCATAGAACGCGTATTCGGTGTCGCAGTACTGGCAGCGCAGCGGACAGCCGGTCAGGCGCACGAACACCGTGGGCCAGCCGGCCGCATTGGCTTCGCCCTGCAGGGACAGGAAGATCTCCGTCAACTTCAGGCGTTCCTGGGCGACGGGCTCGGACGTGGGGACAGCGTTCATGGCGGCACATTATCGCCTGCCGACGTGATGGCCGTCGGGCGATTCCGGGAGGGGTTCAGCGAAAGGGCGGGCTTGGCGGCGGGCACCGCCCGCCGGGGCCGTGCCCCGGATGGTTCAGCGCAGCCGGCCGAGTTGGATGGCTTTCAGGCGGTCATCGGCCGTGCGGGCCACATCGCTGCCCGGATAGCGGTTGACCACGTCGGCCAGGGTCCGTTCGGCCGCGTCGACCTTGCCCAGGCCGTATTCGCACAGGCCCAGCTTGAGCAGCGAGCCGGGCGCCTTGTCGTGGGTCGGATAGCGGTCCATCAGCGCGCGGAACTGCTCCGCGGCCAGGGCGTAGTTCTGGGTGACGTAGTAGCTTTCTCCCAGCCAGTACAGCGCATTCGGCGCATACACACCGCTGGGGTAGGCCTGCAGGAAGGCGGTGAACAACTGCGCCGAACCGACGTAGTCGCCGGACTTCAGCTTGTCGAATGCCTGATTGTAGGCGGTGCGCTCGTCCCCCGCCTGCGCCAGGGAGCCCGGGTCGCCATGCACGGACGGCGCCGGTTCGACGACTTTCGTCGCCGCCGACGGCGGCGTTGCCGGAAGCGCCGGGGTGCCAGCCGGTGCGGTGACCGGTGGGATGCCGCCGCCTTCCATGCGGTTCAGCCGGCCGTCCAGATCCAGGTACTGATCACGGTTGCGCTGCTGCTGTTCCTGCAGATCGTGCTGGAGCTTTTCCAGCTGCGCGCGCAGTTCGCGGATTTCGCCTTCCTGCTGGCTCAGCCGGTTCAGCAGGTCCATGTTGGCCTGCGAATTGTTGGCTTTGGCCTCCAGGGCGCTGACGCGGTCCGCCAGGCTCTGGCGCTGCGCCCAGGCTGGAGCGGCGGCCACCAGGGCCGCCGCCGTGACCAGCAGGAAACGCTTGCCGATCGACATCGCGCTCATCGCTTACTTCGCGGTGTAGACGATCTCGACGCGACGGTTCTGCGCCCAGCAAGACTCGTTGGACTCGGTGCAGATCGGACGCTCTTCACCGTAGCTCACCACGCTCAGCTGGCTGCCGGAACCGCCATTGGCCTGCAGCGCGGACGACACGGCGTTACCGCGGCGCTCGCCCAGGCCCTGGTTGTAGGCGCGGCTGCCGCGCTCGTCGGCATGGCCTTCCAGGGTGATGCGCGAGGACGGGCGGTCACGCAAGTACTTGGCGTGGCAACCCATGATCGCCTGGAATTCGGGCTTCAGCGAATCCTGGTCCAGGTCGAAGTAGACCACGCGCTGGCGCAGGCAGGCGTCGGTGTCCAGGTCGTTCGGGCCATAGACGCCGGACGTGGTGGGTTCGGGCTGGGTGGTCGGCGCGGTGGTGGTGGTATCGGTCGGCGGGGTCTCCTTGACCGCCTTCTTGCAACCGGCCAGCACGGCCACGGACATCAGGGACAGCATCAAAACACGGGCAGTCTTGTTCATCGTCATTCCTTCGGCTTCTCGCAGGGATGGGGGTAAAACCGTAGACGTCATCTTAACGCTTTGCACGGTACGGAGACCATGCCGGCTCGCGTACGTCGCCATCGGCCAGCACCAGCCGCTGGCGGACCCGGCCGTCGGCGGAGACCGCATACAGTACGCCTCTTCCCCCTTCGCGGGCGGCATAGAGGACCATGCTGGCATTGGGTGCAAAGCTCGGGGACTCGTCCAGCGAGCCCGGCGACAGGGTCGACCAGCGCGGCGAACCCAGGCTGCGATCCATCAGCGCGATGCGGTAGGTGTTGCCGCTGCCCTGCGCGACCGCAATTTTCTTGCCGTCGTAGGAGATCTTGGGCGAGGCGTTGTAGCTGCCTTCAAACGTAACCCGGCTCGCGGATCCGCCGCTGGCCGGCACCTGGTAGATCTGCGGGCGACCGCCGCGGTCGGAGGTGAAGTAGAGGGTGGCGCCGTCCGGGCTCCAGACCGGCTCGGTGTCGATGCTGGACTGGTTGGTCAACTGGCGCAGTTGCCGACTGGCGATGTCCATCACGTAGATTTCCGGGTTGCCGCTGCGCGACAGGGTCAGCGCCAGGCGACCGCCGTCGGGCGAGAACGAGGGCGAACCATTGATGCCGCGAAAGCCTGAGACCTTCTGGCGCGCGCCGGTGGTGATGTCCTGGATGAAGATGGCCGAGTTGCCGCCTTCATAGCTCACATATGCCAGGCGGCGGCCGTCCGGACTCCAGGACGGCGACAGCAGCGGCTCGGAGGACCGCACCACGGTCTGCGGATTGAAACCGTCCGAGTCGGCGATCATCAGCGCGTACCTGGCGCCCTTGCCAGCGCCGCTGGCGGTGACGTAGGCGATCCGGGTCCAGAACGCGCCCGGAATGCCCAGGATCTTCTCGTAGATGGCATCGGCCATCTGGTGGGCGACGTCGCGCATGGCGTTGGCGCGCGCCGTCATCGCCAGCCCGAGCAGGCGCTCCTGCTTGGCGACGTCGAACAGTTCGTATTCCACCCGGTAGCCACCGTCGCCGGCGTCCACCACGCGTCCCACGACGAGGTAGTTCTGCTTGAGCGCGCGCCAGGTCGGGTACTGGATTTCACCGCCCCGGGTCGGGCGCTCGACGATGCTGGCCTCCGGCAAGGTCCGGAATGAGCCGGAGCGCTCCAGGTCCGCACGCACTACGCCCGCGACGTCGGTCTGCGGTGCGCCGGCGGAACCCTGGTAGGGCATCGGCACGACGGTGATGGGCAAGGCCGAGGCGTTGCCGCCGATGATGTCGATGTCCAGGCCGCGCTCCTGGGCGGCGGCGGCGAACGACAGCAGCAGGAGGGTCAGGGCGGAAAGCCAGCGTGGCAACATTTTCATGGCAGGTCGGGGATTCTCGGTCTGTCTGAACGGAAGGGATACCAGCTTGCGCGTGAACGTTTTCGCAATCATGAACGAAGCCGTTCAGGTTCGCGATTCTGTCAGCGTTCCTGCGCTTCGAATGTGAAAAACAAGGTCCGCGAGAACACGCTTTCAAAACCCCGGTAGGGCAATGGTTGCGCCAGCAGGACCGCGGCTTCGATCGACCGCCGTCCCGCCTCGTCGTAAGGGCAACTGGAATCGACCTTGGCGTCGATGACTTCGCCGCCCGGCAACTGGCGGATGGTGATACGGCAACGCTGGCCCAGCGGCACGGTATCGGGTCGGTTCCACTTGTCACTCACGGCGCGCTGGATCGCCGCCGCGTACTGGGCGGTCAAGTCGTTGCTGGTGCCGCCCTGCCCCGGTTGGCCGCTGGCCCGGCTGGTGGCCGGGGTGGCCGCACTTGCGGTCGCGGCGGCGCGCTGGGACTGCACGTTCTGCAACTGGCGCAGCTTCTGTTCGGCCATCTGCGCCTCACGCGCGGCCTGTTCCCGGCGACGGCGGAGATCGGCCAGCTTCTTGTCGCGCTCGGCCTCTTCCTGCTGCTTGGCCAGTCGCTGCTTGCGCTCCGCTTCCTGCTGGCGCTCGCGCTCGGTCAGGTCGATTTGCTCCTGGCGACGCTTTTCTTCCTGCTCCTCCAGCGCCTTCTGCTGGGAAATGGCCAACCGGCTGGCGGCATCCTGATCCTCGGTATCCGGCACCGGGATGCGCTCCTGGGCCTGTTGCTGCGGCGCCACCGGCGAGTCCTGCGGACGCGGCTCGGGCAACGGTTGCGGTGGCGGCACCGTCTCTTCCTCGGCGGTTTCCTCGATCGGCGTCGGCATCGGCTCCGGCTTGGGCGCATTCTCCATCGCGCGCTGGGCGGCACGGATGTCGGCGCTGGAGATTTCCAGCGAGGCTTCGATTACCGGCGAACCGGCGGCCGCCTCGAAGTTGTGCGAGGGCGACCAGAGGTAGGCCGCCAGGAACAGCAGCGCGATCAGTACATGCACGCCGATCGCCAGTGCGATCGGAACGGCGAGATCGTCCTGGTCGGGCCGATGCCGGGGCGGGAGCGCGTCAGCGTGCATTGCCACCCGGCTGGCTCATCAGGCCGACCTTCTTCACCCCGGCCTGCTGCAGCATCACCATCGTGTCCATGACGCGCTGGTAATCCGAGGCGCCCGGCGCGGCGACGAACACCGGCGCCTCCGGGTTCTGGCTGACGAAGGCCTTCAGCTTGGCGGCCAGGGTCGGGCCATCCAGGCGCTCCGGCTTGCCGCTTTCCAGGGTCAGCGTGTAGGCGCCATCGGCGCCGACACTGACGATGATCGGATCCTTCTTGCTCTCGACCGAACGGGCGTTCGATTTCGGCAGATCCACGTCCACGCTGAGGGTCAACAATGGAGCGGTCACCATGAAGATGATGAGCAGCACCAGCATCACGTCGATGTAAGGCACGACGTTGATTTCGGATTTGAGCTTGCGGCGCTTGCGCACGCGGGAAATGGCGGCGGTCATGGCGGACTCCGCTTATTCGTCGCCCGAGGACTGGCGCTGCAGGATCGAGCTGAACTCCTCGGCGAAGGTTTCATACCGCACCGAGATGCGCTCGACCCGGGTGGTGAAGCGGTTGTAGGCCCACACCGCCGGAATTGCCACGAACAGGCCGATGGCGGTGGCGAACAGGGCTTCGGAGATACCTGGTGCGACCGAGGCGATGCCGGCCTGTTCACCGCTGTTGAGCATGTCGTGCATGGTGACCATGATGCCGAACACGGTGCCGACCAGGCCGACATAGGGCGCGGTCGAGCCGATGTTGGCCAGCAGTTCCAGATTCCTTTCCAGCTGATCGACTTCGCGCGCATAGGTCGCGCGCATCGCGCGCTGGGCACCCTCCAGCTGGGCGCGCGGGTCCAGCTTGCGCTTGTCGCGCAGGCGGGCGAATTCGCGGAAGCCGGCCTCGAAAATGGCCTCCAGGCCACTCACCACCCGGTTGCGATCGGCAGCACTGGCGTACAGCTTGCTCAGCTCGGCGCCGGACCAGAAGCGGCTCTCGAAGTCGTCCGCGTCGCGATTGGCGGCCTTGAACACGCGCGCCTTGCGGAAAATGATGATCCAGCTGATCAGCGAGCCGACCAGCAGCAGCACCACGATCAGCTTGACCGGCAGACTGGCCTTGAGCATCAGCTCCAGGTAGTTGATGCCGCTGTGGGCGGTGGCGGCGGTCGCCTGTACGGCGGCGGCGGCGGTGTCCTCGGGCAGGGCTTCGACCACGGCGGCCAGGAGCGGTGCGATCATCCGGTATTCCTCGATGTTTCGGATTGGTCAGTTCGGTGTTTCGAACAGCTTGAATTCTTCGTACAACGCATCGGGCAGCGGTTTGGGTCTGAATCCCGCAGCGCCCAGCGCCGCCACCTTCACCTCCGCCGTCAGCAGGACCTCCTCGCCGCGCAGGATGCGCTGGGCGAAGACGACGCTGGCCCGCTTGCACTGGCGCAACGCCAGTTCCACCCGCAGCAGGTCGTCCAGGCGCGCCGGTTTCAGGAAATCCAGCGTCATCGCGTGGACCGCGAAGACCAGATCATGGTCCCCGCGCAGCCGTTCCTGACTGTGGCCGCGCGCGCGCAGCCATTCCGTCCGCGCGCGTTCCAGGAACGCCACGTACTGCGCGTGGTAGACCACGCCGCCAGCGTCGGTATCTTCCCAATAGACGCGTGTCGGCCAACTGAATAGCCGGGAAACGGCGTCATTGGTCTGCGATTGGGCGCTCAAGGGCGGCTCCGGAAAGAACGGGGGATCGGGCCATCGGGTCAGAACAGCGCTTCGCTGCCGGCGCCGCCCTGTTCCTGCTCCCGGCGCGGCTTGAGCCCGAGATGGCGGTAGGCCTTGGAGGTGGCCATGCGGCCACGCGCGGTGCGGATCAGGTAGCCCTGCTGGATCAGGTACGGCTCGATGACATCCTCCAGGGTGCCGCGTTCCTCGGACAGCGCGGCGGCCAGCGACTCCACGCCCACCGGCCCGCCATCGAAACTGTCGATGATGGTCCGCAGCATGCGCCGATCCAGCTCGTCGAAGCCCTCCGGGTCGACCTTCAGCATCTGCATGGCGGCGTCGGCGACCATGCGATCGATATGGCCGGTGGCACGCACCTGGGCATAGTCGCGGACCCGCCGCAGCAGCCGGTTGGCGATGCGCGGGGTGCCGCGCGAGCGTCGCGCGATCTCCGCCGCGCCCTCCGGCTCGCAGGGAATGTCCAGGATGCGGGCGGAGCGGCGCACGATGCTGGTCAGCTCCTCGGTGCTGTAGAACTCCAGCCGCTGGACGATGCCGAAGCGATCCCGCAGCGGCGCGGTCAGCAGGCCGGCGCGGGTGGTCGCGCCCACCAGGGTGAACGGCGGCAGATCCAGCTTGATCGAGCGCGCCGCGGGGCCCTCGCCGATCATGATGTCGATCTGGAAATCCTCCATGGCCGGGTACAGCACTTCCTCGACCACCGGCGACAGGCGATGGATTTCGTCCACGAACAACACGTCGTGCGGCTGCAGGTTGGTCAGCAGCGCGGCCAGGTCGCCGGCCTTCTCGATGACCGGCCCCGAGGTCACCCGCATGTTGACGCCCAGTTCGTTGGCGATGACGTGGCTCAGGGTGGTCTTGCCCAGACCGGGCGGCCCGAAGATGAGGACGTGATCCAGCGCCTCGCCGCGCCCCTTGGCCGCCTGGATGTAGATATCCAGTTGTTCCCGCACCGGCTTCTGGCCGAGATATTCGTCCAGTCGCTTGGGCCGGATGCTGGCCTCGATGGCTTCGTCTTCCCGGGTCGCGCCGGAGGCGATGATGCGGTCTTCGGTCATGCCGCCATTATGGGGCAAACCGCCATGGAAAAAGGGCCGGAGGCTGACGCCGCCCGGCCCCTTCGGACATGCCCGCGCGCCGGCCGCGGCTCAGATCTCCACCTGCGCGCCCAGTTCGACCAGGCGGTTGCCCGGAATGCGGAAGAACCCGGTCGCCGGCGCCGCGTTGCGGTGCATGACCGCGAACAGCTTGTCGCGCCAGACTGGCATGCCGCGGTGGGCGGTGGCGACGATGCTCTCGCGGCTGGCGAAATAGGTCGTCTCCATCGGATCGAAATAGATGCCGCCGCGATCGCAGGAGCGCATCAGCGCCTGCGGCACGTCCGGCGTCTCCATGAAGCCGAACTTGACGATCACCCGGTAGAACTCGTCGCCGATGGATTCGATCTTCAGGCGCTTTTCCATCGGTGCGAACGGCACCGGCAAAGTTTCCACGGTCAGGAACACGTTGCGCTCGTGCAGCACCTTGTTGTGCTTGAGGTTGTGCAGCAGCGCATGCGGGACCATGCCGGTCTGCGCGGTCAGGAACACCGCCGTGCCCGGCACCCGCACCGGCGGCGCCAGCATCAGGCCGGGCAGGAAGGTATCCAGTTGGATGCCTTCCTTGCGGATTTCCGCGCTGAGCAGTTCGCGGCCGCGGCGCCAGGTGCGCAGCAGGGTGAACACCACGATGCCCAGCACCACCGGGAACCAGGCCCCCTGGAAGAACTTGGCGCCGTTGGCGAACACGAAGCCCACGTCGACCACGAAGAACACCACGCACAGCGCGATGACCACGCCGCTGCCCTTCGGCCACAGCGCGCGCGCGACCAGCGCCAGCAGCAGGGTGTCGATCAGCATGGTCGCCGACACCGAGATGCCGTAGGCGGCGGCCAGGCGGGTGGAATCCTGGAACATCACCACCACGGCCAGGACCGCCACCATCAGGATCCAGTTGATCCCGGGGATGTAGATCTGGCCGATGGTGTCGTGCGAGGTGTGCTTGATCTGCATGCGCGGGATGTAGCCCAGTTGCATGGCCTGGCGCGCCACCGAGAACGCGCCGGTGATGACCGCCTGCGAGGCGATCACCGCCGCCAGGGTGGCCATCACGATCATTGGGTACAGCGCCCAGCGCGGCACCGCCTCGTAGAACGGATTCACCACCGCCGCCGGATGTTCCAGCACGAACGCACCCTGCCCCAGGTAGTTCAGGAACAGGCACGGCAGCACCAGGATGTACCAGGCATAGCGGATCGGCTTGATGCCGAAATGGCCCATGTCCGCATACAGCGCCTCGCCGCCGGTCACCGCCAGCACCACCACGCCCAGGATCAGGACCGACTGCCAGCCGTGCTGGGCGAAGAAGCGCGCGCCCCACAGCGGGTTGAGCGCCTTCAGCACCTCCGGCGCGTCGACGATGTTGGCAATGCCGATGGCGCCGATGGACAGGAACCAGATCATCATGATCGGGCCGAACACCCGCCCGACTTTCTGGGTGCCGAACCGCTGCACCATGAACACCGATAGCAGGATGACGATGGTGATCGGCACGATGAAGTGGGTCAGCCGGGGCGCCGCCACGCCCAGGCCCTCGACAGCGCCGAGCACGGTGATGGCGGGCGTGATGACGCCATCGCCGAAGAACAGCGAGGCACCGAAGATGCCGAGGATGCCGACCACGTAGGCGGTCCGCGAGCCCTTCTTGAGGGTGCGCTGGGTCAGCGCCATCAGCGCCATGATGCCGCCCTCGCCCTCGTTGTCGGCGCGCATGATGATGGAGACGTACTTCACCGTCACCACGATCATCATCGCCCAGAACACCAGCGACAGGATGCCCAGCACGGTGTCGTGGTTGGCCTGCAGGTGGAAATGTTCGGAGAACGCTTCCTTCAGCGTGTACAGCGGGCTGGTGCCGATGTCGCCGAACACCACGCCGGCGGCGGCGATGACCAGGCCGGGCAGGCCCTGCGGCGTGCCGTGCGAATGGCCGTGGCCGTGGCCGCCTGAGGACGAAGCGGCCGAAGGGGAGGAAGCGGATGCGGACATGGCGGGATACAGGCTAGCGCGCGTGAAGTGAGGAAAGGCTCTAAACAGTTCAGCGCAGGGCCGACTGCAGTGCCTTGCGGATGATGGTGGCCGCGTCGTCGCCGCTGCCGGTCGCATCGCGGGCCATGCGGGCGGCCTCGGCCGGCTTGTAGCCGAGCTGTTGCAAGGCGATGGTGGCCTCGGATTGCGGATCCACCGGCAGGCTGGCGCTCATGCCGCCGCCGCCGCCCAGATCGGCGGCGCGATCCCGCAGTTCCACCACGATGCGCTCGGCGGTCTTCTTGCCGATGCCGGGGATGCGGGTCAGCGCGGTCACGTCGCTGGCCTGCACCAGTCGCGCGAACTCGTCGACGCTGACCCCGGACAGCACGGCCAGCGCGATCTTGGCGCCAATGCCGCTGACTTTCTGCACGTCGCGGAACAGGCGGCGCTCGCCCTCGCGCAGGAAGCCATACAGCGAGACGCTGTCTTCCTTCTGCGCGTAGTGGGTGAACAGGGTGACCTCCCGGCCGATGTCGGGCAGGTCGTAGAAGGTGCTCATCGGCGCCTCCAGTTCATAGCCCACTCCACCCACGTCGATGATCAGCCACGGGGGCTGCTTGTGCGAAAGGATGCCGCGCAGTCGTCCGATCATTTGGCCCTCCGGGTACGGGATTGGGGATTGGGGATTGGGGATTGGCGACATGCGGCCTTCCGCCGCGTCGCGCCGTTGCGAATCTCCAATCCCCAATCCCGAATCCCGGACATCATTTGCGACTCCACGCCTGGCGGGCGTTGACGCCCAGGCGGTTGGCGGTGGCGCGCACGTGCGCATGGGTGATGGCCACGGCCAGCGCGTCGGCGGCGTCGGCCTGCAGCTTGCCGTGCAGGCCGAGCATGATCCCGACCATGTGCTGGATCTGGTGCTTTTCCGCGCTGCCCTTGCCGACCACGGCCAGCTTCACTTCCTTGGCGGCGTATTCGTGCACCGGCAGATCACGCAGCACCACCGCACAGATCGCCGCGCCGCGCGCCTGGCCCAGCTTGAGCGCCGAATCGGGGTTGCGGGCCATGAAGACCTTCTCGATGGCGACCTCGTCCGGCCGCCAGGTCTCTATGATTTCGGCCAGGCCGGTCAGCAGGCACTTGAGCCGCTGCGGAAAATCCTCGGCGCCCAGCAGCACCAACGGCGCATGGTGCACATGCGTCGTCCGCCCGGCGCCGTCCACGTCGATGATGCCGACGCCGGTGCGCTGCGAACCCGGATCGATGCCGAGGATGCGGGTCATCTTTGCCGGGATTCGGGATGGGGGATGCTGGATTGGAGGCATGGCGCACGGTATGGGGCCGGCATCGGGAAGTACATCATCCCCAATCCCGAATCCCCAATCCCGTCCTCACGCATATGCATCCGCGCCAAGCTCGGCGTTGGAGTAGACGTTCTGCACGTCGTCCAGATCTTCGAGCATGTCGAGCAGTTTGACGACCTGCCTGGCGGTGTCGCCCTGCACGGCGATGTCGTTGTCGGCGCGGAAGGTCACTTCGGCCTGGTCGGCGGAAAGACCGGCCGCGTCCATGGCGTCCTTGACCGCTTGGAAACTGTCCGGTGCGGTGATGACATCGATGGAGCCGTCATCGGCATACACCACCACGTCGTCCGCGCCGGCGTCGATGGCCGCCTCGGTGATCTTCTCCTCGTCCGCGCCGGGCGCGTAGCTGAGCACGCCCAGGCGCTTGAACATGAACGCGACCGAGCCTTCGGTTCCCATGTTGCCGCCGCATTTGCTGAACGCATGGCGGACATCGGCCACGGTGCGCACGCGGTTGTCGGTCAGGCAGTCGACGATCACCGCGACGCCGCCGGGCGCGTAGCCCTCGTAGCGCACTTCCTCGTAGACCACGCCTTCCAGTTCACCGGTGGCTTTCTTGACCGCGCGCTCGATCACGTCCTTGGACATGTTGGCGGCCAGGCCCTTGTCCATCGCCACGCGCAGGCGCGGATTGTTGTTGGGATCGCCCCCGCCCGCCCTCGCGGCCACGCCGATTTCACGGATGATCTTGGTGAAGATCTTGCCGCGCTTGGCGTCGCTGGCGTTCTTGCGGGCTTCGATCGAGGGTCCTCTACCCATGGGTCTTCCGGAACAAGGCTGCTGACGGGGCCGCGATTCTACTCCATCGTGCCGGCCCGGCCGTTACCCGTCCGGGTTCCACGGCTTGTTCCGGGAGCGTCGGCGGCGCCGGTTTCACGCGCTTGCGGATGGGTGAAGCGGCCATGCCGCAGGAAACAGGCCGCCTGATGGGCGGCTTCGGCGGAGAACACCAGTCCGGTGTGGCTGGCGGCGACGATGCAGTGATCGCTCAACCCCGGCAACCGGGTTTCCTCCACCGACACGGTGCCGTCGGAATCCCCCTCGAACCTCGCCAGCAGGCGGCCGAATCCGCGCGCGACATTGCCGGCGACCACGCCCACCTGCGCCGTTCCTTCCCAGGGCGCGCAGCCGGACAGCAGAAGGGGGCCGCTGCGGCCGAGCGCATGCACGCTCCACGGATGACTGGCGAGATTCCGCGCGGTGAGGCTGCCGCGCAGCGGCGATCCCAGGCAGACGACCCGCGCCACCGGCAGTTCCGGCGCCTGTCTCAGGGTTTCCAGGGCCACGATGCCGCCCAGGCTGTGTCCGACCAGGCTGGTCGGTCCGCCGCCGGCGCGCAGGTGGGCCATCAATCGCGGAATCGCGGCCTCGGGGCCACCGAACACGCTGTCATAGCCGAACACTTCGGCATCGAATCCCTCCGCGCGCAGCCGCCAGGCCAGCGGGGCCACCCAGGAACGGGCGTTCCAGATGCCATGCAGGATGAGGACGCGGGGGCGGAGTGGAGGGGAAGGCGCCATGGCCCCAGTCTGGCCGAATCGGGCGCGGCAATCCAACCCGCGGGACTGGCGTATCCGCGGTTCAGCGCGCGGCACCGCGCCGCAGGATGAATTCGTGATCGCGCACGCGACCGACCGGGAACTCGTAGTCGCCCACCTTCTCGAAGCCATAACGGCCATAGAAGCGCTGGGCGCCGAAGTTCTGCGACCACACCCCAATCCACAGCGTGCGCGGGCCGTCGCGTTCCAGCCAGGCCAGCGCGGTGTCGCACAGGCGCGCGCCCCAGCCGCCGTTCTGGTGGCTGGCCAGCACGTACAGCCGCTTCAGTTCGCCGTCGCCGGCGGCGACCTGCGGATGCGGCAGCCCGCAGGGGCCGGCCGCGGCATGGCCCACGGCCACGCCATCGGCTTCCAGCAGCCACACCGCATAGTCGGGGTGGGCCAGGATGATGCGTTGCTTGTCCACCGCGTAGGCGTCCGCGAGGAACGCCTGCAGATCCCCGGCCGGATACAGATGGCCGAAGGTTTCGGTGAACGTGCGCGCGGCCAGGTCCGAAAGCACCTCGGCATCGGCCGGCGTGGCGCGGCGGATGTGCACGCTCACTCTTCCTCGTCGTCCTCGTCCGCCTCTTCCTCGTCGGCGTCCTCGTCCTCTTCGCCCTCTTCCTCGTCTTCGTACTCGTAGTCGTCCTCGCCGAAGTCCTCGCCGTCCCAGCGCCCTTCGCCGTCCGGCACGAAGGTCAGCGCCATCGCGGCGGGCGAGGTGCCGATCCGCACCACCCAGCCACCGAACACGCGCGCGCGCTCGGTCATCAGGCCGGCGTCGGTTCCTTCATTGCCCAGCTTTTCCCACTGCAGCGCGAACGCAAACTCGGTCATGCCAATACTCCGTAAGAAAGAAAAACCCCTGGCGGGGAATCCGGCGGCGATTGCCGCCGGACGATTTAAAAAAGGATGCGCAGCCCCCGGCCCCGGAACGCGGAGCCGGGCGGCGGATCACTGCGCCTTGGGCGCGACCGGCCGCACCTGGATGTGCAGTTCGGCCAGTTGCTCGTCGGGAATCGGCGACGGCGCGCCGGTCATCAGGCACTGCGCGGTGGTGGTCTTGGGGAACGGAATCACGTCGCGGATCGATTCGGTGCCCGCCATCAGCGCGGCGATGCGATCGATGCCGAAGGCGATGCCGCCGTGCGGCGGCGCGCCGAACTTCAGCGCGTCCAGCAGGAAGCCGAACTTGGCCTCCGCCTCCTCCGCACCTATGCCCAGCAGCTCGAACACCGCGCTCTGCATGTCCGGACGATGGATGCGGATCGAACCGCCGCCGATCTCGTTGCCGTTGAGCACCATGTCATAGCCACGCGACACCGCGGTCTTGGCGTTGGCGCGCAGGTCGGCGATGTCGTCCACGGCCGGTGCGGTGAACGGATGGTGCAGGGCGACATAGCGCTGCGCCTCCTCGTCCCATTCGAACATCGGGAAGTCGGTGACCCACAGCGGACGCCAGCCCTCGGCGACGCGGCCGAAGTCCCGGCCGGCCTTCAGCCGCAGCGCGCCCATGAAGTCGGACACCTTGTTGTAGCCACCGGCGCCGAAGAACACGATGTCGCCGTGGCCGGCGCCGACGTGCGCGACCAGTGCCGCGAAAGCGTCCTCGCCGAAGAACTTCTGGATCGGCGAACTGACTTCGCCGTTGTCGGCGATCTTGATGTAGGCCAGGCCCTTGGCGCCGTACTTGGCGGCATGCGCGGCGTACTCGTCGATTTGCTTGCGCGACAGGCTGGCGCCACCGGGGATGCGCAGCGCGGCGACGCGGCCGTCCGGATCGGCGGCGGCGGCCGAGAACACGGCGAACTCGCTGCCCTTGACCAGCCCGGCGACGTCGACCAGTTCCAGATCGATGCGCAGGTCCGGCTTGTCCGAGCCGTAGCGGCGCATCGCCTCGGCCCAGGTCATGCGCGGGAAGGGATCGGCCAGATCGACGGACATCACTTCCTTGAAGATGTCGCGGATCATGCCTTCCACGGTGTCCTGCACGTCGCGCTCGCGAACGAAGGCGAACTCCATGTCCAGCTGGGTGAATTCCAGCTGGCGGTCGGCGCGCAGCGCCTCGTCGCGGAAGCAGCGCGCGATCTGGTAATAGCGGTCGAAGCCGGCGACCATCAGGATCTGCTTGAACAGCTGCGGCGACTGCGGCAGCGCGTAGAACTCGCCCGGATGCAGGCGCGCCGGCACCAGGAAGTCGCGCGCGCCTTCCGGCGTGGCCTTGGTCAGGATCGGGGTTTCGATGTCCTGGAAACCGCGCGCATCCAGCCAGCGACGCAGCGCCTGCACCAGCCGGATGCGGGTGCGCTGCATGCGCTGCATCTCCGGACGACGCAGATCCAGGTAACGGTACTTCAGGCGGGTGTCCTCGCCGGCGTTCTCATGGGCATGGAACGGCAGCGGTTGCGCCTTGTTGAGCACGCTGATGCGGGTGGCGACGATCTCCACCTTGCCGGTCGGAATCTTCTCGTTGACGCTGTGGCGCGCGCGCACCACGCCTTCCACCTGCAGCACGTCCTCGTAGCCCAGATCCGCGGCCACGGCGAACACGTCGGCGTTGTCCGGCTCCACCGTCACCTGCACGATGCCTTCGTGGTCGCGCAGGTCGATGAAGCACACGCCACCGAGGTTGCGGGCAACGTCGGTCCAGCCGCACAGGGTGACGGTCTGGCCGATCATGGCCTCGTTGATGAGGCCGCAATAATGGGTACGCATGGGGGCTCCGCGAGTTGCATCCGGCGAGTGCCGGAAAGCCGCATAGTCTAACCCGTACGGGCTTCCCCCACCCCGCCGCCGGGGCCTTCCCAAGCCCTCCCCCGGGAGGATTAAGCTTGCCGCTCCCGACGGGAGACCACCATGAACAAGGCCGTGATGAAGTTGCTGTGCGCACTCTTTCTGGCCTTGCCGGCCAGCCTTGCCCTGGCCCAGGCTCAGACCCGGGCCTACGCCCCGGAAAACCTGCGGACCCTGACCGTGGCCGAGCAGACCCGGGTCATCGGCCTGGAGTACAGCGAGCAATCACGCGGTCGCCGCATCCCGGACGACCAGCTGCGTTTCTACCTGGACCAGGTGCGCCTGTCGGGCTGGCCCTTCAGCCGCATCAAGCAGGACATCGCCACCTCGCTGGGCGGCGGCGGCGGTGGCTGGAATCCGGATCCGGCGCCGGGGCGCACCGTGCGCTGCGAGAGCCAGGACCAGCGCGAGCGCACCTGCCAGACCGGTTTCGCCAACCGCGCCCGGCTGTCCCGCCAACTGTCCAGCGGCGCCTGCGTCGAGGGCCAGTCCTGGCAGCAGCAGCCCGGGGTGATCCGGGTCCGCAACGGCTGCCGGGGCGAGTTCACGGAAACCACGCAGGGCTGGGGCAACGGCGGCGGCAATGCCGGCTACACGGTGACGTGTTCCAGCGAGGACGCCCGCTACCGCACCTGCGCCTGGGACGATCGCCGCGGCCGTCCGGTGGTGGTGCAGAACCTCTCCAAGGCCCGCTGCCAGGAGGGCGGCAACTGGGGCCACCAGCGCAACGCCATCTGGGTGAACCATGGTTGCCGCGCGCGTTTCGGCGTGGCCGGCGGCAGCGGCGGCGACTGGGGCGGTGGCAATCCCGGTTATGGCGTGCAGTGCGCCAGCAAGCCGGGAGATCCGCGGCTCAACTGGTGCCGCTGGGATGGCCGCCAAGGGCGCCCGCGCCTGCAGCAGGAATATTCACAGCGGATCTGCGGCGCGGAAGGACGCGGCTGGGGCTATGACGCCAATCGCCAGGAAATCTGGGTACGCGGCGGCTGCAACGCGCGCTTCGGCGCGCGCTAGGCGAGCGGTTCCAGGCCAGGGGCGGGAAGGTTCCGCCCCCGGTCGGGCTCAGCTAGCGGAAGACGGGCTCGCCGGCTTGGCTTCGGTCTTGGCGGGCGTCGCGCTGTCTGCGGAGGATGAAGCGCCGGTCCCGCCGGAGCCGCCGCCCTCGGCCAGGTTGCGCTTCTTGTCGCCATCCTTCTTGAAATCCGTCTCGTACCAGCCACCGCCGGCCAGGCGGAAGGCGGGTGCGGTCAGCTGGCGCTTGACCGCCGGCCGTCCGCAGGACGGGCAAGCATCGGGATCCGGGTCGGACAGCTTCTGCAGTCGGTCAAAGGCGTGGCCGCATTCGGCGCACTCGAAGGCATAGATCGGCATGACGGAAACGCAATGAGGGAAACGCAGGCCCCTATTCTGGGGCCTGGCGCCGGGGATTCAACGGTCGGGGACCGGCCTCGTCCTCAGGCGATGAACCGCGCCGCCGCCGCCCCGACCTGCCGCAGCACCTGATCGCGGGCGTCCGCGTCGACCTTCGCGCCCTGCAGATAGCTGGTCAACAGCCACGGCGCCCGCCCGCGATCCGGCCAGACGATGGCGATGTCATTGGTGGTGTCCTGCCCGTTGCTGCCGGTCTTGTCGCCGACCTTCCAGCCGGCCGGCAGCCCGGCGCGCAGGCGACGGTCACCGGTGCGGTTGTCGACCAGCCAACCGGCCAGGCGCTGGCGGGAGTCGGTGCCAAGCACCTCGCCCAGGAGCAGCCGGCGCAAGGTCCCGGCCATCGCTTCGGGGGTGGTGGTGTCGCGCGGATCATCGGGATGGAAGCGGTTGACGTCCGGTTCGTCGCGGTCGTTGCGGGTCACCGCGTCACCGCTGGCGCGCAGGAACGCGGTGACGCCGGCGGGGCCTCCCACCAGCGGCAGCAGCAGGTTGGCGGCCGGGTTGTCGCTCCAGATCATCGTCGCCTGGCACAGCTCCTCCACGCTCAGGTGGCCGCCGACGTGCTTTTCGGTCACCGGCGCGTGCGGAATCATGTCCTCGCGGCGGATCGGCACGCGCCGGTCCAGGGTCAACCCACCGTGCTCGACCCGCCGCAACACCGCCGCCGCCAGCGGAAACTTGAACGTACTGCACATCGGGAAGCGCTCGCCCATGCAGCGCCCCCACTGCCGCCCATTGGCGGTGTCGACCAGGCACACCCCGAGGCGCCCGCCGCTGCCACGCTCCAGCGCCCCGAGGGTCTCGGCGAAACCGGCGTCGGCGCTGCCGATGGTCTCCTCGCCGGCGAGCACGCACGCGGCAGGCAGGACGGCGAAGGCGGAGGCGGTCATCCGCAGGAACTGGCGGCGGGCAATCATCAGGTGGCTTCCTGTGAGAAAACCTGATTGTTCCCGCGTTGACCGGGGGCCGCCAGCGAGGTTATTCAATGCCATCCATTAGCCAGCCTCATGACGCCTCATGCTCAGGCCCCAATTGCCGCTCAACGCGCTGCGCGCCTTCGAGGCCGCGGCGCGCCACCAGAACCTGACCCGCGCGGCCGATGAGCTGTGCGTCAGCCAGGCCGCGCTGAGCCATCAGATCAAGGCGCTGGAGGAGCGGCTGGGCACCGTCCTGTTCCAGCGCCTGCCCCGCGGGGTGGCGTTGACCGACGAAGGCGCGGCGCTGCTGCCGGTGCTGAGCGAGGCGTTCGACCGCATCGGCCTGAGCCTGGACCGGCTGGCCGGCGGCGATGCCCGCGAGGTGCTGACGGTCGGCGTGGTCGGCACCTTCGCCATCGGCTGGCTGCTGCCGCGGCTGCCGGCGTTCGCGGCCACCCACCCGGACATCGAACTGCGCGTGTCCACCCACAACAATCGCGCCGATCTGGCCGGCGAGGGCCTGGACATGGCGATCCGCTTTGGCGATGGCGATTGGCCGGGCGAAGTCTGCACCCCGCTGTGGGCGACCCCGTTCGCGCCGGTGTGCGCGCCCGCGCTGGCCGAGGCGTTGCGGCAACCGCGCGATCTCGCCCACGTGCCGCTGCTGCGTTCGTTCCGCGCCGACGAATGGCCGCGCTGGCTGGCCGCGGCCGGCCTCACCGGCCTGCAGGCGCGCGGGCCGCAGTTCGACTCGTCACTCACCCTCGCCGGCGCGGTCTCGCGCGGCGCGGGCGTGGCGTTGCTGCCGCTGGCGATGTTCGAACACGAACTCGCGGCCGGCCGCCTGCTGCAACCCTTCGCGCAGACGCTGGATCTCGGCCGCTACTGGCTGACCCGGCTGCGTTCGCGACGCGAGTCCGAAGCGGCGACGCGGTTACGCGGATGGCTGGAAGCGGAAGGCGGGGTGGGCTGACGGAGCACTTGATCCCCCGCCCGATCAACCCGCTTCGTACAACGCCGACCAGGCCTGCTCGGCCTGTTCCAGTTCCTGTTGCAGGCGGGTCCGTTGCTGTCCCAGTTCGGCCGCGCGCGCGGTGTCGGCATAGCTGCGCGGATCCGCCATTTCCGCATCGACCGCCGCCAGTTGCTCTTCGAGTTCGGTCATGCGCGCTTCGGCCTGGGCCAGCTTGTGCGGATTCGGCGGCTTGCGCGCCGGCGCCGGCTTGGGCGGCGGCGTGGGCGCGGCTTCGGCCATGCGCGTCTTGGTGCCCTGCGCGGCCGGACGCGTGCGCAGCCAGGCCGCGTATTCGTCCAGATCGCCGGCGAAGGGTTCCACCTGGCCGTCGGCCACCCGCCAGAAGGTGTCGCAGACCAGGCCGATCAGATGGCGGTCATGCGAGACCATCACGATGGCGCCGTCGAAATCGCTGAGCGCCTCGGCCAGCGCCTCGCGCATTTCCAGATCCAGGTGGTTGGTCGGCTCGTCGAGCAGCAGCACGTTGGGCTGCTGCCAGGCGATCAGCGCCAGCGCCAGGCGCGCGCGCTCGCCACCGGAGAATCCGTCCACCGACTCGAACGCGCGATCGCCGGGGAAATTCCATTTGCCGAGGAAATCGCGGAACGACTGGGTCGATGCGTCGGGCGACAGTTCGCGGAAGTGATCGATCGGCGACTGGCCCTCGTGCAGCGATTCCACCGTGTGCTGGGCGAAGTAGCCGATGCGCAGATCCGGATGCGCGCTGCGCTCGCCGGCCACCAGCGGCAGCTCGCCCACCAGGGTCTTCACCAGGGTCGACTTGCCGGCGCCGTTGGGGCCGAGCAGGCCGATGCGATCGCCCGCCTCGAGACCGAAGCCCACGTCATGCAGGATGATCGTCGCGCCGCTCCCCGCAGGCGGCATCGCTCCCCCCCCCGCCCGCGGGGGAGGGTTGGGGTGGGGGCCGCTCTCCGGAGTCTTGCCCCCATCCGCCCTGCGAGCACCTTCCCCCGCAAGCGGGGGGAGCGGATAACCGGCTTCGCCATGGTTGATGCGGATCAGCGAATGCGGCAGGCGGTTGGGCTGGGCGAATTCGATGCGGAACTCGCGTTCCATCCGCACCGCCTCGGTGCCGGCCAGCTTGGCCAGCCGCTTCATCCGGCTCTGCGCCTGGCGCGCCTTGCTGGCCTTGGCCTTGAAGCGATCGATGAACGATTGCAGGTGCGCGCGTTCGGCCTGTTCCTTCTCGAACGCGATCTGCTGCTGGCGCAGTTGTTCGGCGCGCTGGCGCTCGAAATCGGTGTAGCCGCCGGTGTACAGCTTCGCGCCGCCGCCATGCAGGTGCAGGGTATGGGTGGCGACGTTGTCGAGGAATTCGCGATCGTGTGAGATCAGCAGCAGCGTGCCCGGATACTTCAGCAGCCACTGCTCCAGCCACAGCACTGCGTCCAGATCCAGGTGGTTGGTGGGTTCGTCCAGCAGCAGCAGGTCGCTGGGCATCATCAGCGCGCGCGCCAGGTTCAGGCGCACCCGCCAGCCGCCGGAGAACGCGGACACCGCACGCTGGTGGGTATCGGCGGGAAAGCCCAGGCCATGCAGCAGCTTGCCCGCGCGGGCGGTGGCGTCGTAACCACCGACTTCCTCCAGCCGGATATGCGCGGCGGCCACCGCTTCCCAGTCCTCCGCGGCCAGCGCGTCGGCTTCGGCCTTCAGCGCGGCGGCGACCTCGGTATCGCCGCCCAGCACGAAGTCGATGGCGGGATCCGGCAGCGACGGGGTTTCCTGGGCCACGCTGGCGATGCGCACCTTGCCGGGCAGATCGACATCGCCCTTGTCGGCTTCCAGTTCGCCGCGGATGGCCGCGAACAGGCTGGACTTGCCGGTGCCGTTGCGGCCGACCACGCCGACGCGGTAGCCCGCGTGCAGGGCCAGATCGACATTGGACAGGAGCAGGCGCTCGCCGCGCCGGAGAGCGAAATTACGCAGGGAAATCACGATGAAAAAGTCCGTTGCCGGAAACCGGGCAGGCTTCCCTAAGGAGCGGTGCCGGGTCTCACATTTGTTAAAAATTCATTGACGCAGGTGCCGCCAGCGGTTATCACGACCTTCGGATCGCACCGACGGGCATAAGCACATAAGCAGAAGTTCTGCGACGCGATTCTACTCGTTAACGAATAATTGACGTTATGTTGTGGTGCAGCATGCCTCCGGGCGTGCCGCCGCTGCCCCGCCAGCGACCGCTGCATCACGGCCGTTACATCCCGTTCCGAGCACTGGAGTACCCATGATCCGCACGCTTTCTCCGTTGTCCGCCGCCATCGTCCTGGCCCTCGCCTCCGCCCCCGCCTTCGCCCAGAGCGAACAGAAGCCGCAGACCCTGGACACCCTTATTGTCACCGGTACGCGTGTCGCCGACCGCACGGCGGCCGAATCCCAGTCGCCCATCGACATCCTCACCCCCGAGGCGCTGCAGGCCACCGGCACCACCGAGCTGGCGACCGCGCTGGCGCGCGCCCTGCCCTCGCTGAATTTCCCACGCCCGGCCATCACTGACGGCACCAGCGGCGTGCGCCCGGCGCAGCTGCGCGGGCTGTCCCCGGACCAGGTGCTGATCCTGGTCAACGGCAAGCGCCGCCACCTGTCCGCCCTGGTCAACGTCAACGGCACCATCGGCCGCGGCTCTTCGGCGGTGGATCTCAACGCCATCCCGGTGTCGTCGATCGCGCGCGTGGAAGTGCTGCGCGACGGCGCCTCGGCCCAGTACGGCTCCGACGCCATCGCCGGCGTGGTCAACATCGTGCTCAAGGGCTCGGAGAAAGGCGGCAGCCTGGTCCTGGACGTGGGCCAGTACTCGGCCGGCGACGGCCGCCAGTACCAGTTGGCCGGCGATGCCGGCGTCGGCTTCGGCGATGGCCGCGGCTTCGTGCATGTCGCCGGGCAGGTGACCCGCCAGGACGAGACCGATCGCGCCGGCCCCTATCGCGGTACCTCCCCCAACGTCGGCAACAATCCGGACATCGGCGAGGTCGCCTACGTCTACGGCGATCCGGAAGTGGAAGCCGAGGCCGTGTCGGCCAACGCCGGCTTCCAGTTCAGCGACAACCTCAGTGCCTACGCGACGACGATCCTGAGCAACCGCGACATCACCTCGTTCGCGTTCTACCGCTCGCCGGGCCACAACGCGCTGGTGCCGCAGGTCTATCCGAACGGCTATGTGCCCGAGATCAACCAGGTCTCCAAGGACCGTTCGCTGGTCGCCGGCCTCAAGGGCGGCACCGACAGCGGCTGGACCTGGGATGTGAGCTACAACTACGGCTACAACAAACTGTTCTTCTACACCCGGAACAGCATCAACTACAGCCTCGGCGTGAACAGCCCGCACCGCTTCTACGACGGCGCGCTGGAGTACACCCAGAACCTGTTCAACGCCGACTTCACCAAGACCCTGGACTGGGGCCTGGCCTATCCGGCGACGCTGTCGTTCGGCGCCGAGTACCGCAGCGAGAAATGGAACCAGTCGCCGGGCAATCCGAACTCCTACGCCAACGGCGGCGCCCAGGGCTTCGGCGGCTTCACGCCCGCCAACGCCGTGCACGAGGATCGCCACAGCTATGCCGCCTACGTCGGCCTGGAAGCGGATTTCAGCGACAGGTTCTCCGCCGGCATCGCCGCCCGCTACGAGGACTATTCGGATTTCGGCAGCGAAACTTCCGGCAAGCTGTCGGCCCGCTACGCCTTCACCGACAAGGTCGCGCTGCGCGCCACCGTCGCCAGCGGCTTCCGCGCCCCGGCGCTGGCCCAGCAGTACTACCAGGTGGTGACCTCGCAGTACAACGCGAGCGTGGATCGCTTCTTCGAGTCCGGCACCTTCCCGGCCACCAGCGCGGTCGCGCAGGCGCTGGGCGCCGAGGCGCTGAAGGCGGAAACCTCGCTGTCCTACAGCCTGGGCCTGGTGCTGCAACCGGTCGACCGTCTGTACGTGACCATCGATGCGTACCAGATCGACATCGACGACCGCATCGTGCTGTCGTCCAACCTGCTGTTGGGCGACAACGCCGCCGCGCAGGCGCTGCTGGCCAGCCTGGGCATCAACGGGGTGACCAGCGCGCGCTACTTCAACAACGCCATCGACACCCGCACCCGCGGCATCGACGTGGTCGGCACCTACTCGATTCCATTGACCGCCAGCACCTTGAACCTCACCGCCGGCTACAACCACAACAAGACCGAGATCACCCGCATCGCCCCGAACCCACCGGAATTGACCGCGCTGGGCGCCAACCTGTGGCGCGTGGGTCGCGATGAACAGGGCCGCATCGAGGAAGGCTATCCGCGCGACAAGTTCACCCTCAACGCGGTGTGGAACCTGGCGTCGTGGGATTTCGCCCTGGGCACCACCCGCTATGGCGAGTTCACCACCCGGGTCAGCGAAACCGGCAATCCGGTCAACGACCAGAAGTACGGCGCGACCTGGACCGTGGATGCGTCGGCCAGCTACCGCCTGGATGGCTGGACCTTCACGCTGGGCGCGGACAACCTGCTGGACGAATACCCGGACCGCACCATCTTCCCGAACTCCAACAGCGGCCAGTTCCCCTACAGCAGCCAGTCGCCGGGCGGCTTCAATGGCGCCTATGTGTACGGACGCATCGGCTACAAGTGGTGAGCGCGTGATCACGCGTCCCGGGCGTTGTCGCGGGCTTGCCTCCTGATGGCCGTTTGAACCGTCTCGGACTGTTGAACGTGCTTGCCCAAGGTGCGGAAAGGCAAATCCCCCTCGGTCCCCCTTTTTCAAAGGGGGAGGAAGAAGCAGGTCTCTGGATCACGAAAGGCACCGAACGCTCGTAGCCCCCTTTGCAAAAGGGGGCGGGCGCCGAAGGCGACGGGGGATTTGCGCTTGGTGCTGAAAAGCAAATCCCCCTCGGTCCCCCTTTTTCAAAGGGGGAGGAAAAAGCGGGGCCCTGGATCAGGAGGGGCATCGACGCTGGTAGCCCCCTTTGCAAAAGGGGGCGAGCGCCGAAGGCGACGGGGGATTTACGCTTGGTGCTGAAAAGCAAATCCCCCTCGGTCCCCCTTTTTCAAAGGGGGAGGAAAAAGCGGGGCCCTGGATCAGGAGGGGCATCGACGCTGGTAGCCCCCTTTGCAAAAGGGGGCGAGCGCCGAA
>NZ_JBYMTI010000008.1:0-232500 GCF_057773145.1 Pseudoxanthomonas sp. 68-E7 | reverse complement strand
GAGACTCAGTGAAATTGAAATCGCTGTGAAGATGCAGCGTTCCCGTGGCAAGACGGAAAGACCCCGTGAACCTTTACTATAGCTTTACATTGAACGTTGAGTTCGTCTGTGTAGGATAGGTGGGAGGCTATGAAACCATGGCGCTAGCTGTGGTGGAGCCAACCTTGAAATACCACCCTGATGTGCTTGACGTTCTAACCTAGGCCCGTAATCCGGGTCGGGGACCATGTATGGTGGGTAGTTTGACTGGGGCGGTCTCCTCCCAAAGAGTAACGGAGGAGCTCGAAGGTACGCTCAGCGCGGTCGGACATCGCGCACTGTGTGCAAAGGCATAAGCGTGCTTGACTGCAAGAGCGACGGCTCAAGCAGGTACGAAAGTAGGACTTAGTGATCCGGTGGTTCTGTATGGAAGGGCCATCGCTCAACGGATAAAAGGTACTCCGGGGATAACAGGCTGATACCGCCCAAGAGTTCATATCGACGGCGGTGTTTGGCACCTCGATGTCGGCTCATCACATCCTGGGGCTGTAGTCGGTCCCAAGGGTATGGCTGTTCGCCATTTAAAGTGGTACGCGAGCTGGGTTCAGAACGTCGTGAGACAGTTCGGTCCCTATCTGCCATGGGCGTTGGAAGTTTGAGAGGGGCTGCTCCTAGTACGAGAGGACCGGAGTGGACGAACCTCTGGTGTTCCGGTTGTCACGCCAGTGGCATTGCCGGGTAGCTATGTTCGGAAGCGATAACCGCTGAAAGCATCTAAGCGGGAAGCGCGCCTCAAGATGAGACTTCCCGGGGCACAAGCCCCCTGAAGGAACCATGTAGACTACGTGGTTGATAGGTCAGGTGTGTAAGCGCTGCAAGGCGTTGAGCTAACTGATACTAATGATCCGTGCGGCTTGACCATATAACCTCAAGTGGCCTTGGACTCGACGGCAGCGTCGATGAGAATCCAATGCCCGCTACGTCACAAGACCCTATGTGAGACTGGCGCCTCATCCTTATGGATGGCGACGCTCCAACCGTCTCCCTGGTGAAATTAGCGCTGTGGTCCCACCCGTTCCCATCCCGAACACGGAAGTGAAACGCAGCTGCGCCGATGGTAGTGTGGCCTAAGCCATGCAAGAGTAGGTCATCGCCAGGGGCTTTACCCCTAAAACCCCCAGCCTCAAGGCTGGGGGTTTTTTCTTGCGCGCTGATCGCCAACAATCGGAGTTTCCTAACACATCGGGGATCAGGGGAATGAAGCAACGCGTTCTGGCCATCGCCCTAGGCCTGTCACTGGCGTCGCCGCTGTGTGCGGCAGACAAGGGGCTCACTCCGGCGCAGGCGCGCCAGCTGCATGAATCGGCATTGGTGCTGGATACCCATCTGGATACGCCGGCCAATTTCCAGCGGCCTGGTTGGAGCATCCGTGATCGTCATGACCACGAAGGCGATCAATCCCAGGTGGATCTGCCCCGGATGAAGGAAGGCGGCCTGGATGGAGGTTTCTGGGTCATCTACACCGACCAAGGCGCACGCGACGAGGCCGGGAATCGGGAGGCGCGCGATCACGGTCTGATCCGGTTGACCCAAATCAGGGAGATGCTCGCGGCCAATGCCGCCGATTTCGAATTAGCGTTGAGTGCGGACGACGCCGAACGCATCGCGGCGTCCGGCAAGCGTGTTTCGTTCATCAGCATGGAGAACGCGTCTCCGCTGGCGAGCGATCCCAGCCTGATCGAGCTCTATCACAAGCTCGGTTTGCGGATGCTCGGCATCACCCATGTCAAGAACAACGATTTCGGTGACTCCTCCACCGATGTTACAGGCCCGCAGTGGAACGGCCTGAGCCCCAAGGGCAAGGCGCTGGTGGCGGAAGCCAACCGGCTGGGGCTTATCCTGGATGCGTCACACGCCAGCGATCTGGTGTTCGACCAGTTGCTGGAATACTCGAAGACGCCCATCGTGCTCTCGCACACCAGCGCCGACGCGGTTTTCGATCATCCGCGCAATATCGATGACGCACGCATCCGCAAGCTTGCGGCCAAAGGAGGCGTCATCCATGTCAACGCCTACGGTGGCTACCTGATCTCCATTCCCAAGAATCCCGAGCGCGAATCCGCCCTGGAGGCACTGGCGGAAAAGTATGGCGACGAGAGCAACCGGGACGACGCCAGGATCCAGGCATATCTCAAGGAACGCACCGAGATCGAACAGCGTTATCCCGCACCCAGGGCAACGCTCGAGGACTACATGCGCCATCTGCTGCACATCCTGAAAGTGGCAGGGCCACAACATGTGGGCATCGGCGCGGACTGGGACGGCGGCGGTGGTGTCGCGGGCCTTGAGGATGTCGCGGCACTGCCGAAGATTACCGAGCGTTTGCTGAAAGAGGGCTACTCCGAAGCGGATGTCCGCGCCATCTGGAGCGGAAACCTGTTGCGGGTCATGCGTGCCGTGGAAGCTGCCGCACAGCCGGTACCCAAGTCGTAGGAGTTTCCTGCCGCCGTGTCATGGGATGGCGAGCCCCATGATGCCGCGCACGCTTTCATGCCAGGGCGAGGCCAGCGGAGCGCCGGCCTCGCGCATGCTCGCAAAGTCCAGTGCATGCAGTGGCACAGGATGGGCGACCGACCGCTCGTACAACGCGCACATCCACGGTGGTTCAGACGGCCACCGTCCGAGGCCAGCCGCGATGAGCCGCGCGTTCCGCACCGACGGTTCCCGGCGCTTCGCGCGGCGATGCGGGCTTTCAACCATCAGCGCGAACGACGACACGGTGGGACCATCACCGCCATCGCCGACTTAAGTCACAAGGCACCGTTTCATTTCCGTACCCAAGACAGGAAGGGCCGCAGGGCGCGCGTGGGCCTGACGCCTCTGCTTTCTGCCGTCCATTTCGGAAAGTTCCGATTCCTGCGCGGAATCAGATGGGTGACATTACAGGTCGCGACATGGAAGTCGCGGTCGAATTCCTTCCTGCTCCCGCACAAGGCGACACATCGGTCCCTTGCCATTCCATGGGGGCCTCTGCGCAATCCTGCGCGCGTCCAGATGAAAGCATCACGTCTTTTCACCCATGCATGCCATTCACGCCAAGCTCGAAGCGACTGGCCGCCCGCAGCGGGGCGGTTGGGTTGGTACGCGTGATACCGGTTGCGCAATTGGGCATGGTCTCCACTCGGGCAGGTGGAGGCGTCTCGCGCGTGCGGGGCTTGTCTGGCTGGTGATCCTGATCCCTGGATGGATGGGACTGTCGTTGCTTCAAGACGATGTCCTGCAGACACGCCAGCTAGAAACCTCGCAGGAACAGCGACGCGTGCTGTCGCAACTGGAGATGATGCTCGACGAGGTCCATGCCGCGGCCGTGGCTGCAATGCCGCTTGCCGATGCGCCTTGTGAAAGCGTGCTCGGGGCACTACGCCGGCAGGCTGCCGTGGTTCCACAGGTGCGTTCCCTGCTACTGGCGCGGGATGGCGAGGTCCATTGCGCCAGCCTGTCGGGTGAAAGCGGCGGGGACCTGGGGATGTTCTGGGGTGGCCAGGAAGCATTGGCATTCGTTGCCGGCAGCGCGGTGGCGCCGGAACGTCCGCTCCTGCTTTACCGGTGGCGGCAGGGATCGCAACAGGTGATCGCCGTGGTGGACGCACGGCATGCCTGGCGGGCAGCAATCGGTCGCGACGTTGGCGACAGCGCATGGCGCGTGGCGGGGATGCAGTTGGGGAATGATGGACTTGCACCGTCGCCAACCCGTCCGGACGCGGCAGCGATCGCTTCATCGCGCTATCCCATCGAAATCGTCGCCGATGCGCCAGGCGCGATGCCGCGCCCGCCATGGCGTTCGTTCCACGTTGGTGTCCTGCTGGTGTTGCTCGCCGGTATTCCCGGCGGCTATCTGATTCACCGCCTGATGCCCCGCCGGCAGGGCCGGCACCGCGAATACGAGCGCGCCATCCGGAAAGGCGAGTTCGTTCCCTACTACCAGCCGCTGGTACGTGCCGCGGACATGGAATGGGCAGGTGTGGAAGTACTGGCGCGCTGGCTGCATCCGAATCGGGGCCTGCTGGCGCCCGACAGCTTCATGACTGGCCTGGAACGATCCAGGTTTATCCTGCCCGCGACGGGGTACCTGATGGAGCGGGCCGCCCATGAGCTCGCGGGCATGCTTCCGCAGCTGCCGGTGGGCTTCCATGTTTCCTTCAACATCACGCCTGCGCACTTGGCCGGGCGATGGTTGCCCGAACAGTGTCAGCGCTTTCTGTCTGTCTTTCCGCAAGACAGGATCATCCTGGTCCTGGAGCTGACCGAGCGCGAAGGCGTGGAAGCGGATGAGGACGTGCACGCGGTGCTGGAAGAACTCCGCCGGATGGGCGTGCGGATCGCGCTCGACGATTTCGGGGTGGGGCATTCCAACCTCAGCCATCTCCAGGACCTGCGGGTGGATGGCCTGAAGATCGATCGCGGCTTCATCGCCCGGCTGGGCCCACCCGCCGGCATGACGCCGATCCTGCGGACGATCCTGGAGTTGGCCGAGCGCATGGATCTGGATGTTGTCGCCGAAGGAGTGGAAACCCGGGCACAGGCCGATGCGCTGATCCGGCACGGGGTGACCCTGCTGCAGGGCTACCTGTTCGCCCGGCCGCTGGCGGGCCAGGATCTGCCGTCTGCACTGTCCCGGACGCCACTGCCGCCCGGGGCCCAGCATGTGGATAGCACGCTAAAGGTCAACCAATTGATTTAAAACAAAATTTAAAGTTCTGGTCCTAAGCTGGCCGGGATGTCGGCACTGTTGCCGTTTCCCTTACAGAACCTGAACATCTTTGGTCCATCGTTCCAGATCCGGAATGATGGGGAACTCTTTTACCGGTTAGCAGTCAAACAACCCGACTGCTAAGATGACCCCCATGACCCAGAATGCTCCCGCCACCGCCCTGGTGGCCAACAGCCTCCCCATCCCCAGTGCGCTCGGTTCACTCGAGGCCTATATCGGTGCCGTGCACCAGATTCCGGTGCTGACGGTCGATGACGAGCAGGCGCTGGCCCGTCGCTACCGCGAAGACGAAGACCTGGATGCCGCCCGCGAACTGGTGCACTCGCACCTGCGGTTCGTGGTGCATGTGGCCCGGGGTTACAACGGCTACGGGTTGCCGCTGGGCGACCTGATCCAGGAAGGCAACATCGGCCTGATGAAGGCGGTGAAGCGTTTCGATCCGGACATGGGCGTGCGCCTGGTGAGTTTCGCCGTGCACTGGATCCGTGCCGAGATGCACGAGTTCATCCTGAAGAACTGGCGCATCGTCAAGGTCGCGACCACCAAGGCGCAGCGCAAGCTGTTCTTCAACCTGCGCAAGTCCAAGACCCGCCTGGGCTGGATGAATGCCGAGGAAGTCAGTGCCGTCGCCAAGGACCTCAACGTGTCCGAGCGCGAAGTGCTGGAGATGGAATCGCGCTTGTCCGGACGCGACATCGGTTTCGATGCGCCGGGTGACGAGGACGATGATCATGCCCCGCCGTCGCCCGTGAACTACCTGGTGGCGGGCGACGAGGATCCGTCGCAGGCCTACGAGCGCGCCGACAGCGAGGACAACCAGCTTGAACTGCTGCGCGAGGGCCTGGCCGGCCTGGACCAGCGCTCGCGCGATATCGTCAAGCGCCGTTGGCTGGATGCGGACAGCAAGATCACGCTGCAGGAACTGGCCGATGAGTACGGCGTGTCCGCCGAACGCATCCGCCAGATCGAAGCCAATGCGCTCAAGAAGATGAAGGCGTTGTTCGCCGCCTGAGCGAACGGACCCGACGCAATCCACGACGGCCCCGGAAACGGGGCCGTTTCGTTTTGGGCGCGCAAGAACCGGATGGCGACGCATCCGCACACGGGGGATGCTGCAGGCCCCCTTAGGAGTTTCCGCCATGTCCTACCGCATCACCGGCCTGTCGCCCGACCTGTTCACCCACCTTTGGCCGCTGGATGACGCGGCGCTGGGGCGCCAATCGATGCGGCGTGTCGTTGCCGACAGCGATCGCGGCTTCCCGTGCAGGGTTTCGCTGGACAACGCCCGGGTGGGCGAGGTCCTGCTGCTGTTGCCGTTCCAGCATCATGACGTAGCCGGCCCGTATCGCGCGGGCGGACCGATCTTCGTGCGCGAGCGTGCCGGCGAAGCCGCGGTGTTCGAGAACCGGATACCGGAGTCCTTCCTGCGTCGACTGCTGTCCGTGCGAGCCTACGATGCCGACGGCTGGATGCAGGCCTCCGAGGTCGTGGAGGGTACCCAACTGGTCCAGGCGATCGAAGGCTTCTTCCAGCGCGTCGAGGTGAACTACCTGCACCTGCACAACGCACGCCCCGGTTGCTTCGCGGCGCGCGTGGATCGTCATTGATCCGGTGGTTCTTCCCCGGCGGCGCCGAAGATGATGCGCGCGCCACGCTGGTAGCTCCAGTAAGCCCACGCCCAGTTGAGCAACACGACCAGCCGGTTGCGGAAGCCGATGAGGAAGAACACGTGCGCGGCCAGCCAGAACCACCAGGCCAGCAGGCCGGACAGTTTCAGCCGGCCCAGGTGCACCACGGCCGCCATCCGGCCGATGGTGGCGAGGTTGCCGAAATCCTTGTAGCGGAACGGCGTGGCAGGCTTCCCGGCCAACCGTGACCGTACGGCCGCCGCGATGTGCCGCCCCATCTGCTTGGCCGCGGGAGCCACGCCGGGTACCGGACGCCCGTCGCTCTGCACGGACGCCAGATCGCCACCAACGAAGATCTCGGGATGACCCGGCACGCTGAGGTCGGCCTGCACGATCACGCGTCCGGCCCGATCCAGGGGAACCCCCAGCGAGCGCGCGAGCGGGGACGCGGCGACGCCGGCCGCCCACACCACCGTGCGGGCCGGTACGAAACTGTCGCCCAGTTGATAACCCGTGTCGCTGATGGCGGTGACCGGCACGCCGGTGCTGACTTCCACGCCCAGTTTTTCCAGCTGGCGGCGAGCGCGCCCGGAAAGATCTTCCGGGAATGAAGCCAGGACGCGCGGGCCGGCCTCGATCAGGCGCACGCGCGCCTCGCCCGGATCGATGTTGCGGAACTCGTTCTTCAGCGTATGCCGCGCAATCTCGGCGAGTGTTCCCGCGAGTTCGACACCGGTGGGACCGCCGCCGACGATGGCGAAGTTGAGCCATGCCGCGCGACGGGCGGGGTCGGGCTCGGCTTCGGCGCGCTCGAAAGCGACCAGCAGGTGGCGGCGCAGCCGCAGGGCGTCGTCCAGCGTCTTCAGCCCGGGCGCATGTTGGGCCCATTCGTCGTGGCCGAAGTAGGCATGGGTGGCGCCGGTGGCCAGCAGCAGGTAGTCATAGTCCAGGACGCTGGTGTCACCCAGCCTTAGTTGGCGCGATGACGCATCCACGGCGGTGACTTCCGCCAGGCGCACTTCCACATTGGCCTGGCGGCGCAGGATATGGCGCAGCGGCGCCGCGATGTCGGGCGCCGACAGGCCGGCAGTGGCCACCTGGTAGAGCAGCGGCTGGAAGAGGTGATGGTTGCGGCGGTCGATCAGGGTGATCCGGACGGGCGCCCTGGCCAGTGCCCGTGCCGCCCACAGGCCGGCAAAGCCGCCACCGACAATGACCACATGCGGGCGAGGGGTACTCATCGCGATGCTCCATTGGCATGCGACGAGCCGGAATCCCGCCCGTTGGAAGGCAACGGGAACGTCGATAGGGAAAAAACGACAGTATCCATGCAGCGAATTCTGGCATGGACACGGGCATACGCAAGCGGAAAGCGAGCACCCGTGCAGCACGCGAGTTCTTCAAGGCACGTTAGACTGGGTTGCCGGCGCCATCGAGGCTGCGTCGGCGCAGGGGGAATGATGCAACCACAGCCGATCACACTGGATGCAGTGCTGGTCATCGAGGACGATCCCGGCGTACGCCGCCGGATTTCGCGACTGGTGGCCGCGGTCGCGGAGCCGGAAGCGAGGATCGTGGACGTCGACTGCCTGGCATCCGCGCGTTCCTGCCTGCGGGAACGTCCGTTCGCACTGGCCCTGGTGGATGTGCAATTGCCCGATGGCAGTGGTATCGACCTCATCGCCTGGATGCAGCGGCATGCGGCGGCGACGCAGGCGGTCATCGTGTCCGCGTGGGCGGAGGAGGAAACCATCCTGGCCGGGGTGCGTGCCGGCGCGGTCGGTTACCTGCTGAAGGAACGCGATGACGCCGAGATCCTGATGTCCCTGAAAAGCCTGCGCAGTGGTGGCGCGCCGATCGATCCGATGATCGCGCGCCGCATCCTGGCGTTGTGGCCGGCGGCGACGAAGGCTCCCGCTGCGGCGCTGTCGCGGGAGATCGGAAAGGACGTCTATCTGTCCGAGCGGGAGCACGAGATCCTGGGACTGGTGGCGCAGGGATTCAGCAACCGCGAGATGGCGGAGCTGTTGTCGCTGTCCCGGCTCACCATCGAGTGCCATACCAAGAACATTTACCGCAAGCTCGCGGTCGGATCGCGCACCGCGGCGGTGTTCGAGGCCCGGGCGATGGGACTGCTGCCGTGATCCTGCGGGGATGGGTGATCCTGCTGTGCCTGCTGTGGCCCTGGCTGGCGAACGCGCAAACGCTACCCGCGATCACCATTGATCGCGCCGAGGCGGCGCGATCGGACTGGGAGGCTGCCGCGCCGCCAACCGACAGTTGGGAAGCCGTGCAACTGGTGGACTTCTGGGACGCGCGTTGGCCCGATCACGATGGCGTCGTCTGGTATCGCCTGAAGTGGCAACAAGCCGACACCCGCCAGCCGGTCGGCCTGCTGGTGAATTACATCTGCCTGTCCGGTGCGATCTACGTCAACGGCAATCTGGTCGCGCGCGATCCGGTCCTGGTCGAGCCGCTTTCGCGGGCGTGGGTGGCGCCGTACTACCAGTTGATTCCGGCGGCGCTGCTTCGACAGGGCGAGAACACCTTGCTGGTGCGGGTCTCGGGGCTGGCCGCATACCAGCCGGGATTCGGCACGGTGACGGTCGGCGAGCCCGCCGCGGTGCAGGCACTGTACCGGCAGGAGCGTTTCGCGCGCCACGACATCAAGCTGATCAATGTCGCCATGAGCGTGGTGATGGGGGGCCTGTTCCTGATGCTGTGGTTGTTCCGGCGGCAGGATTCGGTCTACGGCTGGTTCGCGCTGTCGGAGCTGGCGGGATCGCTGTATGGCGCCAATTACATCGTGTCCAGTCCCTGGCCGTTCTCCACCACCGATGGCTGGCAGGCCTTCGTGGCGGCGATGTATCTGGTGACCGGTGCGAGTTACACGTTGTTCCTGTTCCGCTATGCGGAAAAGCGGTTCCCGCGCATCGAGGCGATGATGGCGCTGGCCAGCGTGATCGCCGTGTCGACCGCCCTGCTGGCGCCCGCCTGGATGGGGCCGGCACGCACGCCGTGGATCGTGCTGGGCGGCCTGTTCTTCTACGCCGGCATCGGCTACTTCCTGGTGCAGGCCTGGCGCCGGCGCCGGATTGATTTCCTGGTACTGGCGGCCTGCCTGTTGCTGCCGGTGCTGGTGTCGTTCTATGACTTCGCGCTGTTCTTCGGATGGGTACACAGCGATACCTACCTGCTCAGCCTCACTTCCGTGCTGACCCTGATCGGCATCGGCTTCGTGCTGTCCCATCGCTTCGTCACCGCGATGCGGCGCATCGAGGGATTCAACCAGGAACTGCAACGGGAAGTGTCGGCCGCGACCTCGCGGCTGTCGGAGACGCTGACGCAGCAGCATGCGCTGGAACTGGCGCATGGACGGGCGGGAGAACGGCTGCAACTGGTGCGCGATCTGCACGATGGTTTCGGTGGCACGCTGGTGGGTGCCATCGCCCAACTGGAGAACGCGCCGGAAGAGACGACCAAGGCGCAGATCGTGGGCACGCTGAAAGAGATGCGCGATGATCTGCGGCTGGTGATCGACAGCACGGCCCGGGAGCACGCGGCGCTGGCGGCTCAGTTGGCGCCGCTGCGACACCGCCTGGGCCGATTGCTGGAGACCGCCGATATCGACAGCCGGTGGCAACTGGAAGGATTGGATGGCATCGAACTGGGCCCGGCCCGCAGCCTGGATCTGATGCGGTTGTTGCAGGAGGCGCTGACCAACGTGTTCAAGCACAGCCGGGCCCGCCAGGTGAGCGTCCGCCTGGCCAGGACGGATGACCACCTGCGGTTGCATATCGAGGACGACGGGCAGGGGTTGCGGGAGGAGGGCGACACGCGGATGCGTGGGGCCGGACTGGGCAGCATGCGGGCGCGGGCCCGGCGGCTCGGCGGGCAGCTCCTCATCGACTCGGACACCGGCGGCACCCGGCTGCAGTTGGAGTTTCCGGTACTGGCCTGAGTGGTGCACGCAAGCGGGAGCGGGACTACCTGATTCCGGGGATATCCGGATGCGGGCGACGAAGGCAGGCTCTTGCGCGCCCGGAAGGCAACAGGTCTTCCCGGGGTTCCTGTCAGCCACTCTGGAGCGCATCTCATGGATTCCGTCCGCCCCGCCCGCCGTCGATTGCCGACGGTTTCCGTCCGTGTACCCGGAATCTGTGCTCTGCTTCTGGCCGCGGCGCTGATGGCGCCGATGCCTGCGGCACTCGCGCAGGCAACCGGTGGGACCGGCACCGAGCCCTGTACCCAGAATCCAGGCAGCCAGGACATCGCATGCGGCGCGGGGAGTTCCGCGAGCGGTGCCGGCGAGCCCGGACCCAACCAGTCCGGCTGGACCAGTTCGGCCTGGGGGGCCGGCGGCACCGGCAATACCGCCATCGGCAGCAACGCGCAGGCCGGCGACGGCGGCAATGGGGCGAACGGAACGGCTGGCGGCACTGGGGGGATTGGCGGCGCGGGGGGCTCGCGCAACATCGCCATCGGCGAGAACAGCCAGGCCGGGCTGGGAGGCAATGCCGGCGACGGTTACGCGGGGGGGACGGGGGGTGCCGGCGGCGCTGGCGGCAATGACAACATCGCGTTGGGCAACAACAGCGTGGCCGGGTCGGGGGGGGACGGACCGGACGGGTGCTGCGGTTTCGGGCAAAGGCCGGGTACGGCAGGCACGAACGGCAACACCGCGCTGGGCAACGGGGCCAGCGCCACGGGCGGAAACTCCGTGGCCTTGGGGGCCGGCAGCGACGACGACGGGGCGGCGAATGTCGTCGCGGTAGGGTCCGCGACCTCGCAGCGTCGTGTCATCAATGTCGCGGCGGGTACCGCGGCGAACGATGCTGTCAACGTTTCGCAGATGAACAGCGGCAATGCCGCGACGCTGGCTTCGGCCAATGGCTATGCCGATGCCCGCGAAGCGGCAGTCCGCGCCGACATCGCAACGGGCAGCGCGACCACCCTGGCCGATGCCCAGGCTTATGCGGACACCGCGACCGCGAACGCACTGACCGCTGCCAACAACCACGCCGACGCGGGCGACGTGCAGACATTGAATGCGGCGCGTAGCCACGCCGACGCGGGTGACGTGCAGACGTTGAACGCGGCGCGTAGCCACGCCGACGCGGGCGACGTGCAGACGTTGAATGCGGCGCGTAGCCACGCCGACGCGGGTGACGTGCAGACGTTGAACGCGGCGCGTAGCCACGCCGACGCGGGCGACGCACAGACACTGGACACCGCCAGGAATCATGCCGACGCCGGCGATGCGGCGACGCTCGCTTCCGCGAATGCGTACACCGATGCCCGCTTCTCCGAACTCACCGGGCTGGCGGATGATTTCGAAGCCTTTCGCGGCGACGTGGATCGCCGCATCAACCAGATGGACCGCCGGCTCGACAAGATGGCCGCGATGAGCGGCGCCTATGCCGGCATGGCAATGAACACCGCAGGTCTTGCAGGCAGGAACCGGGTTGGCGTGGGCGTGGGTTCACAAGGCGGCGAACAGGCGATGGCGATCGGCTATCAGCGCGTGGTCGGAAACCGTGCCAGCGTTTCGATTGGCGCGGCATTCGGTGGGGGCGAGAAGAGCGTGTCGGCGGGCGCGGGTTTCAGCTGGTAAGCCAGATTGCGGGGCGATGGGACGCGTCCTGCGGGCGCGCCCTTTCGCCAATCCCGCGGTGAAGCGCCGGCGTATGCATGACCTTCGTGGGTGTCCCGCCGGAATGCCGCGGACAGTTTCGTGATGACGCCCTTGACGCGAATCAGGGCGGTCCCGGGTGAAGAGCGACCACCGGGAACCGGCCGGCCTGTCCGCCGTGGCGGGAAAACCCCGTTGATCCCACCATGCAATACGCCGCGCCGAAGAACTTCGCTACCATGCGCTCGGCCTCCTTGCCGGGCCGCGATGGAGGGGCGATGGGAGACAACCTCACCCGCTTGCTGCAGGGCTGGCGCGCCGGCGATGCGATGGCGCGGGACCGCCTGCTGTCCGACGTCTACGACACGCTGCGCGACATGGCGCGGATGCGCTGGCACCGGCATGGCGCGTGCCACACCCTGCAGCCCACCGCGGTGGTCAACGAAGCGATGATGCGCCTGCTCGATCACGAGATCGACTGGCAGGATCGCGCGCACTTCTTTGCCATGGCGGCGCTGAAGATGCGCGCGGTGATGGTCGATCATGCGCGCGCGCAACTGGCCGAGAAGCGGGGCGGCGAGGTGGCGATGCTCACGCTCTCGCATGCCGAATCGGCCGCGGGGGAGGATGCGTTCGACGTCCTGGCGCTGGACCTGGCGCTGCAGCGCCTGGCCCGCAGGGACCCGCGGGCGGCCCAGGGCCTGGAAATGGCCTATTTCGGCGGCATGGAACGTGACGAAATCGCCTGTGTGCTGGGGGTCTCCGCCTCTACCATCGATCGCGATCTGAAGGTGGCCAAGGCCTGGTTGCGCAAGGAACTGGCCTGATCGGCCACGCGTTCCTGGGGGGAGACGATGGAATCCGTGCACTGGGAGTCTTTGCGGCACCTGTTCGAATCCGTCTGCGATCTGCCGCCTTCCCGATGGCGTGAGGAGCTGGAGCGCGTCAGCGACGACCCGGTGCTGATCGAAGAGGCGATGGCGATGCTGCAGGCGCGCACCGCCAGTTTCGAGCGGGCGCTGGAGCCGCTGCGCGATCTGCTGAGTGCCTCGCCGGAACCCGAGCTCAACGTGGGCGAGCGCATCGGTCCCTGGCGCCTGGTGCGGCGGCTGGCCAGTGGCGGCATGGGCACGGTGTTCGTCGCCGAACGCGATGACGAATCGTTCCGGCAGTGCGTGGCGATCAAGCTGCTGCGCAGCGCGCTGGCCGATCCCGCGCTGGTGCAGCGGCTCATCGCCGAGCGCCAGATCCTGGCCGATCTCAGGCATGCCAACATCGCGCGGTTGTACGATGGTGGCACCACCCCGGCGGGACAGCCCTATCTGGTGATGGAGTATGTCGAGGGTGTGGCGCTGGATGCGTATTGCCAGGCGCACGGCCTCGATCTGGATGCGCGCATCAACCTGTTCCTGAAGGTCTGCGAGGCGGTGCAGGCCGCGCACCGGCAACTGGTGGTCCACTGCGATCTCAAACCCAGCAACGTGCTCGTTCGTGCCGACGGTGAACCGGTACTGCTGGATTTCGGCATCGCCCGCTGGATGGGCGCCGGCGGCGAGGAGGCGGCCGGGTTCTGCACGCCGGCGTACGCCAGCCCGGAGCTGCGCAGCGGCAGCGCACCGGTGAATACCGCGAGCGACGTGTTCAGCCTGGGCGTGCTGCTGGCGGAACTGCTGGCGGGCAGGCGCATCGAGCGGGGCCTCCAGGATGCGTTCCAGCCCATCGCGGCGCCGAGTGAAGCCGCGGCGGCGGATTGCCCCTGGCGCCGCCATCTGCGCGGGGATCTCGACGCCATCGTGGCGCGCGCCTGCGCGATCGAACCGGCGTCGCGATACCCCTCGGTGGAAGCATTGGCGGGCGATCTGCAGCGCCACCGCAGCTACCATCCGATCACCGCGCGCGCGGCGACGTTTCCCTACCGCCTGCGTTGCTGGGGGCGCCGTCATTGGCGCGCGGTCGCGCTGGCGGGCGCGGCATCCGTTGTTGCGATGGCCTTCGTCGGTCGGCTGGAGGTCGAGCGCGCGCGCGCCGAGCGCGAAGCCGCGACCGCCGAGCAGGTCAGTGACTTCCTGGTGGATACGTTCAATGCCGCGGACCCGCGCATGCGCGGGGCGAAGGGCACGGAGGAGCCGACCGCACGCAACGTGCTGGACGTGGGGGTCGCCAAGGTGGACGCCGAACTGGCGCAGAGCCCGGCGGTACTGGCGCGCATGCGCCTGGTGCTGGGCCGCGCCTATGCCAACCTGGGCGAGCGGAAGCGGGCCGAAGCCATGCTCAGGCAGGCTGGCGACGCCTTGCAGCAGCCGTCGATCGGGCGCCCGGATCTGGCCGCGCAGGCCTACAGCCATCTTTCCACGCTGATGAGCAACCAGATGCGCGCCGACGACGCGCTGGCGGCCGCCGAGCGTTCGCTGGCGTTGCGGACGGCGCACGATCGCACGCCGGCGGCGCTCGCCGATGCCTACAACGTGCTGGGGCTGGCGAAGAAGACGGCGGTGGATTTTCCCGGCGCCCAGGCCGCCTACGCGCAGGCGCTGAAGCTGCACCTGCAGGTGTACGGTCCGGACTCGCTGGAAACCGCCGGCCTGCTGCACAACATGGCGCTGCTGTATCGCACCGAAGGTGATGCCGACGCGGCCGAGTCCCACTATCGCCGTGCCCTGGCGATCAAGGTGCGGAAGGCGCCGCGCAGCGTGACCCTGCACACCAGCCGGCAGGGATTGGCGATGGTGCTGGCCTCGCGTGGCCGCTTCACCGAAGCGGCGCAGCTGCTGCGCGAGAACGTGGCGCTGGCCGAGGCGCTGATTGGCCGCGAGAGCGAACGCGTCGCCGATACCGAAATGAAACTGGCGATGGTGTTGCAGCAATCCGGCGATTACATCGGCGCCGGCCACCACTATCGCGAGGCCCTGGGGATCACCGAGCGGGTGCTGGGCAGGGACAGCATCGACTACGCGGTGGTGGCCAGCCAGTTGGCCACGCTGGAGGAACAACGCGGCGATCTGGCCGCGGCCGAGCCGCTGTATCGCATCGCCACCGAGATCCGGCGCGCGCGTCGCCCTGCCGGTGATCGCACCCGTGTCCGCAACGAGGTCTACTGGGCGCGGGTGTTGGCACGGATGGGGCGGATGCCGGAAGCCAGCGCGCTGATGGAACGCGCGCTGCCCGCCTGGCAGGGATTCTTCAGCGCCGACAGCGATTCACCGGAGCGGATAAACACGCGGCTGGTCCAAGCCGAATGGCTGTTGCGGAAGGGGCGCTGGGACGAAGCACGGGCATCTCTGCCGGAGGTCCCGGCCGACAATCCTTCCGCGGCGCTGGAACGGCAGTCGCTGCTGGCCGAGATTGCCAGCCGGCGTGGCGCGCCGGAAGCGTTGGCCGAGTGGAAACGCGCGGTGGCGATGTCGGCCGGATTCACCGGCGCGGACAGCGCGGTGACCGCGCAACTGCGCGTGCCGTACGCGGAGGCGCTGCTGGCGTCGGGCGATCTCGCCAACGCGCGGCGCGAGCTGGCCAGCGCCGAGGCGCCGTTGCGGCGACAGCTCAGCCCGCACGCGGAGGAGTTGCGGCGGATCGCGGCGGCGCGGGCGCGCCTGTGACCTCCGGTGCACGACGCGCGTTGCGTCGTGCACCATGAAGGCCTTTCGGAAACGAGCGCCATGGGGCCAGCCGCATGGCGTCAGAGATCGACGCCGAAACCGATGCCGGCGGACTTCTCGCTGCCGCTGAAGGCACCTCCCAGCGAGAATGACGCGCGCTGGCCGATACGGCGGCCGTAGCCGACCGACAACGCCTGCTCGCCGCCCTGGAAGCCCGCGCCCACGGCGACGCGTCCACGCGGACTCTGCGAGCCGGCGGCGTTGATGGCCATGTTGAGCATGGCCGAGCCCATCGCTCCCTGGCGATCGATGCGGCGATCCTGGTGCTGCAGCCTGCGATCGATGTTGTCGAAACGATCGTTGATCGTGCCTGCATCCAGGCCCACCAACTGCGCGATCCGGTTGTCGGTGTAGGCGTTGGCCGCCGACAGCGTTTCGGCATCGCCGGCTTCCATGTCGTCGCGGATGGCGGCCTCGCGGTTGTCGGTATAGGCGTTGGCGGCGGTGCCGCCGGTGGCCACCGCGGTGTCGGTGTAGGCATTGGCCGTCGCCAGGGTAGCCTGCAACTGCGACAGGTTGACCGCGTCGGTGGCGCCGGTGCCGGCGGCCACGTTGACGATGCGGCGCTCGCCGCCGACGCTGCCGATCGAGACGGTGTTGGCCTGATCGGCGATCGAACCCGTACCCAACGCCACGGCGTTGTCGCCCTGCGTCGTGACCATGCTGTGCGCGCCCAGCGCGGTGCCGTTCTGGGCATGGATGGCCGAGCCGGCGCCGAACGCGCTGGTCGATTCCGCATTGGCCTTGGCGCCGGCACCGAACGCGCTGCTGTCGAGCGCGGCGGCCTCGGTGGATTCCTCGTTCTGGCGGATACCATCGCCGTTGACGTCGCGCCAGCCGCCCACCGCGGTACCGTTTTCGCCGCCGGCTTCGCTGTTCTCGCCAATGGCGATCGCGCTGCGGCCGAGCGCCGTGGCGAACGTGCCGACCGCCGCGCTGCCCGCGCCGCCGGCGCGGCTCGAATAACCCACTGCCGTGCTGTCTTCGCCATCGGCGTAGCTGTGCGCGCCCAATGCGGTGCTGTCGCCCCCCGTCGATTCGGCATAGCGGCCTATGGCGGTGCCGCCATCAGCGGTGGCGCGGCTGGCCCAGCCGACCGCGATGCTATGGCCGCCGGAGGCATCGCCCAGAACACCGATGGCGGACTCGCCGCTGGCGTCGCCGGCGATGGCCAGGCTGCCTCGGCCAGACGCGGTGGCATTGCCACCCAGCGCGGTGGCGAAATCGTTGGTTGCCTGCGCCGAGGCACCGACCGCGGTGGCGCGCTGGCCGCTGGCGATGGTGATCTCATCCAGTCCCACCAGGCCGTCGTTGTTGAGATCGCGCCAAGTGCCGAGGGCGGTGCTGCCGAAGCCGGTGGCGAGGGCGCTGGTGCCCAGCGCGGTGCTCTCGAAGGTGGCCACGCTGCTGGTGCCCAGCGCGACGCCGCCGATGGACGCGTTGGCATTGGTGCCGCAGGCCAACGAGTTGTTGCCGGGAGCCGCCGCGCCCGCGCCGTCCTCGCCGGCGGTGGCCAGATCGCAGACATCGCCGGCCCAGGCCGGCGACGTGATCAGCAGGGACAGGACCAGCGCCAGCGGACGCAGGCGCGGGCGGGCGGGAAAAACGGAAGCAGGTTGCGGGGCTTGCATGGACGCATCTCCAGGAAGGGTAGGGAAAGCCGCGCGCCGGGGTGGTTTCCGGGCGTGTCTGGTTCCCAACCGCGCTCCGTGGCGGCCGAGCGTCATTTTTTTCCGGAGGACGCCGGGGCGCGGGCGACCATGCCTGGGTTTGTGCCTCACCGATTGCATGAGGCAAGCCGGGAAGCGCCCACTGTGCCGCACGCAGGGCGACGCCGGACGGGTCTTCCCTCAGTACAAATCCAGTGGATCCACGTCCAGCGACCAGCGCACCCGGCGCGCTTCCGGCGAGGCGTATAGCTGCGGAATGGCGGCATCGAGCAGCCGGTGCAGCAGGCGCCGCTCCGGCGAGGACAGCACCAGCTGCACGCGGTGGTAGCCGGCGCGGCGCGGCATCGGCGCGGGCAGCGGGCCGTGCATGTCCAGCTTCGGATCGTGATCGCGCAGCACCTGCCGCGCCGCGAGCAGGAATGCCTGTGCCACATCGACCTGCTGGGCTTCCGCGCGCAGCAGAGCCAGGTGGGCGAACGGCGGGAAGCCGGCCGCCTCGCGCTGCGCCAGCTCGGCTTCGGCGAAGGCGTGGTAGCCGCCCTGGATGAGCGTGTTGAGCAGCGGATGGTCCGGATGATGCGTCTGCAGCCAGACTTCGCCGGGCTTGTCGGCGCGTCCGGCGCGTCCGGCGACCTGGATCAGTTGCTGGGCCAGTCGCTCGCCGGCGCGGAAGTCGGCGGAGAAGAGGCCCTCGTCGATGCCGACCACCGCCACCAGGGTCAGGTGCGGCAGGTCATGGCCCTTGGCCAGGATCTGGGTGCCGACCAGGATGCCGGGTTGCTCGCCGAGCGTGTCCAGGTGCCTGGCGAGCGCGTCGCGTCGCTGGGTGGTGCTGCGATCGATGCGCAGCACGGGTACATCGGAAAAGGCGGCGACCAGATGCTCTTCGAGGCGTTCGGTGCCGATGCCCTGCGGCTGCAACGCCAGGCCGCCGCAATCGGGACAGGCCAGCGGCGCCGGCTGGCGCGCGCCACAGTGATGGCATTGCAGGCGGCGGCCACCGGCGTGCACCGTCATCGGTGCGTCGCAGCGCTTGCAGTGCGCGCTCCAGCCGCAGTCGTGGCACAAGAGCACCGGTGCGTAGCCGCGGCGGTTCTTGAACACCAGCACCTGGCCGCCGGCTTCGAGCGCCTGGCGGATGGCCTGCTGCAGTTCGCGCGAGAGGCCGGCCTCCAACGGACGCTTGCGGACGTCGAGCACGCGCACGCGCGGGGGCTGCGCGGCGCCGGCGCGACGCCGCAGGCGCAGGTGCCGGTAACGGCCGCCGTGGGCGTTGTGCAGGGTTTCCAGCGAGGGCGTGGCGCTGCCGAGGATGATCGGCACGTCCAGCGCCTTGGCCCGTACCAGGGCGAAGTCGCGGGCGTGATAGCGGATGCCGTCCTGTTGCTTGTAACTGCCGTCGTGCTCTTCGTCGACGATGATCAGGCCGGCTTCCGGCAACGGCGTGAATACTGCCGAGCGCGTGCCCACGATCACCCGCGCCTCGCCGCGCGCGCATGCGCCCCAGGTGCGCGCGCGTTCGTTGTCGTTGAGGCCGGAATGCAGGACGTGGACCGGCACGCCCAGGCGGGTCCGGAAGCGTGCCAGCGTCTGCGGGGTCAGTCCGATCTCGGGCACCAGCACCAGCGCCTGCCGGCCGCGGGCGAGGCAGGCGGCGATGGCACCCAGATAGACCTCGGTCTTGCCGCTGCCGGTGACGCCATCGAGCAGGAACGGGACGAAGCCGCGGGCGGCGGCCAGCGCTTCGGCGGCAGCCTGCTGTTCCTCGTTGAGTGCCGGACCCGGGCGCGGCACGGCTTCCCCGGCACCGGCCGGCGCCGGGATCCGTTCGGCCAGTTGCCGCGTGGCCAGCGCGCGCGCGGCCTCGCGCCAACGCTCCATGCGCGCCGCGAGCTGATCCTCCGATTGCGGGCCGGCGGCCAGGTATTCCGCCAGTTGCCGGGGTCGACTGCCGGCACGCAGCCGCGCCAGACCGGTAAGGCCGGCCTCGGTCAGTTGCCATTGCCAGGCCTGTTCCGCGTCGGGTACGGGCTCGCCCTGGCGCAGGGGCGCGGGCAGGGCCGTGGCGAAGGTTTCGCCCAGGGGCGCGTGGGTGTAGCGGGCCAGCCAGCGCAGCGAGTCCAGCAGTTCGCCGTGCAGCAGCGGGGAGGCATCCAGCCATTCCTGCGCGGCCTTCAATTCGACGGCTTCGGCGGATGCGCCGGTCCCGGCCACCCAACCCACCAGTTCGCGACCTCCGAAGGGCACACGCACGCGCCGGCCCACGTCGCCGGCCGAGACGACCGAGCCCGCAGGCGGGTGGTAGTCGAACAACCGGGGCAGTGGAACGGGCAGGGCGACGCGGAGAACGACGGGTGGCGACATCGGCTCCAGTGTAGCGAGCCGGTCAAGCCACGCGGCGGGGTGGGGGTTGCGGGATCAATCTGTCAAAAAAATGACGAAGATCACGCAAGTGCAGGTGAGCTAAAGAGATTCCAGCTTATCCACACAAGCTGTGGATAAATCTGTGCATGTCGCCAATGCTCCACGCGCCGATGACCCATTTTCAGGCCTCCCGTGGTGGTTGGTGAAAAAAACGCCAAAACAATATTCTTCTTTTGAATCAATAATTTAATTGTGAAACCAAGCTGAAATGTGACGGCTGGCCACACCGGCCCGCACGATCGTGACACCCGCGTGACTGCTGTGCACAACGCAAATCCGCGAAAGCCTTGCGGCGCTTGGGAGAGCAGGATTCCAAGCAGTGTCAAGCGCACGGAATCACGTTGGCGACCGCTATGATTCGAGGTGATGAGCCCGCGCTTCCATGACTGATCCGTCGCCGTCCGCCGCCCCGGCGCCCCCCGCCCTGGCCGCTTTCCTGCGTGGCGTCGAGCGCCGGAGCGCCCTGTTCGCCCAGTTGCAGTGCGGAGACGCCGAACACGGCGATGTCGCCCTGGCGACCGCGATGCGGGCGTTCTCGGAACAGGCTCCCGGACTGCCGATGGCGGACTGGCCGCGCGGCTTCTGGCAGCGCCTGATGGCGTCCCCGGTCCTGCACCGGGCTCCCGCCGCGGCGCATTGGCCGGAGCCGCTGGCGCACCTCGGTACGCTGGCGCCGGAGGATCGCCGCGCGCTCCTGAGCCGCCTGGCGGCGGGCTTGCCGGAGGATGAAGCGGTCGAGGTGCTGGGCATCGATCTGACCCATTACCGCGCGTCGCTGGCGGCGGCCTGCCCGCTGGATGCGACCGGGCAGCCCGACCCCATCGGTTGGCGGGCGCTGGCCGACGCGATCCAGCAGCAGATGCGCGAGCTTCCGCCGGAGCGGATGGCGCGGTTGGCGCGGCTGCGCGAGCGCGCACTGCGGCCGGAGCCGGCAGCGCCGCGGCCATCGCGCACCCCACCCGTTCCCGTATCGGGCGGACGCGCGCCCCGGAAGGCAGCGTCCACGCCGGGCCGATGGCGGCGCTGGGCGGTGGTGGCCATCGTGCTGGCATGCGCGGGTGGGCTGGCGGTGACCTTTTTCGCACCACCGGCCTGGTGGGGACGGATGGGCGGTACGCTGGAACAGGTCGGCGAGACCGGCTTGGGGTTGGCCGAGGAACCCGACATCCGCAGCGAAGCATTGGCGCCGGCCGATGCGCCGGCGGCCTCGGTCGCGGCGGAGGACGCCCTGCCGCTGCATCCGGATCTGGACCTGCTGCTGGACCCGGAAAGCGAATCGCTGTCGGGCGAGGCCGCGTTCCTGGCCTGGTACCTGGCGGGCCGCAGCCAGCCCTTGCCGGCGGACCCGGCAACCACCGCCGCCGATGCGGCGGCCATCGGGGAGGAAGGCCGTGACACGACGTTCTGAGTGCCTTGCGCTGGCCCTGGCCGTGTTCGCCGTCTGCGCGGCCTGGTGGGCCCATGCGCTGCCGCCCGGGGTGGAAACCGTGTTGGCGGACAGCCGCGCGCGCTGGTCCGCGCTTTCCGGGCCACAGCGTGCGCAGGTCGCCGCGCGTGCGCAGGCGTGGGATGCGTTGGCGCCGATGGAACGGGCGCGCCAGCGAGGCCGGTACCAGTCCTGGCGCGCACTGGACGAAAGCCAGCGCGCGCAACTGCGCGCGGCGGCGCAGGCATTCGCCGCCCTGCCCCCGGAAGAACAGGCACGCCTGCGCACGCTGTACGCCCAGCAGGATGTCTCGCAGCAGCATGGCTGGGAACTAGGCCCCGAACTGGGGGCGGACTGGCCACGCCTGCAACCGCTGTTCGCCTACGTGCCCGAGGATCAGCGCGCGATGCTGCTGGCCCTGTTGCGGCAATCGGATGCGACGCAGCGCGATGATCTCGCCGCGCTGGCGCAGCGCATTCCCCCGCAGGAGCGCGCGTCGTTCCTGCAGGCGTTGCTGAAGACCGAACCTGCGCGCCGTGGCGATTGGCTGCATCGGCGGCGGAGCCAATAGCCTGCGGAACGACGCGGCTCAGCGGCGCGCGGCGCTCGCGAGAATCCGCCGGCTGGCGCGCACCCGATCACCAAAGCGGGCGACGCCCTCGGCACGCATGCGCGGCGCGTGATCGCGCAGATAGGCGTCGAGCGCGGCGCGATCGGTCAGTCGATAGCGGACACAGCGCGCCACCCAACCGGGATCGGCGGGCGGATCCAGCCGCTCCAGGATTTCCGCTTCCAGGAACCCCGCGAAACCCAGCATTTCGCGCACGTGCGCGTCCAGCCAGCGCGCATGCGCCTCGGCGATGTCCGAGGCGATGGCGAGGTCGACCTCGTAGATGATCGTCATGCATTGATGAAGCTGGTGAGGAGGACGAACATCGCCGCGAAACTCACCAGGAACAGGTAGATCATGCCGACGGCGAGGTACTTCAGCATCGTCAGCCACCACGCCTGGCCATAGACCCGTTTCTGCATCAGCAGCAGGTAGATCGGCATCCACCACCAGAGCACGAACTGGAGCAGGCCGGTGATGCTGGCGAACCAGGCGGCATGCGGCGTGATCCATTCGTCCAGCGCCATCAGCAGGAAGATGCCGAGCAACGCCAGGCACAGCCACGCATGGCTGTACAGGGCGACCACCAGATGCTCCAGGTACAGCCGGCCCGAGCCCAGGTAGGCGATCTTCAGGAACACCGCGAAGATCGGGACCATGAAGAACAGCGCGGTGGGAATGGCCTTGAGTCCGGCGTTCTTGATCAGCTCCGGATCCTTCTGGAAGCGCTCCCAGTTTTCTTCCGCGCGATGCGCTTTCTTCTTCAGCCAGCGATCGAGGAATCCCTTGGGTTCGGCCTGCGCGTCCTCGTCCTTGTCCGTGGTCGCGGACGAGGCGGGGGGCAGGGAGGACGCAGGCGAAGCGGACGGTTCGCCCGTGGGCGTGCTGTCCGGTGGCGGAGTGGACGGCGCGTCGGCGGTTTCCGGCGCCGGTGCGGCGACCGGTCCGGTGGATTCCAGGGGCTGCTGCAGCGAGGGATGCTTCGGATCCAGCTCGGCGATGCGTTCCCGCGCCTGCAGGCGCAGCGCCTTGATGCTGCGTTCGAAGCCGATGGCGGCGCCGGGGATGTTGCCGACCGCGGCCTTGCCTTCGAGCAGGCCGCGGATGGCCTCATCGCGCTGGCGCTCCACTTCGGCGACCGTCGTCGCCTCCTCGAAATTGCCCTTGACCACCGCGTCGGGCGTGGGCTCGCCGATATGCACGGCGAACTGCGCGATGAAGAACGTCAGTACGCTGATGATGACGAACAGCCGCAACGGCGCGACGTAGGGAGCGCGATGGCCGGCCAGGTAGGCATTGGCCAGGCGACCCGGCGAACAGAGCGTGCGCAGGGTGCGGAAGATGCGGCCGTCCAGGTGCCAGAACGATTCGAATACTTCCTCGATCGCGTGGCCGGCATGGCGCAATGGATTGTGCGAGGACTGGCCGCAGTGATGGCAGAACTCGCCCTGCAATGGCGTGGCGCAGTTCTCGCACCCGGCGGGCGCATGGTCGTGCGGCAATACGTCGGTCTGGCTGCTCATCTGCGGTTGTGCTTCCCCTGGCGCGAGCGGGTAAGATACCGGCCTCCCGTGACCCGGTGCCAGCGCGCGACCGCGCGACCGTAGTCCGGCGGTCTCCCCCATGTCTTCCACCGTCTCCCATTCGCCGCGTTTCGGCGATGAGGTCCGCGCTTCCGCGAAACTTGCCCTGCCGCTGGTGCTGGGCCATGTCTCCACCGGTCTCATCGGCTTCGTCGACAACGTCATCGCCGGACACCACAGCACCCAGACCCTGGCCTCGGTCACGGTCGGCACCGCCTTGCTGTGGCTGCCGATGATGGTGCCGATCGGCACGCTGATCTCGCTCACCGCGTCGGTCTCGCAACTGGACGGCGCCAACCGGCGCGACGAAATCGGACCGCTGTTCCGCCAGGCGCTGTGGCTGTCGCTGGGCCTGGGCGTGCTGATGTTCGGCTTCCTGACCCTGGCTCCGTACGCGCTGGGCGCGTTCGGCATCGCCCCGGACATCATTCCCGGCGCCACCGGCTTCCTGCACGCGATCCGCTGGGGCGTGCCGGCGCTGACCTTCTATTTCTGCATGCGTTACCTGAGCGAAGGCATGCACTGGACGCTGCCGACCATGCTGCTGGGCTTCGGCGGCCTGCTGGTGCTGGCGCCGCTTGGCTACGTGCTGACCTTCGGCAAGTTCGGCCTGCCGGAAATGGGCGCGGCCGGGCTCGGCACCGCTTCGGCGGTCACCATGTGGGTGCAGGCGGCCTGCTTCGCGCTGTACCTGTGGCACTCGCGCCGGTTTGCCCATCTGAAGTTGTTCAGCCATTTCGAACCCCCGCGCTGGCCGGCGATCGCGCAGCTGCTCAGGACCGGCCTGCCGATCGGCATCACCGTGCTGATGGAGGGCAGCCTGTTCATCGTGACCGCGCTGTTGATCGCGCGGCTGGGCGCCGTCTCGGCCGCCGCGCACCAGATCGCCATCAACGTGGCGGCGCTGTGCTTCATGGTGCCGATGGGCGTCGCCGAGGCCACCACCGTGCGCGTGGGCCACGCGCTGGGCGCCAACGATCCGGCGGGTGTCCGGCGGGCGGCCCACGCCGGTTACGCCATCGTGCTGTGCACCCAGGCGCTGTCGGCGCTGGTGCTGCTGTTCGGGCATGACGCGGTGGTGTCCCTGTACACCCAGGATCTGGCGGTGGCGGCCCTGGCCGGTACGCTGCTGCTGTACGCCGCGGCATTCCAGTTCCCCGACGGCATCCAGGTGCTCTCGGCGGGCGCGCTGCGCGGCCTGAAGGACACCCGGGCGCCGATGTGGCTGGCGATGTTTTCCTACTGGGGCCTGGGCATGCCGCTCGGGGCCGGTTTCGGGCTGGGCCTGGGCTGGGGACCGCAGGGCATGTGGCTGGGCCTGATCATGGGACTCACCGCCGCCGCGGTCAGCCTGGGCTGGCGTTTCAACCGCAGCAGCCGGCGCCTGCTGGCCACTCCGTGCGCTGACTGACATCGGCGCACGGTGACTAAAGGGGCATGCCGCCCGCCAGGCCGAACCGTTAAGCTGGCCCCAGGAATACCGGAGCCTCCACCCCCATGAACCAACCGCCTCCCGTCCGCGGACCCGTCGCCACCTTCTTCGTGGGCGCCTGGAACGTGGTCAATTTCGCCCGCAAGCTGTTCCTTAACGTGCTGTTCTTCGGGTTCCTGCTGTTCCTGATCATGTTCATGATCCTGCTGGCCGGGATCAGCTCCAGCAGCGCGGTCAAGCCGGTCATCGATCGCACCACGCTGGTGGTCGCGCCGGAAGGGCGCCTGGTGGAGCAATACAGCACGGATCCGGCGACCCGCGCGCTGGCCAAGCTGCTCAACGACAAGGATGCGGAGGAGATCCAGCTGCGCGATCTGGTGCGCGCGATCGACGCCGCGCGCGAGGACAAGAAGATCGAGCGGATGATGCTGCGCGTCGACCGGCTGCAGCCGACCGGCTACGCCTCGCTGCGCGAAGTCGCCGCGGCGCTGGAGCGCTTCCGCGCCTCGGGCAAGCAGATCGTGGCGTTCGGCGAGAACCTGGGCCAGCACCAGTACCTGCTGGCCGCGCAGGCCAACGAGGTCTACCTGGATCCGATGGGTGGATTGCTGCTGGAAGGCCTGGGTCGCTATCGCCAGTATTTCCGCCAGGCCCTGCAGGAAAAGCTGGGCGTGGACGTGCACGTGTTCCGGGTGGGCGAGTTCAAGTCCGCGGTCGAACCCTACGTGCTGGACGCCGCCTCGCCGGAAGCCAAGGAAGCCGATCTGTTCTGGATGAACGACGTGTGGCAGCGCTACCTGGGCGACGTCGCCAAGGCACGCAAGCTGACCCCGCAGCAACTGGCCGCCGGCATCGACACGCTGCCGGAAGGCATCGCCGCCGCCGGTGGCGATCTGGCCAAGTTCGCCCTGCAGCAGAAGCTGGTGGACGGACTGAAGACCCGCGAGGACGTGGAGAACCTGCTGATCGAACGCGGCGTGGCCGACGAGGACTCCGACACCGGTTTCCGCCAAGTCACCCTGGACGGCTACCTCGCCCACCTGGACGCGCAACGCGCCGCCACGCTGGACAAGCGCGCGCAGATCGCGGTGGTGGTGGCCGAAGGCGAAATCACCGACGGCGAGCAGCCGGCCGGCCGCATCGGCGGCGAATCGACGTCCGCGCTGCTGCGCGAGGCGCGCGACGACGAGGACGTGAAGGCGGTGGTGTTGCGCGTGGATTCCCCGGGCGGCGGCGTGTTCGCATCCGAGCAGATCCGCCGCGAAGTGGCCGCGCTTAAGGCCGCCGGCAAGCCGGTGGTGGTGTCGATGGGCGATCTGGCCGCCTCGGGTGGCTACTGGATCTCGATGAACGCCGATCGCATCTATGCCGATCCCTCCACCATCACCGGTTCCATCGGCATCTTCGGCATGATTCCGACCGTGCCGCGCACGCTGGAGAAGATCGGCGTGCATACCGACGGCGTGGGCACCACCCGATTCGCGGGCGCGTTCGACATTACCCGTCCGCTGGATCCGGCGGTCGGCCAGGTGATCCAGTCGATCATCAACAAGGGCTATGCGGACTTCACCGGCAAGGTCGCCGACGCGCGCAAGAAGCCGGTCGAGGCGGTGGACGAAGTCGCCCGCGGCCGCGTCTGGAGCGGCGCGCAGGCCAAGGAGCGTGGCCTGGTCGACGAACTCGGTGGCATGCAGGCGGCGACCGAGTACGCCGCGCAGTTGGCCAAGCTGGGTGGCGCCGACAAGTATCGCGTGCGCTACATCGAGCAGAATGCCTCGCCGTTCGCCCAGTTCATGGGCCGGATGGCCGGCTCGCGCATCGGCGCGCTTTGGCTGAAGGATTCGGACATCGCCCGCGCGATGCTCGCGCAACGCCTTCCGGAAGCGAACACGCAACTGCGCTTCGTGGAAGAGGCCCTGCAGGATCGCCAGGGCACGCCGGTCAAGGCGCTGGCCTATTGCTTCTGCGGTTACTGAGCGCTTCCCGCGTCCTGCCGCGCCAGACGAAAAAGCCCTCCGCAAGGAGGGCTTTTTTCATGCCGGCCCGCCGATGCGATGCAGGCTACTGCCGCTCGGCGGCATCGATGGCCGCGCGGGTGTCCTCGGTGGCCTTGCGGGTGGTCTCCTGGACCGCCTTGGCCTTGTCCAGCGGCGCCTGGATGGCGTCGCGCAGTTCGGTGGCGCGCACGGCCTGCGGTTCCGGCGGATGTTCCGTCGGCGGCGGCGTCGGCCGGCACGCGCACAACGGCAGCAACAGCAACAGGCAGGTGATCGGATGCCTCTTCATGCGATGCTCCTCCGGAATGGCTGGCGGTATGCTACCCCCATTCTGACGGAGCGACGCATGGCATCCCATCGGTGGCGACTGGACGGGCAGACTGCATTGATCACCGGTGCCAGCGCCGGCATCGGCCTGGCGATCGCGCGCGAACTGCTGGGTTTCGGCGCGGATGTGATGCTGGTCGCGCGCGACGAGGATCTGTTGGATGCCGCGCGCGAGGATCTCGCCGAGGAATTCCCCGGAAACGAAGTGGCGACAATGGCTGCCGACGTGGCCGACGATGAGGACCGGCGTGCGATCCTCGATTGGGTGGAAGATCACGCCGATGGCCTCAACCTGCTCATCAACAATGCGGGCGGCAACGTCACCAAGGCCGCGGTGGACTACACCGAGGACGAATGGCGCGGGATCTTCGAAACCAACCTGTTCTCCGCGTTCGAGCTGTCACGCTACGCCCATCCGCTGCTGACCCGGCATGCCAGTTCGGCCATCGTCAACGTCGGCAGTGTGTCCGGCATCACCGCCGTGCGCAGTGGCACGCCCTATGGCATGACCAAGGCCGCGCTGCAGCAGATGACCCGCAACCTGGCGGTCGAATGGGCCGAGGACGGCGTGCGGGTGAACGCGGTGGCACCCTGGTACATCCGCACCCGCCGGACGTCCGGGCCGCTTTCGGACGCGGATTACTACGAGGAAGTCATCGCGCGCACGCCGATGCGCCGGATCGGCGAACCGGAGGAAGTCGCGGCGGCGGTGGGCTTCCTGTGCCTGCCGGCGGCCAGTTACGTCACCGGCGAATGCATCGCGGTGGATGGTGGATTCCTGCGCTACGGATTCTGAGTCCATGCCCACGCCCAAATAGCTGCTTCCGCTGAAACTCGTGTTGACCGCCGGTGTGGGCGGAGGCGCTGTGGCCTGCATTCCGGGTCGCGCCGGAAGGGCGGGGCATCTTCGGCGAAATCGCGCTGTACGGGCCGTATGGCGCGCTGGCCGGTGATCCTGTTCCTGGCCGTGGTGTTGTTCTACGGCCGTGATCTCGGGCGGACATTGGCGGCGGTATCGCCCGCCGCGCGCAAGGCGTCGCCTGCTTCGGTCTGGTGGAGGTTCGTGCTGCCGTACAACTTCATCGAGCGCTTTTTCATCATCCGCAGCGTTTCGGCCAGCCTGCGTGCGAAGGGACAGCGGCATGCCGGCTTCGCGAGCTGGCGGGGCTTCGGCGAAGGGACCGGCCTGGGCTGGTGCGGCACCCAGATCCTCTCGCTGGTGCCGAACCTGCTGGGTTCGACCGCCGGACTGGTCGCATTGGTGCTGTGGCTGATCCACCGGCGCATGATCCGCCGCGTGCTGTGCCGGACCGGCGTCCGTCGCCTGTCAGCCGCCGCAGGTACTCTCGGCCAGGATGCGCTGGACGCGATCGAACTCGGCCTTGTTCTTCTCGCTGGTTTCCGCACGGGTGAAGCGCCAGGCCACTTCCGCTTCGTCGCGCAGCTTCGTCCACGCCTCGCACAGTCCTTCATCGGGAACCCGCGCGCAGGTGTCGTGCACCACCTCGCAGGCCTGGCCGGCACCGCCCTGCGGATTGCCGTCCAACCCGGTGGTCTGCAGCGGTTCGCAGCGGGAGGCCGGCTCGCTGTCCTCGGTCACGTAGCCGCCGCCGTCGCGGGTGGTGCAGCGGAACAGATTGGGAGGCGGCAGGCGCGCGGCGGTGTCCGCCGCCGGTGCGGAAGACGCGCTGGTGGCTGTGGGCGTCGCGGGAGTCGCGGGAGTCGACGCGGGTTCGGTGGGTACGGCCGCGGGTTGCGTGGACATGGCCGGCGTCGGTGTCATCGGCACGGTCACTAGCGCCTGCATCCGCTTGATCTGCTGCTTGCTGCCCTTGGGGCAGGGCATGTTCTGCACGGTGAGCGCGCCGGCGGCATCGGTGCAGCGGTAGATCACCAGTTCGTCCGCATGCGCGACGGGCGCCGCGAACAACAGCAGCCAGGCAAGGCGATAGCGCATCAGGGGTTCCTGCAATCGTTGGCCATGCGCGCGTCGATGCCGCGCTGCTCCAGATCCAGCGTTCGCCGCTCGCTGGGCATCGCGCTGCCGTAGCGGCGCAGGATTTCGTAGCGGCGATCGGACAGGCGCGCGCAGACTTCCGCCTGCGGCAATGCATGGCATTCGTCGCGGACCCACATGCCGCCGGCCGGAACGATGATGTTGCCGGGTGGATGTCCGGGTGGCCGTGGAGTGGGAGGGAGCGGCGTCGGGCTTCCACTCTGGAAGGAAATGCTGCCGCCGTTGCCGATGCTGATATTGCCGGAGACACCACCGCCGTGGTGGCGTGGCCAGGCGCCATGGGGATAACCGCCGACCCAGTACGGCACCCAGCGCGGCTGCCCTTCGCCGTTGTCGCTGACATAGCGCTCGCCTTCCAGGGTGACGCACTCGTACATCGGGCGCGGCGCATTGCGATAGACCACCCGCTCGGCGGGGGCCACCGGCGTCGCCGGCGCTTCGGGACGGCGTTCCGGCGGTATCGGCTGCGTTCCGGCGGCGGGATCGCGAGGTCGCTGCATGCTGCGGGTCTGCTGCGTTTCCCCGGGCGCACAGGGAGAATCACGCAAGGTCAGCTGCCCCTGCTTGCCGACGCAGCGGTAGATCACCACTTCCTGCGCGGCCACGGACCGGACAGGACAGAGCGGGAACAGCAGGCAGGCGATCAGGGCGATGCGCATGGCGGCATCTTGCGCGCGAAGCGGGATGTGGACAATGCAGACCGGTTCAGAGCCGAAGCGGCTGCCCGGTCAGCGCGTCGCGAATCGAGGACGGGCGTTCCAGACCGCCGGTTTCGCCTTCACTGACGCCATCGAGGCGTTCCAGCAGCGCGGGATCCAGCCCGGGGCGTTCCCGCGGCGCGGGTTGCCCGCTCAGGTTGGCGCTGGTGGACACCAGGGGGCCGCCGAAGCCCCGGCACAGGGCAATCACCGTGGGATGCGCGGTGACCCGCACGGCGATGCCGGCGTGTTCCCCGGTCAGCCAGCGCGGGACACCGGCGCTGGCCGGCATGACCCAGGTATGCGGGCCGGGCCAACTCGCCAGCACTTCGGCCAGGCGATCGACCGGCAATGCGTCCAGACCCAGGCAGGGCCGGAGCTGTTCGAGATCGGCGGCGATCAGGATCAGCCCCTTCTCGACCGGGCGCTCCTTGATGGCCAGCAGCCGCAGCACGGCGGCCTCGTCGAAGGGATCGCAGCCCACTCCCCACACGGCTTCGGTCGGGTACGCGATCACGCCGCCATGCTGGAGCCATTCCACGGCGGCGGGCAGGGACAGGGACGCGCTCATGGGGCGATTCTGCCACGGATGCCGCGGTTCACCGCGACATCCGGATATGCCGGGGCCGCTCAGAACGGCGCGTCGTCGCTCTGCTTCTTCTTGGCGACCCGCTTCTTGCCTGGTTCCACCTTGGCCGGCGTCAGCAGCGACTTGGCCGGTTCGGTGACGGTCACGACAGCCTTCTTCGCCGTGGCTTTCGTGGTGGCGGTCTTCTTGATCGCAGCTTTCTTCGTCGCGGTCTTCTTGGCCGCGGCCTTCTTCGGCGCCGCTTCCTTCTTCACCGCGGCCTTCTTGGCGGTCGCCTTCTTGGCGCCGAAACCACGACGGGCCGGCTTGCCGGTTTCCTCCAGCAACTGCTGGACTTCGGCCAGGGTGAGCGAGGCGGGTTCGCGATCCTTGGGAATCTTGCCGTTGAGCTTGCCGTCGCTGATGTACGGGCCGAAGCGTCCGTTCAGCACCTGGATGTCGCTGCCGTCGAATTCCTTGATGATGCGGTTGCGGGCGATTTCTTCCTTTTCGTTGATCAGGAAGACCGCGCGGGCCAGATCGATCGTGTACGGATCGTCTTCCTTCTTCAGCGAAGCATAGGTGCTGCCGCGCTTGGCGAACGGGCCGAAGCGGCCGATGCCGACGCTGACTTCCTCGCCGTTGTCCTGGCCGAGCTTGCGCGGCAGCTTGAACAGCTCGATCGCCTCGTCCAGGGTGATGGTGTGCATCGACTGGCCCGGACGCAGCGAGGCGAACTCGAGCTTCTCGTCGGTGTCCTTGTCGCCGATCTGGGCGTAGGGTCCGAACCGGCCCAGGCGCACGCTGACCGGTTTGCCGGACTTGGGATCGGTGCCGAGTTCGCGCGCGCCGGTGGCTTCGCTGCGATCGACCGATTCCTTCTTCTCTTCGATCAGTTCCTTGAACGGGCCCCAGAACTTCTCCATCAGCGGGACCCATTCCTCCTCGCCGCGCGAGACGGCGTCCAGCTCGTCCTCGAGCCGGGCGGTGAAGTCGTAATCCACGTACCGGGTGAAGTGGCCACTGAGGAACTTGGACACCGCGCGGCCCACGTCGGTGGGCTTGAAGGCGCGGCCTTCCATTTCGGTGTACTTGCGGAACAGCAGGGTCTGGATGATCGAGGCGTAGGTGGACGGCCGGCCGATGCCGTACTCCTCCAGCGCCTTGACCAGCGCCGCTTCGGTGAAGCGCGGCGGCGGCTGGGTGAAGTGCTGGTCGGCATGGATGCGATCCAGCGGCACCCGGTCGCCCGGCTTCATCGGCGGCAGCTTGCGGCCTTCGTCGTCGTCCTCGGCGCCCTTCTGGTCCTTGCCTTCCTCGTACACGGCCAGGAAGCCGGGGTCGACCACGGTGGTGCCGCTGGCGCGGAAGCTGTGCTCGCTGCCGGCGGCCAGATCGACACTGACGGTGTTGAGCGTGGCCGGCACCATCTGGCAGGCCACGGCGCGCTTCCAGATCAGTTCGTAGAGCTTGCGCTCGTCGTCGCTGAGGAAGCGGGCGACCTGGGACGGAGTCCGCAGCGCGGAGGTCGGGCGCACGGCTTCGTGCGCTTCCTGCGCGTTCTTGGACTTGGTCTGGTAGGTGTTGGGCTTGTCCGGCAGCGCCTGGGTGCCGTAGTCGCGGGCGATGACGTCGCGGATTTCGTTCAGCGCCTCGATCGACAGGCTGACCGAGTCGGTACGCATGTAGCTGATCAGGCCGACCGTGCCTTCCTCGCCGATGGCCACGCCTTCATACAGCTTCTGCGCGACCTGCATGGTCTTGCGGGTGGTGAAGCCCAGCTTGCGCGCGGCTTCCTGCTGCAGGGTCGAGGTGGTGAACGGCGGCGCGGGCCGGCGCTTGCGCTCCTTGCTGGTCACGTCGGTGACGTGCAGCGAACCCTGCGCTGCCTGCTGGATGCGCATGCGCGCGGCTTCGGCGGTGTCGCCGTCGGTGACCGTGAACTGCTCGAACTTCTGCCCGTCCAGGCGGGTGAGCTTGGCGGTGAAGGACTGGCGCGGGTGCGCGCACTCGGCCTCGATGCTCCAGTACTCTCGCGCGACGAAGGCCTCGATCTCCTCCTCGCGCTCGACGATCATGCGCAGCGCAGGCGACTGCACGCGGCCGGCGGACAGGCCGCGCTGGACCTTGCGCCACAGCACCGGCGACAGGTTGAAGCCGACCAGGTAGTCCAGCGCGCGGCGCGCCTGCTGGGCGTCGACCAGCTCGTTGGCGATCTGGCGCGGCTGGTTCATCGCCTCGCGGATGGCCCGCGGGGTGATTTCGGTGAACACCACCCGGTGAAGCGGCTTGTCCTTGAGCAGGCCGCGCTCCTTCAGGATTTCCGCGATGTGCCAGCTGATCGCCTCGCCCTCGCGGTCCGGGTCGGTTGCCAGGTAGATGTCTTCGGCCGCCTTGGCCGCCTTGGCGATGGCATCGACGTGCTTCTCGTTCTTGTCGATGAGGTCGTAGCGCATCGCGAAGCCGTTGTCCGGATCCACCGCCCCCTCCTTCGGCACTAGGTCGCGCACGTGACCGTAGGACGCCAGGACGTGGAAGTCCTTGCCGAGGTATTTGTTGATCGTCTTGGCCTTGGCCGGCGATTCGACGATGAGGAGGTGCTTGGACATGTCCTTCCGATGGGCGGTGGGGGCGGCGCGTGGCCGGCAAGGGTGGCGCAAAAGCGGGCGGCAGAGAAGCCGACGCCCGGAGCCGTGGCCCCGGGCGTTCAGGTTTCGCTATTTACTAGTGGAATCATGCCCGGGGACGGCTGTCAACCCTGAACGGATTCCGTGAAGGCCATCACTCTCCGAAACCACCGCCCAGCGCCGCGATCAGCGCGCCCATGGCCAACACGCCCAGGAGGGCCAGCAGTCCCCCCAGGATCAGGACGACCCAGGTGACGGTGCCCAATTCGGGACGCTGGCGCTCGGGATGGTGGGTGTAGGCCCACTTGTCCACCACCAGGGTGCCGCAGATCAGGTCGTGCAGGGCCTGCTTGCGACGGGTGAAGGCCGCCATCAGGTAGCCCGCCAGCAGCAACAGCGTGCTGACGAAGGTGGCGAAGAATCGGCCGATCCCGCGCCAGAAGCTGATCGTCGCGCCGTGCCTGTCGACCACCTTGATGCCGATCGCCATCTTGCCGGGCGTGGCTTGGTGGCTGGAGGCGTGGAACCAGGCGAAATAGACCGCCATGATGACGATCTGCGCCAGATAGGACAGGCCCTGCAACGCCCACCATACCGGCGAGTCGAGGGTGGCGCCGCCGTTGCTCATCAGCAATCCGACCATCGCCATCCCGACAACCATGCCGACCACGGTGTTGATGATGGTCATCACGAAGGTGTCGATGATGTAGGCCGCGACACGCTTCCAGAAGCCCGCATAGACGATTTCGCCGCCCTGGACCGCGCGTGGCGCCATCTCGATCGTGGCGTGCGGCGCGGAGTACGGGGAAGCCTCCTGGGTTGGCAGGACTTCCGCGTTGGTCGCAACGGTGCCGGCGCCATCGAACGATGAAGGAGAAGGTGGGACATCGGATGGCCCAGGCGACGCCAACGCCGGATCTTCCGGTGATTCGGGCGACAAGGAGGTTGACCGCGTCGCAATGCCCAGTTCGAGCTCGTCCGCGAAGTCGGCGGCCGCCTGCCACTGCGACAGCCCGTCGCGCCAGATCAGCGTGGCATGGGATATCTGCCCATCGGTCAGCAGTTCCCGCAGGGTCGCGGCATCCACCGGGCCCTGTGGTTGCCGCGCTTCATCGGCGTAGTACCAGTGCTTCATCGTGCGGATCTGGCCTCAGCGGCCCGCCACCGCCGCCATGCCGACGGCGAACACGAAAAAGCCGATGTAGGCGATCACGAACAGGCCGGCCAGCACGATGATCGTCCAGGTCACCGCGCCCAGATCGCGGCGTTGCCGTTCCGGATGCGCGGTGAAGGCCCAGCGATCGACCACGAGGGTGTCGGCGATCATGTCGTGCAGGCCCTGCTTGCGTTCGGTCAGGCCGACCGTGAACGCCGAGATCAGCGTGGTCAGGCCGCAGCTGACCAGGTTGAGGAAGAAGTACGCGCACCAGCGTCCGAAACTGCGGCCCAGGGCCAGTCCCTCGCCGTTGCCGCGGGCGACCTTGATGCCCACCGCCAGCTTGCCCATGGTCGCCTGCGAGGCGGAGGCATGCATCCAGGTGAAATAGGCGGCCTGCGCCAGGATGGGCAGGATGTAGAAGGCCAGGATGAAGGTCAGGCCAAGCGTGCCGCGCATCATGTCGTTGGCGAAGGCCTGCGGGCTCAGCGCGGCGGCGCCACCGGTGAGCATGACACCCACCATGACGACCACCAGGGTCACGACCATCATCACCATGCCATCGATGAAGGAAGCCGCGAAGCGCTTCCAGAAGCCGGCGTGCACGATGTCGCCGCCGAACACCGGTGCGGCCTGCAGCGGAACCTGCGCCGAAGGCGCCGCATAGGGCGAAGCCGGTTCGAGGGCCGGCATGGCCATCGACGTGGCGTGGGCCGGTACGGCAAGGTCGAGCTCCGCCGCCATGTCGCGCACCGCGCGCCAGCCCTCCATGCCTTCGCGCCAGACCAGCGTGTCCGGCTGGATCTCGCCGCGCTGGAAACGCGCGCCGAGTTCCTCCGCGCTGATGGGACCCTGGCGCTGCTCGCCGACGGCGAAATACCAACTGCTCATTGTGCTTGTTGCTCCTGTTGCGTGATTCGTTGCGTGGTTCAACCGAACCGTTGCGTGGTGGCGGCCAGCCCGATGACGAAGAAGATCAGGACCGCGCCCGCCACGACGACGAGACCATACAGGGCCAGCACCACGATGGCGACCACGCCGAGTTCGCTGCGCTGCCGCTCCGGCTCCGTGGTGTAGGCCCACTTGTCCACCACCACGGTGTCGCAGATCACGTCATGCAGGGATTGCTTGCGTGCCGTGAACGCGGCCATCAGGTAGCCGATGCACAAGGTCAACGTGCTCAGGATCGTGGCGAAGAACCGCGCCAGCGCGCGCAGGAAGGAAATCGGCTCGCCGTGGCTGCGCACGACCTTGATGCCGATCGCCATCTTGCCGGGCGTGGCGTAGTTGAAGGTGGAGTGGAACCAGGCGAAATACAGGGCGTTGAGCGCGATCGTGCACAGCGACGTGGTGATCGCCGTCGCCAGTTCGCCGCCGCCGGCCAGATCGCTGAGGATCATGCCGAACAGTTCGCCGCACAGGCCGACCACCAGCGACAGGATGAAGCCATCGATGATCGTCGCGGCCACGCGCTTCCAGAACCCCGCGTAGACCACGTCCTGATCCGCGACGAATGAAGGCTGTGCCTGCAGCGGTGCGCGCGCCGCCAGGTACGGATTACGTGCCGTCGCGGATTCGCCGGAGGTGGCGGCAGCCATGCGCTCGATGATCTCGGGACGCTCGTACACCGGCGTCGGCGATGGATCGCTGCCCAGGTTGAAAACCGCGCGGCCACCCGCGGGCGCAGGCGCCTCCAGTACCTTTTCCGGAGCGGGAGGCATGGCGGTGCGCGCCTCGTCCATTTCGAGGTTCGCGGCCGGGGGCGGCGACGGCGCGGGAGCCGGCATCGGCGGCACGCCAGGGCCAGACGGGAATGCGGGCGCGGCGTCGAACGGTTCAGGACGCGGCATCTCCTGCAGGCCAAGCTGCTGGGCGAGATCCGCCAGCGGCCGCCATTGCATCATGCCGTCACGCCAGACCAGCGTGTCCAGCGCGATCCGTTCATTGCGGAAGTATTGTTTCAGTTCATCCGTCGACAACGGGCCGAGCGGCTGCCGCTCGGCCCCGGCGTAATACCAAGTGGACATGCTGGTTTCCCCAAACCTTGCGCTGCGAACGTTACCGCAAGCGGTTGTCGCCGCCTAGATAGCCCGCGCCCATCGTGCCGGGCCGCGGGACTGCATCGACCCGTGTTTCAGCCCCGGCACCGGACCGGCAGGAACCGGTCCTCGATGTCCGAGGTGCATCCCCACTGCCGGCTCTGGCCATCGTAGAAAATCCAGATGGCGTGATCGTCCATCCGGGTGTTGCCGGTGCCGCGCACCCGCACTTCGACGCCACAGGTGCCATCGTCGAACTCGCCAACCAGGATGCCGGCGACATGTTGCGAAGCGTAGGCGGCTTCCGGCTGGAAGCCGTCGGTTTCGTTGTCGGGGCACTGGCCCGCGGCGAGATGGCGTTCGACCAGCGGCTTCAGCGCATCGCCCGCGGCGATCGGCTCCATCAGCTTCGCGCGCGAGGTGTAGTCGTGGTAGGCGGGCAGGGCGATCGCCGCCAGGATGCCGATGATCGCGACCGCCGGGATGATCGCGGCGAGACAGACGATCAGGATGATCATCCCGCGACTCATCTTGCGTGGCGCGGGTGCGGCGTAGGCGGCGCGCGGCGGCGCGTTCATGGGCCGGCCCGGCAGTGGCGGCGGCAGCGACGAAGCGGCGCCGCCGTCCAGCCCCAGTTCCGCGGCGACGCCGCGCAGCGGTTGCCATTGCGCCATGCCTTCGCGCCAGACCTGGGTATCCAGGAATATCTGGCCCTGCCTGAAACGCGCGGCGATTTCATCCGCCGTGAGTGGTCCGACGTTGCGTCCCGGTCCTTCCGCGTAATACCACTGGGCCATGCTTTCCCCCGAAAGCAGGTTTAAGTCGGCTCAGTGTACCGGTTCAGGTTCGTCGACGAACATCTGCGTTTCCATCCAGGCGTAGGCCGCTTCGGAACCGGGCTGGTTGAACAGCACCATCAGCACGACCCACTTCAGGTCGTCCAGATCCAGCTCGTCCTGGTCCAGCGCCATCGCCCGGTCCAGCACCAGTTCGCGCTGGTCGGCATCAAGGATGCCGTGCTGTTCCAGGAACATCAGGAAGCCGCGGCCTTCCACGTCCAGCTTTTCCAGCTCGGGGCCATGGAAGATGCGGGTGGGACCGCCCGCGCGCGGTTGCGCCGCGCTGGGCCGCTGGTCGGCCAACGCGTCGAGCCAGTCGAAAGCCTTGTTGATTTCGGCGGGGCTGAAACCGGCCTGGATCAAGCCGTTCTGGAGAGAGTCGCGATCACGGACGGGGTCCGCGTCCTCGGTGAAATAGTGTTCAAACAGGTACAGCAATACGTCCAGGATGCTCTCTTTCATTGCCCCTCGGCCTGCGCACGGTGGCGCTGTGGAGGAAAGAAACTAGCCTTTGCGGCAGTAACGGCCGTGTTCGACCGATACGCGCCCATCCAGTTCCATGGCGAGCAGCATGGAGGACAGTGCGGCGGTCGTCAATCCGGTTCGTTCGGACAGTCGATCCATACCGGTTGGGTCATGACCGAGCGCGTCCCACAACTTCTGGTAGTTGGTCTGTCCGGCCAGCGGGCCGTGAACCGGTCGGCCGGGCGGGCTCCGTTCAGGTTCGTGGAGGCGGTCGCGCAGGATTCGGGCGCAGCCGGCGAGTTGGGGTGCGAGCGCATCGAGCACCTCGCCGGCCTGTTCGACCAGGCCGGCGCCATCGCGGATCAGCCGATGGCAGCCGCGCGCCAGCGGGTTGTGGATGGAGCCGGGCACGGCGAATACGTCGCGCCCGCTGTCGGTCGCCTGGCGGGCCGTGATGAGGGCGCCCGAACGCTCGGCGGCCTCGATCACCAGGGTGGCCAGGGACAGCCCGGCAATGATGCGGTTGCGCCGCGGGAAGTGGCTCGGATGGGCGCCCGTGCCGGGCGGATGCTCGCTGACCACCGCGCCCTTGCTGGCGATGCGTTCGCGCAGGCGATCGTGCCGACGCGGGTAGGCCTGGTCCGGACCGGTACCGAGCACGGCGACGGTCGTCCCGTCCGTCTGTTCCAGGGCGCTTTCATGGGCGGCGGCATCGATGCCGGCGGCCATGCCGCTGACCACCACGACGCCGGCGCGGGTCAGCGCGCGGGCGAACGCGGCGGCGTTGTCTCGCCCGCCCGCGCTGGGCGAGCGGCTGCCGACCACCGCCACCGAGGGTCGCCACAGCAGCGTCGGATCGCCATCGACGAACAACGCCAGCGGCGGATTGGGACCGTCGCGAAGCAATGGCGGATAGTCCGGCGAATTCCATCCCAGCAGGTGGTGGCTCTCCGAGGCCGCCAGCCAGTCGCGGCCGGTGGCCAGGGGCTCCGGCGGTGGCGCCAGGAGCGCGCCGACCTGCGTTTCGTCCAGGCCCGCCGCCCGCCAGGCGCCGGCGCCGGCGCGGATCGCGGCCCGGGGCGTGCCGTGCCGTTCCAGCAGGCGCCGGCGAACAGGGGTCGCGCCGCCGGCCAGGACCAGCCGCAGGAGGGCGTCGGGAGCGTCATCAGGGCAGGACATGGAAGCAGCCTAGTCCGGAGACGACGACGGCGCCCTCGGGCGCCGTCGCGATGTTGCGTAGGGTTTGTCCGAACGAGATCAGTAGGTCGCGTCCGGATGCTTCAGTTCGTAGCCCACCCGTGCGGCCTTCACCCCTTCCATCACCAGGCCGTAGCTGACCTTGTCGAAGGTGCGGAACACCATCACATGGGCGGCGTATTCGTCCGGCAGGCTGACCCGGCCGGCGCCGTTGCGCGGGGAATCGTCCATGCGCGAGGAATTGGGCCAGCGCACCTTGTTGGCGACGTGATCACCCTTGCGCCACACCGACAGCACGGTGCCGTTGTCGATGCCTTCGCGGCTGCCGCCGGAGATGGCGACCACGTCGCGCGGGCCGCCCGAGGTCAGCGCGTTGGCGACCGCGAGGATCTGCAGCTTGCCTTCGGCGATGGCGGAGGCCGGCGGGTGCGGGAAGAACTGCAGGTCGTACGGCTTGGCTTCCACCGGCACCACGCGATCACCGGCGCGCACTTCCTTGCCGCTGTCCTCCAGGGTCAGGGTGACGGTTTCGCTGCCGGGCACGCTGCCGCGGGTGATGGTGCCGACGTTGACCTGCTCCAGCTCGTAGCCCAGCAGTTCGACCGGACCGCCGTCGGACAGCGCGGAGCTGGACCACTGGCGGTTCCAGTCGGCCGGCGCGCCCTTGATGCGGGCGCCGCGGAAATCCAGGTCTTCCTTGTAGGTCAGGTACTCGCCGCTCGACTTAACCCGGGTCTGGGTGTAGCGCAGGCCCGGCCGCACGACGGCGTAGCGCTGGCCCGGCTGGGCCTGGTCCAGGCCCAGCACGTAGACGCTCTGGCCGGCGGTGGCGCGCAGCATGTTCTCTTCCAGCCCGGCGACGTACGGCAACTGCTTGAAGCTGTCGGTGATGCTGAGGTTCTTCAGGAACGGCTCGACATCGGCCAGCGGAATCGCGTTCAGCGGGGCTTCCTGGCGCGGACCGGCCTGGACGGCCACCCGATCCAGGTAGGCCAGGCTCAGCACGTCGCCCGGGTAGATGAGATGGGGATTCTTGATCTGCGGGTTGGCCTGCCAGATCTCCGGCCACAGCCACGGCTTCTTCAGGAAACGGGCGGAAATGTCCCAGAGGGTGTCCCCCCGCTTGACCACGTAGGTGTCCGGGTGGTCCCCCGCCATTTCGGCGGCGGCGGCATAGCTGCCCACGGTGATCGCCGCAACGGCGAGAACCGTACGAAAATGTTTAAACATGGCTGTATCTACCTGATTCCCCGACAGGTGGTCCGCACTATAGTCCAGAAAACCCGGCGCAACGCAAGCGCCCGAGTTAGAATCCGTGAGGCCTTGCCGGATTCCACTGGCGCCCCCATCTCGGACACACCATGGCACTGCTTCCCATCCTCGAGTTCCCCGATCCCCGGCTGCGCACCAAAGCGGTGCCGGTCGAGCCTGTGCGGGTGACCGAGCCGGCCTTCCAGCAGCTGCTGGACGACATGTTCGAGACCATGTACGAGGCCCCGGGCATCGGCCTGGCCGCCAGCCAGGTGGACGTGCACCAGCGCTTCATGGTCATCGACATCAGCGAAGAAAAGAACGAGCCCCGGGTGTTCATCAACCCGGAGATCATCGAGCGCGCCGGCGACCAGGTCTACCAGGAAGGCTGCCTGTCGGTCCCGGGCATCTACGCCGACGTCACCCGTTCCAATGAAATCACCGTGCGCTTCGTCGACCGCCGGGGCCAGGCGCAGGAACTGCGCGCCGATGGCCTGCTGGCGGTCTGCATCCAGCACGAGATGGACCATCTGGACGGCAAGCTGTTCGTCGATTACCTCTCGCCGCTCAAGCGCGAGATGGTGCGCAAGAAGCTGGCCAAGCAGCGTCGCCAGGCCGCAGCCTGACGGCCCGACGGCCGCGGGATTGGTGAGTCGGGAATCGGGATTCGCAAGGGCAAGCCTGCGGGTCGCGTCGACGGCCATCTCCTCCCTTCCTTCCCGGATATTCCACCTCCATGAGAATCGTTTTTGCCGGTACGCCGGCGTTCGCCGTTCCCAGTCTGCGCGCCGCGCATGCGCGCAATGAAGTGGTGGCGGTCTATACCCAGCCCGATCGTCCTGCCGGCCGCGGTCGTGGCCTGACTCCTTCGCCGGTCAAGCTGGAGGCGATCCAGCGCGGCATCCCGGTGCTGCAGCCGGAATCGCTGCGCAGGAAATCCTCGCAGGAGGCACTGCGCGAACTGGCACCGGATCTGATGATCGTGGTGGCCTACGGCCTGATCCTGCCGCAGGCGGTGCTGGACATCCCGCGTTACGGTTGCTGGAACGTGCACGCCTCGCTGTTGCCGCGCTGGCGCGGCGCCGCGCCGTTCCAGCGCGCGATCGAGGCGGGCGATGCGGAAACCGGCGTCTGCCTGATGCAGATGGAAGCCGGGCTGGATACCGGCCCGGTGCTGTTGTCCCAGCGCACGCCCATCGGCGAGCAGGAAACCGGCGGGCAGCTGCACGACCGCCTGTCCGAACTGGGCGCGCGCGTGCTGGCCGACGGCCTGGGCCTGCTGCGCGCGGGCATGCGCCCGATGGCGCAGCGGCAGCCGGAAGCCGGCGCCAACTACGCGCACAAGCTGGAAAAGCACGAAGCGCGGCTGGACTGGGCGCAGCCGGCCGACGTGCTGGCGCGCAAGGTGCGCGCGTTCGAACCCTGGCCGGTGGCCGAGGCCAGCGTGGCCGGCGAGCGCCTGCGCATCCATGGCGCGGTCGCGCTGGATCTGGCGCATCGCGCCGAGCCCGGCACCCTGCTCGCCGCAGGCCGCCAGGGCCTGGACATCGCCTGCGGCCAGGGCGCGTTGCGCCTGCGGGTGGTCCAGCGCGAGGGCGGCAAGGCGATCACCGCCGCCGACTACCTCAACGCGCGCCGGGATCTGGTGAGCGCGTGAACCCGGGCACGGGCGCCCCCGTCCGCGCGCTGGCCGCGCAGATCCTCGACGCGGTCGCGCACCGCGGCCGATCGCTGAAGGCGGAACTGGCGGCGGCGCTGCCGCGGCTGGAAGATCCGCGTGATCGTTCGCTGGCCGAGGCGATCTGCTTCTCCGCGCTGCGCCAGCGCGTCCGTTACGACGAAGCGCTGAAGCGCTGGATGCAGAAACCGCTCGGCCGCCGCGACGGCGAACTGCGCGCGCTGCTGTGGGTCGGCTTTGCCCAGATCGATGCGCTGCAATTGCCGGCGCACGCGGCGCTGTCGGCGACCGTGGAAGCGGCGCGCGTGCTGAAGCGCACGCATCAGGCCGGCATGGTCAACGCGATCCTGCGCCGCGCCCAGCGCGAGGGACTGCCCGTGGCCGCGCCCGGACAGGCATGGCCCGAATGGTTGCGCGCGCGGGTGCGCGGGGACTGGGCGGAGCAGGCGGACGCCATCTTCGCCGCCAGCGCGGAAGCCGCGCCGCTGTGGTTGCGGGTCAACCGCGCGCGCATGCCGGTGCCCGATTATCTGGAACGGTTGCGCGAGGCATTGCCGGGGCTTTCGGCGCAGACGACATCCTTGGCCGCCGACGCGATCCGCGTCGATACGCCGGTGGCGGTGGCCGCCTTGCCCGGCTTCAGCGCGGGCGATGTCTCGATCCAGGATGGCGCCGCGCAACTGGTGGCGGATGCGCTGGCGCCAGCGACCGGCGCGCGGGTGCTCGACGCGTGCGCCGCGCCGGGCGGCAAGGCCGCGCATCTGCTCGAACGCGATCCGGGCCTGCGCCTGCTGGCGCTGGACGTGGATGCGCGCCGCCTGCAACGGGTCCGCGACACGCTGGCCCGGGTCGGTGTGCAGGCACGCCTGCAGGCGGCCGATGCCGCGGCACCGGGCGCCTGGTGGGATGAACAGGCATTCGACGCGATCCTGCTGGACGCACCCTGTTCGGCGACCGGCATCGTCCGTCGCCAGCCGGACGTGCTGCTGCATCGCCGGCCGGAAGACATCGACGCCCTGCGCGCGCTGCAGGCGCGCCTGCTGGATGCGGCCTGGACCGTGCTGCGGCCCGGCGGCGTGCTGCTGTATGCCACCTGCTCGATCCTCAAGGACGAGAATGAACGCCAGATCGACGCCTTCCTGGCCCGCACGCCCGATGCCCGCGCCGAAGCACTGGATGCGCGCTTCGGCCATGTTTCCGGTGCGGGACGCCAGCGCCTGCCCGGCGAGGACGGCATGGATGGTTTCTTCTATGCGCGCCTGGGTCGCACCGCCGGGGCGTGAGCCGGCCGACATTGATGGAACGGGGACGCCGGTTCCGACAATTGGCTAACGGTTCGCCGGTATCATCGCGCGCCATGATCAAGACCGACGACAAGACTGCGTTCTGGTGGTTCCTGCTGTTCGCGCTGGTGGTGATCGGCGCGGGGCTGGGCATGCGCGCGCCGTGGCCGGCCGACGAGCCGCGTTTCGTGCTGGTGGCCAGGCAGATGTGGGAGTCCGGCCAATGGCTGTTCCCGCACCGCGGCCAGGAGCTGTATCCGGACAAGCCGCCGCTGTACTTCTGGATGATCGCGTCCACCTACGCGGTGGTGCGCAACTGGAATGTCGCCTTCCTCATTCCCTCGCTGCTGGCGGCGCTGGGCACGCTGGCACTGACCTACGACTTCGCACGCCGCGCCTGGAACCGCCAGGCCGCGTTGTGGGCGGCCGGCGCGGTGCTGTGCGCGATGCAGTTCGTCTACCAGGGCAAGCGGGCGCAGATCGATCCGACCGTGGTGTTCTTCATCACCCTGGGCATGTACGGACTCGGCCGGCACCTGTTGCTGGGGCCGAACTGGCGCTGGTACTGGCTGGGCTGCTTCTCCGCCGGCCTGGGCGTGATCAGCAAGGGCGTGGGCTTCCTGCCGCTGCTGGCGCTGGTTCCCTACGCGCTGATGCGTTGGCGCGGCTGGCAGGGCCTGAGCACGCCGGCGCCGAAGGGCGCGGGGCGGTGGTGGCTGGGCGGGGCCAGCTTCCTGCTCGCGATCGCGCTGTGGTTCGTGCCGATGGTGGTGACCGCGCTGACCAGCGGCGATCCCGAACATCGCGCCTACCTCAACGAAATCCTGTTCCGCCAGACCGCGACCCGTTACGTCGCCGCCTGGCACCACCAGGCGCCGCCGTGGTACTTCCTGGAAGTGATCGCGCTGTTCTGGCTGCCGTTCTCGATCTTCATTCCCTGGCTGATCAAGCCCTGGCGCGAGGCCTGGCGCCGGCGCGACGCACGGGTATGGTGGCCGCTGGCGTGGATGCTGCTGGTGCTGCTGTTCTTCAGCGCCAGTCCCGGCAAGCGCGACATGTACATCCTGCCCGCGTTGCCGGCGCTGGCTTTGGCGGCCGCGCCGTTCCTGCCCGCGCTGGGCGAGCGACGCGACGTGCGCGCCGCGTTGCTGGCGTTCGCGATCGTACTGGGCGGGCTGTTGCTGGTGGCCGGCGGCATGGCCTTGTCCGGCGACCCGCGTTTCGAATTGAAGCTGGAAGCCGAGCGCGGCCTGGCCGGCGATCCGCATGCGGACCGGTTGTGGCTGGCGCTGGCCGTGATGGGCGGGCTGATTGTCGCCGCCGCGCTGTGGCTGCGGCGTGCGCGCGCGGTCGCGTTGACCCTGGTGACCGTGCTGGTGCTGTGGGTCGGCTACGGCATGGTGCTGGCACCACTGCTGGACGGCGAGAACTCGGCGCGCGACGTGATGGCCCAAGCGCGTGCGCGCGCCGGCCAGGACACCGCCATCGGCCTGGTCGACTGGAAGGAACAGCAGTTGTTGCAGGCCCGGGGCGAGGTCACCGAATTCGGTTTCCGCGCGCCGGTGGAACAGCAATGGCAACGCGGCCTGGCCTGGCTGCACGAGGCGCCCGCGCAGCGCGTGCTGATGGCGCAGGACGCGACCTTGCCGGCCTGCGTCGATCGCGAACGCGCACACGCGCTGGGTTCGGCCAATCGCCGCAGCTGGTGGCTGGTGGACGAGGCGGCGGCGGCGGCCTGCCGCTGATCGCCGACGGCGATCAGGGCTCTGCCAGCAGCGCCCGATAAACCGCTTCGGTGGCGTCGGCGAAGCGTTCGATACCGAACTCGGCGAGCGCATGCGATCGCGCGGCGATGCCCATCGCGGCCACTACGTCGCGGTGGTCGAGCATCCAGCGCAGGGTCTCCGCCATGGCTTCGTGGCCATGTACCGGCACCACCCAGCCATCCTCGCCCGGTTGCAGGTTCTCCGGCAGGCCGGCGTAGTCGGTCACCATCACCGGCTTGCCCATCGCCATCATTTCGCGGCAGGCGAAGGAAATCGTCTCGATGTCGTGCGAGAGCACGAAGCCGGCGTCGAGCGCGGCGATGATCGGACGCACGTCGTCCAGCAGGCCGGGGAAATGGAACTGCGGTTCCAGTCCAGCCCCGCGCACGATCTCACGCTGGCGCGTGGAAGGCGGCTGGCCCGCGATCACCACCTGCACGCGGCGGCGTTCGTCGGCGGACAACAGCGCCAACGCGGCGACCAGATCGGTCCAGCCCTTGTAGTCGGCGGTGCCGGCGCTGCTGCCGATCAGCAGCGCGCCCGCATCCGGCGCGAAGTGTTCCCGCTCGTCGCGCGCGTCCTCCGGCGACCAGGGCGCGAAATGCGCGGTGTCCACCCCGTTGTAGACCGTCTGCGGATGGCAGGCGCGGTAGGGCGTGGCGTCGAGCTGGTGGCGCACGTACTCGCACACCGCAATTGCCTTGTCGGTGTGAAAGCGCGCGCGCCAGACGTGCTGCAGGCCGCCCATGGGCTTGGTGTTGTGCTTGGTGAGCACGATGCGCGGGCGCGGTGATATCCCGCGCAGCGCGGCGATGGCGATGCGGTGATCAGCCGAACCGTTCACGTGCACGATGTCGAACCGGTGCCCGCGCAGGTAATCGCGCAATTGACGGACGGCGCGGGCACGCTCGCGCAGACGGCGCAGGCCATTGGGAAAGGGCTGGGCGAGCGTGTGCACGCCGGGCAGCGCGGCGGCTTCGGCCAGCAGGCGACTGCCGGCGGGCGCGGCGACATGGACCTCATGCCGGGGTCCCAGCGCGCGTGCCAGTTCGCGGATGTAGGTGGTGTGGCCGCCGCCGCTGCCACTGTGGAAATTGGTGTAGAGCAGCTTCATCGACGATGCGGTTGCCATGCGGGGCGGGCTAGGGGACCCCGGGATCCTGCAACAACTCGGGATGGCCGTCGATGCCGCGTTCGCAACGGGTGATCTTTTGCGTGCGGGTGGCATGGAACAGGCGGTTGTTCGGCAGGCTCATGTCGTCCACGTCCGGTGGCGCGCGCGAGTTGTGCCACAGATGCACCGCCAGCGCGGCCCACTTGAGCGCCCGCCGGCGCAGGCCGGTGTTCTCCAGCCGCGCGGCCAGTTCGCGATCCTCGGCGCCGTAGCCTTCCATGCGCTCGTCGAAGCCATTGACCTTCAGCAGGTCCGCGCGCCAGAAGCTCATGTTGCAGCTCATCACCCGGCCACCGTTGCGCGAGCGCGCCTTCCAGCGCGCCAGCCAGGGCTGGCGGAAGGCATACAGCCGGCGGGTGCCGTCGAACTCGTCGAAATCCGCCTTGACCCAGGGCGCGAACACCGGCCGGCCACCGGCCAGCAGGCGCGTGCTTTCGGCGACGGTGGCCTTCAGCCGGCCACCCTGCAGGAAGCATCCTGGTTCGGCGAAGCGTTCGTGATCACCGACGAAGTCCGGGTGCAGGATCATGTCGCCGTCGAGCAGGATCACGTAGTCACCGCGGCTGGCGGCGATGGCGCGGTTGCGGCAGCGCGCCGCACGAAAACCGCGATCCTCCTGCCACAGGTGGCGCACCGGCACCGGCAGCGCCTGCTGCCAGCGGGCGACCACTTCGGCCGTGTCCGGCCGCGAACCATCATCGGCGACCAGTATTTCATCCGGCATCCTGCGCTGGGACGCGACGCTTTCCAGCACCCGTTCCAGGGCTTCGGGCCAGTTGTAGGTGAGGATCGCGAGGGAAATCTTCATCGGATGCGCGGCCGGTCGGTGGATGCGGCCGGCAGCGACAGGCTGAGCGCCAGCGGCAGCCAGATGATCAGCCAACCGGGACGCGGGCTGTCAATCAGGTGCGGCAGATCGAACTGCACCATCACGCTGGCGAACACCCACAGGCCCAGCACGACCCGGCCGATCACCTCGTCGCGATGCCGCCAGGCGCGCCAGCCCAGCGCCAGCCAGAGGGCCGACCACAGCAGCAGTCCGGGCAGGCCGAGCTCGACCGCGATCTGGGTGAACAGATTGTGGGTATGGACCTGGTCCATGCCCATGCCGCCCTGGACCGGGATGGTGAAGCGCGCGCCCTGGCCCATGCCCAGCCAGGGATGCTGTTCGAACAGACGCCACGCGTAGTGCATGATCTGCGGGCGGAACGACCAGCCGCGTTCACTGAGTTCGGGGTAGGCCGCCGCGATCACGCCCAGCCCGACCACGCCCAGTCCGAGCAGCTGCCGCCAGGCGCGCTCGCGGTTGCGGATGGCGAGCAGCACGAAAATCGCGGCGAACAGCGCGGCCCATGCGCTGCGGGAGTCGGCCAGCACCAGGCAGGCGACCATTACCGCCATGGCCAGCCACTTCAACGCGCGCCGTCCCGGTGTCTGGAAACGCCACGGCCACAACCACAGGAAACCGGCGCCCATCGCCGCGGCGATCAGGTTGGCATTGGCCATCACGCCGAATCCGGTCACCCGGCCGTCGGCCGGCGGGTGGATGGCGAACCGGATCATCGCCGCGACCGCGGTCGCCGCCAGCACGCCCGCGCCGCCCACCAGCAACCAGCGTTGCCGGCGCGAATCGTCGCCGACGCCGTGAAACCAGGCGAACAGGAACACCAGCACGCTGAGGGTGCGCAGGATTTCATCCAGCGGACGCGCCGCGTTGGTCCAGGCCAGGCTCAGCGTGGACCAGGCGAACAGCGCCATCAGCCAAGGCATCAGCGGCCGCCGCCCGAATTCGCGCCAGCGTTCGAAGCGCGCGAATCCCAGGATCAGCGCCGGCAGGTACAGGCTCAGCACCAGCAGGTACTGGTAAGGCTTTCCGGGGTTGAAAGAAGCGCCAGCCGGCAGCGCGCACATGCCGGCGACCAGTGCCATCAACCCCACGCACAGCGTGTTGCGCCAGCGATCCGCGATTCCGGCGCCGCCGATGGTGGCTGCGGCTGACGCGTCTTTCACTGCCGGCATCTCGCGCGGTCCGCGCACAGGCGATGGCGTGCCCGCCGGGGCATCCGGATCGCGTGCGCGTGACAGGGAGGGGCGGTGGGGTTGCGCCGGCGGCAGGTCAGGTGCGGGGGAAGAGGGAGAAGTTCGGGAGGTCAAACACGGCGTCCGGCAGGCCACGGGGATGCGGGGGCAATCCACCAAGCGTAAGGCAAGCTACGGCCCGGGACAAAACCAGGATCGGGTTTTGTTGAGCGGGTGTGAAAAGAAGGCGGCGTCCCCGACGGGCGGTCGCCTAGCCGGAGCGCTTGCGGCTGCGGACGATGCTCAGGATGCGCTCCAGGCGCTTCCACCAGGGCAGGCGCGCGCGCCAGCACAGGTCGATGTAGCGGCGCGCCTCGGCCCAGTCCGGATCCGGCTTGGTCCGGTACTCCAGCTTGGCCAGTTCCAGGCAGGAATCGTCCATGCCGGCGGTCCGCGCGTAGTGGGCGATCAGGCCACGCGACTGCAGCAGGCCCAGGAAGGTCGTGCTCCGGTTCTGCTGCGCCCACCAACCGTTGTTGCCGTGGATGCGATAGCCAACCTGGCCAGTCGGCAGGAAGTACTTGCGCGCGCCGAAGATGCTGGCGCCGAACACCAGGCAGTTGTCGGCCGAAATGCGCCAGGTCGCACTCACCTGCGCCGGCAGATCCATGCACTGGCGCGCGTAGCGCAGCCGCAGCGACAGCGCCGAGGTCGGCGCGCCGTACCAGTAGGTCAGGGCATAGGTGCTGATCGCGGTATAGCCGAGGTCGACGGCCTGCCTGGCGAAACCGATGCGACCTTCCTCGTTGCCGAACAGATCGATGTCGGAGAACACGAAGCCGACATCCTTGCGCTCGTCGTAGATCGCGCCGATCTTCTCCAGGTAATCCGGCTGCCAGCGGTCGTCGGCATCGAGGAAGCAGACCACGTCCACGCCGGCATCCACGGCGGCCACGCCGCGCTGGAAGGCCGCCAGTTGGCCGCCGTTCTCGCCGAACAGCAGCTGCACGCCCGGATGCTGGCCGTAGTGTTCGGTCAGCAGGGCCTGCGAGCCATCGGTGGAGCCGTCGTCGACCACCAGGATCTGCGCCGCGCGCCGCCCCTGCGCCAGCACGCCGTCGACCGCTTCGATCACGAAGCGGGCATAGTTGTAGTTGGTGATGATGACCGCGAAGCGGGTCATGCCTGGCCCTCGGCCAGCAGTTTGCGGAAGTAGCCGATGGTTTCCTTCAGGCCGTCCTCCAGTGCCACCTTCGGCTCCCAGCCCAGCTTTTCCCGGGCCAGGGTGATGTCCGGCTGGCGCTGCTTCGGATCATCGGAAGGCAGTGGCTGGAAAACCAGCCGCGATGTTCCGCCGACCAGGCCGAGCACCTTCTCCGCCAGTTCCAGCATGGTGAACTCGCCGGGATTGCCGATGTTGACCGGGCCGGTGAAGCCGCGCTCGGTTTCCATCATCCGCACGATCACCTCCACCAGATCGTCCACGTAGCAGAAGCTGCGGGTCTGGCTGCCATCGCCATAGATGGTGATGTCCTCGCCGCGCAGCGCCTGCACGATGAAATTGCTGACCACCCGGCCGTCATTCGGATGCATGCGCGGGCCGTAGGTGTTGAAGATGCGTACCACCTTGATGTCCAGCCCATGCTGGCGGTGGTAGTCGAAGAACAGCGTCTCGGCGCAGCGCTTGCCCTCGTCGTAGCAGCTGCGCAGGCCGATCGGATTGACCCGGCCCCAGTAGCCTTCCTGCTGCGGATGCACTTCCGGATCGCCGTAGACCTCGCTGGTGGAGGCCTGCAGGATGCGCGCGTCCAGGCGCTTGGCCAGGCCCAGCATGTTGATCGCGCCGTGCACGCTGGTCTTGGTGGTCTGCACCGGATCGTGCTGGTAATGGATCGGCGAGGCCGGGCAGGCGAGATTGAAGATGCGGTCCACTTCCACGTACAGCGGGAAGGTCACGTCATGCCGCATCAGCTCGAAGTAGGGATGGTTGAGCAGGTGCGCGACATTGCGCTTGCTGCCGGTGAAGAAGTTGTCCGCGCACAGGACGTCGTGTCCGTCCCCGATCAGGCGATCGCACAGGTGGGAACCCAGGAAGCCGGCGCCGCCGGTGATCAGAATGCGCTGCATGAACCACTCTCGAAGAAGGAAGAACGCCGCCAGCGGCCACGCGGTGGCGCGCCGGGCAGGCGCATATTGTCACGGCAGGGTCGATGCGGGGGAAGGGCGCGAACGCGCGCGGGGCCGGTTCAACGGTGCCGGTTCATGCCGGCGGACGGATCGCCTGCAAGCGTTCGCGCCAGGCCTGGAACATCAGCACGCCCCACAGGTGGGTGTGCCATTTGCGCTGGCCGGCCTGGAACTCGTGCCAGATGGCGCGGATCGGCGCCGGATCGAAATGGCCTTCCTCGCGCAGGCGGCGCTCGTCCAGCTGGGCCTCGGCCCAGTCGCGCAGCGGGCCGCGAAGCCAGTCGCCGACCGGCGCGCCGAAGCCCGATTTGGGCCGGTGCACCAGCGAGGCGGGCAGGTAGCGCTCCAGCAGGCGCTTGGGCAGGTGCTTGAGCTGGCCGTCGCGGTATTTCATCGCCAGCGGCAGCGACCAGGCGAACTCGACCACCCGCCAGTCCAGCAACGGCGCGCGCGCCTCCAGGGCCACCGCCATGCTGGCGCGGTCGACCTTGGTCAGGATGTCCTCGGGCAGGTAGCAGGCGAAATCCAGCGCCATCAGCCGGTCGGCGGGTCCGCCATTGGCCGGCAGCGCGGCGGGATCGTCGTAGGCGGTGATCGCGCGGCGGGCGCCGCGCACCACCCGTTCCGGCTGCCGCCAGCGGCTGACCCGTTGCAGGGCGACGCCCTGCAGATCGCCGGTGGCCAGTTCCGCGCGCGCCGCCGCCAGGCCGCCCAGCCGCGAGCGTTCGCCGGGGTTGCCGGCCAGGCGCGCCAGCAGGCCTCGCGGCAACCGCGCCAGGCGCGCGTCGTTGCGCAGCGCGCGCAGGTAGCGGCCATAGCCAAAGAACAGTTCATCGCCGCCATCGCCGGACAGCGCCACCGTCACGTGCTGGCGGGCCAGCCGGCACAGCAGCGCGGTCGGCAACTGCGAGGAATCGGCGAACGGCTCATCGAACATCCGCGCGATGTCCGGCACCAGGTCCAGCGCGGCGCGGCCATCGGCGTGCAGCTCGGTGTGATCGGTGCCCAGGTGCTTCGCCACCGCCGCCGCATAGGCGCTCTCGTCGTGGTCGGTGTTGTCGAAACCGATCGAGAAGCTGCGCACCGGGCGGGTGGACTGCGCCTGCATCAGCGCGGTGACCAGCGATGAATCGGTGCCGCCGGACAGGAACGTCCCCAGCGGCACGTCCGCTTCCATGCGCAGGCCGATCGCGTCGCGCAGCAGCGCATCCAGCGCGTCCAGCGCCGCGTCCTCGTCGCCAACGAAGCCCTGCGCGATGGCCACCTCCTGACGCTGGCGGGCATTCCACCAAGGCTGGGGCGCGCGCACCGGATCATGGCCGGCATCGCCCGCCGCCAGCGTCGTCGGATCCAGGCGCAGCAGGGTGCCGGCCGGCAGTTTGTGCACGCCGCGCAGGATCGCGTACGGCGCCGGGATATAGTCCAGTCGCAGCAGCAGCGCCAGCGCGTCGGGATTGACCTCCGTGCGCAGGCCCGGATGGACCAGCAGCGCGGACAGTTCGCTGCCGAACACCAGCGTGCCATCGGTGGTCCAGCCGTAGTACAGCGGCTTCTTGCCGACCCGGTCGCGCGCCAGCCACAGCGTGCGTTCGCGCCGATCCCAGGCCGCCAGCGCCAGCATGCCGTTGCCGCGTTCCAGCGCCGCCTGCACGCCCCATTGGGCAATGGCCGCCAGCAGCACCTCGGTGTCGGAATGGCCGCGGAAGCGGTGTCCCAGCGATTCCAGCTCGGCGCGCAGCACGGCGTGGTTGTAGATCTCGCCGTTGAAGGCGAGCACCCAGCGGCCATCGGCCGACACCATCGGCTGGTGGCCTTCCGGGCTCAGGTCCAGGATCGACAGGCGCCGGTGCGACAGCACCAGGCCGGCGTCGGCGTCGACCCAGGTGCCGCTGTCATCCGGACCGCGGTGGGCGATGGCCACGCCCATGCGTCGGCCGAGGGCATGGAGTTCGTCCGCGTCGCTGCGCGGTTGGGGCGACCAGGCGCCTGCGATACCGCACATGGTCAGGGCTTGTCCTGGTCGGAAGGCGCGGGCGAGACCACCGGCTGCCCGTTCTGCAGCAGCCACAGCATGATGGTCTTCTGGCGCACGTAGTTGGCGCGCACATAGGCATAGACCAGGCCGTGCCAGCCGTCGAGGAAACCGCCGCGCAGCAGGTAACCGCGCCAGAAGCGCCAGGCCGGCGACAGCACCAGCTTGGCCAAGGTGGCGCGCTTGCCGCGCGCGAAATCGTGCTCGGCCATCATCCGCGCGTAGCGCTGGGTCTTGAGCAGTTGCTGTTCCAGCGAGCGGTAGGGGTAGTGGACCAGATCCCCGCGCAGGGTCTTCACCGCGCCGTCCACGCTGGCGGCCTCGTGCACCTCGCGCTTGCCGCGCCAGCCGCCGCGGCGGCGATCGAACAGGCGCAGCACCCGATCCGGGTAGGCGTTGCCATGGCGCAGGAAACGACCGAAGTAATCCGACAGTCGCGCGAACCGGTAGCCGGCAGCGCCGTCGAAGCCCGCGTCACGGGCCGATTCGATGGCCGCGCGCAGGGTGCCGTCCACGCGCTCGTCCGCGTCCAGGCACAGCACCCAGTCGTGGCGGGCCTGCTCGACCGCGAACTGCTTCTGGCTGCGGAAGCCGTCGAATGGCCGCTGCAGCACCCGTGCGCCCGCCGCCTGCGCGATCGCCACGGTGGCGTCGGTGGAGTACGAATCCACCACCACGATTTCGTCGCAGAACGCCAGCGAGGCCAGGCAGTCGCCGATGCGGTCCGCTTCGTTAAACGCGATAATGCAGGCCGAAATCGGGACCCGGTGGTTCGAGGAGGCGTTGATGGCGGATTACCTGTTGTTTGCGACGGAACGCTATGCGCTGCCCATCTTGCAGCCGCTGGCCGATGCGCTGCAAGCCGCGGGTCATGGCGTGCACGCCTGGTTCGTCGACGGCGCGGCGGGCGCGCGCCTGCCCGCGCCGGTGCGGATGATCGACACCCCGCGCCAGGCCGTCGAACTGCGTCCGCGCGCGGTGTTCAGCGCCGCCAACTGGGTGCCCACGTTCGTGTCCGGCGCCAAGGTGCAACTGTTCCATGGCTTCAACGTGGAGAAACGTGACGCCGCCCGCGGCCATTTCCGGGTGCGCGGCATGTTCGATCTGTACTGCACGCAGGGACCGGCGACTACCGCGCCGTTCGAGACGCTGGCGCGCGAGGCGGGTCACTTCAAGGTGGTCGAAACCGGCTGGCCCAAACTGGATCCGCTGTTCGGCCCGGAAGACGCGCGGTCGCGGCAATGGCGCGCGCAGGCCGGCGGCCGGCCGGTGGTGATGTTCGCCTCGACCTTCACCGAGCGGCTGAGCGCCGCGCCGCACCTGTACGACGCGATTGCCGCGCAGGTGGCCGCCGGCGAGCGCTTCTGGCTGCTGACCCTGCATCCCAAATGCCCGCCGGAATTGTTCGAACGCTATCGCGCGCTGGCCGGCGCGAACGCGGTGTTCGTCGAAACCGAGGATCTGATCAGCGCCGAGCGTGCGGCCGACGTGCTGGTGGCCGACACCACCTCGGTGGTCAGCGAGTTCGTGGTCCAGCGCAAGCCGGTGGTGACCTTCCGCAACCGCGCGCCCAAACCGCACATGATCGACTTCGCCGATCCGGCGCGCCTGCCGGAGATGCTGGCGCGCGCTTTCGCCCCGGACGATGCGCTGCGCGCCGCGCTGGCCGACTATGCCACCGCCATCCACCCGTACCACGACGGGCATTCCTCGCAGCGGGTGATGCTCGCCACCGAGCGCCTGCTGCGCGGGGAACTGGGACCGCTGGGGCGCAAGCCGTTCGGCAGCCTGCTGCGCGGGCTGCAGATCCGCAAGGATCTCGGCTACTGGGGGCCGGCCGCGCGCTGAGCGCGCTACCAGCGCAGGCGGCGGCGGGCGAGGGCGTCGGCCAGGCGCAGGTAGATCGCCTGCACCTCGGCTTCGGGCAGGAAGCGCAACCGCAACGGCGGGCTCAGGCCACGGTCGCCGGCGGTGTCCAGCCACAGCGTCGCGGTGCCCAGCCAGCGATCCACCGGCGTGCGGCTCAACCGCAACGCCTGCAATTTGTCGACCTCGGCGAACCGCCACCAGCGCGACCACCAGCCGCCACGCACCGCGATCAGTTCATCACCGATCGCATGGCCGGAACGCCGCGCGTTCTGCCAGGCGGCCCATCCGGTCAGCGGCCAGAGCAGCAGCGCCAGGGTGGCCCAGGCGCCGAGCGGGAACCCGATCGCGATCGCCAGCAGCGGCGTGAGGACCAGTCCGGGCAGCCATAGTCGCCACGCCGCCCGCATCGGCATGGGGCGCCACTGCGTGGGCGGCCAGGCCGAATGCGGCAACAGATGGCGGACGAGGACGTCGCAGGCATCCGGCGTGGCAATCGGCGCCAGCACCTTGAGCGCGCGGCCATCGTCGTGCTCGACGCGGCTGGCGACCGCGGTGTCGATATGCAGGCTGCGCCGCTTCAGCCAGCGCTGCACCACGCCTTCGCGCAGGGTCCAGGCCTGGATGCGTCGTCGCGACACGCTGTTGCGCAGTCGGGTCAGCAGGCCGCGTTCGACGGTCAGCCGGCGATCCGCCTCGCTCAGGCGGAAGCCATGGAACTGCACCAGTGCCAGCAGCACCGACAGCAGCCGGGTCAGCACCACCACCAGCGCGATCACCGCGAGTGCGGCCAGCACGCCACTCTGCCAGCTCCATTCCAGGTGGCTCGCATAACCGAACGCCTCGCGCGAATAACGCTGCACCAGCCGCGCCATCATCTTGTCGGGCAGGACCTGCCAGGCCAGGCCGAATGCCGCCGCGACCACGACCATGCCTCGATTGGACGCCAGTCCCAGCCGGATCACTTCCGCCAGCGGCAGCGCCAGCAGCGTGTTCGCGGCGGGCGCAACCGGTGCGTCGACCGACGTGGCCGGCGTGGTCTGGCCGCGATGCCGGATCAGGTTCTCCAGCGCGTTGGCCGCCGACAGGCTCAGCACCCGCATCTCCGCTTCGGGCTTCTGCCCGCCGGCCGATTCCAGCCGCACCTCCGCCACCTGGAACAGGCGATGCAGCAACGACTGGTGGATGCCCACGTTGTGGATGCGTGCGAACGGAATCTCGCGCAGGCTGCGATGCAGCCACCCACTGCGGATGGTCAGGCCGTCGCGGCCGATCCGGTAGCGGTAGGTGAAGTACTGCACCACCGACACCACCACCAGCACGCCGACCGCGATCACCGGCCCCAGGTTCGCCCACAGATTGTCCGGATCGCCACGTCCGCCGAACACCACCAGCGCGATCAGCGGCAGGATGAACTGCTTGAGCTGCTGCACCAGCACGAACAGCCACGACCACGGATGCAGCCGCTGCTCCACCGCCATCGGCAGGGCATCGGCGGAGGGAAGGGGAGGCGGCTCGGGAGCGCTCACAACGCGTCGTCGAGATCGAGCTGGCGGGCCAGCCGATCGCGCAGGCGCTCGGCGTCGGCGGCATCCAGCGCCTGCACGTTGACCGTGGCCTGGCGGGTGCCGGCGGTATGCACCACCAGGGTGGCCAGGCCGAGCCCGCGTTCCAGCGGCCCGCGCTTCAGATCCAGGTGCTGCACGCGCGAAATCGGCACATGGGTTTCGCTCTGCCACCAGTTGCCGCGCCGCACGGCGAAGCCGGAATCGTCCAGTTTCCAGCGCGTGCGTAGGTGCCGGCGCACGCTCACCCACGCGCCCAGCGCCGCGCCGATCAGCAGCGCGGCCGGCGCGCTCAGCCACGGCGAACCCCAGCCGCTGGCCTGGCTGACGAAGGCGGCGCCCACCGCCAGGGGGATGCCCAGCATCACGCCGCCCAATGCGGCCAGCCACGCGCCGCGCGTCGGCAGCGGCTGCCAGCCCGGTGCGGTATCCGGCACCGCGACCGGCACGACGGGAGGCAGGTCGCTCATCAGTATTTCCCTTCCTTCGCTTCGTTGTAGACGCTGTAGTCGAGGACGTAGTCCTGGCCCTTGCGATAGCTGTTGAGTCGCTGCCGCATGCGCTTGATGGTCGCGACCTGCGCCTTGCGTTCGGTGATCTCGCCAGGCACCTTCGCGATGGCGTCGTTCTGGTAGGCGATGGCCTTGTCGAAGCGTTGGTTGGCGGCCAGCGCCGCGGCCACGGTGTCAAGTTCGCTGGCGTCCAGCTTGTCCTTCCGTTCCATCATGAACTTCGCCAGTTCCAGCGCGCGCGCTGGATCGCGCTGCGCGGGAATCGGGCAGGTCGCCAGCGTCCATACCTGTTCGTTGCGCGCATGCTCGATGCCCGCCTCTTCCGCGCGCGCCTGCCAGTCGGCGGCCTGCCGGCAATCGCGGGGAAGCCCGGCCAGCCCTTCGGCATAGAAATGCGACAGTTCGATCATCGCCATGCCGTTGGACGCATTGGCTGCGCGCTGCAGGTGCGGCAGCACGCGCCGGTAGTGGGCATCGCCGAACTGCGACGGGTCCTGCATCAGCAGGCCGGCGGTGTACATCGCCGCGCGCGCGTTGCCGTTGTTGCTGGCGCGCTCCAGCCATTCCAGGGCTTTCTTCGGATCGTGCCGCACGTACTGCGGATTCTCGTCCAGCATCATCGCGCCCAGCGCCAGCTGGGCCAGGCTGTCGTCGGCTTCGGCCTTGCGTTCCAGCGCTTCCACCCGGAAGCGGAACACCGTGTCGTAATCCGGCCACTGTTCGTTGAGGCGGATGCGCGCGGCGGCATCGTCCACAGGCGCGCGATCCAGCACCGCCAGGCGCGGAGGCTCGGCTTCCAGGATTCGCCCGAGCACGAACTCGGTCATTTGGGTGTTGGTCACGCCCGCGTTGGTGGTCGATCGGTCGAAGGCCGCCGATGCCTCCAGCGTGGAGGATTCCAGGCGGTACTTCCAGCCGTCCTTCTCGTGCACGAAATCCGGGCCGAACTGGAAGTTGCTTTCGGTGGGAGATCCAATTTCGGACACCGCGTGCTCGCCGGAAATGGTCACGTGGGTCAGCGAAACGGGACCATCCTCCTCGTCGCTGCGCACCGAGATCCAGCCCTTGCTCGCGAACAGCCGCGCCACTGCGATGCCATCCAGCTTCTTCAGCGCGGCCTCGTCCTGGGTGGCGCGCAGCAGATAGACCTTGACCCGATCATCCGAAGGCAGGCGCCGCAGCTGTTCGGCCGAGGCGTACAGCGCGGCGTCGCGCAGGAACGTGAAATGGGTGAAGCTGGAGGCCGCCAGCAGATCCGCGCTTTCCGGCTTGCTCGCGTTCACCAGTTCCGCATAGCGATCCCAGGCGCGGCTGACCGCGTTGATTTCGGCCAGATCATCGCCCGCCGCCAGTGCCGGCGCCGCCCACAGCGCCAGCCACACACCCATTGCACGCATGTCGTCCCCTTGTTGCGTTCGAATCGTCCTGCGGGTTCAGAGGTAAGGATTGTCCTCGCCGCTGCCCGGTGGCCGCAGCGTATAGCGTTTGTACGTCCACTGGTACTGGGCCGGATCGCGGCGCGTGATCCGCTCCACGCCGGCGTTGAGCGCGGTGACCGCCACCACCGGATCCGAATCGGCGATCGCCGGCTCGGCCGGCTCGATGTGCAGGGCGAAATCCGGGCCGTCGCCGATCCGTTCGCACCAGGCGAACAGCACCACCGCGCCAGTGCGCTCGGCCAGCCGCGACAGCAGCGTCATGGTCAGCGCCGGTACGCCGAAGAACGGCGCGAACTCGCCGTCGCCCGCCTTGGGCTGCTGATCCGGCAGGATCGCCACCACGCCGCCATCCTTGAGCTGCTTCCACAGCTGGCGCACCGCCGGTCCCTCGGCGCGCACCTGGGTGATGTTGGCCGCGCCGCGCGCGCGCAGCAGGAAGGCATCGCCCACCGGCGATTCGGGTACCCGGTACACGAACGCGTACGGCCCGCGCGAGGCCAGCCATTGGTTCAGCAGCTCCCAGTTGCCGTAGTGGGGCGCGGCGATGATCACGCTGCGGCCTTCGGCGCGGGCCTGGTCGTAGAGCTCGGCACCATGCAACTCGCGCAGGCAGGCCAGGTTCCGGGCATGCGGTTGGGTCCAGAAGCGCAGGGTTTCCATCAGCTGGCGGGTGGTTGCGCGCAGGATGTCCCGATGCAGCGCCTCGCGCGCGGTCGCGTCCAGGTGCGGAAAGGCCAGTTCCAGGTTGCGCCGCGCCACCCGGCTTTCGCGGGCGTCGGTGCGCCGCCACAGCCAGGCCAGCCGGTCGCCCAGCCAGCGCAGCAGCGGCCAGGGCAGGCGCATGAACCCGGCGATCGCGGTGTGGAGGAGTAGGGCGGTGGTCTGCGGCTTCATCCGGATCAGTCTAGCGGTTGACCGTGACCGCCCGCGCCGCGAGCATGGCCGCATGCTTGCCTTGATACAGCGGGTCACCCGGGCGTCGGTGACCGTGGACGACGAAACCATCGGCGCCATCGGCGGCGGCCTGCTGGCCCTGGTGGCGGTGGAGCCGGGCGATGCCGAGCCGCAGTTCCAGCGCATGGCCGAGCGCCTGCTGGGCTACCGGGTATTCGCCGACGCGGCGGGGAAGATGAACCGTTCCCTGGCCGATACCGGCGGCGGCCTGCTGCTGGTCAGCCAGTTCACCCTGGCCGCCGACACCCGCTCCGGCATGCGCCCCAGCTTCACCACGGCGGCCCCGCCGGAGGAGGCTGAACGGGGATTCAACCGGCTGGTCGAAATCTGCCGGCAAAAACACGCGCCAGGGGTGGAAACCGGGCGTTTCGGTGCCCATATGGTCGTCAGCCTGGTCAATGACGGGCCTGTGACCTTCCTCCTGCGGCCCTGACGTTCAGGGAAGCGGGAACAGCGTGTCCTCCCGGGTTTCCGGGGACGGTGGCTGGTCCGGGCTGGTATAATACTAGGTTCCTTCCTCCTCTCATGCCGGTGGCGCAACCTCCATGGCCAACGAACGTCCTGCCCAACAATCTGAAATCAAGCTGCTGATCAGCAAGGGTCTTGAGCAGGGCTACCTGACCTACGCCGAAGTCAACGATCACCTGCCGGACGACCTGGTCGACCCGGAACAGATCGAAGACATCATCGGCATGATCAACGGCATGGGCATCGACGTCCATGAAGTCGCCCCCGATGCCGAAACCCTGCTGCTGTCCGACGGCAACACCGGCGGTCGCGAAGTCGACGAGACCGCGGCCGAGGAAGCCGCGGCCGCGCTGACCTCGCTCGACACCGAAGGTGGCCGCACCACCGATCCGGTGCGCATGTACATGCGCGAGATGGGCACGGTCGAACTGCTGACCCGCGAAGGCGAAATCGCCATCGCCAAGCGCATCGAGGAAGGCCTGGGCCAGGTCCAGGCTTCGCTCGGCAACTTCCCGTGGTCGATCGAACTGCTGCTGGAAGAGTACGAACTGCACAAGACCGGCAAGAAGCGCCTGGCCGAAGTCGTGGTCGGCTTCAACGACGTCGAGGAACCGGCCGAAGAAGTGCCGGAAGCCGTGGAAGCGTCCGACGGCGACGCCGACAGCGACGACGACGACGATGACAGTGGCGACGACGCGGCCGAAGAGGCCGCGCCCACCGGTCCGGATCCGGAAGAAGTCGCCCGCCGCATGCAGGCGCTGGCCGACGGCTATGCCAAGTTCAAGAAGGCGCACGCCAAGAACGGCCCGGACAACAAGGCCGTCACCAAGATCCGCACCGAAATGGCCGAGGTCTTCGTCACCCTCAAGCTGCCGCTGGCCCTGACCGACACCCTGGTCCGCAAGCTGCGCGACGTGGTCAACGAGATCAAGGACCACGAGCGCCGCGTGATGCACCTGTCGGCCAACATCGCCAAGATGCCGCGCAAGGACTTCCTGCGTGCCTGGGAAGGCAACCAGACCAACCTGGGCTGGGTGGACGAAGTCCTCAAGCGCAAGCAGAAGTGGTCCTCCGGCCTGCGTGAAGTGAAGGATCAGATCATCGCCGAGCAGGAAGCCACCATCGCCGTCGAACAGGCGATGCACCTGCCGCTGGCCGAGATCAAGGAAATCAGCCGCGCCATGGCCTACGGCGAAGCCAAGGCCCGCAAGGCCAAGAAGGAGATGGTCGAGGCCAACCTGCGCCTGGTGATCTCCATCGCCAAGAAGTACACCAACCGCGGCCTGCAGTTCCTCGACCTCATCCAGGAAGGCAATATCGGCCTGATGAAGGCCGTGGACAAGTTCGAATACCGCCGCGGCTACAAGTTCTCGACCTACGCCACCTGGTGGATCCGCCAGGCGATCACCCGCTCGATCGCCGACCAGGCGCGCACCATCCGCATCCCGGTGCACATGATCGAGACGATCAACAAGTTGAACCGCATTTCCCGCCAGATGCTCCAGCAGTACGGCCGCGAGGCTACCCCGGAGGAGCTGGCCAAGGAAATGGACATGCCCGAGGACAAGATCCGCAAGGTGATGAAAATCGCCAAGGAGCCGATCTCGATGGAAACCCCGATCGGCGACGACGAGGATTCCCACCTGGGCGACTTCATCGAGGACACCAACGTGGAGTCCCCGATCGACAACACCACCAACATCAACCTGCAGGAAACCGTCCGCGACGTGCTGGCCGGCCTGACCCCGCGGGAAGCCAAGGTGCTGCGCATGCGCTTCGGCATCGACATGAACACCGACCACACCCTGGAAGAAGTGGGCAAGCAGTTCGACGTCACCCGCGAGCGCATCCGCCAGATAGAAGCCAAGGCCCTGCGCAAGCTGCGCCACCCCAGCCGCTCCGAACAGTTGCGCAGCTTCCTGGACATCGACTGATTCCAGCCAGCAGGCAAGCCGAGCAAGCAAAGAACCCGCCGCAAGGCGGGTTCTTCGTTTCCACCCCCGCCCCCCGCTACAATGGCCCGGCAGCGGGCCTATAGCTCAATGGTTAGAGCAGAGGACTCATAATCCTTTGGTTCCAGGTTCGAGTCCTGGTGGGCCCACCACAAAGCAGTCCTAGGTTGCCCGTTGGTCGTTTCGACATAAGTTGCTCCAAAAGGTCAACTTATGTGAGATTTCCAGCATAAGTTGAAGACAAGACCAACGTTGGGCCTTGGGAATCAACGGATTACTCTCTGAGGTGAATTGGGAAGGTCGGAGAGGTTTGAGGACATCCCGGGGGATTCCTGATTTCCGGGCTTGCTGGCCAGCGCTCAGCCGAAGCGGACTCTGGTTGACCATTCTCCGCAGCCACTCTTTCACGGCGGCGACCGGGGGTTCGAACCCCCGTGGGGAGGTCGACCTTGGTGTAATGTCCCTTTCGACCCAAAGCGGTCGTTGCTCGGTCAAGGCAGCGGACGTATGTGAACTGCGTTAGATTGTCGAGAAGAATAGGTGGTCATGACGAGTCATGCTCGTAGGGGAAAGCATGTTTCGGCGAATTGAATCCATCTCTCAAGCGGCAGTCTGGGACGGCTACGACGGGCGAACGAGCGCAGCACCAGACTTCGCGCGTTACAACCTGATCTATGGCTGGAATGCTTCCGGCAAGACGACCCTTTCCCGTGTCTTCGGGCTATTGAACGGGCCGACCATAAGCGGGCTGCCGGCCGGCGCACATGTGCGTGTCAGCATGGGACAGGGCGTGCTGGATAGTCGGAAAGAGCAAGATCGGGGGCAGGTTCCCGTGCGCATCTTCAACCGGGACTTTATCGACGCAAACCTGCAGCAGGCCGATTACACGCACGCACCTGCCTTGTTCATCGTGGGCGAAGACAACATCCGGCTGAGTAACCGCATTGTGTCGCTGTCCCGACGGCGGGACCGTGTGGCGGCGATGTATCGCTCGGTCCAAACAAAGCAGAGTGAGACCAGTACCGCCAGGGAGAAAGCGGCCACGGACTTGGCTAGGGAAGGCGGAACGGTGCTAGGTGTCCGCGACTTTCGTGCGCCCAATCTGAAAGCTATCCACCAACGGCTGACCGCGCCGGCTAACCACCTTCTCAACGCCGCCACGTTGCAAGCAATGGTTAACCAGGCGCGCGACCAGAGTGAGTTCGCTCCCATTGGCAACCTGCCAGTGGTGGTGCCTCCGCTCCCGCCTAGGGTAGATGACATCGCGAAGTTGTTGAAGGAGACACCAAAACAGAAGACGATCAAACGCTTGTCTGACGACTCCGCGCTGAGCGACTGGGTACGCACCGGTCTGCGCTTTCATGAGCACAATACGACCTGTGCCTTCTGTGGAAACGATGCAGCGCAAGCGCTGGAAGCCTACGCGAACCACTTCTCCGACGAGTATCGCCACCAGCACGCAGCCATCACGGCGGCAATCGGGCGGTTGGAACAGCGCAGGCCGGCGCACACCTTCCCGCATGAGAAGGAGTGGATCCCCGATGTCCGGGCCAAGGTCCAGGCTGCACTGGGTCGGCTCACGGCTTGGGAAGCTCGGGAAAGCGAGATCCGTGCGAGTTGGGCTGGCCTGCTGAAGGAGAAGCTTGCCAATATGGAGACGGCCTACACCGTGGAGGCAGTTGAAGATCGAGCTCCCGAGTTGGCGGCTATCCTTGCGGAGCTTCACCAGGCAACAGACGACCACAACCGCGCGTGTGACGAACTTGCCGCCAGACGCCGAGGCGCAGCCGAGAAAGTGAAGGAGCACTTCGCAGCCCGGTTTGCGCTCGACCCCGGAGCGGCGGAAGCGGTCTCGTTCTTGAACCAGGCTGAAGCGGAGCTTGGACGTATCAAGGCTGTCGGTCAGAAAATTGCAGGGCAAGTGGCGGCGGTAAATTCCGAGCTACAACGTAGCTCGGTGGCCGCAAGTCAGATCAATGGACTACTGAAGCGCTTGCTTGGACCGCGCATCTCCGTCGAGCAGGCTCAGGACAATCGGATCCAGTTCATCCGCGAAGGTCAACCCGCCACCAATATGAGCGACGGTGAGCGGACAGCGATCTCGCTGGCTTACTTCCTGGTTAGCTTGGGGCAGAACGGTCAGCGACTTGAGGACTTGGTCGTTTTCGTGGATGACCCGATCTGTAGCCTAGATGCCAACCACATCTATGACGTGGCCTACCTACTCATTACGAGTCTAAAGGTGTGTCGGCAGCTATTCATTTCGACGCACAACTCGGAGTTCTTCAACACCGTCAAGCAAGATTGGGCTGACCGTGCAGGAAAGTTTCACAAGGATCATGTGGCGTATCTTGTCCATCGTGAGAACGACGGTGCTAGCCAGTTGATGGGGCTTCCAGCCCACTTGGCGAAGTTCCGATCAGACTATCATCACGTCTTCTTCTGCCTTCGCCAGTTCCAAGCGAGCACAAGACCCGATGTGGAAGCATACCTAGGTTGCCCAAACCTTCTCCGGCGTTTCTTGGAGATGTATCTTGGGTTCAAGCGTCCTACGCCGAAGAATTATCTCTCCAAGTTGGACATTTTATTCGATGACGAAGTGGAGAGAAACGCGGTCGCAAGATACGTAGACGAGGGGTCGCACAGCGCATCAACGCTCCGTCTGCTCGAGTTTTCCGACTTCCCCGCAATGTCGCGGGGAATGGTCGAGCGCGTGATGCGGGCAATGGAGCGTGTGGACCCAGATCACTATTCAGTGTTGATGGAGGAGACTGCCTAGATATCTATGTCCGCTTCTGGCCGTTGGCGGACACTCGTTATGTTCGTGCGATTATCTGCACTTGTAATGCTGGCCGCTTTTCGGAACCAAGGACGCAATCGTGGCGATTGGGAAGAACAGCAGCCTGCCGTTAAAGGATTGCTCCGTTTGTAGCGGCACCTGCAAAGTGAAATGCCCCGAGCGCGGCGCGAGGGCAAACCATACGACTGTCAAACTTGCTGGGCCATTTCCAGATAGCTGCGCGAGAGTTGTTGCCGAAGCTGTACACGCTGCCCTGCCCATAGCGCCGGTCGGCCCTGGACTGGGTTGTCAGTTGGCGGCCGCGGCACGGAACACTGCCGCGCCGGCGTTGTGTCAGCGCAAGCGCATAGCGGTCTTCGCGCCTTTACGGAGGACGTGCTTGTTGACGGTTCGCATCAGGATATCGTTCTGGATGCCAAGGCGGTCCAGCTCTCCCGCGTGGCGAACGTTGAGGGCAGCCACTCATTAAAATCGAGATAGTAGCGTGGCCGCTGCGAGAGCAAAGATCACGCCGTCTGCGTCTGCCGACTGGATCGTAAGTTAGAACTCATCCACGCCATGGTAGGGAGCTTTGTGAATGCACTCAAGAATTATGTCTTTTGCAGTGGCAAAAGAGATTTCGCCTGCCGCGGCACGCTCAAGAATGGCTCGCATTTCTTTGGGTACCACCAGCCCGGCGAGTTGCACCGATGCAATCGCATCGGCCAATGCGTCCTGAGGTGATAGCTTCATCATCTCAGTTCTCCTGCGGAGGTTTCGGAACGTAGAGCATGCCATTTCGTGTGCGGGGTCGATGCTGGCCGCAGGACGCAAGATAGCGTTGCCTGACGAGCCATAAGGGCGAAGCCGTCTCCATCGCAATCCTCTCTAGACGACGTTTAATAGGGCCGTGCGTCTCCGAAACGGGCAAACGCGAAAGCGACCTATCGATTTTCCGGGTTTGTGTTACTCTCGCCGAAGAAAGCTGTAGCTTTCTTTTCGCCATAAGCTTCATCACAAGGTCCCTGCCACGTTGATTGACTGTGCTTTGGCAAAATCCATGGTCCTGACAGAACTGTCGGAGTGTAGGTGCCAGGTCTTTGCTATTTAGACACTTCTTCAGAGCGCACTCGATCGCCGATTTGCGCGCTCCGCGAGGGAGATAGTTCCCCCGCAAGCGCCGAGGTAGCCGAGGCTTTCCCACATTAAGGCTGGCTACGTTGGCGGCCTGCTCGGGCGAGGAGAGTATCAATGTCGTACTTACGTCAAAGTACTCAGAGATGTGAAGCAACGAGCACAAAGACGGCCGAGCATGTTCCGCTTTGCGAAGAATCCTACCTAGCCGTTCTACTGCATCACGCATATCAACATGTTTGCTGATGCCGAGAATGAATGCTCCGGCAGCCTCTTGTCGGAAGTTGGGAAAGGGAACGGAAGCCGTGCACTCCAAAAGCTCCACGATATGACGCTCACCCGGGTCTGGCGGCAACAGCCGCGCCGACCGGGGAAGGCTCATCAATGAGCGGCCGCAGTCGCCGCACGTGTCTGGCGTACTGCAGCGCTGCCAGTGCTGCTTCCCACCACATTGTCTGCAGCAAACCTCTAAGCGAGTTCGATGCACGCTACATCGGTGGGTACCCACTAATTGCCATATCAATCGTTCGTAAGGCGGCCGGCCAAGATCACGGTCCTCGCGAAGGCAGGCCGGGCACCAAGCGCGGTAGGGCTTGATGCTGTCACTGTTGTTCTTGGCGCACACCTGTTGAAGGGGAAGAAGTGTACAGGCTGAAAGGTCAGTACGGTTTGTAGCGTTCTGCAGCGCCTGAACGAGGCGCTGGACATTAGGGCTATAGCCATTGACCCGGATGCTGAAGAACCGGGGAACAATTGAATTGTACGTCTGTCGGTACCATGCATCTAGGCAGCTCAGCAACTGGTGGGGGCTCATCCCGTGTCGTTCCGAGAGGCGGACCAGATAGGATGCCAATGATTCGACCTCGAAAGACCCCAGTCCCTTGGGGTCGAGATCGAACAGGAAGGTTGTCGGGAGCGGTCGCTTCATGCGGGCGTTACCCCGACACTATCTCGTGTGAGCGAGCGCTGCCCCGGGCGCCGGCGCCCAGGTGGAGCGGTGTTTCTCACAGCCTCTTCCTCAGGAAGAGGAGAAGCTGACTCAAACATGTCAGTACGCATCTTCTTGAGCAGGTGCCGCCGCTGATTGAGATCATGGAACGATTCGGCTTGGGCGACTCGCCGGGATGACTCAAAATCAGCGATCGTCAAACGATGTCGCTCATGTGCGCCCATCTGGGCTAAGGCAAGTTTCGCCCACTTGATAATTGAGCCGACGCATCCGGCCGTACCCGCATACACCAGGTCCCGATAACTCATCAGGCACTGGCCTGATTTCCAGGGCAAGAGGCTGTCTATACTAGTTAGGATGCGATTGAAGTCAGCGCTGTCAGCCTTGCTGGTCGAGTAACCCGGAAACTCAAGGACAACCATCCGGCCATTGAGGTGTGCCGACAAGAAACATCGGTCAAGCATCGTGTAGTCGCCGCAAATGACAATAGCTACATTGGTCTCGTTGCCTAGGCACTTAAGCGTGTCCAGTGCGGCCAGCGGACCACCGCGACTGCGCGATGAGAAGATTGGCATGGCCTCGTCAACCGCCAGCAAGGCGGTGCGACGAGCTTGCAAGGTTCTCGCAATGATCGACCGTAGGGCGGCTTCGGTGTGAGAATGACGTGGTAGATAACTGCTGTCAGTGAAAGCCGGGTGTTTGAGCACCGCCAGAAAGTCAGCCCACAATTGCTTCAATGAGATGGAGCCCTGATTGGTCTGAGACGCATCAACGCAGGCGTAGGGGATATATCGTTCGTCATGATGGCCCTTAAACATATCGTGGATGCACTCTGCCAGCAACGTGCTCTTGCCGACACGGGATGGGCCTACAAGGAAAATAACATCCCCGCCATTGGCAATCTGCAGGTTGGCATAGGCCAGCCGATACGTTTGCTCATACAGGCGATGCCGGATTCGTATGCGGGTCAGTTTGTTGGCCAAGTCAATGTAGTTCATGGTCACTCCTCCTCAATGTCGTACGGCAGAGGGGAGATTTCCGTGTCAGCAAGCCGGATGGAACTAAGTTTACTCTGCTGCTTTCGGGGACGATTTCGGTCCTTCGCAGCGCCAACGACAGACTGAACTGCCTGCGCCATATGCAGCGCCTTCTTGTCGGTCAAGCGGCGCTGAACGTCAGTGCACTCGATGTGTGGGATGGACTGGAAGGCTAGTTCCGCGGTTTCCTTGGCTGTAGGCTGGTAGGACCAATTGTGGTGGCAGGTCACCAGTTCAGAACCCACCAAAGCATAAAGACGGTTGGTGTCCCAAGGTTCCTCAAAAGCCGTGACCGAGGCGCCATCTTGTAGTGTATTGAGTGCTGGATGCCGGTAGTAGCGGCCTTTGTGGCGAATGCCACGTGCTTCATCTAGCTGGAGGCTGCGGCGGAGCTCAGGCGCGGTTAGCGACAAGAAAGCGTTGTCGAAACTAACTGCGTTTCCACTCATCGGAAACCGGTCCATTCCCGCCTTGAACAACTGGGCGGGTGACTGCAGACCTTTGATGGCATGTGTGTTGAAGATGTCGATGTAGTCAGCCACCGCTTTGCATACGTGCTCAAAGTCCAGGCAGGCATGTGCCTTGCCCTTGTGCGAGGCACTGCTCGCGCGGCCAAACCCGTCGTTGCGTTTGTTGCCAGGAAAGGACTCTATATGAGATTGCATGGAGCCGAAGGCGGACTCTATGCAGCTGCCATATCGCGGAGCGCCGGGTGGACGGCTTTGTTTGCTGATGGCCAGATAGGCCAAGGTGGTTTCAAAGTAGACCGAGCCAAACTCTGCACCATTGTCAACAATTACAGATTCGGGCAGACGTCCGTGTCGGTAGGCACAGTCCCTAATGACCATGCAGCAGGCCCGACGACTGGGAGCATAAAAGCTAAGAATGTAAGCCAAATATAGGCCGGAATATTCATCCCGCATGGCCGTCAGCCAGGGGGATTTGAACATCAGATCTTCTCCCTCGCCGGCAACCACGACGTTGATCGCAAGGTACTGATGGTCGATATGCGCGCGCCTGAACGGTCTGTCGGGCGGGATGTCACGCAGTGTCGGATCCACTGGCGAACGAACGGAATTTGCGCTGCGGCGACCATTGCGAGCCAAGGCGAGCTGATATGGGTCTAAGGCTTTGATCCAGTGATAGAACGTGCTTCTGGCGACCGGCTCCTCCTGTTCATGCACTGGGATTCTGCTTAGGGCTTGGGCATGAGCCAGGAAGTACTGTCGATACGCTGCCGCCTTGGAAATCGACTGAGGGCTGACGAAGTGCTTCTGGATGATCTGATTGGCCAATTCGGAATGCCACGGTGCGTGTCGCGCCTGACGATTTCCCTTCAGGCGATGCTTTGGTATCAACGCCGAGATGCTGTTGTTGTTTCTGTATGCTTTTTGCCATCTGCATCTTGTGCTTTTGGAAATAGAAATCTCTAGCTCGCCGCGTAAAAACTGAAGACGAGTAGCGGCAATCAGCCCATCTTTGGATTGTGGAGCGACGGCGTTTGGTTCGGTCGAGAGTTCGGTGTCAAGATAGATGGCGTCCCTTAGCTTTTGGGCATCCGCTGCAATCAGGAAAGTATGCGGCCGGGTGATGAGGCGCCGTTCCATGTCCCCTACAATCGCGCCGGCTCCAATGAGCTGAATCAGTGGGCTAAAGTCTGTAAGGTCAAGGCACTGGGCTAGCTCAGCCAAGGGCATGGCGCCGCGCTGTTCAAGAATGCGGGTGACCTCGTTGCATACTCGTTGCCCGACGGACGTCGTCCCGATATCCAGCGTGCGAGCGACGAGGTCAAGGTTCTCGGTGAGAATCGGGCAAATGGTTCGTTCTGTCACCACGGCATAGCGCAGTCCCAGGGCCGCGAAGGCGTCCCTTGCGGGCACGAAATCCCAACACTCTTCGCCCGAGTCCTGCCATTGGTCCGGACGCTCTTGGCCAAGCCTCTTGCACTCTCGCAGAAACTTAACCTCGGCAACCCAGGCGCCAGTGCGAGTAATGACCAGGAAGTCCGCATGGTAAGGGCGTTGGCGTTGTTTGCTCCCAACGCGTATGGTGATGGGTGGGGGCTGGTCCCAGTACTCCAGCACATCATCATTGAATTCGCAGCTCATCGCGAATCGCTGTTCTATTGCGCTCTCACACCCCACGGTATGTCCCATTTTCCGGCTCGCATATCGGACCGGCGTGTTTTGGGGCTTCTCCCCCGAGCGTACGCGTCGGCTAGGTGGTGAGTGGCGCGCGGCATGGATGTATTGCATGGCGGCGTTCTGCAGTTGGGCCGACGCCAGGACCTGGTCGATGAGATAGTCAGAGGTAGGCATAACCCCTCCCAACGATATGCAGTGGGAATGGAGCCCAGCACGACTGAGTTGCAGGCGGCTTGGAACCGGCACGGCACCGGCAAGTGCGGTCACGTGAATTTCGATGAAGCGAGAAGGGGAGCCGCTCGGGGGGCTGGGGGCTATGCGTAGCCCGGTTTAATGGGCTTGGAGCAGGCAAACAGGCCTGCACGACGCGTTCGGTCGTGTTCATGGATGTCCTCACGAATAGGGCGCGCGAAAAAAAGCGCGAACTGACGGCACACACCCCAAATTCGCGGGTGCGTGTACTTGACATTCAATGAGAACGCCTAGAGCATAGGCCGCAGCGAGGGTCACTACCCGCGTCGACCTCAGAAGCCCCGCACGGCAAATGCGGGGCTTTTGTTTGTTCCAAGCGTTCGATGAGCTACTTGGACATGGGCTGCTCCTCTCGCGAATAAAGGGTAGATGGGGCTACACGGTCCCTGGCACTTGGCCTGCACAGCAAAATGCGGCCCGTGCGTCAGAAAATTCCAATCATTTCAATTACCTGCTGTCTGCCTGCGGCCCCTTCACTCGGGATGCCTAGAACCAGCTAGCGTAGAGGTGTTTCGGAGGCATTGACTTTCGGAGAGGATGCGCGCAAGAGGAACGGACACCAAACCGTTATCGAGGGGCCGACCATTCGCATTGGCGGCCCTTCGTCCTTTGAGGTTCTGCGATTGGCTGCATATTGGGTCAGCTCATCGCGGTGTCCTCCTCATTCAAGAACGCTTCCACCCAAGCGCAAACCTGTTGCCGTGAGGCAAACCAGCCGCGGCGTCCGGGTAGCTTGAACATGCGAATCGGTAGGCGACCGGCGGCCCTAGCCTTTGAAAGCGCCTCCCTGGTTGGGAAGCCCATTAGGCGAGCCGTGTCTGCAGCCGACAGAAATGGACTGTCGGGTATGGAAGCAGTGACCACGCGCAGGGCTTCGGCGGACCTCATCGGTGTTCCTATCGTTGACGCTGATGCGCCATAGGCACCTGCGGTTAGCCCTGTTCAGGCCGTTACCGCTCTGTCCCTATTTGGCTTGTAAGCGACCCTGCCACCACGAATGGGTCAATGCACGCTGCAGTGCAGCGTAAGATATTGATTTGTAAGATATATTTATATCAGACTAGAGCCGTCTTGGGTGACGGGTCGGCTAGAATAGGCAATCCCGAAGGGGCAACGAAATGGGTGACGTGATCGCCCCCTTCGGGGGGGCCATCGCTGACGCCTACGGCCCAGCTTCCTGCTCCGGACCTGCACACTTCGCTTGCGTGCGGGTTCTACCCCGTTTCCACGGACGATTGGTTAAGAATCTAAAGGCCTGATCCCTGGCATCGAATGCGCGATCCGGTCCGTGGACCGGATCGCATGGCGCATCATGCGGGTTCAACGGGTGGTGTAACCACCGTTGGCGAAAATGGTCTGTCCGGTGACCCACCAGCCGTCGGTGACCAGGAACTTGACGAGCGGTGAAATGTCTTCGATGTCGGTCAGGCCGGTCTTGCTGTACTTGCTCAGGGCCGCGGCGGATTTGTGATAGGCCACGGCATCCGGTTTCTCCTGCCCATAGAAGAAGGGCGTATCCATAGGGCCAGGTCCGATCGCATTGACTGAAATGCCTCGCTCGCCAAACTCCTTCGATGCGGCGCGTGTGTAATGCTCAACCGCCGCCTTGCTGCCGGGATAGATAGCGTAAAAAGGCGTATACGCCGCCAGCAGTGAGCTGACGATGGTGACAATCTTGCCGCCGTCGGCCAGCGTGCGGCCAGCTTGCTGGATGAAGAAAAATGCCGCTTTGGCATTTGCGTCAAAGCTCTTGTCGTAATCGGCTTCGGTGACGTCGGCGATAGGCTTCTTGATCACTACGCCCGCCGTATTTATCGCGATATCCACTTGGCCGAAGTGGGCCTTGGCTTGGTCGAACAGCTTTACGTTGTTGTCGACCACCGCCAGATTGCCCTGGAACAAGATCACCTCCGCACCTTTGGCACGCAGTTCGCCAGCGGTGTGCTCGGCCTCGGCCTTTGAAGCGTCGCTGTTGTAGTGAACTGCGATGCCGCGGGCGCCCGCATCCACAAACTGGTGAGCCACCAGGGCGCCCAGGTTCTTGCCTCCGCCGGCGATGACCGCAACCCTGTTTTTCAGTGAATGGTCGGCCATTTGAGTCTCCTCGTGTCGTGGGTGTGCTGTGAAGAACGCAATGCGGCGACTGGCCTGAAACTTCACGAAAGCCGGCCTCCGGCAGAGAAATCCTAATCGGGCAAAGTCGAAAAGTGCGTCGCCAATCACATTTGGTGACCGATAATCACGAGGCGCACGCGCTGGGGCCGAATATCGGCTCTGGCCTGCCATGGCGTTTGTACACACGCATCCGAGAAGAATTCCTAAGAGGCCTGGAGCGCGAGTGAGTGATGGACGAGCCAGGAAACGCGGCCAATGACCGACATGCGACTGGTGCGGATGCGGTCATACCCCAGCGCTGCTAGGGCTAGACCGCAGAAGTCGTTGAACCAGGAAGACCATCGATCTAGCGCGTCAGACATACGCCATTTCCAAGCAAGATCCCGCCCAAAATCTACGGGGATGCCGCAGGGGCTAATGTGGCCAGTACGGACTCAACCATGTGTGCGAAAGAACGATGGCAGCGTTGAGACTTAGAAGCGGTAGGTCGCGGCCAAGGTGAAGTAGCGTCCGTAGACGTCGTCGACCGCCATGTTGTAGCCGCCGGTGTAGAAACGATAATTCACGGGACGCCTATCCAGCAGGTTGCTGACGTTGAGCGAATATGACCAGCCTTCCGGGCCTGAGTAACCGGTATTGAGGCCCAGAAGCGTCGCCGCCGGGCTGGCGCACTTGCCGGCGTCGCGATTCGCCTTGGGGCATGTCCCTCCGGCGGGATAGGCGTACGAGGAGCCGAAATGGCGCACGGTCAAGGTCGCGGTCCAGTGGCCATATCGCCATTGCACATTGCCCAGCAGGGTCAGCTTGGGGGTGTCATGTCCGGCGTTTTCGACGGCCTTGGGTTGGATGATGCTGGAAGTGGTATATCGGCTGAGATAGTGCGCCGCCAGATGGAAGCTGAACTCTCCCAGCTCATCGTGCCGCAGCAGGTAATTGGATTCGAACTCCCATCCGCGGGTTTCGGACCTGCCGATATTGGCAAGGAACCGGTTGGCGCGATAAAGCACGCCATTGGCATCGCGAACCAGCCCGTCCGGGAAAAGGGAGGGGTACCGAAAGGCATCCGCGATGCCGAACTCATCGGTGCGCGATACGTGGTAGCGGTCCAGACTCGCGCTGAAGGATGGTGTCGGAGCCCAGGCCACGCCGAACGTCAGGCTGCGCGAAAACTCCGCGCGCAGATGAGGATTGTCGCCCACCCCGTACTCGACCCGGCATCGATCGGACCCGACCAGGACGCAAGGCAGCAACTGCGGCGTGGCGCGCATGTGCAGAATATCGATACCTTCGTCAAACGGTACACGTACGTCGTTCAGACTGGGGGCTCGATAGCCTTTGCCAAGGCTGGCGCGTGCCAGAAACGTTCGATCCGGGGTCCACTTGAAACCGATCCGGGGAGAGGTATTGGACTGGAATCCCTGGTGATGGTCGAGGCGGGCCGCCAGATCCACTTGCAGCGTCCGGTGCAGTGGCAAGTTGAGTTCGGCGAAAGCGGCAGAATCGTGAGCATGAATACGGTACGGTTCAATGCCGACCGAACCGAAAAGAAGGCCGCCATTGACCTGCAATGGATCCGGAGTGCTTCGCCGCCGGGCGAACTGATGCGCCAACCCCACCACAACCTGTGCGGTCGCGCCAAAGGCGTCAAACAGCGAGCGGTTGGAAGTCGCTTCCAGTGTGTCGATTGAATAATACCCGGCGGAGTGGAGGGTCCCCCGCAGCGCGTTCATGACCTCCGTATTGTCCGACCCATCGATGCGGATACGATCGATATTCTCGGCCACCTTCTTTCGCAGCATGACGTTGTTGATGGTGCTGCGAACCCGGCTCTCGCTGCGGGACAGCGCGATGTTCCAGTTCCATCCGTGGGCCAGACCCTCCAGGCCAACCGACACGTCATTCGTGGTGCTGGCGGTATGGTTTCGAGGAACCCCGAATTCATAGAAAGCGTAATCGACATCCGAGTCGGGGCCGGGAGCCTTGGCATAGTCCGGGTGGGACGGTGTAATCCGGAAGAAGCTGAAAATGGGCGAGTACTGAAGTGTCTGTTCGCTCTGGGTGCGCAAGCCGGAAACATACAGCGAAAGTGAACTGCCAAAATCCTGATCCCAGCGGAAATATGCGGATTTGTTGCGCGCGCCGGGCTGCAAGGTCCGATATCTCGCGGAATCCAAGCGACAGTAGGGGGAGTCTGGATTTTCCCCAGCCGCCAGGCATCGCGGAAGCGGGGCCAAAGGAACCCCGAACCGGCTTGAGAATCCGATGAATACGCGCTCGTCCGGCAGTCCGAATCGGGAGCGATCGTTGGTGTGCCATTCGCGGCGATCGCCGCCGAGTTCGTCCTGCGAAGAAGTGTTCACCGCCAGCAACAGGTTTCCGCCGGATCGTGTGCGCGTACCGAACATCACGGAGGTCTGGCGGGATAGGGCATCTCCCTGCTGGGAAAGGCCGAGGCGCGAGGAGATCTCGCCTCCCTCATGACCCTTCTTCAGGATGATGTTGAGCGTGCCGGCCATTGCATCCGCCCCATAAATCGCGGAGGCGCCGCCGCGCAGCATTTCGATGCGGTCGATGAAACTCAGGGGAATGCTGTTCAGATCGATCAAGCCGCCGAGATCATTGGATGCGAGTCCGAATGAGGCAATGCGCTTGCCATTGAGCAGGTAGAGTGTCGCCCTCGGTCCGAGCGAATAGAGGCTGGCGCCGGAGGCAACCACGGTTGGATAGTATCTTCCATCGCTGGAAACGTTCATGGGGTGATGGCTCACCAGGCCGGGACGTTCGCTCAGAAAATCGTAAAGCGTTTGTCGTCCGCTGCGCTCGATGTCGTCCGCCGTTATCACAGTCATGGGGACGGACAATTCCAGCGAGGTCCGCGGAATGCGGGTTCCGGTGACGTCGACCGTGGCAAGCTCGGTCGTGCTGGTCTGAAGGCTCGTTCCCGGGTTCCTGACGGGATCGCCGGCTTCGCGAACCTGATTTCCGGCGCCCCGTAGAAGGTAGGTGTTGGCGTTCACCGCGACCGCCGTCAGGCCGTGCTCCGCAAGCAGCCGGGCGAGCCCGGCGACCGGGGTGTGGTTGCCCCGCAAGCCGTCACTGTATCTGCCGCGCACTAGCATGGGCGAGTAGAGCAACTGGATGTTCGACTGATTGGCGAACGCCTGCAGGGCTTCGTCCAGCGTGCCCGCGCCGATCTCATAGCGGAATGACGTGGGGGGACTCGCCGGCCCCGCGATGGCGCTCTGCGTGGCAATCGCCAGGAACGCCAGAACGAACAGGCGCACCAGGCTGCATTTGAGGGATTCACGATAGGCAGCCGTTACGCGGCGTCCGCCGCAAGGACTGATCGGCATGGTCGACAGTGCTCCCCCGGCACCTATTGCTTCGATGCGGACAACTCGATCCGATTTCCGCCGACGGGTTTCGCCTGCACGCCCCAACCCTGGCGCAGGGTGGTGAGCAGCCCTGACTGGTCGCCGGCATTGAATACGCCGCTGACCCGGATCTCTCCCAGTTCGGCCTGGGACAGCACCAGCTGATCATGGGAGTATCGATTGAACTCCACGACCAAGTCCGCGAGACGTTCTTCCTTGAAGACCAGCCGCCCCCGCGTCCAGCTCTCCGCGACATTGCGGTCAATGCTTCTGGGGGATCCGAGCTTGCCATCGGCGTCATAGACGAGTTGTTGCAACGGGTGCAGCTCAATGGCATGACGAGGGGGATGGCCTTCCGTATTCACGATCACACGCCCTTCCAGCAGGGCAACGACAGTCTTTCCATCCTGTCGTTCCACCTGGAATACGGTGCCCAGCGCACGGACGCTGCCGATTCCCGAGGTCACCACGAACGGCCGATTGGCATCGTGCGCGACGCTGGCCTGCATGCGGCCTCTCAGCAGAACGACGCGGCGCTGCGAACGCTCGTAGACCACCTGAACGAGCGTATTGGTATCCAGCACCAGCGCGGAACCGTCCGGCAGATCGACACGGCGCTGTTTCCCTATCTCCGTCGCGTAGGGAGTGGCTGGGGTGCTCTGGAAATCAGCAAGAAGCCAGAGCCCGCCGCCCACGGCCAGCATCAGGGCGGCGGCCCAGGCCACGGGACGGTACCAGGTACGCCTGCGTCGCGTGGTCGGCATGCGGGTGGTCGGGATGGGTTCCGCACCACGCAGCGTCGAATTCACTCTCAATGCGCCGGCCAACTGGTGAATACGTTCGACCTCGGCGTAGTCGAGCGCATTGCGAGAGGACATGGCCAGCCAGTCCTCGAAAGCGGCGTGGTCGGACGCGTTGCAATCAGGTGACAGCAGGCGTGCCAGCCAACCTTCAGCCGAATCGGGAAAGTCCTGGTGGGAAGGTGTCGCGGTGTTCATGGGAGCTGCCCGGGTACGCCCACGGGGCGCGTCTGATGGGAGAGCGACTTCCTCAGCGAGGACAGCGCCTTCCCGATATGTTTCTCGACCGCCTTGACGGATATGCCGCATTGTTCGGAGATCTGGCTGTAACTCATCCCTTCAATACGGTTGAGCAGGTAGACCTCCCTACAGCGTTCCGGAAGGAGGCTGATGGCGGCTCGGACACGCTCCAGCTCCTCCCGGTTTTCCGCCCATTGTTCCGGTCGCGGCATCTCATCCTGGATGTCATGCGCCTGGAGGCCCATATCAGACAGGGATGTCTGGGGCATGCCGGACTGCCGCCGCCGGGAATCGTGGAGCGCGTTGAGCGCAATCCGGTATAGCAGTGGTTTCAGGGCTTCGACCGGCAAGTCGCGATAGCGCGTCAGCTTGTAGAGGCTTTCCTGCGCGATGTCCTGGGCATCATCGAGGGAAATCCCCCGGCCGCGCAAAAAACTGACCAACATGGGGCGTTGCTCGCCCAGAAATCGCTCGAAGAGCTGGTGACTGATCCTGGCGTCAAAAGTGGCACTCATTTGCCCCCGCTCGCAGAAGGAAGTCGCCTTTGTGACTGATTTTAACCAACCACCCAAGTAATTTCACCCGCTTCATGGACCGGCAACCGTTACCGGTTCGGGCCTGGTGGGGGCGACGACCATCCGGCGATAAGGGGCGAAAGCCGCGGTGATGGCTTGTCCAGATGCGGTTTCAGAACGAATCGGGTGTTGATGACGGCTGGCCGGACAGGAGAACTCACCTGGCATCAGACCGCCCTCCGAAAATCCAACCCTTGCCTTCTGCCGGCGCTAGTTGGTCGGAGGTAGGGAGGTGGGAGCCATTCTGCGTTTCCAAGAGCTACGGGGATACCGTCTGCTTTCAGCAGACGGCAAGGGTGCAAGCGTGGGAATCCTGTGGACCCGGTGCCGGGGATGTCCGCAGATTGATTGTTGTGGCGGACCGAAGTGGGCGCCATGCAAGGCAACTGCGTGGGCGGGATGGTGGATATTGGTCGCAAAGGGTGATGGCCAACACGATTTTGCTCCCCTCATTGGGGTTTCCCAGCGGTTCCTTGCTAAGGGCTGCGCGCAAATACGGTTGAGGAGTTCACACGCGAAATCCTGGTGTCTTCGTCTCGACAAGGAGATTTGCCCGTCGTCGCACACGGAGGTAGGGAGGGAGGGCTGATGCTGCGTTGCTGGAGGGAACCTTGATCGGGGGCGGGGACGATGGAAGACATGGCGGCGCGCATCCGCATCGCGCGCCTGCGGGCGGAAATGACGCAAAGTCAGTTGGCGGAGCGGATTGGGGTGACGCGCAGCGCGGTTTCCAACTGGGAAATCAGCTCACGTCCCAAGCCCAACGTCGCCAACCTAGCTTCCATCGCGATAGAAACGAATGTTTCGTTTGAGTGGATCGCCTTTGGCCGTGGGGATATCGAACTAAAGGTGTGAGTCGATGGCTTTGTGACTTCCAATCACAAGGTGCGACCCGCAGAAAATTTCTGTGCTTGGGGCGATGCGATTTATCAGTGTTGCCGGCTCCTGGGTCAAGGGGAGGGGCCCAGGAGCCGATTTTCAACTTTTCTTGTGCGACGCCTGCATGGCGCATCGCAGGTGTGTAACGGACTGGACGCCAAGCCTGGGGGTCGTTCTGCGTGTCGCCTAATTCCAAATTCATGCTGTGGTCGCGCCGAATTTCATCGTGTGCGTTCGCGGGCTGGCTCATGCTTGCCGTCGCGTCGGCGTTCGCCCAGACGGCAAGCAATACGGTTACGTTGGCCCCGCCAACGGGGGTGATCGATCCCGTATGCGACGTTGGGAATCCGCTTTGCAATAGCGCGACGGATACCGACACGGTCCTGTACGGGATCACACTGGGCAAGCAATGGTCAGGCGGGGTTGCCGGCAACACGGTGGCCCTGACCATGGGTGGCGCGGATGTCGTCAACGCGACGGCAGGGAGTTCCACCGCGCCCGGCACGACCACACTGGCGACCGCCAATGCGCCCGGCGGCACCTCGATCACCCTCACGGAGGCCTTTTCCACCGGCAACGTGGCCGCTCATGTGGTCACGTTGGTGTGCAACGGCACGTCCGTACCGGTGACGGTCAATACCGGCGCCAATGCCGCAACGGCGACTTTCACCACCCCAGCCACCGGCGCGGTCGCCTGCGAATACACGAATACCGCGCTGAGCCAGGCGCTGACGAAGGCGATGACCAACAACGCCGACGGCGACAACAGCGGAACGGTGAGTTTGGGTGACGTGCTGACCTATACGGTCACCGTAACCAACACCAGCGTCACCGGCAACCTGGCCAACGTGGTGGTGAGCGACAGCAAGATCACGCCCGGCACGATCACCTGCACCAGCGTGGCACCGGGGGCGACCTGCGTGCTGGCGGGCACCTATACGGTGACCGCGGCGGACGTGACGGCGGGCAGCATCAGCAACACCGCGACCGCGACCAGCCCGGCCTGCCCGGTGGGCAGCACGGGCCCGGCGTGCAGCACGACCGTGGTGACCTCGACGACCGCGATGAGCCAGACACTGACGAAGGCGCTGACCGGCAATGCCGATGGCGACAACAGCGGCACGGTCAGCCTGGGCGACGCGCTGACCTATACGATCACCATGACCAACACCAGCGCCACCGGCAACCTGACCAACGTGGTGGTGAGCGACAGCAAGATCACGCCGGGCACGACTACCTGCGCCAGCGTAGCGCCGGGCGCGACCTGCGTGCTGGTGGGCACCTATACGGTGACAGTGGCGGACGTGACCGCGGGCAACATCCGCAATATCGCGACCGCGACCAGCCCGGTCTGCACGGTGGGCAGCACCGGTCCGGGGTGCACAACGACCACCGATACGCCGACCGCGCATCGGGTCATCGATGCCACGGGAGACGCCTATACGGACATCAGCGGTGCGACAGGCAATTCCAATGCGGGCAACGCCTACACCGAGAACGACACGTTGAACAACCAGCCGGTGAATCCGGCTGACATCGTCGGCGCGGTGACGACGCCGGCGACGCCAATCAACGGTAGTCCGGTACCGGTGCTTGATCCGGCCACGGGCGTGGTGAGTGTGCCGGCGGGTACATCGGCGGGTACCTATTCGATCACGTACCGGATCTGCGAGAGAGTGGATCCGACGAACTGCGATACGGCAATCATCACAGTGACCGTGATCGCGGCGACGATCGATGCGGTGGACGACAGTTCGCCGTCGATAAACGGCAGCACGGGTGGCACGACGCCGTCGGTGTTGATCAACGACACACTGAACGGCCAGCCGGTGAATCCGTCTGACGTGACGCTGACGCCAGGAACCAGCCCGAATCCGGGCTTGACGATGAATCCGGACGGCACCATCACGGTGGCGCCGGGAACGCCAGCGGGTACGTACACGTATCCCTACCAGATCTGCGAAGTGCTGAACCCGGCCAACTGCGATAGCGCCAACGCCACCGTGGTGGTGGGGGCGGCTCCCATCGTGGCCAACGATGACACGTACTCCGGCATCAATGGCGCGACCGGCAATGCCGACGCGGGCAACGCGTACACCAACGATACGTTGAACGGTCAGCCGATCACGGATGTGTCCCTGATCACGGGTACGGTGACGACGCCGGCGACGCCGATCAACGGTGGCCCGGTGCCTGCGCTGGATACGATCACAGGTGTGGTAGGCGTGTCGCCGGGGACGCCGGCGGGCGCCTACGCGATTACGTATCAGATCTGCGAGAGGTTGAACGCGACCAACTGCGACACCGCCATCATCACGGTGACGGTGGTCGCACCGGTCATCAATGCATTGGACGATACGCCGGAACCGATCAGCACCGGGGCAGGTGGCGTCACGCCCAGCGTGTTGGTCAACGACACGCTGAATGGAAGTCCGGTCGCGTCCATCGCCGTCACCCTGGTTCCGGGCGCTCGTCCGCACCCGGGTCTGACGATGAACCCGGACGGCACCATCACGGTGGCGCCCGGTACGCCGATGGGCACCTACACCTATCCGTACACGATCTGCGACAGGGTCAACCCGACCAACTGCGATACGGCGGTGGCCACGCTGACCGTCGTGGGTCAGGCACAACTGCGCCTGGTTAAGACCGCCGGGGTCCGCGAAGCCAGGATCGGCGATTTGATCCGTTTCACCATCACGGCTGAGAACGTGGGCGACGCCGATCTGGTCAACGGCTATCTCGTTGATACGGCGCCGGCGGGCTTCACTTACGTGGAAGGTACGTTGTCGGTGGTCGATGGTGACAACGCGGCCACCGTGTCCGGTCAGAGCCCGGTCCGGTTCGGCGGCCTGGATATCGGCGTCGGCGAAACCGCGACGCTGGTCTACCTGATGCGCGTTGGCGCGGGCGTCCGCCCTGGGACTCATGTCAACCAGGCTCAGGGTTACTCGCTGACGGATCGACCCATCTCCAACGTGGCGACCGCCGAAGTCACCTTGGTCGCGGACCCCTTGGTGGACAACAGCCTGATACTCGGCACCGTGTTCGACGACCGCGATGGTGATGGCTGGCAGGACAGCGCGGCGCTGAGTGGGGTCCGCGTGCAGGGCGGCTTCAACCCGTCCGCCTACGTGCTCAACTCGACCACGATCGATCGCGGCACGGGCCCGCAGCCCGAGTCCGATGCGAGCGCGCCGATGCTGCACGGCATTACCGTAGGCACGATCGATGGCCGCCAGTCGGTGGCCGATCCGGAGAGCGCGCACCAAGCGGTGATCCGACAGACACTCAGCTCGCCAGATTTCACCGACGACTTCGTGCTGACCAGCGCGCAGGGCGTGACCGTACGCATGGACAAGGCGGGCAACACGACGGTCGAGAAGTCCGGTGAAGCAGCCAAGGGACTGAATGCGGCGGCGCCGAAGGTCGAGCGCAGGATTGCGCGGAGCGCGCACGGCTACGTGGTGGATTACATTCTCTCCAACGTCGGCGTCGACGAGCGCGGCATTCCGGGGGCGCGCATCGCGTCGGTGGAAGGCCTGTTGATCGAGACCGATCAGTTCGGGCGTTATCACCTGCCGGATACGTTCGGTGGTGCCGATCGCGGCCGTAACTTCATCCTGAAGGTGGATCCGACCACCTTGCCGGCCGGTACCGGGTTCACCACTGACAATCCGTTGCTGCGTCGCCTGGTGCCGGGCTTGCCGGTGCGCTTCGACTTCGGCGTGAAGCTGCCGGTTGAGCAGATCCCGGGCGGCAGCGAGCAGATCGAGCTAGAGATGGGTCAGGTGTTCTTTGCCCCGGGCAGCGCCGACGTGCGTATCGAGTTCCTGCCCGCCATCGACAGGATGGCGAACAAGGTCGAGCAGTACCAGGGCGGCGAGGTGGTCATTGCCGCCAACGGCGAGACCGACGCGCTGGCGTTCGACCGGGCCATGGCGGTGAAGGTCGCCTTGATGGGCAAGCTCGGCGCCGAGTCGGCCAAGGCATTGAAGATAAGCGCGCGCACCCATGTCGATGATCCGGACTCGCTGCTGGTCGGTGTGGAAGACGGTGGCGCCCTTCTGGGCACCGTGCTGTTCGACACCGACAAGTCAGTGGTCCGGCCCGAGTTCGAGCCGTTGTTGGACAAGGTCGCGGCGGCGCTGGAAAAGATGGGCGGCGGCCAGATTGGCATCGTCGGCCATACCGACGTGCGCGCCTCGCGCGAATACAACATCGCCCTGGGCCTGCGCCGGTCCAACGCGGTGTACGAGGCATTGACCAAACGCCTGAGCCCGGAGGTGCGAGCCAAGGTCCGTGTGGAAGTGAATGACGATCCGACCGCCGCTGTCGGCGCGAAGCGGAAGTGAGGGGGACGCGGATCATGCAGATGAAAATGAAGCTGCTGGATTACACGCTGATTGGCGTCCTGGCGGGCATGACGCCGCTGGCCGGTGCGCAGGAAGCGGACACGCGGACGCAGCCGCCGCAGGACAAGGCGGAGGGCACGGCCCAACTGCTCGAATGCACCGATGAATCCTGCGCTTCGCAGGAGGGCCTGCTGTTTCGCCTGCGTACCCGCAGCTACGACAAGCCGGTCACCCAGGGCACGGGCAAGCAATCCTCATCGGCGGAACTGCAGCCGGATCGCCGCGTGACCGTGGCGATCGAGCAGCCGGGCAAGGCGGTCGCGCTGGGGAAATTCTCGATCCCGCTGCCCGGCGGCGGCGCGATCTGGGCGACCGAAGACCCGACGCTGGGTGACGCATCGTTGACCGTTTCGGCGCCGTCACTGGTGCCGTTCGATGGCCAGGCGATCGTCCAGCCGGTGCAGTTCTATGTGCGCAGCAACTACTCGGCATTCGTGCAGCGCTACGAGCTGTATGTGTACCGTGCGGCAGACGCGGACCTGATCGAGCCGATCGCCACGCTGCCGCTGAAGGTCGGCAACGTCGCCAACTACGAATGGGACGGAAAACTGCCGGCGAAGTATCCATTCCGCCAGGGAGACGAGCTGGTCTACGTGCTGCGCGCCTACGACGCGCAAGGCAACTTCGACGAGACGTTCCCGAACAGGTTCCAACTGGTCAAACCGGAGGAGTTCGAGCGCGGCGCCAGGCTGCTGCGCGACAGCAGCCAGAGAACCCTGGGCACATCGATGAGCGTCGAACAGGCGCAGGCCCGGAGCCTGATCGACGCGGCGTTCGCGCAGAACGGCCTGCGTCAGCAGAACATCCCGTTGTACGGTTCGCGCATCCGCATCCAGGGCCGCAATCTGCCCGGCCAGACGCAGCTGCGGATCAACGGTGAAAGCTATCCGGTCGACATGGAGCGCAAGTTCGTCGCCGAGTACCTGGTGCCGGTGGGCAGCCACCGCTTCGATATCGTGGTTGGCGAAGGGTCCACCGCCGAAGGAGCGACACACGATGCCAGGAATGGCGTCGCATCGCATACGCTGAACGTGGACGTCACCGGGAAGTACTTCTTTGGCGTCGGTCTGGCCGACGTGACTGTCGAGAAGAACAAGGTCAGCGGTTCACCGGCGTTGTCCGTCACCGACGTTCGCTACGACGACGACGTGATCAGCGACGGCCGCCTGGCGTTCTACGGCAAGGCCAAGTGGGGAGGGAAGTACTTGGTCACCGCGCAGGCGGACACCACCGAGAAGGATCTCGAGCATCTGTTCGATGGCTTCGGCCAGGCATATCCGCAGGACATCTTCCGCCGCCTCGATCCAGACCTGTACTACCCGGTATACGGCGACGACTCTACGGTGTATCGCGATGTGGACACCATGGGCCGCTTCTACCTGCGTGTGGACTGGGACAAGAACCAGGCACTGTGGGGCAACTACCAGACCGGCATCACCGGGACCGAGTACGCGCAATACGTGCGCTCGCTGTATGGCGCGGCCTTCAACTGGCGCTCGCGCGGCACCAATCCCTGGGGTGACCCGAAGAGCGAGTTGCGACTGTTCGGCTCCGAGGCGCAGAGCGCGCCGGGGCACAACGAGTTCATCGGCACCGGCGGCAGCCTGTACTACCTGCGCCACACCGACATCCTGCCGGGATCGGACGTGGTCGTGCTGGAGGTGCGGGACCCGACCACCGGCCGCGTCGAGCACCGCGCCACGCTGGCCCGTGGCGCCGATTATGAGATCGACGAACTGCAGGGCCGCGTCCTGCTGACCCGGCCGCTGTCGCAGATCACCCGCGACAACGTGTCCACGCTGACGCGCGACACCCCGCTGGACGGGTTCGAGCAGCGCCTGCTGGTGGACTACGAATTCATCCCGTCCGGGTTCGATCCCGACGACATCGCCGCCGGCCTGCGCGGCAAGCAATGGTTCGGCGATCATGTCGCCGTCGGCGCCACCTACGTGGACGAGAACCGCGCCGGCGAGGACTACACCATCGCCGGCGGCGATCTGACCCTGCAGGCGGGCAAGGGCACCTACCTCAAGGCGGAATACACGCAGACCGAATCGTCCGCCGCACCGATATTCTTCTCCGACAACGGTGGCCTCAGCTTCAGTCAGATCAATGACGCCGCTGGCCGCCGCGAAGGCGATGCCAGGGCGATCGAAGCGCGGGCCAATTTCAAGGAACTGGGCTGGGTCGAACAGGACTGGAGCGCGGGCACCTGGTGGCGCAAGGTCGGTGCCGGCTACTCGACCGGCCGCTACGGCAGCGGTGAGGAGATTACCGAGTACGGGGCCGAAGTGCTGGGGCAGTTCACGCCGGACGTCGGCGTGTACGCGCGATTCACCAAGGCCGAGCGCGGCGATGAAAGCCTGACCCAGGCCCAGCTGAGCGGCGAGTGGCGCATCGACGAAGCCAGCACGCTCAGCGGCGAGTTGCGTCGCGTCGAGGAGCAGCGCGTGGGCGGCGATGCCGCCGGCACGCTGGCCGCCCTCAAGTACGCACAGCGCCTCGGCACCCGCCTGGACCTGTACGGGCAGGCCCAGCTCACCGTGGACGACGATGGTGGCCGCTATGCCGACAACGATCTGTACACGCTGGGCGCCAAATACCTGTTCAACGGCCTGTCCAGCGTGGGCGCGGAAGTCAGCAGCGGTGACCGCGGTGACGCGGCCACGGTCAACGCCGAATACCGGCTCGATCCCGAACACACGATCTACGGCAGCTACACCTACAGTACCGATACCACCGAGTACGACCCGCTGTTCAACCCCAACCGGCAGACGGGCTGGACCTTGGGCCAGCGCTGGCGCCTGTCCCATCAGGTCAACCTGTTCAACGAGAGCCAGATGCTGAAGGGGCGCGGCGAATCGGGCCTGGCGCACACCTTTGGTATGGATTTCTATCCGGCGCAGGGTTGGAACACGGGCTTCACCCTGATGAAGGGCGACCTGACCCACGTGGACGGCGGGCAGGTGCGGCGCAAGGCGGTCAGTCTCAATGGCGGCCGCACCTCGCCGGCCATCGATTGGCAGAGCAAGATCGAGTGGCGCAAGGACACCGGCGCCGAGCGGCGCGAGCAGTGGGTCAGCACCCACCGCCTGACCCGGAAGATCAACGATAGCTGGCGCATCGCCGCAAGGCTGAACTATTCGAAGACCACCGATGAGGTGGATGCGGCGGCCGGCGCGAAGTTCATCGAAGGCAACTTCGGCTTCGCTTATCGTCCGTGGAACAGCGTGCGCTGGGGCTTGTTCGGGCGCTACACCTATCTGTACGACCTGGCCACGCTGGGACAGGTAGGTGGCGCGGACTACGACCAGAAAACCCAGGTGGTATCGCTGGAGGGCACGTACAAGGTGACCGCGCAGTGGGAGTTCGCCGCAAAGGTGGCACGCCGCGAAGGCGAGGTGCGCCATGGTCGCAATGCCGGCAACTGGGCCGACTCGACCACGAACTTCGCCGCGGTTTCGGCGCGCTACGACCTGGCCGGGCAGTGGCACGCACTGGCGGCGTATCGCTGGCTGGACGTGAAGCGCGGTGGCAGCACGGGCGGCGCGCTGATCGGGCTGGACCGTGACATCGGCAAGAACTTCCGTATCGGCGTTGGCTACAGCTTCACCGATTTCAGCGATGACCTGACCGACTTCGACAACGACCACAAGGGCTGGTTCATCAACCTGACGGGCCGGTATTGATTCGGCGGCGGTTCACGGCACGAACGCGGCAGGCGCAAGCCGACGGCCATTTCCAGTACGAAGCGTTTCGTCAAAGGTAGTGGGGTTGGCATTTCATGGCAAAAACAGAAAACTCATGCGTGCATTCATGATGCCTATCAAAATCTCGAAGGTCCTACTGATCGCTTTGGCGCTGTTCTCCTTTCGCGCCCAGGCGGATACCTATACGGTGACCACGCTGGGCGATGCGGCGGGGTCATGCACGGGCGTCAGCCCAAGCTTCAGCTGTACCACGCTGCGCGCGGCCATTGACGAGGCCAATGCCACCACGGGGGTGGCTGACACCATCGTGTTCAGTGTGTCAGGCGCCATCGTGCTGGGTTCGACGCTTCCCGGTGTCATTGATACCGTGATCATCAACGGCGGCAATGTCGTCAGTCTTGCGGGTGGACCTTTCGACACCTTGAATTTTGAAGATTCGGGAGCCGACGACAGCCAGCTCCTGAACATGGGGTTCACCGGGACCACCAGCCCCGCCAGCACGGTGCGTATCAATACTGTCTCGAACATGCTGGTTCAAGGAAACACATTCGTCATGGGCGTGACGACGGGTAGTGCCATCCTGGTGCGTGATAGCGACAACGTCACCACTAACGGCAATCAGGTTACCGGCGGCGTCTACAGTATCAATTATTACAACACCGCCAGCTCGCCCTACCTCGCGAACCCAGCTTACAACGGCACCATCACCAACAACACGGTCACGGGTGGAACTTCCGGCATCGTACTTTTCACGGCTGACAACATATTGGTTGACGGCAACAACATCACCAATAGCACGGGTATCGGCATCCGGTTGGGCATGCAGTTCGACGGCCCCTACGGAGCCAGCAACAACATCATCACCAACAACACAGTGAGTGGTGGAGGCGGCCCTGGCGTCTCCGTCACCGGTTACGGCGGTGGCGCCCAGATGGGCGTATTCAACAACAATCTCATCCAGGGAAACACGATCACCAATAACTCCGGGTCCGGCGTGCTGCTTCCCAGCGCGACCCTGGCTCAGATCAACGGCAACGTCATCACCGGAAACATCATCACAGACAACCGAGGCGACGGCGTAAACATCACCGGCGTTAATGCTGCAAACAACATCGTATACGCCAACACGAACATCTCCGGGAATCTGGGATTGGGCATCGACCTGGCCAACAACGGTGTGACTCCGAACGATGCCGGTGACGTGGATACCGGCCCCAACGGTGTGCAGAACTTTCCGGTGGTCACCGGCGTTTCGGGCAACACCGTCAAATTCGTTCTCGATACCGTCGCAAACCCCAACGGTTATCGAATCGATTTCTACAACAACCCCGGTGGCGTGGATCCGACCGGCTACGGCGAGGGCCAGGTCTGGTTAGGGTCGTGCATCGTCGCCAGTCCCAGCGCCACCGTTCCCAGCAGCTGCAGTGTCGCGAGCGTGGACGCCGCCACCCTGCGCATGACCGCGACCCGCTGCCTGACCGCGGCCTGCGATTCTGGCGCGACCTCCGAATTCAATGGTCCGTCCACTACTAACCTGACCATCACCAAGACCGACGGACAGGCGACGTATGTCTCCGGACAAAGTCTGATCTATACGATCGTGGCGACCAACAATGGCAACGTCACGGTCAGCGATGCGGTCTTCACCGACCCGGTGGTGACCGGCCTGTCGGTGAACGCCGTGACCTGTGGAAACGCCACGCTCGGTTCGCAGTGCCCGGCCGCAGCCAACACCACCGTGGCGCTGATGCAGGGCCCGGGCATCGTCGTTCCCCTGCTAACCCAAGGTGGCAGCGTCACCTTCACGGTCACGGCGACAGCCACGGCCACAAGCGGCAGCCTGACCAACACGGCCGTCCTGGCTGTGCCGGCCGGCGTGACCGAGTCGACCCCGGCCGACAATACCGCCAATGACACGGACGTGCAGAGCGGCAGCATCACCATCGTCAAGGACGCGCTGCCCGACGACGCGCAGGACTTCGCCTTCGTCACCACGGGCCTGGGCTTGAGCGACTTCAGCCTGGACGATGACGCCGACGCCGCCTTGCCGAACACCCGGACGTTCATCGGCTTGGCCGCGGGCAGTTACAGCGTGGCCGAAACGGCAGTGGCTGGCTGGACCTTGACTGGCCTGATCTGCGCCGACCCGGACAGCGGTACCACGGTGAACCTGGGCACGGGCGTGGCCACCATCGACCTGGACGCGGGCGAGAACATCAACTGCACCTACACCAACAGCAAGCAGGCCATCGTGCGTCTGCAGAAGTCGCTGCCCGGCGGTCGTTTCAATACCACGGACCAGTTCACCTTGGGCATTGCCGGTATGGGGGCGCCCGCGCCCGTCACGACCGGCGGCAGCGGCGGCACGGCAACCGGGATGGTGACGGTGGGGGTGGCGACCCTCGGCGCGACCTACACCCTGTCGGAGTCGGCCGCGGCTGGAGCGGATCTGGCGAATTACGCCACCACCTACAGCTGCATCAATGCCGCCTCGGGTGGGCAAACCCCGGCCGGCAGCGGCACCAGTTTCAGCGTGACGCCGGTGGCGGGCGACGACCTGACCTGCAGCTTCATCAATACGCGGAAGCCGAAGGCGGATTTGTCGGTCACCAAGACCAATACGGCCTCGTCAGGGCCGGACGACCTGGCCAACGATACGGTGACCAGCGGCACTGCGACGAGCTATACGATCGTGGTGAGCAACGCGGGTCCGGACGCGGCGGATGGCGCGCTTGTCCGCGATACGGTCAGCGGGCTGAACTGTACGGCGGTGAGCTGCGGCGGGGCGACGGGGGGCGCGATATGCCCGTCCGCGCTGGATGTGAGTACCCTGCAGGGGCCCGGTGTGGCCATCCCCACATTTCCGGCCAACAGCAGCGTCACCTTCATCGTTACCTGCAGCGTGCCGTAGGCGTGCGGCGATGATGCACCGGCCGATGACGGCGCTGCTGGCCGTCCATGCGGGAGGTGGCGAACCCGGTCGTCGGCCGCGCTTGCCGGCCGCGCGGCTGGAAATCCGAACGTATTGATCTCTTCAGGGAGCGGGTGGCGCGAAGCGGGATCGGATGCGGGGATAAGACCCCGGGCGGCGGATGAGGCGCGATGCGGGAATGCGCGCTTTTCCTTCACGGTCTGGCGGGACAAGCGAAGGACCTTCCGGATAACGCGTCGAGCGGTCACCCGTCCGCGCGCATCCTTGCACGCGCGTGTCGCCGTCGTATGGCCATTTCCCGCAATCAGTCGTGGCGGCCGATCGTGGATTCGGACGGCTGCAAGGCGGCATGGCGCTTCTCGTCTCCGCTGGGGACCTTCTACGCAAACGCAGGCGGCCATCCCTGAATGACTCATTCCTGTCGCCCGCGAAGGGAGGTAGGGAGGCAGGGGCCAGTCCGCGTTTAACTCCAGAAGAGAACTCGGCGGAGACGAAAAACCATGGACATGGCGACGCGTGTGCGTGTGGCGCGCCAGCGTGCGGGGATGACACAAAGTCAGCTGGCGGAACGGATTGGCGTATCGCGCGGTGCGGTCGCCAATTGGGAGGTCAGCCAACGTCCCAAGCCAAGTGCAAGCAATCTGGTGGAAGTGGCGACCACGACAGAGGTCTCGGTTGAATGGCTGGCGACCGGTCGCGGCGAGATCGCGCTTCCCAGATGAACGAGGCAATCGGTTCCAAGGCATGGTGATTGTCAATCACGAAATGTCACGCACGGATTTTTTCGCGATTCGCCGTCGTTACGCTTTCCCGTTAGTCAGTTGTCGAGTCCGAGCCCACCATCTTTTTCGCGGCCGGTTCCAACTCGTCGATCAATCTCCATAGAAGCGATTTCAATGAGCGCCAATTCATGTGGTCAGGCGATGCGTTCACCGGGTGTCTACGTATGCAACGGGTCGCCGTCACGCGGGCAACGGAATGCGCCAACGCGCGGCGGCCCGTCCTGCGACTGGCCGGCACTCTGGCCCCGATTCGGCAAGCGGAGAATCAAGTGAAAATCCGCGCCGCCCTGTTGGGGTTCGTGTTTCCGTGCCTGGTGGAATCCAGCTGCCCCCCGTTGCCCCAGGACGCGCGCGGCTTGCCGGAGTTGACGGATCACGGCTGCTTGCAAAGCGCCGAGGGCAGGCAGGACATTCCCGTGGTCCCGAGAAGCAGCGCCACTTTCGGTTAGACGGGGATGCCGAGTGGCGGAAATCCGTTCCCGGCACGATGCGGCATGCGGAGAAGCCCGGAACCCGGCATTCCCTGGTCCATAGGGGCTCGTCGAGCACATGCGGACGAACCGAGTGGCAATGATCCGGCCGATGACACGCGGAGCTGTCGCATCCAGCTGCTGGCGAACCGCAGCGACAGGCAGGATGCCGGAATCCGGGCGGTGGGAAACCGAACGAACAAGGAAGTGGGTAAGCCCACTTCGAACCCCCATCTGCCCGCTCCCGGAAAGCCGCCCCCCAAATCAGAATAGACAAGACGCGTCAGGCCCTGCAGCCGTCGATTGACCAGTAGCCCCACCGGAATTTCGTCCTTGGCCGCGCCAGAGGGGCCTGGGGCCCGTTCTGACCATCCGCGTCTTTCGCATCTGACCTTGGTCAACTTATGCGAGAACGCAAAAGCAACTTATGCGCTAAAGCCCACCGTCAGTTGTGCGATCAACCATAGTTTGTCCGTAATGGCCAAACTATCACGGACGTCCGAAAACACTGTCCGCCTCACTGGATCACAGTAGGTTTGTGCCTGGCGGATGTCCGCTTCCGACCCTAAGCGGACATTTTCGCTATTACATCCGCAGCGCATCCACGACCAGCGAAAACGCCGGCGAGTGCTGGCGTCGGCTCGGGTAGTAAAGGTGGTATCCCGAGAACGGCGGACACCAGTCCTGGAGGACGCGCACTAAGCGACCTTCTTCGATGTGAGGCGCAAATTCTTCCTCCGGTAGGAACGCGATGCCCGCGCCGCCGAGGGCTGCCAGCACGATATGCGGCGAGGTATTGAAGATCGCCTGGCCCTGGACACGCACGTTCACTTGTCGGCCGCGGCGCTCGAATTCCCAGACGTACACGCCGCCGGAAGGGAAACGGATGTTGATGCAATTGTGTCGCGTCAGGTCCTCGGGAACCTTTGGCGCGGGATGCTTGGCGAAGTAGGCAGGCGATGCCACAGCCGCCATACGCAGCTTGGGACTGATCGGTATCGCGATCATATCCTTGTCGATGCTCTCGCCCAGACGCACACCGGCATCGAAGCGGTCGGCGACGATGTCGCGGAGCCCATAGCTGACGTCGAATTCGATGCGGATGTCCGGATAGTGATCCATCACCGGCATGAGCTTGGGCAACAGGATCGTGCGCAGAACCCAGTCGCCGCAGGTGATGCGTACCGACCCCGCGGGTTTGTCCCGCAGTTCGGTCAGGGCGTCCAGTTCCGCCTCGATCTCGTCGAATCGATTGCCGATGGCCTGAAGCAGTCGTTCGCCGGCTGGCGTCGCCGACACGCTGCGCGTGGTGCGGGTCAGCAGGCGGATCTCCAGCCGCTCTTCCAGGGCCTTGATGGCTTGGCTCAGTGCCGACTGGGATACCCCCAGCACCGCGCCGGCGCGGGTGAAGCTCCCTTCCCGGGCAACGGTGACGAAGGTCAGCAGGTCATTAAGGTTGCGTCGCGCCATGGGCCTAGTCTGGCACGGCCAATTAATTAGTAAAGCTAATATGGTCTAAAAGCATTAATCCACTAATCAAGCGAATCGCGCGAGGGGAGAATTTCCGGACCCTGCTTCCTGGCCCGGAGAAACCCCATGTCTGTCAAAGCGTACGGCGCCTACGCCGGCGACAAGCCCTTGGAGCCGATGGAGATCACCCGTCGTGCGCCCGGTCCGCACGACGTGCAGATCGAGATCGCCTTCTGCGGCATCTGCCACTCCGACCTGCACCAGGTCCGCGCCGAATGGGCGGGTACCCGGTTTCCGTGCGTACCTGGCCACGAGATCGTCGGATGGGTCTCGGCCGTGGGCGCGCATGTCACTGGCTTCCAGCCCGGCGACCTGGTCGGCGTCGGCTGCATCGTCGACAGCTGCAAGCACTGCGAGGACTGCGCCAGCGGCCTGGAGAACTACTGCGATGGCATGGTCGGGACCTATAACTTCCCGACGCCGGACGCCCCCGGCTGGACGCTCGGTGGCTACTCCCAGCAGATCGTCGTCCACGAGCGTTACGTGCTGCGCGTGCGCCACGCGGAAGAACAACTGGCGGCGGTCGCGCCGCTGTTGTGCGCCGGCATCACCACCTGGTCGCCGCTGCGGCACTGGAATGCCGGTCCCGGCAAGAAGGTCGGCGTGGTCGGCATCGGCGGCCTCGGGCACATGGGCATCAAGCTCGCCCATGCGATGGGCGCGCACGTCGTGGCCTTCACGACCTCCGAGTCCAAGCGCGAAGCCGCCATGGCCCTCGGCGCGGATGAAGTCGTGGTTTCGCGCAACGCAGGCGAGATGACCGCGCACGCGAAGAGCTTCGACCTGATCGTCAATACGGTGGCCGCGCCGCACGACCTGGATGCCTTCCTCGTCCTGCTCAAGCGCGACGGCGCGATGGTGCTGGTCGGCGCGCCTGCCACGCCGCATCCGTCTCCGGGCGTGTTCAACCTCATCACCAAGCGTCGCACGCTGGCCGGCTCGATGATCGGCGGCATCCCGGAAACCCAGAAGATGCTCGATTTCTGTGCCGAGCACGGAATCGTGGCCGACATCGAACTGGTCCGGGCCAACGAAATCAATACCGCCTACGAGCGAATGCTCAAGAGCGACGTCAAGTATCGCTTCGTGATCGACAACGCCACGCTTGCCGCTTGATTGCGGCACAACTCGAAGGAACCGCCATGAACAAGCACAAAGTCGGACGCCGCGGCCTGATCAAACTGGCCAGCCTGGCTGTCTTGGTCGGCGCGTCGCCGGCCTTTGCCCAATCCAATCCGTCCGTAACCGGAGCAAGCACCATGCAGTTGACTCAGGAGTGGGACAAGGTCTTCCCCAGGAGCAACAAGGTCGACCACCGGAAGGTGACGTTCAAGAACCGCTATGGCATCACCTTGGCGGCTGACTTGTACGTGCCAAAGAATGCCGATGGAAAGCTGGCCGCGATCGCCGTGGGTGGCCCCTTCGGCGCGGTGAAGGAGCAATCATCCGGCCTGTATGCGCAAACGATGGCCGAACGCGGTTTCGTCACTTTAGCGTTCGATCCGTCGTATACCGGCGAAAGCGGCGGCGAACCGCGCAACGTCGCCTCGCCGGACATCAACACCGAGGATTTCAGCGCTGCCGTCGATTTCCTGGGCCTGCAGCCCAATGTTGATCGTGAGCGCATCGGCATCATCGGCATATGCGGCTGGGGCGGCATGGCGTTGAACGCCGCCGCCGTGGACAAGCGCGTCAAGGCCATCGTGACCAGCACCATGTACGACATGACCCGAGTCATGTCCAGAGGCTACAACGACAGCGTGACCCTCGAGCAGCGTACGCAGAGCCTGGAGCAACTGAGCCGGCAGCGTTGGCAGGACGCGGCGAATGGAATGCCCGCGTACGGCCCGCCTATGAACGAACTGAAGGGCGGCGAAGCGCAGTTCCTGGTGGATTACCACGACTACTACAAGACGCCGCGCGGATTCCACCCGCGCTCGGTCAACTCGAACGGATCGTGGACGCTGACCAACCCGCTGTCGTTCATGAACATGCCGCTGCTGACCTACATCAAGGAAATCTCGCCACGCCCGATCCTGTTCATCCATGGCGAGAAGGCCCACTCGCGCTACTTCAGCGAAGCCGCCTACGCGGCCGCAGCGCAACCGAAGGAGCTGATGATCATTCCCGGCGCCAATCACACGGATCTGTACGACCGGGTGGACGTGATTCCGTTCGACAGGATGACGGCCTTCTTCCAGCAGAACCTGGCCGCGAAATGACTGCGCCGGTGGATATCCGTGTAGGTGCTGGCCAATACGAGGCTGCGACGACGCCCGCCCGCTGGGGCGGCGTTTTCGCGATGTCGCTGTGCGTCTTCGCGCTGATCGCGTCGGAGTTCATGCCGGTCAGCCTGCTGACGCCGATCGCCGCCGACTTGCGCGTCAGCGAAGGCCTGGCAGGGTATGGCATCGCCATTTCCGGTGCGTTCGCGGTATTCACCAGCCTGTCCATCTCCACGCTGGCCGGCAGCATGAACCGCAAGGCGCTGCTGCTGGTGCTGACGGGATTGATGGCGCTGTCCGGCGCCGTGGTGGCGCTGGCGCCGAACTACTTCGTCTACATGGTCGGGCGTGCCCTGATCGGCGTGGTCATCGGTGGTTTCTGGTCCATGTCGGCTGCGACCGCGATGCGACTGGTGCCGGCGGCGCAAGTGCCGCGTGCCCTGGCGATCTTCAACGGCGGCAATGCGCTGGCCACAGTGGTCGCCGCGCCTTTGGGGAGTTATCTCGGATCGGTCATCGGCTGGCGCGGCGCCTTCTTCTGCCTGATCCCGGTGGCGGCCATCGCCCTGATCTGGCAGTGGGTCAGCCTGCCGAGCATGACCGTCGACCGCACCGGTAATTCCGGCAACGTGTTCCGCCTGTTCAAGCGCCGATCCGTCGCGCTGGGCATGGCCGCCTGTGGCGCGTTCTTCATGGGGCAATTCGCGTTGTTCACCTATGTGCGGCCTTTCCTGGAAACGGTGACGCGGGTGGACGTGTCCACGCTCTCGCTCATCCTGCTGGGCATTGGTGTGACAGGTTTCGTCGGCACCTTGGTCATCGGCAGTTTCCTTGGGAGAGGCCTGTATCGCACCCTGATCGTCATTCCTGTCCTGATGGCAGTGATCGCGCTGGCGTTGATCCCCTTGGGCGCGTGGGTGTTACCTGCTGCGATCCTCTTCGCGTTGTGGGGACTTTTGGCCACCGCGGCGCCCGTGGGCTGGTGGAGCTGGATCGCTGAAGCGCTGCCGGCCGATGCCGAAGCTGGCGGCGGGTTGATGGTGGCAGTGATCCAGTTGGCTATTGCCCTGGGCTCCACCGCGGGCGGGGTGCTGTTCGACCACAGCGGCTACCGAAGCACCTTCGTGGCAAGCACGATAGTGCTGTTGTTCGGCGCCTTTTTAACCGTGCTGACCGCGCGCGCGCAAACGCCGCGCGCGGTCTGAGCGCGATGCCGAGCTACGAGGTGCATCATGACCTACAACCACCTTTGTTCACGCTTCGACCTGCCATCTAGGCATCGACTCATGCTTGGGTTAAGCATGACGTTCGGGCTGTTGGCGTTGACCGGGTGTAAGGCCAGCCTGCCTGCGGTGCCCGCAACTGCTGCCCAGGATGCTGGCAGAGCATCCACCAATACGGAGGAAATCCGAATGTGGATGACCGTCGGCGAACGTCGCTTCGCCATTAATTTGGCCGACAATGAAACCGCCCGCGCGTCGCGGCTCATTCGCCGTTGACGCTGGACATGGCCGAACTCAACGGCAACGAAAAGCATGCCGACCTGTCAGAGCCGCTGCCCACCCATTCGAGTCGACCAGGAACCATCCGCAACGGCGATCTGATGCTTTACGGATCGAATACGGTGGTCATCTTCTACGAGACCTTTCGTTCCCCTTACGCCTACACGCGCCTGGGGTGGGTGGAGGAGCCGGATGACCTGAGTCGAGTATTGGGCCGCCATGATGTTCGAGTGGTTTTTTCAGAGCAGTAGATGCGGGTTGTCAGCCCGGGATTGGCCCGGCGAGGAGAAATGACCATGCCTATCCCGAAGCAGCGCTGGCTGCGCTCAACGTTTTCCACTCTCTTGATCAGCGCAGAGATTATTCCGCTCTCGCTTGCATCAACCAAAGGAGCCGGCACCATGCACATTGATCGAAACGGTTCTCTGCCATCCAGCAAGGGTCATCCGGAATACTTCACCGGAAATGTCAGGATCGACATGCAATTCCAGCGGGGAGAACCATCGCGCGTTGCCGGAGCCACGGTGACCTTCGAACCGGGCGCGCGCACCGCCTGGCATATCCATCCGCTGGGACAGACCCTGATCGTCACATCCGGGAAAGGGTGGACGCAGTGCGAAGATGGCCCCGTCGTCGAGATCAATGCCGGGGACATCATCTGGTGCCCACCCGGCCATCGTCATTGGCACGGCGCGACGCCCACAACCGCCATGACACATATAACCATCCAGGAGGCGCTAGACGGAAAGGTGGTCACATGGATGGAACACGTGAGCGATGAGCAATACCGCGCGAGATCCTCAACGCCTCTCGAATAGGTCGGGTTCGAATGGTCGCTTCTGGCCGAAAGCCGCCCTCAGATCTGTTTGTCCTGCATCGACCGGCTGGCCCTGGCGGATCGGTCTTGGTGATCAACCCTACTGGCGCGCGGGAGTCGGCGAGAACCGAGATATACAGGCTGGGAGGCGGGTGCTGTTGCCGTCGAGTTCGCAGAGCACCCACGAGCGACACTGGCGTGCTTGGCCGCAGGTGGCTTTGCCCTCAAAATGTCCGAGGTTGTCCAATGAAGTCCGATTCACACCGACCCAAAAGTGAGTCAAAAAGTGAGTCGGATTTCAAGTGATTTCAAGACAATTCTCGCCAGAACAAGTAGATGCGTTATCTATTCGTGTGCTGGTGGGCCGCCAGATAGACACCAGTGTTCCCGTCAGTTTTTCTTGGAACCATAAGTTGGCCGTTCGCCGTACGGAGAACGAGCGCCAACCCTTCAGACAGTCGGTTACTGACCCAGGAAAAAGGGGAACGGGTCAGCCCTGGCGAAGGTTGCTTTTGTCTATCCAATGAGTCGTACGGCTGGCGCGAAGTTGGACCTGGATTGGGCTCCATCACACGCTCGAATACCTCCCAGGTTTCATGTGGCAGGAGTCCGGGCTAGGGAGTCGGGACTTCTTTAGGATCGATCGAGCGAGCAACATGGATTGGCATGGTTGCAAGCTGGGGCACAAGCCTATCAACTGCCGCGCAGTCATGTTTCGTCAAGGGTAAGCTAGCGTGCGAATAGCAGCGATTGCCCCGCCGGTTCGACCTCCCCGCCTCGCCTATGCTTCCATTCCCGGTACTTGTGGGAAGATGAGCAAGAAGGCGGTAGTTTTACCATGCGCCTCTTGTTGAAGAATTTCTTGCGCCTTGCGCCTAGCACCGTCGCGGGAGGTGCCAATGGACATTTCCATGCCGATGGCAGTGCGATTCGAACGGTCGAGGGCTGGATGAATGGTGCGGCGGACTGGCTTGGGGGAAATGCAGGTGTCAATCAAGTTCTGGTCGAAGCAGCTGTCTCTTCTTGTTTTTATCGGGATGATCGCCTACCTGCCGGCGCGCATTTCTGGCGAGCTATTTTCCATTGTCGCCAGGCATTATGGACCACCGGAAAGTGACGTGGCGTTTTCCATGGTGGGTACGTTGTTTGGGTTCTGCGTAATCTCTCTGCTTCTGATAGGGGTAATTGCCATTCCGGGAGAGCTGTCCGGCTTGATTAGGTCGTACAGGCAAGCGGACTCGAATGTTGCGGAGGCCCGGTCGATATCGCGCAAGGTCCTTCTTGTCGCGGTGTCCGTGCTTGCCTGGGGGGCGTTTCTTACGCTTGTGGTATCGGTGTTCTACTTCCGACGTGGATGATGGTTGGCCAGGTCAGTCCGACAGGGTTTGGCCGACGCATCCGCAAGACAGCCACCCGGCATGGCGCACGCTACCGGATAGCGGCACGCCCGCCACGGCCTGCGGTCATGCGGTGCCGCCGCCGCGGATTTCGCCGAGGACCTTGGAAAACATCGAGATGAACTGGGTCGCCGCCTTGGACGGTGGCCGGTCCTCCAGGTACACGCATTGCACGTTGAAGCGCAGCGGGGGCGCGAACGGGCGGAAGTCCATCGTGTCGTCGACGCTGGCGCGCGCGGTGAATTCATCCACCACCGCCATGCCCGCGCCGCAGCGGGTCAGCGCGGCGGCCACGTAGAACGTCTGGTTGGAAACCACTTCGCGCACGCTGATGCTCTGGCGCTGGATTTCGCGATTGAACAGTTCGCCGACCGGGCCGCCCATGGTCAGGCCCACCATGTCCTGGCCATCGAGCTGCTTGAGCGAAACGCGCTCGGCGACGTGCGGCATGCTGTCCTTGCGGAACAACAGGGTCAGTTCCGCGCTATCGAGGTCGCGCCGGCGGACGCGGGGATGCGAAGGCGGGTCGTAGGCGATGGCGATGTCGCAGGTGCGTTCGTACAACGATTCGAACAGGGCATCGTGGTGCAGCGTCTGCACCTCGAAGGTCGCGTCGGGGTATTGCTTGCGGAAACGCGCGATGGCCAGTGGCGCGGCGTGCAAGCCCAGGGAAGGCACGACCGCCAGCCGGATGTGGCTGGCGGTGAGGCTGCGCAGGTTGCCGACGGTCTTCTGCAGTGACGTCAGGCGGTTGAACACTTCCGAGACTTCGATGAACAACGCGTGCGCTTCGTCGGTGGCGATCAATCGCCCGCGCACCAGCCGGAACAGCTCCAGCCCAAGCTGCTGCTGGGTATGGTGCAGCACCTTGCTCACCGATGGCTGCGAGACGTGCAGTGACCGCGCCGCCGCGCTGATCGAGCCGGTGGTGTAGACGGCGTGGAAGACTTCGATCTGTCGAAAACGCATGCTTTTTCCGAAGAAGGACTGGATGCCAGTATCGCCGTCGCGTCCGGCGATGTCCCGTGCCTAGAGTCCTGCCGCGACGCCTTCGCGGCGCGGATCGGCGGCGCCGGCCAGCTTGCCGTCGCGCCATTCCACGCCATGCAGGCCCGAATCCTCGCCCGACCCGGCGACGATGTCGACGCCCAGCTTCGACAACGCCTCGCGCAGGCCGGGTGCAAAGGCATCGGCTTCGCCGTTGAAGTTCTTCCCGCGCGCGACGAGGTTTGGCAACGCGACCGCCTGTTGCAACGGCATTTTCCAGTACAGCCAGCCGACCAGGGTCTTGGCCACGTAGGCGGGAATGGCGTTGCCGCCGGGTGAACCGAGCGCACCGACCAGGCGGCCCTCTTGGTCGAGCACGATCACCGGCGACATCGACGAACGCGGGCGCTTGCCCGGCGCGATCGCGTTGGCCGCGCCGGCGGCCTCGCCCCATGAAAAGTCGGTCAACTGGTTGTTCAGGAACATGCCGCCGACCGTGCGCCCCGAACCGAAGAATGATTCGATGGTCGTGGTCATCGAGACCGCGTTGCCCGCCGCATCCACCACCACCAGGTGGCTGGTGCCGGCGGGCTCGTCGGTGGCGTCGCCACCACGCCAGGGCGCGCCACCGGGTTCACCATGCAGGGGCGGCCTGGCGGCGGCATGCGCGCCGATCAGTGCCCGCCGCGCGGAGATGTAATCCGGCGCGAGCAAACCGTCGACGGGCACGTCGACGAAGCGTGGGTCGCCGACGTAACGGTCGCGGTCGGCATAGGCGAGTCGGCTGGCTTCGGCGAACAGCAGCCACGCGCGCGGATCGTCCGGGCCGCGGTCGGCGATGTCGGTGCCGTCGAGGATCATCATCAGCTGCAGCAAGCCCACTCCGCTGGCCGGTGGCGGTGGCACGCAGACCGTGTAGACGCGCAATGGGCGGCAGATCGGGGCAGTGTGTTCGGCGACCTGCTGCTGCAGGTCTTCCGCGGTGACGCGGGCCCCGTTCGGCGCCTCGGCCAGGCGCGCGATGAGCGCGTCAGCGAGCGGACCGGTGCGCAGAGCCTCGGCGCCACGCGCGGCCACCACGCGAAGGCTTTCCGCATAGGCGGGATTGCGGAAGGTGTCCCCGGGCTGCAACTGCGTGCCGTCTTCGCGCGCGAACATCGCCTTCACGTCTGGCGCCGACGCTTGCGGGAACGTGCCGGCGATGTGCCGGTGCATGCGCGGCGTCACCGCGAAACCCTGTTCGGCGCGTCGCTCGGCCGCACCGAACAGGCCCGACCATGCCAGCCTGCCGTGCGCCGCGTGGGCCATGGCCAGCGCCGGCAAGGTACCGGGCACGCCGGTCGCGTGGCCGCTGAGCATCGCGTCGCCGCGCGACAACGGACGGCCTTCGGCATCGTTGAACATCCCGGGTCCGGCGGAGGCCGGCGCGCGCTCGCGGCCGATGTAGCTGTCGACGCGCCCGGAGGTGGCGTCGTAATGCAACAGGATCGCCCCGCCCGTCAGGCCGGAGCTCTGCGGTTCGACCAGGCCCAGCATCGCCTGTACCGCAACCGCGGCATCGATCGCGCTGCCACCGCGCCGCAGCACGTCCAGCCCGGCTTCCGTGGCCAGCGGATGCGCGCTGGCAACGAAACCGGTGGTGGCCGGGGCTGGCGGGACCGCGGACGCCGACGGCACGACGGGGGGGCGTGCGCCACCGGCACAGGCGGCGAGGGTGGAGAGCGCGACCGCAACGAGCAATCCGTGCAGTGCGCGGGGGAGGTTGGAAGTGAAGGCCATGAACGCGGGTCCCCGGGGGAACGGATATGCGCGTCGGCGGGTGACGCGCATGCGACAGGGTATCTCCGTCGTCGCGCGCGCACCCGACCTTTTGATGAGGTCCAGGATAGCCCGGGGTTATGGCATGAATCTTCCGCCGACGCGCCCCGCGATTGCAGGACGCGTGCAGTGTTCTCCAGCGGATTCATGGGGCGAGGTGCTTTCCACCACCCGTCCCGGGCCCGTCATCGACAATGATGCGGGACAGCGACCGCCGGCCACGGGAGGTGCGCGGCGGGCGCGGCCTGCCCCAAGCCGTCGTTTGTGAACCGGAGTGCCCGTCCCATGATGGGCCTGGGCGGGTTCAGTGAGCTTGTACCGGAACGACCTGCTTCCATGCCCAACGGAAAAGGTCCTTGCTGTCCGTGAAGCGGGATTGGTCCGAGGAGGAGCCCAGGGTGACGACGATGAGGCGCCTGCCCGCATGGGTCCCGCTGGCCACCAGGCAGTTCTCGGCCAACTTCGTACTGCCGGTCTTGATGCCGTCGTAGCCGTCGATTTCCAGGAGACGATTGGTGTTCGCCCAGGCCAGCCGACGCAGGCTGCCGTCCGGTAGATGGACCCTGATGGCCTTGTCCGTGGTGGCCACCACTTCGCGGAACAAAGGGTGCTTGCGGGCGGCCACCGCCAGGGTGACGAGGTCGCGGGCGGTGGTGGTTCGATCCTCCGGGGTGCCCCCGTCCCCGTAGGGGCTGCGGTAGTGCGTACCGTTCATGCCAAGCCGCCTGGCCGTGCGATTCATCTCCGCGATGAAATTCACGCGCGTTGCGTTGGCCTCCGTCTTGGCGTTTTCCGGAGTCTCGTCGCCGGGCGCCCCAAGACGCGCATTGAAATGCTCGGCAAAGGCGTTGCCCATGTCGTTGCCCGACGGCAGCATCAGGGCATACAGACCGTCGCGGATCCCGATTTTCTCGCCTTGCCTGAGTCCGGCAATGGAGCCGGTGGTGGATGCGGCCAGCGGTGAAACCTCTATCTGTTCGTCGAGCACCGCGGCATCCCGGGCCAGTTCCAGGACCACGTAGGCGGCCATCATCTTGGTGGTGCTCGCCGCCTTGCGTGGTTCATCGGGCAGGTGCGCCCAAAGCAGTTTGCCGCTGTCCGCATCGGCGATGGCCCAGGAACGGGCGGTGACCACCGGCGGTGCCTCCGGATTTCCCGCCGCGTAGGCGATATTCGCGACGGCCAGCAGGCCGGTGACCAAGGTGACGAAAACGTGTCGGATCATGTGATTCAGGCTCGTGGGAAACGGGGAAATGGACGGGAATTCGAGCGAGTGCTTATTGCGATCCTGCCGTCTGCCACCCCCGTATCCATCCGATCTGGCCACTGAACTGGAACTTGTACCAGCCGTTGCGGGTGCCGGTGACGGTGATTCCACTTCCCAGGCCAAGGGTGCCGATGATGGTGGATAGATCGCGCATGTCCTCGCCGCCGACCACCTGGTTCGCATAGACGGATATGCTGCCCCTTATGACCCTGACGCGGAAGTTGTCCGTCAGGATGGCGGGTACTCCGACCCAGCCATACTTGTTCCCGTAGTAGCCGTTCGAGCACCCGCCCACGTCACTCGCGTTGTCCGACGCGTCGGTGCTCCGGTTGCTCGTGCCGTTGCACCACCACTGCACCTTGTACCATTCGCTACCTGAGAAATCGAATCCCGTCAGCAACGTGCCCGCGGGCACCACGCCGATCTCGGGATGCGCGGCACTCGGGCCTTTTCTGATGCTGATGACGCTCGCGCTGGTGACACCGAAGATATTGGATCGGGAAGGGACGGTGGAGGAATGCGTGATCCAGCCCAGGCTGTTGTCAGGCAGCATCACCTTGTACGCACCAGCCTGGCTGTCGATGACATCCAGATCGGTCCCGTAGGCAACGGAGCCTGTGATCGTGGACAGGGCGCTCGAGGAGTAGATGCTGGCGCCCAGGGGTTCCGACACGACCACATCGAACGTTCTGGCCGCTTCCCCCGCCAGGGGCGCCAGTCCCGAGAACACGCCGGGAATGAACTTGCCGTTCTTGATCCAGTCGCCCCGGCTGATCGCGGGAATCGACATGAGCTCGCTGGTGGTGCTTCCGTCCGGTGTCCGCCTGATCGAGAAGTGCACGTGGGGACCGCCGAGATCCGCGTTTCCGACCCGTCCCACGTAGCCGATCACCGTGCCGCCGCCGGCGGTGGCGTCGACGACGTCGTTGACCTGGACGACCGGCTGCTCGATGAAATGGGTATAGCTCGTCGTATACGTGTATCCAGTCCCGGGATGGCTGATGGTGACACTCCATCCGCCGTTGTTGGTATAGGCGACCTTGGTGACGGTGCCGGACCGGGCCGGTCGAACGGGCGTGTAATGCGGTGCGGACAAGTCGGCGGTGCCGTTATGGGGCTGGCCGCTTTGATAGGTATCGCTTGTCGCGACCCATCCATCGATCGGCCACAGGAATTGCTCTCCGGCACCCGGGTCGGCGGGGACGTGCTGGGAAAAGCATACTGCCGGCCAGGACATCGCCGTCAGTGCAAGTGCGAGAACGACGCGATTCTTCATGGTGTTTCTCCAGTTGTCTGCGCGGGTATCGGGTCGTGCGGTATTCAGATGCTTGCTGGATTTCCTGGCGGTTCTGATCGAGATTGCTTTGCGGGACCGGCTCCGCCGGACCGGTCGATTTCGATATCGGATCGTGCGCGCTGCAAATGAGGCCAACGCAAAGGTCTGGGATGGCTGGGGAGAGGCAGGCATACGCGGCAAACTTTCGTGGCCGCGGCGGGAAGAATTTCATCTTCCATCCTGTGTACGCGCTCCGCCATTGAAAAAATGGACGTCGGGCATAGCATCAGGCTATGTCATCGTGCCTGGGGCCACGCGTGCGCTTCCCCGCCCGGATCGTTGCTGCGGACACGGCATCCTTCACGCCCATCCGGCTGCAGCGCACGATGGGCTGTCGCCTGCGATGAGCGTCGCATGGGGAAGTGGATGCTCGCGTTCGCCGGCGGCACGACGGGAAATGGCCCCCGCAACTCCAGTACAGGAAAACGCGCGGCTGACAAGCTGCGCGGAATCATCGTCCAGGCGCGCTCGTCGATCAGTCCGACCATAGCATAAGGCTATGGCCTGGCAATGCATTTGTACTGGTGGCAATGGGAATAACGTCTTAGCGTTCGGCCATGGGAGCAGAAGCTCCAACGAGGCTCGGCGGTGACGCGAAATACAGCCGACCGATTCCAAATACATTCAAAAACGGTCGGGGGTGGTCGTGATGCGCGGATTGAAGGGTTCAAGGAAACATCTCGGCAACACCCAACCGCGTCGCGCCCGGCTGGCCCGGTGTTGCCTGATCGCGATGGCGGTGATGTCCGCGGAGGCGGCCGCGCAAACCGCACCGGAACAGCCGGTTGGCGATGCGGCGAAGGAAAAGGCCACGGAACTCGACAGCGTGCAGGTGACCGCGTCCCGCGTCGCGCGCGAAGGCTTCTCGGCGCCTACGCCGACCACCGTGCTCGACCGCGAAGCACTTGACGTGGCCGGCAATGCCAACATCGCCGATACCATCAACGAGCTGCCTGCGGTGCGGCCGTCGATGACCCACACCAGTACCACCAACAATAGCGAGTTCACCGGTGGCAATTTCATGGACTTGCGTGGTCTTGGCTTCCGTCGCGCGCTTGTGCTGGTCGACGGCAAGCGCTTCACGCCGACCAGTGCGCAGGGCGCGGTCGACATGAACATGATTCCGCAGGGCCTGATTTCCAAGGTCGAAGTGGTGACGGGCGGCGCATCCGCGGCCTGGGGTTCCGATGCCATCGCCGGCGTCGCCAACATGGTCTTCAACCACGACTTCATCGGCCTGAAGGGCACCGTCCAGGCGGGCACGACAACCTACGGCGACCGCAACACCCGCGGGCTGTCGTTGACCTGGGGCAACGAGTTCGCCGATTCGCGCGGCCATTTCATCATTTCGGCCGACATGGACAAGAACGACGGCATCCGCTGGATGCGCGAACGCAAGTGGGGCGGCTGGAACAAGATCGCCAATCCGGCCTACACCGCGACCAATGACGAGCCCCGCCAGTTGCTGGTCTACGGTGGTCGTTCCTCGGCAATGGCTTACGGGGGGCTGATCAACAGCGGGCCGCTGGCGGGCACCGCCTTCGATGCCAATGGCAATCCGTACCGGTTCACCTACGGCGACCTGCGGACGTCTTCCACCATGCGCGGCGGCGACGGCAGTGCCGACATCGAGAACCTGCCGCTGCAGGCGCCGGTCGATCGCTATACGGCCTATTCGCGCGCCTCGTTCGATTTCACCGACAACCTCACCGGCTATCTGGAAGCGTCATGGGGCAAGTCCAGCGGCGTCAGTCCGTCGCTGACCCGCACGGATTCGGGCCTGACCATCCGCCGCGAGAATCCGTTCATCCCGGATGCCATCGCCGAGCAGATGGACGACCTGGGATTGGCCTCGATCCGCGTCGGCCGCTACAACCGCGACTACGGCACTTCGATCGTCGATCGCAGCACCGAAACCAAGCGCGTGGTCGCCGGGCTGGAAGGCGCGTTCGGTGACAGCTGGACCTGGGATGGCTATTACACGGCCGGCAAGACCGCCATCGAGCGCAATACCCGCGACCACCGCATCACGGCCCGGCTCGCGCCCGCTGTCGACGCCATTGCCGATCCGGTGACCGGGCAACCAATCTGTCGCAGTGCCGCGGCGCGCGCGGAGGGCTGCCATCCGATCAACCTGTTCGGCGAACACCAGATGTCGCAGGAATCCCTCGACTACCTGCTGGGCACGGCGTGGACCCGGGTCAAGCTGCGCCAGCAGGCGGCGGCGTTCAGCCTGCGCGGCGAGCCGTGGACGCTGCCGGCGGGCCCGGTATCGGTCGCCACGGGTGCCGAGTGGCGTCGCGAGACACTGGATCAGGATACCGACCCGATGTCGCAGATGCAGGCGTTCGCCACCGGCAACGCACTGCCGTATTCGGGCTCGGAATCCGTCAAGGAGGCATTCGGCGAAGTCGTCGTGCCGTTGCTCTCCGGCCACGCCATGGCGAAGAACGTCGAACTCAACCTGGCCGCGCGCATCACCGACTACGGCCTGTCGGGAACGGTGAACACCTGGAAGGCGGGCCTGACCTGGGCGTTCAACGACGTGTTCCTGCTGCGCGCGGCCAAGTCGCGCGACATCCGCGCGCCTTCGCTCAGCGATATCTATTCGCGGGGCTCCACCTCGCTGCTCAGCGTGTTCGACCCCCAGCTCAACATCCAGTACCAGGTGAGCAACGTGTCCTCCGGCAACAAGGACCTGGTGCCCGAAGAAGGAGACACGCTGACGGTTGGCATGGTCATCACGCCTAGCGAGGCCTTCGGCTTCTCGCTGGACTACTACGACGTGAAGCTGGACAAGGCGCTGATCACCCTGGCGGCCGCGGAAACCGTCGAGCGCTGTTACTCGACCCAGCCGCAGTTGTGCGGGCTCCTGGATCGCGACCCGACCACGGGGCGCATTACCGCGGTCCATGTCACCCCGCAGAACCTGGAGCAGTTGCACCTGAGCGGCGCCGATTTCGAGGCCACCTGGCGCATCCCCCTGCCCAAGTCGCGCCTGACCCTGCGCAGCCTGATCTCGTACATCGACACGCTGACCATGGATGACGGCATGACGTTGACCCAGATGGCCGGCCAGACCACCCAGCCGACCGTGAGCGGTATCGGTGGCCAGCCACACTGGCGCGGCAGTGTTTCGGCCAGCTATTCCCGTGGCCCGCTCCACTTGAATGCGAGCGCACGCTATGTGGGCGGTGGCGTGATCGACCATACCTACACCCACAAGGATCTGAACATCCTCGAACATTCGGGCCGCACCTATCTCGATCTGGGTGCAAGTTACGACTTCATCCGCGACCGTGAAGGCCGCCGGCTCACCGCGTTCGTCACCATCAAGAATGCGGCCAACAAGGATCCGCCGATCAACGGCGTGGGCGGTTACGCGACCACGCGCGCCTTGTACGACGTGATCGGTCGGCAGTACCTCGCCGGAATCCGCTTCGGATTCTGACCCGGGGGCGAAGGAGGGGCCGGGCGCCCCTCCTTTCCGCTGATTGCAGCGGGAGCTTCTGCGGACGGATGCGCCGAAGGGCGCGTGCATGCGGAAGGCCAATAGATGCGACTGTGCGGGGAGAAAAACGTGGGATCCATCAAGCGCCTTGAAGCGGCCTTGCACCGGTACGCAGTGCTGCTGGCATTCGCGCTGCTCCCCTCGGCGGCGGCCACGGCGCAGACCGTGCAGTTGCTCAATTACGAAGAGATCCACAAGCCGGTGGTCTCCGAAGGCGGCATGGTGGTCAGCCAGAGCGGCTACGCCAGCGATGTCGGCGCGCAAGTGTTGCGTGACGGCGGCAACGCGGTCGACGCGGCGGTGGCGATGGGCTTCACCATGGCGGTGACCTTGCCGCGCGCCGGCAACATCGGCGGCGACGGCTACCTGTTGATCCGCCTGGCCGATGGCCGTGCCGCGGCGGTCGACTTCCGCTCGATGGCGCCGGCACTGGCGAAGCTGGATTTATATGTAGACCAGACGGGCAAGCTGCAAGGGCACAACGCCGGTATCCGTGCCGCGGGCGTTCCGGGCACCGTTGCCGGCCTCGCGCTGGCGCACCGGAAGTACGGACGGTTGCCATGGAAACGACTGCTGGCGCCGGCGATCCGGTTGGCGGACGAAGGCATGGTGCTGACGCCTGACGAAGCCTTCGCCCTGGACTGGGGCAGGCGGCGTCTGGCGCGCAGTGATGCCGGAGCGAAGGTGTTTCTGCATGGGGACGGTTCCGCGCTGCGCGCCGGCGAGCGGCTGGTGCAATCGGACCTGGCGTGGTCGCTGCGGCAGATAGCCGAACACGGCGCGGATGCGTTTTACCGCGGCGAGATCGCCAATCGAATCGACGCAGGCATGCGCGCGAACGGCGGTCTGCTGCGCAAGGAGGATCTTGCCGCCTATCGCGCGATCGAACGCGAGCCATTGCGGTCCAGCTACCGTGGCCATGAGCTGCTGACCATGCCGCCATCCAGCGGCGGCGGGCCCGGCGTGGCGATGACCCTGAACATCCTGGAGAACTTCGACCTGGCATCGATGGGCGCGGGTTCGGCCGATGCCCTGCACCTGATCGCCGAGGCCAGCAAGCGCACATGGCGCGACCGGCAGGCTTATGTGCGCGATCCGGCGACCGGACGGGTACCGCTGGAAGGTATCGTGTCCAAGGCCTATGGTGCGTCACGAGCGAAGGAAATCCGCATGGATCGCGCGACGCCGGCCAGGCAGGTGCGCGCCGGCGACCTCTGGGGCCAGGAAAGCCATGAGACCACGCAGTTCTCGGCGGCGGACCGCGAAGGCAACGTGGTCAGCGCGACCTATACGATCGGTGCGGACTTCGGTTCCGGAATGATGATGGAAGGCACCGGTTTCCTGCTCGGCAACCTGATCGGCAATTTTTCGCTGCAGGCGCAGCTGGACGCCGTCCGCGCGGGAAGCAAGCCACCGGCGAACGCACTGCGCGCCGGCGCCCGCCCGGTGTCGAGCATGTCGCCGACGATCCTGCTGCGCGACGGCAAGCCATGGCTGGTCACCGGCAGTCCGGGCGGCAACACCATCCCGGGCACGGTCGTGCAGATGATCGTGGACGTGGTGGATTTCGGCATGAACATCGCCGAAGCCACCAGTTTCCCGCGCATCCACCAGACCATGGGCGCGGACGGCGAACTCCAGATCGAACGCGGCTTCAGCCCGGACACCTTGCGCATCCTGCGCGGGCGCGGCCACGCCATCAAACAGGGCCAGACCATCGGCAGCACGCAGACCTTGCTGCTGACGGGGAATCACGTCGAAGGCGCGGCCGATCCGCGCCGGCCCGGTGCGGCGGCCGCGGTCCAGTGACGGGCCCCGGGGTTGCCGGGCATGCCGGATTCCGCCGCCCCGCTTCACGGTGCGCCCGATCGCGGCGATCGCCTGGCGGCGCCACGGCACCGCGACTGATCCGCCCTTCATTGTGTTGTCGAACCACTTTGCGACGACAGCGCGGCGAGTGCCCTGCCATGCGGCGCATGCCGGTCGGCGCCGCGAACCCTCAACCCCGCCGGAGGCCACCATGAACCGATGCATCCGCCACGACCGCGCGCTTTCGCTGTGCGCGGCTTTCCTGTTGTTCCTGCTGAGCCTGCCGGCGCTGGCCGGCGAGATCGAGGACCGCCTGCACTCGCTGATGCGGGAATACGACACCGTCGGCCTGGCGGTGGTGGTGGTCCGCGACAACGGCATCGTGTATCGAAACAGCCTCGGCTGGAAGGATCGCGATGCGAAGATCCCGCTGGAACAGGACGACCTGTTCCGGATCGCATCGATTTCCAAGTCGTTCGCGGCCGTTTCGATCCTGCAGCTGGTCGAGCAGGGCCGCCTGTCGCTGGACGACGACGCCGGCACGCTGGTTGGGTTCCCGGTACGCAATCCCGCGTTCCCGGACACGCCAATCACGCTGCGGATGTTGCTGAACCATACCTCGTCGATCACCGACGCCCAGAAGTACAAGAGCCTGGACGTCATCAATCCGGACACCAACGCAAACTGGCGGGGCAGCTACGCCGGCCGCGCGCCGGGCGAAACCTACGAATACTCCAACCTCGGCTACAACATGATCGGCACCATCGTCGAACGCATGTCGGGCCAGCGCTACGACGCCTACGTCAAGCAGCACGTGCTGGATCGGCTCGGGCTGCGAGCCGGCTACCTGCCCGAGGCGCTGGACGCGAACCGCTTCGCGCAGATCTACCTGTGGAACGGGGAGCGGCAGGCGTACCTGCGTTCCGAGGCGGCCTATGCGCCGCTGGGCGAGCGCCTGGACGGTTATCGCCCGGGCTACGACACGCCGATGTTCTCCCCGACCGGCGGACTCAAGATATCCGCGCCTGACCTGGCCACCTGGATGCTGCTGCACATGAACCGCGGCGAGTGGAACGGCGTGCGCCTGCTCTCGGCCGAGCACTCGGCGCTGATGCAGACGCGATCGACCCGCTCCGACGAGAACGGCGACTACGGCATGGCCATCCGCCTGGACCGGGCGCTGATCCCCGGCGTGGAAATGATCGGGCACACCGGTTCGGCCTACGGCCTGTTCAGTTCCATGTATTTCAATCCGGAAAAGAAGTACGGCTTCGTGGTGATCACCAACGGGGCCCGCGACGTCCGGCTGCGCACCGAAGTCAATCGGGCCCTGTACCAGCACTTCATCGTCGATGCGGCGCCACCGGCGCAAGCATCGAACTAAGGCGATTGCGGATCGGGCCTTCGCCGGCCCGATCCACTCATGCGTTCTGAGGTGAGCCGGGATCTCCGGATCCGCAGGCGATGGTTGCCGACCGCGCGTGCGCGCCGCTTCCCGGCCCGCACGGAAAAGAACCGATCACGACGGCCCTGCGCCCCTCATTTCCAGAAGTTGATGAAGCCGGTGATGATGAGCGCGTTGGTGAAGTCGATGAAGAACGCGCCGACCAGCGGCGCGACGAGGAAGGCGCGCGGAGCGGCGCCATAGCGCTCCACCAGGGTGCGCATCACCGCCATCGCATTGGCGGTGGTGCCGAGCATGAAGCCGATGAAGCCGCCGCCCATCACCGCCGCGTCGTAATCGCGGCCCATCACCCGGAAGATCACCCCGCAGAACGCCACCACCATGATCACCTGCAGCCCCAGGTTGACCATCAGCGGCAGCGCCAGCCCGGCCAGCTCCCATAGTTTCAGGTTCATCAGCGCCACCGACAGGAACAGCGCCAAACAGACGTTGCCGATCAGGTCGGTGGTCGGCACCGACATGCCGATCCAGCCGGTCTGGTCGTCGATGTTGCGGATGACCGCGCCCACCAACATCGCCCCGACGTAGGCGGGCAGGGTGATGCCGAAGGACGAGATCAGGCTGCTGACCCAACTGCCCGCCCACATGGCGACCAGGATGACGACGATGCTCTTCAGCGCGCCGAATTCGCGCTGCGCATCGGTCTGCATCGGCAGCGTGGTTTCTTCGCCGGGCGCGGTATGGTCCTGCGGCCGCGTGGATACCAGCCGGAAGCGGCGGATCAGCACGGTGATCGCGGGGCCACCGACCAGTCCGCCCAGCACGATGCCGGCCATCGCCGCGGCCACCGCGACCGATTCGGCGCCTTTCACGCCAGCCGCCTCGAACAGCGGCGCGAACGCCAGGCCGGTGGCGGGGCCGCCGGTCAGCGTGGTCGAGCCGGCCAGTACCCCGAACAGTGGATGCAGGTCGAAACCCGTCGCGACCGCCATGCCCAGCAGGTTCTGCGCCACCGCGAACATGCTGGCCAGGATCAGGAACACCAGCACCTGCTTGCCGCTGATCTTCAACAGGCGCAGGCTGGCATTGACCCCGATGGTGGTGAAGAACGCGATCATCAGCGGGTTCTGCAGGCTGGTGTCGAGCACGAACAGGGTGGCGCCGCGATGATGCGCGAACCAGGCCGCCAACGCGAATACCAGTCCGCCGATGACCGGCGGCGGCAGGTTGTAACGCCCCAGGACAGGAATGACGCGGCACAGCGCGTAACCCAGGAACAGGGCGAGCCCGGCGAAAGCCAGGGTCTGGACGGCATCGAGTTGCAGCACGGAACCTCCTCGGTCTTACGTGGACGGCGCCCGCGCGCGGCAGGCGACCGTCACGGGCAGGTGCCGGATGGCGGACGATGCTGCAGCACCTTCCCCGGCAATGCATCGGTCGCCTGGCCGTCGACGATCATCGGCGTGCCGTTGACGAACAGGTGGACGACACCTTCCGACAGGACGTGCGGATGCACGTAGTCGGCCTTCGGCGCATAGGTGTCCGGGTTGAACACCAGCACGTCGGCGAATTGCCCGGCGCGCAGGAAGCCCCGATCCTCGATGCCGAAGGTCGCGGCCGTCAACCCCGAGGATCGGTGGATGAACGCGGCCAGGTCGATCACGTGGTCGGTCTTCACGAAGCGCGCGTACTTTTCCGGGAAGGTGGCGTACTGGCGCGGATGGCCGTCGCCGCCGTCCGACGCGGTCATCACCCACGGTTGGCGCATGAGCCGGTCCACGTCGTCGCGCCGCATGTTGAACGAGGCGATCCGTTGCGCCGAGCCGATCGGGCCGGTGCCGCCTTCGCCGATGATGCGCAGCGCGGCTTCGATGGAATCGACGCCGGCCTGGTCGGCGTAGCGTTGCAGGGTGAGCGCGCTCCACGGCCAGCCGGTGCCGGTCATGAGGATCGAATCGGCGCCGCCACGACGCTTGAGGTTGTCGCGCATCTCGTCGCGGATGCGCTGGGCGGTGGCCGGGTCGGCGAGGCGCTTGAACAGGGCCGGACGTCCGCCATCCACGGCCCAGCGCGGCAGCAGCGCGGAGCCGAGGCCGGTCGAGGACGCCAGCCAGGGATACTGGTCGGCGGTCACCGCCTGGCCTTCGGCGCGCGCGCGCTCGATGCGCGCGATCACGTCGACGGATTGGCCGTGCACGTCCGCGCCCAGCGCCTTGATGTGGGCGAAGTGCACCGGCAGGCCGGCGCGCCTGCCGATCGCCAGTGCCTCCTCGACCGAGCCCATCAGGCCGATGCTGTAGTTGGATTCGTCGCGCTGGTGGCTGTCGTACACGCCGCCGCGCACGGCCGCTTCGCGGGCCAGCGCGACCACTTCGTCGGTGGTGGCGAAACTCTGCGGGGCATAGAACAGGCCGGTGGACAGGCCCAGCGCGCCCTCGCACATGGCCTTGGCGACCAGGTCGCGCATGGCCTGCAGTTCCCGTGCATCGGGCGCGCGCGCGTCCTGGCCCAGCACCCGCGCACGCACGGGTCCCAGCCCGACGTAGGCGGCGACGTTGATACCGATGCCCGCGGCCTGCAGCCTGGCGCGATCCTCGGCGATCTCGGGTTTGCCGTTGCCGTCGATGCCGATGAAGACCGTGGTCACGCCCTGGTGCAGCCACGGCAGGATGCGCCGCATCGCCGGATCCCGCGAGCGCAGGTAGGTCTCCGGATGGGTGTGCGAGTCGATCAGGCCGGGCGACACGATCATGCCGGTGGCGTCGATCCGGCGTGCTGCGCGGTAGCGCGCGCGCAGGCCGGGGCCGACATCGAGGATGCGGTCGCCGCGGATGGCGACATCGGCCACGCGGCCCGGGCCTTCGCCACCATCGAACAACAGCCCACCGAAGATCAGCGTGTCCGCCTCCTCGGCGGGAACGGCCGGCGTGACCTGCGCCACGCGCGGACCGGCGCAACCGGCCAGCAGCAGCAAGACGGCAGAGACGGAGCGTGCCAACCCGCGTTGCGGCGATGCGATCTCCGGCGCGCGGGAAGGCTTGCGATCGGTCATGCGCTACCGGTCTCGTACAGGTGCTTGCCGCCGCCCCAGAGCGTTGCCGCCGGCGGTTGCAGCAGGCCGTCGCGCATCACCGCGCCGCCGGGGTGATCGTGCTTCAGCCATAGCGGGCCGTCGAGGTCGACGAATTCGGCGTGGCGGGCGATGTGCCAGGCGGGCGCGATCGCCAGCGAGGAGCTGATCATGCAGCCGACCATCACCCCGAAACCCTGCGCGCGGGCCGCGCCCAGCAGATCCAGCGCGGTGGTCAGGCCGCCGGTCTTGTCCAGCTTGATGTTGATCACCTGGTAGCGCCCCTGCAGGCGCGGCAGGTCGGACGCGACGTGGCAGGACTCGTCGGCGCACAGGCGCGCGACCGAGTCGAAACCGGACAGGGCTTCGTCCTCGCCCACCGGCAGGGGTTGCTCGATCAGGTCGATGCGGGTTTCGGCCAGCACCGGTTGCAGCGAACGCAGCAGTTCGAGGTTCCAGCTTTCGTTCGGATCGACGATCAGGCGCGCGTTCGGCAATTCGCTGCGCACGGCGCGGACCTGCGCGGCCGGATCGACGGCATCGACCTTGATCTTGACCAGGTCGAGGTGCGCCAGCGCGCGCGCGGCGCTGGCCATGCGTTCGGGGGTATCCAGGCCCACGGTTTGCGCGCTGATCAGCGGCGGCAGGGTTTCCGGCTGGCCGAGCAGGGCCGCGACCGATACGCCCGCCTGTCGCGATTCGAGGTCCCACAGCGCGCAATCCAGCGCATTGCGCGCGGCGCCCGGAGGCAACAGGTCGCGCAACTGCCGGCGTTCGAAGCCATCGCCGAGGGCCCGCGAAAGCGTGTTCGCCTCGTCGAGTACCGATGCCACGCTCTCGTTGTAGCGGGCGTAGGGCAGGGATTCGCCGCGGCCGGTGAACCCGTTGCTGCGGATCGTCGCTTCCACCACTTCGGCCGAGGTGCGTACGCCGCGCGAGATGCGGAAAGGCGTGGCGAGGGGGTGGCTGACGTGCGCCAGGTTCAGCACGGGAAGGCTTCCAGCAGCCGGTCGATGATGCGTGCGGTGCCGTCGCGCACGGGATCCTGCACCGGCAGGCCGAGCAGGTCCTCGGCGTCGCGGCAGGCGCGCGCGGCCCCGGCATCGTCCAGTTTCGAGGTGTTCAACGCCACGCCCACCGCGATCACGGCCGGATTGGTCAGGCGCGCGGTGGCGAGGTTCGCTTCCAGCGTGGTGCGCAGGTCCGGTACCGGATAGTGCTTGAGGCCGCGCATGTGCGGGCGGCCCGGCTCGTGGGTCAACACCAGCGCGTCGGGCTGGGCGCCGTGCAGCAGGCCGGTCGACACGCCGGCGAAGGAGGGATGGAACAGCGAGCCTTGGCCCTCGATCAAATCCCAGCCGCCATCATGGCGATCGGGCGAGAGCCATTCGATACCGCCGGAAATGAAGTCGGCGACCACCGCGTCGATCGGTATGCCGCGCCCGGCGATGAAGATGCCGGTCTGGCCGGTGGCGCGGAAATCGGCCTTCAGGCCGCGCGCGCGCATTTCGGTTTCCAGCGACAGCGTGGTGTACATCTTGCCGGTCGAACAATCGGTACCGACGGTCAGCAGCCGGCGCCCGGCGCGCTTGAGGCCATTGCCCACCGGCGTGGCCGGCGGATTGCGCGCATCGAACAGGTGCTTGCCGTTGCGGCGCGCGGCTTCGACGATCTGCGGATGCGCGGTCAGGCGCTCATGCAGGCCGGAGGCGACGTTCATGCCCGCGTCGAGCGCGGCGACGATGTCCGCCACCGTTTCCGGGCCGAACCGGCCGCCGGCATTGGCCACGCCGACGATCATGGTGTTGGCGCCGGCCGCGCGCGCTTCGGCGAAACCCATGTCCGGCACGTGCACGCTGGTCCTGCAGTCGGGGCCACGGAACTGGCCCACGCACCATTCGGGGCGGAACTGCACCAGCCCGCGCGCGGTCTTGGCGGCGAGATCGTCCGGTGCGTTGCCCAGGTACAGCAGGAATGGCGGCGGCCAGTGTGAATCGGCGAGGGAGGCAGACGGGGGGAGCGGGTTCATGGGGGCGAATGGGTCGAAAAGGGTTCATGGCCATCTTCGTGCCTGCCCGGTGCCGGCGCCATTGAAAAGACGCCGACCACGCATAACTGCAGGTTATGGCTGGGGCACGTCGCCGTGACGAACGGGCGGGTCGCCGGACGTCCACGCGCACGCCTGCGAGGGGTTGGCTCACTGGTCCGGGTCGGGCACCGATGCGGGGACCACGACATATCAATATGCCCGTCGGAGATCGTCCCTGCGAATGAGCAGCCTACGTATCATCGTCCCACCCGGGCGGTGTGCTCCGGCGGGTGGGAGCGGTTGCCGGGTTCAACCGAAGTGTTCGGCCAGCGTTCGTCCGTGTGCATGCGCGGCATCCACGGCCTCATCGACCAGTTTCGCCCAGCCACCCTGGTCCAGGGCCTGCATGGCCGCTTCGGTGGTGCCGCCGGGGGAGGTGACCCGTCCGCGCAACTGTGCGGGTGATGATCCCGGGACCTCCAGCATGCGCGCGGCGCCCAGCAGCGTTTGCACCACGAGCTGGCGCGCGACCGCGGGCGACAGGTCGCGTGTGCAGGCGGCGTCCTCCATGGCCTCGGCCAATCGGTACAGATAGGCCGGGCCACTGCCGGAGATCGCCGTGACCATATCCATCTGTGTCTCGCGCGTGATCCAGACGGTCGTGCCCGCGCCACGGAACACCGTTTCGGCAACGGTCCGCAGGGTGACGTCCAGCGAGGGATCCGCATACAGCGCGGTGATGCCGGCGCCAATCGCCGCAGGCTGGTTCGGCATGCTGCGCACGAGGGTGTCGATTCCCAGCCATTGCTTCAACTGCGCGTGGGTGATGCCGGCCATGACCGAGATGACCAGCGGTCGCGTCCGCGCCGCTTGTCCGGCCAGCGCCTCGCACACCGCGCGGGCCACCTGGGGTTTCACCGCCAGCACCCACACCGGCGCGGTGGCGACGGCATCAATGCCCTGCTCGAACACGTTGACGCGCAACTGCGTGGACAACGCATCGCGGGTGGCGGCGACGGGATCGGCCACGGCGATCCGCGCCGGATCCCGGCCCTGGCTCAGCCATCCCTCCACCAGGCAGCGCGCCATCTGCCCGCCCCCGATGAAGGCGACTTCACTGCCGGCACTCATGGCGACCGCTCCACTCGCAGTTGCAGATCCAGCCAGTCCAGCACGCGTTGCTGCACATCGCGGCCGTGCGCGGTTTCGAAGAACCAGTGCGGTCCTCGCGGGTAGGTGACCATAGTCACCGGCGTACCGTTGAAGACGAGTGCGCGATGGAACATCTCGCCCTGCGACAGCGGCACGCGCTTGTCTTCTTCGCCATGCAGGATGAGCACCGGGACGTTGACCCGGTCGGCGTAGCGAATCGGCGAATGCGCGTCATAGCGCGCCCGCTGCGTGACGGGATCCCCGAAGTAACCGGGAAGATAATCGGGCGTGTCGGTGGTCAGGGCCATGGCGCCGATGTCGATGACGCCCGCGCCGACGATCGCGGTGCGGAAGCGATCGCTCTGCGTGACCGCCCAGGCCGCCATGTAGCCACCGTAGCTCCAGCCGCCGATGGCCAACCGCTGCGGGTCGGCCACGCCCTGCTTCTCCAGCATGTCCAGGCCATCGAGGATGTCCTGGAAATCCCCGCCGCCCCAGTCGCCACGCGCCATTTCGGCGAAGGCATGGCCGCCGCCTTCCGAGCCGCGTGGATTGGGCAGGAACACCGCATAGCCGCGGGTCGCCAGCAACTGTGCCCAGTCATGCCAGGAGCCCAGCCAGCCCGACCACCAGGCCCAGGCCGGACCCCCGTGGCCCTGCACCAGCGTGGGCAGGGGCGTGCCCCGCTTCCAGCCCGGCGGCGTCACCAGCAGGCCGGTGATCTCCAGGCCATCGCGCGAGGAAGTCCAGGCCAGCTCCTGCACCTGGCCGTGCGCCCATCCGGCGACCTGCGGATGGGTGTCGGTACGCGCGGCGAGTTTGCCGCCATCCAGTGTCCACACCTCGGCCGGCTGGTCGTCGCGAATACCGAGATAGGCGGTTCGGCCGGATCCCGTCGTGGTGAAGGAAGCAAATGGAATCTGCGGCCGTGCGATCTCGCGCACATGACCGGTCGCCGCGTCCAGGCGCAGGAAGGCGCCCCGGACACCACGCTGGCCCAGGCCCAGCAGGATGCGATCATCCTGCCAGCGCGCCAGCCACAAGGTGCCATTCCAGCCAGGCGCCAGCACCGTCTTCCGATCCCGCGCGATGTCGTGAACGGTGACGTCGGCGACCATGCCGTATTCGCCCAGATGGCCATACAGCAAACGCGTCCCGTCGGGTGACCATTGCAACGGATGCGCCGACGCGCGTGCTTCCAGCACCCTGGCAAGCTCGCCGGTATCGGCGTCCACCAGAACCACGCGCGAGCGATACCAGTAGTCATTGAGGGTGGTGCCCTGGGAGACCCGCAGGGCGAGCCTGCGGCCATCCGGGGACCAGGCCAGATCGTGGACCTGGAGATCCGGCGCGGTCAGCGCGCGGGCTTCGACGCCGCGCAGGTCACGCAGCCACACACGCGAGAACCGGGTAGGGTGATCCGCCAGCACGGCGTCATCCTTGGCCTCGCGCGCGGCGACGCTGGCGGCCGTGGGTGCGTCCGCGGCCAGATAGGCGATGCGGCTTCCGTCGCGCGTCACGTCGAACGCACTGACGTCACTTTGCGAATGTGTCAGGACGGTTGGATGGTCGCCGTTCGCATCGACTCGCCATACCTGGCTAGCGGCCACGCCTTCCGGGACGTCGGCCGCAAAAGAAGATCGATTGGAAATGAGGTACAGGGAACGGCCGTCCGCACTCCAGCGCGGATGCTCCTCGTGCGCGCCTGCGGGCGCGGGAATTTCAAGGGCGCCGCCTTTTCCCGTCGCCGACACACGCCAGATGCGGCTGAGCGGTCGCTTGCCGTGGCTTTGGGGCGTGCCCACGGTGTAGGCGATCCAGCGGCCCTCGCGATCGATCTGCGGATCGCCGACGACCTTGAGCGCCATGATCATTTCCGGCGTAGGAATCACCGGCGTTGCCTGCGCCAGGGCCAAGATCGGTAGCGCCAGCATCATCAGGCCGATGACGATCAGGCGGTGAAGCATCGGCCTCATGCGGAGAGTCCTTGCGAAGAGAAAACCTGGGTGTGCCGGCGTATCCATTCTGCCCCACGGGCAATGGCATCGCGCGCCTGCTCGGAGACCGACATCGCCTCGATGAAGCTGTGGGGCGCGCCGGGATAAACATGGGCATGCACCTGCACGCCCGCCTGCACCAGCCGTTGCGCCATTGCCTGGTTCTGTTCGGCCAGCACGTCGCGATCTCCCCAGAGCAGCAGCGCCGGTGGCAAATCCTGCAGTTCCGCAAGAAGCGGCGCCGACAACGGAGTGACAGCGCGCTCGGCCTCGGGTCCCAGATACGCGGTCCAGAATTCGTCCATCTCCGCGCCGCTGAGCATGTCCTCGGAGGTCCCAAGGCTCTGGCGCGAAAGCGCGGAAAGAACCGGCGTCCAGGCGCCGTAGTTGAGGACCAGCGCGGATACGCGCGCCAGTTGTCCGGCCAGGCGAAGGCGCAGCGCCGCCGCCACGGCAAGATTGGCGCCGGCGGAATCACCGCCCAACGCAATACGCTGGGCATCGATACCCGCATCCGCGCCGTGCTCGTGCAGCCATTCCAATGCGATGACGGCCTGGTCGAGCGCCGCCGGGTAGGGATGCTCGGGGGCCAGGCTGTAGTCGATCGCAACCACCACCCGTTGCGACGCATCGGCGTACTCGCGCAGAAGACGGTCATGCGTATCGAGCCCGAACATGCACCACCCGCCACCGTGCAAGTACACCAGCGCGGGGGATGGCTGCACCTCCAGGGTTCGCGGATACAAGACACGGAGGCCGAATTCCCCGTGCGGAGAGGCCAGGCGGTAGTCCCGCATGGCGGCCATGCGCGGGCCGCCTTCACGCCAGGGCGCGCGCGCCCGGGCGGCGATGAGCCGGCGTTCGGGCCAGTCGAGTTCGCGGCCACCGCGCAGGCGGGCGCCTTCCCGGCAGACGTCTTCGATGAAACCGCGGATCTGCGGATCCAGCGCCTCCAGGCTGCGGCTCATGCGCGCTCCTTCGCATCACCCGCGAAATCGCGCATCCAGCCCACCAGTGCGTGCTCGCCACCGGCTTCCAGTCCGATCAGGAGTTGGGCGAAGTCATGCCGCGCCTCGTCCTGGCCGAGCTTGAACGTGGCACGCACCTCGAGCACCGCGCCGCGCAACGAAACCACGCCGGCGGCCAATCGCGCATAGCGCTCGCCCATTTCATCCAGCGACCAGGCATGCGGACGACCCGACTCCATCTGCGCCGTCAGTGCCTCCAGTTCAGTACGGATATCCGCTTCTTCCGAACTTACGCCGACCTCCAGATCGAAAACCGCGGCGGCATAGTTCCAGCTCGGCGCCTGGGTCCGGTCATCGAGCCAGCTGGGAGACACATAGGCCTGCGGCCCCATCACCAGCGCCTGCGCGCGGCCGTCGCGTTGCAGGCGGGCGACGTGCGGATTGCGCTTGGCCAGATGGCCACGCAGCGCCACCAGCGTGCCGTTGGCGTCGCATTCCGCCCGCAGCGGAAGCGGGGTAAACGCGGCATCCTCGCCGCCGGACGACACCAGCCAGGCCAGCGGTTGGGTGGCGAGCAGGCGCAGCACGTCTTCCTGCGTTCGTGCCGCGTAGCGGCTGTCACGGGCATGTCCCATCAGCGCAACTCCTTCAGCGCGGTGGCGGTGGAAACTTCGGGCCAGCGGTCGTGCCAGGGCGCCGCCTGTTCCAGCTCGGCGGCCAGCTGCAGCAGCAGCGGCTCCTGTCCGCGGTCGGCGGCGAACTGCACGCCGATCGGCAATCGATCGCGCTGTCCCAACGGCAGCGATATCGCCGGGGTGCCCGCCAGATTCTGCAGCGGGGTATAGCTCATCCAATGGAACATCGCGGGAAGCAATGCCTCGAAGTCGCGATCCGGCGCCAGTTCACCCAGCCGGGGAGGAGGGCTGCGGAGGGTGGGTGTCAGCAGTACGTCGACCTGTTGATGAAGCGCGGCGAACGCGGCGGGCAGCGCGGCCACGGTCGCGTAGGCCTGCTCCAGTTCCGCGACGCCGCAACGCGTGCGGTGGTAGTGGGCGAGGCCGTGCGTCCACGGTTCCAGCGACAGGGCGGCGAATTCATCACCGCCCTGCGCGGCGGCGATCTCCACGGCATCCAGGCCCAGCCTGGACCACAACGTGTACAGCGCCTGCCATACCTCCGGACCGGGCAGCGGATACGCGGTGGTCTCGACCTGATGGCCGAGCGAAGTACATAGCGCGACCGCCTTCTCCAACACATGGGAAACCACGGGGTCCGGCGCCAAGCCGGGCAAGGAGGTTTCAATCACGCCGATTCGCAGACGCCGGGGCGGGCGCGTCAGCCCCTGCACGCTGAAGTCCGCATCCGGGTAGGCGGCCGCGAACGCCCAGGCCGTATCGCGCACGCTGCGCGACATCAAGCTATCGGCGACGATCAGATCCTCGATGGCATGACGGCCGCGCACCGCCACGGTGGCGCCCCGCCCGGGCTTCAGGCCGACCACGCCGCAGGCCGAAGCCGGAATACGGATCGACCCGGCCCCGTCGCTGCCATGGGCCAACGGCACGATGCCGGCGGCGAGCGCGGCGCCCGCGCCACCGCTGGAACCGCCGGGCGAATGCTCCAGGCTCCAGGGATTGCGCGTGACCGGGCCGAGCAGCGGCTCGGTGGATCCCATCAGGCCGAACTCGGGCATGGCGCTCTTGCCGATGGCCACCAGCCCGGCCGCATCGAAACGCTGGACGAAGGGCGGCGCATCGGTTGCCGGGATGCCGCTGCGCGAACGCGAGCCGCCGCGCGTGGGCATGCCCGGATAGCGCAACGAATCCTTGGGCAGCCACGGCACGCCGGCCATCGGCGCATCGGCAGGAACGCGCGCGGCGCGATCCAGCGCACCCTCGAAGTCGGCATGACTGAGCGCGCCCAGCGTGGGATCCAGATGGCGTGCGCGCACGATGCCGGCCGCGGTCAGCTCGCGTGGCGAGAGCTCACCGCGACGCACCAGCGCGGACTGATCGTGCGCATCCAGGCGGCCCAGCTGCAGCGCCTGGGCCAAGGGAAAAACGTCTGAAGTCATGCGTTGGAATCCTGCATTTGCCGGCGTGCCCGGCGCTGGCCATAACCGAGATAGAGCAGGGCGCCGGCCAGGATGTAGACCACCAGGATGGTCGCGGGCAGCACATCGCCACGCCGCACCTGCGCCACCATGTCGCCGAGGACCGGGGCCATCATCGCCAGGCACATCACGATGCCCAGCACGGGAACCACGCCAATCCACGTGCGGCCTATCCACACGCCGCCCAGCGGCACCCGGAATCCGCCGCGCAGATCCGGGCGCCGGGAGCGCAGCCACATCACCGCGATGCACACCACGATGAAGGCCGAGGCGATGCCCAGGCAGATCAGATCGCCCAGGATGCTGATGGGCAGCAGCGCCGCCAGCAGCGCGCTGGCCGCGCCAAAGGCCACGCTGGCCAGCCAGGGCGTGCCCAGCTTCGGATGCACGCGGGTGAAGAACGCCGGCAGCAGACCGTCGCGGGCGATGCTCAGGCTGATGCGGGAGGCGCCATAGGCATTGGCCAGCAGCACCGAGCCCAGTCCGGTCAACGCGCCGATCTTGATCAGCACCGCGAAGCCGGGCCAGCCAATGCGATCGACCGCCAGCGCCACCGGATCCGGCACGCCGAGTTCGCGGAAGGGCACCAGCCCGGTCAGCACCGCGCCCGCGGCGATATAGAGCACCGTGCAGACCACCAGCGAGCCGAGGATGCCCACCGGCACATCCCGACGCGGTTGGCGCGCTTCGGCGGCCGCCATCGAGACGGTCTCGAACCCGAGGTAGGCGAAAAACAGCATGGCCGCGGCCCGCAGCACGCCGGGCCAGCCATAGGCAAAACCGCCTTCGTTCGGCGGAAGAAACGGTCGCCAGTTGGCCGCATCGATGAACTGCGAACCCACCGCCACGAACGCCAGCAACACCGCGATCTTGATCAGCACCAGCACCAGGTTCGCCCAGGCCGAGCGCCCGACACCGGCAATCTGCACGGCCGCCGCGGCCAGCACGGCCAGCAGGGCGACCAGGTTGATTCCACCGCTGAAGGCAAGCTCGGTATGCCCGCCCTGCTGGCTGGCGGTGACGCTGGAGGTGGCCAACGCCAGCGGCACCGCGACGTGCCAGTCGCCGAGCAGGCTGGTGAGGTAACCGGCAAACCCCGCCGCGACCGCCGCGGCGGCGAGCAGATATTCCAGGATCACCATCCACGCCAGCGCCCACGCCGCGCCCTCGCCCAGGGTCACGTGGCAGTACGAATACGCCGATCCCGACACCGGGATGACCGAGGACAGCTCCGCATAGCACAGCCCGGTGAAGCCGCAGGCCAACGCCGCCAGCACGAAGGCCAGCACCACGGCGGGACCGGCGAAGCTGGCCGCCGCCGTGCCCGTGACGACATAGATGCCGGCGCCCAGAATGTTGGCCACGCCCAGCACCAGCAGACTGCCGGCGCCCAGCCGCCGGTGCAGGCCGGCACGCTCGCCATCGGCCACCACCGCTTCCAGCGATTTGCGGCGGACGGCCAGCTGCCAGCGTCCGATCGAACGCGCTTTCACGACGGCACTCCCTTCCATCGGGTCAGTAGCGCCAATGCACGGTCACGCCGTAAGTGCGCGGTCGCACCACGCCCTGGCCAATGCCATTGGTCTCGGGCACGGTGCGGGTAATACCGCGCTTGTCGGTGAGATTGCTGCCGAACAGGGTCACCTCGGTGTTGCCGAAGGTCATCCGGTAGCGCAGATCGAACAGGTTGTAGTTGCCCTGGCGATTCGGGGCGACGCCCGGCACGGCGGAGTTGAGATCGCTGATGCCGCCGCCGACATACTGGTGCGACAGCGAAATGGTCGGCGAGAAGCGCGTGTCGAAGTGGTAGCTCAGCAGATTGCTGACCGTCCAGTCGGCCGAACCCGGCAGTTGCGAGCCGGCCGGCGCGGTGCCGTAGTAGAGGATGAACAGATCCTCGTCCAGCCGCGCATGCTGCCAGGTGGCCGAGCCCTGCCATTCGAAGGCATCCGTCGGACGCCAGGTCGCCGCCACCTCGATGCCGCGGCTGTAGGCCTTGCCGCCATTGCTCGCATAGTTGAACAGGTCCGGCGTCTGCAGACGCAACTGGATGTCCTTCCAGTCCACGTAGAACAGCGTCGCGTCCAGCAACAGGCGGCCATCGGCCCAGGTGGTACGCGTACCGAGTTCGTAGTTGACCAGGCTGTCGCTCCTGGAACCCGACGGCACCGGATACGCGCTGAGGCCGGCAGTGTTCGGCTCGCCGAAGCGGAAGCCTTCCGAGACCAGGCCATAGACCATCACATCGGCGCTGGGCTGCCAGGTCAGCGACAGCTTCGGGTTGAAGCCGTCCTCCTCGGTCTGCTGCCGGGAAATGATCGGGTTGCCGGGATAGGTCGAGAAGCCGACCTGGGTGCTCGTGGTGCGCACCTTGTTGCGAAACAGGCGGCCACCGGCGGTGAGCTTCCATTGCGCGTTGAAATGAAAGCTGGCCTCGCCAAAAAGCGCGGCCTCCGAGCCGGCGAGATCGGTCAGGAAACTGTTGAATATCTGCCCGTCCGGCGCGATGACCGCACCGCTGCCGGGCCCGAACAGCGGCGACCGGTCGAACGCTCCCGCCGCGCCTTCGGCGCCGATGCGCTCGTACAGATCCTTGTCCGAGTCGAAGTACATGCCGCCGATCAGCCAGTCCACGCGGCCGCCCGGCTTGGATGCCAGACGTAGCTCGATGCTCTTGCCCCGGCTTTCGCCACCGGACACGATGTACAGCGGCGTGCTCAGGTCCAGGCCCAGGTCGGCGTTGTAGGCCGCACGGATGGGCGTGTAGTCGAACCGCCAGTCCTGCTGCTTCTTCTGGTGCGCCAGCAGCGCCGTCAGATCCGCAAAGCCGAGATCCTGATCCAGCCGCAGGCTGTGCACGGCAATCTTGGTGTTGGTGAACTCCGGCAGCGCGGTGTTGCGCTCCAGATCGCCCAGGCCGACGATCCGGTAGCTGTTGTCGTCGCTGTCGCTGTTCTGCAGCAGGCTCAGCCAGGTCAGGGTGGTCGCTTCGCTCGGGGTGAGCACCATCGACAGGCGGCCACCTTCCAGCGTGCTGTCATTGGCGCCTTTCCGGCCCGTGCCTATGTTGTCGAGGAAGCCTGGCGCATCGCGGTACTGCGCCACCGCGCGCACGGCCAGCAGGTCCTCCTTGAGCGGCACGTTCACCATCGCCTTGGCGGCAAAACCGACGTCGGCGTTCTTGGTCTGGCTGACGGTGAGCTCGGCGGAGGCATCAAACCCGCTGGCATCGGCCACGTTGGCCACGTAGTTGACCGCGCCGCCCATCGACGCCGACCCGAACAGCGTGCCCTGCGGCCCGCGCAGCACCTCGACGCGGTTGAGATCGAAGGCATCCACATCGGGAATGGCGATGGTCCAACCCGGCTCGGTCAGCGGTACTTCGTTGAGAAAGTAGCCCGTGGTCGGCTGGCCCTGCACATTGCCCGCGCTGGTGGCGATGCCGCGCATCACCACATGGGACACGCCGGGCTGGTAGCTGTTGAAGACCACGCCGGGGGTACGCTGGATGTAGTCGGCCAACGACTGCGCGCCCAGGTCCTGCAACTGCTGGTCGGTGACCGCCGAGACCGAACCGGCAATCTCGCGGACGGACTCGTTCAACTTGCCGGCGGTGACCACCACGGTTTCCAGGTTGGTGGCGGCGTCCGGCTCGGCCTGCGGCGCCGCGTCCTGTCCCCAGGCAGGGGTACTGGCCATCAGGCCGAAACAGCAACCGAAACGGATGGCGCGGGTGAGCTTGCGAAGACGCGGATGCGATGACATGACACGGTTCCCCGGGATGGCGATGGAAAGGGCCGCCGGCGGCTTTCGCGCCTCGGCCAACATGGCTGACCCGAGTGAAAGTGAAAAAGGCTACCGCTGTCCAGCAGAATCAACGGGCGCCAGAGTCGCGGTAACTGATTGATTCAAATGATGCTGCTGTGCGGAAGGCCGAAGATGTGGTTGGTCTCCCGCAAAAAATATGCAGAATCTGCGGCAAGGACCGCCAAATGGTGAACAACCTGCGGCCCCCCAACCACCGGACGCCCATGACCGCCAAAACGCCGGACCGCATCGACCTGAAGATCCTGGATGTGCTGCAACAGGACGCGCGCATCACCAACCAGGCCCTGGCCGAACGGGTCGCGCTCTCGCCCAGCGCCTGCCTGGCCCGCGTGCGCACGCTGGAGGCCAGGGGACTCATCCGCGGCTACCGCGCCCACGTGGCCGTGGACCGCATCCGCTCGGCGACCGTGGTGCTGGCCCAGGTCTCGTTCAAACAGCACGCCCTGGAAGAATTCACCGAATTCGACCGCCGCATCCTGGCCATGCCCGAGGTGGTGGAGGCCTGCAGGATCTCAGGCGCCTACGACTACCTGCTGCGGGTCATCGTCAACGACGTGCACCACTGGAAAGACATCGCCCGCCTGCTGCTCGGCGGCGACTACGGCGTGGAGAAGATCGTCTCGTACTTCCTGATGGACGAGGTCAAGCCGTTCAGTGGGTATCCGCTGGTGGAGGCGGCGACGACGCGGGGTGGGGGGCGGGGGTGATCTGAGGGATTCCAGAAATCAGCCACTTGCGACAGGTGGGTCGCCGGTGGGACCGAGCAGCTCGCTGAGGTTATTTAAAAGGATGTGCGAGGGGGTTGACAATTATTTGCTATATATCAAATATCGCAAATATGACAAATAAAGCCACCACCGCCAACACCCTGCGTGCCATCCGCGCCAAGTTCGATCTGACGCAGGAGCAGCTTGCCGACCGGCTTGGCGTCTCCTTCGCCACAGTAAACCGCTGGGAGGGCGCAGCCAGCAAGCCCCAGCGCGCCCAGGCGGAAGCTATTGCTGCGCTGGCTTTGGAGGCGGGTGTCGACGAGGAGGGGGCGGCCGCCGCCCCCGCTTTGGCGCGCCGCCCCCGTACCCGTGTCGAAACGGCCCCCTCGACCAAGTCGATGGAGCAGATGCTCTGGGACGCGGCCTGCTCCATTCGGGGGGAGAAGGACGCCGCCAAATTCAAGGACTACCTGCTCCCGCTCTTGTTCCTGAAGCGCTTGTCAGACGTGTTCGATGACGAAATTGCGCGTCTGGCCGAAGAGTACGGTGACAAGGCCACTGCGCTGGAAATCGCCGAAACGGATCATTCGCTGCTGCGGTTCTACTTGCCGCCAGAAGCGCGCTGGACGGTGATCAGCGGACGCGAAACCTACAACTGGCCGGTGGACGACAAAGGTCGCCCCACGGCCCCACGCGACATTGGCGAGCACCTGACCAAGGCGGTGCGCGCTGTGGTCAAACAGAACCCCGACCTCTCGGGTGTCATCGATGTGGTGGACTTCGCGGCGGAGCGCAATGGCGAGCGCGATATCAACCCCGCCAAGTTGCGGGGTGTGGTCGAGACTTTCTCCGACCCGCGCTATCGCCTCGGCCTGGCCGATGTGCAGCCGGACTTCCTGGGCCGCGCCTACGAATACCTGCTACGCAAGTTTGCCGAAGGCTCGGGTCAGAGCGCAGGCGAATTCTTCACTCCGACCGAGGTGGGCTTCCTGATGGCGCACATCCTGCGCCCGCGCCCAGGCGAAACCTGCCACGACTATGCGTGCGGTTCGGTGGGTCTGCTGATTAAGCTGCAGCTCGTGGCGCGGGAACTGGATCCCACCAGCCGCGTGCCGCTCAAACTCAGTGGCCAGGAGCTGCAAGCCGAGAGCTTCGCAGTGGCGCGCATGAACGCCATCATCCATGACATGGAGGTGGAGCTGGCGCGCGGCGACACCATGATCAATCCCAAGTTCCGCGATGCCAGCGGGAAGATTCGTGGGCACGACATCGTGGTGGCCAACCCGATGTGGAATCAGCCGTTTGCGCCGGAGCTGTTCAAGAATGACCCGTTCGACCGCTTCCAAACGGCGGGGGGCATCACTAGCGGCAAGGGCGACTGGGCGTGGTTGCAGCACACGCTTGCCTGCCTGTCTGCCGATGGCCGTGCGGCGGTGGTGCTGGACACTGGCGCAGTGACGCGTGGCTCCGGCAGCAAGAACGAGGATAAGGAGCGAAACGTCCGTAAGTGGTTCGTCGACAACGACCTGATCGACGGCGTGATCCTGCTACCCGAAAACTTGTTCTACAACACCCCAGCAGCGGGCGTGATTGTTGTGCTCAACAAGCGCAAACCGGCGGCTCGAAAGTGGAAAATCACACTGCTCAATGCCAGTAAGCACTTCCGCAAGGGGCGGCCTAAGAACTATTTGCCAGAGGAAGAGATCAAGCTTCTGGCGGCGGCTTATCTCAATGGTGAGGCGGTGGATGGTGAAGTGGCAGTCATCACCATGCAGCAGGCAGAGGAAGCCGACTACAACCTGAGTCCAAGCCGGTGGGTAGGGCAGAACGATGCTGCTGAGCACCGTGACTTGCCGCAACTGATTGCCGAATTGATGAAGCTGGATGCGCAGGGGGCTGAGGTAAACAAGGCTCTCTACCAACTGCTTTCTGGGGTGGTCCAATGATGGAATTGCCGGAAAGCTGGACGGTCGAGCCGTTTAGTGATGTCGCACGCTACGCGACGGGGCGCACGCCTGCCCGTGCAAATCCTGCGTATTGGGCGGAGGGCGCTAATCAGGTTCCATGGGTGGCGATTTCGGACATGGAGGAATACGGCACTCTCATTGAAACGGCGGAGTCCATTTCGGAAGCTGCTTTCAAGAATGTTTTCCGCGAACGCATCGCTCCTGCGGGTACGCTGCTGATGAGCTTCAAGCTCACCATCGGGCGCGTGGCGACGCTTGGTGTTCCGGCATGCCACAACGAGGCCATCATCTCGATCTACCCGAGGCAAGGCGTCGATCAGCGGTATCTGGGGTATTTCCTGTCGCAGGTCGATTACACCGACCACCAAGACCGGCAGATCAAGGGCAATACGCTCAATCAGTCCAAGATCGACCAGATTCAGGTCGCGTTGCCGCCGCCCGACGAACAGGCCCGCATTGCGGATGTTCTCGACAGGTGCCGTCTCGGCATCGATACCGAGCGCACGGCAGAAGCAACCGCGCAAGAACTCAAACGCGCCGCCATGCGCGAACTGTTCACGCGCGGCCTGCGCGGCGAGGCGCAGAAGGAAACCGAGATCGGGCTGGTGCCGGAGAGTTGGGAAGTCGCTGAGTTCCAGTCGGTACGCGAGTGGTTGCAATACGGCACATCCATTCACTGCTCCGTTGAAAAGCGCCGCTATCCCGTGTTGCGCATCCCGAACGTCGAGCCGGGTCGCGTGAATGCCGCAGACTTGAAGTATTGCGACCTCACCGCTGAAGACGCCGCCAAGTACGTCCTTCAGAGCGGCGACCTTCTCTTTATCCGCACCAATGGCGTTCTGGAACGGCTGGGCTCTTGCGCCGTCTATCAAGGCGAACCTGCGGAGGCACTCTTTGCGTCCTACCTGATTCGCGCTCGCCTCAAGTCGGGTATCGAACCGCGATATGTCGCGTACTTCTACGCCTCCGATATGGGAACGTCCTTGGTGGCGGGCCGGGCAACCCCGGCCGCTGACGGCAAATACAACTTGAACACCGGCACGATTGATTCGCTGCCCTTGCCGTTGCCGCCCACACTCGACGAACAGCGCGAAATCGTCGCCATCCTCGATGCCATCGACCGCAAGATCGACCTGCACCGGCAAAAGCGCGCCGTGCTCGAAGAACTGTTCCAGTCCCTGCTGCAAAAGCTGATGGCCGGTGACATCCGCGTCGCCGACCTCGACCTGTCGGCGCTGGAGCAAGCGCAAGCCTCGGAGACCACAACATGAACAAGCCCCTCAAAATCAGCGAAGCGGGCACTGTGCAGTTTCCGATGGTCAAGCACGCCGCCGAAATCGGCTGGACGACGATCACGCCCGACGATGCCCGCGCCAAGCGCGGCGGCGACGCAGGTACCTTCTTTCGCGACGTACTGGAAGCCAAGCTTGCTGCCTTTAACCCTTGGCTGACGGCCGATGCTGTTCGTTCGATCGTCGAAACCTTGGACGCCTTCCCGGCGACTATCGACGGCAACCGCGAATTGCTCTCCTGGTTGCGTGGAGAGCGCTCCTGGTACGACGAGGACGAAAAGCGGCACCGTCCTGTCACGCTAATCGACTTCGATCATCCGGCCGCGAATGAATTCCACGTAACTTGGGAATGGAAGATTAAGCCGCCTGCACGACCCAAGGGCAACCGCGCCGACGTGATGTTTGTGATCAACGGTATCCCCGTGGTTATCGTCGAGCACAAAAACCCGAAAGACGGGGGCGCTATCGAGCGTGCGATCAAGCAACTGCGCCGCTACGAGATCGAAACGCCCGAGCTGCTGGCAACTGCTCAGTTGTTCAACGTCACTCATCTGCTGGATTACTGGTATGGCGTAACGTGGAACGCCACCCGCCGCGACATGGCGCGCTGGAAGCAGGCGCCTGAGGAAACCTATCGCTTCGCCGTCCAGGCGTTCTTTGAGCCGACCGACTTCTTGCGCACCTTGCAGCACTGGATCCTGTTCTATGTGCAGGATGGCGAAACCCGGAAGTCCGTGCTGCGCCAGCACCAGCGTCGCGCCATTGATGCCATCCTCGACCGCTGCGCCGATCCCGTCAAGAACCGCGGCCTAATCTGGCACACCCAGGGCTCTGGCAAGACGTTCACTCTGCTGACGGCCGCGCGCCTGATTCTGGAGGATAAGGCTCGCTTCGACAATGCCACCGTGCTGCTGGTGGTGGATCGCACCGAACTGGAGGGCCAGCTAAAGGGCTGGGTCGAACGCCTGCTGGGTGAAATGCAGCAGCAGGACATCGCTGTCCGGCGCGCAAACAACAAGGCAGAACTGCAGGCTCTGCTGGACGCTGATTTCCGTGGCTTGATCATCTCGATGATCCACAAGTTCGAGGAGGTCCGCAAAAACAGCAACCTGCGCGAAAACGTCTACGTCTTCATCGACGAGGCGCATCGCTCTGTGGCTAAGGACCTGGGCACGTACCTAATGGCGGCCTTGCCCGAGGCCACCATCATCGGGTTCACCGGCACGCCTATCGCCCACAGCGCCCAGGGCGAGGGCACGTTCAAGATTTTCGGTACTCAGGACGAGACCGGCTATCTCGACAAGTATTCGATTGCCGAAAGCATCGCCGACGAGACCACACTGCCCATTAAGCATGTGATGGCCCCCAGCGAGATGACCGTCCCTGCGGAGCGGCTGGACAAGGAATTCTTTGCCCTGGCCGAGGCCGAAGGCGTCACCGATGTGGAGGAGCTTAACAAGGTGCTCGACCGTGCCGTGGGCTTGCGCACCTTTCTAACCGCTGACGACCGCATCGAGAAGGTAGCAGCTTTCATCGCAGAGCACTTCCAGGAAAACGTGCTGCCGTTGGGTTACAAGGCATTTGTCGTCGCAGTCAACCGCGAAGCCTGCGCCAAGTACAAGCAGGCGCTGGACAAACTGCTGCCGCCGGAGTGGAGTGCGCCGGTCTATACGCAGAACGCGGCGGACGTGATCGACCGCCCACTGGTGGCGAAGCTCCAGCTTTCCGACGAAGCCGAAGAGCAAGTGCGCTTGCTGTTCAAGAAGCCGGCCGAAGACCCGAAAATCCTGATCGTCACCGACAAGCTGCTCACCGGCTACGACGCGCCGCCGCTTTACTGCCTTTATCTCGACAAGCCCATGCGCGACCACGTGCTGCTGCAATCTATCGCGCGCGTGAACCGGCCCTATGTGGACGCTAACGGCGTGCAGAAGCGAGTCGGCCTGGTAGTGGACTTCGTCGGCGTATTGCGCGAGCTAAAGAAGGCGCTTCAATTCGACTCCAGCGACGTGGGTGGCGTGATCGAGGACTTGGATGTCCTGTTGCAGGACTTCCTGCAACGCATCGCGCAGGCTAAGCAGGAATACCTTGATGCCAACATGGACGGTGCACCGGACGAGCGGTTGGAAAAGCTTGTGTTCGGTCGTTTCCTCGAACCGGAAGCGCGCAAGACTTTCTTCGAGCAGTACAAGGAAATCGAGGCGCTGTGGGAGATCCTCTCGCCATCGCCGGAGCTGCGGGATCACATCGCCAGCTACAAGCAGTTGAGCCAGCTTTACGCGGCGGTGCGCAATGCCTATGCGGAGAAGGTTGGCTTCGTCGCCGACTTGGCTTACAAGACGCGGCGGCTCATTGAGGAAAGTGCCGAGCAGCAGGGCTTGGGGCGGCTGACTAAGAGCGTGACCTTCGATGTGGCGACGTTGCAATCTTTGCGCGGCGACAAGGGTTCGGACGAGGGCAAGGTGTTCAACCTCGTGCGTGGCTTGCAGAGGGAAATCGACGATGATGCCGCCGCCGCGCCGGTGTTGCAGCCGTTGAAGGAACGCGCCGAACGCATCCTGAAAGACCTGGAGGAGCGCAAGACCACGGGCCTTGCCGCGATGGATCAGCTTGCGGCGCTGGCGGCCGAGAAGGACGTCGCGATGAAGGAGGCGCGCGACAGCGGCCTTTCGGTGCGTGCCTTCGGCGTGTTCTGGGTGCTGCGCGAGGACGCTGCGGTCAAGGCAACTGGCTTGGACACGATGGCGCTGGCGAAGGACATCGAGGAACTGTTGGGCCGTTTCCCCAATGCCCAGGTCAATCCCGACGAGCAGCGTCGCTTGCGCGCGGCGATTTACAAGCCATTGCTCGGATTGCCGCATGAGGAACGTGCGCGCACCGTCGATCTGGTGCTCAGATTGCTAATTGAGGACTCGGACGGATGAAGTCACCCCTCTATCCAGATCAAGAACTGAAACGTCGCGCATTGGCGTGGGCGCTCAAGCTAAAGGTCAATCCTCGGGTAGTTCGAGTGCAGGAAATGCGTCGAAAGTGGGGATCCTGCTCTTCGTCGGGGATAGTCACGTTGGCCTGTGATCTCCTCGAACAACCGCCAAAATTCCAGGATTACGTGATCGTCCACGAGTTGCTACATCTGCGCTATGCAACTCATGGGCGGGTCTTTAAAGCGTTGATGAGCGCGCATGTTCCGGGGTGGCAGATGATGGAAGTGAGACAGATGAGGGATCAAGCGTGCACCGATGGTGGAAAAATGATTTCGACAAACTGAGGTGAGAAGGTATCCGGATGAAGGCTCTCTTATCTGAGTAACTTGCCTGTACACCGCTTCTGTCGCGAGTTTCGAATATCCTGCGAGACATGTGTGTGATCGACCATCTGCACAACCCATTTAGCAACGGATTTTCACGTCTCGGGATTTAGCCGTTGTATGGGACATATGAAGCGATTAGGGTCGATTGCCGGAACCACACTAGCAAGCGCTGCAACAAACAAAACAAGAGTTGCAGGATGAGTGAGTCAATCCACTAACATTGAACAGCAAAGCATTGAACGCGTTCGGTCGCGAAGGCAGACTCGTCGCCGGAGCCTAAGAACTCCTCTGTAGCGCGGGGCCACCGATGAAGTTCTCGGTGGCTCTTCTGTACCGGCACTATCGGTACTCCGACGCGGCATCAGTTCCACGTCGGGAGGGCGGCTAATACAAGACCTCTTCTTGAGGGAATACGCCCGGCCGACGCTACGCGGTTTTCTTAGCCTCCCGACATCCCCGTTCGCGCTTCAGCGAACGGGGTTCTTTCCCCACGGACTGGAGTACCGCCGATGAGTTCCGACGCCCCCGCGACCCCGTTGCCACGCACGGGCTATTTCTTTTCCGAAGCCGCGATCTACGAGTTGAAGCAGTTGCGCAACCAGCTCAGTCTGATGAGTTGCCTCAGTGCCGCGTGCGCGGGCGATGAGGATCATGAGCCGACCATGGCGATTCACCGCTGGTACGCCAGTTTCGAGAACATGGGGCACCAGGTGGATCGGATCATGGGTCAGTCGGTGTGGATATCGGTGCGGCCGCCCGGCGCCGGTGACGGTTCCCGGCGCAAGGTGCTGAAGCGCAAGCGCGCGATGCGCTAGCGCCAATCTGTGCTCATGCCGGGGCGATGCGCGCCGCCCTGGCATGAACCGTCTGGAGGTCGATTCGATTGCGGTCGCGTGGCTTGCGCTCAAACTTGGTCGCGCTTCAAATGTGAGATTAAATACTTTGAAATCAAATACTTGCATGTAGTTCGTCCTCTTCCTATGTTCGTGGCCCGAACCATTGGAGGTTCGGACGCAGGGCGATTCGCGCTCTGCCTCGACTAAGGGGAAGTCATGCAAGTCCATCACGTATCAAGCCGCCGCCCTATGAGCGTGGCCATCGCCTTTGCTGTCGCGGCACTTTCCTTCCATGGGCCGACGCTGGCGCAGGAAGACAGCGATAAATCCGACCACACGCCATCCACCACCAACCTGGACAAGGTCACCATCACCGGCTCCCGCATCAAGCGGGTCGACGTCGAAGGTCCTTCGCCGGTCACCGTCATCACCGCGGACGACATCCAGAAGGAAGGGTTTTCGACGGTCTATGAAGCACTCTCCACGCTCAGCCAGTTCACCGGCAGCGTGCAGAACGAGCTCAATCAGAGCGGCTTCACGCCGAATGCGCAGTTCATCAACCTGCGCGGCCTGGGCCCGGGTTATCAGCTGGTCCTGCTCAACGGCAAGCGGATGGCCGACTATCCGATGCCCTACAACAGCCAGTCCAACGCCGTCAGCCTGAGCAGCATTCCGGCGGCGGCGGTGGAGCGCATCGAGATCATGACCGGTGGCGCCTCCGCTATTTATGGTTCCGATGCGGTGGCGGGCGTGATCAACATCATCACCAAGTCCAATTTCGAAGGCGACTCGCTGTATGTCCGGGGCGGCACGACCTCGCGCGGCGGCGGCGATACCGGCCTGTTCCAGTGGACCGGCGGCAAGTCCGGCGAACGCTGGAACCTGATCTACGCGCTGGAGTACTTGAACCGGGAATCCATTCTCGCTTCGCAGCGCGATTTCATGGATTCCTACCATGACAATCCCCGATACCGGGACGACCCGCACAACGCGACCGCCGCCAGCGGCGTGTATCTGTACCAGAATGGGCCGGGTTATGTGTGGCCCGACGCGAACGGAAAACTGAGCGGGTCGGTGGATGCGCTGCGCTCGGCCTGTGCGGCGACGTCCCCGGACTTCCAGCCCTTCCGGTCCGCGCGCAATATCGCCGACGAGAACCGCTGCGGTTACTTCGGCTATCCGGCCACGCAGTCCATCCAGAACGGTTTCGACAAGGCGTCGGCCTACCTGTCCGGGACGCTGGATTTCGGCCAGAACCTGCAGGTCTACGGCCAGCTGCTGTACACCCGCTCGAAGAACACCGGCGCGAGCGCGACGCGCTTCTGGCAGACCGCCGGCTGGGTGCATGACCCGGACCTCGGATACCTGCAGGCGCAACGCATCTTCACTCCCGCCGAGACCGGGGGGCCGCAGAAGTCCGTGTTCGAGGAAGAAACCTTCAGCCTGAACCTGGGACTGCGGGGCTCGTGGTGGGATGGGCGTTTCGATTGGGATGCCGGCCTCTCGCACGCGCGCTACGACATGACCATCGAGATGCCGTACTTCACGACGGACCGCATCAACGACTACTTCTTCGGCGACCTGCTCGGGTATGTCGGGACAAACAAGTATCCGAGCTATCACGTCCGGGTGGACCGCCTGTTCAGTCCGATGTCGCCGGCGGACTACCAATCGCTGATCACCACCGTCCATTCGACCGCCGAATCCCAATCCACCCAGGGCCAGTTCGCCGTCACCGGCGATCTGTTCGATCTGCCGGCCGGGCCGGTCGGCATGGCGTTCGTGCTGGAAGGCGCACGCCAGAAATACGCGATCAATCCGGATCCGCGCAGCACCCCTGACTACACCGGCAAGGACAGCATCTACAACCTGACCAGTACGCGGGGTGGGGGAAGCCGGGATCGCTACGCGCTCGGCCTGGAGTTTGGTGTGCCCATCCTGCACAACCTGAAGGCCAACCTGGCCGGACGCTATGACCGCTACGACGACCAGACCGATGTGGATGGCGCATTCACCTGGCAGGCGGGGCTGGAGTGGCGTCCCGTGAGTTCGCTGCTGCTGCGTGGCACCCACGCGACCAGCTTCCGGGCGCCCGACATGCACTATGTCTACTCGGGCAACTCCGGCGGCTATACCTACATCACCGACGCCTACCTCTGCCGGACGAAGGGCATCGACCCGACCTCCCCGGATTGCTCGGGTCCGGACTACAACTACCAGGTGTTCCGCACCTACGAGGGCCGGAAGGACCTGGTGGAGGAAGAGGGCCGCTCCAACACCGTGGGCGTGGTCTGGGACGTGATGGACCAGATGTCCGTGAGCCTGGACTACTACAGCATCAAGCTGGAAAACCAGGTGGGCGAAATCGATTCCGACTATCTGATGCGCACCTACGCCGACTGCCGCCTGGGCACGGACATCCGGGGCAACCCGGTGGACGGCGGTTCGCCTTCCTGTACCCACTTCATGGGTCTCATCAGTCGTGACGAGTCCTCCTTGGGCAATGGCAAGGTGGATCGTTACTCCGCCTATCCCGTCAACCAGTCGATGATCCGCACGGACGGATTCGATGTCGCCTGGAAGTACGCGCTGGACACGGACCGCCGGGGCAAGTTCAGCTTCCAGGCCAACTACACCCATGTCACGAAGCTGGATCTGCAGCGCTTCGCCGACGACGAGGTGGAGAACATCCGCGACGGCCGGCGTTACTTCAACTTCCGCAGCCGCGCCAACTGGATGGTCGGCTGGGAGAAGAACGACTGGCAGACCAACCTGTACGGATACCGCTACGGATCACTGCCCAGCTGGGACGAATCCACCCGCATCGCGCCGTACTTCCTCTGGAACCTGGACGTGCAGAAGAAGATCACGCCGAAAGCCACCATCGGCGTCAGCGTGGTCAACGTCTTCGACAACCTGCATCCCCGCGATGACAGCTACACCAGCTATCCCTACTTCTGGCGGGCCTTCAGCCCGGTGGGGCGACAGGTGTTCGCCAACTATCGGTATACATTCTGATTGCCGAACGCTCTTTGTGGTTCCCTTGGACCCGGCGCAAGCCGGGTCTTCTTTTTTCCCGGACAAACCCAGTGTTGGTCCGGCGGGTCTCGATATCCTGAAAGGCCCGGGCGTCCGGGGGTCTTCAGGGAGCATGGAAGGGCCGGCGGTAGCCGGCCCTTCCGCGAACGAGGGCCTAGTCGAAGTCCTCATCCTCGTCGTCATCTTCATCGACGGAAACTTCCTCCAGATCGTCTTCAATGTAGGTGGCATCGGACACCGTCGGCGTGTAGGCGCTCACCACCCCGTTTCGACTCGCGACCTCGAACCGGACTTCGATGTTGACGTCATCGGTCGAGATGTTGGCCACATACAGGCGTTCGAACTGGTATTCCCCGTCGCCAAGATGGCGTCGCCCGCTTTCCGCGAGTTCAAAGTCGGCTGCCTCCACGTCATAAAACTTTCCGTTGTCGGCGCGCACGCGTACGCCGCCACTGAGTGAATTGCTCATAGCACGTTCCTGATTCGTTGAAATTTATGGAAATGCCCGTCAGGCCGTGACAGCGTCAAAGCCGGATAGAGCATTCATGGGTCGGTCTTGACCGGTAAAGCGTGTGTAGCCAGGTAGATCTATCTCTATGGCGAGCCGCGGACTCCGAGATAGAAGAGGAGAATGTTCGCCGTGGCGTAGGCCTGGAACTTCTCACAGGGGGCCGGCGCCTGGAGCCGGCCTGTACCTTTCGCTTATGAGCAGGGCTCATTGAATCCAGGATTCCGTAGCGAAGCAGGCAATCCGCCTGCGAATCAATACTTCATGCTCGAACAGGAGGGTGGGAAGTGCTGGAACGCTATCACGGCGCCTGATCAGCCTGCAAGGGAGGCGGGCCGGGCCAAGATGCTGGGGGCAAAACCATGTCTGAGCCACAAAGGGTAGTGCTCGCCGGAATACGGCGGGCCATGAATCGAAATACGGCGCGCAAAGTGCGCGTCGATTGAAGCTGAAAAAAGGAGGAAGCGTATCTTTCATGGCGGGTAGCCCCGCAGGAAACGGTATGCCGCCCCTTTTTCCCGAGCACGGTCGATTTCCGGCCCTCCGCTTCGTCGTCAAACACACACTCATGCAAAGGAGCTCCCATGAAGTACCTCGGCCTGGCCTATTTCTCCCCGGAAAAGTTCGCCGCCATGAGTCCTGGCGACATCGAAGCGCTGGAGAGCCAATGCCCCGCGCTGGACGAGAAGATGCAGGCCACCGGCAAGATGCTCGTGTCCGCGTCGCTGGGCGATGCCGGCAGCTGGCGGACGCTCCGTCCGCGCAACGGCAGGACGCATGTCACCGATGGGCCTTACGCCGAGGCGAAGGAGGTCGTGGGCGGCCTGTTCATCATCGAGGCGGATAGCCCGGAGGAGGCACTGCGCATCGCCTCCATGCACCCGGCCGCCCAGCTGGGTGAAGAAGGCGGTTGGGCCGTCGAGCTCATTCCCATGGATTTCTACCTGGCACCCTGAGGGATCGAGCGCCGGCCGTGCGCCATCGCCGGGCTCGCCGGATATCAGGGGGGATTGAAGACGTGGACGACTCCCGTCGTCCGCCCACCCTCGATCTCCCATGCGACTCCGGAAGGCAACGGGGCCGGCGGCCCCACGGTCCAGCCGTAACAGCGGGATGGTCCAATACGGCGCGCCAAGGACAAGTCGATTGGCCGGATGGGGTTCCGTATCAGGCAGTCAGCGAACCCACTGATGCATTGGCCGTTGCTGCCCCGGAGTCGCGTTTCGCCCTGAAAAGTCCCTGGCGGATCAAGCGATGACTCGGCGCGCGATGATGAATGGCTACCACGCATATCCGTCCGGAAGACCGCAGCCAGCTGTCGGCCGTAGGAAGGGCAACGCCTGCCTGAGGCGGGTGCCGCTGCTGCTCTCGTGTCTGCTCGCCAGTTGCGCGACGACACCGCCATCGGGTGTCATCGATGTGCATGTGCACGGCGACCGGGATCCGGTCGCGCAGCTTGAGGCACTGCGTGCCGGTGGAATCACGACCATTGCGGTCAGTACGTCCTGGGAGGATCAACAGCGTTATGTCGAAGGGAAGCCGATGCGCGTATTGCATGGGCTCATGTTTCCCTGCCCCCTGGGCAAGGTGCCCTACAGCCTGCAGGACTGCCATGCCGATGGCCGCGAGTGGCCGGGGGTCGAATGGACCGAGGCGCAGATAAAATCCGGGCGCATCGACTTCCTGGGTGAAATTCTCACCCAGTACTACGGAGTATCGCCATCGGATCCCCGCATGGATCCCTATTATTCCCTGGCCGTCCGCTACGACCTGCCTGTAGGCATTCATACGGGATCAGCCGGCCCGGATCATGGCAGCCCGAACTTCCGCGAAGACCTGGGCAATCCCGTGTTGCTGCGGGATGTGTTGGTGCGCCATCCCGGCATGCGCCTCTGGATCATGCATGCGGGCGCACCGTTCTTCGACGAAACGCTTGCGCTCATGCGCGAGCACCCGAATGTCCATGCCGATATCTCGGTCATCAACAATCCGCGCATCGTGCCGCCCGAGGCCTTCGCGACCATGATGAAAGCGCTGATGGACGCCGGCCTCGGTGATCGGCTCATGTTTGGCAGCGACAACGCGGATATCGCCACAGTACACGCGTCGCTCGACGCGCTCACATTCCTGGATGCCACGCAGAAGCAAGCCATTCTGCGCGGCAATGCCGAGCGCTTCTTTCGTATTGAACATGGCGCTCGGGAAATTACCCCTGGCCGTATGCGGAAAGACTAGCGTGGTCTGACCGGTTCACCGAGGCCGAAGCCACTGACTGCGGTCGGCATCGACACCGGACAGAGGCGGAAGCTTCTGCCACCATCCCCCCAATCCGGCGAAAGCCGGATTTTTTTGACGTTCAGCGGAACGAATCGTATACGGGGTTCGCCCGGCAAGTAACTCCAGCGTGGGACACCAGGTTATCGATTGCTAGTTCATGCAGACCCGCAAGAGACGCGGATCTCATCAAAGCATGTCAGAATGATAAGCAAGACTATAGCGTCGACGCGAAGAGCCAGGATGGGAACAGGTCAATGTGCGGACACAGTCATTGGGGTTTTTTGGGCGAATGAGCGGGTGTTTTTTAAAAGAAAATGTGCTTCATCCTATAAAACAGACTTCGGTTCGCAAAAAAACAAGAGGTCTGCGAAGAGCTTCTTGAGTGTACTCCCTATCAAAACTACTGGGGCAGTCATGCAGGGCGGGCGAGGGAGAGCATGATGCTTGACGAGAGATCGCGACGCGCTTTTGGGACGCTGTTCCTTATATTCTCAGTCATCATCTTCTGCGCGGCCGCGAACGGGCTTTACGAATACTATCTAACGGGACATATCAGTTTTGGGCGTGGTGTTCGAAGGATTGACGGTCCCTTGGCCGCGGTAGTGCATGTTTGTGCTTTGTTCGGCGCCCCGGTTGCATGTCGGAATTCACTAAGAATGATGTTTTCACACAAGCCGTAGAATAGATTGACGGTCCGGATGATCGCTAGGCACATGGTTGAAGGGTGCCGTGGAATTAGTATGTGGATTGGTCGGAAATCCCTGTGATCCCTGTGAGGGAGAGGAATGGAGCCGATGATGCTCAAGAAGAACCTTCTGTCGATCGCAGCAGTTCTTTTTGGATTCCTGGCCGTGAACTGCGTAATCGGGCTTGCATTGATGATCTATTTCAAGCGCGCTTTCACACCGGAGATGGCTGCTTTGGCTTGCCTCATCGCCTTTTTTTCAGGATTGGCCAAATACACTTGGGGACTAGCCAGAGTAGGGTAGGGCCTGCATCAGGTCTTGCCGCGCCGCCCGGTATTTCCGCGAAGGGCTTCCTGCCAGCTCCGGGTACAGGATGTGCGTAAGGCTTGGGTGCTTACGCCATTGTCGTGCCGTGATCGCATTCAAGCCAGCGCCGCTTCGCGGCGCGGCTTGATTCAGGCATTGCTGACGTCCGTTCCCGGCCGGCATCGGAACTCCAGCGTGCAACAGGGGCCAGAGCAGCCTTTCATTCTCGGTAGCTGATCAGGAAAAAAGGCTCTGGCCCCTGTTTTTTCGCGGCAAGATGCTGAATCCGAATCCTGCTCCTCCGGCAGGGTGACCTCTGGCCCGTGACACAGGTACCTGGCTGCTCTCCAATCGTGTTCGTCCGTCATGAGGATGGGAACATGAAGATCACCCCGTACCTGATTGCCCTGCCGCTTCTCATGGCCGCCATGGCAGCGGGTGCGGCCGATAACGAAGAGGGACAGGTCCGCGCGGCCGATGCCAGGTTCTGGCAGGCGTACAACGCCTGCGACATGAAAGCGATGGGAGACCTGCTCACCGCCGACGTCGAGTTCTACCACGACAAGACCGGTTTGACCGCTTCACGCCAGGCGTTGGTCGAATCGCTGCGCAAGGGCCCTTGCGCCGATCCGCGCATGCGACTGCGGCGCGAGGCGGTTGAGGGAAGCCTGGAATTCCATCCGCTCAAGGGTGGCTATGCCCTCCTGTCCGGGACGCACCGTTTCCATGTTCGGGAAGGGGATCATCCCGAACGGCTGGATGGACAGGCCGAGTTCACCAGTGTCTGGAAGCTGGGTGACGGGCAATGGCGCATGCATCGCGTGCTAAGCTACGACCATGGCCCGGCACCCTACACGCCGCCTCCCGTTTCGTTGACGCTTCCTGCATCGATACTGGCGACGTACGCGGGTCGTTATCGTTCTTCCCGCATCGGCGACATACTCGTCGCCATCGAAGGCGACCACCTGAAGCTCACGGCGGGCAGCTTCGTGGCAACGCTCTACCCGGAAACGCGGACCCGCTTCTTCGCCATGGAGCGGGACCTGCGTTTCGAATTCGAAAACAGGGAAAACGGAAACGCACGGGCATTGGCCGTGTACGAGAATGGCGCGGTCAGCGAACGCGCGACGCGGGTCGGGCCGGATTAGACGCCAGCCGTCACCCGGCGGCCGACGCCAGGGGAAGCGTGACAACGACGGAGGTGCCGCCCGTGGGCGGGCATTCGATCCGGATCCCGCCGCCCGCATCCACCACGATGTCGCGCACCACGGACAGGCCCAGGCCGGTGCCTTCGCCTTTGGGCTTGGTGGTGAAGAACGGCGTGAACACGCTGGCCCGTATCGATTCGGGTATCCCGGGGCCGTTGTCGCTGAGGGTCAGCGTGAGCGAGTTGGTCGCGTCGTTCCGTGCGGCGATGAGGCGGAAGGATCCCCCTTCCGGGAGCGCATCCCTGGCATTGCCGGCGATGTTGAGCACCGTCAGCTCGAAGTTGCCCTTGTCCATATGAAGGGGAAGGGGAGCCTCCGGCCGCTCCAGCGACAGACGGATCTCCGGGCCGAGCAACTGGTGAAGCATCGTCTGCAGTTCGTGCAGTGCGGCGCCGGCATCGAAGGTTTCCGGATGGGAGACGTCCAGGCGGCTGAAATTCAGCAGCTTCCGGCTGACCGCCATGGCGCGGCGGGCTGCCATTTCCACGCGTTCCAGCGCCGATACGAGTGCCGGCGCACCGCCATCGGCGGCCAGCCGATCCCGTTTCTGGGCGTAGCCCAGGATGATGGTGAGGACGTTGCCGAAGTCGTGTGCGAGACCGCTGGCCAAGCGTCCCGTCAGATCCATCTTCCGCGAATGGAACAGTTGCTCGCGCGTGCGATCGCGCTCGGCGATTTCTTCCTCCAGGCGCGCATAGGCCAGTTCCAGCGCCCGGTTGCGCTGTTCGGATTCCTCCAGGCTGTTGCGCAGCGCGGCCACCGTGCGATCCAGCACCAGCGCGATGATGAGCCAGATTCCGGCAATGGAAATGGTCTTGCCGACGGTCGAGGCCACCGGCGCCGCGTCGGCGCGGAACATGTCCAGGGCCATGCAGGCCAGCAGCATCACCGTCAGCGCGCCCAGCATCATCCACAGGGCACGCCGGCCCATTACCAGGCCGGCCAGCGACAGCAGCACCAGCGGGATCGGGTCCAGGCCAACCCGCACCAGTCCGACGCTGGCATAGGCGATGCCGACGCACACGGACGCCACGGAGAGAAACAGCGCCACGCCCTTGCGGAAACGACCCCGGCGGATCAGCCACAGGGCAACCCATGCCGAACCGACGAGCAGGGTATCGGTGGCCAGGTCCGCGGACAGCTGCAGGGTGCCCGGCCGGGGAGCCTGTCCTGAACTCACCGCGTAAAGGAAGATCGCCTTGTTGAGCGGGACGAAGATGCCGAAGAAAAGCAGGAGCACCTGCAGGAACGGCGCATTGCGCCGATCCACCGGGTGGGACGAGGGCGCGCTCCGCAACCAGCGAAGAAAGCGCTTCATGGCGCATCCTTCGTAGCGCTGGCAGTGGGCTCGGCAGGCGCTGTTTCCAGCGTGCGTTCGGGAACGGGCGAGGCACGCGTGGGGTCCGGCATTTTCCACCGCTGTCTGGAAGATGGACGATTATAGGCAGGGCAGGCCGGGAAAAAATGAGGCGGAACACGCGCTGGATCCGAGCCTTTGCAATCGGGTGCCCGGGTATCGACATTCGCCCGGGACGCGGTCGGCGCGGGTACCCACCAGTCATCCCACTAACATTGAACGCCAAGGCATTGAACGCTTTCGATGGCGAAGGCAGACTCGTCGCCGGAGCTCCAAAACTCCTTCGTAACGTAGAGCCACCGACGAAGCTTCTGGTGGCCTTCTTTTGTACCAGCATCATCGGTACTTCCGACGCAAGGAAAGTTCAGCGTCGGGAGGGCGGCTAATACAAGACCTCTTCCGAGGGAATACGCCCGCCGACGTTACGCGGTTTTGGCCTCCCGACATCCCCCTGCCCCTGCGGCAGGCGGGATTCTTTCTCTACGGAATGGAGTACCGCCCATGAGTTCGACCTCCCCTTCGCCGGCTGCGCGCCGCACCGGCTTCCTGTTTTCCGAATCGGCTTTCTACGAGTTGCGGCAGTTGCGCAACCATCTCAAGTTGATGGGCTACCTCAGCGCCGCGTGCGCGGGTGATGAAACGCACGAGCCCACCATGGCCATCCATCACTGGTATGCAGGCTTCGACAGTCTGGAACGGCAGGTCGGGCAGCTCATGAGCCGGGCGGAGTGGATATCGGTCGGGACGGATGGAGCCGCGAAGAGACGAAGGCGCTCACGGCGCAAGCGCGCGCCGCGCTAGCCACGCGGATTCGTTCGCCATGCCAGGCGGCGGAAGTCCGTCCTGGCATGTGCGGATCTTCAAGAATCAGCGCGGCGTGCCTGCACAACCGGACCGGGTCACGCAGACGACTCGGTCGCAAGAATCTTTGTCGCATTCCCCTGCATGGTTTTGCATGAGTTGCGACGACGCGCGAACCTGCGTTGTGCCGTGCAGCATAAGATCCTGTGCGCGGAGTCTTGCATGAACACGCGGGGCTGCTTTATGGTGCAATCGATTGCATCAGGGCGAATCTTCGAGGTTTCGTGCCGGTTGGGAGGCCGGGGATGGATGGATGTCTATTCGATCGGACCGGTGCGCCGCGTGGGCGGCCGGTGTGCTTCCCGTGGCAGGGGCGACGCCTCGAAAGATTCGTTTGAGCAAGCTTTCTTTTGGTGAGGACGCCGGGATGAGCCCCCTGGACCCGAAGTTCACAAGACGAAGCGCGTTGCGCGCGGCGATGTTGGGCGGCCTTGGACTGGCGACCGCCGGTGTGGTGCCTGCCGGTTTCGCCGCCGAGAAGCCGCTTGCGTTGAAGGGCAAACTGAAGCATTCGGTCGCCCGCTGGACGTTCCCGGACCTGTCCGTCGCGCAGCTTTGCCAGGCGGTGAAGGACATCGGCTTTTCCGCCATCGACCTGGTCGGCCCGGACGACTGGCCGACGCTGAAGGCGCATGGCGTGTTCAGCTCGATGTGCAATGGCGCGGAGATCAACCTGGTGAAGGGTTTCGCCGGGGCCGAATTCCACGATGAACTGGTGGCGCGCTACACCCGCCATATCGATCTGGTCGCCGATGCCGGCTACCGCAACCTCATCTGTTTTTCCGGCAACCGCAACGGCATGGATCCCGAGCAGGGGCTGGCCAATGCCGAGGCGGGACTGAAGCGCATCCTCGGCCATGCCGAGAAGCGCGGCGTGATGCTGGTGATGGAACTGCTGAATTCCAAGGTGGATCACCACGACTACCTGTGTGATCACTCCGAGTGGGGCGTGGCGCTGTGCAAGCGGCTGGGGTCGAGGAACTTCAGCCTGCTGTACGACATCTACCACATGCAGATCATGGAAGGCGACGTCATCGCCACCATCCGCAAGCACCACGAATTCTTCACCCATTACCACACGGCGGGGGTGCCGGGGCGGCACGAAATCGGCGACGACCAGGAACTCAACTATCCCGCCATATGCCGCGCCATCCGCGACACCGGTTTCGACGGGTACCTGGCCCAGGAGTTCATGCCTGCCGCGCCGGATCCCGTCCGCTCCTTGCGTGAGGCGATTCGCCTCTGCGACGTCTGAAACAGCTATCCACCCAGGGAAAAAGAGTACCCATGGCAGACAATCACTACGACGCCATCGTCGTTGGCTCAGGAATCAGTGGCGGTTGGGCTGCCAAGGAACTGACCGAGAAGGGCCTGAAGGTCCTGATGCTGGAGCGCGGTCGTAACATCGAGCACGTCAAGGACTACGTCAATGCGATGAAGGAGTCCTGGGACTACCCGCATCGCGGCCGGCCGACCCAGGCGATGAAGGCGGATCATCCGGTGCTGATGCGCGACTACCCGCTCTCCGAGGAAACGATGGGGATGTGGGCGGACGAGAAGGATTGCCCGTATACGGAAACCAAGCGCTTCGACTGGTTCCGCGGCTATCACGTCGGCGGCCGTTCGCTGCTGTGGGGCCGGCAGAGCTATCGCCTGTCGGAGATGGACTTCGAGGCCAACCTCAAGGAAGGCATCGCCGTCGACTGGCCGGTCCGCTATGCCGACATCGCACCCTGGTACGACTACGTCGAGAAGTTCGCCGGCATCGCCGGCACCCGCGAGGGGCTGGACGTGCTGCCCGACGGCGAGTTCCTGCCGCCGATCCCGCTGAACATCGTCGAGAAGGACGTGGCGGCGCGGATCAAGCAGGCTTTCGGCGGCACCCGCCACATGATCCATTCGCGCACCGCCAACATCACCCAGCCCAAGCCCGAGCAGGGCCGGGTCAACTGCCAGTACCGCAACAAGTGCATCCTGGGCTGCCCCTACGGCGCGTACTTCTCGACCCAGTCGGCGACGCTGCCGGCGGCGATGAAGACCGGCAACCTCACCCTGCGCCCGTTCTCGATCGTCAAGGAAGTGCTGTACGACAAGGATCGCAAGCGCGCGCGCGGCGTGGAGATCATCGATGCCGAGACCGGCCAGACCTACGTGTACACGGCCAAGGTCATCTTCCTCAATGCCTCCTCGTTCAACTCCACCTGGGTGCTGATGAACTCGGCGACCGACGTGTGGGAAGGCGGCCTGGGTTCCTCGTCCGGCGAGCTGGGCCACAACGTCATGGACCATCATTTCCGCGTCGGCGCGTCCGGCCGGGTCGACGGCTACGAGGACAAGTACTACTTCGGCCGCCGTCCCTGCGGCTTCTACATTCCGCGCTTCCGCAACGTCGGCAACGACAAGCGCGATTACCTGCGCGGCTTCGGTTACCAGGGCGGCGCCAGCCGCTCGGGCTGGTCGCGCGAGATCGCCGAACTCAACGTCGGCGCCGAGCTGAAGGACGCACTGACCGTGCCGGGCGACTGGTCCATTGGCATGACCGCTTTCGGCGAGATGCTGCCCTACCACGAGAACCGGATCAGCCTGGATCCGGACCGCAAGGACAAGTGGGGGCTGCCGGTGCTGGCGATGGACGTGTCCATGCGCGAAAACGAGTTGGCCATGCGCCACGACATGGGCGCGGACGCGGCCGAGATGCTGGAGGCCGCGGGCGTCAAGGACGTCAAGACGCACGACAGTGACTATGCGCCGGGCATGGGCATCCACGAAATGGGCACGGCGCGCATGGGCCGGGATCCGAAGAGCTCGGTGCTGAACAAGCACAACCAGGTCTGGGATGCGTCCAACGTCTATGTCACCGATGGCGCCTGCATGACCTCCAGCGCCTGCGTGAATCCGTCGCTGACCTACATGGCGATGACGGCGCGCGCAGCCGACCACGCGGTGCGCGAACTCAAGGCGGGGAACCTGTGATGGAACGTCGTGAACTCCTGAAGATGATCGCCGCCGCCACCGGCGCGGCCATGATTGGCGTGCCGGGCCTGGTGTTTTCCCAGGCGCCGGGTACCGCGGGTGCGACGGGCGCCTTTTCGGCCACCGACATCGCCCTGCTGGACGAGATCGCGGACACCATCCTGCCGCGGACCAGGACGCCCGGCGCGAAGGATGCGGGCGCGGGCCCGTTCATGGCGCTGTACGTGACCGATTGCTACACGCCGGAGCAGCAGGCGATTCTCCGCGCGGGGCTGGCCGACATCGACAAGCGCGCCGGCGGCCGCTTCATCGCGCTCGCGCCGCAGGCCCGCACGGAACTGCTGCGCAGCCTGGATGCCGAAGCCCGCAAGCAGATCAGCGCGACGGCGGCGGCCGCCGGCGGAACCCATCAGGGGCCGGTCAAGCCGCATTACTTCACGATGCTCAAGCAGCTGTCGATCTTCAGCTTCTTCACCTCGCAGGTGGGCGCGAACGAGGCGCTGCAGTATGTCGCGGTGCCGGGTCGTTACGACGGCGACATGCCCTACGTGCCGGGTACGCCCGCGTGGGCGACCGACTGAGCGACTTCACCGATTTGCCTGATCCGCGTACGCGGGGGACATGATGAGCAAACCAATCTTGATGGCTGCCTGCCTGCTGGCCGCGGGCCCCGCGTTCGCGCAGGCGCAGCCCGACCCGGCGCGTGATCCCGCGAAGACCGAGGTCTGGAAGCCGGTTCCGGCCAGCGTGGCGACGCCCGAGCACGCCGCCCCGTCCGATGCGGTAGTGCTGTTCGGCGGCAAGGATCTTTCGGCCTGGGAAGGCGAGCAGGGCGGCCCCGCGCCGTGGACCGTCGCCGATGGCGCGGTCACCGTGGTGCCGGGCAGCAAGGGCATCCGCACCAGGCAGCGCTTCTGCGACATCCAGTTGCACGTCGAATGGCGTACGCCGACCGAGACGAAGGGCTTCGACGGCCAGCATCGCGGCAACAGCGGCATCTTCCTGCAGGAAGTCTACGAGCTGCAGGTGCTGGACAGCTGGAACAACCCGACCTACGCCAACGGCCAGGCAGCCTCGATCTACAAGCAGTCGATTCCGCTGGTGAACGCTTCGCGCGCGCCGGGCCAGTGGCAGGCCTACGACGTCATCTGGAAGGCACCGCGCTTCTCGGAAGGCGGCGGCCTGCTGTCGCCCGCGCGCATCACCGTGCTGCACAACGGCGTGCTGGTGCAGGACGACACCGTGCTGTCGGGCAAGACCGAATACATCGGCGCACCTTCGTATCCGCCGCACGGCTGCGCGCCGATCTACCTGCAGGACCACGATTCCAGGGTCAGCTACCGCAACATCTGGGTGCGCGAGCTGTAAGCGGCCGGCGCGGAGCTGGCCTCCGCGCCTTCACGATTCATTGCTGCAGGAAGGCCGCGGAGGTCGTCGACCCACCGGTTCTGACAGATCGCCGAAGGGTGGCGTCATGCCGCCGCCCTTGCAGGTGCGTTCCTTGATCGGGTGCGGGTCCAGCCACGTGCCGACATCAATCAGCGCAGGGAATGCCTGCGCGGTTGGCGCCGTGGCGGACCACGCAGTTCGCGACATGAACCCAGGCATCCACCGCGGTGTTATCGATGAAAGCGGCGCTGACCGCCGCCGCCAGGACAAGCAAGGGCAGGCTGGCGACGCCGATGGATTCCGGCGTCGCCAGCCCGCGCATCACTGCGTGGCGGCGGCCGGCAGCTGTTCGCGCAGGAAATCCGCCCCGACCTTGACGACGGCGGCGGGATCGCGCGGTTCATCGTGTTCGATGACGTACCACTGCACACCGGCCTTGCGGGCGGCGGGCAGGATGGCCTTCCAGTCCAGCACACCCTGGCCCAGCGCGGCGAAACCGCCTTCGTCCCTGGCCTCGCCCTTCGGTGCGTTGTCCTTGGCGTGCACCGCGAACACCCGTCCGCTGAACTTGGCCAGCATGGCGGCCGGGTCGTAACCGGCGCGCGCCACCCAGGCCAGGTCCAGCTCGGACTTGAGCGTGGGGCCGGCCGCGTCGAACAGCAGCTCCAGGCCGGTCTTGCCGCCGAAATCGACCAGCTCGAAGTCATGGTTGTGATAGGCCAGGGTCATGCCCCTGGCCTGGACCTGCTTGGAGATTTCACCCAGTTCCCGGCCCAGCGCGGTCCAGCCGGCGGCATCGGTCGGGCGCTCCTTGTCACCCAGGTACGGCACGACCAGATAGGTGTTGCCGAGGGCCTGGTTGAATGTGACCACGCTGTCGAGGTCCTTGCGCAGATCGGCCAGCTGCACATGCGTGGAGACCGCCTTGATCGCGTACTTGTCCAGCAGCTGCTTGAGTTCCTGCGCGGTGACGTTCTGGGTGCCGACCGTCTCCACCGCGTGGACGCCCGCGTCATGGACGATCTTCAGCTGTTCGTCGAGCGTGGCGACGTTGCGCAGCGTGTACATCTGGACCGCGATGGGCGGGTCGTGGCGGGCGGCGTCCCTGGCGAAGCCGGGCGCGGCGGCCAGGAGCAGCAGCGCGGCGGCCGCGATCTTGCGTGGGGTGGTGCTCATCATGGTGTCCTCCCGGGATGCTGATGACTGCGGACTGGGAAATGGAACAGGAAAGGGAATCACCTTCGTTCAACCGATGGAGGTCCAGGCGCGCGTCCTGGCCGAGGCGATGACGCGATCGACGATCAGCGCCGAGCGCAGGCCGTCCTCGAAGGTCGGCAGGCCTTCCGGCCGCTCGGCGACGATGGCGCGATAGGTGTCGGCGACGAAGGCCTCGAAGCAGTTGCCGTAGCCCTGCGCATGGCCGGCCGGAAATACCGACAGCCGGCGCTGCTCGGCGCTGCCGGCGCCCGGACCGCGGGTGAAGATCTCCTCGCGCTGATCGGGCAGGCCGATCCATAGGCGCTCGCAATCCTCCTGGTCGAACGCGACCGCGGCCTTGGCGCCGTCGATCTCGAACCACAGGCGGTTGCGACGTCCGGCCGAGACCTGGCTGACGGTGAGCGAGGCGAGGGTGCCGTTGCCGGTCTTGAACATCGCGGCGGCGACGTCCTCGCTCGACACCGCCTGGGTCGCGCCCCCCGCCGCCGGGGTGGCGAAGCTCTGCCCGGTGGCGGCGGCGCGCTCGGCGATCACCGTCTCGAAGACGGCGCTGACGTCGACGAAGCGCTCGCCGCTGACCCATTCCACCAGGTCGCACCAGTGCGAGCCGATGTCGGCGAACACGCGCGAAGCGCCGCCCAGCGCCGGATCCACGCGCCAGTTGTTGCTGGCCGGATCCAGCAGCCAGTCCTGCAGGTAGCTGCCGTGGATCAGGCGCAGCGGGCCCAGTTCACCCTGGGCGATGCGCGCGCGTGCCTCGCGCACCACCGGGTGATAGCGGTAGACGAACGGCACCGTGGCGACCAGGCCCGTGGAGGCGGCCAGGGCCGCCAGGGCGCGGGCATCGTCCAGCGTGGTGGCCAGCGGCTTTTCGCAGATCACGTGCTTGCCGGCTTCCAGCGCGGCCTGGGCCATCGCCCGGTGCAGATGGTTGGGCGTGCACACGTGGACGACCTGCACCTGCGGATCGGCCAGGGCTTCCTCGATATCGTGATAGGCGCGCGGGAGGTCCCACGCCTGCGCGATGTCCTTCGCGCGCTCCGGCGAGGAGCCGACCACGCCGCGCACGGCGGCGCCGGCCAGCAGCGCCGCGCGACGATGCACGGCGCCGATCATGCCGGTGCCCACGATGACGATGCCAAGCTTGCTCATCGGTCTGGATTCTCAGTGTGTGGAAGGTGCGGCGGCGGTCGCCGGCTTTTCGCGGAACAGGAACAGGAAGGCGATCAGTACGATCAGCGCGACGCCCGCCGGGAACAGCCAGATCTGGCGCCAGTCCGGACCCGCCGCGGTGGTGTAGTGCTCCACGACCGCACCGGACAGGAAGGTGCCGATCAACATGCCGACGCCGTAGGTCGCCAGGGTGATGAAGCCCTGCGCGCTGCTGCGGGTCTCGGGGCCGGCGTGGGCGTCGGTGTAGATCTGGCCGGTGACGAAGAAGAAGTCGTAGCAGATGCCGTGCAGCACGATGCCGATCACCAGCAGCGGGAAGCCGCTGCCGGCGTCGCCGTAAGCGAACATGCCGTAACGCAGCACCCAGGCCGCCATGCCGACCGCCAGCATGGTCTTGACCCCCAGCCGCACGAACAGGAACGGCATGGCCAGCATCAGCAGCACTTCGGATACCTGGCCCAGCGACTGCAGGCCGGCGGCGCCGCGCACGCCCAGATCGTTGAGGTAGGGATTGGTGAAGTTGTAGTAGAACGACAGCGGCACGCAGATCGCGATCGAGGCCAGGAAGAACACCAGGTACGAACGCGACTTCAGCAGGCGCAGCGCGTCCAGTCCCAGGATCTGCCCGAGTCCGGCGTTGCGCTGCCGCGCCAGCGGCGGCGTGTGCGGCAGGGTGAGCGCATACAGGCCCAGGGCCAGCGAGGCGGCCGCCGCCATGCGGAAGGTGAGCTCAAGCCGGTGCGCCTGTTCCCAGCCCAGCCAGCCGATCAGCACGCCGGCGACGATCCAGCCGATGGTGCCGGAGACCCGCACCAGCGGGAACTGCTTTTCCGGCGACTGCATGTGCCGCATCGCGATGCTGTTGACCAGCGCCAGCGTCGGCATGAACAGCAGCATGTAGATCATCACGCAGGTCGCGAAGGTGTTGAAGCTGGTGGCCGTGGAGGCGACCCACATCAGCACCGCGCCGGCCAGGTGCAGCGCCGCCAGGATGCGCTGCGCGGCGAAGTAGCGGTCGGCGATCAGGCCGACCAGGAACGGCGCGACGATGGCGCCGATGGACTGGCTGAGGAAGGCCGTCGCCACCTGGCTCGCGCTGGCCTGCAACGGGCCCTGCACCAGGTAGGTGCCCAGGGTGACGAACCACGCACCCCAGATGAAGAACTGAAGGAACATCATCGCGCTCAGGCGCGACATGGTGAACGTCATGACTTCCCCTCCCAGGTCGGTGTTGGTTCAAATCCCCAGCATGCCGCGCAACGCTTCCGGATCCGCGCCGCTGTCGGCGAAGTCGTCGAAGGCGCGCTCGGTGACGCGGATGATGTGGTCGCGGATGAAGGGCGCGCCTTCGCGCGCGCCGTCTTCCGGATGCTTCAGGCAGCACTCCCATTCCAGCACGGCCCAGCCGGGGAAGTCGTACTGGGCGAACTTGGAGAAGATCGCCTTGAAGTCGATCTGGCCATCGCCCAGCGAGCGGAACCGGCCGGGACGATCGATCCAGTTCTGGTAGCCACCGTAGACGCCGCTGCGCGCGCTGGGGCGGTACTCGGCGTCCTTGACGTGGAAGACGCCGATGCGGTCGTGGTAGCGATCGATGAAGCCGAGATAGTCCATCTGCTGCAGCAGCAGGTGGCTGGGGTCGTAGAGGATCTTCGCGCGCGGATGGTGGTCGACGACGTCGAGGAAGCGCTCGAAGGTCGCGCCGTCATGCAGATCCTCGCCCGGGTGGATTTCGTAGCACAGGTCCACGCCGCAGGCGTCGAAGACATCCAGGATCGGGCGCCAGCGGCGGCCGAGTTCGGCGAAGGCTTCCTCCACCAGGCCGGCCGGGCGCTGCGGCCAGGGATAGAAATACGGCCACGCCAGCGCGCCGGAGAAGGTGGCATGCGCGGTGAGTCCCAGGCGCTGGCTGGCCTTGGCCGCCAGCTTGACCTGCTCGACCGCCCAGGCCTGCCGGGCGGCCGGATTGCCGCGCAGTTCCGGCGGCGCGAAACCGTCGAACAGGGCGTCGTAGGCGGGGTGGACGGCGACCAGTTGTCCCTGCAGGTGGGTGGACAGCTCGGTGATCCGGATGCCGTGCCCGGCGAGCATGCCGGCGACGTCGTCGCAATAGGCCTGGCTCTGCGCGGCCTGGGCGAGATCGAAGATGTGGGGCGCGCTGGTCGGCACTTGTACGCCAGAATAGCCAAGCCCGGCGGCCCATCCGGCCAACGTGTCCAACCGATTGAAAGGAGCCTCGTCACCGATGAACTGCGCCAGGAACAGCGCTGGACCCTTGAGTGTTTTCACGGCAATCCGCCCTGATGCAATCGATTGCATTATCCTAGCATGGGCCCACCGGAACACGTGTTGTGCGCCGCATCGGGGAACCCGGGACTGACATGGCGACCATCTACGACATCGCGAAGCACGTCGGCGTCTCGGCCGGCACCGTCTCGCGCGCGCTGTCGCGGCCGGAGAAGGTCCTGCCGGCCACGCGCAAGCGCATCGAACAGGCCGCGGCCGCGCTGGGCTATGTCCCCAACACCGTGGCCCGGACGCTCAAGACCCAGCGCAGCAGCAAGATCCTGGTCACCGTCCCGGACATCGCCAATCCGTTCTTCGCCCAGATCCTGCAGGGCGCGGAAGAAGCCGCGCAGGCCGCCGACTACGCGGTCCTGCTGGGCGATACCCAGCACCAGCCGGATCGGGAGGAGCGCTACGCGCAGATGCTTCCCCGCAACGAGGCCGATGGCCTGATCGTGCTGGGGCACCGGCTGCCACCGACGGCGCAGGAACTCGTCCGGCAACTGGGCGCCAATGCGCCGGTGGTCAACGGCAGCGAATTCGATCCGGCGCTGGGCATTCCCAGTGTCCACATCGACAACGCCGCCGCTTCGCGCACGGCGATGGAACATCTCTACGGATTGGGCCACGAGCGGATCGCCGTGGTCGGTGGCCCGACCGACAATCCCCTGCACCAGCAGCGATTGGAAGGGGCCAGGCACGCGGCCCGGGCGCGCGGTCGCCTGCGCCAGCTGACGGTCGTCCCGGGCGATTTCTCGGTCGAATCCGGCTACGCGGCGGCGAAACAGCTGCTGGGCCAGGCCAACCCGCCGACCGCCGCGTTCTGCTTCAGCGACCAGATGGCGCTGGGCATGCTCGCTGCGTGCCGCGACCTGGGCATCCGCGTGCCCGAGGATTTCTCGATTGTCGGCTTCGACGATCTGGCCTCCTCGCGCTATCTCAATCCGCCGCTGACCACCATCAGCCAGCCCATGCGCGAGATCGGCGTGCGCGCGGTCAAGCTGCTGCTCGCGATCATCGAAGGCGTGGACGTGCCGCACCAGCAGACCCTGGATTTCAGCCTGATGCTGCGCGGATCGACCGCTGCGCCCGCGGGGTAGGGCACGGCGACATCGGCATCTGCGTGGCAGCGGCCGAACTGCCGCTACGGCAGCCCCGCCAGGCGCAGGCCTTCCGTCAGCCTGGCGAGATCCTGCGGGCGATGGATGGGCAGCCAGTCGGCGAGGGTGGACAGGGACAGCGAGGGATCCAGGCCGCGTACATGCGCCATGGCGTGGTGGGCTGCTTCCTGTCTTCCCGCCAATGCATGGCTGGCCGCCGCGACCACCGCCGCGACCAGCAGCGAAGGCAGATTGCTGAGGGCCTTTTCCGCCGAGGCCGAGGCAGTATCGAAATCGCCGGCGAAGAAATTGGCCAGGGCGATGCCGGCCTGCATGCGGAACATTTCCGGATCCAGCGGACTCAGGCGGACTGCGTGGGAAAACAGCGTCATCGCGCTTTCGGATTCACCATGGAAGATGCGCAGGAAGCCGCCCAGGAACCAGGCAGGCGCGAAATTGGGGTTCAGCAGCACCGCCCGATCCAGCAAGGCGATGCCGCCATCCAGATCGCGGGTCAGGTGTCCCAGCGCGTGGCCGCCGCGCGTGAGCGCCACCGCATCGTCGCGTCCCCAGGTCACCGCCAGCCGCGCCAGGCGCACGCCTTCGGCGATTTCCGCCGGCCGATCGACCATCCAGCCATTGACCTTGCGCCAGACGTAGCACCAGGCCGCGGCGCCATAGGCCGATCCGTATTCCGGATCCAGCTCGATGGCGCGGTTGAACTGGCGCAACGCTTCCTCGATACGCGCGCGGCTTCCGCCGTGCAGGTTCGCCACGCCGCGAAGGTAGTAATCGTAGGCGTCAAGGCTCTGGGTCGGCTTGCGCTTGGCGCGTTCTATTTCGGCGCGCTCCAGTTGCGGCGAGATGGCGCCGACCACGTTCTCGGCCACTTCCGCCTGCAGCTCGAAAATGTCGTCCAGCGTGCCTTCGAAGCGCTCCGCCCACAGGTGCGTGCCGGTGGAGGCGTCGATCAGCTGACCGGTGATCCGCACCCGGTTGCCGGCCTTGCGCACGCTGCCTTCCAGGACGTAGCGCACGCCCAGTTCGCGGCCCACCGTCCGCGGATCCACCTGCCTGTGCTGGTAGGCGAAGCTGGTGTTGCGCGCGATGACGAACAGCCAGCGCACGCGCGACAAGGCGGTGATGATGTCCTCCACCACACCGTCCGCGAAGTACGCCTGGCCGGTATCGCCACTCAGGTTCTGGAACGGCAGCACGGCGATGGAAGGCTTGTCGGGCAGGACCAGTGCCGGCAGCGCGGTGCTGCCGTCGTCGTCGCCGCCAGACGGGCCGGGCGGCAACGAGGCTGGCCGCGTGCCGCCCTCGCGGAGTTCGCCCACGAAGCGGAATCCCTTGCGCGCCACGGTCCGCAGCAGGCGTTGTTGGGAGCCGGTGTCCTCGATGGCCTTGCGCACGGCGTTGATATGGCTGGCGATGGTCGACTCGGAAACGATCCGGCCGCTCCATACCGCCCGCAGGAGTTCGTCCTTGCTGACGACGCGGTCATGGTGGAGCAGCAGGTACAGCAGCAAATCGAAGACCTGCGGCCCGATGGAAACGGGCTGCCCGCGCAATGTCAGCTCGCGGCGCTCGTCATCGAGCAAGCAGTCTTCGAACGCGAATCGCACGGTCAGCGCCTTTGCCCAACCCCCGGGATCGGGTGCCCGAAGGAACCGCGCCATGGTACCCGATTGATTCGCCGCCCTTGTCCCGCGACCCATGCCGCCAGGCCGCTTCCGGCGAATCCAAGCGATTTCCAAGATTTCCTGAAGGTCGCCGCAAGGACTTCGCCGCAGGGCACGCGCATCCTGCCGCCATCGACGGTACATCCGGCCGCCGAACCCAGCGGAGAACACCCACATGAAGATCATCGTCATCGGCGGCACCGGCCTGATCGGCTCCAAGCTCGTCGCCACCTTGCGCAGTCACGGCCATGACGTATTCGCGGCCGCGCCGAGCACGGGGGTGGACACCATCACCCGCGAAGGGCTGGCCGAGGCCATGGATGGGGTGGAGGTGGTGGTCGATGTGGCGAACGCGCCGGCGTGGGACGATCAAGCGGTACTGGCGTTCTTCGAGACTTCGGGCCGGAACCTGCTGGCTGCCGCGACGGCTGCCGGCGTGCGGCACCACGTGGCGCTGTCCATCGTCGGCAGCGAGCGCAATCCGGACAACGGTTACTTCCGTGCCAAGGTGGCGCAGGAAGCATTGATCAAGGCCGCGGGCATTCCCTACACGATCGTGCGGGCCACCCAGTTCCACGAGTTCGTCGCCGGCATCGCCCAGGCGGCCGCCATCGGCGACGAGGTCCGGTTGTCGCCGGCGCTGATCCAGACCATCGCTTCCGACGACGTTGTCGCGGCGCTGGCGGACGCGGCGATGGCGGTGCCGATCAATGGCACGCTGGAAGTCGCCGGGCCCGAAGCCACGCCACTCGACGAACTGGTCAAGCGCCTGTTCGCCGCGACCGGTGACATGCGCAAGGTCGTGCCGGACGTGCATGCGCGCTACTTCGGCGGCGAACTGGATGACCAGTCGCTGACCCCCGGTCCCGGCGCGCGCCTGGGCGCGATCCGTTTCGAAGACTGGCTGGCCCGCGCGAACGCGCCCACGGCGGGCTGAATCCGGCCGATGACCGCGAACCGTGCCGACCTTTCCCGCGGGTACCCACATGCAAGCGCCTGAAGAAAACATGTCCCCCGCCGCCGCCGCCGCCGGCGACAGGGCGGTCCCGAATCCGCCGCCGCGCCGTCGCGCGCGGAAACTCGGCGTGCTGCTGTGCCTGGGCGCCATCGTGGCCGTGGGCGCGGGCTGGGCCTGGACGCGTGCGGACGCCAGCATCTCCACCGACAATGCCTACGTACGCGGGGATGTGACGTCGCTGGCGCCCAAGATCGCCGGCTACGTCAGGGAAGTGAATGTCCAGGACAACCAAGTGGTGCGCGCGGGCGAGGTGCTGTTCCGCATTGACGATCGCGACTACCGGGCGCGGCTGGCCCAGGCCGAGGCCAACGTGCAGGCCGCGCAAGCGCGGCTGGTCAACGTGGATGCCGAGGCGGCGCTGCAGCAGGCGTTGATCCGGCAGGCCACGGCGCAGCGGCATGCCCAACTGGCCGAGATGCGGCTGGCGGCGAAGATCTCCGATCGCCGCCGCGAGCTCATCCGCGGCCGGTTCGTCAGCCAGGACCAGGTGGATGAAAGCGACGCGGCGCGGTCCCGCGCCGAGGCGGGCGTATCGGCGGCCTCGGCCTCGGTGGAGGCGCAGATGCGGAAGATTTCCGTGCTCGCCAGCCAGCGCGAAGCCGCACTTGCCGCGGTGGCGCAGGCCATCGCGCTGCGCGATCTGGCGCGGATCGATCTGGACGGCACCGCGGTCCGCGCGCCGGTGGCGGGCGTGGTCGGCAACCGCCAGGTGCGGGTCGGCCGCTTCGTCACCGCGGGCACGCCCCTGCTGGACATCGTGCCGGTCGATGCGTTGTGGCTGGTGGCGAACTTCAAGGAGACGCAACTGGCCCAGCTTCGCCCCGGCCAGCGCGTCCGCATCGAGATTGACGGTTATCCGGATGCGGATTTCCAGGGCGTGGTCGACAGTTTCGCGCCGGGCAGCGGCTCCGCCTTCAGCCTGCTGCCGGTCGACAACGCCACCGGCAACTTCGTCCGGGTGGTGCAGCGCGTGCCGGTGAAGATACGTTTCGCCGGCCATCCGTTGCCGGCGCGGCTGGTGCCGGGCCTGTCCGCCCGCGTGTGGGTCGAGCGGCGGACCGGATCGTGAACCCCGCCGCAGCCGCGCCCGAGCGCGTCGCCGCCACGCCTGGCCCGTTACTGGTCGTCGGCGTGGTGATGGCGGTGCTGACCGAGGCGATTGCCGGCACCGTGTTGTCGCTCGGGCGCAACGACATCATCGGCGATACGCATGCCACGCCGGACGAGTTCGCGTGGCTGGACGTGGGTTATGCGGCCATGAAGTTCGTCGGTTTCCTGCTGGCGCCGTGGGCGATCGCGCACCTGCGAACCCGCCGCGTGATGATCGGTGCAACGCTGGCGATGGGATTGGCTTGCCTGATTGCCGCCGTCAGCGTGCGCCTGGATCTGCTGATCGCGCTCCGGGGCCTGCAGGGCCTGTCCGGCGGCCTGTTGCTGGTCACCGGGCAGACCCTGCTGTTCCTGGCCTTTCCGGCGGCTCGGCAACCGCTGTTGCAGGCCGTGTTCGCGATGGGATCGGTGGTGGCGCCTGCCACCTTGGCGCCCGCGCTGCAGGGCTGGTTGATCGACATGCAGTCCTGGACCTGGATATTTTTCGGCGTGTTTCCGCTTGCACTGGCTGCGGCGGGCATCCTGTTGATGTCGGATGTGGCGGACACGCCGGCAGGTGGCGGCGCCGCGCCATTCGACGGGCCGGGGTTCCTGCTGCTGGGCACCACCGCCGTGTGCCTCTCCTACGTATTGATCCAGGGCAACCGATGGGACTGGTTCCAGGAACCACGCATTGCCTGGCTCGCCGGAATCGGCGCAGCGGCGCTGCTCGGGTGGTGCGGCCGGCAACTGTGGATGGGCGGCGGCAGCCTGCCCCGTTTTTCGGTGTTCACGAACGAGGAATTCTGTTTTGCCTTCGTCGTCAGCTTCGTGGCGGGCGCGGCGCTGTTCGGCAGCGGCTTCCTGATTCCTTCATTCGCGGTGTCGGTGCTGGGATTCACCCTGGCCGATGCCGGGCTATTGCTGCTGCCCAGCGGTGCGCTGTTCGTCATCGCGTTGCTGCTGGCGGCCTACCTGATGCAGGCGCGCCGTGTGCCGCCGGTGGCGACGGTGCCATTCGGCATCCTGATGATCATGGTGGCCATGTGGATGCTGTCGGGATCCAGCCGCGAGAGCGGAGCTGACGACATGATGGCCGCCATCCTGCTGCGCGGATTCGGGCTCGGCCTGCTGTTCCTGTCGATCACGCTGATCGCCTTCAGCCACCTGCGTCCACACCAGTTGGCCAGCGGCATCGGCCTGTTTGACAGCGGCCGCCAGGTGGGTGGCCTGGTGGGCGTGGCGGGCTTGCAGACCCTGATTGAACACGAGACCCACGCCAACGCGACGGTGCTTGGCACCCACCTGGCCAGGGGTGGAGTGGCGGTGGCCGAACGGCTGGCGGCGGTGACCGCGGTACTCGCGGACCGCGGCCTGGATCCCATCTCCGCCAGTCGCGCTTCCCTTGGCCTGGTGGGCCGGGCGATGACTGGTCAAACCCTGGCCATCGCCTTCGAAACCGCGTTCATGGCGGTGGCGCTGCTGTTCGTGGTCGCGGTGCCGGTGCTGGTTGCCACCAAGATTGTCCTGGCGAAGCATGCCGCTCGCGCAGGCTGATGCCCCGGGGCAAGGGCGTCTTGACCGCGCCTGATGCTCAATAGCTTCCGAACCGGATCTGCACGCGACCGCCCTCGGTGACGTTGACGACGCCGATCTCGTCGGGCGCGATCTCGTAGACGGCCGGCCAGGAGTGACGGAAGCCGATCGGCCAGGCGGGTTCGGGCAGGCGTCGCCAGTGTCCGCCCCCGTCCTCGCTCACGCTGATCTCGTTCTGGCAGGAGGTGACGAACATCGTGCCGCGGGTGGTGGTGGTGATCTGCGGCCCGCAGCGCTGATCCGCCAGCGGCGTGCCCAGGCCGGCTGGCCAGTCGCGGCCATCCGGCGAGATCTTGTACGAGACCGGGCAATGCGTGTCCTCGCCGCAGATTTCGAACACCAGTACATACCCGCCCTGCGGCCGCCGCGCCATCACCGGCATGCCCGGCCGCAACGCGCCGCCACCAGGTTGGGCGACGATCGTGGTCTTGGCTTCCCAACTGCGTCCCCCATCGCGCGAGAGGCGCTGGGACACGACCTGATTGTAGGGTGGCTGGCCGTCGGCCAGGGTTTCGTCGGCATACAGGACCGACAGCGTGCCGTCGTCGAGCAGGCCGAGCACCGGCTCCCATACCCCGCGATCATCGCGGCCGCCCGGCGCCTCGTTCCGGTCGATGACGCTCAGGAATCGCCAACTGCGGGCGCCGTTGTCGCTGGAGTAGAGATGCAGGCGGTACGAGGCACCGTCGATCAGCGAACGCATCGCCAGCAACACGCGGCCATCGGGCAGGGCAAGGACTTCGCCGTTGTCTATCTTGCGTCCGGGTTCGACGACCTCGGACCACGGCTGCCAGTCGCGCGCGCGGTCATCGCCGACGGACAGCACGAGCGTGGTCGGCCGGTCCGCGTGGAAGCGCGTGGTCACCGCCAGCCAGCGCCCATCCGCCAGCCGGGTCATGCGTCCCCAGCCCGCATCCCGTGCGGCGATGGTGGCGGTGTCGGTCCAGCCGACCTCGATCGCCCAGACCGGCGCCGTGGCCAGCATCAGGCCGGTGAGCAGCATGCGCCGGAACGGTGCGCGGAAGCCCAACATGCGCATCACCAGAAGGTCGCGTACAGGGCGAGCAGGATGGCGACCACCGCCAACGAGGCCACGTTGAACGAGGGCGCGGTGGTATAGCTGACGTCGTCGGTGCGGATGCGATCCCGGTCACCGGTCGAACGCGTCGCCAGCGCCACGCCAACGGCCAGGACCAGCGCCAGCAGGAATACCAGGCCGATGCGATCCATGAAAGGCAGCGACGGCCAGGCCAGCTTGAGCACCAGCGACAGCAGGAACGAGCCGATCGCCGCGGCCAGCGCGCCGGCTTCGTTGGCGCGCTTCCAGAACAGTCCCAGCAGGAAGATCACCACGATGCCCGGGGTGAAGAAGCCGGTGAATTCCTGGATGTACTGGAAGCCCTGGTCGAAACCGCCCAGCAGCGGACGCGCGGTCAGCACCGCCACCAGGATCGCCACGGCCGCGGTGATCCGGCCCACCCGCACCAGCTTGGCCTGCGAGGCCTCGCGATCGCGCTTGGCATAGAAATCCAGGGTGAAGATGGTCGCCACCGAATTGATCTTGGAGGCCAGCGACGCGACGATCGCCGCCACCAGCGCGGCGAACACCAGGCCCAGCACGCCGCTGGGCAGCAGTCGCATCATGGTCGGATAGGCCGCGTCCGGGCGCTCGAGCTGCGGTGCCAGCACTACCGCGGCGATGCCCGGCAGCACCACGATCACCGGCATCAGCAGCTTCAGGAACGCGGCGAACACCACGCCCTTCTGCGCCTCGCGGATATCCTTGGCGGCGAGCGCGCGCTGGATGATGTACTGGTTGAAACCCCAGTAGCTCAGGTTGGCGATCCACATGCCGCCCAGCAGCACCGACAGGCCGGGCAGGTCCTTGTAGAAGGGATTGTCCTGGTCCAGGATCATCTCGAACTTCTCCGGCTGCTGCTGCCACAGCGTGGTGAAGCCATCGATCACGCTGCCGTGGCCGATCTGCCCCAGGGTGATGCCGGTGACCAGCAGGCCACCCAGCACCAGCAGCGACACCTGCACGATGTCGGTCAGCGCCACCGCCTTCAGGCCGCCATACAACTGGTAGGCCAGGGCGAAGGTGCCGAGCAGGATCAGGGCCAGGTCCTGGTCGATGCCCGCCACCTGCGAGACCGCGATGGATCCCAGCCACAGGATCGAGGTCAGGTTGACGAACACGTACAGGCCCAGCCAGAACACCGCCATCAGCGTGCGGATGCGGTTGCCGTACCGCTCTTCCAGGAACTGCGGCATGGTGGTGATGCCGTTGCGCAGGAAGATCGGCAGGAACCACTTGCCGACGATCAGCAGGGTCAGCGCCGCCATCCATTCGTAGGAGGCGATGGCCAGGCCGATGGCGTAGCCCGAGCCGGACATGCCGATGATCTGTTCGGCGGAAATGTTGGCGGCGATCAGCGAGGCGCCGATCGCCCACCAGGGCAGGGCGCGGCTGGCGAGGAAATAGTCCTGCGCGGATTTCTCGTGGCCCGCCTTCTCGCGCGACACCCATTGCGCGAGGATGAAGATGGCGGCCAGGTAGGCCAGCACGATGCCGACGTCGAGGGTGGAAAGGGTCATGGAATCTCCGGGCGGGAATGCGCGGCGTCAGCGGCGCGGCTTGGCGTCGGGGTCACCGGCGAACCGGGGCTCGGGCAGCCCGGCGATGCCGGGGATGAAGGCGAACACGTCGCCGGCATGGCGGTCGCGCCCGCGCGCATCCGGGTCCAGGCCGTCATGCGCGCTGGTGACGAACAGGGTGCGCAGGTCGGCGCCGCCGAAAACGGGGCGGGTCGGTTGCGTGGCGGGGATGGCGACGCGGCGATCCTCGCGGCCGTCAGGCCGATAGCGCACCACCCGCGCCGCGCCCCACTGCGCGTTCCACAGGCCGCCTTCGGCGTCGACCACGCTGCCGTCCGGCTCGCCGTCCTGCGCGGTCAGATCGACGAAGGTCGACGCGGGACCGGGCACATCGCCGTAGTCGCAGCGCTGGATCGTCTTCTGCAGCGAGTCGCAGAAGTACATGGTCGCGCCATCCGGACTGAAGGCGATGCTGTTGGCGATCGCCACGCGCGGCAGCGGCAGCGCTTCCAGCGACAGATCGGCGTGCAGCCGATGGAACCCGCCCACCGCGTATTTCGGACCCCGCGCCGGTTCGTGCAGGGTGCCGAACACGAAGCGTCCCTGGCGATCGCAGGCGCCGTCGTTGGCGCGGGTCTCGGGCACGATGCCGATGCGGTGCAGTTCGCGCAGTTCGTAGCGCTGTGGGTGGAAGAACGCCAGCCGCGACGCCAGGGCCAGCAGCAGCCAGCCCTCCGCCTCGCACAGCGCGAACGAAGCCAATCGTTCCGGCAGCGGCCATTGGTCGACCGCGCCGCGCGCGGGCACGTATCGCCACAGTCGCGCGGCATGGATGTCGGTCCAGTACAGCGCCTGCTCGCGATCGCACCAGAGCACGCCCTCGCCGAGCCGGTTGCCGGCGGGCACCACCACGCCCACGTCCATGCTCATACCCAGCCGCCGTCGACGATGAAGTCCTGGCCGGTGCACATGCGGCTGTCGTCGGCGGCCAGGAACAGCGCCGCGCGGGCCAGATCGTCCGGTCGCAGATAGCCCGGCAGGCATTGCGCGCGCCGGATCTGCGCTTCGCCTTCCGCATCCAGCCACAGCCGACGCTGCTTTTCGGTGATCACCCAGCCCGGCACCAGCGCGTTGATGCGGATGCGGTCCGCGCCGAGTTCGCGCGCCAGGCCGTTGACCAAGCCGTGCACCGCGGACTTGGCGATGGCGTACATCGGGTAGCCGGCGTTCTTGATCATCCAGCCGGTGGAGCCGAGGCAGATCACCGAGCCGCCGCCAAGCGCGCGCATGTCCGCCGCCACCGCCTGGGTGGCGAAGTATTGGTGGCGCAGGTTCACCGCCATGTTGCGCTCGAAGTCGGCCGCCGTGGTGTCGCCGAAGCCGTGCCGGCCGTCGTTGGCGGCGTTGTTGACCAGTACGGCGATGGGACCGATGTGCCCGCGCGCCCGGTCGATGGCGGCATGCAGCGCATCCAGATCGGTCACGTCGCAGCGCAGGTAGACCGGAACGTGATCGACCGGGCCGAGTGCATCCAGCAGGGCCTGCGCGCCATCGTCGTCGATGTCGAGGAAGGCGACGCGCGCACCCTGGCGGGCGAAGTGTCCGACGAAGCTGGCGCCGATGCCGGTGGCGCCGCCGGTGATCAGGACGCTGCGGCCGGCGAGGCTGGGATAGCGCGCCATCGCGCCAGCAGGCAGGGGATTCTGTTCGGTCATCGCGGTCACCATTCCGCCACGCTGCCATCGGCGTGGCGCCATACCGGATTGCGCCAGCGATGGCCTTCGGCGGCGCGTTCGTCCACGTAGGCCTGGTTGATTTCGATGCCCAGGCCGGGCCCGTCCGGGATCGCCACGTAGCCGTCGTTGTAGGCGAACGGCGCGCGGTCGGCCAGGTAATCGAGCAGGTCGTTGGCGGCGTTGTAGTGGATGCCCAGGCTCTGTTCCTGGATGAAGGCGTTGTAGCAGACCGCATCGAGTTGCAGGTTGGCGGCCAGCGCGATCGGGCCCAGCGGACAATGCAGCGCCAGCGCCACGTCGTAGGCTTCGGCCATCGCGGCGATCTTGCGGGTCTCGGTGATGCCGCCGGCGTGCGAGGGATCCGGCTGGATGATGTCGACACCGCCGGTCTGCAGCACCCGCTTGAAGTCGAAGCGCGAGTACAGGCGCTCGCCCAGCGCGATGGGCGCTGGCGAGAGCGCGGCCAGCTCGGGAATCGCTTCGAGGTGTTCGGACAGCACCGGTTCCTCGATGAACATCAATCCGAACGGCGCCAGTTCGCGCATCAGCACCTTCGCCATCGGCTTGTGCACGCGACCATGGAAGTCCACCGCCAGGCCGATCTCGCGGCCGACCGCCTCGCGCACGGCCTGCACGTTCTCCAGCACGTGGGTGACCTTCTCGTGGGAATCCACGAACTGCACCTCCTCGGTGGCGTTCATCTTGACCGCGGTGAAGCCGCGCGCCACCGCTTCCTTCGCTGCGCGCGCGGTATCGGCCGGCCGGTCGCCGCCAATCCACGAGTACACCCGGATGCGATCGCGCACCTTGCCGCCCAGCAGGGCGTGCACCGGAACGCCCAGGGCCTTGCCGTGGATGTCCCACAGCGCCTGGTCCAGGCCGGCCAGCGCGCTCATCAGCACCGGACCGCCGCGATAGAAGCCACCCCGGTACAGCACGTTCCAGTGGTCCTCGATCAAACGCGGATCCTTGCCGATGAGATAGTCGGACAGTTCTTCCACCGCGGCGGCCACGGTGTGCGCGCGGCCCTCGACGATGGGTTCGCCCCAGCCGCTGATGCCCGCATCGGTGTCGATGCGGACGAACAGCCAGCGGGGCGGCACGAGGAAAGTCGTGATGGCGGTGATCTTCATGGGGTGGGGTCCCGGTTGGTCTTGTTCCATGCGTCGATGAAGGCATGCGCGCGCCGCGCCGCTTCGGCGGGCGGGGTGCCGGGCGCATACAGCGCCGAGCCGATGCCGAAGCCGGCCGCGCCCGCGTCGCGGTAGGCGGCCATGCGTTCGGGGGTGATGCCGCCCACCGGCAGTACGCCGGTGCCGCGCGGCAGCACGCTGAGCCAGGCTTTCAGCACCGGCGGCGGCAGTTGCTCGGCGGGAAACAGCTTCAATGCGTCGGCGCCGGCGCGCAGTGCGGCGAAGGCCTCGGTGGGCGTGGCGACGCCCGGCGTGCAGCGCAGGCCACGCGCGTGCGCGGCGGCGATCACCTCGACGTCGGCGTGCGGCATCACGATCAGCCGGCCGCCGGCCTCCGCCACGTCCTGGACCTGGCGCGACGTGAGCACGGTGCCGGCGCCGACCAGGCATTGCCCGCCCAGCGCACGCGCGAGCAGCGCGATGCTCTCCAGCGGTTGCGGCGAGTTGAGCGGGACTTCCAGGATCCGGAAGCCGGCCTCGGCCAGCGCCGTGCCGATGGCCGGCGCTTCCTGCGGGGTGAGCCCGCGCAGGATGGCAACCAGAGGGAGGGGTTGCATCCAGGCGGTGCTCATGGGGACTCCGTCAGCGGGTGGACTTGCGCGCGCGCCTTCGTCCCTTGATGTTGGCGCGCGAGTCCTCGATCATGCCGAGCATCGCCTCGCGCGCGGCGTCCGGCCGCTTGAGCCGGATCGCGTCGTAAACGTCGAAGTGACGCGGCAACGAATACTTGAAGTCGGCCGCGGTCTGCGCCGACAGCAGGAAGTACGCACCCAGGGCCGCATCGATGACCGAGAACAGCGAACCCATCAGTTCGTTGTTGGTCGCGTCCAGCACGCACTCGTGGAAAGCCAGATCCGCTTCGGCCCAGGCGTCCTGGTCCGTGGCCGCGGCCATCGCTTCGTAGGCCGCCTTGATCTTCGCCAGTTGTTCCGGCGAGCGCCTGCGCGAGGCGGCGGCCGCTGCGGCCGGCTCGATGATCTCGCGCATCTCCACCAGCTTCTCGACGAAATCCTCGGTCGGCATCGACGCGCAGCGCCAGGCCAGGATGTCCGGATCGAGCTGGTTCCAGTGGCGCGGTTCGCGCACCCGGGTGCCGGTCTTCTGCCTGGTTTCGATCAAGCCCTTGGAGCCAAGCACCTTCAACCCTTCGCGCAGCGCGGTGCGGCTCACCGCCATGCGCTGGGCCAGTACTTCCTCGCGGGGCAGGAGCTCGCCCGGCTTGATCTCGCCGCTGACGATCATCCGGCCGATGGCCTGGATCACCTGATCGTAAAGATTGCGTACCGCGATTTGCTTCACTGGATCCCCTTGGGTTCGGTGCGCCGCATCCGGCGGGCACTCTGATTATCCGACAATAGGGGTATAGCACGACTGGGGACATGGGATGGGAACCGTGGGGGGTCATGGCGCCACCGGGGCGATTTCGAGGTAGTCGTAGTCCAGTGGCCGGTCGCCGTTGGTCACCACGATGCGGTTGCCGCCGGCCCGCAGGGGCGCGGTGAATTCGGTTTCGCGCCAGCCGGTCCGGGGCGCGGGGGCGGGAGGAGAGGGAAGCGATTGGCCGTTCACCTGCACGCGTGGCGTGGCGGCGAAACCGGTGTCGGCATGGCGCAGGCGGATCTTGCGGTCACCGGTGCGACCGGCCTGGACCTCGAACACCAGATCGGCATCGGCGCCGCTGGCCAGCCGTACCTTGCGGCCGGCCGACGCGGTGGCGTCTTCGATCTGCGCGGCGCGGCGACGGACCGCGTTCTCGGCTTCGTACCGGCCCAGGGCCAGCGGCGCGGTGGCCTGCAGGATCTCGTTGGATTCGGCGCGCTCGGGGGCCGAGGCGACGGAAGAGGACGTGACGTGCAGCAACTGGCCGTCGGCGCGCACCAGCATGGCCTGCGTCCAGCCGGCGTGGATGTTGCCGCTGGCCTTGCGCACCGGCGCTTCGACTTCCCACCAAGGACCACGGCCACCGCTGTCGTTGCGGTAGAGGGTCCGGCCGCCGGCATCGCCGCCGCCGCCGGCCCGTTGCGCGGCGACCAGCAGCACGCCGTCCGCGGTTTCACCAGGCAGCCAGCGGATGCTCGGGCAGGCGGCCGGCCAGGCGCCGGCGGCGGTACGCAGGGCGATGCCCGGATCCTCCGGCGCGCCCCAGTCCAGTCCGTCGGCGCTGAATTTCAGATGGACCTGGCCATTGCGCTCGCCGTCGATGTTCTCGAACACCATCGCGTAACCGCGGCCGGGAACGCGCTCGACGATGGCCATGCCGGGCCGTTCGACACCGCCCGGGAGTGCGACGTCCACGGTTTCCGATCCCCAGGTGCGGTCACCGTCGAGAGAAACCTTGTGGGCGAGCAACTGGTTGAAGCCGTCCTGCTTGTGCCGCTCGCTGGAATAGAAGGCGACCATGCGGCCGTCGTCCAGGACCACGATGTAGGGCTCCCACACGCCCTGGTTCAGGCGGTCGGAGGGCTGGCCGCCGCCCTGCACGATGCTGCCACGGTATTCCCAGCGCTGGCCGCCATCGCGGCTGGCGTAGAGCTGGAGATCCTGCGCGATCACCTGATCGTGCTCGTTGCGGCCGGTGGAATTGGCGGCGAGCAGCAGGGTGCCGGCGGGAAGATCGCCGCTGGTGCGCGCCAGTTCGCTCAGGTGCGGCTGCCAGCGCAGTTGCCAGCGGCGCGCATCGCCGTGCGGCTGATCGACGACCTCGCCCACCTGTCGCCAGTGATCACCCTCGTCGCGGCTTTCATACAGGGGGATGCCGCCCGGCGCGGAAGGCTCGAACACCAGCAGCATGCGTCCGTTGTCGCGTGCCCGCGGCTGGTGTGCCAGCTGGAGCGCCGACGCATAGCCGATGCCCGCGGCCACGCGCGTGCCACGCGGGGCCTCGGCCGTGGCCGGCGCGGCGGAGGCCGCACCGGCGCACAGCAGCGCCGGTGCCAGCCACGCCAGCCGGGGCGTCGCGCCTTTCTTCACAGCTTGAACCGCAGGCCCAGGGCGATCGTCTTGTCCTGGAAGCGGATGTCGCGCGGACGTGTGTCGCCATCGCCCCAGAACTGGTGCAGGTTGTTGCCAAGCAGGTTGGTGGCCGAGAACACCAGCGTGGTCTGCGCGGTGACGTCGTAGCTGACCGAGAAGTCCAGCGAGCTTGCCGGCTCGACCTGGTCTTCGTTGCCCGACACCGTGGGCTGGGTGAAGAAGTCGATGTAGCGGCTGCGGTAACCGTAGGCCAGGCGCGCGGACAGGGCCTGGTTCTCGTAGAACAGGACCGCGTTGTAGTTGTTCTTCGACACGTTCTGCAGGGGGCGCGAGATTTCCGGTCCGCCGATGAACTGCGGCGAGCGCGTGGATCCGTCGATGTAGGTGTAGTTCAACTGCGCGCCCAGGCCGCTCCAGGCGCCCGGCAGGAAGTCGAAGGTCTGCTGGTAGGCGAGCTCGACACCCTGCAGGTGGCCGCTGCCCGCGCTCTGGGGCGAGGACAGTTCGAACGGGGCGCCGCCGATGGTCACGTTGGTGACGTAGGTCTGGATGTAGCCGTCGATGTCGCGATAGAACACGCCGGCGCTGGCGTAGCCGACCGGCGAGAAGTACCACTCCAGCGAGGCGTCGTAGTTCATCGACTCGATCGGGCTCAGGTCCGGGTTGCCGCTGGAGGCGATGCCGGGCCGGTTGATGGTGCCGGGATTGAGCGAGATGGACGGATTGAGCGCGCCGAAGTCGGGGTAGCTCATGGTCTTGGCCGCCACCAGGCGCAGTTGCCATTCATCGCTGAAGTGCAGGTTCATGCTGGCGTTGGGCAGCGTGTTGGTGTCGTCGGTCTGGCGGGTGATCGGGCTGTAGACGCCAGTGCCGGCATCGAAGGAAAAGGCGCTGAGATCGCGCTTGACCTTTTCCATCCGCACACCGACCAGGCCGTCGACCGGCAGGCCGAACAGCTCGAAGTCGTACTTGGCCTGCAGGTAGCCGGCGGCCTTGCGCTCGCCGATGTCGAAGAAGCGGCCCGGATTCTCCGGCGCCAGGCCGGTGGGCAGCCCATAGAAGGACCGCAGCGCGTCGGCGTTGTCGATCAGGTAGTCGTAGCAAGGCACCAGGAACTTCTGGTGCAGGGCGGCATTGTCGCGCTTGCTGCAGAAGAAGCTGGACGCGGGGAACAGGCCGACGACCTGGTTGTCCGGGTTCGGGTTGGCGGTGATGTTGCCGGTGCCCGCGCCACCCGGCGGCGGGGTGGAGATCTCCACGCTGCCCTTGGCGCTGGCGGTGCGATCGGCATAGCGCAGGCCGAACTGGATCGAGGCGATCGGGCCATCGAGGAACTCGAAGCGGCCGTCACCGCGCCAACTGTTCTCCTCGCCGCGCGAATGCGCCCAGGTCTGGAACAGGCCGTTGAGGTAGAAGCGCGACGGATCCAGCGCCGGATCGCCGGCCAGGTACCAGTTCTGGTGGCTGCCGGAGGTGCCTTCCCAGACCGTGGTGATCGAACCGCTGAGGAAGGTGTCGATGATGAAGTTCTCGTCGCGGTAGTAGCCGGACGTGCGGGTGACCTCGGTGGACAGGTGCAACTGGTCGCCATCCCACTTCACCCCCAGCGCGTTCTGGATGTCCTGGCCGCGCTGCTTGTGCGCCTGGGTGCTGGTGGCGGCGTAGGTGTCGCCGGTCCAGGAGCCGCTGGTCGCGTCGCAGACGGTCTGGCCGGCCAGCGGTCCATCCAGCTGGTTGGCGTAGCAGTGGTTGCCGACGCCGAGCTGCGACGGGGCCACCGCGCCATTCGGGAACGAGAAATAGAACGCCTGGTCGAAGTCGTCGCGGACCCAGTCGTACAGGCCTTCCAGGTAGACCTCGGTGCGATCGTTGGGCTTCCACTGCAAGGCGTAGTTGAACGCCCCGCGCTTGCGGTCGCCCTGGTTGTACGCGGTGCCCCAGCCGTTCGGAGCGGCGATCAGGTTGCCATCCGCGGTCCGCATCGGCGTGCCGCCGGCATCGGTCACGATCTTCGGGAAATCGCCCCACACCGCGTCGTAAGCGTAGTGCTTGCCGAGGTAACCGAAATTGACCAGTGCGCCAAACTCGCCGGCATCGGTATCCCAGCGGTTGCTGAGCAGCAGGCTGGCGTTGGGATCGACCTTGCCGCCGTACTCGCTGTGCGTGCCGGTGAGGGTGCCGGCGATCTCGGCGCCGTCGAAATCGAACGGACGGCGCAGCTCGATGTCGACCAGGCCGGCGATGCCGCCGAGCGGCAGGCTGGCCTCGCTGCTCTTGTAGACCCGCAGCGTCTTTACCGCGGTGGCCGGCAGGTTCTGGAAGGCGTAGCCGCGACCGGAACCGCTGAAGATCTCGCGCCCGTTGAGGGTGCTGATCACGTTGGGCAGGCCACGGATCACCACCGAGGTCGTCTCACCCTGGCCACCCTGCGCGATCTGCACGCCGGTCACGCGCTGGAGCGCGTCGGCCACGCTGTTGTCGGGCAGCTTGCCGATGTCCTCGGCGACGATCGAATCAACCACCATGTCCGCGTCCTGCTTGATCGCCTGCGCGGTCTGCAGGCTCTGGCGCAGCGCGGTCACCACCACCGTGTCCAGGTTGGTGGCGTCCTGTGAGGACGCGTTCTGATCGGCCGGCGCCTGCTGCGCGCCGGCATTGGCACCGCCGTCCTGGGCCATGGCCAGGGACGGCAACATGAGGGCGGACAGGATGGAAAGCGACAGCAGCGAGCGGGGAAAACGAGCGTTCATGACATCTTCTCCGGAAAAAGGGCGTGAGCGATCCGCCGGCCGCGTCGCGGCCGGAGGAAGGTCTCGGTTCAGGGGGTGGAAACGGCGTTCCCGGGCGTGCCGGCAATCTTTCGGAACAGCTCGGCCTCACGCGCGCGGTAAGGCGTGCCGTCGGTCTTGAGCAGATCGTGGAACCACAGGGTCGGTTCCTGCAGGGTGTAGGGGCGCTGCCAGCTGTCCCACGGGAAGCGGGTCTGGATGGCGCCGTCGACGAAACCCCAGTTGATCATGCCGATGTTTTCGCGGCGCGCGATCGGCAGGATGGTGTCCACGTTGGAGCCGTTGCCGCGCGCCAGCCATTCGGTGCAGATCAGCGGACGGTCGTAGCCACGCAGCTGGGCGACGCGGGCCTCGAACGCCTCGGGCTGCTCATAGTTGTGGAAGCTGATGACGTCGGACTGCTCCAGCTGGGTGCGCTGGATGGCGGTCAGGCTCTTCGCGCCCGGCGACCAGTCATCGCCGATCCAAACGCCGCTGGTGAGCGGCTGCACCGGCTTCTTCGCGCGCGCCCATTCGAACACCTTCGGCAGCAGTTCCTCGATCCGGGCCTGCTCGCGATCCAGTTGCTTGTCCATGTAGCTGCCGCCGCCCGGATTGTCCGGCTCGTTCCACAGATCCCAGGCCAGCACGCGCTTGTCGTTGGCGAAGGCGCCGACCACGCCCTGCACGTAGGCACGGAAGTGCGCGTCGTTGGCCGGGTCGACCAGTTCGTGGCGGCCCGGGCTCTGCACCCAGCCGGAGTTGTGCACGCCGGGGATCGGGCGATGCTGCGCACCGAGGACCGGGTCCGGGTCCCAGCAGCTGTCGAACAGCACCAGCATCGGACGGATGCCATGCCTGGCGGCGATCGCGAGGAACTGGTCGAGGCGCTTCAGGAAGCCTTTCTGATCCTGCTTCCACAACAGGTCATGCAGGTACACGCGCATGGTGTTCATGCCGAACTTCTCGCGCGCCCAGCCGAGTTCGCGATCGATCGCCACCGGGTCGAAGGTGTCGGCCTGGAACATCTCCAGCTGGTTGATCGCGTTGGAGGTGGTGTAGTTGGCGCCCACCAGCCAGGGTTGCTGTTCGTACCAGGTCTTCGCTTCGGCCGGCGACCAGCGATCGCCGCCGGCGGCCGACGCCATCGGCGCGGCGGCGGCGAGCAGGATGGCCAGCAGGGGTTTCAGCCACTTTTGCATCGGATGCATCTCCATTACCTGAGAGGATTCGGGCATGCCTCCGGCATCCACGCCGGCCGGGGCCGTCGCGGGGGGGCATGCGGCGCCGGAAGGCGCCGGGATCAACGGGTGTCGCTGGCGTCCTTGTCCGTGGAGAACCGGTAGACCATGCGGTTCACGTACTGCTGGCCGGGCGCGAGCCGCGCCGAACCGAAGGCAGGCTGGTTCGGCGTGTCGGGAAACAGCTGGGGTTCGAGCGCGATGGCATCGCCCTGGCGATACACGCGGCCGCTCTTGCCGACCGTGGTGCCGTCCAGGAAGTTGCCGGAATAGAACTGCAGGCCGGGCTGGGTCGACACCAGCGACATCACCCGTCCGGAACGCGGGTCGTGCACGCGCGCCACTTCGCGTGGCGCCTTGGCCGGCTCGCGGCTGATCACCCAGTTGTGGTCGTAACCACGCCCGTGCAGCAGCTGCGGTTCGGCACCGGTGCGCAGGTCCCGGCCGATCGGCTTGGGCGTGCGGAAGTCGAACACGCTGCCGGCCACCGGCCGGAACTCGCCGGTGGGAATCAGGGTCGCGTCGACCGGCGTGTACGCGTCGGCGGGAATCATCAGTTCGTGATCCATCGCCGTGCCCGAGCCTTCGCCGGACAGGTTCCAGTACGCGTGGTTGCTCAGGTTGACGATGGTCGGCGCATCGGTGCTCGCGCGGTATTCGATGGCCAGGCGGCCGTCGCCTTCCAGCGCATAGGTGGCGGTGACCGTCAGCGTGCCCGGATAGCCCTGGTCGCCGTCGGCGCTGACATGGCGCAGGGTGGTGCGGTCGGGCTTGGCCTCGACCACGTCCCAGACCACCTTGTCGAAGCCGCGCGTGCCGCCGTGCAGGCTGTTGGGGCCGTCATTGGCGGGGACCGTGTATTCGCGCCCGTCGAGGCTGAACTTGCCGTGCGCGATGCGGTTGGCGAAGCGCCCGACGATGGTGCCGAAATACTGCGGCTTGGCCAGCGTGGCCTGCAGCGTCGCGTCGCCCAGCACCACGTCGGCGTACTTGCCGTCGCGATCCGGCACTTCCAGCGCGTGCAGCGCCGCGCCCAGCGTCAGCACGCGCGCCTGCATGCCGCTGCCGTCGCGCAGCAGGATGGATTCGACCTTCGTTCCGTCCGGCAGCATCCCGACGACCGTGCGCTGCTGCGCACCCGCCGTCGCGGCGACCGCGAGCGCCATCGCGCCCATGCAACCAACTGCCATCCCCTTGCCAAGCAACATCGCTCTTGACCTCTCCCAACGGCGTGGAATGCTACAAAAACATATAATCAGACAATATGCACGTTGCGGCGCAGCACACCGGAAAAGAACCGGGTTTCACGTGCGCCGAAGAGCGGACACCGGGGACGAAGGATGCTGCCGGGGGGCCTAGCCACGCATCGCATGGAGGCCGGCGAAGCCGCGAACGACGGCATCGGCGGAGGCCACCGGCGTCGATGCGACGCCCAGCGCCGCCAGCGCGGCCTGGTACAGGGCGCACACGGGCGCCGAGCCGACCAGCGGCACGCTGGCGCCCCGCAGCTCGGGAAACAGCGCCAGCGCATCGGCGATCTCCGAGCCGATCAGCAGCCCGCGCAGGTAGGCGCTGGCATCCGCGCGCGCCAGCACGCCCCGAATCACCCGCGCGCGCACGCCGAACAGCAGCGCGCCCAGGCCCAGGGTGCGCGTCGCGGCCGCGCGTACGCCCCGTTCGAAAGCCGGGCCATCGTGGCCGGGGCCTTCCACCACCGAAGCGAGCAGGCCCGTCGCGGACAGGCGATCATGGATTTCTCCCGACATCGCGGTCATGAAATCGCGTACCCGTCCATCGCGCAGGCGTACCCATTTGGTATGCGTGCCGGGCAGGGCGACCACCGGCGCGCCGCCGAGGCGGTCGGCGGCGAGCAGGCCGAACAGTTCGGTTTCCTCGCCACGCATGATGTCCGGCGCACCGTCGGCCTCGCGCACGCAGGCCAGGCCGGGGACGATGTGCAGTGGCAGGTCGCCGATCCGCGTAGGGACCAGGCTGTCGCCCAGGAGGCGCATGTCCGCCGGGCAGTCGACATATCCCGCATCCACCCAGCCGATGTTGGAGCCGATCATGCCGGCCGCGTAGACGGCGCCGGCCTGCGGCCAGCGAGCGCGTACCTGGTGCGCGGCTTCGATCATGCCTTCGCGCGAGAGCGTGGTGATGCCCGCGGTGGATTCGAGGGTATCGGCCATCCGCCCATCGGCGGCAATCAGGTAGGCCCTGAAATTGGAACTGCCCCAGTTGATTCCGACGATGGGGTCCGCGTGCGAATGGCTCATGGCAAGACTCGAATGTGGGCGGTGCGATCCAGCGCCGGGGCCCGCGCGGTGGTCGCTTGTATATTGTCGGATTATATGGTTAGTTGGACGGCCCGATGCAAACCGGTCGGATGCCATCGTTTTCCGCGGCTGCGTGAGGCGTCCGGCGGCGCTGGCTGCGACCCGATTCCCAGGAGGAAGCATGTCCCATTGGTCCGCGCGCCTGTTGCTGGCCGCAATCCTGCTGCATGCAACGGCAGCGCATGCCGGTGAACCGCCGGCATTCCAGAATCCGCTGCTGCCCTCCGGCCCGGATCCGTGGATCGCCCGCGATGGCGACACCTATTACTACATGGGCACGCACGGTGATCGCCTGGCCATCCGCAAGACCCGCGATCTCGCGCGCCTGGCCGAGGCAACCGAAACGACGATCTGGCGACCGCCGGCGACCGGGCCGAACGCCCAGTCGATCTGGGCGCCGGAACTGCACCGCATCGACGGCAAGTGGTACGTGTACTACACCGCGGCCGCCAGCGGCCACGACGACGACGATCACCGGGGCGTGTTCGTGCTGGAAAATGAAAACGCCGATCCGACCACCGGCCAGTGGCAGGATCGCGGCCGGCTGGCCACCCGCCATCCCGGCATCGACGGCACCACCTTCAGCGTGGGCGAACAGCGCTACTTCGTGTACTCGCCCTACGTCGGGCCGGACAGCGTGCTGGCGATCGTGGCGATGTCCAATCCCTGGACGCTGGCCGGCGAGGAAACCATCATCGCGCGCCCGGACCAGGCCTGGGAGCGGCAAGGGGGGCGGCAGATCCTCGAAGGGCCGGAATTCCTTGCCGGGCCCAAGGGCGATCTGTTCCTTTCCTACTCGGGCAGCGCCTGCTGGTCCGATGACTACGCGATCGGCCTGCTGCATGCGCGCCCGGGAAGCGATCCGCTGGATGCGGCGTCGTGGTCCAAATCGCGCGAGCCCATCTTGGCGAAGAATCCTGCGGGCAACGTGCACGCGCCCGGCCACAACGGTTTCTTCGACATGCCCGACGGCTCCACCTGGATCGTGTACCACGCCAATCCGGCGCCGGACATGAAATGCACCGCCAGGCGTTCCCCACGCATCCAGCCGGTGAACTGGCGCGAGGATGGAATGCCCTGGCTGGATCCGCCGGTGGGCGCGGGACTGCCCGCGGCCAGATAAGGCGTGCCACGGGCCCGGCGAAACATGGAAATGCCCGCGATGCCGACTGGCGGGTGATCGCCGGCCAACGCGATGGGTGGATGCGCGAGGTCAGCCGCAATCGCCGGATGCCCGCACCCGCTGCATGAATCCACGGACGCTGTCGACGAAGGCCGACGGATTCTCCAGCGGCAGCAACTCGCCGGATTCCGGAATCGTATGTCCGACCAGGTTGAGCACGCCGCCTGCACGAAGCCCGTCCAGGTAGGCCTGCAGATCGGCATGGTCCGCGTCGCCGCGGACATAGGCGACGGGTATGTCGATGGCCACGCGTTCGCGGTTGCGAACGGCGTCTTCCGGCATGGCCCGGTACCACTCGAACCCGGCGCGCAGTGCTTCCGGCCGCCGGTAGGCGTCGGCGAACCGCTGGCGCATGTCGTCGCCGATGGCCTTGGCGTTGTCCGACAAGGCATCGATGAAGAAATCGAAGTAGATGCGCTGCCGGTCCGACACCAGCGCTTCGGGCAGCTTGGGCAACTGATGGAAGGCGAAATGCCAGATGGCCGGGTTGGCGATGACCTTTTCCCAGGGCGGCAGGCCTGGCACCACCGTGTTCATCACCATCGCGCCGGCGATGCGCTGGCCATGATCGCGGGCGGCCGAAAACGCGATCATTCCGCCGACATCGAGGCCGGCCACGACCGGGCGTGGCGCATCCAGGCGCTCGGCCGCGGCGATGGCGATGTCGGCCAGGGTGCGCTTGTCGAAGCCGGGCGGCGCCCCGCGCGAGTCGCCGATATCCGGCAGGTCGATGGCGATCACCCGCGCCTGTTCGCCCAGGGCCTCCATCACGGGCCGGTAGAGCCGGCGGCAGTGTGGCCAGCCATGCAGCAGCAACAGGGACGGCAGGTGCTCGCTGCCGGCGACCGTGGCACCGACGGTCATGGCGTCAATCCGGATGGCGAGATCGCGCACGACGCCTAGGCTCCGGACACCCGCGTTGCCGGCGGTGGCGAATGGTGCATCGCAGGCCGGGGCATCGCGCGGAACAGGCTCATTCGGCGCGGAAACGGCTCTCGGTGGCGCCGATGTCCGCCGCGCCGCCGCGCACCCGCGCGAACGGGCGGCCACGCTGGTCGTATCGAAGATCCAGCAGGTTGCTGCCACGATCGATGGCCGGGCTTCCGCGCTGGAGCAGGTGGGTGGGGGAAGGTCCGCCGTTGTCGGCGAGCGGCGCCAGCATCGGGTCGGCGCTGATCGTGTCGGCGGGCAGCGTGGCGCTGGAAGCGCCGATCAGGTTGCGGGCCCCGATCACGCCGCCGATGTACACGGAGAGGTCGGGCGCCGCTGCGCCGGAGCACGTGTTGGCGGCGGCGATGGTGCTTTCGAGGTCGAGCTCGAGTATCGAACGGACCGCACCCCGGCAGTCCAGCGTGTTCTGGTTGAATGCGATGGTGCTGTTGAGGATCCGGGTGCCTTCTCCCTGGATCAACATCGCCGCCCAGTACTCGGCCGAATTCCCGCTGAAGGTGCTGTTGACGATGATGGGACCCGAGTAGGCGCTCAGGCCGCCGGCGGCCAGCGCTTCATCGCGGGCCGGGTGCTGTGGTTCGGATGCCATGTTGCCGGCGATCGTGGTGTCCTCGATCAGCACCGCGCCCTCGGCATGCACGCCGCCGCCCACGCGCGCGCGGTTGCCGCTCACCAGCGAACGCCGGAGGGTCAGCCCGTTCGCGGCGATGCCGCCGCCGTAGTACGCGGAGCTGTCGCGGATGTCACTGTCCAGGACGGTCACCGTGCCGCCCGCGTTGACCGCACCGCCGTAGCCGAACGTCATCACATGGCCATCGGACACGATGCTGCGATCGATCAGGAGATTCCCGGCGGCGTAGATCGCGCCGCCGCGGCCTTCCTCGGTCCAGTACACGTCATCGCGCACCACCAGCAGGCAATGGTGGACCCGCGAACGGATCAGCTCGACGTTGCCCAGCGAACGGATGCATCCACCGGCATCCTGGGAGAAACCGACCTCGTCGCGCGCGTTCTCGATGGACAGGTCCTCGATGCGCAAGGTGCCCCGGCCCCAATGCTCGATGGCGCGATTGCCCATCCAGTTGCCATCGATGGACAGCCGGCTTCGGCCGGGCCCCTTGAAGGTCAGATCGTCCTGGCCGAAGTACACGGTGCCTCCGGCAAGCACGATTCGGTTGCAGGCCAGGCCGCGCAGATCGATGACGTCGCCGCCCGTGGCCGAGGCCACGGCCGCGCGCAGGCTGCCGGGACCGGCGTCGTTGCAGTTGGCCACCGTGTGGGTGGCGGCCTGCGCGTGGCCCGACACGGCCGTGGCTGCCAGCAAGCACGACGCGGAGAGGAGCAGCCCTGGAAGCGAGAGGCGCATCATGGGAAGAGTGTCCGGAGCACGGCACGGTGCCAGCGGAGCCTGCGGCCGCCCGCGTGGTCCGGTCGTGAAGAGCGGTTGCTTCCGACGTACTGGCGTGCGCCTGGGCGACAGTTGGCTTCGCAGCGAACTCGACCATGGGGTGAACTCCGCTCGAAGCGTCTTCATGGTCGATCCGGCGGACGTCCGGCATGAGGGCGGAGGACGGAACGAGGATCGGGAAAGCAAGGAGCCCGCCCCCGGCTTGGCGGACACGGGATGCTTGCTTCGCGCCAGGTCGTTCGGCGGCCGGGGCAGCATTGAACGGCGGCGTGGCCGTGGCCGAATGAACAGCCCATCCCCGATGCGGGAGATTCGTCGGTGGCGCTAGCGCCAGTCCAGCCATGCTCCCGGCGCCAACGGCTGGATCTCCACGCGCCGTTCGCGCGCGGCCTTCCGCAGTTGGCCGAGCGGATCGATCACCTCCTTGTATTCCTTCATGCCGGTGATGCCGTAGTGGATCGGCACCAGGACGCGGGCACCGAGGAGGGTGGCGGCGGCCACGGCCTGTTCGGGCGTCAACACCCCGGGCAGTCCACTGACGGGCTCGCGCCAGCCGAAGCGCGCACCGTTGATGGGCAGGAATGCCACATCGAATGGTCCGAACTGGCGGCCGATACGCCACCAATGCCCGTGCCAGAGTGTGTCCCCTCCGTGGAAAATGCGTCGCCCGCCTGCGGTGACCACCCAGGACACCTGGGTGTCGCCGTAGCCATCCGACGCAGGGACGGGCGTGGCGGTGAAATCGCCCAGCAGTTGCGGCTCCCAGAGCGGGCTGGGCCTGACGCGAGCGCCGTCGGGAACGGGCAAGGGCTGGATGCCCGCCGGGTATGCCAGCACGCCGCCGTGACGCAACGCGGCGGAGGCCGCCTTGGCGTCGAAATGATCCGGGTGGGCATGGGTGATCAGCACGCTGGTTTCTCCTCCACCGTCGCCCACGGGAACGAGCCGATCCGGGAGGGCGTCGCCCCAGGCGTCCGGATTCGTCAATGGATCGATGAACAAGCTCGCATGCGGCAGTTGCAGGCGAATGCCGGCCCAGGCCATGCGCTGGGCGCGCAATGCCGGGCTGCGGCTCGACGACCCTGCCGTTCCCGCGGGCAGCGCCGCCGCCGCCGCCACTCCCGCGCAGCTGGCCAGGAAGCGTCGGCGGCTTTCGCGGCGGGATGGCTTCTCCGCGCCCTGGTTCATGCGACGCGCCTCCGCGAGGCCAAGGCCGCATCGAGCCCGAAAATCGATTGCGCCACGATGACGCCCAGGTTGTTGCCGTGCCATTCGCGCTCAAAGGGCGAGGGTTGCACCTGCGGCGCCAGGCAGTCCTCGATGCGGATGTCGGCGATGAGGGAATCGACCGCCGATGACGGGGCATTGGCACGGAGGGAAACCACCCTGTCCCTCAGTCGAACGAGATAGTGCAGCGCGTTGTCCAGGACCTCGGCGCCAAACATGCCCATGTGGCCGCCAATGACCCTGGCCCGACCGAACCGGCGGATGCGGTCGATGGCCGCATGCAGCAGCGCCGGGTCCGACTTCGACAGATAGACGATGTTGCCGACGATGTTGTCACCCGCGCAGACCAGGTCGGCGGTCGGCACGTCCACGCTCAGGTGATCCATCGTCTTGCCGGGATTGTGGAGCAGGCGCAGCTCATGCGCTCCCCAGCGGAGGGTCATGTCGTCGAATACCAGGTCCGGTTCCCGGTAGAACGCATCGGCGCGCAGGTCCTGGGACAGGAATGCGTGGCGGTGATACCGATGGGCAAGCAACAGGGCATCCGGAAACAGCGACATCCCGGCGATGTGATCGCTCATGTAGTGCGTCGCCGCCAGGACGCGCACGGTCTTCCCCATCTGTCCGCAGATCACATCGCGCAGCCAGGCGGCGTCGCGTGCGCTTGCCAGCGAATCGACCAGCAGAACCTCGTCGCCGTGGATGAACGCCGTGGCGACGGATTCGACTTCCTCGCCGACGAACATCAGTACATGGGAATCCGGTTCTTCGATGCGCATGGCGATTGCCCTCGTTGGGAGCGACATGGTCGCGAAGACGATGTGGAGCGGCAAACGAGTTGTTTTTCCCGTTCGCATTAGAAAAACTAAAGCGATACGATGCATGCCAGCTGCCGCCGACCCATGCCTCCATGAAGTCCCGCCACCCCGCACCGCTCAATGCCTTGCGCACGTTCGAGGCGGCGGCGCGCCATCTCAGCTTCAACACCGCGGCGCGACAGTTGTTCGTGACCCCGGCGGCGGTGAGCCACCAGGTCAGACACCTGGAAACCTACCTGGGCGTCGCGCTGTTCCGGCGCAACCATCGCTCGGTGGAATTGACGCCCGAAGGCCGGGCCCTTTCGGCGACGTTGGGCGAGTTGTTCGGGCAACTGGATCTGGCGCTCGACCGCACGATGGCGCGGACCGTGGCGGACCTGCGGGTATCGACCGTGGAATCGTTCGCCGCCAAATGGTTGGCGCCGCGGCTGCATCGATTTCACCACGCGCGGCCGGATATCCGCGTGCGCGTCGATACCGGCGATGTACACGCCGATCTTGTCCGCGGCGACGTCGATGTCGGCATCCGCTATGGAACCGGTGACTATCCGGGATTGCGCGTCGATCCGCTGATGAAGGCGCAGGTGTTTCCCGTCTGTTCGCCTTCGTTGCTCGCCAGTGTGGAATTCCCCCTGGCGGTGCCCGGGGATTTGCGCCACTACACGCTGCTGCATGACGAGAGTTCCGCGGGGCGCCCCGGTGTACCGGACTGGTCCGGCTGGCTGCGCGCGACGGGGGCGGTGGACGTGGATGCCACCGGCGGGCCCGTCTTTGCCAGCAACTACCTGGCGCAGGAGGCTGCCGTCGCGGGACACGGCATTGCGCTGGGGATCGCGCCCCTGGTGGCCGATGATCTGCGCCACGGCCGTCTGATCAGGCCGCTTGGCCCGGCGTTGGACAATGCGTATGCCTTCTGGCTCGCCCGTCGCGATGGGCCGGAACCCGACCCGGCGGTCGAGGCTTTCTGCCAATGGTTGCAGGATGAGGCGGGCGACATGCCCGCGTAGCGTGTTCAGGCCGTTGGCCGGGACAGCCTGATCCAGGCCTGGAAGGCGTCGAGAACGGCGTGCAGCCTGTCCCGCGTGGCGTCATCGTAGCGTCGGGCAACGGAGTCGTATGCGCGCGCTGCGTCGCGCACGAACAACATCGGCGCAGGCAGTGTCAGGGAACCGGTGGCCGCCAGGGCGTGGCGCAGTTGCGATTGGGCGATCCGCGTGCCCCATGGCCCCGTGGTGGCCCCCACAATGGCGATGGGCTTGGCTTCCAGGACCTCCTTCCCGTTTGGACCCGGGCGGGAAAGCCAGTCGATCGCATTCTTGAGGACCCCAGGCAACGACTGGTTGTACTCGGGCGTGGCAATCAGCAGTCCGTCCGCCGCCATGACCGCCTCGCGAAGACGGCGCACGCCATCCGGACCGTCGACACCCGCCGCCTCCTGGTCCTCGTCGAACAACGGTACTTCCGCCAGGCCTTCGTACACCGACAGGGACATGCCCGGTGGCGCGATTGCGGCCGCGGCTTCGACAAGACGGCGGTTGTAGCTCTCGCGTCGCAGGCTGCCGGCGATGGCCAGCACGCGGATGGCGGCGTGGTCGATCTGCATGGTTTTTGTCTCCGATGGTTGATTCAGGGCAACAGGAGCACCGCGTTCACAAGCAGGGCCATGCCCATGACCCGGTCGATCCGGCGGCGGACGACGGGCTCGCGGACATGCGTGGCGAGATACCGCCCCGCGATCGCCCAGAGCCACAGGCATGCCGTGGGTATCAACAGGAACGCAGGTGCCAGGCAGATGAAAGTCGTCGACATCCCGAGTGGCGGGAATGCGGACACGACGGACAACACCATCACCCAGCCTTTCGGATTGAGGAACTGGAAAACGAAAAGCCCGACCGCGCCCGTGGGCAGCGGAGCGTGCCCGCCGTCGCCGGTGCCGGTGCGCATGAGGCCGATCGCCAGCCAGCAAAGATAGGCGGCACCTCCCGTTGCAATCGTCACCCGCAGGAACGGCCATTGCGAGAAGACGGTCGCCAGGCCAAGGACGCCGAAGCCGAGCATCACGATCCCGCCGGACACCACGCCGAGAATGGCGGGCCATGCGGCGGAAACGCCGCCGCCCGCGGCGGCGCGCAGCACGACGAAGTTGTTGGGGCCGGGGGTCAGGGCGGCAACCAGCAGCAGGCCGGCAGCCGCCACGAAGGCATTGGAGAGCATGTCGCGCGTCATGGGCAATGAGGTCGACGGGGATTCTGGGCGTCGGGGCTGGCGCATGCGTGCGTGCGGGTGGTCTAATAATCAGACCATGAAGACCCTGCCCCTGAATGCGCTTCGGGCGTTCGCACTGGTGTACGCGCACGGAGGCGTACGTGCGGCCGCGCGCGAACTCGGTGTCTCGCACTCGTCGGTGAGCCGGCATCTGGCGGAGCTCGAAGCATGGATGGGCGTGCCGCTGTTCGAACGCGGCGCCGCATCGTGGACGCCCACCCGGCAAGGAGCCGAACTGGGGCGGCGGGTTGTCGTCCAGCTGGAGGACATGCTGGCGGCCACCCGCGCGACGCGCGAAGTGCGCCGCTCGTTCTCGGTGACGGTCACGGTAGCGCCGTCGTTCGCGACGCGCTGGCTGCTGCCACGCCTGCCGGCGCTGGAGCGCGCGCATCCGCGCGTCGAACTGTCGGTGCTGGTAAACCAGGAACTGGATCTGCCGTCCGACGGCATCGACCTGGCGGTGAGGATGGGGGCAGGCAACTGGCCGAACGTCCGCAGCGAGCCATTGATGGACGACCGCCTGTATCCGGTGGCGAGTCCGGGCTACTGGCAGGCTTCCGGCGGCACCGATGATGTGGCGTGCCTGCACGATGTCCGTCTCCTGCACGATCGCGATCCGACGGCGGGATGGGACCGCTGGCTGCAGCTGCATGGTCCGGCGAACCTGTCGATCGGACGAGGGCCGCGGCTTGCATCGTCCGACCTGGTGTTGCAGGCGGCGGAACTTGGACAGGGCGTTGCGCTGGCGCGCGGGCGCTTGGCGGCAGGCGCCCTGGCAAGTGGTGCGCTGATCCGCCCATTCCGTGATCTCGAAGTCAGGGTGCCCGATGCCTACTGGCTCGTGCGTCCCCGGGATCCGGGCGCGGGAAAGGTGGCCAACCGGCAGGCAGTCGACACCGTGATCCGCTGGCTGAAGGATCAGGCTGCCCACTGAGTGGGATCCGGTGTCGACCGGCGGCCCGCGCAAGCGCCGGCGGTAATTTCCGCGTTGCCCGCGTCGATGTGGCTGTTGCCGGTCGCGGGCCGAAGGGACGGGCCATCGTCCGGATGAAGGCGTCCCTGCGCCCGGCGACGGACCGGATGGGCCTGGCCGCATGGCCTGAAAATGAGACCGGATCGGTGCCAGCAAGGCACCGGTGTTCCAGCCTAGTCTCTTCCGCACCATGCGACGGCTTGGCCCCCTCCCGCGGAATCCGATATCGGCTTCGCGTCGAACTGGCAGTGAGCGCGTCGAGTCCGGCGAACGACCGCCGCCGCACAGCGGGCCGTTCTCCAGTCAAATACGGAGAAACGCAATGCCGAAGATGATCTTCATCAACCTGCCTGTGACCGATCTTTCCGCCTCCACGCATTTTTACGAGGCGATCGGGTGCGCGAAGAACGAACAATTCAGCGACCACCAGGCATCGAGCATGGTCTGGTCCGATACCATCACGTTCCAGTTGTTGGCCAACGACTACTTCGCCACCTTCACGCCCAGGAAAATCGCCAACGCACAGGCGAGCAGCGAGGTGCTCATCGCCCTCACGCGTGACAGCAGGGAAGCGGTGGACACGACGGTGGAAGCCGGCGCGGGCGCGGGCGGCCAGTCCGATGTCCGGGAACGGCTGGACATGGGATTCATGTATAACCGGTGCGTGGCCGACCCCGATGGCCACATCTTCGAGTTCATCTGGATGGACATGGACAGCGCGGAATGCGGCAGCGCTCCGTAGCATCCTCCGCGCCGAGAAGGGACAAGGCGGGCTTGGCCCGCCGCATGGGTGGCAAGCAGGTGACCCGGCCCTGGAAGCATGGCCGGGCAACGATCCGGAGCCGTCATGATCAAGATTCGATTCCTTGCGTGTTGCCTGGCCTTCCTGTCCCGTGCACCGGCAATGGATGTCGCCGGCGCCCGGGAGGATGACTCTCCGGGGAACGCGATCGCGCGCTATGACATCGCCTGGGCCGCCCGCGACAAGGCGGCACTCGAAAACCTGATAGCCCCGGGGTTTGTGTACTTCACCTCCAAAGGAGGGGAATGGTCGCGCGCCCGCTGGCTGGACTTCATGCTTTCCCCAGGCTACCGGCTCGAAGCGGCCAAACGCGTCGAGGTCGTCGTGCATGCCAGTGGCAACGTCGCCGTCGCGAGCACCCGCTGGATCGGCAACGGCAGCTTCGAAGGACGCCCCTTCCGCGACGATCAGCGATGCAGCATCACGCTGGTTCGGGATGCCGGGACCTGGCAGATCGTTTCGGAACACTGCACCCGGATTCAGCGATGAACGGCCTGGCCGGGGCCGCTAGATGATCCGCGTGCCGCACCCCATGCCGTCGGACCGCGGCTGCACCGACATGCGCCGCAAATGGGTTTCGCCCCACGCGCGCACGCCTTCGACGACGGGCAGCAGGGTCCTGCCGTATTCGGTCAGCCGGTAGATCACCGGGGCGGGCACCGCGCCGGTGGGAATGCGATCGATCAGGCCGTCGGCTTCCAGTTCGCGCAGCTGTTCGGTCAGTACCTTGCGCGAAATCGGCGTGACCCGGCCATGCAGGCCGGCGAAGTGCAGTTCGCCCCGCGCCAGCCAGTACAGCAGGGTCAGCTTCCACTTGCCGCCGATGGCGGTGAAGGCCGCCGCCAGCGGACAGCCTTCCAGTGGATTGGGCCGGATGGAGTTACCTGCGGGTGCCTTCTTGTTCATGGTGAACGCGCGCTCGTATCGTGCCGCCATCATGGGAGACGGGACGAGACGATGCAAAATTCCGCGCGGACCCGGCTGGGCGGAATCTGCCTGGCCACGGCGCTGCTGGCCATGAGCGCGCCGATGCAACCGCTGCAGGCCGCCGCACCGGCCGCGCCGGCCGATGGCCAACGGGATTTCGACTGGGAAATCGGCACCTGGAAGACCGAACTGCGCCGCCTGGCCAAGCCGCTGTCCGGATCGCAGGCGTGGATCGAATATTCGGGTACCAGCGTGGTACGGAAGGTGCTGGACGGACGCGCCAACCTGGTCGAACTGCGCGTGCGGGGACCGGCCGGAACGATCGAGGGCGTGAGCCTGCGCCTGTACAACCCGCAGGCGGGCCAGTGGAGCCTGAACTACGCCGGCGTGCGCAGCGGCGCCCTGACCCGTCCGGTCCATGGCGGTTTCCGCGACGGCCGCGGCGAGTTCCACGGCGTGGAAGATCTCGACGGCAAGGCCGTCCTGGTCCGTTTCGTCGTCGTACCGATCAATGCCGATTCCATCCGCTTCGAACAGGCCTACTCGGAAGACGGCGGACGGAACTGGGAGACCAACTGGATCGCGATCGATACGCGCATCGGGGATGCCGAATAGGCGATCCACGCACCGGACCGCGGTCATCCCAGCGCATCGCGCCAGTTGAGCCACCACGCCTTCGGTGGCCGCGGAATCTGTTCCCACCAGCGATTCATCGCATGCACGCTGCCGTGCCGCCAGGCGTCGCGGTGGGCGGGATCCGGTGCGGGCTCGCCGAACATCGCGGCGAGGCGGGGGTAAATCGGTCCGGAGGCCAGCGCCGGATAGCGGGTGAGCAGGGTGAGCAGGGTGAACCGGTCCGACGCCGCGGCCTGGCGGGCGACCATCGCCTCGATGCCGGACGGGCGCTGTCCTTCCGACATCGCCCGATCCAGTCGCGCGACGGCATCGCCGAAGCCGGCGCTGGCGGTGATGGCCAGCGGAATGCCACTGCGCGCGTCGTCGAAATCGAGGATCGTGCCGGCCGGCACCAGTGTTTCCTGTCCACCCACGCGATGCATCACCCAGCCGCTGGTCACGTGGATGGATCCTTCGCCGCGCGGGTTGCGGGTGATCTCGAACGCGCACCCCATGTCGACGGTTTCACCGTCGCCGGCGGCGATGCCGAAATGACCGGGCGGGGCCCAGACCCGCGCGCGCACGCGTCCTTCCAGTAGTTCCAGGCGATGATGGCCCGTGCGCGTATCCGAAAGCCGTATCCGCGTCCCCGGCATCACCTCGATCCGGCCGATGCGCGCTATCCGGACCGTGGTCGACTGCGAGGCGGAGGTGGCCAGGGTCTGGCCGACGTTCCATGTCCGTGGAAGCGTTTCGGCGCTTGCCTCGATCGCCCATTGGCGGTGTTCGCTCCACTGCAGGCGCCAGGGCACCCAGGCGGCGACGCCGGCCACGCATGCGGCGAGCGCGGCGGCGGCGGCCAGCGCGACACGGCGCCTGCGGACCCGCGACGGGCGCGGTCGTGGCCAGGCGATGCCGACCCGTGGCACGTGGCGATAGGTTCCCAGCAGCGCGCCCAGGCGTTCGAGCTCGGTGTCGCCAGGCAGGTTCGGGTCCCACAGCGGATCGGGTGTCTCAACCATCGGCGCTCTCCTCGTGCCGGCTGGCGATACCCAGCGCGCCACGCAACCGGCTCATGCCGCGATGAAGGTTCACCCGGACCGACTGCGGCGTCAGTCCGGTGAGGCTGGCGATTTCCGGACCGCTCAGGCCCTCGACCAGGCGCAGGATCAGGGTCTCGCGGTAGGCCTCGGGCAGATCGCGGATGGCGCGCAGCGCCTCGCTGGCCTGCGCGCTGGATTCGGGTCCCGCGCCCGGCCAGGCCGGATCATCGGCATCGACAAGCTCCCGCGCGTCGAGCGTGGCCGCGGGCCGGGTCCTACGCGCGATCATCGCGATCCAGGGACCGAAGCGCGCAGGCTCGCGCAGCTGATCCAATTTGCCGAAGGCGATGACGAAGGTTTCCTGGGTCAGGTCATCGGCGCGCGAGCGTGCGTTCGTGCCCAGGTGGATGGCATGCACCAGCGGCGCGAACGTGCGGTACAGCCAGGCGAAGGCCGCCTGCGATCCCCGTCGGGCATCCTGCACCTGCCTGGTGATGTCCTCGGGCGGGATCGCGGCCTTCATGTCCTGACAAGTCGGAGTGACCCGGGAGTAGAGGGAATCCGGGGGCACAGTGTTAACACGGCGGGCGTGGTTAACGCCGCACCGCGATGCCCGCTCTTCATCGGCACATTCCCGAGGAGAGCCGCCATGCCCCCCACTCCACCCCGCGCCCTGGGCCTCGCCGCGGATATCGCGCGGATTCCGGCCCTGTTCCTGCTGCTGGCCGCGTGCTCCCGCGCCGATGCCGGCACCACGCCCGTGGTCGGCCTGCCCTGCGAGGACTGCGAAGTGCCGCTGATCGGCATGCCGGCCCAGTCGCCCGCGGTCGCCCGCCTGGCGCCCGAGGAAGAGCCGGGCGAACGCCTGCGCCTGACCGGGCGCGTGACCGACGCGCAGGGGCGCCCGCGGCCGGGCGTGATCGTCTACGCGCACCAGACCAACCAGCGGGGCGTCTATCCGGGCGAGAAATCGGACGCCGATCCGGGCGCCCGCCGGCATGGCCGGCTGCGCGCGTGGGCCACGACCGACGCCGACGGAAACTACACCTTCCTCAGCATCCGTCCCGGCAGCTATCCGGGCACCCGGATGCCCCAGCACATCCACCTTTACGTGATCGAAAGCGGTTGCGCGCTGTACTACATCGATGACGTGCTGTTCCGCGACGATCCACGCCTGACCCCCGCGGCCGCGCGCAAGGCGGACCAGGGGCGCGGCGGCTCCGGCATCGTGATGCCCGAGCGCGTCGCCGATGGCTGGCGGGCGCGCCGCGACATCGTGCTGGGCAGGCACATTCCGGACTATCCCGGATGCGCCCCATGAAAGCCGCGTCCCCGCAGCGCTATCCGCTCGCCCTGCGGGTGCTGCACTGGCTGCTGGCGGTGCTGCTGGCGGCGCAGATCGCGCTGGGATTCGCTGCGGAGCACGGGACTCCGCGCGCGCTGTCCGATGTCCTGTTTTCCTGCCACTTCAAGCTGGGCGTGATGATCCTGGGCCTGATGCTGATGCGCCTCGGCCTGCGCCTGGTGTTGCCGTTGCCCGGCGAGGATGACGGTGAATCCCGGTGGCGCCGCCGGATCCGGGCCGTGGTCCACGGCCTGCTTTACCTGCTGGTGCTGGTGCTGCCGATCAGCGGCCACGTCATCTGGGTCTGGATGGGGGCGGATCGCGGCCTGTTCGGTGGACTCGAAGTGCCGGCCCTGTTCGTTCCACCGGAAGCGGACGAAACCGGACGGGCCATCGCCTGGTACGTGCACGTGTACGGCGCCTGGACCCTGCTGGCACTGGCGGGGCTGCACGTCGCGGCGGCGACATGGCGGCAGAGGCGTGGAATCATCCGCCAGCGCATGGGCTTTGGAACCATGTCCCGGCGATGATCGAAGTTGCGTCGCAGGATCTTCCTGCTGCTCGTATCCCACCCTGAAAACCGGGCACGGCAGCGGACGGAGCCGCTTGCGAAGTCGTGCCTGCTTCGCGCAGGCGACGGCGGGACGCGACCGGTGACTGCATAGGTTGGCGGACCTGCACCTCTTTTCCAGGCGCGACGCATCACGACGTGGTGACGTTCGCTGCGCTATAGCCGGAAACCGATTATTGCCGCGACCGCCGGAGGGCCCATGCAACACCTGCGCCGCCAATACCTGCGCCTGGCCGATGGGACGCAGCTTGCGTTCGTGACCGCGGGCGATCCGCGTGCGCCCGCGCTGTTGCTGCTGCATGGCTTCCCCAGTTCCGCCGACACTTTCCGCGAGGTGATTCCCGCATGGGCGGATAGCGCGTTCGTCATCGCGCCCGACCTGCCCGGGTACGGGGAGTCCGAACCGCTGAAAACCGTTTCGTTCGAGGCTTTCGGAGAAGCGGTATTCGAACTCCTGGCCCACCTGGATGCCGGGCCGAGGTTCGTCTACCTGCACGATTGGGGGGCGCCGGTCGGCCTGCACATCGCCATGCGCGAACCGGACGCGGTGCTGGGCCTGATCGTGCAGAACGCCAACGCGCACCGCAGCGGTTTCGCGCCGCAGTGGGACAACACCTTCGCCTTCTGGAAACACCCCGGCAAGGAGACCGAGGCGGCGGCCATTACCTTCCTGAACCAGGAAGGCGTTCGCGACCAGTATGTGGCCGGCGTCCCCGACGACGTGGCCGCGCGCATCCCGCCGCAGGTCTGGGAGGAGGATTGGCGGGTCATGCAGTTGCCCGGCCGGATGGCGACCCAACGCGCGCTCCTGGCCGACTACGGCAAGTACGTCGAACGGTTCGACGTGATTGCGAAATACCTGGCCGACCGGCAACCTCCCGCGGTCATGGTGTGGGGACGCCACGATGCGTTCTTCGAAATCGACGAGACGGTGTCCTGGATGAAGGATCTGCCGCGCATGGAAGCGCATGTGCTCGACGGTGGGCACTTCCTGCTGGAGACGCATGCGGCGCCGGTCGCCGCCATCATCGCGAGGTTCATCACCCGGCACGCCCAACGGTCATCGAGCTGACGAACGCGTTTGCAGCGGGAGTGGCCGAACCTGTGTCGCGCGCTGGCGTCTATTCCACGCGCACATCCAGTCCCAGTGCCTCGGCGATCGCCAAGGTCTGGTCGATGGTGATGATGGCGCCCTTGATCTGGCTGTTGCCGGGTTCCAGGGCGCTTAGATCGGAGCCGCGCAGATCGCAGCGGGAAAAGTCGGCGCTGTGCAGCCATGCGCCGGAAAGGTCCACGTCGCGGAGACTGCCGCCCTGGCAGCGTGCACCGGTCAGGTCCGCCTCGCGCAGGCGGGTGTCCTTGAAACCGGCGCGGCGCAAGTCCGCGCCGGGTAGGCCGGCGAACGACCAGTCGCCACCCGCCACCTGCATGCAGTCGAACTGGCAGCCGTTGAACATGCTGCCGACGAACTTGCAGTCGTTGAACCGGGCATCGAAGAAATTGCACGACACGAACGTGCAATTGGTGAAGGCGCCGCGGTCATGCACGGAACCGTTGAAGCGCGCCCGCCGGAACGTGCATTCGTTGAAGACCGAGCCGGTATTCATCGCCTCGGTCAGATCGAGGTCGGCGAACAGCGTGCGCTCGAACCGCTGGCGCTTGAGCTCGCGGCCGTACCAGTCCGCGCCCGCGATCGTGTCGACGGTCTTCGGCGCAGGTTCGCCATATTTTCGTTCTGCCATGGTGTCCTGTCTGTCGGCCGCGTGTTGACCGCCTCGGAGGCGGGAAGACCCCGCGCGATGGTACCGACCCCCGTCGGCAGCGTCATCCTCCGGCTGTCTTTCCGGTTGCGGCGGGGATCGCGGGCGATGCCGCGGGCGCCCTAGTCCACGGCTTCGTTCTTCTGCCCGATCCACAGGCGGTTGCCATCCGGATCCTCGATCCGGAACTCGCTCATGCCGTAGAACGGATGGGTGATCGACGGCACCTCCAGCCCGCGCCGGCGCACCTCGCGGTGGTAGCCGAAAATGTCGTCCGGATAGAGGTAGATCACCGAGGTGCGCGGGGCGTCCGGGGGCTGGTTGATCGATTCGTCCAGCATCAGCCGGCATCCGTCGAAGGCCAGCATCGCCCAACGCCACGCGTCGTTGCGGTTCTCCACGTGGAAACCCAGCTTTGCGTAGAACGCCACGCTGGCGGGCATGCTGCGGACCGGCAGCATGGGAATCAGGCCTTGCATCTTCACGCGGATCCTCCGTGGTCGGGATGGGGTGGGTGGCCCGTCAGCAGTGCATGCGCCGAAGCGGCCGTGGTCAGTCGCAGGGCGAGCGCCAGATCGGCAGCCGCGCACTTCGCCTCGCCGGACAACCAGGCGATGAGCGGCGAGAGCATGCCGTCGGCGAGCGCATGCGCGGCCAGCCGTGGGGGGATCCGCAGATGGTTGCGTTGTCCGCGAACCAGCGCGGTTTCGACGTGGCCGACCAGGGTGCGGCGGACGATGCGCAGCGCGGTGCCCTGGAACAGGCTGCGGGCGAGCGCGCGGTTCTGCCAGAAGTGTTCGAGGATGGCCTGGACTCTGCCGGCATCCGCATCGGCGCGCACCAGGCCGGCGAGGATCCGCAAGGGATCGGCCAGGCTGGCGGCCAGCAGTTCGTCCTTGTTGCGAAAATGTTCGTAGAAGGTCGAGCGGCTGACGCCGGAGCGCTCCAGGACGTCGGCCACGCGGATTTCGTGGTAGCGGCGGCTGAGCACCAGCGAGAAGAACGCCGCCAGCAGATCCTGGTGTGCGCGCCGCCAGCGCGGGTCTTCGGTGGAGTCGTCCGGGCCCATGCCGGGCATCTTCCCATGAAGGGTGGCGGACATTGGGCGCGGAATGTCCGGGAAACGAACCTGCCTGGCTTGCGCGTGCCGAAGGACGTCAACGTTCGGGCCGGAAGGCATGGAGCGTGCCCCGTATCGAAGGCACGTAGACCGTTCCGTCCGTATCCACGGTGGTCCCCACGGTGAACATCGGTTTGCCTGGCAGCGCATCCCTGTCGAGTATCTCGCCGGTGCGGGTATCGACGACGACGAGATCCAGCGCACCCCCATTCCCGGCGACGGTCGCATAGGCGCGGTGCTGCGCCGCCTGTGTCGCGATTCCCCGGTTCCGGAGGCCTTGCCGGCGCCAGAGTAGCTGTGGCCGATCGCCCAGATCGCGGACGGCCATCAGCGGCGCTTCGCCGCCACCGGCCGGCATGATGATGCCCTCGGGCGAGACCGAGGGGCTGCCCCCCGCGGGATAGCCGATGTCGATGCTCCACAGTTGTTCACCGGTGCGGATGTCCAGCGCCCGCAGCCGGTGCGCGTTGTCGGTCAGATAGATCCGCGTACCGTCGGCCGACAGGCTTGGACTGGCGGCGCTCCCGCCCGGCAGCGTGTCGTTGCGCCAGTCGGCGACGACCGCCTTGGCCCCGGCATCGGCGAGGATCTTCATCGAACGGATGCCGGCCGCCGCCGCGCCCGGCGTCCAGAAGGTGAAGATCAACCTGCCGCCGCGTGCATCCACCGCCGGCGTGTTCGCGCCGGGGCATGCGTGTGTTCCCCGCATGCAGGCGAGTGCGCCGGAGGAGGAATCGAAGGCGGGATTCGGGATCAACGCAATGGGGTCGGCGACGGATTTTCCGGTCCCGCGATCCAGTCGATAGACGACACCCACATGGGTGACGAAGATGAGATCGCCGTCGGGCGTGAACTGCGCCGAGAGCGGGAACCCGGTGATGGGCGACCGCCAGCGGACGCCGCCGTCGGTCCGGAATGAATGCATGGCCGCGCCATCGGCGAGATACAGGTTGCGTTCGGCGTCGAGCAGGGGAGAGGAGGCGACCGCGAGCCGGTCCACTGCCTCGGTGCACCAGATCGTCCGGCCCGTCGTCCGATCCAGCGCATGGAGCCGGCAGCCCGGACCGCTGGTGGTGAGGTAAAGCCGCCCTTCGCCGTCGCTGGTCGGCCCCAGGTTGATCAGGCCGCCGAAGCTGCGCGACCACGCGTGGGTGATGCGCGAAGCGCCGGCCACCGGGCTGTAGTCGCTGTTGGACGCGTCGGCGTGGGTGGCCGACCAGCCGCGCGCATATACCGGGTTTGCGGAGGGCGTGCCGACGGGCGTCACGGCCACGATGGCGAGGGCGTGGGCCAGGGTCCATGCGAACAGGGACATCGATTCGGGCTCCGGAAAAAGGATCGAGGCAGCGCGCGCATGCAAGCGCACATCTAGCCGTCGATGTCCGCGATGAAGGCATCCACCTGTCGCGTGTAGGCGCCCGGCAGGCCGAGTTCGCGGTTGATGGCCATGTGGGAGAGATCCTGTTCCATCACCTCGACGCGCGTACCCAGCCCGGCGGCCTTGCGCGCGAACCGCCACGACGGCGGACAGGCGTCCCGACGACGCGACGAGCACACGATGAGCATCGGTGCCGCGCCCCGGACCAGCGCGTGGTGCGGCGACGCCGCCCTCCAGTACGCCGGGGAGTCGCCGAACGCATCGTCGAACAGCGAAAGATGCGGCCTGGCCTGCATGATCCCGACGACGTCGAGCGCGCCGCTGTCCAGGGACACGACACCGCGCGGCGGGCGCGCCCCGTGGGCCGCCAGCAGGGCCGGATTGGATCCCAGCAGCACCACCAGGTGCGCGCCCGCCGAATGGCCCATCAGGATGAAGCGATCCGGATCGGCGCCCCAGGCCGGGGCCAGCCGCTGCGCCTTCGCGATCGCCCGTGCCACGTCGTCGGCCTGGATCCGCGGGTCCGCCTCCGGGAGCAGGCGGTAGCCGGTCGACACGATCACGTAGCCTTTCGGAATCCAGTGGAACGCCTTGTTGGCGATCAGGCCGGGATGATCCTTCCAGCCATTCCGCCATGCGCCACCGTGGACGATGAACAGCACCGGTGCGTTCTCCGCCCCCGGCGGTAGATAGACGTCGAACCGCTGCCTGCCGTCGTCTCCATAGGCGATGTCGGCAAGCACCCGCGTGCCGGCGGGAAGATGCGTCTCGGCCGCATGGCCCAGGATCGGCAGGAGGGCAAGGGCGGCAGCGAAGAGGCGCGCGCGCAGCATCGGAAGCGGCATGATCATTCCTGGTTCGATTTCAGTCGCAGGGTGGCCCGCAGCCCGTGCGGCAGGTGCGGGATGAGCTGCAGATCACCCGCATGCTGGGCGGCGATCCGCTCGACGATGACCAGGCCAAGGCCACTGCCACCGCGGGAGGCGTCATGGACGAAGGGCTTGCGGGCGTCATGCGGGCGCCCATCGAGCAGGCCCGCTCCGTGATCGATCACCTCGACGCACCAGGCGTCCCCCTCGCGACGCACCCGCAGGTGATAAGGCGCGGCGCCGTGGCGAAGCGCGTTGGTGATCAGGTTCTCCACGGCACGCAGCAGCGCCATCGGCCGGCCGCGCAGCCAGGCCTGGTCGGGAAGCGCCAGTTGCCAGTCCCCACCGACGGCAACCACCGCCTGTCGGCAGATCGCCACCAGGTCGAGGACGCACGGCGCCTCGTCCCGGCCATCGCGGGCATAGGCGATGAACTGCCTGAGGATGCCGTCCATTTCCTCGATATCGCGATGCACGCCCGCGCGGAGTTCGGGATCGGTGTCCGGGAGCAGTTCGACCGCGTACTGCAGGCGCATCATCGGCGTGCGCAGATCGTGCGAGATGCCGGCCAGCATCAGGTGGCGCTCGTCCATCATCGTGCGAAGCCCGTCACCGGCTCCGGCGAGCGCCTGCGCCAGTTCGGCCACCTCGCGCGACGCCGCGGGCAGCGGCACGCGGGGACCTTCGCCACGAACGATGGCGGGGGCATGCAGGGCCAGATCGCGCAAGGGCACCACCAGCCGGCGGGCGAAGTATCCGGCCGCCACCAGGACCGCCAGCGCGCATGCGCACAGGATCAGGATCGGCAGCCAGCGGACCTCGCCGTCCGCCCGCTCCCGCGCGAATGAAATCCATAGCGGTGAAGTGGTTTCCAGCCTCAGCCAGAGGACGGGTCGCCCGCCGGGGCCGTCGGCCACGCGCATCTCGCGCGACGGCGCACCGTCCGCACCGGGCAGTGACGCCAGTTCGCGGAGGTAAGGGGCCAGGCGCGGACGGGAATCCACGGGCGGCTCGATCCGCAGGCGCAGGCCGGCGTCCTCCAGCCGGCTCATCGTGGCTTCGAGCGGTTCCTTGCGGGCCAGTGTTTCAATCGTCCGCGCGAAGCCGTCCATCACCCGATACGACTGATCCGCCGCCGGCCGGATCCACAACTCGCGCACCAGCAGGAAGGTGAGCACGAACGCACCCAGCAGGCACAGCGAGATGACCGCCACCAGCTGGCCGAAGACCGTCGACGGGCCCCTTGCGCGCGCCCTCATGCTTCCTCCGCCGGCGGGACGAAGACATAACCGGCGCCCCAGACCGTCTGGATCACGCGTGGCCGGCGCGGATCGTCCTCGACCAGTTTCCTCAACCGGACGATGGTGATGTCGATGCCGCGCCCCATCGCATCCAGGCCGCGGCCGCGCGCCAGGCTCATCAGGCGATCCCGGCTCAGGGTCATGTGCGGGTGGCGCACCAGCACCGAGAGCACCGCGTATTCGCCGCCGGTCATCCGCAGCGGGCGTCCGCGCCGATGCAGGGTCCGCGCCGCCAGGTCCAGGCTGAAGTCGCCGAAGCGCACGCAACCCTCCGCGGGCGCGCCCGGGACACGGGCGGATCGGCGCAGCACGCTGCGAATCCTGGCGACCAGTTCGCGCGGATTGACCGGTTTGGGAATGTAGTCGTCCGCGCCCATCTCCAGTCCGACGATGCGATCCACGTCGTCGCCCCTGGCGGTGAGCATGATCACCGGCGTGGTGTCGCCCTGCGAGCGCAGCCGACGACACAGGGCCAGCCCGTCGTCGCCCGGCAACATGAGATCGAGGACGACCAGATCGTAGTGATCCCTGCTGAGCGCGACGTCCATCTCCCGGCCATCGGCGACACCCTTCGCGTGCAGATCCGATTCGCGCAGATAGCGGCACAGCAGATCGCGAAGGCGAATGTCGTCATCGACGATCAGGATGCGCGGCGGCGTGGTTTCGTTCATGGCGTTCACTATGTCGCCAGCGCCGGCCATCGGTGGCGGTGCGGCGGCGCCGATTTGTAAGCGGATGTTTCGGAAACGCGCGCGGGAAACGGCGGTTTACATCCCCGCGCCACGGGCGCGCCGGGGCAGGGCTAGCGTGGACGGGCCGGAATTCCCGGCTTGCCCCCACCTGAAAGGAGCCGCCATGAGCACAGTCCCTGTTTGGGCCAGGATCTTCGTTTTCACGATTGCACTCGCGGGTTGCCAATGGGCGATGGGACGGGAGCGCTCGCGCCACGTGGAGCGAAGTCCCCACGCCGGCGCCGTCGAGTCCGCCCGTATCAATGCCCGCTTCCAGTCGCAGCGCGCCCGTCACTGGCAGGCCGACGCCCACGGAAACGCGTCGATGCATCGGCAGGGATCGATGCAGGGATATCGGGGCGGATCCGGCAGCTACCAGGCGTCCCGACAACGCGACGAGGCCGGAAACGCGAGTCGCCAACGCAGCGTCTCGCTGCATGGACCCGGCGGCGCCGGCATCGATCGTTCGGGTACGGCCAGCCGGAACGCGGACGGCAGTGTCTCCGCCAGCCGCGCCACCACCGTCACCGCGCGGGATGGCGGCCACTACTCCGGTTCGCTTGCGCTCTCCGGCGGCCGGATCAACTACTCCGGAAGCTGCGCTGACGCGGATGGACATCCGGCGCCCTGCCGGAACCGCTGACGACCTTGAACGCCGAACACTCCAACCTCTCAACAGGACTACAAGCATGAAAATCATTGCCTTCACCCTGCTGGCCTCCTTCTTGCTGGTCCCCGGTGCCGCGGACGCCCAGCAGGGGCGCGGCGCGCGCAAGCAGGCCCTCCAGGAACGCCTGCAAGCCGCGGATGCGGATCAGGATGGCTACATCAGCCGCGTCGAGGCGGATGCTTCCCTGCCAAGGCTGGCGGAACATTTCGATCGCATCGATGCGGATGACGACGATCGGATTTCGCGCGACGAACTGCGTGCGGCCGCCAGCGAACTGGCGGGAAGGCGTCGCGGACGCTAGCGACGGGCCGGGTCATGGGGAGGGCGGGAACCCTCTCCGTGGCCTGGTGAAACCGGGACGCACGACGCGGCGCGTGCCAGTGATGCTAGCGATCGGCGCGACCGGAACGATACGGGTGCAATCCATCCCGCCAGTCGAGGAGATCCCGGAACTCTTGCGCCAGGGCAACGTCCCGCCAGCAGTGGCGGTGGGTTTCACCGGGGAACACGGTCTCCGGTTCGGGCGCCACCGCGTCCAGCAGGACGCACAGGCTGATGTCGGCGTAGCTGAAGCGTTCCAGCACGAATCCCGTTGCGGAGGCCCGCAGGCCACGGCGCAGGGCAAGCAAGGCGTTGCGGTGATTGCCGGCGCCGCACAGGTGCGCGTACTTGCGGTCCAGCGCCTTCACCGTATGGCGGATGATCGGGCGGAGCATGGGCCTGAGCGGCGACGGCAGTTGGGGAAGCGATTCGTCGAGCGCGGCGTCGTTCGCGGCGATTGCCCGGATCACCCGGGTCCTGGCCGCGGCCAGGCCCGTCTCGCTGATGTCGTCCCAGGACCGGATCCGATCGAAATCACCCAGCCGATCGTCGCCCGCCGCCTGTGCCGCATGCCGGGCGATGTCGAACGAGCCACGCACCACGCCCGCACCGGCAAACAGCACCGGCACCGATACGGTGCCACGCCACTGCCCCAACTTCATCCTGAGCGCCGGTTCACCGAGGAACGGGATGTACTCCCGGTAGCGATACGCCACCCCGCAGTAGTCCAGTGCCCATCGGGCCTTGCGCGTCCAGGGCGAGAAGGATTCGCCTATCAGCAGCGCCATGCATGTTCCTCGCGAAGCCGGGCTTCAGTCATCCAGCGCAGTGTCCAGGGCGCGGGCGAACTCCACTGGCTGGTCGAGCATCAGGTAGTGGCGTGCATCCTTGATCTCCACCGAGCGCGCCTGGCTGCCCGCGTATTGCGCCTGGTAGCGCGCGGCCATGTGGCCCGCCGGCGCGCCGAGCGGCGACTGATCCGCGAAGATGACGGTCAACGGTGGGCGCAGGCCCGCCATCCCTGCCCGCAGGTCCGTGGTCGACAGGCTTTCGTACAGGGCTGCATAGGTGTCGCGATCGCTGCGCGCCCCCGCCTGCGCGATCCGGCTGGCGGCGTCCGGATCGCCGATGGCCGACGACGCCTGGCCTTGCATCCGCTGCGCGAACGCGCTGGCGTCCTCGGCGCGCATGTCGCGTGCTTCGGCGGCGATGGCGGCGCGCAGTTCCGCATCCACGCCGGTGCTGCCGCGGTTGGCCGACATGAAGGGCAGGGCGTCCACGATCACCACGCGATCGACCAGATCGGGTTGCCGCAGCGCCACCATCAGCGCCGCGACGCCGCCGGCCGAGTGCCCGACCAGGGCCACGGGTCCGCTGGCGTGCTGCCGCAGGTACGCCGACAGCGCATCGGCCACGTCATCGATGGAACGCGGCGTGGCGCGGCCGGTCGCCGGAAGTTCGAGCCCGGCGATGCGGATCCGGTGCACGCGGTACCTGCCGGACAGGCGCGTGGCGGTGTCTTCCCAGGAGACGGCGCCGCCGGACAGGCCCGGAACCAGCACCAACTCGCGCGGACCTTCGCCCGATAGGTCGGCTGCGATCGGAGGCGTGCCGGGGGAGGTCGGGTTTCCGGCGCCGCCAGGCAGCGGCAGGAACGACAGCAGCAGGGCGAAAGGAAGGAGATGGCGAAGGCGATGCATCGGGATTCTCCGGTGGTCGTGGCGATCGGATGGTGGTGCGGTCGTACGGTCGATGCGGCCGGATCAGGCGCCGCCGGCTTGGGCGGCCTTCCGGATGCGTTCCTCGAACGATTGTTCCTGCAATGCCTTCAACGCGCTGCGCAGCACCTCTTCCAGCGACAGCCCGATGTCCTGGTTGAGGCTGGCGGCCGCCTTCGCGGTGTTCGCCCAGTGCTGCTCAAGCCGCGGCAGGCGCGCCTTCGCGTAGGGCGTGAGGTGCACGATGCGTTCGCGGCTGTCCGCGCCGGGCTGGAGCTTGACCCACTTGGCGCGCACCAGCGCACTGATGGTCTGGCTGACCGCCGAATGGCTGACCCCCATGCCGTCGGCGATGTCCTTGATCCGGGAAGGACCGTGTTGCGAGAGCGCGCGGATGATCGGAGTGAAGCGCGGTTTGTAGTCGAGCCCGGAAGCGCTGTACGCCTCGGCGACGGCCGAGTCGAGCTGATCGATGAGGGTACGCAGCAGCGTGCCCAAGGTCGCATGCGGTGTTGTCATGCCAGAAAATATATGTTAGCACTTATATATTGTCAAGAACGGTGCGGGAGGTGCGTCATGAGCCAGGCGTTGTGGTTGGCGGCCCTGCTGGCGGGCGGTTGTCCCCAGCAGGAGGCCGTGCTGGAACAGATGGCGAAAGCCATCGAGAAGGACTACGTGGTCGCGCCGGAAGCGCGGCAGATTGCCGAAAGCGCGCGCGAATGGGCGCGCCGGGGACGCTATGCCGACGCCTGTGGCGACTGGCGGGCGTTCTCCACCCGGCTCAACCGGGATCTGGACGCCTATGACGGGCATTTCCACGTGGAGCGGGTGGTCGAGGAAAAGGCCGGCGGTGACGAGGACTGGCTGATGGCGTGGCGCGCCGCGGGCGTGCCGACCAACATGGGCGTGCGGGAAGTGAAGGTGCTTGAAGGCAACATCGGTTACTTGCGGCTCGCGTCCTTCTATCCGTGGGACATGGCCCGGCCCAAGCTGCTGGCCGCGCTGGAACTGCTCAAGGACACGCAGGGACTGGTGCTGGACCTGCGCCAGAACGGCGGCGGCGACGCGGAAACCGCGGGCCATCTGGTCAGGGCCTTCGTGGGCGACGCGGTAACCTCGGTGCAGGACGTGCAGTCTCGCGCCGGCCGCCGGCCGGAACCGCTGCCCAAGCGCGATATCCCCGAATACCGCGGCGGGGTGGTGGTGCTGCTGGACCGCCGATCCGCGTCCGCATCGGAATACGTGGGCTATTCCCTGCAGGCCGCCAACCGGGCGGTGGTGATCGGATCGCCCAGCGCGGGCGCGGCGACGTTGATGAGTGATCCCAAGCCATTGCCGCATTCGTTCCAGATCTTCATTCCCGATGCGCAACCGATCAACGCCAGGACCGGCGGCAACTGGAACCGCGAAGGCGTGACCCCGGACGTAAAGGGAGGCGATGATCCGCTCCATGTCGCCCGGCGCGTCCTGGCCGGGGATCTGACGATCGGCGAGCCCGCGCGCTGAGGCGCGCTCGGAGACCCCATGATCATCGTGCTCAACGGCCCCCTCGGCATCGGCAAGTCGACCCTGGCCGAAGCGCTGTCGGAAAGCATCGATCGTTGCGCCATGCTGGACGGGGACGCGCTCGTCGCGGTCAACCCGCCACCGCTGGACGTGCGGGAACATTTCCACGCGGGAATGGCGCAGCTGGTGGCGCATCACCGGCGATTCGGGTATCGCCACTTCGTCATCAACCACCTGTGGGAGGCCGAGGCGGACCTCGAGGATCTCCGCCGTCGCCTCGCCGGTCCGGACGAGCGCTGGGCCTGCTATCGGCTGACCCTGGATCGGGCGGAGAACCTGGCCCGGATCGCGCGCCGGGCCGACGCACGCGCACTCGACGAGCGGGCCGGCGAAGCGGGGATCTTCGAGCGCGAGCACGATCTCCTGAATCGTGCCGTGGGGAATGGACTGGGCGAACCCTTCGACGTTTCCGATCCGCCCGGACAACTGGTCGAACGCCTGTTGGCGAAACTGGGATGAAGCCCTGGCGGGCAACGCATGCCCGCACGGAGGCGTCGTGAGCAGGGCGATCAGTTAATCCGGAGCTGCGGGCGGGACACGAGACTCATTCCCGCCACTCGATGACACGCATCGGCGCCGGCATGGTCGCCCGCGCGGGTGCCGGCTCGGCCGAAGGCGTCCAGCCGGTCGTGCCGATCAGGGACACGTCGTCGTATCCGCCCAGCAGGCGATAGCGTCCGAAGGTGTAGGCAAGCCCCTCGCTGGCCAGCTCTTCAGGACCGTCGGTCAGCGCGAAATGGAGCTGCGGATCGGAGGCGCTGCCGCTGAAGCCGACCTCGGCGATCTTCTCTCCCGCCTTCACGCGCGCGCCGGCTGGGACGCGCGCGCTGCCGGGCCGCAGGTGGCCGTAGTGCGCGTACTGTCCGCCCGCCAGCGCGAGAACGACGCGATTGCCTTCCACGCCATCCACCCGATCGGACAGGCGGGTCCGTTCGGGAAATCCATCCTCGACACGGACGACCACGCCGTCGGCCACCGCAAGGACGGGCTGTCCATGGCTGTAGGCGCGGGCCGCGAGGTGCTCGCCGGCCGGCGCTTTGCGCCCACTGGCGTCGAGCTTGACGAAGTCGATTGCATGGCGGCCCGGGGTACGCAGTTTGCCGGCCAGTGCGTAGCCGACGCGGCGGTGGCCGCGTTGCCAGCGCGGATCATGGATGGCCACCCACGGACCGCCTTGCAGCGGTGGCGCCAGCACGGGCGTCCTGCCGGTGATGACGGCGATTTCGCCGCCTTCCACCACGTGCACGGTGGTGTCCGTGCGGTCGTCCAGATAGCTGATCCGATGACGCAGCGTGCGCGGCGGCGCGCCGGCCACCGTCAGTTCGATGAACACCACGCCCCGGCGGCCGGATGGAATGGCCCGCAATACCCCGGCTTCCCATTGCAGGCCGGAACGATCCAGCCGCTGTTCCAGCGCGGCACCTTCATGGCTTGCGAGGGTGCGCCCATCCGCGCCATCCAGCACGTCCACGCGGATGGGCTGCAGATCGTGGCGGGCGAAGTTGCCCAGATGCAGCTCGTAGATCAGTTGGGTTCCGTCCGCCACGGCCATCGCCATCGGCGCGGCAGGCACGTGGAGATCGAAGGACGCGGCCTGCTTTGGTTGCGCGCCGGCGGCGAGGGCGGCGAATGACAGGATCGCGGTCAGGGCGGTTTTCCGGAATGGCGTCCGCATGCTTCGTGACCGGTGGAAATCCGACGCGGCCGGTCGCGGGGAGGATGAACCCATCGTCGGTGGGCCCATCAATCCGCCGGGACGGAGCAGACCGCCGTTCCGGTCATCTGCTCGCCGACGCAGCCGCGATCATTGCGCGCCGGCATCCGCGCCACCGCATCGCGCAGATCCGCGGGCGTGCCGGAGCGGCCGTGCACGCCGACGAGCGTGCGCACGTCCAGATGGGCGCTTTCGATCAATGCAACGAGTTCGCGGCCGGTGGTGAACGCGACCGGCACCGGGCCGCGTTGCGGGAGGTAGAACAGATCGCCCTGGAACAGGGTGCCGGATGCCGGATCGAAGCCGACCAGCATGGTGGCGGCGTGATCGCTGGCGAGCGGCAGGACCTGGACCCGGCGATCGCCGAGATCGATGGTTTCGGCTTCCCGCACTTCGCGCACGCGCGGCGGCAACCGGTCCCCCAGTTGCCGGCGCAGCGCGGTCGCGCCACCGGCGCCGACCCGCACCTCGGCCTCGGCGTAGGCCGGCAGCCCGGCGACGTGATCGCCATGGACATGCGAGACCACGACATGGGTGATGGCGCGGCCCGGGGCGGTTTTTTCGATCACCGCACGCACGCGCCTGGCCTCGTCGACATCGATCGGGGCATCGAACAGCACGATGCCTTTTTCGCCCACGACGAATCCGGTGTGGTAACCCGACGGTGCGCCGTCGATGCGGTATGCGCCTTGGCCAAGCGGTGTCGCGTGCAGCGGCGGCGACGGGTCGGCCGGTCGATGGCCATCGGGCAGGGACAGCAACGCGGTGTCGCCCGAGCGCGCGGGGCGTGCGCGAACCACGGTCCAGCGTTCCCGCTCGCGACCTTCGCGGAGATGGACGACGCGGGCGGGAATGCGGACGCCGTCCTGCGCGGACCAGTCTTCGTAGCGGTAGAGATCGGCGTCCCGTTGCGCGCTGGCGGGATCGCCGGACGCGTCAAAAGCCAGGGTCACGTCGCGCCCGGCGCCATCCTTGAAGACGATCGCATCGCCCGCCGCCGGCTTGCCCCGGTGCTGTTCGATGGCGTCGCAGGCCAGCAGGCCGGGTGCGAGCATGCGCAGGTCCGCGAGATCACGGGCGACGGTGGCGGCATCGTCCTGTTGCAGGGTGTCGCCATCGCGCCAGCCGAGTTCATCGATGGTGCGTTCGCCGCCGCGATCGCCCAGCGTGCGATAGCGGAACTCGATATCGCCCGGATACAGGTTGGAGGTGCGCAGCAGGAAGCGTCCGTCGGGCAACAGCAGCATGGATTGACGCGCGTCCACGGTGGCGACGGCGTCGCCCGGGGCGTACGCCTGTTCGGGCCGGTAGCTGATGCCCGCCAGATCCATCGCCACGCCCTGGCGCAATGGGGCGCACAGGGATTCAAGCCGGTCCGCCTGCGGGGAGGCGGCTGCGGCCAGCGCCGCGAGCAGGAACGCATTCACCATCTGTCACTCTCCAGCGCCGGCCGATCGCCAGCGGCGTTGCGGGGAACGGGAGGGAACATCGGCAGGCCCCGGAGCGGCCTGGAGGCAGACGCTAACGGCAGGCCGTGCGTGGGTGCAATGGCGCGATGCCTGGTCAGGATCAGGCGGTTCAGGTGCCGGCAGGCATGCGCGTCGTTGCCAGGCCGTGGTGGCTCATTCCACTCCGCCGTGGCCTCGGCCGGGGCGCACGGGCGGTCTCAGGCGACGGGTGGCGCGCCGGCCAGTTCGGCGCCGAAATCCTCGACCAGGCGCCTGCGGCTGCTGCGCGGGTACTCCAGTGGCGAGAACGGCATGGCCGCCTCGGCGTAGCGGGCGATCAATGCGGGGAGGTCGGCGTGGCCGCCGGGCGCCGCGGGATCCTCGGCCAGGGCCTGCCGGCGCGCGCTCAGGGTTTCCTGCAGGATTTCCTTGATCGCGATGGCGCACTCGGTGGTGGGGTCCGCCACGCACAGGCCGAAGATGCCCTCGCGGAAGGCATCCCACGCATCGGCCGTGCGCGCCTCCAGGCCGGCGGCGCGTGGCGCGCCCTGGTCGTCGAAACTGTCGGGCAGGCGCGCGAGGGCGCGGTCGAGATCCGCCAGGGCGGCGGCGAAATTGTGCCGGAACCGCTGCTCCAGCTCGGCCCGCGCGGCATCGGCGTCGTGGTCCGCGAGGACTTCCCGCGCGCGTTCGACCCAGGCCACCGTACCGGGATGGAAGTAGCGGCCCGGAGTCGCCCCGGCTTCCGGGAAATCACCGAACGCGGCGGATTGCAGGCTGCCGTCGGCACGGACCACATACGACGGCGCGGGCACCAGTCCGTGGTCGAGCAGTGCGTCCAGTTGGGCGGTTTCGATGCCACAGGCGTCGGCCAGCCGCTCGGCGGTCCAGTAGTGGCGCCGCAGATAGGCGTCGGTCTGGTTCATGGCGATCCGGAAGGGGATGGGGGAGAACGGATCAGAGCATGATCCGGCCGCCGGCGACATCCAGCACGACTCCCGTGATCCAGGAGGACGCGTCGCTGAGCAGGAACAGCGATGCCGCCGCGATGTCCTCCGGCGTGCCCAGCCGGCCCAGTGGAAACCCCGCCAGCATCCGCGCCTGTCGTTCGGGCGGCAGGTGCGCGCGGGTGCGTTCGGTCAGGACCGCCGAGGGCGAGATGCAGTTGACCCGCACGCCGCGCGGCCCGGCTTCCTGGGCCAGGTGCCGGGTCAGCATGATCACCCCGGCCTTGGCCGCGCCGTAGCCGGCCGGCGCACCCGCGGCGACCCGGCCGCCGGCCGAGGCCATGGTCAGGATCGTGCCGCGGCCGCGCGCCAGCAGATCCGGCAGGAAGGTCCTGAGGGTGAAGAAGGTCGAGGTGAGGTTGTTGTCCAGGCTGGAACGCCAGTCCTGCTCGCTGATCTCCTGCAACGGCACCGGCCGGCCGCTGCCGCCACCGGCGAAGGCCAGCACCAGATCCACCGCGCCCCAGTGTTCGCCGATGTGCTCGCGCATGCGTTCGACCTGGGCCAGATCGGCGCAGTCGGCCGGTGCCGCCATGGCCTCGCCGCCGATCGCGCGCACCGCCGCCACGCTGGCCGCCAGCGCATCGGGATCGCGTCCGTTGATCGCCACCCGCACGCCGCTGCGCGCCAGGGCCAGGCAGGTCGCCGCGCCGATGCCGCGCGAGCCGCCGGTCACCACCGCGGTGCGGCCGGCCAGATCGTCGAAGCGCGGCATCGCGCGGGTATCGGGCGAGGGAATGGCGTCAGCGTGGCTCATGGGTCCTGATTTCCAGGTTGTGGTGGTCCGGGTCGTGGAAGTACAGCGCGTCGGCCCAGCCGCCGGCGCCGAACTGCGCCCGGATGCGGCCATCGCGCGAGAACGGATCGCCACCAAAGGCGATGCCGGCGGCGCGCAGGCGTCCCAGGGTCTGTTCGAAACGCAGCGGGTCCATGTGGAAGGCAAGGTGGGCCGGATCGCGTGGTTCGGCCTGCAGCAGATCGATCACGCTGTCCGCGCCGATGCGAAGCACATCGAACGGTCCTTGTCGTCCCTCATGCGGAAAGCCGAGCACCTCGCGGTAGAAGGACACCGAAACCGGAATGCTGCGGACGCGCAGGATGAGATGATCGAGCCGTACCATGAATCGGACGAGTGCGCCGGCGGCGCGCCTCCTGAGTGGGTGTGGGGAACTGGACTCTAGGCGCGGGATCGCCACGGACCCAGCCCCGCGCGCGCATGGCCCCCCTGCGGAAATGCATAGGCGAACGTGTCGATGGATTGGGATGATCTGAAAACCGTGCTGGCGATCGTGCGCGGTGGCAGCCTGAGCGCGGCCGCGCGCGCGATGGGCACGACCCAGCCGACCATCGGACGCCGGCTGGAGGCACTGGAGCGGCGGCTGGAGGCGAAGCTGTTCGAGCGCGAGACCGGCGGCCTGCGGCCGACCCCGCTCGCGCATTCGCTGATCGCGGGGCTGGAGCAGATGGAGGCCGGCGCGCAGGCGATCCAGCGCCAGGTGGCCGCGCGCGATACCGGCCTGGGTGGGGAAATCCGGGTGACCAGCCTGGACTGGCTGGGCGACGAGGTCATCGCACCGATGCTGGCGGATTTCGCCAGCCGCCATCCGGGCGTGCTGATCGAGTTGATCAACGACACCCGCGTGTACAACCTGGCGCGGCGCGAAGCGGATCTGGCCTTCCGGTTCGGCGCATTCACCCAGGAAAACCTGGTGGATCGCCACGTCGGCGACGTGGCCTATGCGCTGTACGCGTCCACCGGCTATCTGCAACGCCATGGAATGCCGGATCCCGCCGACGGCTTCGACGGACACCGGATGGTGTTGCTGGAGCGGGCGGCGGGCGAGGTGCCGCATGAAAGCGGCCTGCACGGCCTCGCCCATCGCGCCCGCACCGTCCTGCACGGCAACGGCCTGCGCACGCACCTGGCGGTGGTCCGCGAAGGCATCGCCATGGCGATGCTGCCGTGCCTGCTGGGTGACAGGGAAGCGGGGCTGCGCCGGCTGCCGCTGGCGGAGACGACGTCGGTGCGCGCGGTGCGCGTGGGGTATCACGCCGACATGCGCGACACCCCGCGCCTGCGCGCGCTGATCGGGTTCGTCGCGCGTGAATTCGAGGCGATCGCCGCGCGGCTCAATCCCCTGGCCTGACGCCGTCCGTCCCGCTCCGGGTGGACGGACGGCGAACCCCGATCAGGGCGACGTCGGCGCCGCGTTCCAGCGCGGCGTGGCGCGATCCTGCAGATGCCGGATGAAGAAGTCGTAGTGCCGGCGCTGCACGTAGTCGAACGGTTCGGCCCAGCGGCCGACGGCGTGGCCGGCGCCGGGCATCATCAGCAGTTCGAAGTCCTTGTCGGCGCGGATCAGCGCATCGGCCACCTGGAGGGTGGAGGCGGGATCCACGTTGGCGTCCTGTTCGCCCACGATCAGCAGCAGGTCGCCGCGCAGCTTGCCCGCGTGCTCCACGCCGGACGCGGCCGAGTAACTGGCGTTGACCGGCCAGCCCAGCCACTGCTCGTTCCACCACAGCTTGTCCATGCGGTTGTCGTAGCAACCGTTGCTGGCCACGCCGGCCTTGTAGAACTCCGGATGGAACAGCAGCGCATGCAGGGTGTTCTGCCCGCCCGCCGACATGCCATGGATGCCGACCCGGGAAATGTCGTAGGACGGATCCTGCGCGGCCATCGCGCGGTGCCAGGCGATGCGATCCGGGAAGCCCGCGTCTTGCAGGTTCTGCCAGGCCACGTCGTGGAAGGCCTTGGAACGGCCGGTGGTGCCCATGCCGTCGATGCGGACCACGATGAAGCCCAGATCCGCCAGCGCCTGCATCCGCACCAGGCTGTCGCTGCCGGAGTCCATGTCGAACGGCCAGAAGCGCTTGGGCACGAACGCGCCATGCGGGCCGGCGTAGATGGACTCGATGACCGGATAGTGCCTGGCCGGATCGTGATCGCGTGGGCGCACCGCGATGCCCCAGATGTCGGTGGCACCGTCGCGTCCCTTGGCCGAGAAGATCCGCGGCGGCTTCCAGCCCGTGGCCTCGAGCGCGCGGACATCGGCGCGTTCCAGCACCGAGACCAGGCTGCCGTCGGCGCGCCGCAGTTCCGAGACCGGCGGCAGGTCCACCCGCGAAAAGGTGTCGAGGTAGTAGGCCATGTCGCTGGAGAAGGCGACGTCGTGCCAGGCGTCGGCCCGGGTCAGGCGGGTGAGGTTGCCGCCGTCGAAATCGACCCGGAAGTAGTGCTGCAGGTAGGGATCCTTGCCCGCATCCATGCCGCCGGCGGTGAACCAGATCTGGCGCTTCTCGTCGTCGACCTTCACCACGTCGCGCACCACCCATTCACCGCGCGTGATCTGCCGTTTGACCTGGCCGCTGGCGTCGTCGAACAGGTACAGATGGCGCCAGCCATCGCGTTCGGAGATCCACAGCACCTCGCGTCCGTCCTTGCCGACGTCGTGGCGATAGAGGTTCCAGGCGTTGACGAAGGTCGGGCTGTCCTCGCTGACCGCCGCCCGCGCCTGGCCGCTGGCGGCGTCGACGCTGATCACCCGGACCTGCTTGAAGCCGCGCTGGATGTACTCGAACGCGAAGCTCGCGCCGTCCTTGCGCCACTGGATCTCCCACAACTGCAGCGGGTTGGGGAACAACGCGTCGTCGATGACCTTGACCGTGCGCGACCCGATGTCGATCAGCACCGGCCGTTCGATGTCGACCTCGTCGCCGGGCTTGGGATACAGCTGGGTGTGGACGAGCGGCTGGATCTGGTTGCGCGGAGTGGACTCGACGCGGGTGACCCGGCGGTCGGTGCCCGGCTTGACCCGATAGACCGCCAGGTGCCGCGAGTCGGGCGACCACGCGATGGATTCGGGATCGTAGAAACCATCGGCGCGGCCGTCGCGGGTCAGGGGCTCGGCCTGCGTCGCGCCGACCGCGCGGATGACCAGATCGTGCCCCTCGGCGAAGACTTCCCATTTGCCGTCGGGCGAGCGGCGCGGCGAATTGTCGGCGGGCTGGGTCATGTCCCGGACCACGCCCCAACCGCGCGGGCGGGTGGGCGTGCCGTCGTCGCGCGCGCAGGTGTAGTCCTCCAGATCGCAGCGCCACGGGCGCGGCTCGGCCAGGCCGATCTTCATCTTGATCGCGCGGCCTTCGTCGGCGAACTCGAAATCGCGGAACGGCAACCGCAGCGGCTCGTAACGCTCGCCGGTCGCCTTGCCCAGCGCCGCGGCCAGGCGGGCCTGATCGAACGCCGGCCGCTTGCGCTGATCCTTCGGATCCACGATCACATAGCTGAAACCGCCCGGCACCGTCTTGCGGTAGTAGAAGCGGCCGTCGTGGGTGGCCTTGGCCGCGAACGGCAGGTCGCGGGTCAGGTACATCCATTCCTGCCCCAGGTGCAGCGAGCGCTGGTAGTCCGCGTCGGTGGGAGCGGTGTCCGCCGCTCCCGCGGCGAAGGGCGGGAGCAGCGCCAGCGCGATCAGGGCCGCGCGGAGTCGGCGGGTGGCGGGACGCGGGCGAACGGTATCTTTCATGCGGTTTTCTCTGAAGCCAAAAAGAAGGGGCCGGCCACCTGCCGGCCCCCGGGGAACACCGGTTACCGGAACCGGTAGGCCAGCTGCGCGCCAATCTCCCGCCCGATAGGACTGTAGGTCCAGTAGAAATACGGGTAGTCGGCGTAGCTGTCGTCACGCGGATGGATCTTGTCGAACACGTTGTTGACGAACAGGGTCAGCGACATCTTGTCGGTGATCTTCTTCGACACGTTCGCATTCCACAGCAGGTAGGGTGCGATGCGGCGATCGAGGTCGTAGCTGGGGATGGAGCCCATGCGCGAGCCATAGACATTCGCGCCCCAGTCGCCGCGATCCCAGTTCACCGACAGGTTGGCGCGGCTGCGCGCGTTCCAGTTGTACGAACGGTTGTCGCGGTCGTACAGCACGCCGTCCTCGGCGTACTGGGTGAACTCGTAGCTGAGCGTGTGCGACCAGCCGAGCAGGAAGTTGAAGCGGCCCAGGCGATCGGTGTCCCAGCGGTAGCGGACGGTGGCGTCGATGCCGGTGGTCTTCTCGGTGGCGGTGTTGATCGGGCCGACCGTCAGCAGGGTGACCGCGGTGCCGTCAGGATCCGTCGGCGAGGGCCGGCGCTGGACGAAATCCAGCGCGGTCTGGCACAGCAGCGAGTTGGTGTCGACCGGATTGCCGCTGCGATCCACGCCCAGCCGGCAGTCGGCTTCGCGCTTGAGCACATAGCCGTTGGATAGATCGTTGACGCCCTGGTCGAGCTGGATGCTGTAGTAGTCGGCCTGCACCGACAGGCCGTCCAGGATGTCCCACACGAAACCGGCGGTCCACGACTTGGAGGTCTCTTCCTCCAGCAGGCGATTGCCGCGCCGCCCGCCCTCGGTGTAGTAGTAGTAGTCGGTGTTGCTGTTGTCGCGGCAGGCCGTCGCCAGCACGTCGTTGTTGTTCTCGGCGCGGCAGCGGTACTCGTCGAAGATCTGGATGTAGTAACCCGAAGGCTCGGCGAACACGTAGTGCATGTCCGGCGCGCGGAAGCTGGTGGCGTAGCTGCCGCGCAGCAGCAGGCCGTCGGTGGGCCGCCATTCCAGGCCGGCGTTCCAGGTCACCGCGCCATCCACCTCGGTGATGTCGTCGTACTTGTCGTAGCGCGCGGCCAGTTGCGCCTTCAGGGTGCTGAAGATCGGCACGCTGAACTCCACGCCCAACGCGTAGCGATCGCGCGCGCCGCGGCCGCCGGTGTCGTTCCAGTTGTAGGCCTCCTCGGCGGGATCGGCATTGGGCAGGGTGCGCGGATCCGCCACCAGCCTGTACTTCTGCGAGCCCCATTCCAGCACCGAGGCCATCCCCACCGGGCCGGCGGGCAGTTCGAACAGATCGCCGCTCAGGGTGGCCTGGAACTGGCTGGCCTCGGAATAGCCGCGCGGGCGGATGGTCGCCGACATCGCGGCGAACTGCGCGGGCGTCAGCGGGGTGGTGAAGCGTTCGTAGTCCAGCCGGTAGGCCGGGTAATAGTCGTAGACCGGATCGTTGCCAAGGCGCGGGCCGAGGAAGTAGTCGGCGACCTTGCTGGCGATCAGGCGCGGGGTGCGGGTGTCGGTTTCGTACTCGGCGTGGCTGTAGGACAGTTCATAGTCGAAGTGGTTGTCGAACACGCTGCCGCGGATGCCGGTGGTGACGCTCCACGACTCCTCGTCGGTGTCGGTCATCAGGCCGCCGCGTCCGGTTTCCTCGGACTGGAACACCCGCAGCGCATCCATCAGCGCGCCGCGGCCGACGTCGTAGTAGTAGTAGCCGGTGTCCTCGTTGTAGGGCGACCACCACTGGGTGCCGGTGGAGTAGCGCGCCTTGGACTTCCACCACATCGCGTCCATGAACAGCTGGGTGCCCTCGCCGATGTCGAACGCGCCGGATCCGTACAGCGAGAGATTGTCGTCGGAACTGCGGATGGTCGAGTCGGCCAGGCGGTCGTACTGCGCGCAGCGGCTGCCGGAAGCGGTGGTGTAGACCACGCTGTGGCCGAAGAAGCGATCGCAGGCGCTGGCGATGTCGTTGACGTAGCCGGGCGCGTCGAAGTCGTACAGGTACAGGTTGGCCCACGGCGTGCGGCCGCTGGCGATCGGACTGTCCCGCATCGAATCCATGAAGTCGCGCTGGCGGGTGAAGATGGCCTCGCGGTTCATGTACTCCAGCGCGTAGGTCAGGGTCCAGCGGTCGCCGGACTTGCCGCCTACGATCTGCAGGTTGCCGGTATCGCCGCCGCCGCGGGTGGTGGTGCTGCCATACAGCTTGGCCTCCAGCCCTTCGTAGTTCTTCTTGGTGACGATGTTCATCACGCCGGCGACCGCGTCGGAACCGTAGATCGCCGAGGCGCCGCCGGACAGCACTTCGATGCGCTCGACCGCGCTGCTGGGAATCGCGCCCAGGTTGATGAAGTTGCTCTGGCCGCCATAGGGCAGCGGGTATTCGGCGACCCGGCGACCGTTGATCAGCACCAGCGAGCGGCCCGGGCCCAGCCCGCGCAGATTGATGATGTTGGCGTTGGGCGCGAAGATTGACTGGCTGGCCAGGGTCGATTCGTTGACCACCGTGCCATTGGCCTGGGTGAGCGTGTTGAGGGCGTCGAAGACGGTCTTGAAGCCCTGCCTCTCGATGTCGTCGGCGGTGATGACGGTAACCGGCGCGGGCCCCTCGACCTCGGCGCGCTTGATGCGCGATCCGGTGACCGTCACCTGCTCCAGGGTCTTGGCGGGCTTGTCCGTTGTTCCATCGGACGAAGCCTTGTCTTCTTCGACGTCCGCCTGCTGGGCGAACGAAAGCTGCGGCGTGGCGGCCACCAGGGCCAGCAACAGGGCGTTGTACAGCAGGCTGGAACGTGGACGCGTGGAACGGTGTTTCATGCGATCTCCCCAATGGACATGAAAACGCGGCGACCGTCCTTCCTGCCCCTGCCAGGAAACGGGCCTCGTGCTTTTTCATATTGGGAGCGCGATCGCGGGTGGTTCTAGGCATCCATGCCCGCGCGCCGTGCGGAAATTCGCACAACGACGCGGCGCCCGCGCATTCAGGCGAGAGCGACGGTGCGCGTGCGTTCGTTGCGCGGGGAGCGGCCCAGCGCGCGATAGTCGCGGGGGGTCATGCCCACCGTGGCCTTGAACTGGCGGGTGAAGGCGCTCTGGTCGGCGAAGCCGCAGGCCTGGCCGATGCTGGCGATGCTGTCGTCGTCCTGCAGCAGGCGCATCGCGGTCTCGATCCGCAGCTTGGTCAGCAACTGCTGCGGGGTGAGCTGGAAGACCCGGCGGAAATGCCGCTCCAGCTGGGCGACCGACAGGCCGGCCAGTTCCGCCAGCGCGGTGACGCGGACGTTCTCGCCGTGGTGTGCCTGCATGTATTCCACCACCTTCATCAGTCGCGGGAAGGTCGAGTGGCGGTTGTCCGGTTGGCCGAGATCGCGCGAGATGCCGATGACGCCGATGATTTCGCCCCGCTGCACCACCGGCCGCTTGAAGGTCAGCGCCCAGCCTGGCATGCGGTTGGGAAACAGGTGGACTTCCAACTGGTTCTCGATGGTTTCGCCGCGCAGCACCCGCAGATCCTGCTGCTGGTAGCTGTCGCCGAACCGCTGCGGGAACACTTCCACCGTGGTCTTGCCCAGCACGTCGCCGCGCTGCTTGCGGCCGAGCCGGCGCATCAGGGTGAGGTTGCAGTGGGTATACCGCCCCTGGGTGTCCTTGATGAAGAACACCACATCCGGCAGGGCGTCGTAGAGCACCTGCAACTCCTGTGACGGAATATCGATGTCGACTGGCATGGGACGTGGACTCCGTGGGACGGGGTGATGCGGAACCACCACGCGCAATCGCGATGCGCGGGCTTCCAGGGAAAGCGTGCACCCTGCATCGCGTGCCGATGGCCGCGCGTTCGTCGCCATGCTGCGGCATTCGTCATCCGCCGCGATGGCCCGCCCGCGCCGCGTGCCGCGGGCCTGAATCGCGCGGCCCGCCGTGCCCCCTCTTCGCGAAGCACCATAGCAGTGATTCGCGCGCATGCGCCAATGACTTACGGCATGCGGGGAATGCTGCGCCGCACCGTGGACAGGCGCGCGCATCATGCCGAATTCCGCATCGCCCCGGGACATTGCCGGCTATCCGCCCCGGCGGCCGGATGAAAGCATGGCGGGATGCACACACTCGACGTCATCGACTCCCATACCGCCGGCGAACCCACCCGCGTGGTCATCGCCGGTTTCCCGGATCTGGGTGGCGGCGATCCCGCCGCGCAGCTGCAACGGTTCCGCCGCGATTTCGATCATTGGCGCAGCGCCATTGTCTGCGAGCCGCGCGGATCGGACACCGTGGTGGGCGCGCTGCTGTTGCCGCCGACCGAACCGGATGCGGCGGCGGGCGTGATCTTCTTCAACAACGTCGGCTACCTGGGCATGTGCGGGCACGGCACCATCGGTCTGGTGCGAACCCTGCACGCGATGGGACGGCTGGGGCCGGGCCAGCATCGGTTGCAGACCCCGGTGGGCACGGTCGGCGTCGAACTGCATGGCGATGGCCGCGTGTCGGTGGACAATGTGGAGAGCTACCGGCTCGAAGCGGGGGTGGCGGTGGATGTGCCCGGGCATGGCCGCGTGACCGGCGACATCGCCTGGGGCGGCAACTGGTTCTTCATCACCGCATGGACGCCGGTGCCGCTGCTGCTGCGCCACCAGCGCGAGCTGACCGCCTATACCGAGGCGATCGGCAACGCGCTGCGCGCCGCCGGAATTACCGGTGCCGACGGCGCCGACATCGATCACATCGAGGTCAACGCGCCGGCCGCCGACGGCAGCGGCGTGCTGGCCAACTTCGTGCTGTGCCCGGGGCTGGCCTACGATCGCTCGCCCTGCGGCACCGGCACCAGCGCCAAGATGGCGTGCCTGGCCGCGGACGGCAAACTCGCCGAGGGCGAGACCTGGATCCAGCAGGGCATCCTGGGCACATGCTTCGAAGGCCGTTACCTGCACGGAACGCGCGGCATCCTGCCGCGCATCACCGGGCAGGCGCACATCACCGCGAAGGCGCAACTGTGCATCGACGATGCGGATCCGTTTGCCTGGGGCATCGGCGCCACGGGTGAAGCGGCGCGGTGAACACGTCCGGTCTTGGCACGCCCGGTCCGAGCACGCCTGGTCTGAACATGTTCGCTCCGAACACGTTCGATCTGATCGTCGTCGGCGGCGGCATGGTGGGGGTGGCCTGCGCCGATGTGGCCTGCGCCGAAGGCCTGAAGGTCGCGCTGGTGGAACCGGGACCGATGGGCGGTGGCGCGACGGCCGCCGCGATGGGGCACCTGGTCGCGCTGGACGAGGATCCGGCGGAACTCGCGCTGGCGGCGTATTCGCTGGCGCTGTGGGAACAGTTTCCGGATCCGCGCGCCGCCGAGTTCAGTCGCTGCGGCACGATCTGGGTGGCGCGCGACGACGCCGAGATGGCGCGGGTGCCGCCGAAGATCGTGCGCCTGGCCGCCGCCGGCATCCAGGCCGAGTCCCTGGACGCGAAACAGCTGCGCGAGCTGGAACCGCAGCTGGTGCCCGGATTGGCGGGCGGAATGCGGGTGACGCGCGAGGCCGTGGTCTATCCGCCGCGCGCGGCGCGCTGCCTGGTCGAGCGCGCGTGCTCGCGCGGCCTGCGGCTGTTCGCCGGCCGCCGGGTCGACGCGCTGCAGGACGGCGGCGCGCTGCTCGATGACGGCACCCGCCTGCGCGGGCCGGTCCTGCTGGCGACCGGCTGCGCATTGCCGGCGCTGCTGCCCGGCCTGCCGGTGCGTCCGCGCAAGGGCCAACTGGTCATCACCGATCGCCATCCCGGGCTGGTGCATCACCAGTTGCTGGAACTGGGCTATGCGGATTCCGCCCACGGCAATGCCTCCAGAAGCGTCGCCTTCAACGTGCAGCCGCGGCCCACCGGGCAACTGCTGATCGGATCGTCGCGCGAAGAAGGCGCGATCGATGGCGAGGTGTCCGGCCCCCTGCTCCGGCGCATGCTGGCGCGCACCCTCGATTACCTGCCGGCACTGGGCTCGCTGAGCGCGATCCGGGTATGGACCGGATTCCGCCCGGCCACGCCGGACGGGCGCCCGTACCTGGGCGCGGTGCCGGACACGCGGGATCGCTGGGTGGCGGCCGGGCACGAGGGACTGGGCATCACCACCGCGTTGGGCAGCGCGCGCCTGCTGATGGATCTGTTCCTGGGCCGCGAGCCCGCCATCGACCCCGCGCCGTATTCGCCCGCCAGGAGATTGTCGTGAGCGTGACGGTCCGGCTGGAGGTCAATGGACGCGCCGTGGAGGTGCCGGCCGGCAGCAGCGTCGCCGCCGCGATCGCGCAGGCGGGCATCACCGTGTTCCGGCGTTCGGTGACCGGACAGCCGCGCGCGCCGCTGTGCGGCATGGGCGTATGCTTCGAATGCCGCGTACGCATCGACGAACTGGGCCAGCAGCGCGCGTGCATGACGCCCGCGCGCGAGGGCATGCGGGTGGCCACCGATGACTGAGCGCGTGCGCGAACACGATGTGCTGGTGATCGGCGCCGGACCGGCAGGATTGGCGGCGGCGCACGCGGCGCGCAGCCATGGCGTGCGGGTGGGACTGGTGGATGCGCAGGCCAGCGCGGGCGGGCAGATATGGCGGCACGCGGTCGGGCAGGCGCCGACACCGGCGGCATCGCGCCTGCGTATGTTGATCGAGGCCGGTGTCGACTGGCTTCCGGGCACCCGCATCGTGATGGCCGAGGACGGCGAACTGCTGGCCGAGGATGCTTCCGGTCCGCTGCGGCTGCGTCATCGCAGCTTGATCCTGGCCACCGGCGCGCGCGAACTGCTGCTGCCGTTTCCCGGCTGGACACTGCCGGGCGTGACCGGCGCGGGCGGCGCGCAGGCTCTGGCGAAACAGGGCCTGCCGTGCGCCGGCCAGCGCTGGCTGGTGGCCGGTCGTGGTCCGCTGCTGCTGGCCGCCGCGGCCACGCTGCAGCGTCATGGCGCGCGGGTGCTCGGCATCTGCGAACGCACGCCCGGCGAACGCCTGCGACGGTTCGCATATGGCCTGCCGCGCTGGCCGGGCAAGGCCGCGCAGGCATTGGCGCTGCGCCTGCAACTGGCGCGCGTCGCGTATCGGCATGACAGCGAGGTGCTGGCCGCATACGGCGACGGACGTGTCGAGGAAGTCGAGTTCCGCCAGGGAACTTCGCGCCGGCGTGTTGCCTGCGACGGGGTGGCGGTCGGCCAGGGACTGGTGCCGGATGTCGAGCTTGCGCGCCTGCTGGGCTGCGCGCTGGAAACGCCGGCGCGGCATCCGCGCGTGCGCGTGGATGGCTGGCAACGCACCAGCGTGCCGGGCGTCCACGCCGCCGGCGAGGCCTGCGGCATCGGCGGGCGCGACTGCGCGCTGGCCGAAGGCGCGATCGCCGGCCACGTCGCCGCCGCCGGCGAAAATGCGGTTCCCGCCACCCTGCTGCGGCAACGGCGGCACGCGCGCGCATTCGCGGCGTGGCTGCAGGCGTGCTTCGAGCCCGTGCCGCAGACCTGGCCCGCGCTACCCGCCGACACCCTGATCTGCCGATGCGAGGACGTCACCCTCGCGCAACTGGAAGGCCTCTCCGATGCGCGCGACGCCAAGCTGGCGACGCGCTGCGGCATGGGCGCCTGCCAGGGCCGCGTCTGCGGCACCGCCATGGCCGAACTCGGCCTGTCCGCCGTCGCGGACAGTCCGCGACGGCCCCCCCTGTTCCCGGCCTGGCTCGACACGCTGGCCGGTGTTTCCCGCTCAACCGATCCCAACCCACCAGGTGCATACCGATGAATCCAAGCCAGTTCCTGCGCGGCGTCCTGCCCGCCATCACCACGCCTTTCAAGGAAGACGGCAGCGTCGATCACGCCTTCCTGGCCGACCATGCGCGGCAACTGGTCGATGCCGGCTGCACCGCGCTGGTGCCGCTGGGCTCGCTCGGTGAAGCCGCCACCCTGTCCTTCGACGAGAAGATCGCGATCATCCGCACCCTGGTCGCGGCGGTGGGCGATCGCGCCCCGATCGTGCCGGGCATCGCCGCGCTCTCCACCGCCGAGGCGGTGCGCCTGGCGCGCGCGGCAAAGGACGCCGGCGCCGGCGGCATGATGGTGCTGCCGGTGTATGTCTACACCAGCGACTGGCACGAAGCCGCCGCGCACGCACGCGCGGTGCTGGAAGCGGTCGATCTGCCCGCCATCATCTACAACAACCCGATCGCCTACCGCACCGACATCACCCCGGCGCAGATCGCGGAGCTGGCGCGCGACTACCCGCACGTGCACGCGGTCAAGGAATCCTCCGGCGACGTGCGCCGCTTCGCCGCGATCAAGGAACTGACCGGCGATCGGCTGGTGCTGCTGGTGGGCATGGACGATGCGATCGTGGAAGGCCTGGGCATGGGCGCCGAAGGCTGGATCGCCGGCCTGGTGAACGCTTATCCGCGCGAGTCCGTGCGCTTGTTCGAACTCGCCCGCGACGGCGGCTATGCCGCCGCGCGCGAACTCTACGAATGGTTCCTGCCGTTGCTGCGGCTGGATACGGTTCCGAAGTTCGTGCAGTTGATCAAGCTGGTGCAGGCGCAGGTCGGCATGGGCAGCGAGCACGTGCGCGCGCCGCGCCTGCTGGTGGAGGGCACCGAGCGCGAGGCGGCGCTGCAGGTGATCCGCGACGCCGCGGCCCGCCCGCCGCGCCTGTCATGACCGGCGCGGCGGCACCGGTCCTGCTGGCCGGAGAGTGGCGCCAGAGCCTGGATGCGGCCGGCACGTTCCGCGCCGACGATCCGGATCGCGGCGAAGCGTTCGGTGATGCGTTTCCGATCAGCGGCGAGCGGGATCTGGAAACCGCCATCGCCGCGGCCACGGCGGTGACGGAGGAACTGGCCGCAGCGGATCCGGCGCGCATCGCCGGTTTCCTTGAAGGTTACGCCGATGCCATCGAGGCGAACCGCGAGGCGCTGGCGGAACTGGCGCAGCGCGAGACCGGCCTGCCGGTGTCGCCGCGTTTCCTCGGCGCGGAGATTCCGCGCACCTGTGGCCAGCTGCGGCTGGCCGCCCAGGCCGCGCGCAGCCACGGTTGGACCCTGCCGACCATCGATACCGGCAACGGCCTGCGCTCGTGGCTGGCGCCGCTGGGCAAGCCGGCGCTGGTGCTCGGCCCGGCCAACTTCCCGTTCGCGTTCAACGCCATCGCCGGCAGCGATTTCGCCTCGGCGCTGGTTGCGCGCACAGCGGTGATCGCCAAGGCGCATCCGGGTCATCCGGGCACCAGCCGCGAACTCGCGCGCCTGGCGCACGCGGCGCTGCTGGCGTCCGGGCTTCCGGCCGCCAGCGTGCAGCTGCTGTATCAGTTGCCGGCGCCGCTGGGCCTGCGCGCCGCCGGGGATCCGCGCATCGGCGCGGTCGCCTTCACCGGCAGCCGCGTCGCCGGCCAGGCGCTGAAGGCCGCGGCGGACGCGGCCGGCGTGCTGTTTTACGGCGAGCTGTCCAGCGTCAATCCGGTGTTGATGCTGCCGGGAGCGCTGGCGGATCGCGCCGGGGCGCTGGCGCAGGAACTGCTGGCTTCCTGCACGCTCGGCGCCGGGCAGTTCTGCACCAATCCGGGCCTGGTGCTGCTGCCCGAAGGCGTGCAGGGCGATGCCTTCGCCGACGCCGCGCGGCGCGGATTCGCCGGTGCGCCCGAGGCCTTGCTGCTGTCGCGCGGCGGACTCCAACATCTGCGCAGCGCGGTGGACGCGTTGATCGCGGCCGGCGCCATGGTGCTGGCGGGCGGTGGCGACGGCAGCGGCGGCGGTTTCCGTTGCCGTCCGGCGCTGCTGACCGTGGACGGGGACCGATTCCTCGCCAATGCGCCAGCGTTGCAACAGGAGGCATTCGGTCCGGTCACCCTGCTGGTGCGGGCACGCGATCCGGCCCAGATGGAAGCCATCGTGCGAGTGCTGGAAGGGCAACTGACCGGCACCGTTTACGCGGCCGATGATGGCCGTGACGACGCGCTCTACGATCGGCTGGCGCCGCTGCTGCGCGCGCGGGTGGGCCGCCTGATCGGCAACCGCATGCCGACCGGCGTGGCGGTGAGCGCGGCGATGAACCATGGCGGGCCCTGGCCCAGCGCCAGCCATCCCGGCTTCACCGCGGTCGGCATGCCCGCCGCCATCCGCCGTTTCGCGGCCCTGCACAGTTACGACCACGTGCCGGACGCACGCCTGCCGGCATTGCTGCGCGATCGCAATCCGGGCGGGATTGCGCGCCAGATCGATGGCCGCTGGACCGACGCGGACGTGGGAGCGGGCGCATGAGCGCGCAGATTGGCCATCTCGCCCGCGCGGATGCCGAGGCATCGCTGCGCCCGTGGTCCACGCACGCGCCGGCGATCCAGGCGGAGGAATACCAGCAGCGCATCGAACGCGCGCAGGCGCTGATGCGCGCGCGCGGCGTGGATGCGCTGCTGGTCAACGCGGGCGCGTCGTTGCGCTATTTCTGTGGCGTGCCTTGGGGCGCCAGCGAACGCCTGGTCGCCCTGCTCGTCACCGCGCGGGGCCTGCCGGTGATCATCTGCCCGGCGTTCGAGGCCGGATCGCTGGAAGCGGTGCTGAAGATTCCGGTGGAAGCGCGCCTGTGGGAGGAGGACGAGGACCCCCATGCGCACGTGGCACAGGCGATGAAGAGCCGGGGCGCGCGCACCCTGGCGCTGGATCCGCTGGCCGCCTTCGCGATTCATCACGGCCTGTGCGATCACCTGGAAGCGCGGATGATCAGCGACGCCACGCCGCTGATCGACGGTTGCCGGATGCACAAGTCGCCGGCGGAACTGGCGCTGATGCAGCAGGCGTGCGACATGACCCTGCAGGTTCATCGCCTGGCCGCCGGCATCGCCCGCGAAGGCACCACCACCGCCGAGCTGGTCCGCTTCATCGACGAGGCGCATCGCGCGCTCGGCGCCGATGGCGGTTCGACGTTCTGCATCGTCCAGTTCGGCCACGCCACCGCGTTTCCGCATGGCGTGCCCGGCGTGCAGTCATTGAGGGAAGGGGATCTGGTCCTGATCGACACCGGTTGCAGCGTGCAGGGCTACAACTCCGACATCACCCGCACCTGGATCCATGGCCGCGCCGATGACGAACAGCGCCGCATCTGGGATCTGGAGCAGGCCGCGCAGGCAGCCGCGTTCGCGGCGGTGCGGCCAGGGGTCGCCTGCGAAGCGGTGGATCTGGCGGCACGCCGGGTGCTGGAGGCCGCCGGACTGGGCCCGGGCTATCGCCTGCCGGGATTGCCGCACCGGACCGGGCACGGCTGCGGCCTGGCGGTGCACGAGGCGCCGTACCTGGTGCGCGGCAACGCGACCGTGCTGCAACCGGGCATGTGCTGCAGCAACGAGCCGATGATCGTGGTGCCCGGACGCTTCGGGATCCGGCTGGAGGATCATTTCCACGTGACCGAAGCGGGTGCACAGTGGTTCACCCCGCCGTCGCCGGCGATCGATCAACCGTTCGCCTGACAAACGAACGAAGCGGGCGGTGAGCCGCGAGCAAGTTATCATCGGGATGCCCTGCGGACATCGCCGCGCGATCCTGGTATCAAGCCGATGAGAAGCCTCATGCTGTGGTGTGGGCTGGCGCCGCTCGCGGCGCTGGCATGGTCCGGCGCCACGGAAGGGCCGTCGCAGGTCCGCATCCACGAAGGGCCGGAGGGCTATCGGCTTCTCGTCGATGACCAGCCTTTCGTCGTCCGCGGAGCCGGCCTGGTGGACGGAAACCAGGAAGAACTTGCCGCCCGGGGCGGGAATTCGTTTCGTACCTGGAGTACCGGCATCGACCGGGACCGGGTGCTTGCCATGCTTGACCGCGCCCGTCGCAACGGATTGAGGGTGGCGATGGGCATCGAGGTGGCGCGTGAACGCCACGGCTTCGACTATGACGATGCGGTGTCGGTCCGGGAACAGCTGGAGCGTATCCGTCAGGAAGTGCGGCTCTACCGCCACCATCCGGCGGTGCTGATGTGGGTGGTGGGAAACGAATTGAACCTGGAATCCCGCAATCCTCGCGTCTGGAACGCGGTGAACGACATCGCGGTGATGATCCACGAGGAAGATCCCCGCCATCCGGTCATGACCACGCTGGCCGGATTCGATTCGGCATTGGCCACGCAGCTAAGGACGCGCGCACCCGCCCTGGATCTCATCGGGATCCAGTTGTATGGCGACATCGTGGGTTTGCAGGACAAGTTGGCGCAGGGCCGGTGGACCGGACCCTATATCGTGACCGAGTGGGGACCGACCGGGCACTGGGAGAGTCCGGGGACCACCTGGAACGCGCCCATCGAAGCGGATGCATCCACGAAGGCGGGCTGGCTGCTGGAGCGTTACCAGCGACATATTGCCAGTGACACGCGCCAGGGCTTGGGGTCCTATGTGTTCCTGTGGGGTGACAAGCAGGAACGCACGCCCACCTGGTACGGCTTGTTCCTGCGTAGCGGCCAGAGCACGCCCGGCGTGGATGCGATGCAGTACCTCTGGACCGGCCGCTGGCCGGCCAATCGCGCGCCTTGGACCACCCCGATCCTGCTGGAGGGGAAACGGGCGGAGGAGAGCGTGATCTTGCGGCCCGGACAGGCCGCGGTGGCACGGGTGGAAAGCGTCGATCCGGAGGGCGACCCGCTGTCATTCCGTTGGCAACTGCTCGAGGAGAGCACGGCCACGACCGTGGGCGGCGACGCCGAGCAGGTGCCGCCGCAGGTGCGGATGGAGACCCGCGAAGTGATCCCGGGAGGCCTGCGCTTCCAGGCACCCGTGGGCGTCGGCAACTACCGCTTGTTCGTGGAAGTCCGCGATGGCGCAGGGCACGCCGCGTATGCAAACTTCCCTTTCAGGGTCGATGGAGTGGAAGTACCGCGTTGACGCGTACGGCAGTGTTCGGCGGGCGCGCGCCCGGCTTCCGACGGCGCCGAAATGCCGGCATGACGGGTAACCCGTCCATCGTCCCGTCCACATCAGCCTCGGCGCTTACGCGAAACCTTTTCGGTCGCAGGATGCGCCGCGCACCCGCGTGCCACGACGACGCGCGGTGCGAACGCTCCGGAGAACCTGGCACATTCGTCGTTGACAGCGCTGTCAAGGGCTTGTTACACCTTGCCACCGCTCCATCCGCCCAGGCCGGCCGAACAGGCCCATGCGATACCCCGCGGGAGGTGGGAGCAACATCGCCAAGGGATCGCAGGAACCATGCGTAGTCGAATCGAGGATGTCGCCGCCGCGGCCGGTGTGTCGATGAAGACCGTATCGCGCGTACTCAACCATGAGCCGAACGTGCGCGAGGAAACGCGCCGGCGCGTACTGCAGGTGGTGGACGAACTGCAGTATCGGCCCAACCTGTCCGCGCGCAGTCTGGCTGGACAGCGCTCCTACACGGTAGCGCTGATCTACAACAACCCCTCGCTCAACTACCTGATGGAAGTACAGGGCGGCATGCTCGATGCCTGTCGTGCCAACCATTACAACCTGGTGCTGGTGCCGTTGGGCGCATCACGTCCGCGCAGGATGGCGGATCTGGACGCGGCCTTCGAGCATTTCGCGCCGGATGGCGCTGTCCTGATTCCGCCGTTGACCGACGATGCCGTCGTGCTCGAATTCCTGCAGGAGTCCGGGGTGCCATTCGCCTGCATCGCACCCCGGCAGGGAGAAGGCCGGATCGGCGTGACGATGGAGGAGACCGCGGCGGTGGTCGAACTGATGGAAGGCCTGATTGCGCTGGGCCATCGACGGATCGCCCATATCAAGGGCGCGCCCACGCACGGCGCATGCCAATGGCGCTTTCGCGGGTACCGACAGGCAATGCGCGAGGCCGGCCTCGCCGAGGATCCCGCACTGGTGGTACAGGGGGCGTTTTCCTTCGAGTCCGGCATGCTCGCCGCACGTCACCTGCTCGACCTCGCCGAGCCGCCCACCGCGATCTTCTGCGCCAATGACGACATGGCGGCGGGCTGCGTGCGCGTCGCGTCCGAGCGTGGATTGCGCGTTCCCGCGGACGTGTCGATTTGTGGTTTCGACGACTCTCCCATCGCACGGCACATCCATCCTGCCTTGACGACGGTACGCCAGCCGGCCGCCGAGATGGGGCGCCTCGCGACCCTCGAACTGCTGAAGCGAATCCGCATGTCTGGCACCGGGACCATGGTCCGCGTTGCCCACGAAGTGCTGTTCCGCGAATCGACGGGTCGACCGGGTCGTTGATGCGGGCGCCCGCACCTCATCCGGTGGAACAGGACAACGATGGGACAGGTAGTGGACATTCGTGGACTTCTCGTCCGGTCATGTCGAAAAAAACAGGCAGGCGTGTTTGGGATCCCGGATTGATGCACAACCGTGCATCGCATCCGAAGGCCATCTCACGAGCAAGAAATTTTTCGGGGAGGCTCGCGCGAAAACGGTTTCAGCTGCAATGCACCATGTGCCGGAAGGCCAAAAAAAAGGGGTTTTTCGCCAAAAAAGGATGGGATGCCTGAAAAGTTGACAACGCTGTCAATCGAGCGTCCAATTCGGCGCCATGCAGTGGTGACAACTATCGATTGAGCAAACGCGCGTCATGCGGTTCGTGAATTTCCGGGGAGGAAGATCCATGAAGCAGGTGCAGTTCGTTCCGAAGAAGAAGCTCCTGACGTCTGCCTTGATGCTGGCCCTCGCCGGTCAGGCCTGGTCACAGGAGACCACGCAGAATGCCGACGACGCGCAGGCTGCGCCGCCGCAGGCCGATCCCGCAACACTGGATACCGTGACCGTCACCGGCATCCGCGGCAGCTTCATTTCCTCGATGAACCTGAAGCGCGATGGACAGGGCATCGTCGATGGCATCGTGTCCGAGGACATCGGCAAGTTCCCGGATACGAACCTCGCCGAATCGCTCCAACGCATCAGCGGCGTATCCATCGACCGATCGCTTGGTGAAGGCTCCAAGGTCACCGTTCGCGGCGTGGGACCGGACTTCAACCTGGTGCTGCTCAATGGCCGGCAGATGCCGGGGGCGCTGCTGGGGTCGGGAGGCGCAGGCGTCTCCAACTCGCGTGCGTTTGATTTCGCCAACCTCGCCTCCGAGGCGGTCAGCGCCATCGAGGTCTTCAAGACCGCCCGCGCCAGCACGCCCAGCGGCGGCATCGGCGCCACCATCAACATCAGGACCGCGCGCCCGCTGGACAATCCGGGGCTGGTCGCCAGCGTGGGCCTCAAGGCGGTCAACGACACGACGGTCGACAACCTGCCGCGCACCTTCAAGGGCGAATCCGTCACGCCCGAGATTTCCGGCATTTTCAGCAACACGTTCGCCGACGGCCGGTTCGGCGTGGCGATTTCGGCCAGCTACCAAGAGCGCGACTTCGGCTTCAGCCAGGCTTCGGTCGCCAACGGCTGGGCCAAGTTCCGCGGCGACGACACCACCAGCTGGAACCGCCTGCCGCAGCCGGGCGAGCCCAATTCCGAACTCATCACCAACCGCCCGGGATCCGGTGATGTCTATTCCCGGCCGCAGAACACCGGCTACAGCGTCAACGGCGTCCAGCGCCAGCGCACCAATGGACAGCTCGTCCTGCAATGGGCGCCCACGGATCGGGTGACCACCACGCTGGACTACACCTACTCCGAGAACAAGATCCAGCAGCAACGCAGCGAGCTCTCGGTATGGTTCAACTACCAGCCGGGCCAAAGCAGCTGGACCGATGGCCCCGTGTCGGCGCCGATCTCCTATTCGGAATTCACCTCGGGTACGGCGGACGTGGCGATGGGCGGCGCGCAGTTCGCGACCAAGAGCGAGAACAAGTCGCTGGGCTTCAACGTGGAATGGGAAGTCAACGATTCGCTGAACCTGGAGTTCGACTACCACGATTCCACCGCCGAGACCCTGCCGGACAGTCCCTATGGATCGGCCGGCGTGCTCGCGGCCGCGGCGTTCGTGCGCGGCACCACCACGGTGGATTACAGCCGGCCACTTCCGATCGTGCACATGGAATTTCCCAATGGGGGCGTGGAGCCATCGCGCGCGGTGGTGACCGGCTCGGTGTTCCACAACAGCTATACCAAGTCGGAAGTGGAGCAGGGCCAGGTCAAGGGGCGTTTCAAGTTCGGCGACTATTCCGGTCTCGACTTCGGCGTGGCTTCGACCGAGGTGCAGAACCGCACGGCCTACGGCTACATGCAGCGCGACACCTGGGGAGGTGTCGGGTCACCGGCGGACTACGACGACGATATCTGGTACGCCGACGACATGTCGCGCTACTTCAGCAGTTTCGACAACCATGGCGACCCGCGCTGGAGCAGCCGCTTCCTGGTATTCGATTTCGAGCGGCTGCGCCAGCGTGCCGCGCAGGTCGGCAACGACGCCAATCCGGCGTGTCCCACCTGCTATGTGGCACCCGACGAGTTCACCCGCGACATGCGGACGACCGAGAAGTCCAGGAGCGCGTTCCTGCAATGGACCACCACCTGGGACTGGAAGGTGCCCATCCATGCGGCGGTCGGCGTGCGCTACGAGAAGACGGACGTGACCTCGACCGCACTCGTCCCGATCGGCCAGAGCATCACCTGGCTGTCGGCGAACGAGATGGTGGTCAATTATGGCGAAGCCGGCTTCACCCGGCTCGAGGGCGACTACGCGTACTGGCTGCCCAACCTGGACTTCAGCGCGGATCTCACCGACGACATGGTCCTGCGTGCCAGCTATGGCCGCACCATCGGCCGCCCGGGCTGGGAGCAGATCCAGGGTGGCAAGACGATTGCGAATATCGTGCGTGTCGACGGCGGCGATGGCGCCCAGGGCAATCCCGGCCTGAAACCGCTGGTGTCCGACAACTTCGATGTTTCCTTCGAGTGGTACTACGACGAGGCCAGCTTCGTCTCGGTGGGCTACTTCCGCAAGAACATCGACAACTACATCGGCACCACGCAGATCGCGGATACCTCCTTCGGCCTGCACACGCCGGTCGGCGGCGCTTATTGGAACAATGCCATCACCGCGGGAGGCTGCCCGGCCACGGACATGGTGTGCATCCGCAACTACATCTTCCGCAACCATGCGGGCGATCCCGGCGTCACCCATACCGGCACCAACACCAACGGGGAGGAGACCGGCACCATCGTGGGCCAGCCCGGAGACCCGGTCGCCAGCTTCGACATCACCGTGCCCGCGAACCAGCAGTCGGCCTCGCTGGATGGCTGGGAGTTCAATTTCCAGCACATGATCGAGGACACGGGTTTCGGGCTTGCCGCCAATTACACCATCGTCAATTCCAGCCTTGCCTACGACAACTACAACCTCGGTGAACAGTTCGCGCTCGAAGGGCTGAGCGATTCGTTCAACGTGGTCGGCTTCTACGACAAGGACAAGTGGCAGGTAAGGCTGGCCTACAACTGGCGTGACAAGTTCCTGTCCGGGCGTTTCGACGGACAGGGGCCCAACCCCAATTACACCGAGCCTTATGGCCAGTTGGATGCCAATGTCAGCTACCAGGTCAACGATCACCTGATCCTGAGCCTGGAGGGCATCAACCTGACCGACGAGACCCAGCGTGTCCATGGGCGCCACGAGAACCAGGCGCTGTGGGTGACCCAGAACGGGCCGCGCTACATGTTCGGCGTCCGCTACAAGTTCTGAGGGCCGGCCGTGCCAGCTGCCGGGAGCGCAGCGACGCGCTCCCGGCCTATCATGCACGGACCCGGCCGGTACTGTTCAGCGATGACCCGACATGTCCTGCTCAACAACATCGATCACCGCGACCTGCGCATAGACACGCGGCATGGCGCGGAGCTGGGCGACGCGGTCATGCTGGCGCCGACCTTTCCGGCGGAGTTCCGCGCGCTGCAGGCGCACTACCCGATCGTGTTCCAGCGCCTCCAGGACGGTGGCTTCCAGCCGGTGGCGCTGTTTGGATTCCAGGCCGGCGAGAACCTGTTCCTCGAGGCCGGCGACTGGCAGGCGCCGTATCTTCCGCTGGCGATCCAGCGGCAACCGTTCCTGATCGGGGCGGTCGGCGGGGAACTGCTGATCCATGTCGACCTGGACCATCCGCGCGCGAGGCACGGGGACGGGGAAGCCGTATTCCGTGAACATGGCGGCACGACCGATTACCTCGAACGCATCAACTCGGTATTGCTGGCGCTGCATGAGGGGCTGGCGGCGAACGGGGATTTTTCGGCGGCGTTGCAGGGGCATGGCCTTCTGGAATCGTTCGTGTTGGACATCACCCTGGACGATGGTTCGCCGTGTCGGATGGCGGGCTTCCACGTGATCCACGAGGAGCGACTGAAGGCGCTGGATGCGCAGGCACTGGGCCGGCTGCACGCGGCCGGCTACCTGGAAGCCATTTACATGGCGACGGCGTCGCTGTCCAACCTCCGCGATCTCATCGCCCGATTTAACCGCCGCCATGTTGCCCGCACCTGAGCCCATCGAGGAAGCGGATGCCGGCGAACTGCAGGCCCGCCGGGAAGACCTGCTGCGATCGCCGCGTCCCTTGATCCTGCGGGACGCGGTGGGCCACTGGCCGATGGTGCAGGCAGCGCGCCGATCGCCACGGGAGGCGATTGCCTACCTGAAGGAATTCGAACGCCCGGACGGGCCGCCCGTGGTGGCGACCGTGGGACCACCCGGGATAAGCGGACGGTTCTTCTACGACGAGCATCTCCAGGGTTTCAATTTCCGCCAGGAGCACGTGCCCCTGCGCGTGGCCCTGGATACGTTGCGAAAATACCTGGACGACCCCGCGCCCCCCGCGATCTACCTGGCATCCACGACCCTGGACACCTGGCTGCCCGGGTTCCGCCAGCACAATGACCTGTCCCTGGGCGACCGCGATCCGCTGGCGAGCATATGGATCGGCAACCAGACCCGCATCGCGGCGCACCAGGATGTTCCCGACAACCTGGCCTGCGTCGTCGCGGGCAGGCGGCGGGTCACCCTGTTTCCCCCGGAGCAGCTGGCGAACCTGTACGTAGGGCCGCTCGATTTCACCCCGGCGGGACAACCGATCAGCCTGGTGGATTTCGCCGCGCCTGACCTGGAGCGCCATCCGCGGTTTGCCGAAGCCTGGCGGCATGCGCGCGCCGCCGAGCTGGCCCCCGGGGACGCGGTGCTGATTCCCAGCATGTGGTGGCACCACATGGAAGGGCTGGAACCGTTCAACGTGCTGGTCAATTACTGGTGGCGGCAATCGCCGGCGTGGATGGACACGCCGATGAATGCCCTGATGCTGGCGCTGATGACGGTACGCGACCTGCCACCGGGACAGCGTGCGATCTGGCGCGAGGTGTTCGATCACTACGTCTTCCGGCCCGGCGACGCCACCGCCGCGCACATTCCGGAGCGGGCGCGACGCGTGCTGGGGCCGATGGACGAGGAGCGGGCGCGCGACCTCCGCGCCCGGTTGTTGAAACGACTCAACCGCTGAGGACATATCCCATGCTCCAAACCGCCGGCATCCCGGAAAAGACCGTCAGGCGCGTCGTCATCGCCGGAGGCGGCACGGCCGGCTGGATGGCGGCCGCGGCGCTGTCACGCATGCTGGGCAAGGTCCTGGACATCACCCTCGTGGAGTCCGAGGACATCGGCACCGTCGGTGTCGGCGAGGCAACGATTCCCACGCTGGTGACCTTCCATCGCCTGCTGGAGATCAACGAGCAGGAGTTCATGGCTGCGACCCAGGGGACGATCAAGCTTGGCATTTCGTTCGAAGGCTGGCGGGACGCAGGTCACCGCTACATACACTCGTTCGGGGTGACCGGACGCGATCATTGGATGGCGAATTTCCATCATTTCTGGATGCGGGCCCACGCCCTGGGCCTGGCCGGAAGCTACGACGACTACTGCATCGAGCTGCGCGCGGCGCAGGAAGGGCGGTTCGCGCACCTGCCGCGCTACCAGATGAACTACGCCTATCACCTGGACGCCAGCCTGTATGCCCGGTTCCTGCGCAGGTTCAGCGAAGGCTATGGCGTGCGCCGGGTCGAAGGCAAAATCACCGAGGTCATGACCGATGAAGCCGATGGCTTCATCACCGCGCTGCGCCTGGAAGACGGCGCCATGATCGAGGGCGACCTGTTCCTGGATTGCACCGGGTTCCGCGCGCTGCTCATTGGAAAGACCCTCAATGTGGGCTTCACCGATTGGTCGCACTGGCTGCTCAATGACAGCGCCCTGGCGACCCAGACCACCGCGGTGCGCGACGCGGTGCCATACACCCGCGCCATCGCCGGCCGCGCCGGCTGGCAATGGCGGATTCCACTGCAGCATCGCGTCGGCAACGGCATCGTCTATTCCAGCCGGTTCACCAGCGACGAGGAGGCCCGCGAAGAATTCCTGTCCAGCCTGGAGGGCGAAATCATCAAGCAACCTTGGCCGGTGCGGTTCCGGCCTGGCCAGCGGCACCGGTGCTGGAGCCGCAATTGCGTGGCGCTGGGGCTGGCCGGGAGCTTCATCGAACCGCTCGAGTCGACCACCATCCATCTCATCCAGCGCGGCATCATCCGGCTGCTGCACGCCTTCCCGCACGTCATCACGCGGGAAGCGATTGAAGACTACAACGCGCGACTTGACGCGGAGCTGCAACACGTACGGGATTTCGTGGTCCTGCACTACCACGCCACGCAGCGGCGCGACACCGCCTACTGGCGGACCGTCGGCACCATGGAACTGCCGCCCTCGCTGCAACGGCGAATCGATCTCTTCCGCGAGACCGGCAACGTCTACCACGTGCCGACCGAATTGTTCGCCGAGAATTCGTGGATACAGGTCATGACCGGGCAAGGCATCACGCCAAGCCGGCACCACCCGCTGGCAGGGGTGATGGGCGAGCCCGAACTGGCCCGCTTCATGCGCGAGATCAAGGAAGGCGTGGATGCCACGGTGCGCCAGTTGCCGGCGCATATGGATTATCTGCGGAGCTACTGTCCCGGCATGCCCCCGGTGGCCATGCCGGCCTGACCCGTCGCTTATAGCCGGTAATGACTGGCCGGTGGCTGGAAGCGATCACCCGGGCCGGTCGCCGGCATCAATCCGGCGCCCAGTTCCATCAGCCGCGACCAGACATAGGGCTGCAGATCCACCGGGGCGCCGGTATAGATGTGCGTCCACAGCTCGTCGAGGAACTCCTGCGGCGGCTGGCGTACGAGACCCCGCGCCAGCCGGTCGCTGGCGGTATCCAGAGCGGTCCGGATTTCGGCCAAGGTGTCCATGCGGCGGACTATACGAAGGCCGCGTTCTGATTGTGTGACAGCCGCGGACGACCTGCCTATTCCGTGACCGGTTCCCCGCTTGCCACCGAATGCAGGCCGATTCCATGGCGCTTGGCGTGGCGCTTGGCCGCCGCCGCGTCCGAGGCGACCTGCTCGGCGCTCTCGTAGCGGGCCGGATCCACCTGGACGATGCCGATGGTCAGGGTGGTCAGCGGGAAGGTGGTGTAGCGGCCGCTGCGGTCCTCGCTTTCCAGCACCCCGCGCGCCAGGTCCGGTTCGTCGAACAGCGCCCGCGAGGCGGCGTTGAAGTCGGCGATGATGTCGCGGCAACGGCGTTCCCAGTCCTCGCTCTGCAGCAGCACCACGAAGTCGTCGCCACCGACATGGCCGACGAAATCCATGCTCGACTGCACGTGCTTGAGCAGGGTGGTGGCGACCAGCCGGATCATGCGGTCGCCGCGGAAGTAGCCGTACTGATCGTTGTAGGGCTTGAAGCTGTTGAGGTCGCAGTAGGCGGCGACGAACGGACGACCGGCTTCGAGCAGGCGGCCGATGTGTTCGGAGATGGGGATGTTGCCGGGCAGCAGGGTCAGCGGATTGGCGTAGCGCGCCGCCTCGATGCGCAGTTCCGTCACCCGCCGCACCAGCGCCTCGCCGGTGCCCACGCCCAGGTAGCGACCGTCGCGGGTGATGATGAAACCATCCGACAGGTAGCGCTGGTCCTCGCCGAGCAGGATCTCCGACATCGCGTCGATGCTCTGGCCCACGTCGCAGACGATCGGCGCGGCATGCATCAGCAGCGCGCAGGTCTTGCGCCCGTTGAGTTCGCGCGCGAACGGCACCGCCATGCGTTCGTTGAAGACGCGCCGGTTGATCAATCCCAGCGGCAGGCCGTCGCGATCCACCACCGGCAGCGAGGGCAGGTCCGGGTGGCTGCGGAACAGGTGTTCGGCGTCGAAGTTGCTGGCTTCGTCGGTCAGCGAGGGCGCTTCGATCAGCAGGTGCGCGGCGGTGACGCCCCGGAAATCCGAGGCCCGGCGCGCGCGCGGCCAGACCGGCAGCTTCTCGAAGCGCGCCTCGCGCACTTCCGCCGGCACCGCCAGCGCGACCTCGCTGGCCGGCCGGCCCAGCAGGTAACCCTGCGCGTAGGGAATGCCGAGATCCTTGACGATCGCCAGATCCTGCAGGCGCTCCACGCCCTCGGCGACCAGTTCCGCGCCCAGGCTGTCGGCCACCTGCACCAGCGCGCGGACGATGCTCAGCCGGCCCGGGCTGTCGGCGATGTGATGGATCAGGTAGCGGTCGAGCTTGACGTACTCCGGTGACAGTTCGTGCCACAGCTCGAAGTTGGAATGGCCGTTGCCGAAGTCGTCCAGGGCGATGCGGATGCCGGCCGCGCGCAGATAGCCCAACGCGTCGGCCAGCCGGCCGACATCCTCGACGATGTCGCGCTCGGTGATCTCGATGACGAACCGGCCCAGATCGCGGCCCGCCGACAGCAGGCTCTCGATCACCTGTTGCGGACGCAGTTCACCCTGCAGGATGGCGGGCGCGCTGAGATTGACCAGCAGCCGGCCGCCACGATCGAAGTCGAAACTGCGCGCCAGGATGCCGGCGGCCACGGTCTCCACCTCGCCCAGCCGCCCGGCGCCACGCGCGCGGTCCAGCAGCTCCAGCGGCGAGCAGGCGCGACCGGCGATGCGCATCAGGCCCTCGTGCGCGACCACCCGGTTGTCCTCCAGCCGGACCACCGGCTGGAATGCCGCCAGCAATTCACGGCCGCGCAGGACCGCTTCCAGCAGGGGATCGGAGGCGACGGCGGAATCGGAGAGGCACATGGGGCCGCGAACCTAGCGGGTTCGCATGACAGTTCCGCGACGGCGCTGATGGTGATCCGTCATCTCGCCAAGCCATGCGGGACTGGCGTTCCAGGCATCCGTCATCACGGTGTCGCACGTACCGGCTACAACGGCATGCAGCGCGCGGACTTCGCCACGGCCTCGGCAAGGCGACTGGAAACTGGCGCTAAAGACTCCCGGAAGCCGGCCGATACCGATGCAAAATTTTGCTCGGAGTCCCCCATGCCGACGTTGTTCCGACTGCCTTCCGCCTGGAAGCGCCCCTCGTTCCGCCTGGTCCGTGCCATGCTCGTCCATCGGCTGGCGCGGATGACCATCGCCGGCAAGCTGCGCCTGTGCGCCTGGGTGGCCGGCACGGGACTGGTGTTGATCGCTTTGTCGTACTGGCAGGCCAGCGCGGGACAGGCGCGCGCCGCCGGACTTTTCCAGCAGCAGCAGGGCTATGGTGCGCTGCTGGCCGGATGGGAGCGGCAGGTCGAACAGACCCGGCGCCTGCAGACGGTTTACGCGATTCGACTGGAAACGGCCGATCGCGATGCGCTGAAATCGGCGCAACAGCGGCTACGCCAGGATCTCGCGCAGCTGCGGCGGCATCCCGCCGGCGCCGGCGACCGTGCGCGATTGGACACGGTTGCCGCACGCATCGGTGAATTCGCCGACGGCATCGATGCGTTGAACGCGCGCGTGGACGAGATGGGGCAGGGCGACGCCAGCCTGTCCGTCCGCCTGCACGTGGCCGGACGGGCATTGGAGGACGCGGCACAGGCCGCTTCGACGCCGGAAATCGAAGCATCCCTGCAGCGCATGCGCCGTCACGAGAGCGAGTTCCTGCGCACCGGCGACGCGGCGCAGTCGGATCGGGTCAGCGAGGAAAAGCTGCCGTTCGAGCTGGCGCTTTCGTCGACGTCGCTGGACGAGGCGGTGCGCGACGACCTGCGCGAAAAGGTGGATACCTACCAGGGCGCGCTGCTGGCCTATACCGCCGCCCGGGTGGGACTGGACGTGGAAGTCGCCTCGCTGGAGGACACCGCCGCCGCCATCGCGCCCGCGCTGGCGGATCTGGCACGCGCCCGGGAAAGCGGATTGGCGCAGGCCGCGCGCGGGCAGCGTGCGCAGCGCATCGGGATGGCGGCGTTCTTCGCCGTCACCGTGGCGGTGGTGGCGCTGGTGCTCGGCGGCGTGCTGTGGGCGGTGCTGCAGGCCGTGGGCCGGCCATTGCGTGACGCGGCCGACGTCGCAGGCGCGATTGCGGACGACCGCCTGGACGATGAAGTGCGGATTGACAATCCGCACGATGAAATCGGCAGCCTGATGGCGTCGCTGTCGCACATGCAGGGTCGCCTGCGTGAACGCATCGCCGGGGAGCGCGCGGCCGCGCACGGGAACGCGCGCATCCGCCAGGCGATGGATCATGCGCATACCGGCCTGATGGTGCTGGCGGCCGATGGCTCGGTGGCCTTCGCCAACCACGGTCTGTCCGATGCGCTGGCACGACAGGGCATCACCGCGCCGGAAGGGCGCCGTCTGGATGAACTGGATGACGCGCTGGAACCCGTCGCGCGGCGGATGGATGACGAGGACGCGGGCTTCGAACAGCCGATCGCGCTCGGTGCCGATCACTATCTGCTGGTGGCGAGTCCCATCCATCTGGACGGCGAACGGACCGGCACCACGCTGGAATGGAAGAGCCTGGCGATGGAACACATGGTCGAACAGGAGATCACCGCGCTCGTGCGCGCGGCGGCGCGGGGCGATCTGGGCGGGCGCATCGACGTGACCGGCAAGCAGGGATTCCTGCAGGCGCTGGCGCATGGCATCAACGATCTGTTCGAGGTGCTGCAGGGCAATCTGTCGAAACTGCAGTACGTGCTGTCGGCGCTGTCTCAGGGCGACCTGACGGTGCGGATGGAGGGAGAATTCCACGGCGTGTTCGCCCGCATGCGCGACGACGCCAACGCCACCGTGGCCCAGCTGACCGACATCGTCAGCCGCATCCAGGACGCCTCCACCGCCATCAACACCGCCGCCGGGGAAATCGCCTCCGGCAACGCCGACCTGTCCCGCCGCACCGAACAGCAGGCCGCCAACCTGGAGGAAACCGCCGCCTCCATGGAAGAGCTCACCTCCACCGTCCGCCAGAACGCCGACTCCGCCCGCCAGGCCAACCAGCTCGCCATCGG
>NZ_JBYMTI010000007.1:0-284005 GCF_057773145.1 Pseudoxanthomonas sp. 68-E7 | reverse complement strand
ACGGTGGAGGTGAGCTCTTCCATGGAGGCGGCGGTTTCCTCCAGGTTGGCGGCCTGCTGTTCGGTGCGGCGGGACAGGTCGGCGTTGCCGGAGGCGATTTCCCCGGCGGCGGTGTTGATGGCGGTGGAGGCGTCCTGGATGCGGCTGACGATGTCGGTCAGCTGGGCGACGGTGGCGTTGGCGTCGTCGCGCATGCGGGCGAAAACGCCGTGGAAGTCGCCGTCCATGCGGGTGGTCAGGTCGCCGCGGGCGATGGCCTGGAGCAGCTGGGACAACTGGCCCAGGTTGGTGTCGCTGACCGCCATCATCGCGTTCAGACCGTCGATCATCACCCGGAAATCGTGCTCGAAACGCTGCGCGTCGCCGCGCTGGCTGAAGTCACCGAGCGCGGCCGCGGCGGCCAGGCGCTTGATCTCGCCGTTGATCGCCGACAGGCTGGCCTTGGCCCGATCCATCGACTCATGCAGCATGGCGCGCTGGCCGGGCAGGCGGCGCGCGTCCTGCGAGAGATCGCCCACCGCGTAACGGTTGAGGATGGCGATGGCATCGACGATGGCATCCAGGTGTTCGAACATCATCGTATTGATGCCGCGAGCCAGGTCGCCATAGACGCCCGGGAAATCCTCCGGCACCCGCTGCGCGATGTTTTCGCCGGCGTGCATCCGGACCATGTGCTGGGTCTCCTCGGAGAAGCGCCGCAGCATCGTCATCATTTCATCGGTGGAGGCGAGCATCTGGCCCAGTTCGTCGCGATGGCCGCGCTCGACCTTGACCGAGAGATCGCCGCGCGCCACGGCGTTGACCGCGCGCACCACCTGGCCCAGCGGACCGGTGATCGAACGGGTGATGGCGATGGCCAGGAACACCGCCAGCAGCACCGCGGCGGCCAGGCCGATGCACATCGCCAGCACGGTGCGCGAGTAGGCACGCTCGGACGCGGCCACCTGCGCGGCCAGGTTGTCCACGTTGTACTGCGACAGCGCCTTGAGCTGGTTGAACAATTCACGGCGCAGGAAGCGGGATTCGTCGGTGGAGATCGCCTGGGCGGTGGCGAAGTCGTCGGCGGCCACCGCGGCGGAGATGCGATCGTGGGCCTCGAAATAGGCGGCGCGCGCCTTCTTCACCTTCGCGTAGATCGCTTCCTCCCTGGCCGATGATTCGGAGGGGATGGCGTTGTAGGCGGCTTCCTCGGCGTCGATCAGCTTGCGGGTGTCGACCAGCTTCTTTTCGTAGTCGGCAATCTCGTCGGCCTGGCCCTGCTTGGTCAGCTGCGATTGCTCGTAGGTGCGGAACTCGCCGAGCTGGGAGCGCATCTCGCCCAGGTGCTGGACCGCGGGCATCCAGTTTTCGTTGACCTCGCGCATCTGCGCGTTGGACACCGACAGCCGCCACAGCGACAGCGCGCCCAGCAGGACGGTGAGGATCACGGTGACGGTGAAGGCCATCGCCAGCTTGCGGGCGATCGGCAGGTTGCGGAACCAGTTCATTGCTTGCTTCTCTCCAGGAGGTACACCACGCAGGCCTCCCCGTGTGGCCATGCGCGGCGATGACGGAATGCCATGCCGTTGCTGCATGTGGTTACTAGCGGCGGCGACAGGTCGAACTTGACGATGTCCCGCGCCGCGATCCGATGCGTGGCGAGGAATCGTGAACAGGGTCGTGGATACAGCGCCGATCCGGTCACCAGCCTTGCCGGCGGTCAGAAATAGAACTGCGCGCGCACCTGCATCACGCGCGGATCGGCCGTGCGTCCGGCGCGGGTCGCGTCCACCCGCGTCAGGTTCGCCTGCAGGCGGAAGTAGCGGTTGAGGTAGGCGTTCACGCCCAGGGTCCAGTTGTTCTCGCGGCCGCCGCGGATGCCGTCGTTGTCCAGATCGATGCGGCTGTGGCGCAGCAGCAGTTCCCAGGCGCCGTGCGCGTGCGTCGGGACCGGGTTGGACACGTTGCCACCGCTGTAGGTGCGCGATTCGCCGGTCAACAGCCAGCTGCCGGCGACATACCAGCCGTCCGCCGAGTAGCCGGGCAGGCCGGCGTCGCGCGCGGTGTGCTGGCGCAGGTATTCGCCCTGCACGGACCACGGGCCTTCGATCCACAGCGCTTCCGCGCCCTCGCGACGGATGCGGTCCACCCGGTTGAGACTGCCGGAATCGACCAGCCGCACATCGGTGAGCGCCGCTTCCGGACGGGCGCGCCAGCGCACGCTGGGGAAAATCGTCTGGCCAAGCCCGTTCACCTCGCCGTGCGGACGCTCCTCCGAGGCCGACAGGCCCAGGTGCAGCACGTGCCCGGCCTGCTTGCGCGGCGTCCAGGCGAGGCGGCCGGCGAGGGTGGTGCCGGGATTGTTTCCCTGCAAATCGTTGCCGAAGAAGTAGGCCAGGTTCCACAGGTAGGCGGGCCGCTCGAACGCCCATTCGGCGCCGACGCGTCGGCTCTCGTAGAACGCCTGGGTGGGCAGCGCGCTTTCCAGGAAGCTGCCGGCGCGGGTGGAGGTGTAGCCCTCGAAGCCCACCGGCAGCTTGAACTGGCCCAGCCGCAGCTTGCCGGCATCGCGGCCGAACAGGGCCTTGGTCTCCACGCGCAGCGCCACATCCATCCAGGTGTCGGAATGGAAGTCGTAGCTGGCGGCGAAATCGTAGACACCCTTGCGCTTGAGGCTGACGCCGAACTCCTTGCGGCGGAAGTCCTCGTCGTCTTCCAGCGCGGTGGCGGCGGTGCCGTAGCCATCGCCGTCGAACCGGTTCACGTCGTAGGCGTAGTTGCCGGTGGCGGCCAGTTCGGTGCCGTTGGCGAAGACCATGCGCGGCGGCCAGGGTTTGAACCGCGTGGCGGCGGCGTCGCCGCCCTCCGCCGCGAACGCGGGAACGGCGGACATGGCCAGCAGCGGGAGAAGGGCGAGGCGAAGGCGGGAGAACCGGATGGCTTTCATGGCGGGAAGAAGTTCTGGCGTGCAGGCGCCCGGCACGGCCGCCGGGGCGGCCGCGCGCGGACGCGGAGGTGATGGAAAACGAGGCGGCAGATCAGGCGGCTTGCGGCATCCGCAGCGAACGCACCAGTCCACCCACGTCGACGATGAGGGCGACGCGGCCGTCGCCCAGGATGGTGGCGCCGGAGATTCCGTCCACGCGCCGGTAATTGTTCTCGAGGTTCTTGACCACGACCTGTTGCTGGCCGAGCAGTTCGTCCACTTCCAGCGCCAGCTTCTGGCCATCGCCTTCGACCACCACGACCAGCGGCTGCGCGGTGCGCGCATGGCCGTAGCAATAGAAATCGTTGAGCGACAGCAACGGCAGGTATTCACCGCGCACGCGCAGAACGCGGCCTTCGCCGGCCAGCGTGCGCACGTCCTCGGCCTGCGGTTGCAGCGCTTCCAGCACGTAGCCCAGCGGCAGGATCAGGGTTTCCTCGCCCACCGCCACGGTCATGCCGTCGAGGATGGCCAGGGTCAGCGGCAGCCGGATCACCACGCGGGTGCCGTGGCCGGCACTGCTTTCCAGTTGCACTTCGCCGCCCAGCGCCTGGATGTTGCGGCGGACCACGTCCATGCCGACACCGCGTCCGGACAGATCGGTGACCGCGTCGGCGGTGGAGAAGCCGGGCTGGAAGATCAGATCCCAGACCTGCGAATCGGTCGGATTGTCCGGCACGTGCACGCCGCGCTCGGCGGCCTTGGCCAGGATCCGCTCGCGGTTCAGGCCGCGGCCGTCGTCGCTGACTTCGATGACGATATGGCCGCCCTGGTGCGAAGCGGCCAGGGTGATCGTGCCCGTTTCCTCCTTGCCGGCGGTGCGGCGGACTTCGGGCATTTCCAGGCCGTGGTCAATCGAGTTGCGGACCAGGTGGACCAGCGGATCGGCGATGCGTTCGATCAGGCCCTTGTCCAGTTCGGTGCCTTCGCCGATCGTGCGCAGGCGCACCTGCTTGCCCAGCCGCGAGGACAGATCGCGGACCAGGCGCGGGAAGCGGCGGAACACCGCGTCCACCGGCAGCATGCGCACGCCGATGACGGCTTCCTGCAGATCGCGGGTATTGCGTTCGAGCAGATCCAGGCCTGCGAACAGGCGTTCGCACTGGGCCGGATCCAGCAGGCCCGAGACCTGCTTGAGCATGGCCTGGGTGATGACCAGTTCGCCGACCAGGTTGATCAGGCCGTCGATCTTGTCGACGCTGACGCGGATGGAGCTTTCGGCGGCATCGTTGCCGCCCTGCGCGGGCGCGGCGGGTGCGCCCGCGGTGGCTGCGAGGCTGATCGCCTCCAACGGCGCGGGCGGCGCGGCGATCGCGGCGGGAATCGGCTGGATGTCCAGTTCGCAGTCGTCGGCGACCCAGGCGAAGGCTTCCTCGACCGCGTTGCGCGGGACCGCGCCGAGCAGGCCGAGGTCCCAGGCCAGGTAGGCTTCCAGCGGATCCATCTGTTCGAAGCCGGGCAGGCGGTCCAGCCGGCAGGCCACTTCCAGCGGCGCCAGGTGTTCGAGTTCGCGCAGGATCCGCAGCGGATCGTTGCCGGTCATGAACAGCGACGGCGCCGGGGTGAAGCCGATGCGCCAGCCTTCCGGCGGGGCGTCCTTCGTCGCCGGCGTGGCTGCCGCGGCCGGGGCCGCATCGCCGGCCAGCACCGCGGCCAGGCGCGCGTGCACGTCCTTCACCGCGGTGGGATCGGCGGGATGGCCGTGCTCGGCTTCCGCCAGCAGGCTGCGCAGCACGTCGACCGAGGCGAGCATCGCATCGATGGCCGGCGTGGCGACTTCGCGCTTGCCGGCGCGCAGTTCATCCAGCAGGGTTTCCAGCACGTGGGTCAGGCCGGCGACCGCGTCGAAGCCGAAGGTGGCCGCGCCGCCCTTGATCGAATGCGCCGCGCGGAAGATCGAGTTGATCAGTTCGCCGTCGCGGTTGCCCTGTTCCAGCTGTAGCAGGCCCGCTTCCATCGCTTCCAGCCCTTCGCGGCTTTCCTCGAAGAAGGTGGCGTGGAAACGTTGCATGTCCATGTTCATCGATGCGGAACCCGGGCGGCGTCAGGAGAGGGCGGAAATCGTCGGAAAAAGGGCGGATCAGCCCAGGACTTTCTGGATGGTGGCGACCAGCTGTTCGGGATTGAACGGCTTGACCAGCCAGCCGGTCGCGCCGGCGGCCTTGCCTTCGGCCTTCTTGTCGGCGGCCGACTCGGTGGTGAGCATCAGCAGCGGGGTGAACTTGTAGTCGGGCAGGCCGCGCAAGGCGCGAATCAGCGCGATGCCGTCCATGTTGGGCATGTTGACGTCGGTGACCACGGCGTTGAAGCGCTGTCCCTGCGCGCGTCCCAGGGCGACCTGGCCATCCTCGGCCTCGTCCACGGCGTATCCGGCGGAGGTCAGGGCGAAGGCGACCATCTGGCGCATCGAGGCCGAATCGTCCACCACCAAAATACGTGCGCTCATGCGGCGTTCTCCACAGTTTTCGAATCGTTGTTGTCGGAAGAGGAAAGACCCAGCCGGTCGGCCAGCCCGAGCAGGCGGGCGGCGTCGCGGAAGGCGGGGCTGCTGCCGGCGAAGGCGGTGGCGCGGCCGGCCTGTTCGCGTTCGCGGAAGAAGGTGCACAGCACCTGCAGGCTGGCGGTGTGCACGCGCTGCACGGTCCCGGCATCCAGCAGCAGGGGCTGCGGCTGGGCCAGGTGCGGCGCCAGTTGCTGCTTCAGATCGCTGGCGGCCTCGATGCCGAGGTCCGCGCCCAGGGGTACTGCGCTCATCTTCGCTCCGATGGGTCGGTTCCTGCGAGGTATCGGCCGAAGCGGCCAGGTCTTGAGCGGCACCGTGAAAAAATGGGAAGCGCGTCGCGGATGGGGCGCAGATTCCGCTCGATCCCGCGGGAGGGCGAACATGGCGCCGTTGACCGGCCATTCGGCGGAACGCACGCGAAAAGCAAATCCCCCTCGGTCCCCCTTCTTCGAAGGGGGAGGAAAAGCTCAGCTTTCCCTAATCCCGAATCCCGAATCCCCAATCCCCAATCCCCGCCTTACTTCAGCAACTCCGAGGCGTCCAGCAGGATCACCGTGCGACCGGACAGGCGGGCCACGCCGCGGAACAGGGGATGGGTGATGCGGCACATGCGGGTGTTGTCGGGCGGTTCGATCTGCTGCTCGCTCAGGGAGGTGACGTCCTCCACCGCGGACACCCGCAGACCGAGGATTTCGCCGTTCTCCTCCAGCACCACGATGCGGACATGGCTGTCCGGGGTGATCGCGGCGCGACCCAGGTACAGGCCCAGGTCGAGTACGGGCACCACCTGGCCGCGCAGGTTCATCACCCCGAGCATGTGCGGGGCGGCGCCGCGCAGCGGCAGCAGGGTGGCCGGCAGCACCACCTCCTGCACCTTCAGCAGTTCCAGCGCGTAGTGCTGCTCGTCGCAGCGCATGCGCAGCCAGCGGGTGCTGCGGTCGCTGGCGCGACGGCGCTCCCCGTGCGGGGAACTGGCCGGGGCCTCGTCGTCCTCGTGGCGGCGACGCTGGAGCATGTCGAACACCGGCTTGGCGTACGCCGGCATCGATGGCATCGCCGGCGGCGCGGCGACGGGCGCGGGCGCAACGAAAGGGGCCTGCAGCGCGGGAGGGACGGGTTCGGGTACCGCGCGCTCGGCGACGGCGCGCTCCGGCGCGACGGGTTCCGGCGCAGGCGGCTCCCGCCCGCGCGCGGCATCCGCGGCACGCGCGCCGGGCGCGGCGCCGCCGTGCAGTTGATCGAGCAGGGCTTCGAACTCGTCGTCGCTGATCAGATCGCCGGCGGGCGGCGCGATCGTCGCGGGTGTCGCCTCGACGGGTGTCATCGGGATCTCCCCGGTCTCTGGAAGGGGCGTGGGTGGATCGGACGCCACCGGAGTGGCGGCGGGCTGCGCGACTTCCATCCGTTGCAGCGCCAGGATGGCGTCCGGGTCGTCGGCCACGGCGATGCCGCGGGTCGTGGCGAGCAGGCGTTCCAGCACGTCTTCGTGTTCGGCGTCGAACGCGTCCGTGCCGTCGCCGGCGTCCCCGGCGGGCGTGACGAGGCTCAGCGCGACGGTGGCCGGCGTTCGGTCGGCGTCGTGATCGATCGGCGGCGGGTTCGCCACCGCCTGCAACACCGGCGGCGGGGCCGGCGCGGCGACCACCGGCGCGGGCGCGGGCGCGATATCCGCGCCCAGCAGATCCCGCAGGTAGTCGTCGAGCGCCGGCTGCGCGCTCACGCGGCCTGCTCCATCTGCACGCGCTCGCTGCTCAGCAGCCAGTCGAGCGCGCGCCGATAGGCGGACAGGCCACGGCCCGGATACTGATCCGCCGCCAGCGGCTTGACCAGTTCATCGACGCTGCAGATGCGGGTGTCGTTGGGAATGGCGTCTTCCCACACGCGCTCGCCGTGGGCTTCCTGCATCTGCCGCAGGGTGTCGTTGCCGGTGCGGGTGCGCTTGTCGTGCAGGGTGGGCAGCACGGAGGCCGGCAGCGGACGGCGGCGCGAACGTTCGATCATGTCCACGGTCCGGCACATGCCGGCCAGGCCGTGCAGCGCCAGCGGCTCGGTCTGGGTGGGGATGATCACGCGATCGGCGGCGGCCAGCGCGTTGACCATCAGCAGGCCCAGCGTGGGCGGGCAATCGAACAGCACGTAGTCGTAGTCCTGGCCGCCGCGCGCCAGTGCGTTGGCCAGCGCCAGGCCAAGGCCGGGCTGGGTGGCGCTGCGGCGTTCCAGCGTGGCCAGCGCGGTCTGCGCGGCGACGAAGGAGAGATTCTCGATGCCGGTCGCGCGCACCAGCGGCGCCAGTTCCGCGCTGGCCTGGTCGAACAGGTCCAGCACGCCGGCGGGCGCCGGTTCGGCCGGCACGCCGAAGGCGCGGGTCAGCGAGGAATGTGGATCCAGATCCATCAGCAACACGCGGTGGCCGCGCATCGCCAGGCCACGACCCAGCGCCAGGGTGGTGGTGGTCTTGCCCACGCCGCCCTTCTGGTTGGCGATTGCCCACACGCGCATCAGTTCAATCCTCCTTCAAGGGTGGGCGCCAGCGCATCGGCGTCGGCGGCCGTGGCGGGCGTCAGTGTTTCGACCGGCGTCGGCGCGATGGCCGGCGCGGCGGGCGAGGCGGCAATCGCCGGCAGCGAACCGCCCGGCGCGTGCTCGCCCTCGCTGGCCAGGATCACCAGCAGCACCCGGCGGTTGCTGTTGCGGCCTTCGGCGGTGGCGTTGTCGCCGATCGGACGGAACTCGCCGTAGCCGATCATCGCCAGCCGTTCCGGCGGGATGCCGTCGCGCACGAACAGGTGCACCACGCTGGCCGCGCGCGCGGCCGACAGTTCCCAGTTGGAAGGGAACTGGAACGTGCGGATCGGGCGGTCGTCGGTATACCCCTCCACCCGCACGCCGTTGGGCACGCCGGCCAGCACGTCGGCCAGGCTGGACACGGTGCGCTGCGCGGCCGGTTCCAGCGCGGCCGAGCCGGTGGCGAACAGGATGTCGCTGTTGATCTGCACTTCCAGCCACAGCTCGGCGCGGCGCACCACCACCAGTTTTTGGTCGACCAGCGGCGCCAGCGCCTTCTCGATGTTGTCGGCGATGGTGTCCAGTTGCTGGTGCGCGTTCTGCATGCCCTTGGCGTCCACGCTCATGTTCATCTGCGAGGCCATCGCCGCCAGCAGGGTGACGTTGGGTGCGGGCGAGGGCGCGGACGGGCCCTGCTTGGCGCCGGACTTGATCGGCGAGGGGCGATCGAAATCGGCGCCCTGCAACTGGTGGTTGCCGACCTGGACCGGATTGATGGTGCGCGGCGCGCCGCCGAACGCGGCGGTGAGCGCGTCGGCCATCACCCGGTACTTGCCCTCGTTGAGGGTGGAAATGGCGTACATGACCACGAAGAAGGCCAGCAGCAGCGTCATCAGATCGGCGTAGGGAATGGCCCAGGCCTCGTGGTTGACGTGTTCCTCGTGGGATTTCCGGCGTGCCATGCGGGTGCCCGATCAGTGCAGGAAGCCGGCCAGCTTGGATTCGATGTTGCGCGGGTTCTCGCCCTGGGCAATCGCGATCAGGCCCTCGATGATCATCTCGCGCTCGCGGCTCTGTCCGCCGATCACGCTTTTCAGCTTGCTGGCGACCGGCAGGAAGAACAGGTTGGCCGAGGCGATGCCGTAGATGGTGGCGGTGAACGCGGCGGCGATGCCGTGGCCCAGCTTGCTCGGGTCGGCCAGGTTCTTCATCACCGCGATCAGGCCGAACACGGCGCCGATGATGCCCAGCGTGGGCGCGTAGATGCCCATCGCCTCGAACACCTTGGCGGCGGCCAGGTCCTGGTGTTCCTGGCTGTTGAGATCGATTTCGAGCATGTGCCGGATGGCTTCCGGCTCCAGGCCGTCGACCAGCATCTGCAGGCCCTTCTTCAGGAACGGATCGTTCTGTTCGTTGACCAGTGGTTCCAGCCCCAGCAGGCCCTGCTTGCGGGCGATGTTGCTCCACTCGACGATCTGCGCCACCAGGCTATCGTGGTTGGCGCCGGGGGGGCGGATCACCCAGCGCGCAATCGACACCGCGCGCTTGAACACCGCCGGTGGCGTGTGCACCAGGATCGCGGCGACGGTGCCGAGGATGACGATGACGAAGGCCGCCGAGGACCACAACGACGACACGCCGGCACCCTTGAGGATGCTGCCACCGACGAGGGCGACCAGGGCGAGGATGAGACCGATGAGGCTGAAGATATCCATATGCGGTGGTATCGGCCGTGGCGGCGCGGACTTGAGTTGGCGGGGGCGATCCGGTCCTGCCCGGTCTTCGGCCGCGGGCGGCTTGCCGGGACGAATCGACAAGTCCGGGATTCGTGTCGGGGGCGGGATATCAGCGGAGCAGGCTCAGCACCACGGGTGTCGCATGCGCCCCCATCCGCCCCCGTATCAAGTACGGGGCAGGCTCTTCGGGCACCTTCCCCCGCGGGCGGGGGAAGGGAAGCGGGACGGTCACGCGGCCGCTTCGCGCAGGCCGTCCACGTCCAGGATCAGGGCCATGCGGCCATCGCCGATCAGGGTCGCGCCGGCGTAGCCGCGCAGGCCGCGCACCGCGCGCGGCAATGGCTTGATCACCACTTCCTCGCGTCCGCGCACCTGGTCGACTACCAGGCCGAAGCGCTGGTCGCCCATCTGCAACACCACGATGGTCAGCAGCGGCGCCTTGATCGCCTCCACGCCCAGCCAGCGGCGCAGGTCGACCAGCGGCAGCGTGTTCGATTGCCGGTCCAGCACGGCCTGGCCGTCGAACCAGCGCAGGCTGGAGGCCGGTGCATGCAGCACCTCCATCACCCGCGCCAGCGGCAGCGCGTAGACCGGGTCGCCGGCCTGCACCAGCAGGGTCGGCAGGATCGCCAGGGTCAGCGGCACCCGGATCAGGAAACGGCTGCCGCGCCCCAGCTGCGAATGGATCTGGATCTGTCCGCTGAGTTCGCGGATGCGCGACTGCACCACGTCCATGCCGACGCCGCGGCCGGAGATGTCGGTGATCTCGGCCTTGGTGGAAAAGCCCGGCAGGAAAATCAGTTGCAGGCATTCGTCGTGCGACAGGCGAGCCGCCGCTTCCGGATCGATCAGGCCCTTTTCCAGCGCCTTGTCGCGCAGCCGTTCGGGATCGATGCCGGCGCCGTCGTCGCGGATCTCGATGGTGACGTAGTCGCCTTCCTGCTGCGCCGCCAGCCGCACCTGGCCGCTGCGCGGCTTGCCGGTGGCCTCGCGCAGGTCGGGCAGTTCGATGCCGTGGTCGATGGCGTTGCGGACCAGGTGCACGAGCGGATCGGACAGCGCCTCGACCAGATTGCGATCCAGTTCGGTGTCCGCGCCGATCAGTTCGAGGTCCACTTCCTTCTTCAGCGAGCGGGCGACGTCGCGCGCGACCTTGGGGAAGCGCGAGAACACCTTGCCGACCGGCTGCATGCGGGTGCGCATGACCGCGTTCTGCAGGCGCGCGGTGGCGATATCCAGGCCACTGACCGCGCGATCCAGTTCCTCGTCGCGCAGGCGCGCGCGCAGGGTCTTCAGGCGATTGCGCGAGAGCACCAGTTCGCCGACCAGGTTGACGATCGCGTCCAGTCGCCTGGTGTCCACGCGGATGGTCTGCTCGGCCTCGCTGGCGCGCGCGGCCGGACGCGGTGGCGCGGGCGAAGGCGCCACGGGGCGCGGTGGCGCGGCCGCCGGCGGCGCGGCCTTCGGTGGCGGGACGACCGCCGCGCCGGGCACGGCGCCGCCATGCAATTGATCCAGCAGCGCTTCGAACTCGTCCTCGCTGATCAGATCGCCTCCGGCGGATGGCGCCGTGGTCGGCGCGCCGCCGCCGTGCAACTGGTCGAGCAGGGCTTCGAACTCGTCGTCGGTGATCAGGTCGCCGCCGGCGGCGGCGACCGGACGCGGCGCGGCCCGGGCCGCGGGCGCGTTGCCGGTATCCACGTTGAACTGGGCGATCAGCGCGGCGGGCGCGTGCGGCGGCTCCTCGCCCGCGCCGACCGCGTCGAGCATGCGCTGCAGCCAGTCCAGCGATTGCTGGGCGGCGTCGAAATGATCCGCCTCCAGGGTCGCCTTGCCGGCGCGGACCATGCCCAGCGCTTCCTCGGCGGCATGGCACAGGTGCACCATCGCCTGGATGCCGAGGAAACCGGCGCCGCCCTTGAGCGTGTGGAAGCCGCGGAACACCGCGTTGAGCTGTCCGCTGTCGCCGGGATCCTGCTCCAGCGTCACCAGCTGTTCGCCGAGGCGTTCCAGGATTTCCTGGGCCTCGATGAGGAAGTCGGCGGCGATTTCAGGCGTGACGGCGGACATGGTTCGGCTCGGTGGCGGAGGCTGCGGAGGGCGGGCGGCTAGAGGCCCAGGCCCGACAGCAGGTCGTCGGCGTCATCCTGCGAGAACGCGTTCTTGTCCAGGCCGGCGACGGCGGGGCCGGCCAGGCCGCCGTCCTTCTTTTCCGGCGGCGGCAGCCCGAGTTCGCCGAAGCCTTCGTGCACGCGGCGGACGATGCCGGCGACGCGGCGGATGATCTGGCCGGTGAGATCCTGGTAGCTCTGCGCCAGCGCCATCTCCGACAGCCCGGCGCGGATCTCGTCCACCACCCGGGTCTGCTCGGCGCTGAGCGCGGTCGCCTTGAGCTGGTCGGCCAGGCCGCGGCACTGTTCGGCCAGATCGAGAGTCTTGTGGCTGGCCTGCTCGGTCATCGCGACCACGTGATCCAGGCGCGCGCAGGCGTCGTCGAGATCGCCGGCGCCGTGGGTGGGCGGCAGTTCGCCGAGGGTCTGCGCGAGCTCGCGGGCCAACCGGCCCAGGCCCTGCATCATCGGCTGCGTGCGCCAGGCGGCGATGGTGTCCAGTTCGCGCCGCCAGCCGGCCTCATCGCCCTGTTCCAGCGCGTCCAGCGCGTGCTGCAGGCGCTCGACCAGCGCGGCGCGGGCGCTGCCGGCTTCCATGACCGCCGCCATCAGGCCGCGGCTCCGAGGCGTTCGAAAATCTTGCCGAGTTTCTCTTCCAGGGTCTGCGCGGTGAACGGCTTGATGATGTAGCCGTTCACGCCGTTCTGCGCAGCCTCGATGATCTGCTCGCGCTTGGCCTCGGCGGTGACCATCAGCACGGGCAGGGTCTTGAAGCGGTCGTCGGCGCGGATCGCCTTGAGCAGTTCGATACCGGTCATGCCCGGCATGTTCCAGTCGGTGACCACGAAATCGAAGCTGCCCTGGGCCAGCGCGGTCAGCGCGCTGGAGCCGTCGTCGGCCTCGGCGGTATTGGTGTAGCCCAGATCGTTGAGGAGGTTCTTGATGATGCGGCGCATCGTCGAGAAGTCGTCCACGATCAGGATCCGCATGTTCTTGTTGGCTGTCACGAAAGGCTCCGGGTGAAGCAGGGCAAGGGTGGTCTCGAGGACCTTATCGGCAGGAAGCGGGGAAACTTTTGGGTCGGGATTGGAGGCTTGGGCGGGGATTGGGGATTGGGGATTCGCAAGAGCTTTTGCTTTGCCTCCCCCTTTGCAAAAGGGGGATTGAGGGGGATTTGCTTTTGGCGCCAAAAGCAAGCGCTTTTCAACCGCCGAATGGCGGGTCAATCCCGGTCGCCCGCTCCGCGGGCGCCCGCCCCCTTTTCCAAAGGGGGCTCTTCCAATCTCGACTCCCCAATCCCCAATCCCCGCCCAAGCCCCAATCCCGGCTCAATCCTCCAGCCCGGCGTCCACGCTCTCGAATACATTCAGCCGGCCGCGCAGGCGCAGCATGGCCTGGCCGTGGATCTGGCAGACGCGCGATTCGCTGACGCCGAGCACCGCGCCGATTTCCTTCAGGTTGAGCTCCTGCTCGTAGTACATCGACAGCACCAACTGCTCGCGTTCGGGCAACTGGCCGATGGCCTTGATCAGCGACTGGCGGAACTCGCCGCGTTCGAGCTGCTGCTGCGGGCTGGGGCCGCCGGTGACCGCGGTCTGCGGTTCGCCGTGGTCCTCGATGTGCGATTCCAGGCTCAGCACCTGGCCGCGGGCGGCGTCCTCAAGCAGGCGCAGGTACTCGGGCAGCGGCATCTCCATCGCCGACGCCACTTCGGTGGCGATGGCGGCGCGGCCGGTGCGCTGCTCGATCTCGCGCACGGTGGCCGCGGCCTGGCGGGCGCGCCGGTGCACCGAGCGCGGTACCCAGTCGCCGCGGCGGATCTCGTCGATCATCGAGCCGCGGATGCGGATCGAGGCGAAGGTCTCGAACGAGGCGCCCTGTTCGGCGTCGTAGCTGCGCGAGGCTTCGAGCAGGCCGATCATGCCGGCCTGGATCAGGTCGTCGACCTCCACGCTGGCGGGCAGGCGCGCGGCCAGGTGGTGGGCGATGCGGCGGACCAGGTCCGCGTGCACCGTGACGAAGTCGGTGGCCGCCGCTTTCTGGACGGCACGGTATTGGGCGGCGCCGGTACTCATGCAGGCACGCTCCGGTTGATCATGCGTTCGACGAAGAACTCGACGTTGCCGCGGGCGCCGGACGGCGGCTGCCAGCGTGCGGCGACCCGGGCGATTTCGTTGATGGCGCGCGCGGACGGACTGCCCGGATACGCCTTCACCACCGCCTGCTGGCGCTGCACCGCGCGGCGCAGCCAGTCATCCTGCGGCACCGCGCCCAGGTAGTGCAGGGCGACGTCGCCGAGGAAGCGCTCGCACACGCGGGCCAGCTTCTCGTACAGCTTGCGGCCCTCGTTGGGGTCGCGGACCATGTTGGCGATCACGTGCACGCGGTCCACGCCGCGCTCGCGCGAAAGCACCTTGATCAGGGCGTAGGCGTCGGTGATCGAGGCGGGCTCGTCGCACACCACCACCACCGTGTCCTGCGCGGCCTGGCAGAAGGTCAGCACGCTGTCGGTGATGCCGGCGGCGGTATCCACCACCATCACGTCCAGGGCGCGCTGCAGTTCGGAGAACACGTTGACCAGGCCGACGTGCTCGGCCGGCGAGAGTTCGGCCATGTGCCGGAAACCCGACGAGGCCGGGACGATCAGCAATCCCTCCGGGCCTTCCAGCAACACGTCCTCCAACTGGCAGCGTTGGGCGACCAGATCGGCCAGGGTGTACTTGGGGGTCAGCCCGAGCAGCACGTCGACGTTGGCCAGGCCGAGGTCGGCGTCCATCAGCAGGGTGCGCTTGCCCATTTCGGCCAGCGACGCCGCCAGGTTGACCGACACATTGGTCTTGCCGACGCCACCCTTGCCGCCGGTCACCGCGATCACGCGGACCGGATGGAAGGCGCCGGTCAGCGGCGGGGTGCTGCGCGGATTGGTCTGCAGCAGGTGTTCATGCGACATGGATGGTCTCCGCGTGGCTGGGTTCGTCGGCTTCCCGACGCAGTTGATCCAGGCGCAGGACCAGGTTGGGCGCGCTGGCGCGATGCAGGTCGTCCGGCACGCGCTGGCCGTCGGTGATCCAGGCCATCGGCAACTGGTGATCGACGATGACGGACAGGGCGCTGCCGAGCCGGCCGGTCTCGTCCACCTTGGTCAGCACCACGCCGTGCGGCTGGGCGCCGCTGAAGCGGCGGACCACTTCGTCCAGATCGCCGAAATGCGAGTTGGCCGGCAGCACCAGAAGGGTATGCGCCTGTCCGGCGGCGCGCAGCCAGTTGAGCTGGCCGACCAGGTTGCGATCGCGCTGGCCCATGCCGGCGGTGTCGATCAGCACCAGCTTGTAGTCGCGCAGGCGCTCCAGGGTCTGCGCCAGGCGCACGTCGCTGTCGGCCTCGTGCACGGCGATGCCCAGTTGGCGGCCGTAGCTGTGCAGTTGTTCGCGGCCGCCGACGCGCACGGTATCGGTGGTGACCAGGGCCACGTCGCGCGGATTGTGGCGGTCGGCGTAGGCCGCCGCCAGCTTGGCGATGGTGGTGGTCTTGCCGGCACCGGTCGGGCCGACCAGGGCGATCACGCCGCCCTGTTCCAGCGGATCCTGCGGCAGGATCGGCAGCTTGCGCGACAACAGGCCCAGCATCAGGCCGCGGCCACGATGCAGTTCGGTGTCGGCGGGAATCTGCAGGGCGACGTCGCGGGTGATGCCGGCATCGAAGCCGTAATCGTCCAGCAGGTCCATCGCCTGCGCGCGCACCGGCGAACCGCGCAGGCGCTCGTCGGTGAGGCGGTGCATTTCGCCTTCGATCATTTCGCGCATCGCCGCCAGTTCGGCGCGCATCTGCACCAGTTGTTCGTCCTCGGCGCGGGCGCGCGCGGCGTTGTCGGCGACCACGCTCAGGGTCGGCGCGGCCGGCATGTCCGCGTGAGGCGCGGCGGCCACCGGCTCGGGGGCGGGTGCGGATGCGGGAATGTCCACCGGAACCGGCGGCAGGCTGGCGGCCAGGCGCGCGGCGAAGGACTGCGGATCCACGGCGAAGGTGGCCGGGGCGGGGCGTTCGGATTCGAACGCGGCGATCGGCGCGGCGGGTGCGCTCGGCACGACGGACGCGACGGGCGCGACGGGCGCCTGCGGGTCGTTGGTCGCGGGCGCGGCGGCCACCCGGCTGAAGTAGGCGGCGGCCGCTTCGGCCGGCGACAGCGCGGGCGCGGTGGAAGTGGAAGACGCGGGCGGTTCGTTTCGAACCTGCGCCTGCGCGCCACGCGCGAACGACGGAACCACCGGCGCCGGTTCGGCGGGCGCGGCCGGACGCATCGCTTCCAGCGTCCGCTGCACCAGGGTCTCGTCGTAGTTGGAGGCCGCCACGATCTCGACGCCGTCGTCGGTCATCCGGTTGGACAGGATCACCGCGTCCGGTCCCTGTTCCTGCCGGACCAGCGCGAAGGCGGTGCGCATGTCGGGAGCGACGAAACGTTTGATTTTCATTTTAGGGGCCGGGATTGGGGATTCGGGATTGGGGATTGGGTAAAGCAGGGCGACGGCAAACCGTTCGCAGCGGTGGAGCATCTAGGTCGTGTCGTGTTCGTCTTCATTGCTGCATCCCCGTCATGAACCCGCTTCTGCGAATCCCCAATCCCGAATCCCGAATCCCGTCGCTTCAGCTAATCGTTCCCACCAGCTTCAACCGCTTGTCCTCCGGCACTTCGCTGTAGGACAGGACCGACAGCGTGGGAACGCTGTGCCGGACCAGTCGCGCCAGCGCGGCGCGGACGCCACCGGGGACCAGCACCACCGCCGGCTCGCTGCGCGCGTCCTGCTGGGCGACGCAGTCGGCCAGGCTCTGGTGGAGCCGTTCGGCCAGGCCGGGTTCCAGCGCGGCGCCGGTGCCCTGCACGCTGTCCTGCAAGACGCGTTCCAGTTGCGGCGCCAGGGTGTAGACGGGAAGTTCCGGCGCCATGCCGGAAATCTCCTGGACGATGAAGCGGCCCAGCGAGGTGCGCACGGCGGCGGTGAGCGCGGCCGGATCCGGGTTCTGCGGGCCGAATTCGACCAGCGCTTCGACGATGCGGCGCAACTGGCGGATCGGCACGCGTTCGATCAGCAGGTTCTGCAGCACCCGCACTACCGTCGACAGCGTCAGGGTCTTGGGGGTCAGGTCCTCGACCAGCTTGGGCGCGGTCTTGCCGAGGTTGGCGAGCAGTTGCTGCACTTCCTCGTGGCCCAGCAGTTCCGGCGCGTGTTCGCGCACCAGGTGCGAGAGATGGGTGGCGACCACGGTGGAGGCGTCGACCACGGTGTAGCCCAGCGACTCGGCCATCGCGTGCTGGGCGGGGGTGATCCAGGTGGCGTCCAGGCCGAACGCGGGATCCCGTCCGGGAATGCCGTCGAGCGCGCCGAACGCGCCGCCCGGATCCAGCGCCAGTTCGCGGTCCGGGTGGATCTCGGCGGTGGCGACCGGCACGCCATGCACCAGCAGGCGGTAGCCGTTGGACGGCAGTTCCAGGTTGTCGCGGATGTGCACCGGCGGCACCAGGAAACCCAGATCCTGGGTGAGCTTGCGGCGCACCGCCTTGATCCGCGACATCAGTTCGCCGCCCTGCGCCTTGTCCACCAGCGGAATCAGCCGGTAGCCGACCTCCAGCCCCAGCGGATCCACCGGCCGCACTTCGTCCCAGGTCAGTTCGGCCTGCGGGTTGGACGGCGCGGGCAGGGCGGGATCGGCGGCCGCGCCGCTCTCGCCGCCGGTGCCGGGCTGCTGCTTTTTCCACAGTTTCCAGGCGATGTAGCCGAGCACCGCCGCCAGCGTCAAAAACACGACATTGGGCATGCCCGGGACCAGCCCGACCACGCCAATCAGGCTGGCCGCCACCGCCAGCGCCTTGTGCTGGCCGAACACCTGGCCGACCATCGCGCCGCCCATATCCTGGGCGCGCGAGGCGCGGGTGACCAGCATCGCCACCGCCGAGGACACCAGCAGCGCCGGCAGCTGCGCCACCAGGCCGTCGCCGATCGACAGCAGGGTGTAGATCTTGGCCGCCTCGCCGACCGGCAGGCCGTGCTGCAGCACGCCGATCGCCAGGCCGCCGACCAGGTTGATGAACAGGATCAGGATGCCGGCGATGGCGTCGCCGCGGATGAACTTGCTGGCGCCGTCCATCGCGCCGTAGAAGTCGGCTTCCTCGCGCACTTCCTCGCGCCGGGCCTTGGCCTCCTCGCGGGTCAGCAGGCCGGCGTTGAGGTCGGCGTCGATCGCCATCTGCTTGCCGGGCATCGCGTCCAGGATGAAGCGCGCCGACACTTCCGAGATGCGCCCGGCGCCCTTGGTGATGACCACGAAGTTGATGATGGTCAGGATCGCGAATACCACCAGGCCGACCGCGAAATTGCCGCCGACCACGAACTCGCCGAACGCCTCGATGACCTTGCCGGCCGCGCCGTGGCCGTCCTGGCCGTGCAGCAGCACCACGCGGGTGGATGCCACGTTGAGCGCCAGCCGCAGCATCGTGGTCATCAGCAGCACGATCGGGAAGATGGTGAAGTCGAGCGGGCGGCGCACGTAGACCACCGCCAGCAGCACCACCAGCGAGATGGCGATGTTGAAACTGAAGAGCGCGTCCAGCACCGGCGGCGCCAGCGGGACGATGACCATGGCCAGCATCGCCAGCACGATCAGCGGCGCACCCAGGCCGTGGCGCAGCATGTCCATCATCCGCGAGGTGGGGCTGGGGACCGCGCTCATGCCGGCTTGCCCTCATCCACGTCCACGGCAGGCAGATCCGGGTGATCGGCCAGGGTGCCGTCGCGCCAGGCGCGCAGCTGGTAGACGTAGGACAGGATCTGGGCGACGGCGGTATACAGTCTCACGGGGATCTCCCTCCCGAGTTGCCCTTCGCGATACAAGGCCCGTGCCAGTGGCGGCGCCGAGACGATGGCGACCCGGTGGGCCTCGGCGACCTCGCGGATGCGCAGGGCGATTTCGTCCACGCCCTTGGCGACCACCCGCGGCGCGCCCATCTGCCCGGCTTCGTACTTCAGGGCCACCGCGTAGTGGGTCGGGTTGACCACGATGACGTCGGCGGTCGGCACTTCCTCGATCATCCGGCGCTGCGACAACTGGTGCTGCATCTGCCGGATCCGGCCCTTCACCTCCGGCCGGCCCTCGCTTTCCTTCAGTTCCTCGCGCAATTCCTGGCGGGTCATCTTCAGCTTCCGCATCCAGTTCCACTTCTGGTATGGGGCGTCGATGGCGGCCAGCAGCGCCAAGGCGCCGGCGCAGGCCAGCAGCAGGCCCCCGGCGAAGCCCATGCCCGAACGCACCGCCTGTTCCAGCGGCATGGTCAGCAGCTCGCGCAGGGCGTTCAGGCCCAGCTTCAGGCTCAGCCCCGCGGCCAGGCCGACGAAGGCCACGCGCAGCAACGACTTCAGCAGTTCGGCCACGCTCTCGGCGCCGTACAGGCGCTTGATGCCCGCCAGCGGGCTGAGCCGCTTCAGGTCCGGGGTCAACGCCTTGCCGGAGAACCGCAGTCCGCCCATCAGGACCGGACCGATGAACCCGGCCAGCACGCACAGGACGACCATCGGCAGGACCACCCAAAGCAGTTGCAGCATCAGCGCGCCGACGTGGCCGAACAGTTGATCCGGGTGCTTGAATAGCTGCGGGTCCGGGCTGAGCGCGATCTTCATCCAGCCCAGCGAGCCGCGCGCCAGCGGCGCCGACATCGTCAGCAGGGCGACCACGCCGGCACCGAACACCGCCGCCGTCGCCAGTTCGCGGGAGCGCGGGATGTTGCCCTGCTCACGGGCCTCGCGCAGGCGTTTTTCACTGGGTTGTTCGGTGCGTTCGCCGCTTTCGTCCTGCTCGGCCATGGGGGTGTGTCAGGGAAACCTGGTCGCCTTCGTGCAAGGACTGTTCCAGTCCGGTGACGGAAACCGGGCGTTGCCATTGGGAGGCGCCTTTTTCGCCAACAAGGAACAGGAGCCCCCGTGGAGCGGAGTTTGCTGCGCTGCTTGTGTGGTTCGCTGTTGAGTTTCGCTTGGGCAGGCTGCGGGGCTGCTGGGCGCTGAAGCGCATGGTTGCTATCGGTGGTCGCAGATGGTGCGCTTGCCGCGGGGCGTCACTTTGACCAGCCATTCGGCTGTTGAGAGGCGCTTCTTTGCTTGTGCAAAGAAAAGTAACCAAAAGAAACACACCCCTGGCGGCGTGCCCTTCGCTGCGCGAAGGGTCCGCAATCGGACCGGGAATTTTCGGAAGGGGCATCCTGCCCCTGCCGAAAACGGCGCACGTCCTTGTGCGCCGCCCTGCGGGTTTTACCCGGCCCGCTTGCCACGCCTGAACGGGGGCCCGAAGAGCCAAAGCAAAGCAACAGCAACGGCGGCTATCGGGAAGTCGGGCCTTTGCTCTTGGGGGCCCCATCCGCAGCGGTGGCGACGGTGGGTAAACCCGCAGGGCGCCGCCCACGACGCGCGGCGTTTTGGGCCGGCACACGGATGTGCCGTCCCAAAATTCCCACCGGCGACACGGACCCCAGCCGCGCAGCGGCTGGGGCGCGAGGACCGGGGTGTGCTTTCTTTTGGTTACTTTTCTTTGCACAAGCAAAGAAAAGCAACGCCCCGCGGCGAGCGCGCCATCGGCGAGAACCGATAGCAACGCCCCGCGTCAGCGCCAGGACGACAACGAAAAAACCCCAGCGAGCGTCTGCCCTGTCCGGGCGGATCATTTCTAGAAGAGCCGACTCAAAACAAATCTTCGGCGATCACATAACTGTCCCGCCCATTGGACTTGGCCCGATACAACGCCGCATCCGCCCGCGAAAACCAGTCATGCCAGTCCCGCTCATGCCCCAGCAGCGCGCCGCCCAGAGAAATCGTGATGCGTCCCCCCGGCCCGCGCAGCGAACCCCGCACCGCCTTGCGCAGGCGTTCCGTGGCCGCCTCCAGCTCGTCGCGGCTGGTCACCTGCAACAGCACCACGAATTCCTCGCCACCGAACCGGTACACCTGATCGTCCTTGCGCATCTCGTAGCGCAGGATCGAGGCCAGATCGGCGATGGCGTCGTCGCCGGCCGCGTGGCCGTAGAGGTCGTTGACCTCCTTGAAGCGGTCCAGATCCAGCACGATCAGTCCGTACCTGCCGCGGCCCTGCGCCTGCTGCTCCACCGCCAGGGTCAGGGCGCGCTCCATCATCCGGCGGTTGGGAACGTTGGTCAGCGCGTCCAGCGAGGCCAGTTCCTGCAGTTCCACCCGGTCGTCCTGGCTGCGGGTGGCGAAGGTGTAGGAGAACAGCGCGGTCAGCGCCGCCGTCACCAGGGTGGAGACGGCATGGAACATGTCGGGGAACACCCCGGGCAGCAGGCACAGGGCCACCAGCATGGCCAGCCCGGCGCCCAGCGCCAGCCGCCGGTCGGCGAGGAAGAAATTGGTCAGCAGCACCAGGTACAGCCAGGTCAGGGCGATCGGGCCGATCAGGCCGACCGCCAGCAGGCAGCCGCAGGAGTTCAGCAGGCACATCAGGTTGCCGGCGCGCTGGCTGTTGCCGCTGGCCCGGGCATACACCACCACGCCCAGGATGGCGCCGGCGATCACCGTGTCCACCAGCAGCGCGGTCAGGTTGCCGTGCGCGAGCCGGTAGATCGCGAAAGCGGCGATCACCACGGTCGTGGTCACGCCCAGCAGGGTGATCAGTTCCAGGCGGATGTCGCGATTCTTGGGGGTCATCCCGGTAACGGTTCGGCGCCCCGTGGCGCCATCATCGGTGATTTCGTCGTGTTTCCGGATGCAAGTCTAGTGCCGGAAATCCGACTTCGGGTGAATCCCGTCAAGGAACCGTTGTGGCGACCTCCCGGACACGGACCTCCGGCAGGAGCGACATGGGGCGCGAGCTCGGAGTGTCCGGCTGGCGGCCGGCTGGGTGGTCGCGACTCACGTCGCTCCTACGGCCCGGCGGCAGGCGGGCGTGGCTCAGCGGTTTGGAATCAGGCTCAGGTCGACCCGATATTCCCAGGTCTCGATATCGGCCGAGATCACGGAGTCCGCCAGCGCCGCCGCGACTACCTTGGCCTGCGGATCGGACGAGCGGGCGAGCAGGGCGTCGAGATCGTCGGCGCCGCGATCATGATCGCGCCAGCCCTGCCGGGCGACCAGCCGCAGGTAACCTGGCGCGTCGCCGCTGACCGGTTCGTACCAGGTGTGCGCGGGGGCGTCGGCGGGCAGCGCGGCGCGGGCCAGCCGGACCGCCTGTTCGAAGGCCGCGCGCGCGCCCGGCCGGACCACGTAGCGGGTGACCTGGAGCCGGGGCGAGGGTTGCCAGCGTTCCAGCGGGAAGCCGCTGCTCAGATCCCGCCGCAGCCGGTAGCTGGCGCGGAAGGCCGGCTCGACGAACGGGGTGACGTTGCGACCCGCGTCGGCGCTGTCACCGGCCGGATCGACGCGCTGGTCGAACGCGGCGAACGGTGCGCCGAAACTGCCATCGACGAACATGCCCGCGCGCTTGCCGTCGCTGACATACCAGCCGTACCAGACCAGCGGGTCCCCGGCCTGGCGATGCCAGGCCAGGTGCCGGCGATAGCCTTCGTCGAACGCGGCGCGCTGGCCCGGCTTGGGCCAGTAGCCGAACAGGTGCGCCGCGTCGCCGCTGTCGCGGGTGGAACCGGCGGGCGAGGCGGCGTGGGCGGTGGGCAGGGCGGCGGCCAACAGCAGGCAGGCGAACAGACGGCGCATGGAATGGTTCCGGCGAGGGGATGGCCACAGGCTAGGCGCTGGCGCGGCCGGCGGCCATTTCAAATACCCGCGCCCCCGTTCGATGCGATGGAACGACCGCGCACGCCGTACCATCCGGGTTCCCCCGTTCGCCGATCCGCCGATGCTCCCCGATTTCCGCCGCCTGGCCGTATTCCGCACCGTGGTCGCCGAAGGTGGCGTCAACGCCGCCGCGCGCGCCCTGCACAAATCGCCTTCGGCGGTCACCTACGACCTGCAGCAGCTCGAAGGCCAGCTCGGCACGCCACTGTTTCGTCGCAGCGGCAGCCGGCTGGTGTTGACCCCGCGCGGACGGGTGCTGGCCGCGTCGATCGAACGCGCCTACCTGGACTTGGGCCAGGCCTGGGAGAACGTGCGCGAGGACGTGGCCGCCGAACCGCTGCGGATCGCCTGCGTATCCGGCTTCGGCCGCTATCGGCTGGTGCCGCGCCTGCTGGGCCTGCTGCCGGAGGGACGTCCGCTGGAAGTGCTGTTCCGCACCGCCAGCCAGGTGCTCGCGTTGCTGGAGACCGGACGGGTGGCACTGGGCGTGAGCTACCGGCCGCTGGTGACCACCGGCATCGCCTCGGTGCCGCTGGGCAGCGAGGAACTGGCTTTGGTGGGACCGAAGACCCGCAAGGCGACACCGAGAGCCGGCGACATCGCCGCGCTGCCGTTCGTCACCTACGAAGAGTTCGAATACGTGTTCTTCCGCTGGTTCGAAAGCCAGCAATTGCCGCTGCCGGCGCGCTGGCTGCGCAGCGATCATTTCGACGAGTTGGAAGAAGCACTGGAAAGCGTGGCGCAGGGACGCGGCTGGTCCATCGTGCCGCTGGATTCGGCGTTGGGGAGCGCGTATCGCTCACGGGTGCGGGTGCATCGGTTGGGGCGGCCTTGCCTCAACGAGGTGCATTTGATCGGGCGGGAGCGGGATTTGCGGAGTGAGGATGCGGGGTTGTTGCGGGCGGCTGCCGGGTAGGGCGTGGCTGGCCGGCATCGGTGTCTGTGCGGGAACGGATGCTCGTAGAGCGGAGCTTGCACCGCTGCTGCTGTTTGTTCTGGACTTGCCGCTTTGGAGTCTTTGCGGTTGCTGTGTGCTGACGCGCAGGATTGCTGTCGGTCAACACCCAAGGCGCGCTTGCCGCGGGGTGTCACTTTGACCAGCCATTCGGCTGTTGAGAGGCGCTTCTTTGCTTGTGCAAAGAAAAGTAACCAAAAGAAGCGCTTCTCAACAGTCGGAGGCTGGTCCAGCACACCCTGGTCGTCGTGCGCAGCCCCCCCGTGTCAAGTACGGGGCAGGCTCTGCGGGTTTGCCCATCGTCGCCACCGCTGCGGATGGGGCCCTCGGGAGCGAAAGCAAAGGCCTTGCCTTGTCTTTGCCTTTGTAGGGCGCTGGCGCGCATATATTTGCCATCGGTTGCCACCGATGGTGCGCTTGCCGCGAGGCGTCACTTTTCTTTGCTTGTGCAAAGAAAATTAACCAAAAGAAAGCACACCCCGGTCCTCGCGCCCCAACGGCTTTGCCGTTGGGGTCCGTGTCGCCGGTGGGAATTTTGGGACGGCACATCCATGTGCCGGCCCAAAACGCCGCGCGTCCTGCGCGGCGCCCTGCGGGTTTGCCCACCGTCGCCACCGCTGCGGATGGGGCCCCCATAGAGCAAGAACAAAAGCCAAAGCCCGAAGCTCAAAAAGCCAATAGGGCAGCTCCGGAAGGAGCGGCTTCCAGCCGCGAACTTCTGCTTTGCTGTTGCTGTTGCTTTCGCCTTTCGGGCCCCCGTCAAGGCGTGGCAAGCGGGCCGGGTAAAACCCGTAGGGCGGCGCACAAGGATGTGCGCCGTTTCCGGCAGGGGCAGGATGCCCCTTCCGGAAATTCCCGGAACGATTGCGAACCCTGCGCGCGCAGCGCGCAGGGCACGCCGCCAGGGGTGTGTTTCTTTGGTTCCTTTCTTTGCACAAGCAAAGAAAGGGACGCCCCGCGGCGAGCGCGCCATCTGTGACCACCGAGAACAACCAGGCGCGTCAGCGCCCAGTAACCCCAACAACCCGCCCAAGCGAAACCCAACAACAAACAGCACAAGCGGCGGCGCGAGCTCCGCTCTACCGAATTCGGCATTCCCCCGTGCTGGTACGGGCAAGACGGCGCCTCCCCAACAGGAGAACGGTCAAGCGACTACGCCGTAATCCGCCGCGCAGCCTCAAACGTCTGATCAAAAATGCGCTGCACCGGCGGCCCCAGCTCCCCCGACAACAACGCCAGCAGGAACAATCCCAGCAACAACGCCGTCGGCAATCCCAACTGGATCGGATTCAACGCCGGCGCCGCACGCCCCAGCACGCCGAAGGCTAGGTTGACCGCCAGCATCGCCACCATCACCGGCAGCGCCAGGCTCAGCGCCGCGCGCAGCATCTGCATGAAGAACGCCGGCGCGACCTGCAACACCGCCTGCGGATCCGGCAGCGCGGTACCGATGGGCAGGGAGTGGTAGCTGTCGACCAGCAGCGCGATCAGCGCCAGATGGCCGTTGAGGGTGAAGAACACCAGGCCGAACGCCAGGTAGAACCACTGGCCGACCACGCCTGAATTGACGCCACGCAACGGGTCGGACATCTGTGCGAAAGCCAGGCCGGTGCCCTGCGAGATCAGTTCGCCGGCCAGCGCGCCCGCCTCGAAGGCAAGGCGCAGCAGAAAGCCGATGCAGGCGCCCACCGCCAGCTCGCGCGCGGCGGTCAGCACATTGGCCGAGTCGAAGGCGATCTGCGCCGGTGGCGACGGCAGCATCGGCGCCAGTGCCAGCGACAATGCGCCGGCCAGGATCACGCGTACCCGCACGGGCACCGCGCGGGTGCCGATCAGCGGCATCGCCATCAGCATCGCGCCGGTGCGCAGCATCACCCACATCAGCGCGTTGACCAGGCCGAACGCCTGCTGTCCGTCGATGACCATCTGGGTGGCGGCATTCATCCGCGCCGCTCCATGAAATCATCCGTGCTCGCGGTAATCCACCGCGCCCGGAGAGACGAAACGGCCACCGGACATTCCCCCCTTTGCAAAAGGGGGGGCAAGGGGGGATTCCCGCGCGATGTCGAATCCGCCGCCACCCCTTCACCCAATCAGATGCGGCAGCCGCTGGAACAACGCCGTGGTGTACTCCACCAGCGTGCCCATCAGGTAGCCGCCCATCGCGAACAGCGCAGCGGTCAGCGCGATGGCCTTGGCGACGAAGGCGATGGTGGGTTCGTTCAACTGGGTCGCGGCCTGGATCACGCCAATCACCACGCCGACGATCAGCACCACCAGCAACAGCGGTCCACCCACCCACAGCGCGATTTCAAGGCCGCCACGCAGTTCGGTCAATGCGGTTTCGGGAGTCATGGGGGTGCCGGGATTCGGGATTGGGAATTAGGGATTGGAGAAAAGGCTCTTCGGTTCTTGCGAATCCCGAATCCCCAATCTCCAATCTCCGCCTTCAATTGAAACTCGCCGCCAGCGAGCCGACGATCAGCACCCAGCCGTCGACCAGCACGAACAGCAGGATCTTGAAAGGTGCGGAGACCAGCATTGGCGAAAGCATCATCATGCCCATCGACATCAACACGCTGGCGACCACCAGGTCGATGATCACGAACGGGATGAAGATCAGGAAGCCGATTTCGAAGGCGGTCTTGAGTTCGCTGGTGATGAACGAGGCGACCACGATCGGGAACGGCACGTCGGCCGGGCTGGCGTAACTGGCGTGGCCGGCCATGCCGGCGAAGGTCATCAGATCGGTTTCGCGCACCTGCGCCAGCATGAAATCGCGCAGCGGGCCGGTGGTCAGGGTCCAGGCGCTGGCGAAATCGATCTGGCCGTCGAGATAGGGCGCCATGCCCTGCGCCCAGGCCTTTTCGCCGACCGGCATCATCACCAGCATGGTCAGGAACAGCGCCAGCCCTACCAGCACTTGGTTGGACGGGGTCTGGCCGGTGCCCAGCGCCTGCCGCAGCAGGCCGAGCACGATGATGATGCGGGTGAACGCGGTCATCGCCAGCAGGATCGACGGGATCAGGGTGATCGCCGTCATCAGCAGCAGCGTCTGCAACGGCAGGCTGACGTTGCGATCGCCAATCTGGCCGACGTTCACGTCCGGCAGCGCCGGCAGGGTCGGCTTGCCCGGCGGCGTCGGCGCGGCGGGCGCGGTGGCGGCGTTCGCGGCGGCGGGCGCGGCGGGTGTCGCGGCGGCCTGAGCGTTCTGCGCGAAGGCCAGCACGGGCGCGGCCAGCAGCCACAGGCACAGCAGGAAGGGCAACAGGCGACGCATCGTCATTTCTCTTTGCGCAGGCGCTTGGCCAGCAGTTCGGCGAAGTTGGGCAGGGGTTGCACCGGCACCGGCGGCAGGGCCTCCGGCAGGCGATGCAGGGCGGTGATGCCGCCGGGGCTGACGCCGACCAGCAACTGCTCGCCGCCCACCTCGATCACCAGCAGGCGTTCCTTGGTGCCGACCGACAGGCTGGTGATCACCCGCAGCTGATCGTTCGGACGCAGGCCCAGGCCGGCGCCGGGCAGGCGCTTGAGCAGCCAGGCCAAGCCGAGAATCAGGCCCAGCACCAGGATCAGGCCGACCAGCGCGCCGCCGATGCCCGGCGTCGCGGGTGCGGCGTGGCCGATTTTCTGCGCGGGCGCGGTGGCCGCGGCGAGGAGGGGAAGCGCGAACGACATGGGAATCAGCGCAGGCGGCGGATGCGTTCGCTGGGGCTGACCACGTCGGTCAGGCGCACGCCGAAGCGTTCGTTGACGACCACCACTTCGCCGTGGGCGATCAGGGTGCCGTTGACGAACACGTCCAGCGGTTCGCCCGCGCCGCGCTCCAGTTCCACCACCGAGCCCTGGTTGAGCTGCAGCAGGTTGCGGATCGGAATGCGGGTGCGGCCGACTTCCAGCGACAGCACCACCGGCACGTCCAGGATGACGTCCAGGCTCATGTCGCTGAGGCTGCGCCCGGCGTCGGCCTGCAGGGCCTCGAATTGCGCGGCGGCGGCTTCTTCGGAGAGGGGTTGGTTCATGGCTGGGAATCCTGGATGACGATGTCGGAAGCGAGCGCAGGCGCCGCGGGTGGTGGCGTGACCAGCGCGCCGGGTGGACGGTGGGCGACGATCTTCACGGCGTTGTTGCCGTTGGAGGTGCCGAATTCGCCGGTGAACACCGGCACCTGTTCGACGCACACCGGCACCGTGCGTGGCAGGTCGATGGGCAGCACGTCGCCCACCTTCAGGCGGGTGAGGTCGCGCAGGCTGATGCGTTTCTCGGCCAGCACGCTGGACAGGGTGACCTCGGCGCCGCGCAGCAGCTCGTTGACGCTGTCGCGGAAGGTGTCGTCGTCGTGCACGCGGTCGGACTGGATGCCGGCGTCGAGCAGTTCGCGGATCGGCTCCAGCATGGAATAGGGCAGGGTGATGTGCAGATCGCCGCCGCCGCCGTCGAGTTCGACGTGGAAACGGCTGACCACCACGTACTCGCGCGGACTGACGATATTGGCGAAGTGCGGATTGACTTCCGAGTTGATGTACTCGAAATCCACCGGCATCACCGGTGCCCAGGCGTCGATCAGGTCGGTGAAGGTCTGCTTGAGCAGCAGGTGGATGACCCGCATCTCGGTCGCGGTGAACTCGCGGCCCTCGATCTTGGCGGGATAGCGGCCGTCGCCACCGAAGAAGTTGTCGACCACGGTGTAGACCAGCTTGGGCTCGAACACGATCAGGCCCACGCCACGCAGCGGCTTGAGCCGGATCAGGTTGAGGTTGGTCGGCACGTACAGCGAATGCAGGTATTCGCCGAACTTGATCATCTCGATGCCGCGCACCGACAGGTCGGCCGAGCGGCGCAGCAGGTTGAACAGGCCGATGCGCCAGGTGCGGATGAAGCGTTCGTTGATCATCTCCAGCGTCGGCAGGCGGCCGCGGACGATGCGGTCCTGGCTGGCGAAGTCGTACAGGCGGGCGACGCCCGGATCCGGCGGCGGCTCGTCGGTCCCGATCGCGCCGGAATCGACGCCATGCAGCAGGGCGTCGATTTCGTCTTGCGAAAGCAGGTCGCTCATCATCGCGCGCTTCCCCTCACTGCATCACGAAGCTGGTGAACAGCAGTTGCTCGGCGCCGGGCTTGCCGGTTTCGGCCTTCATCAGCTTGCGCACTTCGGCCAGCGCTTGTGCCTGCAGCTTTTCCTTGCCGGCGCGGGTGATCAGTTCCTCGGCGTTCTGCTGGGCGAACAGCATCAGCAGCTTGGCGCGCAGGGCCGGGGCGTGCAGTTCGATGGCCTTGAGCGATTCCGGGTCCCGGGTCATCAGCTGCACTTCGACCTGCAGGTAGCGGGCGCCGCCGGCCGAGCCGATCAGGTTGACGACGAAGGGCGGTTCCAAGGCGAAGTACTGGGCCGGCAACGGAACCTTGCCGGCTTCCGGGGTTGCCTTGGCCTCGGGTTTGGCGGGGCCGGCGTTGCGGGACGCGAAGAACCAGGCGCCACCACCGGCCGCGCCGGCGGCGATGATCGCGACCAGGCCGATGATCAGCCAGGGCTTGCCCGCCTTGGGCGCGGGTTTGAGCAGCTTGGGGTCGGGTTTCTCGGCGGGGGGCACGCGGGGCATCTCCTGGGTGGACGGGGGAGGGGATGCAAGGGGTGTGCCGAGGGGATGGGGTGGGGGTGTCGGAAAACCGGCGGGGAGGCTGTTATCCAGGTGGGGCCGGGATCGTCATTTGTTCGACGGGGATGGATGTGGGCGCCGGTTGGGCTTGGGCTTGTTGGCTCTTGGGCGCTGACGCGCTTGATTGCTATCGGTTTTCAACCATGGTGCGCTTGCCGCGGGGCGTCACTTTTCTTTGCTTGTGCAAAGAAAAGTGACCAAAAGAAAGCACACCCCGGTCCTCGCGCCCCAGCCGCTGCGCGGCCGGGGTCCGTGTCGCCGGTGGGAATTTTGGGACGGCACATCCTTGTGCCGACCCAAAACGCTGCACATCCATGTGCAGCGCCCTTCGGGTTTACCCACCGTCGCCACCGCTGCGGATGGGGCCCACAGGGCAAGAGCAAAAGCCAAAGCCGGTAGGTAGCTTCGGAAGGAGCGGCCTCCGGCCGCGAACTTCTGCTCTGCTGCTGTTGCTTTGCTTTTGCTTGGCCTTTCGGGCCCCCGTTCAGGCGTGGCAAGCGGGCCGGGTAAAACCCGTAGGGCGGCGCACAAGGATGTGCGCCGTTTCCGGCAGGGGCAGGATGCCCCTTCCGGAAATTCCCGGAACGATTGCGAACCCTGTGCGCGCAGCGCGCAGGGCACGCCGCCAGGGGTGTGTTTCTTTGCCTACTTTCTTTGCACAAGCAAAGAAAGTAGGGCCCCGCGGCGAGCGCGCCATCTGGGGCCATCGATAACAACACTGCGCGCCAGCGCCCAGCAACCCCGCAACCCCGCAACCCACCCAAGCAAAACTCACCAGCAAACCGCACAAGCAGCGAAGCAAGCTCCGCTCCACGCGTGCGATATCAAGTATCGGCCGGAAGATGAAGCTCCCCGAAAACGGTCACGCGTAGGCGTCCAGCAACCCGCGCAACGTCCGCACCGTCGTCGTCACCACCCCCTGCCCGGACTCCACCGCACTCCCGTCACCCCGACCACCCGCCGACGATTGCGAAGGCGTCGATGACTGCGATGAAGACTGCTGCCGATGCCCCACATCCGCCTGCGCCAGTTGGAACCCCTGTTGCCCCAGCATCTCGCGCAGCTTCGGCAGGCTGTCCTGCAAGGCCTGCCGGACTTCCGGCTGCGCGCTGCTGAAATCCGCGTGCACGCGATCGCCGTCCAGGCGCAGGCTGACCTCGATCGCGCCCAGGTCGCCGGGACTGACCCGGATATGCGCGTGGCCGATCTTCTGCTCGGCCATCCAGGTCATCTGGGTGCCGAGCGTGTCGCCGAAACGATCGCCGCGCAGATCCGGCGTCATCGCGGTCAGCGGGTTGACGGTGGCGGTGCGGGCGAGGCCATGATCGGACACCGGCGACGGTGCGCCGAACAGGGCGGCGGACGTCGGCGCGGGCGCGTCGGCGTCGTTGCCGCTGGCGTCGCCGGCCAATTCCTTGAGCGCGGCGAAACCGAGAGCGAGCGGGGACGGCAAGGACTCGCCGGTGGCGGCGATGTCGGGCAACGCGATCGCGGCGACGGGCGAGGGGGGCGTGGACGGCGTCGCGATCGGTTCGCCCGTCGTGCGGGCGGAGGTCGCAGCGGCTTCGCCGGACGCGGGCGCGATGGTCGCGGCGACGGTCGTGCCGATGGGCAGCGCGGCGTCGCCCGGAGTGATGTCGCCTGTCCATGCAGATGCGGCATGGCCGGACAGGCGCAGTCCCGACGCGGACAGCGGGGGCAGTGTCGGTGCTCCGGTGAGCAGGGCATCCGTGGCCGGCGCGGCGACGGCGCCCGCGTCGACGGCATCCACGGGCAGCGGGATCGCCGGCAGGATCAGGCCCATCGGCGGCCATGGCGCCGCGGTGTCGCGGTCGTCTTCGCCGGAGGCGCGCGCAGGTTCGCGCTCCGTCCCGGCGCTTGCATCGTCGACGGGTGTCTCGTTGGCGGAGCTCTTGTCGGCGCGGCGCGAGGCGCCGGTGCGGGTGTCGCGGGTGTCGGTGCGCGAGGACGGGGCGGATGATTGCGACGTGCGTTCGCGCGGGGCGGCGGCGGTATCGCGTTCGCGCGCTTCGGCCGCGGCCGCGCGTTCGCCGCGCGCCGGCGGCGAAGCGCGGCGCAGCAGGCGGTCGAAGGCGGGCGCCTGCTCCGCCGTGTCGGCGGGACGCGAACCCGGCGCACCCGCCGGCCCGGGCGCGGCGCCGCCGGCGAGGCCGGACAGCCAGCCGGAAGCGTCGGCCTTCACTTGCTCTCCTCGGTTTCCTCGGCGGCGGCGGTCGCCGCCAGGCGCGCGCGGCGCGCGCCCAGATCGTCCATTTCGCGCTGGTTGCGGCGCTCGACCACCTGGTGCTCCTGCACCCGGTAGCTGGCGGCCAGCTGCTCCAGCACCTGCTTGTCGCGGCTGGCCAGCAGCAGCCGATCGCGCTCGATGTCCACGCTGGCGCGGCTGCGGTCCACGGTCTGCACCTGCTGCTGCACCGCGTTGTCCAGGCGGTCCAGGAAGGCGCGCCGGTTGGCCAGCTGCGCCGGGCTGGTCGCGGCCATCTGGCTGCCGGCGTACTCGTCGGCGTAGCGGCGCAGTTCCTCCAGCCGGGATTCGTGCATCGCCAGGGTGCGCTGGCGCTCGGCCAGGTCGCGCGCCACCGCGTCTTCCTTCTCCTGGGCGCGGCGCAGCAGCGGGTCGATTCGACGGGATTGCATCATGGCTTAAGGTTCCTTGCGGGCTTGCGCATTGCGTTCGACCAGTTGCTCCAGCGCATCGCGGCTGTCGCGAAGATCCGCCGAGCGGGCCACGTCCTGGCCGAGGAATTCGACGATTTCCGGCCAGCGTTCCAGTGCTTCATCGACGGTCGGATCGCTGCCGCGCTGGTAGGCGCCGATGGCGATCAGATCGCGGTTGCTGGTGTAGGCCGACAGCAGCCGCTTGAGTTTGCGGATGCGGTCGCGCCAGGTTTCGTCGGCGATCTCGGTGACCACGCGGCTGACCGAGGACTCGACGTCGATGGCCGGGTACAGGCCGCTGTCGGCGACCCGGCGCGAGAGCAGGATGTGGCCGTCGAGGATTGCGCGGGCCGCGTCGGCGATCGGATCCTGCGGATCGTCGCCTTCGGTCAGCACGGTGTAGAAGGCGGTGATGGAACCGCGCCCGGCCGAACCGTTGCCGGCGCGCTCGACCAGCGCCGGCAGGCGCGCGAACACCGACGGCGGATAGCCGCGGGTGGTCGGCGGCTCGCCCACCGACAGGCCGATTTCGCGCTGGGCCTGGGCGAAGCGGGTCAGCGAGTCCATCAGCAGCAACACGTTCAGCCCCTGATCGCGGAACCACTCGGCGATCGCGGTGGCGCGGTAGGCGCCCTGCAGGCGCGCCAGCGGCGGACGATCGGCCGGACTGGCGACCACCACCGCGCGCGCCAGGCCCGCCGGGCCCAGCGTGCTTTCGACGAAGTCGCGCACTTCGCGGCCACGCTCGCCGATCAGGCCGACCACGATCACGTCGGCGGCGGTATAGCGGGTCATCATGCCGAGCAGGGTCGATTTGCCGACGCCCGAGCCGGCGAACAGGCCGACGCGCTGGCCGCGGCCGATCGGCAGCAGCGCGTTGATCGCGCGCACGCCCACGTCCAGCGGCTGGGTGATGGGTTCGCGCGAGAGCGGATTGATCGCCACGCCCGACAGGCTCACGGTGGATTCGGCGCGGATCGGACCGCGGCCGTCCAGCGGCACGCCATCCGAATCGATGACCCGGCCCAGCAGGCCTTCACCGACCTCCACGCCGCCGCGCCGGCGCAGCGGCACCACCCGCGCGTTGGGCAGCAGGCCATGCAGTTCGGCGCTGGGCATCAGGTAGGTGCGCTCGCCGGCGAAGCCGACCACTTCCGCATCCACCCAGCCGCCGTCGACGACTTCGACCTTGCAGGTGGCGCCCAGTGGCGCCTCGCAACCGATCGCTTCCAGGGTCAGGCCGACCGCGCGGCGCAGGATGCCTTCGCGGATCAGGCCGTGGCTGCCCAGGTTGGGGCGGATCTGCGACAGCCGCGCGGCCAGCCGCAAGTCGCGGGCGTTCAGCCATTCCAGCGGTTGCGCGCTCATCCGGCGGCGCCTCCGCGTTGCAACACGTTTTCCAGCGCGCCACGCAGGCGCGCTTCCAGGGTGCCGTCGATGCGCACGCTTTCGGCGTGCACGCGCAGGTCGCCGCGGCTGAGCGAAGTGTCGGCGGTCAGGCGGGTGGACGGCATCATCGACAGCACCGGCGTCAACGCGGCGATGTCGTCCGGATGCAGGCGCAGCTCCACCTCGCGGCTGGTGCCGCCGACCGCGTCGAGCGCGGCGCTGGCCAGTTCCGACAGCAGCATCGGATCGGCCTGGTAGGCGCGGCCGACCAGGCTGCCGGCGATGCGCACCGCCAGTTCCGACAGCGCGCCCATCACTTCGTTTTCCAGCCGATCCAGCGGACGCGAGAAGTTGTCCAGGATGCCCTCGATCTGCGCGGTCAGCCGGCGCACCTCGGTCTGGCCCTGGGCGAATCCTTCGGCATGCCCCTCGGCGCGGCCCCGCTCCAGGCCTTCGCGGTAGGCGGCCTCCTCGATGGCCTGGACTTCCTCCAGGCTGGGCGGGCGCGGCACCGGCACTTCGACGGACTGCTCGCGGCGGGCCACGAAATCCAGCGGCGGGGCCATCCAGCGCACGGGGTCGTTCATACCATCTCCTCACTGCTGGCGTTGAGCGAGATGACGCCCTGGTCGGCGAGGCGGCGGACGATGGCGAGGATTTCCTTCTGCGCGCCTTCCACGTCGGACAGGCGCACCGGGCCGCGCGCCTCCATGTCCTCCATCAGGATCTGTGCCGCGCGCTGGGACATGTTGCGGGTGATCTTCTCGCGCACCTTGGCGTCGGCGCCGCGCAGGGCCAGGCCCAGGCGATCGTTGGGCACCTCGCGCAGCATCGCCTGCAGCTCGCGGTCGTCCAGGTCGATCAGGTTGTCGAACACGAACATCAGGTCCTGGATGCGCGCGCCCAGGTCGGCGTCGATCTGGTTGATGGTGCCCAGGATGGTCTGGTCCTGGCCGCTGTCCATGAAATTGAGGATGTTGGCCGCGACCTTGATGCCGCCGATGTTCGAGGACTTCAGGTTCTGGTTGCCGGAGAACTGGCGCTCCATGATCTCGTTGAGTTCGTTGAGCGCGTTCGGCGGGATGCCGTCGAGGGTGGCGATGCGCAGCAGCACGTCGGAGCGCGCGCGCTCGGGCAGCAGCTTGAGGGTTTCGGCGGCCTGGTCGCCGTCGAGGTGCGAGAGCACGATGGCGATGATCTGCGGGTGCTCGTTGCGGACCAGATCGGCGATGGCGCGCGGGTCCATCCACTTCAGGGTGTCCAGGCCGGTGGTGTTGCGGCCCAGCAGGATGCGGTCGATCAGGCTGCCGGCCTTGTCCTCGCCCAGCGCCTGCACCAGCACCTTGCGCACGTAGTCGTCGGCGCCCATGCCCAGCGAGGTCTGCTTGTCCAGCGAGTGGTTGAAGGTGTCCATCACCTGCAGTACCTGCTCGCGGCTGATGCCGCTGATGGTGGCCATGGCGATGCCGAGTTTCTGCACTTCCTTGGCGTTCATGTGCTTGAGCACTTCGGCGGCGTCCTGCTCGCCCAGCGAGAGCAGCAGGACGGCGGCGCGCTGCACGCCGGTCAGGCCGGGATCGTTCGGGTTAGTCATCGCTGGCCACCCAGTCCTTGACCACCTGCGCGACCTGCTTGGAGTCGTTCTTCACCGCTTCACGCGCCTGGCGCAGCCGGTCCTCGTAGGCGTCGGAGGCGAGCGCGCGCGGCACGCTGATCTCGGCGCGGTCCTGGCGCAGGGCGGCGACGATGCGGGCATCCTCGTCGCCGTCCTCGACCAGGCTCACGTCGACCTCGGCCGGCGCGCTCTTCTTCGCGCGCGGCTGGATGATCTGGCGCATCGCCGGGCGCAGCACGCCGAACAGCAGCGCCAGCACCACGATCGCGCCCAGGCCATAGCGGGCGACGTCGCGCACCATCGGGTTCTGCAGCCACGGGCTTTCCCACAATGGCACGTCCTCGACCGGCACCGGCTCGCGCACGAACGGCGCGTTCATCACCGACACCGAGTCGCCGCGCGCGGCGTCGAAGCCCACCGCTTCCTTCACCAGCGACTCGACCCGGGCGAGGGTGGCCGCGTCCAGCGGGACCATCGTGGTCTTGCCGTTGGCGCCGGCGCGCGGCACGTGGTCGACCAGCACCGCGGCGGTGACCCGGCGCACCCGGCCGGCGGGCTGGCGGGTGTGCTGCAGGGTGCGGTCCATCTCGAAGTTGCGGGTCGCGCTGCTGGCGGTTTCCACCGGCGCATTCGGGTTGGGCGCGGCGGCCGCGTTGGGGCCGGGCGGGGTGTTGCTGGTCGCGCCGGGCACGCCTTCCGGACCGGGCTGGGCGACGGTGTTCTGGCTGACCTGTTCACTGCGCACCTTGGCCGGATCGTTGGCGAAGGTCTCGCGCGCTTCCTCGACCACCGAGAAGTCCATGTCCACCGCGACTTCGGCATTGACCCGGCCGGGGCCGGTCAGCGGCTCCAGCAGTTCCTTGATGCGCTGGTTGAGCGAGGTCTCCAGCTTGCGCACGCGCTCGAACTGGGCGGCATTGAGCGCGGCCTCGCTGTTGGGATCACTGATGGTCAGCATGCGGCCGCTCTGGTCGACCACGGTGACCCGCTCGGGCGCCAGATCCGGAATGCTGGAGGACACCAGATGGACGATGGCGTCGACCTGGTTGCGTTCCAGCATCGCGCCCGAGCGCAGTTCCAGCACCACCGAGGCGCTGGCGACCTCGCGCTGGCGGGTGAACGCGCTGGGCTTGGGAATGGCCAGGTGCACGCGCGCGTCGCGGACCGGGCGCAGGGTGGTGATGGTGCGCACCAGTTCGGTTTCCAGCGCATGCTGGTAGCGCGCGTTCTCGACGAACTGGCTGACGCCGAAGCCGGGATCGCGTTCCATCAATTCAAAACCCAGGCGGCCGCTTTCGGCCAGGCCGGAGCCGGCCAGCTTCAGGCGGGCGTCGTGCAGGTTTTCCGCCGGCACCGAGATGGCGCCGCTGGCCTGGTCCAGCTTGAACGGAATCTGCGCGGCGCGCAGCAGGTCGGCGGCCTCGGCGGTGGCCTTGGCATCCAGGCCGGTGTAGAGCGGGGTGAAGTCGGGCTTCTGCGACCAGAAGAACACCATCAGGCCGACCGCGACCGCGCCGGCGATCATCAGCAGCGTGCCGAACTGGCGGAACACCGGGAAGTCCTGGATTTTCGACAGCGCCGCACCCGCCTTCTCGGCGTTCAGCGATTCCTTCAGCGATTCCTTGGACAGGGTCAGGGCCATGGGCGTGCGGTTCCGGTGCGTTCGGGCTCAGGCGAGGCGGTGGGATTACAGCGGCATGTTCATCACGTCCTGGTAGGCCTGGACGAGACGGTTGCGGACTTCGACGGTGGCGCGGAAGGCGACCTGCGATTGCTGGGCGGCGACCATCACCCGCGCCAGATCGGCGCGCGGGTCGCCGAGTTCGAACGCCTGCGACAGCGCGCCGGCGGTCTTCTGGGCGTCGTTCACGCCCTGCAGGGCGTTCTGCAGGGTTTCGCCGAAGCTGGGCGCCTTGACCGCCGGCTGGCCGAACTGCACCGCGTTCGGGTTCTGCACCGGCTCCAGCGTGCGCGTGCCCAGCTGGTGCTGGTAGCTGCGGATCTGGGAGAGGATGGAAGCGACGGAATCGGACATGGGCGCTGGCGTTCGACGGAGTGTCTGGGGCTATCGGTGCAAGATGCGTGCCGCAACCCTCGCGCCCGGCCTGTCAGTTTTCCGTCGCCAGCGCGTCCTCGCGTTCCACCCCGTACTTGCGCAGCTTTTCCACCAGGGTGGTGCGGCGCAGGCCGAGCAGCTGGGCGGCATGGGCGACCACGCCGCCGGCGCGATCCAGGGCGTCGCGGATCAGGTTCAGTTCGATCCGGGCGATGTGCTCGCGCAGGTCGATGCCGTCTTCCGGCAGGCGATCGGTCGACGCCTGCGTCGGTGCGGCGGGGGCCTCGGCGACGTTGGCCGACAGCGGCGCGGCGGTGGTGGCCGACGCTTCGACCGCGGGCAGCGCCGGCATGGCGCCGTCTTCCGGCAGGTAGCGGCGCGGCAGGTCCTGGACGCGGACCAGGCCACCGGGATGCAGCACCGCCATGCGCTCGACCAGGTTGGTCAGCTCGCGCACGTTGCCCGGCCAGGGATAGGCGCGCAGTGCCTGCAGGGTCTCGTCGGCGAAGCGGACCTCGCCACGGCCGGTGCGCGCCAACTGCATCGCCAGGGTGGTGACCAGCGCCGGCAGGTCGTCCACGCGTTCGCGCAGGGCGGGCATCTCGATCGGGAACACGTTGAGGCGGTAGAACAGATCCTCGCGGAAGTGGCCTTCGGCGATGCGATCTTCCAGGTTGCGGTGGGTCGCGGCGATCACCCGCACGTTGCAGCGGATGGTCTGGTTGCCGCCCACCCGTTCGAAACTGCGTTCCTGCAGCACCCGCAGCAGCTTGACCTGCATCGGCAGGCTCATGTCGCCGATTTCATCGAGCAGCAGGGTGCCGCCCTCGGCCATCTCGAAGCGGCCCTTGCGCGCGCTGAGCGCGCCGGTGAAGGCACCCTTCTCGTGGCCGAACAGTTCGCTTTCCAGCAGGTCCGGCGGAATCGCGCCGCAGTTGATGGCCACGAACGGGCCGTCGCGGCGCGGCGAATGCTCGTGGATGGCGCGCGCCACCACTTCCTTGCCGGTGCCGGACTCGCCCAGCACCAGCACGGTGGTGTCGAACGCGGCGACCTGGTCGATCAACCGGCGCAGGCGCACCACCGCCGGACTGTTGCCGGTCGGGCCGTTGCCCTGCGCGGTCTGGGCCTGGTGTTCGGTATCCAGGCGCTTGAGGCTGGCGCGGCGCAGGCAGCTTTCCAGCTGGCTGTGGCGGATCGGCGTGTCCAGCGGCCACACCCCGGCCTCGTGCAGGCCATGGGCGTTGGCAAAGCTGGCCGGTTCGTCGTCCAGCAGCAGCACCGGTGGCGGCAGCGGGACGTTGCCCAGCCAGGCGAAGAAGGCGCGGGTGGCCGGGTTCTCCTCGATCCGGCCGACGATCACGGCCATGAAGTCGTGCGGCCGGTGCCGGCCGATGTCGACGTCGCCGGTCTCGGCGGCCCAGCGCGGGGTCAGGTCCATGAACTCCAGCAGGTCGGTCACCCGCACCGCGCGGGCGGCATCGGCGTCGAGGACGAGGATTCGGGATTCACTCATGGCGGTTGTCTCTGAACTTTTCCAGGATGGGCAGCACTTCCTGGATGTAGGAAAGCTTGCTGACGAATTCGTCGGCACCGGCGCGGGCGGCGTGCTCGCGGTGTTCGGCATCGTCGAAATGGCTGGCGATGACCACGAACGGGGGCTGGTCCTGGGTCTTGATCAGGCGGGTGGCCTGCAGGCCGCCCATCTCGGGCATCGCCAGGTCCATCAGCACCACGTCCGGGCGCAGCGCCTCGGAGCGCTCGATGGCCTCCAGGCCGTTGCCGGCGCGGCCGACGACCTCCAGCCAGTCCAGCTTGCGCAGGTGGCGGATGGCCGCGTTGATGAAGCCCTCGTGGTCGTCCACCAGCAGTACGGTGATCTTGTTCATGCGCGTGCGTCCTATCCGGCCCTGGCCAAGGTCGCCACGTTACCGCGACGGCGGTCGCGCGCGGAGGCGATGTCCAGCTGTTCGCGGTACTTGGCCACGGTGCGGCGGGCGATGTGGATGCCCTGGCGGGCCAGCAGCCCGGCGATGGCCTCGTCGGCCAGCGGCTTGTGCGCGGGCTCGTTCTCGATCAGCCGGCGCACCATCGCGCGCACGGCCGGGCCGGACACGCTGGCGCCTTCCAGCCGCACTGCGAAGAAGTGCTTCAGTTCGAAGGTGCCGCGCGGGGTCTGCATGTACTTGCCGGTGGTGATGCGCGAGACGGTGGACTCGTGCATGCCGATCTCGTCGGCGATTTCCTTCAGGGTCAGCGGCGCCATCGCCTCGTCGCCGTGGGCCAGGAAGCCGGCCTGGCGCTCGACGATGGCGCGGGCGGTGCGCAGCAGGGTTTCGTAGCGCATCGACAGGCCGCGGGTGAGCCAGCGGGCTTCCTGCAGCAGTTCGCGCAGGCGGCGGGCGCCCTCGTTCTGTTCGGCCTTGGGATCCAGCTGGTCCAGCGCGCGCTCGTGCAGCGGCGACACCGACAGGCGCGGGGTGGTGGCCGGGTTCAGCGCGACCCGCCAGGCGCAGTCGGCGTGCCAGGCGACCACGTCCGGCACGATGTGGCCGGTCGGCGCCGGCGCCAGGGTTTCGGCCGGGCGCGGCTGCAGCGACAGGATCAGGCGGATGCCTTCGCGGATCTGCTCCGGATCCAGGTGCAGGCGGGCGGCCAGCGCGGTTTCGTCGTGCGCGGCCAGCAGGTCCAGGCCCTCGGCGAGGATGCGGCGGGCAATCAGCCGGGCCGGCGCGCGGCCGGGCAGGGCGGCCAGTTGCACCAGCAGGCATTCGCGCAGGTCGCGCGCCGCCAGGCCGGTGCATTCGCCGTGCAGGATGCGCTGGCGGATGGCCTCGGCGGCGGCGGCCTCGATGGCGAAGCGTTCGGCGGCCTGGCCGGCCAGCGCCAATGCGTCGGCGGTCAGGTAACCGGCGTCATCGGTGTGTTCCAGCCAGAAGGCGGCCACGTCCAGCGCGGCCGGATCCAGCTCCAGTGCGAGCGCCTGCAGCGCGCGCACCTGCGGATCGGTGCTGCCGCCGTCTTCCAGGCGCTGCAGGCGATCCTCGTCGCCGTCCTGCCAGCCGCCGCCCTGCACGTCCCACATGGAGGCTTCGGGCAGTTCGTCGAAAGCGGCGGTTTCCAGGCGGGCGCCGTCGGCGTCGTCGCGCTCCTCGGCGGCCACGGGCTCTTCTTCCAGTTCCAGCAGCGGATTGGCGTCCAGCGCGCGGCGGACTTCCATTTCCAGTTGCAGGCCATCCAGCTGCAGCAGCCGGATCGATTGCAGCAACTGCGGCGTCAGGTGCAGTTGCTGGCCGAGCTGTGTGGCGAGTCCCGTCTTCATCCCCAAATCCCCATTTGCCCCGTTGCGCCGATTCGACGTTCACGTGGACTTCACGTCGTGGGGAAACTTTGCGCCGCGCGCGGCGGAAAAAGAATCAGGGCGTTTCTGGTCGTGGTCAGGGCACGCCCGAGCGCGCTGTCGGGGTTTCCCCGACATCGCCGGACTTTGGACGCTGGAAGGTGTCGGGGCGGTGGCGGGGGAAGCGCTGCGAACGGTTCGGGGGACGGTGCGGTGACGGTGCGCCGCCGCGGGGACGGCGGACGCCCCTTGTCCTGCAAGGCTCAGGCCAAATCGTTCTGGTGGCGCGCGGCCAGCAGCAGCAGATCGTTGGCGCGCCGGCAGCCCAGCGACTCCATCATGCGCGCGCGGTGGGTTTCCACGGTCTTGACGCTGATGCCCAGGTGGGCGGCGATTTCCTTGCTGCTCATGCCGCCGCCAAGCTTGCGCAGGATCTGGCGCTGGCGCGGCGACAGCGCGTCGATGCCGGTCGGCCGGGCCTGGCCCAGCATCGGCGCGAGCATCTTCGACGACACCTGCGGGCTCAGGAACACCTGGCCGGCCGCGGCCGCGCGCAGGGCCAGTTCCAGTTCCATCGGCGCGGCTTCCTTGACCACGAAACCGGCGCAGCCGCGATCCAGCGCGCTGCGCACCTGGCCGGGATCGTTGTGCATCGACATGATCACCACCTTGGTCTGCGGCAGCGATTCCTTCAGCGGCTTGAGCAGATCAAGTCCGCTGCGGTCCGGCAGCGACAGGTCCAGCAGGATGACGTCGGGCCGGTGGATGGCGGCCATGTCCAGTGCCTGCTGTGCATCCGAGGCTTCGGCCACCACGTCCACGTCCGCGATCGACTGGAGCAGGCGGCCGATGCCGGCACGCACCAGGGTATGGTCATCAACGATCAGGACACGCACTGGACGGGGAGGGCTCGTTGGGGGAGTCGCGCCACGATAGCGGCACGTCGGGATCCCGCCAATGTTACTTAAGTGTCGAAGCCATCAAAGCTTGAAGTTCGTCACATTAGATTGGGCGTGGGCGACGGATTCCCGGCGGGTCGCGGCGGGGCAATCGGCCATCCGGTCCCGCGTGTCGCGGCGCGGCCGCACCCCGTCGGCTCAGTTGGCTCAGTCGGCTTGCCGCGCCATCAGCCGCGCTTCGGCGATCTGCCGGCGGTGCAGTCGGAACAGGTGGCGTTCCAGCGCATCGGCCAGGCCGGCGCCGAGCGGTGCGAAGCGCAGCCACAGATGATGTTGGCCATCGGCGGTGGTGGATGTCGCCAGGACCCGCGCCGGCAATTCGATGTGATCGCTCAGCCAGCTGGCCGGTTCGATCAGGGCCACGCCGGCATCGCCCTGGGCCACGCCGAAGGCCTGCGCCGCGTCCAGGCGCAGGCCCAGGTGCGACCAGCGCAGGCCGCGCAGGGGCAGGGCGTCCTCGCGCTGGCGGGCCAGTTTGCCGACCAGGTTCATCAGCAGATCGACCTTGGCTTCCAGGCGCTGGAAGGACACCGGCAACTCGCTCTTGCGATCGTCGGCGTCATCGCCGCGCGCATCCTCGGCTACCGCCAGCGCATGCAGCAGTGATTCGGCGGCGGTCGGCGGCTGGCGCGGCTCGCCGGCATGGAAGCCGGCCGGCAGCCAGGCCTCGCAGGTGAGGGCGTCGCCGAACAGTTCGTTTTCGGCCGGATGGGACAGCATGGGCACGCGCGTGGGCATGGCTCAACCTCCCGGGGTGGACAGATAGGCGCGCGCCGCGCGCTCGGCCTGCTGTGATTCGCGCAGCTTGCGGGCGGCCGCGTCGCGCGCGTCGCGCAGGCGATCCTGCAACTGCAACTGCGCGTACAGCAGGTTGGACAGGGTATCGGCGCCGGCATCGCGGCCGCCATGGCCCTGCATGAAGCCGCGCACGTCGTGGTCGTGCTGCTCCAGCAGGCCTTGCACGGTGTCCAGATCGCCGTTCTGCAGGCAGTCGTGCATCGCCTGCAATTGTGCGAACAGCGTATCCACCGACACCGCCGACATCTCAGGCTCCCTGGGTCACGGCCGGGCGCTGCCGCTGTTCGGCGGGAATGGCGTTCCAGGCCGATTCGATTTCGCCCAGCAGTTCCAGCGACTCGCGCAGCGCGCCGCCGTCGTTGTGCAGGTTGGCCTCGATCAGGCGGCCCTGCAGGTAGTCGTACAGCGCCGACAGGCTGCCGGCGATTTCACCACCGGCCTCGTGATCCAGCGAGCCGTTGAGATGCCCGATGATCGCGCAGACCTCGCCGATGGCCTTGCCCTTGCGGGCCAGGTCGCCGTGCTCCATGCAGGCCTCCGCCAGCCGGATGCGATCGCAGGCGCCGGCCAGCAGCAGTGCCACCAGGCGGTGCGGATCGGCTTCCATCACGGCACTGCTGAGGCCCGTGTTGCGGTACTGCGCGGCGTAAGAATGGGCTGACATTCCTTCTATCTCCTGGTCTTCCGCGGAAATTCCTTCCGTGGAGGTGGCCTCACTGCGAGGCCAGGGCAGCAAGCTGCTGCGAAAGGTAAGAACTGGTGCTGTTCATGCGCGACATCATGTTGTCCAGCGCCACGAACTGCGCCTTGTAGCGGTTGCCGACCGATTCCATCCGCGCGTCCAGCGCCTTGCGCTGGTTGCCGATGTCCTTGATCTGGGCGTTGAGGCCATCGGTGCGGCGGGTGAGCGAACCTTCCTTGCCGATGTAGGTGGCCACGGTCGCCTGCAGCTTGCCGGCGAAACCGGTGTCACCGGTGAACGCGGCGCGCACCTTTTCCGGGTTGGACGTCATCAGCGCGTCGAACTTGGCCGTGTCCAGGGTCAGGGTGCCGTCCGAGGCCGGATAGCCCTTGGTCTGCAGGCCCAGGGTCTTGGCGTCCAGGCCCTGCTCGGCCAGGTTGCCGAGCAGATCGCCCAGCACGCCGCGCATCTGTCCGGCGATGCCGCGCATCTGCGCGTCGCCGGTCAGCGCGGACGGCGTATCCGTGCCCGCGTCGTACTTGGTCGAACTGTTGATCGACGTGATCACGGCGTTGTACGCGGTCACGAAGTCCTGCACCAGCTTGCGGCTGGCGGCCACGTCGCTGGAAACGCTGACGGTGCTGGTGCCCTTGGCCTTCAGGTCCAGGGTCAGGCCGGGCACGGCGTCGGTGATCTTGTTGCTGCTGGCGGTCACGGTCAGGCCGTCGATCTTGATCCGCGCGTCCGTCGCCGCGACCCGCTCGACCATGCTGTTGGCCAGGTTCTGCAGGTCCGTGCCGCCCTCGCTGAAGGCCAGCGAGATGGCGTTGGCGGCGCCGGGCTTGTCCGAGACCACCGAAAGAAAAAGGCCCTCGTTGGAGGTGATCACGCTCGCCTGCACGCCCTTGCTGCGCGCGGCGTCGTTGATCGCGCTGCGCACGTCGACCAGCCGGGAGCCCTCGGCGATGGTGATGTCGAGGGTCTCGCCCCCCACCGTCAGCGTCAGTTTGCCGGCGCCGAAGGTCTGTTCGGCCGTCACCGGCTGGTTGGCGGTCCATTTGTTGGCGCTCGCCAGGTCCAGCACCTCGATGGTGTAGTCGCCGCTGGGCGTGCCCTTGCCGACGGTCGCGCCGAGCACGGTGTCGGTACCGACCTTGCTGGTCCGGCTGTCGAAGGCGTCGGCCGCCTTGAGTGCCTTCAGCGCGGTTTCCAGGGTGCTGAAGGCCGAGCTGACCGTGCCCAGCGCGGAGATCTTGAACTTGGCGCTCGATTCGATGCGGTTGAGACGGGCATCGGCGGGCTTGCGGTCCGCCGCCACCAGTTTCTCCACCATGCCGGTGATGTCCAGGCCGGAGCCCACACCACCATAACCGAGCGAGTAGTCTGCCATTGGCGATCTCCTGTCGTGCCCGTTCCGGAACGGGCGTCGGGGCGGCCCTGACATCCCTGATGGATGGCGGTGTCGCCCGTGTAGTGGTAGCGGCCTCCGGAGGCCGATCTTTAGCCCGCATTTCTCCGTCTCCCGCCGCCCTGGCTTGGGCCAGGGTCGGCGAGAAATGCGGGACGGAGGGGGTGATGCAGGATTTGTGCCACGGGTGGGGGACGGACTGGTCTGTGGCAATCGTTCAAGGCGCTGACGCGCGGGTTTGTTATCGGTGGCCACAGATGGTGCGCTTGCCGCGGGGCGTCACTTTCTTTGCTTGTGCAAAGAAAGTAACCAAAGAAAGCACACCCCGGTCCTCGCGCCCCAACGGCTTTGCCGTTGGGGTTCGTGTCGCCAGTGGGAATTTTGGGACGGCACATCCGTGTGCCGACCCAAAACGCCGCGCGTCGTGCGCGGCGCCCTGCGGGTTTACCCACCGTCGCCACCGCTGCGGATGGGGCCCCCATAGAGCAAGAGCCAAAGGCCAGTACGACAAGCATCGGTAGGAGCGGCCTCCGGCCGCGAACTTCTGCTCTGCCGTTGCTGTTGCGCTGCTTTCGCTTTGGCCTTTCGGGCCCCCGTTCAGGCGTGGCAAGCGGGCCGGGTAAAACCCGTAGGGCGGCGCACAAGGATGTGCGCCGTTTCCGGCAGGGGCAGGATGCCCCTTCCGGAAATTCCCGGGCCGATTGCGGACCCGGAGCGAAGCGCAGGGCACGCCGCCAGGGGTGTGTTTCTTTGCCTACTTTCTTTGCACAAGCAAAGAGGTGCTTTTCAACAGCCGGAGGCTGGTCAAGTAGGGCCCCGCGGCGAGCGCACCATCGGCGACGACCGATGGCAATGGCGCGCGCCAGCGCCCAAAGAAAAAACCAACCCCAATCCCGAATCCCGAATCCCGAATCCCCAAAAAGAAACCCCTCCCGTTTCCGGAAGGGGTTTGGGTACTGCCAAGACGGAGGGAGACGAATCCGCCCGTATGCGACAGGAAGCTGAAACAGTGGAGCGGGTGAAACCGATCAGCGCAGCAGGCTGAGCACGTTCTGCGGCACCTGGTTGGCCTGGGCCAGCATGGCCGTGCCGGCCTGCTGCAGGATCTGGGTGCGGGTCAGTTCGGCGGTTTCCTTGGCGAAGTCCGTGTCGCGGATGCGGCTGCGCGAGGCGGCCAGGTTTTCCGAACTGGTCTGCAGGTTGGCGACCACCGAGGTGAAGCGGTTCTGGATGGCACCCAGGTCGGCGCGCGCGCTGTTGACCGAGGTCAGCGCCTTGTCGACGATTTCCAGCGCCTGCTGCGCGCCCTTGAAGCCGGAGATGTCCAGGGCCGACACGAAGGTGTTGGTGGCAGTGGTCGTGGCGGCGGTCTTGGCCGTGTAGGTCTGGCCCGAGTCGGCCGCGTTCACGCCGGTCCAACTGCCGACCGTGGCGGTGATCGCCTTGAACGAACCGTCGGCGTTGGTGCTGTCCTTGACCGAGGTCAGGGTGACGCCGGTGGTGCCGTTGACTTCGGCATAGACGCCGGTCTCGCCCATCTTGGCGTTGATCGCGGTGACCAGCGCGCTGCGCGCGGCGGCGGCGGTTTCCGCACCGCTGGCGCCCTGGGCGACGTTGACCTCATCGATGCTCACGCCGTTGACCTTCAGGCCGGTGACCTTGACCGCCGCGTTGGTGGTCAGGTCGGCCAGGGTCAGGGCGTTGGCGTCGAACTTGGCGCCGCCCAGCGCATCGGCCTTGGCGTTGACGACCTTGTCGATGGCGATGGCCTGGCCGGCATTGGCGCCGACCTGGAACAGCTGACTGGAGAACGAGCCGTCCAGCAGCTTGGTGCCGTTGAAGTCGGCCTGCTTGGCGACGCGGTCGATTTCCGCGCTCAGCTGCTTGACTTCGGCGTTCAGCGCGGCGCGGTCGGAACCGGAGTTGGAGGCGTTGGCCGACTGCACGGCCAGTTCGCGGATGCGCTGCAGGTTGTTGCCGATTTCGGTCAGCGAACCTTCCGCGACCTGGGCCAGCGAAATGCCGTCGTTGGCATTGCGCACGGCCACGTCCAGGCCACGGATCTGGGTGCTGAAGCGCTCGGAGATGGCCAGGCCGGCGGCGTCGTCGCGCGCGCTGTTGATGCGCAGGCCCGAGGACAGGCGCTGGATGGTGGTGGCCAGCGATGATCCGCTGGTGCCCAGGTTGCGCTGGGCATTCAACGAGATCGTGTTGGTGTTGATGACTTGTGCCATGAGAGGTTTCCTTTGGCGTTGATGCGAAGTTCGAAAGTGGTGCCTGGCCGGGGCGGACGGGGAAAGAGTCCGCCCCGGCTTTGTTCTCCGTGATTAGCGGAGCAGGCTGAGGACGTTCTGCGGCACCTGGTTGGCCTGGGCCAGCATGGCCGTGCCGGCCTGCTGCAGGATCTGGGTGCGGGTCAGTTCGGCGGTTTCCTTGGCGAAGTCCGTGTCGCGGATGCGGCTGCGCGAGGCGGCCAGGTTTTCCGAACTGGTCTGCAGGTTGGCGACCACCGAGGTGAAGCGGTTCTGGATGGCGCCCAGGTCGGCGCGCGCGCTGTTGACCGAGGTCAGCGCCTTGTCGACGATCTGCAGCGCCTTCTGCGCGCCGGAGAAGGTGGAGATGTCCAGGTCGTCCACGAACTTGGAATCGGTGGCGGCGATGGCCGTGTTGGTCAGGGTGCCGCCGGCCAGCGTGCTGGTGATCTGGTCGCCGACCTTGCCTTCCTTCCACGACGAGAACGCGACCGCGCCGGTGGTGGTGTTCACTTCCGCGGTGATGCCGGTGTCGCCGGTCTTGGCGTTCACCGCCGCGGCGATCGCGGTGCCCTTGGCGACCTGGCTGGCCGTGGCCGCGTCGGCCGCGGTCGCGTAGGTGGCGCCCGAGGCGGCGATGTCGATGGCCGCGAAGCTGGTGGTGACGCCGCCGTTGGTGACCGTGAACGCGGCGATGGTGCCCGCGTCATAGCTGTACGGACCGGCGCCGGCGGTGGTGCTGGCGGTGGCGGTGAAGCTGGCCTGGGCGAACATCGAACCGCCCAGCGCCTCGGCCTTGGCATTGACCACCTTGTCGATGGCGATGGCCTGGCCGGCATTGGCGCCGACCTGGAACAGCTGGCTGGAGAACGAGCCGTCCAGCAGCTTGCTGCCGTTGAAATCGGCCTGCTTGGCGACGCGGTCGATTTCGGAGGTCAGCTGCTTGACTTCGGCGTTCAGCGCGGCGCGATCCGACGACGAGTTGGTCGCGTTGGCGGACTGCACGGCCAGCTCGCGGATGCGCTGCAGGTTGTTGCCGATCTCGGTCAGCGAACCTTCCGCGACCTGGGCCAGCGAAATGCCGTCGTTGGCATTGCGCACGGCCACGTCCAGACCGCGGATCTGGGTGCTGAAGCGTTCCGAGATGGCCAGGCCGGCGGCGTCGTCCTTGGCGCTGTTGATGCGCAGGCCGGACGACAGCCGCTGGATGGTGGTGGCCAACGAGGATCCGCTGGTGCCCAGGTTGCGCTGGGCGTTCAGCGAAATCGTGTTGGTGTTGATCACTTGTGCCATGGGTTCGACTCCTTGGGCGTTCTCTGCACGGGGAACGAGTTTTCAACGATTCCCCGCCGTGCCATCGGGGACGCGAGGGTTAGCGTTGCAACAGGCTCAGGACGTTCTGCGGCACCTGGTTGGCCTGGGCCAGCATGGCCGTGCCGGCCTGCTGCAGGATCTGGGTGCGGGTCAGTTCGGCGGTTTCCTTGGCGAAGTCCGTGTCGCGGATGCGGCTGCGCGAGGCGGCCAGGTTTTCCGAACTGGTCTGCAGGTTGGCGACCACCGAGGTGAAGCGGTTCTGGATGGCACCCAGGTCGGCGCGCGCGCCATTCACCGCGGTCAGCGCCTTGTCCACGATCTCCAGCGCCTGCTGGGCGCCGGCGAAGGAGGTGATGTCCAGATCCTTGACGAAGCTGCCGGTGACGCCGGTCAGGGCACCGCCGTTGGTGCTGGTCTGGGTCAGGCCGATGTTGGCCAGGGTCGCCGGCGTGGCGCCGGTCACCGTCGGGCCGGCGAAGGCCAGGGCGAAGGTCTGGCCGGCCTCGACCGAGGTCAGGTTCAGCACGCCGGACTTCACGTCGGCGTACACGCCGGTCTCGCCCAGCTTGGCGTTGATGGCCGCCGCGGTCGCCTGGGAGATGGACTGGCCGGCCTTCACTTCGAAGGCGCCGATGTTGACCGTGCTGGCGGCGCCGCCACCCGGCGGGGTCACCGTGAGCTGCAGCTGCGAGAAGACGGTGTCGGTGGTGGCCAGGTCTTCGTTCACGCCCGCGGTGCCGGCGTTGTCCAGCGCGGTGCCCACGTAGACGTTGGCGAACTGCACGCCGCCCAGGGTCTGCGAGCGGGCGTCGACCACCTTGTCGATGGCGATGGCCTGGCCGGCGTTGGCGCCGACCTGGAACAGCTGGCTGGTGAAGGTGCCGTCCAGCAGCTTGGTGCCGTTGAAATCGGCCTGCTTGGCGACGCGATCGATTTCCGCGCTCAGCTGCTTGACTTCCGCGTTCAGTGCCGCGCGGTCGGTCGAGGAGTTGGAGGCGTTGGCCGACTGCACGGCCAGTTCGCGGATGCGCTGCAGGTTGTTGCCGATTTCGCTCAGCGAGCCTTCGGCGACCTGGGCCAGCGAGATGCCGTCGTTGGCATTGCGCACGGCCACGTCCAGGCCCCGAATCTGGGTGCTGAAGCGTTCGGAAATGGCCAGGCCGGCGGCGTCGTCCTTGGCGCTGTTGATGCGCAGGCCGGAGGACAGCCGTTGGATGGTGGTGGCCAGTGAAGTGCCGCTGGTGCTCAGGTTGCGCTGAGCATTCAACGACATCGTATTGGTGTTGATTACCTGTGCCATGGGTCGTCTCCTCTTATTTGGGTCCCGGCGTTGATGGAAAGAGGGTGCTGCCGGTTTGTTGGTTTGTTGGCTAGTCGCCCTCTGCTTGCGAAAGGGATAACGGCGTTGCCCTGGAAACCTTTAGCCCCGGGATTGAAATTCCGTGCGGGGAATGCGATGGCGGTCGCGCGATGGCGCGCCTTATTCGGCCGGTCGCGGCGGAACTTTAGGGACGGGAAAAAACGCCGCCGTACGTGGGGCGGAGCCGGCTCCGTTGCCGGGATGCGTCGGGCGTGAAAGCCATCCGCGGTCGCGCAAGCCCGAGCCCGTGCCGGGGACCTGCCGCCTGCGGAATCACGCGCCGGACGCGCGGATCGAAGCCTGCTTCCCGGCGCTACCCATCGGCCGTGAAAGCGCGCCGCCGCCGGGCAGTCTGGACCCTACGGAGCCGGCGGCACCGGCACCTTGCGCCAGGCGTCTTCGGGATCGTCGAGCAGCGACAGATCCGGCAACCGGTATTCGCAGCCAATCAGCACGCGCTGCCGCAGGCCGGGACGATCCTCGGTGTACAGCACCAGTGCGTGCTGGTCGTCGAGCGGGCCGGACAATGGCGTCGCGTCACTGTCGGACAGGCTCGCCTCCAGGGCGCGGGCCACGGCATCGGCGCTGCCGTCCACCACCATCAGTACCCGATTCGCGGTGATGACCACCGCATCGCTCTGCTGGCCCCAGGCCTGGATCGGGACGTCGAGCCGATACAGATCCATCGGTGGATCCGCGTACTGCCGTTCGGTCTGGGTGAAGTCATTCGGTTGGTCGCGCCGCAGGCGCGGCAGCAGGCGCGCGATTTCCGTGCCGCTGCGGCAGGTCAGGGCATCGAACAACGGGTCGCCGGTGTCCGTGCCGCCGTCCTGGAGGGTGACCGCGGCGGCCACCGGTGGCGATGCGGAGTCCGATACCGCAGGGACCGCCACGGGTGCGGCCGGACGCTGTTGCGCCTGCGCCATTCCCCCCGTGCACGCCAGCAATACCGCCAACGCGGGGAGCCTACTCGAGCTGCTCGTTCGCATAACGGGCATCGAGGGCCTCCATGGCGTCGCGCGGTTTCAGCTTGCCGGCCTTCTCGAAGGCCGCCGCCGCCGCATCTTCCTTCTTGTCGCCGTACAGCAACAGGAGCACGTTGGCGTGCTCGACGTGGGCAATGGGCGAATCGGGCGTCAGCTTCAGCGCGGTCTTGATGTGCGACTCGGCCTCGGCGGCCTTGGCGCCGTAGGTCAATCCGCCGATCATCGCGCCGATCTTGTCGATGATCTCGGCGTGGTAGAGCGCCAGCGCGGTATGTGCCTCGGCATGCCTGGGCGCCAGCGCCAGGGTGGTGTCCAGCGCCTCGCGCACCTTGCCGGCGATACCCTGCTTGAGCGCCTTCACGATGCTGAGGCCCTGGCTGTAGCGGCCCAGCGCGAACGCATGACGATAGTGGCTGTTGGCCTCGTCCGGCAACGCCTTGACCGCGGCTTCGGCCAGTTTGGCGGCCTGTTCGAAGCGCTTGAGTTTCTCGTCCTCGTCCTCGACCAGATAACTCGCATGGATGCCCAGCGCCTTGACCGCGACCGACGCGCCCAACGGGCCGAGCGCCTGGCCGGCCTCGAACGCGGCCTGGAAATCACCACGATGGAATGCCCGCCAGGCGTCCTGCAACGCGGTCGCCAGCGAGGCCGCGTCATGGCCCTTGGCGGCCTTGCCGGCCGCGTCGAACAATGCCTGGGCGCGCTTGGCGTCCGGATAGGGTTCGGCATCGCCGGCATGCAGGGCCGGCCAGGCCTTCTTCAGCGCATCGCCAGCATAGGCGAACGCCTTGGCGTCCCACGGAAACGGCGCCCATTTCGCCTGCTTGCCTGCCATGCCGACTGTCTCCCTGGTTGGTTCGAATGAGCATGGCCGCAGCCATTGCCGCTGACAAGCCCCGCGCCGCTAGTGTGTTTGCTCGATGCCCCGGCGTCAGCATCGTCGCCGGAAGCCTGCCACCGTGGCCGGCGTCGAGGAGTCTCCCCCATGACTGCCAGGAAGAAGGCCACCCCGCGGGCCAAGGCCCCGGAACCGAATCTCCGCCACGTGTGGCTCGCCGGCCTCGGCGCGGTCGCCATCGCACGTCGCCACGGCGCCCGGCGCCTGACGACGGCGAAGCAGGACATTGAACGCATCGTGCAGCGGGCACAGGCCACGTTGCGGGATGTGCGCATGCAGGGCGGGGCGGGCGTGGAGCGGTTCAGCGCCGATGTCGAGGCGCGGTTGGTGCCGGTACTGGAGAAGTTGGGCCTGGGCGCGGGGCGTCCGGCGCCGAAGGGACGCCGCAAGCCGGCGGCTGCGAAGCAGGCGCGGTCGGCGCCGCGGAAGCGGGCGGGTGTTGCGCGCAAGGCTGCGGGGCGCAAGCGCGCTTGAGTTTGTAGAGCAGAGCTCGGTCCGCTGCTATTGCGCTCTGTTTTTCTCTGCTGGGCGCTGGCGCGCGGGATTGCTATCGGTTCTCGCCGATGGCGCGCTTGCCGCGGGGCGTCACTTTTCTTTGCTTGTGCAAAGAAAAGTAACCAAAAGAAAGCACACCCCGGTCCTCGCGCCCCAGCCGCGTTGCGGCTGGGGTTCGTGTCGCCAGTGGGAATTTTGGGACGGCACATCCATGTGCCGACCCAAAACGCTGCACATCCATGTGCAGCGCCCTTCGGGTTTACCCACCGGCGCCACCGCTGCGGATGGGGCCCCAAGAGCAAAAGCCGACCTCCGGATAGCCGCCGTTGCCGTTGCCGTTGCTGTTGCTTTGCTTTGCTTTGCTTTGGCTCTACGGACCCCCGTTCAGGCGTGGCAAGCGGGCCGGGTAAAACCCGCAGGGCGGCGCACATGGACGTGCGCCGTTTTCGGCAGGGGCAGGATGCCCCTTCCGAAAATCCCCGGGCCGATTGCGACCCCTGCGCGCGCAGCGCGCAGGGCACGCCGCCAGGGGTGTGTTTCTTTTGGTTACTTTTCTTTGCACAAGCAAAGAAAAGTGACGCCCCGCGGCGAGCGCACCATCGGTGGCTGCCGATAACACACCGCGCGTCAGCGCCCAACAGCGCAAACGAAAAAGGCAAAAGCGCAAAAGCAGCGGAGCAAGCTCCGCTCTACGCTCAATCGACGTAGGCGGACGTCAACGTATTCAAATGCATCCGCTCCGCATCCCGCAGGAACGGCGCCACCAGCATCATCACCTGCACAATCCCGTGACGGATGGCGATCTGCTCGTCCTTGTCCCCCCGAGCCGCCGCATAGTTCAACCAGAACGTCGCCACCACCAGCACATTGGTCGCCGTCGCCGCCAGTTCCGCCGCCGAGGCGCGCATCACCCCGGCCTGGCCCAGCCCCCGCATCACCGCGTGCGCACTGTCGTCGGCACGCTTCAGCAGGCGGGCGAAGCGGATCCGCAGGCGTCGGTTGCGACTCAGGATCTCGACCAGATCCCGGTACAGGAAGCGATAGTCCCAGATGCACTCGAACACCAGGTGCAGCTGCAGCCAGATGTCCTCCAGGCCGGGCAACCGGTCCACCGGCGCGGTGAGGGCGACATCCATCCGCTCCTCGTAGCGGGCGAACAACTGCTCGATGATGTCGTCCTTGTTGCGGAAGTGGTAGTACAGATTGCCCGGGCTGATCTCCAGCTCGTCGGCGATGTGGTTGGTGGTGACATGCGGCTCGCCCTGCGCGTTGAACATCGCGAGCGACGCATCGAGGATGCGCTGGCGGGTATCGCGTGCCACGGACTCAGGCGGTCAGTTTCTTCACCAGATCCACGTACTTCTTCTGCGCGTCCCCGGGGGCGGTGCCCTTGAGCTTGGCCCAGGCCTCGTATTTGGCGGTGCCGACGAAGTCGAAGAAACCGGGCTTGTCGCCCTTCACATCGCCCTCCGAGCCCTGTTTGTACAGCGCGTACAGGCGCAGCAGGGTCTCGTTGTCGGGGCGTTCGGCCAGGCCCTGGATGTCGCGGGAAGCCTGTTCGAAAGCGGAATTCAGATCGGACATGAGGACTACCTCCCAATAGTGGCCGCATCACACCACGCGGGGCATGACCGGTCAATCCGGGCGGGATTGTGGAACCCAAACGGCTCTGGCAAGTTAGCCGCGCAGGGCAGGCGGAGGGCCTGCCCGCCTACTCGGGACGGTATCCATGAGCTACTTCGTCACCGGCGCCACCGGATTCATCGGCCGCTACCTGGTTTCCAACCTGCTCAAGCGCAGTGGCACGGTGTACGTGCTGGTACGCAAGGACTCGCAGAAGAAGTTCGACGCCATCGCCAAAAAGTCCGGCTGGGATCCGAAACGGGTGGTGGCGGTGGCCGGCGACATGACCAAGCCGCGCTGCGGGCTCACCCCGACCCAGCTGCGCAACCTGACCGGCAAGATCAAGCACTTCTTCCACCTGGCCGCGGTCTACGACCTGACCGCCAGCGCGGAAACCCAGCAGGCCGCCAACATCGATGGCACCCGCCATGCCCTGGACCTGGCGGCCGCGCTCAAGGTGCCGCTGTTCCACCACACCAGTTCGATCGCCGCCGCCGGCCTGTACCCGGGCATCTTCCGCGAGGACATGTTCGAGGAGGCCGAGGGCCTGGAGGATCCCTACCTGCGCACCAAGCACGATTCCGAGGCGATGGTGCGCCGGGAAACCCGCTTCAAGTGGCGCATCTACCGGCCGGGCATGGTGGTCGGCCATTCGAAGACCGGCGAAATCGACAAGATCGACGGGCCCTATTATTTCTTCACCCTGATCAAGAAATTGCGCGAACTGCTGCCGCAGTGGGTACCCGTGCTGGGCATCGAGGGCGGCCGCATCAACATCGTGCCGGTGGATTTCGTCGCCGACGCGATGGACCACATCGCCCACAAGCCCAAACTGGACGGCCATACCTTCCACCTGACCGATCCGGAGCCGATGCGGGTGGGCGAGGTGCTCAACACCTTCTGCCGCGCCGGCCATGCGCCGGAGATGACCATGCGCCTGGACGCGCGCATGTTCGCCTTCGTGCCCAGCGGCATCCGCGCGGCGGTCGGCAACCTGCCGCCGGTGCGCCGCTTCATCGGCATGCTGCTGCGCGACTTCAAGATTCCGAAGGAAGTCCTCAAGTTCATCACCTATCCGACCCGCTTCGACAGCCGCGAGACCGAGCGCGCGCTCAAGGGCACGAACATCGTGGTGCCACGCCTGGACGAATACGCCTGGCGGCTGTGGGATTACTGGGAACGGCACCTGGATCCGGATCTGTTCGTGGACCGGTCGCTCAAGGGCAAGGTACGCAACAAGGTGGTGGTCATCACCGGCGGTTCTTCCGGCATCGGCCTGTCCACCGCCCAGCGGGTGGCCGAGGCCGGTGCGGTGACCGTGATCGTCGCGCGCGGCGAGGAGGAACTGTTCAAGGCTCGCGACGAAATGAAGGCCAGGGGTGGCAAGGTGTTCGCCTACACCGCCGACCTGGCGGACATGGCCGACTGCGACCGCTTGATCCGGCAGGTGCTGGACGAGCACGGCCATGTCGACGTGCTGATCAACAACGCCGGCCGCTCCATCCGCCGTTCCATCGAGCTCAGCTATGACCGCTTCCATGATTTCGAGCGGACCATGCAGCTGAACTACTTCGGCAGCCTGCGCCTGATCATGGGTTTCCTGCCCAGCATGACCCACCGCCGCAAGGGCCACATCATCAACATCAGCTCGATCGGCGTGCTGGCCAACTCGCCGCGCTTCTCCGCCTACGTCGCCTCGAAGGCGGCGCTGGACGCGTTCAGCCGCTGTGCGCAGGGCGAACTGTCGGGCAAGGGCATCAGCTTCACCACCATCAACATGCCGCTGGTGAAGACCCCGATGATCGCCCCGACCAAGATGTACGACAGCGTGCCGACGCTGACCCCGGACGAGGCAGCGGACCTGGTGGTGAAGGGCATCATCGAGAAGCCCAGCCGCATCGCCACCCGCCTGGGCATTTTCGCCGCGCTGGTGAATGCGGTGGCGCCGAAGGCCTACGAAGTGATCATGAGTACCGCCTTTGAACTGTTCCCGGATTCGGCGGCGGCCAAGGGGGATCGGCAGGCGCTGAAGGAAGCGGCGCCGAGCCAGGAGCAGATTGCGTTTGCGGCGTTGATGCGAGGGGTGCACTGGTAGTTGCGATGCACTTGGCGAGACTTGGTGTGCGAAGAACGGTTGCTTGAGTTGTCTTGAGCGATTGCGGGTGTGGTTGCCGCTGGGTGGCTGGGTTCCGTGTCGCCGGAGGGATTTTTGGGACGGCACATCTGTGTGCCGGCCCAAAACGCCGCGTGTCCTGCGCGGCGTGCTGCGGATTTGCCCGCGTCGCCACCGCTGCGGATGGGGGCTAGGAGTAAGAGGCTATCGCCTTGTCTTTTTGGGCGCTGGCGCGCGGGTTGCTATCGGTTCTCGCCGATGGCGCGCTCGCCGCGGGGGCATTCTTTCTTTGCTTGTGCAAAGAAAGAATCAAAGAAACACACCCCGGTCCTCGCGCCCCAGCCGCGAAGCGGCTGGGGTTCGTGTCGCCGGTGGGAATTTTGGGACGGCACATCCGTGTGCCGACCCAAAACGCCGCGCGTCCTGCGCGGCGCCCTTCGGGTTTACCCACCGTCGCCACCGCTGTGGATGGGGCCCCAGAGCAAGGGCCAAAGCCGAAGCCGAAGCGCTAGGGCGGACTGGTTCTCGATAGTCCGCTGTTGCTGTTGCCCTGTTTTTGCTTTGGCCTTTCGGGCCCCCGTTCAGGCGTGGCAAGCGGGCCGGGTAAAACCCGAAGGGCGGCGCACAAGGATGTGCGCCGTTTCCGGCAGGGGCAGGATGCCCCTTCCGGAAATTCCCGGACTGCTTGCGGACCCGGAGCGAAGCGCAGGGCACGCCGCCAGGGGGGTGTTTCTTTGGTTCCTTTCTTTGCACAAGCAAAGAAAGGGACGCCTCGCGGCGAGCGCGCCATCGGTGGTAGCCGATAACAACACCACGCGTTAGCGCCAGATAACTCCGGCTACCCGGCAAACAGGCCCAAAGGGAGGAAGCAAACTCAAAACCGTAAAAGCGGAAGTGGCTTTGAGGAGACGCTCAAGTCCCCGTCCACCCCATCGGCAACACCTGCTGATTCCGCATATGCAACGCCAGCGGCTCAATCCGTCCCCACAGGAACTCCCGCAGTTCCGCATCGGCCACGGTTTCCTGCATGGCCTGGTGGAAGCACGCCAGCCAGCCGCTGGCTTCCTCCATCCCGATCGCGAACGGCAGGTGGCGGGCGCGCAGCATCGGCGCGCCCCGGCGTTCGGTGAACAGGGGCGGGCCACCCAGCCAGCCGCTGAGGAACTCGAACAACTTCTGTTCGCTGTCCGTCAATTCGGAGGGATGGATCGCGCGGACCGCCGCGGCTTCGGGCAGCGTATCCATCAGCTGGTACATCCGGCGGGTCAACCGGCGAACGCCCGCTTCGCCGCCGATGCGCTGGTAGGGCGTCAGATCGTCTTGCATTGGCGCCAACGTACCGGCTCCTGGCTGCCGGCGGGAGGATTGAGCTGCACGCGCACCGTGCGCAGGGCCGGATACAGTTCGACCTGCTGGCAGATGCGCGGCCAGACCTCGGTTTCATCGCCCTGGTAATCCACGACCAGGGTCAGGCGGGTCTGCCAGACTCCGCGGACCACGCCGGGCGTGCCCGAAAGCGCGCGCGACACCGCCAGGCGCTGTTCCTGCATTTCCGCCTCGGTCGGTTCACGGTAGGCCACCACCTCGGTGGCGGCGGAAGCGGCGGCCGGCTTCTGCTGGGTGGAGGGGGCAAGGGGCGGCGAATCGCCCGTGCCCAGCCCGGAATTGGCCAGTGCCGTCGCCACCAGCGCGCCCAGGGTGATGCTGGCCAGCCAGCCGATTGCGATGTGGCGTTTGGCGCGGGCGGAGGCCTGCCCGACGATCTGCTGGCGCAGGTCGGTTTCGACCAGGGGGGCGAGTTCGTCCCACAGGCGCGGGCCGTCCAGCACCTCGATATTGTGGCCCTGTGCGGCAACCCGGCCTTCCTGCTCGAGTTGCCCTTCGGTGGCGAGGATGCCGCCGGTCGCGTTGCCCATGCGGACGCTGGCGGCCAGTTCCTCCACCGGGGCGGCGCCGATGCGGTAGGCGGAGCCGTGCTTGCATGAGAGCAGCCAGCGCTGGCCGTCGCGGGTGAGCGGAAAGATGCCGCGCGGATCGCGGGTCTCGTCCGGCGCGGCGGCGACCATGGTCATGCCACGGCGTTCGAGCGCGGTCAGCACCAGCCGGGAGAACTCGCGCCAGCGCAAGCCGGACAGGGCGTGCAGGCCCGCGGCGATTTCGTTCTTGCGGCGGCGAACCCACCACAGATAGGCGCTGACGGCCACGCCGGTCAGCAGGGCAACGGCCAGTCCAGACAGCCAGAAGAGCATGAGTACCGCGTAAAGGTTCCGAAGAGTCCGCGAATTCTAACCAAGCGGTCGGCAAATCGCTGTCAGGAAAATCTGTACAGCGTTGCGGAGCGAGCGGGAGGTGCGAAGCGGGCTGCTTCGAATCGCCATGCGGGCGACGGACACAAGAAGGCCCGCCAGTCCGAAGCCGTAAGGGGAGGGGAGCATACGTACTTGGGGACTGGCGGGCCCGGGACTGATTGTTGCGCGATCCATGTTGCCTTGCAACAAGAAATTCGACCGGATTGCGGTTGCACCGGCGGGGTGCATTCAGTCGCTGTTTTTCTTCACCGCGCGCTTCGTCGTGGTGCGCTTGCCACTGCTGGCGGCGCGTTTGGCGGGCGCCTTCTTCGCGCTGGTTTTCTTCACGGCGGCTTTCTTCACGGCGGGGGCGGACTTCGTGCGCGCCGGTTTGCGCGCGGAAGGCATTCCGCCCAGGCGGCGCAGCTCGGCGTTGAGCGCGTCAACACGATCAAGCAAGGCGCCGAGATCCTCGCGGCTGGGTACTTCCAGGCGGCGCAGCGCGCGCTGCACGCGATCCTCGAACACCTTTTCCAGCCGATCCCAGGTATCCGACGCGCGTTCGCGGGCCTGGCCCACGGTCGTTTCGACCGCATCGCGCACCGCATCCACGCGGCCACCGGCCAGCTTGCGGGTGGTCTGCTCCAGCGACAGGCCCTCCTTGACCAGGGTTTCGAACAGTTTGCTGCCTTCGGCCTGGGCGCGACCGAACGCGCCGACGCCGGCCAGCCAGACCTGCTGCGCGGACTCGCTGAGGTTCTTCGAAAGGCGTTGTGCCTGTGCCTGCAGGTTGTCCTGCTGGGCGGACGAGGGGGACTTCTTGCGGGCGGACTTCTTCAGGGTGGCCATGGGATTCCGTCGATGGAGGGATGGGACGACGGCCAGAATCGGCCGCCGGTCTAGAGTTTTCACACCAGCGCGCGGCGACTCAGGCGCGTGCGGCGCGATGCGCGGCGATCCATTGATCCACGTCGTCCAGCGCCCGCCGCAGCCGCGCCGTGGCGTCGGTCATGCGCGGCGTGATCTCCAGGCCATCCAGGATGGAGCGCTGCGGGTCGTCGATGATGTCGCGGCGCAGGCGGATGCCGTGCGCGGCCAGCATCGGTGCCAGCACCGGCGCGCGCCGGCGCAGATCGGCCAGGGTGTTGCGGTAGGCCAGTTGGCAGACCCGGTGGCGCGAGGAAAAACTGAACAGATTGGTGAAGAACAGCTCGCTGTCGCTGGCGTTGGGCTCGAACACCAGCTGATCGATGTCCGGATATCGCAGCGGATACTTTTCCAGGCCAATCTGCATGCGCGATTGCAGCAGGGTGCGCAGGGTCTGCGAGAGCACCGCCGGCAGGCCGCCGCTGGCCAGTCCGACCTGTTCGGCCTCATCGGCCCGTGGCGCCGCGCGGGTGGCGTCGAACGGCACCAGCGGGTTGATGCCGATCATCAGGTCGATATCGCGATCCAGCACGGTGGATGCGTGCATGGTCCGGCGCAGGGCGCCGTCGAGGAAATGCCGGCCACGGATTTCCACCGGCGGATACAGGCCGGGCAGGGCGGCGCTGGCCTGCACCGCCTGCGAAATCGGCACATCGTCCCAGCCGCGCTCGCCGAACCGGACCGCTTCGCCGGTATCCAGGTCCACCGCCACCACGAACAGATCCGCACCCAGGGTGCGGAAATCGTTGCTGCGGCCACGCCGGCTGAACACGTCGCGGAGGAAATCCTCCACGCCGGCGTTGTCGAACAGGCCGGTGGGGACCAGCCCGCCGAACCGCAGGATCAGGTCCGACCAGCGCACCGCCTTGCCGGGATTGCGCAGCAGCCGCTGCGCCCACTGCGCATACAGGCCGGGCAGGCTGGCCAGCCGGCGCAGGTATTCGTTGACGTTGGGACGCAGGAAGGTCTCGGGCCGGAATTCGGCGTCGTCGCTGGTGCCGGTGATGAAGATCCGGCAGATCTCCGCGGTGCTCATCCGGTTGGCCAGGCCGGCGGCGAGGAACGCGCCGGAACTGACGCCGACGTAGCAATCCAGCCGGGTCAGGTCCAGCCCGTCCAGGGCCTCGTCCATCGCGCGCAGCGCGCCCAGTTCGTACATGCCGCCGATGGGCCCGCCTCCGGCGATGGCCAGGCCGATCCGGCCGCCATCGCCGCGCTTCCGGGCACTGTGGATGGAGAGCATGCGGTTCCCGCACAGGAAGATGCGGCGAGTGTAGCCGACCGGCGGGGCCGCTTGCGGCCGGCGCGACGGGCCCGGATCATCCCTTGCATGGCCCGTCCTTCTTCCATCGGCGAGCGGCTCGGCCGCCGCCTGGCCTGCCACCAGGCCCTGCACGATCCCCGCGAGCCGCGCAACGGACTGGCCTGGCTGCCGGAACTGCGGCGCTGGCAGGCCGCGCGCCTGGAACGCAGCTTCGGCCATTTCCTGGCCGATCCGAAGCGCCGCGGCGCGGCCATGTTCTTCCTCACCGATGTCTACGGGGACCAGGATTTCAGTCGTCGCGACGCCAACGTCGCCAAGGTCGTCCCGATGATGCAGCGGCTGCTGCCCGCCGCGGTGTTGGAGACCGTGGCCGACGCCATCGAGCTGGGGGCGCTGACCCACGCCCTGGACCTGCGCATGGCCGAAGCGCTGGATTCCCTGGCGCCGCGCCGCAAGCGCCTGGATGAAGCGCTGTACGCGCGGGCGTACCGGCAGACCGGGCATCCGCGCTTGCGGGCAAGGCAGATCGACCTGATCGCGCAGCTGGGCGTGGGCCTGGCGCGGGCAGTGAAGATGCCCGGGGTGCTGACCCTGCTCAAACTTTCGCGCGGCCCGGCCAAGGCAACCGGCCTTGGCGAACTGCAGGGCTTCCTGGAACGCGGCTTCGCCGCGTTTTCGGCATTGGGCGACGGCAAGGCCTTCGTGCGCGACATCGAACAGGCCGAACGTGAAGTCTCGCGGCGGTTGTTCGCCGGTGACCCGGCGCCGTTCGATTAATGCCGCTTGCTTCGCGGGAGCGACGCAATTCGCGGCCTTCGGCAGGGGAACCTGGGTCAAACGGCACAACGAAAAAAAGCGTCGCGACTTACGGCGCTCCTACAGGGGGACGAGGCCGTTGCCTCAGACGAACTTCTCGCCCAGCACGCGGCGGATTTCCGATTCGATCGGTCCCTTCATCGCCGACAGCAGGAAACCCAGGTCCGCGGTGACCCGCAACTGGCTCGGCAGCAGCGCGATATGGCCGTCGACGCCGGAGCGGCGGAAGTTCATGGTGTCGCCGTCCCAGGCGTAGTCCATGTCGAAGCGCTCGGCCAGCTTGCGCGCCACGTCCTCGACCGCCTTCCTCGCCTGCGCCGGGGTCTTGCTGTGATCGTGGACGATGTCGATGGTGGCCATGGCGTTCTCTCCGGAAAGGCCGTCTATTCTCCGCAAGCCGTTCACATTCGCAAGCCGGCCCTGCGGATCAGGCTGGATGTGGTGGCCCCGGCTGCGCTAGTCTGCCGCCGGTGGAAAACCTGCGACTTCATTTTTCAAACCGCGCGCAACCGGATCGCCCCCTGTCGATGGGCGTGCACCGGATCGTGCGCGAGGCTTCCGGTCACGTCGGCGTGGGCGATCAGCTGCAAGGCGCGCTGCTGGTGCGCATCTGCGTGGATCGCCGCGGCCTCTGGCTGCAGGTTCCGACCGGCATGCGCGGTGTGCACGTGAACGGACGCCCGATCCAGCGGATGGCGTTGCTGCGCGCCGGTGACAGCATCTATGTCGACGGCGTGGAGCTGCTGGTCCAGGCCGGGCACCTGCCGCCCGAGCGCGGTCCCGAACCCGTGCCGGCGCCGCCGGATCCGCGCGTGATCCTGCGCGGCGTGGGCGGCAAGTACCACGGGCGCAGCATTCCGCTGCTGCGGCCGGTGCTGGTCGGACGCGCCCGCGAGGCGGCGATCCGGGTGGACGATCCGGTCTTCGCCGAGCGCCACGCGCAGCTGGAGATCCAGGGTGATCGGGTGTTGCTGCGGGATCTCGGTTCAGCCGACGGCAGCCTGGTGAACGGCGTGGCGGCGCGCGATGCGCTGCTGGTGGCCGGCGATCAGCTGGCCTTCGACGCGCAGCACCGGTTCGTGGTGGAAGTGCCCTGGACCCGCGCGGATGCACCGCTGGGCGAAGCGGGAGGCGAAGCCGCGCCGCCGGGTGGCACCGACACGCTCGAACCCCGGCGCGCGGGCACCGTGCGGCGCTGGCCCTGGTTGCTGCTGGCGGCTCTGCTGCTGGCGGCCGCGCTCAGCGCGCTGCTGCTGTTCGGTTCCGGCTGAAGCGCCGCGCCAGCCGCCAGCCCAGCAGCACCGCCAGCACGGCGGCGTACAGCAACGGCTCGCGGATGTCCGATTTCACCAGCCACCAGAAGTGCAGCACGGCCAGCACGCCGACGGCGTAGATGGCCTTGTGCAGCTGGCCCCAGCGTCGGCCCAGCCGCCGGATCCAGCCCTGGGTGGACGTCACCGCCAGCGGGATCAGCAGCAGCCAGGCGGCGAATCCCACCGTGATGTAGGGGCGCTTGGCGATTTCCTCGAAGATCTGCGTCCAGTAGCCCTGCAGGTCCAGCACCAAGTAGCTGGCCAGGTGCAGGCAGGCATAGAAGAACGCATACAGCCCCAGCATGCGCCGGAACCGGATCAGCACCGCCTGCCCAGTCAGCTGGCGCAGGGGGGTGATCGCCAAGGTGATCATCAGCAGCCGCAACGCCCAAAGCCCGGTGCGATGTTCGACTTCCGCGACGGGATCCGCGCCGAGTGCGTCGCTGCCCGCATGCAGCACCGACCAGAACTGCCAGGCCAGGATCGCCAGCGGAGTCAGCGCCAGCGCGTGCACCAGCGCCTTGGCGGCCAGTAATGGCCGGGAAGGATGCCGGGTCCGTTTCATGCCGCCGGATGGGCCGTGGGCGTTCCGTCCGTCGCGCGGCGTGCGCGCATCCTCGATGCCCCGCATATCAATTCAATACCATTTCTTCAGATCCAGCCCCGTGTACATCGAGGCGACCTGTGGCCCATAACCGTTGAACAGGCGGGTCGGAATGCGCTCGGCGAACACCCGGTTGGCGGTGCCGGCGATGCGCCGTTCGGTCTTCTGGCTCCAGCGCGGGTGGTCGACGGCGGGGTTCACGTTGGAGAAGAAACCGTACTCGGACGGTTGCAGCTCATGCCAGGCGGTTTCCGGCATCTTCTCGACGAAGCGGATCGCCACGATCGACTTGATGCTCTTGAAGCCGTACTTCCACGGCACCACCAGCCGCAGCGGCGCGCCGTTCTGCTGCGGCAGGGGCTTGCCGTACAGGCCGGTCGCCAGCAGGGTCAGCGGGTGCATCGCCTCGTCGATGCGCAAGCCCTCCTTGTAGGGCCATTCGATCGAGCGATAGCGGATGCCGGGCATCTGCACCGGGTCGGCCAGGGTGGTGAAGGCGACGTAACGCGCCTTCGAGGTCGGGGCGAACTTCTTCAGCACCGCGCCCAGCGGCACGCCGAGCCACGGAATCACCATCGACCAGCCTTCCACGCAGCGCAGCCGATACACGCGCTCTTCCGGGGCCAGGCCCTTGATCAGATCCTCCAGCGCGAGCTTGCCCGGACGCTCGCACTCGCCGCCGACCACCACCGACCACGGCGAGGTGCGCAGGGTCTTGCGGGCGGTGGAGGGATCCGCCTTGCCGGTGCCGAACTCGTAGAAGTTGTTGTAGCTGGTGATGTCGTCGTAGCGGGTCGGCGGCTCGTCGGTGCGGAAGCCCGAACGGGCCTGCTCCGGGGTGATCGCGGCCCGGGGCGGGGCGGGTGGCTCGGCGTCGGCGCAGCCGGCCAGGGTGAGGGCGGGGCCGAGCGCGAGGGCCCGCAGCAGGTCGCGGCGCTGGCGGTAGACCGTCTCGTCGGTGATCTGCGAGGCGGGGATCCTGAGGGCATCCCGGAGGGACATGGGGGGACTCCAAGCGGAAAACGTGGATACGCACAACAGAGGCGCGGATTGGCCAGAAGGTTTCGCCGGATCCGGCGCCGCCCGGCGGGTGGCAGCTTCCGTTTATACGCCGGACAGGCGTGGACGACACTGAAAGGCCAAGCGAGGCGGCAAAGGTTGCCCCTGCAACTGATGCACTGCGGCATACTACGGATTCCCCGTTCAGGTGCCCTATGACGCGCGCGTACAACTTCAGTGCCGGTCCCGCCACCCTTCCCGAACCGGTACTGCGGCAGGCCCAGGCCGAAATGCTGGAATGGAACGGGGTCGGCGCGTCGATCGTCGAAATCAGCCACCGCAGCGCGGATTTCATCGCCGTGGCCGCCCAGGCCGAGGCGGACCTGCGGACCCTGCTGTCGATTCCCGACGATTACGCCATGCTGTTCCTGTCCGGCGGCGCGACCACCCAGCAGGCGCTGCTGCCGCTCAATTTCGCCGCGCCCGGGCAGGCGGTCGACTACGTGGTCAGCGGCCACTGGGGCAAGACCGCGATCAAGCAGGCCAAGCCGTACGTGGCCGTCAACATCGCCGCCGATGGCGAGCCCGGCGGATTCCGCGATATCCCGGCCCGCGCCGGCTGGCGCCTGAGCGCCGATGCCGCCTACATCCACATCACCGCCAACGAGACCATCCACGGCCTCGAGTTCCGCGACGTGCCGGAGGTGGGCGAGGTGCCGCTGTTCGCCGATTTCAGCTCCAACATCGCCGCCGAGCCGCTCGATGTCTCGAAGTTCGGGCTGATCTACGCAGGCGCGCAGAAGAACCTCGGGCCGGTCGGCATCTCGGTGGTGATCGTGCGTCGCGATCTGCTGGAGCGCGCCGGCCAGCCACGCGCGGACATCTTCGACTACCGCTCGCACGCCGCACGCGATTCGATGCTCAACACGCCGCCGACCTGGAACTGGTACCTGCTCGGACTGACCGTGAAGTGGATGTTGGACGAAGGCGGTGTGGCCGAATTCGCGCGCCGCAACGCGGCCAAGTCGGCGCTGGTCTACCAGGCGATCGACGGCTCCGGCGGTTTCTATCGCAATGAAGTCGCGGTGCCCGTGCGTTCGCGCATGAACATCCCGTTCTTCCTGCCGGACGAGGAACTGACCGCGCGCTTCGTCGCCGAATCGAAGCAGGCCGGCCTGCTGGCGCTGAAGGGACACAAGGCGGTCGGCGGCATCCGCGCCTCGCTGTACAACGCCATGCCGCTGGCCGGCGCGCAGGCGCTGGCGGATTTCATGCGCGACTTCCAGCAGCGCAATGGTTGAACCACGGCAATGCAGGAGCGACGCCGGTCGCGACTGACGTCGCTTCCACTGGAAACATCAGGAAACAGGAACATGGCCGCAAAGCCCAAGAAGACCGCAGGCAAGCCAGCCAAGGCCGCCGCCAAGCCCACCATCGCCGCGCCGGTACTGGCCGACGTGCGCGCCAAGATCGACGGCATTGATCGCCAGATCCAGGAACTGATCGCCGAGCGCGCGCGCTTCGCCCACCAGGTCGGCAAGGCCAAGGGCAAGCTGGCCGCGGCGGTGGATTACTACCGGCCCGAGCGCGAGGCGCAGGTGCTGCGGATGGTGGTGGACCGCAACGAGGGACCGCTCAGCGACGAGGTGCTGGTGCATGTGTTCCGCGAAATCATGTCCGCCTGCCTGGCCCAGCAGGAGCCATTGAAAATCGGCTTCCTCGGACCGGAAGGCACCTTCAGCCAGCAGGCCGTGCTCAAGCATTTCGGCCGCTCCGCGCATGGGCTGCCGCTGGCGAGCATCGAGGAAGTGTTCCAGGAAGTGGAAAGCGGCAACGCCGACTTCGGCGTGGTGCCGGTGGAGAACTCGGGCCAGGGCACCATCCAGGTCACCCTGGACATGTTCCTGACCTCCAACCTGAAGATCTGCGGCGAAGTCGAACTGCGGGTCCACCAGTTCCTGCTCTCGCGCACCGGCCGCATCGACGACATCGAACGCATCTACGGCCATCCGCAATCCTTCGCCCAGACCGCCGGCTGGCTGCGCGCCAACCTACCGAAGGTCGAGAAGATTCCGGTGTCGAGCAACGCCGAGGGGGCCCGTCGCGCGCGCAATTCCGACGATGCCGCCTGCATCGCCGGCGAGAGCGCCGGCCATGTCTACGGCCTGAAAAAAGTGGTGATGAGCTCCATCCAGGACGACAAGGACAACACCACGCGGTTCCTGGTCATCGGCCGCAGCATCTTCCCGCCATCCGGCCACGACCGCACCTCGGTGCTGGTGTTCATCCACGACAAGCCGGGCGCGCTGTTCGACGTGCTCAGCCCGTTCGCGCGCCACGGTATCAGCATGAACCGGATCGAGTCGCGCCCCTCGCACCACGCCAAGTGGGAGTACGGCTTCTTCATCGATCTGGCCGGCCACGTCGACGACGAAGGCATGAAGCAGGCACTGGCCGAACTCAAGGCGCACTCCGCCCAGATCAAGGTCCTGGGCTCCTATCCGGTGGCGGTGCCTTGAGATCGGGGATTGGAGAGTCGGGATTGGGGATTCGTGAAAGCGGCCCCGACCCACTCTCCGCCCTGCACCGAATCCCCCAATCCCGAATCACGAATCACGAATCCCCAATGAAAGACTGGATTGCTTCCCCCGGACAGCCGCTGCGTGGCGAGCTGACCATTCCCGGCGACAAGTCGGTGTCACATCGCGCGATCATGTTCGCCGCGCTGGCCGATGGTGTCTCGCGGATCGATGGTTTCCTGGAAGGCGAGGACACCCGCGCCACCGCCGCGATCTTCCAGAAGCTCGGCGTCCGCATCGAGACGCCCTCGCCGTCGCGCCGCATCGTGCATGGCGTGGGCGTGGATGGGCTGAAGGCGCCTGCCGGCGAACTCGATTGCGGCAACGCCGGCACCGGCATGCGCCTGCTGGCCGGCCTGCTGGCGGCGCAGCCGTTCGACAGCGTGCTGGTGGGCGATGAGTCGCTGTCGCGCCGGCCGATGCGGCGCATCACCGGGCCGCTGGCGCGGATGGGCGCGCGCATCGATACGGAAGAGGGCGGCTTGCCGCCGCTGCGCATCCATGGCGGCCAACCGCTGCATGGCATCGACTACACCCTGGAAGTCGCCAGCGCGCAGGTGAAGTCGGCCGTGCTGCTGGCGGGCCTGTACGCACAGGGCGACACCGTCGTGCACGAACCGCATCCCACCCGCGATTACACCGAGCGCATGCTGGCCGCGTTCGGCGCCGGCATCGAATTCTCACCCGGCCATGCGCGCCTGCGCGGTGGCCAGCGCCTGCGTGCGACCGATGTGGTGGTGCCGGCGGATTTCTCTTCCGCGGCGTTCTTCCTGGTCGCCGCCAGCATCGTGCCCGGCTCGGAACTGCGCCTGCGCGCGGTCGGCCTCAATCCGCGCCGCACCGGCCTGCTGGCCGCGCTGCGCCTGATGGGCGCGGACATCCGCGAGGAAAACGCGGCGCGACAAGGCGGGGAGCCGGTCGCCGACCTGGTGGTGCGGCATGCGCCGCTGCGCGGCATCGAAGTGCCGGAGGCGCTGGTGCCGGACATGATCGACGAGTTCCCGGCGCTGTTCGTGGCCGCGGCCTGCGCGGAAGGTCCCACGGTGGTTCGTGGCGCGGCCGAGTTGCGGGTGAAGGAGTCCGATCGCCTGGCCACCATGGCCGCCGGCCTGCGGACCCTGGGCCTGCAGGTGGATGAAACGCCGGATGGCGGCACGATCCACCCCGGCGCCCTCCACAGTGGCCGCATCGACAGCCATGGCGACCATCGCATCGCCATGTCGTTCGCGGTCGCCGGCCAACGCAGCCTGGGCGAAGTGCAGGTGGGCGACATCGCCAACGTCGCCACCTCGTTCCCCGGTTTCGACACGCTGGCCACCGGTGCCGGCTTCGCCCTGCGGCCGGCCTGAGTTCCGCAACGCCCCTGTAGGAGCAACGCAAATCGCGACAGGGACTCATTCCGGAGTTGATACGGTCGCGACTCATGTCGCTCCTACACAACCCGCCAACAAAAAGGGAAGCCGTTGCCGGCTTCCCTTTTTGTTGGGCGGATTCAGAACGGCGTCAGATCGGCTTGAAATCCACCGGCACCTGCACCGTGCTGGCGACGCCCTTGCCGTTGCGCATGGCCGGTTCGAAGCGCCACTTGCGCACGGCCTGCACGGCGGCGCGGTCCAGATCGCGATTGCCGCTGCGGCGAATCACGTCGACATCGACCGGCTGGCCGTTGGCATCCAACTCGGCACGCACCATGACGGTACCGCCGACACCGGCACGCAACGCGGCGGCCGGGTATTGCGGCGAAGGATTGCCCGCCAGCAGGCGCGGTGCCTGCGAACGCGGCTGGCGCTCGGCCGATGCGGACATGCGGCGGGCGTCGGCTCTCGATTGATCGGTGCGAGCGGTCGTGGCCGGTCCACGCTCATCGGGTGTCGTGGTGGCCGGTGCCGTCACCGGCGGGGCTGCACTTTCCAGCGGCAGCGTGGCGGGTTGTCGCTGCTTGTACCAGGCCAGTCCCGCCGCCACCACGGCGATGAGAGCGATCACCCACAACAGGAGCAGGGATGCGTTCTTTTCCCGCGGCGGCGTATCGGTCGCCTCGACGGGACTCCATTCGGGCTGGTGATGTGTCTGCGCCATGGAAAACCTCCTCGTCCACGCGTTGTTGCGTTGGGTTCGAGTCTTGCACGGAGGTTTGTTGGCATCGCGTGAGTGGCCGGTAAAGCCACCCGGATCGGGAAAGTCGTGATTCAGCTGGCGCGCCGCCGGTTCAGCTGCGCGCCAGTTGCAGCCTCATTGCTGCAGGTTGAAGTCGATCGGAACGACCACGCTGGATGCGACGGGCTGGCCATCGCGCTGGGCGGGATTGAAGCGCCAGCGGCGGACCGCGTCGAGCGCGGCGCGATCCAGATCGCGGGAACCGCTGCGGGTCTCGATGGACACGTCGGTGGGCACGCCATCGGCGCCGACGTCGACCCGCACCATCACCGTACCGGCATCGCCACGGCGCAGCGCGGCGGCCGGATAGTCGGGCGGGGGCGTCTGGCCCGCCATCGGCACCGGCTGATCACTGGGTGCCAGCGCCACGCCGGCGGCAGGGACCACGGGTGCGTCCGGCGCCGCGGGTGCGGCCGGCGCGGGGGCTTCCTCGATCGGCGTCGGCATCGGCGCCTGCTGCTCGACCAGTTGCGGGCGCTCGTTGCCATCCTGGCGGGGTTCCTCCAGGCCGCTGGCGCCGCCGCGCGCGGGCAGGGGTTCGGGCAGGGCCTCCACCACCGGCTTGTTGCCCTCGGCGGTGGCTTCCGGCTGATAGAAGCCGTCATCGCCACGGCCGGCCAGCCAGACGATCACGAACAGCAGCAGACCGGCGCCAAAGGCGATGCCGGCGATGCGCAGGGTGCGGTGGGGCAGGCGGAACACGAGTTCGGAATCCGGGGATTCGCGGGAAGCGGACATGGAAGGCACCGTGATGGCTGCGCCGATTCTGCCACGCCCGGGGTGAACGCCGCGAGGCATGAGGGGGGATAAAAGGCGATAATCGGCCTCCCGCCGCATATCCGCTCCGATTCCCATGCTCGATCCCGCATTGCTCCGCACCCAGACCGCCGAACTCGCCCAACGCCTGAAGGACAGCCGGGGCTTCGACCTGGACGTGTCCCGGCTGGCCGAACTGGAGTCGGCGCGCAAGCAGATCCAGAAGCGGACCGAGGAGCTGCAGAACCTGCGCAACACCCGCTCCAAGGCGATCGGCCAGGCCAAGGCCAAGGGCGAGGACGTGTCCGCGCTGATGGCCGAAGTGGCCGGCTTCGGCGATGAACTCAAGGCTTCCGAAGTGAAGCTGGAGGAAATCCGTGGCGAGATCGAGGCGATCGCGCTGGGCATTCCCAACCTGCCGCACGCCAGCGTCCCGAACGGCGAGGACGAGGGCCAGAACGTCGAACAGCACCGCTGGGGCAACCCGCCGGCATTCGACTTCCCGGTCAAGGACCACGTCGAACTCGGGGCCCGCCATGGCTGGCTGGATGGCGACACCGCGGCCAAGATTTCCGGCGCGCGCTTCACCGTGCTGCGCGGCCAGCTGGCGCGCCTGCACCGCGCGCTGGCCCAGTTCATGCTGGATTTGCATACCGGCGAACACGGCTACGAGGAAACCAACGTGCCGCTGATCGTCAATGCCGAGAGCCTGTATGGCACCGGCCAGTTGCCGAAGTTCGAAGAAGACATGTTCAGCACCCGGCTGGGCGAGCACACGCGCTACCTCATCTCCACCTCGGAGATTTCGTTGACCAACATCGTCCGCGACGAGATCGTCGACGATGCGCGCCTGCCGCTGCGCATGACCGCGCATTCGCTGTGCTTCCGCTCCGAGGCCGGCAGCAGTGGTCGCGACGTGCGCGGTTTCATCCGCCAGCACCAGTTCGAGAAGGTCGAACTGGTCTCGATCGCGCGCCCCTCGGAAAGCTACGACGAACACGAGCGCATGACCCGCAGCGCCGAGGTGGTGCTGGAAAAGCTGGGCCTGCCGTACCGCCGCATGCTGCTGTGCTCGGGCGACATGGGTTTTTCCGCCACCAAGACCTACGACCTGGAAGTCTGGCTGCCCTCGCAGCAGACTTACCGCGAGATTTCCTCCTGCTCCAACTGCGAGGATTTCCAGGCCCGCCGCATGCAGGCGCGCTGGCGGAATCCGGCGACCGGCAAGCCCGAACCCGTGCATACGCTCAACGGTTCCGGCACCGCGGTGGGACGCGCCTTGATCGCGGTCATGGAGAACTACCAGAACGCCGATGGCTCGATCACCGTGCCGGAGGTCTTGCGTCCCTACATGGGCGGCGCCGAACGCATCGCCTGATCCACCTGGCCGGCTAGGCGGAAGCCCGCTTCGCTGCTCCCCTTCGAAGAAGGGGGACCGAGGGGGGATCTGCTCTTCCCTCAGCGCACCGTCAGCGCCGCGCCACCCGCTGCAACACCTGTGGACGGGTCAGATCGCGCAGGGCGTCCCTGCCCACCCAGCGCTCGGTGGCGTCGTCCGAGGCCGCCAGCCGGCGCGCCAGCGCAACCGCTGGTGCATGCAGCCCGGCGCGACGCTGGCCGATGGCCCGCAACGCCCAGCTGACTGCTTTCTTGACGAAGTTGCGCGGATCCGCGGCGGCGTCCTCGATCAACCGCAGCCCGTCGGCGAACGCTTCGTCCGGCGCCCGTTTGTCATGGACCGCCAGGCCGGCGAGCAGGGCGAACGCCGCGCGTTTCTCGAACTCGCCGCGCCGCCGGCTCCATTGCCGCGCCTTGCTCCAGGCATGCGGTGTGCGGTCGAACAAGTGGAAGCAGAGGGTGTCGCAGATCGCCCAGTTGTCGAACTCCCTGCACCAGCGATCCATCTGCATGGCGCCCAGCTGCGCTGGCTCGCTGACGAATGCCACCAGCAGACGCGCTTCGTACACACCGGTATCCCACAGGACCGGCGCCAGCGCGTGCTGGCGGCCGATGCGTTTGCCGATGGCCTGGATCCTCGCCATCGGAACGCCCAGCGCGTGCTTGTCGGGAATACCGAAACGGCCGAGGCCCTCGCGATGGGAGGGATTGGCTTCCCGCCGCAGCATTGCCAGGACCTGTCCGACGTCGACCGGCGCGGGGATCGCGTCCGGGCGGGAACCGCGGCGTGAGGGCTTCTCGATGGCAGGCATGGGTGGATCGCGTTCCGGTGCGCGCAAGCATAGCGACATGAAGGTACACGCGCCCCCGCTGGCAAGCCGGCGAAAAAAAGGGCCCGCTTGCGCGGGCCCGGAGAGGGAACTGCGGAACTGGCGGAGAATGCCGTGTGCTCAGGCCGCCAGTCGCTGCGGGCCGGGAATCGAGGCCAGCGCGGCGGCCATGGCATCGGTCCGGTGCTGCGGCGAATAATTCACGCCCTCGGCGCGGACGAACTCCACGTCGGTGATGCCCATGAACCCCAGCACGAACTTCAGATAGGGCTCCTGGAAGTCGCTGGCGGCGCCGCTGTGGATGCCACCGCGACCGCTGGCGATGATCACCTTCTTGTTGCCGGCCAGGCCTTCCGGGCCCTTCTCGGTGTAGCGGAAAGTGCGACCGGCCACCGCGACCCGGTCAATCCAGGCCTTGAGGGTGGAGGGAATGCCGAAGTTGTACATCGGCGCCCCGATCACCACCACGTCGGCCTCCAGGAACTGGCGCAGGGTTTCCTCGGAGGCCGCGGCCACCTCGGGATCGACCTTGGCCAGCACCGGGCCGGTCAGATGGGGCAGGGGTTCGGCGTCCAGGTCACGATAGGTGACCTTCAGACCGGGCACCTCGTCCTGCCAACGGGCTACGATGGCGGCGGTAAGTTGGCGGGTGACCGAGTTGTCGGCCAGCGCGCTGCTGTCGATGTGCAATAGTTTCATGATGGCTTTGTCCGGCGAATGCGGCCGTGCCGCGTTGGGTGCCATCCTGGGCTGTTGCGAAAATAGGATAAAGCTGGTCTAATATCACTGATTGTTCTGATTATGGAACTATAGTCATGCAGCACGACCTCAACGACCTGTACTACTTCGCCATGGTGGTCGATCACGGTGGCTTCGCCGCCGCCGAACGCGCCCTCGGCATTCCCAAATCACGCCTGAGCCGGCGCATCAGCCAACTGGAAACGGATCTGGGCGTGCGCCTGCTGCAGCGGTCGACCCGCCGCTTCGCGGTGACCGACGTCGGCATGAGCGTCCATCGCCATGCGCAGACCATGCTGGCCGAGGCGCAGGCCGCGCGCGAGGTGGTGGATCGCCTCAGCGCCGAACCGCGCGGGGTGGTGCGCGTCAGCGTGCCGGTGGCGGTGGCGCAGATGCAGTTGCCGAAGATCCTGCCGAAGTTCCTCGACAAGTACCCCAAGGTTCGTCTGCAACTGCACGTCAACAACCGTCGCGTCGATATCATCAACGAAGGCTACGACGTGGCGCTGCGCGTGCGCGCCAAACTCGACGACGACGGCAGCCTGGTGATGCGCAGCTTCGGCCAGATCCAGGAACTGCTGGTCGCCAGTCCCAAGTACCTCAACCGCGCCGGACGCCCGCAGGCGCCGGAGGACCTGGCCGAGCACGTCACCCTGAGCATCAGCGAGGACGAGGCGCGCCAGCGCTGGGAACTGCATGGCCCCAACGGCGAAGTGCGCCGGGTGGAATTGCAGCCGCGCCTGGCCGGCTTCGATTTCCCATTGCTGCAGGCCATGGCGAAGGACGGCTACGGCGTCACCCTGTTGCCGGAAACCGTCTGCGCCGAAGCCGTGCGCAAGGGGGAACTGGAGGTCGTGCTGCCGGAATGGTCGTTGCCGCAGGGCATCTGCCACGCGGTGTTCGCGTCCCGCCGCGGCCTGCTGCCGGCGGTGCGGGTGTTCATCGACTTCCTGGCCGAACACCTGCCGCAGCAAATCGAGGCCTCGCGCCTGGACTGCGGTGGCAAATGCTCCGAAGCCGCGGAAAAGGCACTGGAACTGGCCATCGACAATGCCAAGGCCGGCAAGGTCAAGAAGGCCTCGTAAGCACGCGACGCGGCTTCATGCGAAAATGCGCGCCGGTCGCAACGACCATCGACTTCAGGTTGATGGCCAAACCGGCGAACCGACACGCAGTATCGGCGTGGTGTTGAAAATGCAACGGAGAGATGGCCGAGCGGTTTAAGGCACCGGTCTTGAAAACCGGCGAAGGGTCAAACCTTCCGTGGGTTCGAATCCCACTCTCTCCGCCAACCCTGCACGGAACGCTCCCGATGGGGGCGTTCGCATATCCGCCTGCAGGATTGTCAGGGCGAGTGCCTGCGGACCGGAATCCGCGCAGGCGTCATTTCTTCTTCTTCGCCTGCACGCAGTTCTCCAGCCACAGCATCCGCTTGAAGTCGTCATAGCGATGGAAGCTGCCGGTGAACGTCGCGTAGTCACCCTTGCGGAAGGTCAACACGTTGGCGAGCTGGTTGGCGTTGAACAGGCAGGCCACGCCCACGCGCGGTTGATCGTCGCCGGGTACCTTGATCAGCACGTCGCTTTCGTCGGGAATGTCGAAGGAAACGTTGTACTCCGCGCCGTCTTCCTGGATGTAGTCCACCCGTCCCTTCAGACTGTACTTGCGCCCCTTGTGGCGGGCATTCACCGCCAGCGAATTGCCCTTGGCCTCGCGGGCGATTTCGCGGGAGAACACGTAGACGTCCTTGAAGGTGGTGTCGGCCACGTTCTGGGTGCGCGCGCCCTGCGCGCCGGCCAGCCTGCCTTCCTTGCCGCTCTTCATCTTGGCCAGCAACTGGCACATGTAGGGCCGCATGGCATCGGCCTTGGCGAACTGGCCCTTCTCGGTCTTGACGGTCATTTCCACCACCGCCGCGCCGCCTTCTTCGCTGACATTGATCAGCGTCGGCACCGCGCGGGTGAAATTGGTCGAGCGCTGTTCCACCAGCATGGTGCCGGTGCCGGCATCCTCGGTGATGACGTCCATCTTTTCGGCGATCATGATGCCCCGCAGTTGCCCCATCGCATCCGCCACGGACAGATCGGGAACGGTCACCTTGCTGGAAAAATCCGCCCCCGAGAACACGCTGCCGGACTTGCTGAAATTGTCCTCGCATTCGCCGGCCGAAGCGACGGAAGCCGCGCCGGCCAGGGCAAGGGGAAGCAGGGAAAAAAGTTTGCGCGCCATGGAATCCTCGGGTGATGGAAGTCGTCGTCCGGTCCGTGAAGCGAAGGCTTCCCGGCGTTGTCCGTCCAGTGGGAACGGGCGGATCTTTCGGGGTGCCGGAATCCCGCCGCCATCGGGCAGTGACGAACGGCACCGGCGGCGTGACGAACGCCATCGATGCGTGGCGATCCTCGAAAAAGGCGTCCGGATGCCTGTACGGCGGACCGGCGTGGCGGTAGGGTGGCGCCGTGGACAAGCGCCCCTTCAAGATTCCCCTGATCGTCTGGATGGTCCTGCTGTGGTGGACTGCCTACTCGGTGATGTTCGCCAGCCAGGTCGTCGCCATGGGCGACACCGACGGCAAACCCATCGCGTGGTCGCGCGCGCTGCACTTCAGTTTCGGCGGCTGGATGACCTGGGTGCCCTTCAGTCTGGGCATCCTGTGGCTGGTGCGGCGGTTCCCGATCGAGCGGGGGGCGGTGCTGCGCGCGCTGGCGGTGCAGTCGCTGGGAGTGCTGGCGATCATCGTCCTCAAGGCCGCCTATGTGTACGTCACCGATCCGGTGTTCGAGTGGTACGACGAACTTCCAGGATTCGGCGAGGTGTTGCTCACCAGTGTCCGCAACAACTTGATGACCGCGTGGACGGTGATCGGGGTGGCGCATGCCTTCGTCTACTACGAACGCGCGCGCGAGCGCGAGAAGCGGATCGCCGACATCGAAAGAAGCCTGGTCTCCACCCGGCTCGAAGCCCTGCGTGCCCAGGTCAATCCCCATTTCCTTTTCAACGCGCTGAATTCGGTGGCGGAGATGGTGCACGTGGACAGGGACCTGGCCGATCGCATGCTGGTGTCCTTGTCCGCGCTGCTGCGTGACGGATTGAAACAGGACGAAGTGCAGGAGCGACCGCTGCGGGATGAACTCGCGGTAGTGGACCATTACCTGATGATCGAGAAGATCCGCCTGACCAGTCGCCTGCAGGTGCGCCGCGAAATCGACACGGGGAGCCTGGATGTCCCGGTGCCGGTGCTGATCCTGCAGCCACTGGTGGAGAACGCCATCGTCCATGGGATTGCGCGCCGCAGGTCGCCGGGTTGGCTGCTGATTCGGGCGGAGGTGGCCGATGGGCGGTTGCGGCTGGCGGTGGAAAACAGCCGCGAGCTGGAAGCCGGTACGGTGGCGGGCAACGGGGTCGGCCTGCGTGGTGTTTCCGGTCGTTTGCAACTGCTCTATGGGCCGCGCGCCCGGTTGTTGCAACCGGAAACCGCGCCGGATCGGTACGTGGTCGAACTGGAGATTCCCTTGCCTGCGACCGCGACCAAACCGGCTGCGCAGGCACTGGAGCGGGTGGCGTGACCCTGAAGGCCGCCATCGTCGACGACGAACCGCTGTCGCGCGCGCGTCTGCGCCGGCTGCTCGAAAAGGTGGCCGGGACCAGCATCACCGTGGTTGCCGAATGCGTGGATGTGGAGGAACTGCTAGGTACGGCACGCGACGGCGCCATCGACGTGTTGTTCCTGGACATCGAGATGCCGGGCGGCGACGGCTTTTCCGCGCTCGCGCGTTGGCGCGGCCCGGCGCCGCTGGTGGTGTTCGTCACCGCCTATCACGAACATGGCGCGCGCGCCTTCGATGCCCGTGCCGTGGACTACCTGCTGAAGCCGCTGTCCGCCGAACGCCTGCAACAGGCGGTGGAGCGGTTGCGCGAGCGGCTGGCGTTGCAGGGCCTGCAGACGGCGGCCATCGATGACGGCGTGCGCCGGATACCGCTCCAGATCGGGCAACGCGTGCAGTTGGTGCCCGAGAGCCAGATCAATGTCGTCGAAGCGCAGGGCAACTATCTGGATGTCGATTGCCAGCAGGGACGCTATACGCTGCGGCGTACACTGGCTTCGTTCGAGGCGGAGCTGGACGCGCTGGCGTTCCTGCGGGTGCATCGCTCCACCATCGTCCGCACCGGCGCGATCCGGGAGATCATGCCGATGGGGTCGGGCCGCTATCGGCTGGATCTGCACACCGGCAGGCGGCTGATCAGCGGGCGCAACTACCGCGAGCAGATCCATGGATTGATCCGGCGCGGCGTTCCGACCCCGGGCTAGCGCGCCGCCGGCTTCACCGCTGGGCTCAATCCACGCCGTCCAGCCGCACGAACGCGGGAGGCGCGTCGTCCGTCATTGGCGTGCCGGCCGCGGACCTCGCGAGGCGCCGGCGCGTGTCGTGCGCCGCGATCACTAGCAGCATCACCAGCAGGGCAACGCTGTATTCGCTGCCGCCAACGCCGTGCTCGCCGACGAACCAGCCGTTCTTCCAGTGGATGAGAAGGATGCCGACGGCGGCGATCAGGGCAAGACCGGAAGCGGCCCAGCGCACGCCCACGTTGAGTATCAGCAGGGTGCCGGCGGCGAGCTCGTACAGGGTGATGGTCCATACCCACGCCGCGCCGTATGGAAAGCCCTGGGCCTCCATGAATTCCGCGAAACGCGGAATGGTGTTGTTGCCGATGCGCACGGCCGCGTGGGCCATGAACAGCACCGCCGTGACGACCCTCAGGAGATGCAGGGAGGTGTCGGAGCGGATCCAGGGGTAGCCGTCGAGCGGCGTGCGCATGCGAGGTTCCGGGCAGGTGCGGGAATGATCGCGACAATCGGCGCCGGCGCGCGGCCGGGCAACGGGGCTGGGACAAAGGGCACCGCCGCGATGACCAACCGGACGCCGTTCCGGGGGGCTTGCGGGCGATACCGGGTTGATCTAATACTTAGCCATTACGGAAACTATTAAGAACACCCACCCGGCGCCGGAGGAATCGATGGACCTGCTGCTGTACTACCACCCGCTTGCCTCGTTTTGCCACAAGGTCCTCATCGCCCTTTACGAGCAGGGCAACGCGTTTCGCGGCGAACTGGTCGAACCGGGCAATCCCGCCTCCCGCGCCCCCCTGCTGGACATCTGGCCGGTCGGCAAGATGCCGGTGCTGCACGACGTGCGACGTGGTGTCGCGGTGCCGGAATCGACCGTGATCATCGAGTACCTGGACCAGCATCATCCGGGCGAAGTGGCATTGATTCCCGCGGATCCGGATGCCGCGCGCGAAACCCGCCTGTGGGACCGTTTCTTCGACCTGTATGTCCAGCAGCCGATGCAGAAGTTCGTGGGCGATCGGCTGCGTGGCGAACAGGAGCGCGATCCGCGTGGCGTCGCCGAGGCCGCGGCCACGCTCGATACCGCCTACGCGATGCTGGAGGCGCACCTGGCCGGGCGTGAGTGGGCGGTTGCCGGGGAGTTCACGATGGCGGATTGCGCCGCGGCGCCGGCGTTGTTCTATGCCGGTATCGTGCGGCCGTTCCCGCGTGGCTGCGACCACCTGGCCGGCTACTTCGACCGTTTGATGGCGCGTCCGTCGGTGCGGCGCACCTATGATGAGGCACGGCCGTATTTCCACCTGTTCCCGTACCGCGACGCGATGCCGGAACATCTGCTGGCGCCGGAGGCGGGCTGAGCATGCCAGGCTCGCAGCAGGCACGCCTGGATGCCCTGTTCCACGCACTCTCGGACAGCAGCCGTCGACGCATGATCGATCAGCTCAGCCTGGGGCCGGCCTCGGTGTCGTCGCTGGCCCAGCCGCTCAAGCTGGCGATGCCGTCGGTGGTCAAGCACCTGGCGGTGCTGGAACGGGGCGGCCTGGTGAACTCGGAAAAGCAGGGACGCGTGCGTACCTTCCAGTTGGTGCCCGGCGCGCTTGCCCAGGTCGAGGCCTGGGCGGCGGAACGCGAACGTACCTGGCGGCGACGCTTCGATCGCCTGGATGCGTTCCTCGCCGCGACCACGGATGGCGAGCGGAATGGCGACGCCTGATCACCAACACATGAGGAGTGCAGGATGAGTTCCATTTCCACTTCCACGCCGTCCGAAGCCCACACCAGCTTCCGCATCGATCGGAAGTTGCAGGCCGCTCCGGCAAGGGTGTTCGCCGCTTGGTCGCGGGCCGAAGCCAAGCAGGCCTGGTTTTCCTGCCATGACGACTGGCGCAACGCTGGCTACGCGCTGGATTTCCGCATCGGCGGCAGCGAGTACAACGAGGTCCGCGACGGAGAGGGCGTGGTGCATGCATTCCGCGCGCATTTCCTCGACATCGTGCCGGACCGGCGCATCGTCTATGCCTACGATCTGCTGCTGGGCGAACGGCGCATCTCGGTATCGCTGGTCACGGTCGCATTCCAGCCGGACGCGGGCGGTACCTTGATGTCGTTCACCGAGCAGGTGGTGTTCCTGGACGGTTACGCCGATCACGGCGAGCGCAGGGAAGGCACCGAGGTCGGACTGGACAAGCTGTGCGACTGGCTGGCCTCGCGAGCCGCGGACGTGCCTGCCTAGCGCTTGCGTGCCTGGTCCAGGCGGGCATCGAGCATGGCTTTCACTTCGGGCCGCTCGAAGCCGATGTCCAGTTCACCGTCGCGTATCTTCGCCGCATAGGTATCGCAGGCATACCGGCGGCGGGCCGGATCATCGACCTGGTCAAGTTCCTCGGCGAACGTGCCGGCGACTTCCTGCACCGCGTCCATCAGGGCATCCTCGGTTTCCTGCCGGCTCGTGCCGAACAGGCGCGCGCCCAGCGCATAGACTTCCTCGCGCAACGACGGTCCCAGGTCTACGTAGGCCTGGTTGCGCGCACGCCAGGTGCGCAGGCTGTCCTGCGCGGATTGCGCGAAGCCGGCGTCCTGCCGCATGCAGTAGTCCAGAATCCGGGTGACGGTTTCGATGCGGGTGGTGACGTTCTGGGCCGCCCGCATGAGGGTTTGCTGTTCCGGAGTCGGCTGCGCTTCCTGCGCCGGTGCGCCCGAGCAGGCCGCATACAACACCACGCCTGCCACGCAGGTGGTGGATGTCCTCATCAATTGTCCCCTTGTATCGGCCGCAACCGGCCGGTGGATTCCCCGCCGCCACTCTAGCGCGCGGCGGGCGGGGAGGCGAGGGGAGCGCGGTGCGTCCGCGTCATGCGCGCGTGATCGAGACGCCCCCGTCGACCAGCAAGGCGGTGCCGGTGGTGAAGGAGGACGCATCCGACGCCAGGTACAGCGCCGACTGCGCCTGCTCCTCGGGACTGGCGACGCGCTTGAGCGCGTGCAGGTTCTCGACGAAAGCCCATGCCTCCGGTGTGCCATTCATTGCCCGTGCCATCGGGGTATCGGTGCCGCCGGGGAGCAGCGCATTGACCCGGATGCCCTCCGGGCCGAATTCCGCTGCCAGTGCGCGCGTCAATCCGAGCAGGCCGGCCTTGCTGGCCGCGTAGGCGGCGGCGCCAGGCAGGCCGACGGTGTGGCCGACGAAGGTGGAGGTGAAGATCAGCGAGCCGCCGCCGCGCGCACGCATGGCCGGCACCTGGTACTTGGCGGCCAGAAAGGCGCTGGTCAGGTTGATGTCCAGCGTCTCCCGCCAGCCAGCGAGGGACAGATCCGGCGTCGGCCCCATTTCGCCCAGCGTGCCGGCATTGTTGAAAGCGACATCCAGCCCGCCGTAATGTTCGGTGGCGACCTGCACCGCCGCTTGCGCGCAATCCTCGTCACGTACGTCGCTGATCACGGCGACGGCTTCGCCGCCTGCCTGCGTGATCTCCGATACCAGCGCCTGCAGCCGTTCTTCACCGCGTGCGACCACGACCAGTCGCGCGCCTTCGCGCGCGAACAGCAACGCGCTGGCCCGGCCGATGCCGGAACTGGCGCCGGTGACGATGGCGACCTTGCCTTGCAGAATCTTCATGGAATGTCCTGGTGGGAATGAGGCGCCAGTGTGGCGGCGGCGCCTCGTTCCGACTCTCCGGTTCTTGCGGACGCCGGCTCACGCCGCCGTGCGGAGAGACCCCAACACGTCCTGCAGGGAAACATGGCCGAGAAAACCGCCCGCGGACACCGCCGGGCGTTCGGCTTCGATGGCGTGCGCGAAAACCACCGCCGGATCCGCTTCCAGTTTCTCGAACAGGCGCTGCAGATTCGGGTATTCGCGCCGGTCGGCCACGTCGTGATAGCGGGTCCAGCGCGCGATGCCGATGAAATAGGCGTCGGCCAGCGTGCGGTGTTCGCCCAGCAGCCAGGGTTGGTTGCCCAGCAGTGCTTCCAGCACGGCATGCGCGCGTTCGACCTTGCCGCGCCCGTAGTCGGTCAGCACTTGTTTCTCGGTGCCCTCGCTGCCGTGTTCCAGCGCGTGCCACAGGGGGCTGAAGGCATTGAAGAACGTGGTGTTGAGGAAGGCCAGCATCTGGTTGAGCCGATCGAAATCCGGCGTGCCCTGGACGAACGCGAGGCCGGTACCGACGCCGTGGGCGCCCAGATGGTTGAGGATGGCCATGCTCTCGCTGACGGCGTCCCCGTCGGCGGTGATCAGGGTCGGGGTTTCGGCGACCGGATTGAGGCGGCGGTAGTCGTCGCTGGTGACGTCCCCGGGCATGGCGATGCGACTCAGCCGGTAGGGCAGGCCCAGCCATTCCAGGGCGACGATCGAGCCGAAGGAACAGCCGGAGGGAACGCCGTACAACAAGGTGGTAGTGCTCATGAAGTTGGTCCTGTGGAAGTCAATGGGAGGAATCCGGCCGGTGGAGAAACATAAAACCGTGGACTTTGTCCGTGTAGTCGGCAAAATTGCGCCTTATCGTCCACATTCATGGACTTTCCGTGATCAACCTCAACGACCTCGTGTTTTTCGTTGCCGCCGTGGAGCACGGTGGCTTCGCACCGGCCTCGCGCCAACTGGGCTTGCCCAAATCGACCTTGAGCAAGCGGGTGGCGGAACTGGAGGGCGCGCTGCAGGCGCGATTGATTCATCGCAGTTCGCGCAGCTTCACCCTGACCGACGTGGGCCGTGGTTTCTACGAACACGCGCGCGCCTCGATCATCGAAGCCCAGGCGGCGCAGGACGTGGTGCGCCAACGGGTCGCCGAACCCAGCGGCGTGGTGCGCATCACGGCCTCGGTGCCGGTGGCGCAGGAACAACTGGCGCCCCACCTGCCGCGGCTGGCGCAACGGTTTCCCCGCCTGCGCCTGGAACTGGACGTGACCGACCGGTTCGTCGACGTCCTCCAGGAAGGCTATGACATCGCCGTGCGCAGTCATTTCGCCCCCCTGCCGGATTCGGAGCTGGTACAGCGGCCGGTGCGCCGGGAAAGCGTCGTGCTGGTGGCTTCACCCGGCTATCTGGAAGCGTCCGGCGAACCCGACGCGCCGCAGGCGCTTGAACAGCATGCGGGCCTGACGACCGGCCCTGGTGCTGGCCGATGGACCCTGGCCCGGGAAGACGCGGAGAAGGAAACCATCCAGGTCGCGCCGCAGGCACGTCTCATCGCCAACGAATCGCAGGTGCTGCGCGCTGCGGCGATCGCGGAGCTGGGTATCGCTTGCCTGCCCGAATCACTGTGCCGGCACGAACTGGCCGATGGCCGACTGCGTCGGGTACTGCCGGGATGGCATGCCGGTCGCGTCACCACCACGCTGGTGATGCCGCACCGGCGCGGGCAGTTGCCGGGCGTGCGTGCGGCCGTCGATTTCCTGGTGGCGTGCCTGGGCGGCGATTGACGCCACCGGACTCAGGCGGAAGCGAAAAGCGCGTTGAGTTCGCCGTAGCCCATCGCCTGCGGATCCGCGGACAGGCCCGGGCCTTCGCCCAGGAATGCCTGGGCGCGCGAGCGCAGATGCCCGGCCGCCGATTCGGCCAGGGCCGAGCCGGCACTGAGCCGGCGCACGCCCAACCGGGCCAGGCTTGCGCGATCCGGCAAGGCCGCGCGCCAGAGCAGGTTGAGGGGCAGTTCGGTGCCCATGGCAATAGCGGCAACCTCCTCAGCTTCGACCAGGCCGGGCACGAACAGGCCGTCCGCGCCCGCCTGGCGATAGCGCGAGGCGCGCTCCAGCGTTTCGCGCACGCTGTCCGCGCCGGCGGGGGCGAGGCGCCGCAGGTAGACATCGGTCCGTGCATTGACGAACACATCCACGCCGGCGTCCCGGCAGCGCGCGCGGATGCGCGCGATCTTGTCGCACAGCAATCCCGGATCCCTTCCGCCGTCTTCCAGGTTGATGCCGGACACGCCCTGCTGAATCAGCTGAAGCACCGTTTCGGCGACGGTATCGGGTCGGTCGGAGTAACCGCCTTCGATGTCGATCGTCAGTGGCGTGCGCAACACGCGGGTGATGGTCGCGACACTGTCGAGCAGGCGCGATACCGGCAGTTGATCGCCATCAGGGTATCCCTGCGCCCAGGCCAGGCCGGCACTGGTGGTGGCGCACGCGGGCGCACCGAGCGATTCGATCAATCGGGCGCTGCCGGCGTCCCAGGCATTGGCCAGGAGCAGCAGGCCCTCGGCATGCTGTTGGCGGAACAGGGCGGTACGTTCGGCGGTGGTGGACATCGTGGGGATCCTGGGGGGAGTCGCCCGTGATGTTGCCATGGCCGCGAGGCGTCGACTCACCGTTTTCGGACGTCTACACCGCCGATGCCGGCAGTCGCGCACACAAAAAAAGAAAGGTCCGGCACCATCCAGGCCGGACCTTGAAGGGGGAGGTCCCCGGGCCGCTTCCGCTTGCTCAAGGCGGCGCCCGTTTTCCTTTGCAGAGCGGTCTTCCTGACCGTCGCAGGGCGTGCTTCCGGGAACGTGTCCAGAATGCCCCGATCATGCACGCGCGTCAGTCGGTGCACAGCCCGGCTTGCTGTAGGAAAAATCCGATGTCCCCGGAGCGGTATCAGGCCCGCAACCGGCGGACGCCTCGAAACAGCCGCCACTTGCCGTCTCCGCCTTCGACGTTGATGGCGTAGTCCAGGCCCTGTTGTTCGCGTTGCCAGGCCAGTTTGCTGGCGTAGGCGAGCGCCGAGATGCGGGATGGGAAATGCAGGGGATCGGATTCGTTGATCGACAGCAGGAAACTGCCGTCATGACCCGGGGAGTGGGGAAGGTCGAGCGTCATCATGGTGCGGCAAGGCGGTATCGGTTGGCGACAGGCTAGCGACAGCCATGTCATCTCCATGCAAAGAAACGGCTTCGTCTTTGGTATGAGATGCCGTGGCGGAAACCGCGTTGCTCTACACGCGTCCTTCGCGCAGGACTGCGTATAAGTTCGACCTAGTGGCAGGCGCCGACCACCCCGGCGCCGCTTTCCGGACCGGCTGATGACCCGGAAACCACGAGAGAGCCCAACGCCTGTGTCATCGCAGGTGCCCGGCGGTCAGTCGCGAGCCCGACACCGTCGCCGTCCGGAAAGCCGGGGCGGTTCTCGTATTCGCCCCGGCGCATGCCGCGATGGCGACGCCCGTCAGCGGGCGCCCGCGTCCCAGTCGCGCAATCCCTGTTCAATCACATCCAGTGCATCGTCCACGCGCCCGTCGTCGAGCTCGGCCACGGTGTCGCGGGGACTGTGGATCACCTGCATCACCTTGGGCGGGTTCTCCGGCGATTTGCCGGAAAACACGGCCAGGATGGGATCAATTTCGCCGCCGCCGACCAGCGAGAAGGACACCGCGGGCCACTCCTGCTTGAGGAAGGCGAGGTGATCGGTGGGCGGATAGTGTTCGCCCGGCTGGAAGCCGAGGCCGCGGGTTTCGCTGCCCTTGCGCAGCGCACCGACCAGCGGGGTGTCCGCCTGCGGCGACATCATCCACAGCGTATCGCCCCAGCCGAACACGTCGAAGTTGACGTAGAGCGCCGGCTTCTCGCGCCCAGGCGTGGTCACGTAGGCATGCGAACCCAACAGGCCCGCTTCCTCCAGATCCCAGAATGCAATCTGTACGCGATGGTGGGAAAGCGGGCGAGCCTTGAGGCGCTCGGCCAGCTCCAGCACCGCGGCGGAGCCGGATGCGTTGTCGGTCGCGCCGTGGCCAACGGCGACCCGGTCGTAGTGGGCGCCGATCAGCAATAGCGGCGCTCCCTCCGGACCACCCAGATCCACGAGCAGATTGCGCCCCTGTTTTTCCTTCTGCTCGAAGTCCTCGCCACGCCAGGCCAGACCCAGCGCATCCAGGCGCCCCGTGATGGCCTGGCCACGCGCACCGGTGTCTGCGCCGGCACTGATGCGGGCGACCTGATCCTTCCAGCTCACCACGCCACCGCCATCGGCGGCCAGGCTCGGCAGTGCAATCAACAGCAATAGGCCCGCCCACAACGGGCGTCGTGATGTTCTCGATGTCATTCGGTGCTCCCCGGAAGGTTGGATGCCGAGTATGCACGAGCCTGGAGTCGGTCCATCCATGACCTGTGGGAGATCGGCCGCGCGCGGATGGACGGCTAGAATGTGAGTTGCGACGGCCGCATTCCGGGAATAGGCTCGGTGTAGAGCCAAGGCTCGGAAGGGGAAGTGGCATGACGATTCGAGTGTTCCTGATCGACGATCACGCGCTGGTGCGTACCGGCATGCGGATGATCCTCGCGCAGGAAACCGATCTGGACATCGTGGGCGAAGCGGAGAGCGGCGAGGAAGCGCTGCCGCTGATCCGCAAGCTCAAGCCCGACGTGGTGCTGTGTGATCTCCATTTGCCCGGTTACAGCGGGTTGGAGGTGACCGAGCGCATCGTGCGCGGGGATCAGGGCACCCGGGTGATCATCGTCTCGGTGCTGGAAGATGGACCGCTGCCCAAGCGCCTGCTGGAAGCCGGCGCGTCTGGTTATCTCGGCAAGGGTGGCGACGCACAGGAGTTGATCCGCGCGGTGCGCGACGTGGCGCGCGGCAAGCGTTACCTCGGCAACAGCGTGGCCCAGAACCTGGCGTTGCTCAACGTGAGCGGCGATGGCTCGCCCTTCGATGCGCTTTCGCCGCGCGAACTGGAAGTCGCCATGTTGCTGATCCAGGGCCTGCGCCAGGAAGAGATCGCCAAGCGGCTGAGCCTGAGCGCCAAGACGGTCAATACCCACAAGACGCGCCTGTTCGAAAAGGCCGGTGTCAGCGACAACATCGCGCTGGCGCGCCTGGCGGCGCAGTACGGCCTGCTGGACCCGGCACGCGCGCTGTAGTCGTTCCAACCCGGCGTCCGTAGCCGACGCCCGTCTCGTCCATTTCCGCAGGCAAAAGAAAACCGGCTGTCGCCAGCCGGTTTTCCCGTTGCGCGCCTGCGCCCGGGGTCAGGCGCTGCGTTCGCTTTCCGGATGATCCGGATCCACCGGCTTGTCGTCGTCGTTGTGCGCCAGTTCGGCGGAGGCTTCCGGTGCCGTCGGCTTGGGCGTGGCGACCGGTTCGAACAGGCCGCGGGTCACCGAGGGCGGGGTGTCGGCATCCAGGGCGAAGAACAGCGACCCGGTGGTGCCGCGCGCCGGTGCGGAAGGCATCGCCGGCTTGGCGGCCGGCAAGTCCGACGGGATGCTCGAAACGCTTTCGCCCGCAGCCGGGGCCTGCTCGGCCACGCTCTCTTCCGTATCGGCCACGACCGGCGCCGTGCTCGCGGCGGTTTGCGTCATCGGGGCAGGGGAAGCGGCCTCCGGGGCAGGGGAAGCGGCCTCCGGGGCATCGTTCCGGGCGCTGGCGGAAGCCGCGACGTCCACGATGTCCTGCTGCACGGCCTGGACGATCTCGCTGCCGGCCTGGGCTTCCCGCTGCACGGTGTCGGCGATGCCGGCGCGTGACGCAGGGCTTTCGGCCACCGCGGCGACCTCGGTCCGCGCCTCGGCGACGGCCTTCGGCTCGACCACTTCGGCGATTTCGGCGCGGACCTGGGCGACGACTTGCTCGGGCACCGTCACGACCGGAGCCGCCACGGCTTCGGTCGGCTCGTGTTCCATCGCAGTCACCGGGGCCGCGGCAACCGCGACCGGTGCGGCCGGGCGGGCGTTCTCGTTGGCACGGGCCGGCGCGGGTGCGGTCCGGGACGGCTCTTCGTCATCGAAATCGAACTCCGGCTGCGAACGGTGCGCGACCACGTCCTGTTCGTCACCCGCATCCAGGAATTCATCCCCAGCCTGTTCGTCGGCCAGCGGCGCGCCTTCGGCATTGCCGCGACGACGACGACGGCCACCGCGGCGACCGCGGCGACGGCGACCAGTGCCTTCACCGCCTGCTTCGCCTTCTTCACCGGGATTGGCCGCGACATTCACGTCACCGGCTTCGGCGTTGGTTTCGGCGGGCGCCTGCGTGGGCGCCGGACGCGGCGTTTCGGCAACCGTCACGGCGACCGCGGCGGCGGCGACCTGGGGTGCCTGGGTTTCGACGGGCGCCGGAACCGGGGCAACGTTCACGACCGGAGCCACTTCCTGCTTCGGGGCCGCCTGCTGGGCCTGCGGCTGCGGCTTCTGGGCCTGTTCATTGCGCGGCGCCTTCTGCTGTTGCCCCTGGCCCTGCTGCTGTCCTTGCTGCTGGCGGGGAGCCTGGGGCTGCTTTTGCTTTTGCTGCTGCTGCGCCTGCTTCGGGGGCTGCTCGCCACGTGGCTTCTGCTGGGCATTCTGCGGATTCTGGCCACCGGCGGCCTGCTGGCTCTTGCCGCGACCTTCTTCGCGACGCTGCTGACCATTGCCGCCGCGACCGCCCTGGTTCTGCTGGCGATTGTCGCGGCGACCATTGCGGTCATTGCGATCGTTGCGCTGCTGGCGGTTGTCCTGGGCACGCGGCTGCGGCGCCGGAGCCGGCGCGCTTTCGGCGCCGACCAGGCGCTTGAGCCAGCCGAACAGGCCGCCGGACGCCGGGGCCGCGACCGGAGCGGGCGCCGGTGCGGGCGCGACCGGGGCCGGGGTGGGCGCCTCGCGTTCTTCGCGGATCGGCGCGGGCTGCGAATGCTTCACGTGGGTGACCGCCGGGGCGGCCGGAATGTTCAGCTGGGCCTTGGTCAGCGCGTGCACCGGCAGCTTGCGCGGGGTACCGCGCTGGTAGCTCGGCCTGGTCGTTTCCTCGCCCAGTTCGTTCGCGCGGATGCGAGTCACTTCATAGTGCGGGGTATGCAGCGCCTCGTCGGCGACGATGATGATCGGCGCGTCGTGGCGGGTCTCGATTTCACGCAGCGCGCCGCGCTTCTCGTTGAGCAGGAAGTTGGCGATCTCCACCGGCGCCTGCACCAGCACCTGTCCGGTGTTCTCCTTCATCGCATGCTCTTCGGCCACGCGGATGATCGACAGCGACAGCGATTCCACGCTGCGCATGCGGCCATGGCCGTCGCAGCGCGGGCAGACAATCTGGCTGGATTCGCCCAACGACGGCCGCAGGCGCTGGCGGCTCATTTCCATCAGGCCGAAGCGCGAGATGCGGCCCAGCTGCACCCGTGCGCGGTCGTACTTCAGCGCGTTCTGCAGGCGGTTCTCGACCTCCCGCTGGTGCTTGTTGCTGGACATGTCGATGAAGTCGATGACCACCAGGCCGCCCAGGTCGCGCAGGCGCAGCTGGCGGGCCACTTCCTCGGCCGCTTCCAGGTTGGTGTGGAACGCGGTTTCCTCGATGTCGCCGCCCTTGGTGGCGCGGGCGGAGTTGACGTCGATGGCGGTCAGCGCCTCGGTCTGGTCGACCACGATCGAGCCGCCGGAGGGCAGGCGGACATTGCGTTCATAAGCACCCTCGATCTGGGATTCGATCTGGAAGCGGTTGAACAGCGGAATGTCGTCCTTGTAGTGCTTGAGCTTGCGCAGGCTTTGCGGCATCACCTGCTGCATGAATTCGTTCGCGGTCTCGTACAGCTCTTCGGTGTCGACCAGGATTTCGCCGATGTCGGCGCGCAGGTAGTCACGCAGGGCGCGCACGATCAGGCGCGACTCCTGGTAGATCAGGAACGGGGCGGGCTTGGTCAGCGCGGCCTCGGCAATTGCCTTCCAGACCTGCAGCAGGTAGTCCAGGTCCCACTGCAGCTCTTCGGCATCGCGGCCGACGCCGGCGGTGCGGATGATGACGCCCATGTCGTCGGGAATGGCGAGCGAGTCCATCGCCTTCTTCAGCTCGGCGCGGTCATCGCCCTCGATGCGGCGGGACACGCCGCCCGCGGTGGGCGAGTTCGGCATCAGCACCATGTAACGGCCGGCCAGGGAGATGAACGTGGTCAGGGCGGCGCCCTTGTTGCCGCGCTCGTCCTTGTCGACCTGTACGACGACTTCCTGGCCCTCGCGCAGCAGTTCGCGCAGGCCAGCCTTGTTGTGGTCGACCCCGGCCTGGAAATAGTCGCGGGAGATTTCCTTCAGCGGCAGGAAGCCATGGCGGTCGGCGCCGTAGTCGACGAAGGCGGCTTCGAGGGAGGGTTCGAGCCGGGTGATGCGGCCCTTGTAGATGTTGGACTTCTTCTGCTCTTTCGACGGCTGTTCGATATCGATGTCGTAAAGGGTCTGGCCGTCCACGATGGCGACGCGCAGTTCTTCTGCCTGCGTCGCATTGATCAACATGCGTTTCATTGTTTGCGTTCCTCGCGCGCTACTACCGCGCGGAACGCCGTGGCGTTTCGCCTCTGGAACGGTGCTCCGTCCCTTGCGCAGGCGCAGCGGGGCGGGTTGGGTTTCCAGCGCTACGACACCACGGCACGCCGCGGGAGCGCTTTTTACTATGTGTTACGGGCCGGCGGCAGCTTCCCAACCAGTGGTGGCGCCGCGCGGGACATGTTCAGCAACGGGCGCCGTCACGCGTCCGGCGGTATCCGGGTTCGCCGGCAAGCCGCTAACATGGCCGCCCCTGGGGCGGTGGCTGCGCACCTGTCGGAATCGCGAGGAGCCGGGCTTCTGGCCCACGGCTTGCTTCCAAGCCGACAACTCCCTGCGAAATCAAACCCTTATCTCGCCCGCCGAGTGTAACAGAATAATAGTGACCATGACCGCTCCGCCCCCCGCCTCATCGCCCCCCAGCGCGACCAAAGCCTCCGTCCGCCTGGTCAGGGTCCCGGAAGACCGCGGCGGGCAGCGGCTGGACAACTTCCTCCTGGGCCAGCTGAAAGGGGCTCCGCGGAGTCTGGTCTACAAGCTGGTCCGGAGCGGCCAGGTCCGGGTCAACGGCGGCCGCGCCAAGGCCGAGCGCAAGCTGGAGGTCGGGGACGAAGTCCGGATTCCCCCCGTCAATCTCGCCGAGTCCGGAGACAAGACGCCGCCGCCCGCCGGGTTCCTGCAGCGGATGGAGGCGGCCATCGTGTTCGAGGATGCGCGCCTGCTGGTCATCAACAAGCCGTCCGGCGTCGCCAGCCACGGCGGCAGCGGCATCAGCCACGGCGCCATCGAGACCATGCGCGCGCTCCGGCCCGGGCAGACGCTGGAGCTGGTGCATCGACTGGACCGCGACACCTCCGGTCTACTGATCATGGCCAAGAAGCGATCCGCGCTGTCCGAACTGCAGGCGTTGATGCGCGAGAACGACAGCGATGACGGGCGCGGCATCGAAAAGCGTTACCTGACCCTGCTGGTCGGGCGGATGCCCGACGGGGTGATGAGCGTGGACGCGCCGCTGCACGTGGGCCTGCGCCAGGGCGGCGAGCGGCACGTCCAGGTCAATCCCGGCGGCAAGGCCTCGCTGAGCCATTTCCGCGTGCTGGAACGGCGCGGTGGCCACTCCTATTGCGAAGTGATCATCGAAACCGGCCGCACCCACCAGATCCGCGTGCATGCCCAGCACATGGGCCATCCGGTGGCCGGTGACGACAAGTACGGCGATCCGGCGGTCAACAAGCGCCTGCGTGAGCAGGCCGGGCTGAAACGCCTGTTCCTGCATGCCGCGTCACTGGAATTCGCGCTCGATGGCGGAAAAACGCCCTATCTGCTCAATGCGCCGCTGGCGCCGGAACTGGCGGACGTGCTGAACCGGCTCGGCTGAGCCGTGACGGAGATCTTCAGTGCTGTGGCACGAGACGCTGTTCGCCGATCACATGCAGCTGCGGACGCTCGGTGCGCACGGTGACCTTCACGGGCAGGCCCGCGGGCAGGGTGAGCATCAGATCCGCCTGCGAATAGGCGGCGCAGCAGCGGGGCTCGAACGGAGTGGCGGCATTGGAAACCAGGGGAATGACGATCTGCAGGTCATCCTCGGCCCGCCAGGCGCGGATCGCCGCCGCGTTCACGCTCTCTAGTTCGTCATGGCGCACGGTCACCGCGACCCGCAAGGTCTGCCCGTCCACGATGGACACCAGCATGTCACCGGCCCGCGCGTCCGCCGGAATCGACTCCGCTGGCGCGACCCGGGCGTCGACACGGATGGGGAGGTAACGCAGGGGGGCCTGTACCTCTGGTGGCGCAGGCAGCGGCGGCTGGCCGGGCTGGGCCTGGGCCAGGGCCCAGGCGAGCAACAGGTTCAACAACGCGGGTTCATCCCTGGCGCTGCGAATCCAGCGCGAAACACTGGTTCGGGCGTTCCGGCGGCGGGGTGAAATTCACCGGCACCTGGATGGTCTGGCTGACCGCCTGGCCGTTGCGGGTGGCGGCCTTGAACTGCCAGCCGCGCACCGCCTTCTGGGCCGATTCGTCCAGCGCGGGCTGGCCGCTGCTCTTGAACACGCCCACCTCGGTCGGGATGCCTTCGATGCCGACCACCACCTTCAGCGTGGAAACGCCGCCGATGCCGGCGCAGGCCAGTTCAATCGGATAGTCCGGGGGCGGGGTATGCACTGCCGCCAGTTCGGTCGGCGCCGCGACCGGGGCCGCGGGCGTGCCCGAACCGCCACAGGCCGACAATGCAAGCGCCAGCAGGGAAGAGGAAGCCAACAGGAAAGGAGTTTTCATCACGGTCCTCCGGTTGCCAGCGCTTCGGCCTTGGCCGCGCAGATGAAGTCGTTCTCGCTGAGCCCGCCGACGTCGTGGGTCGAATAGCGGACTACCGCGCGGTTGTAATGTACGCCCAAATCCGGATGGTGATCCTCGCGATGGGCGATGTACGCCAGTGCGTTCACGAACGCCATGGTCTCGTAATAGTTGGCGAACGCGAAGGTCTTGCACAGGGCGTGGCCATCCTCAACCAGTTCCCAGCCGGGCAGTTCCGGCATCAGTTCGGCGATGCGGGCCTGGCCCAGCTTGTGTTCGCCGCCGCGCAGGGGCACGCAATGGGCCTGGGCGAGGGGGATCAGGTCGTTCATGGGTCCTCCGGAAGGCCGGTCCGCTGAACGCCGGCACACGTTACGATGATCCGGACGGGCAACCCCCGGCCGGAACGCTAGAATACCCCGCATGATCCAGATTTCCGACAGCGCCCAGGCCCATTTCCGCAAACTGATCGAGCGCGAGGCGCTGCCCGGGCTCGGTGTCCGGCTGAGCGCGGTGAATGCCGGCACGCCGCGCGCGGATGCGCGCCTGGAGTTCGCCGAACCGCGTGACCTGGCGGGCGACGAGTGGGCGGTGGATTGCGATGGATTCACCGTGTACGTGGATGCGGGCAGCGTGGCCTGGCTGGACGGCGCGGAGATCGACTACGTCTTCCAGGGCGCGAGCACCCAGCTCACCATCAAGGCGCCGAAGATCAAGGGCGAGGCGCCGACCGACTCGGCTTCGCTGGTCGAGCGCGTGCGTTGGGTGGTGGAGAACGAAATCAATCCGCAGCTGGCCCAGCACAAGGGCAAGGTGGCGGTGGAGCAGGTCACCGGCGACGGCGTGGTCTACCTGCGCTTCGGCGGTGGTTGCCACGGCTGCGGCATGGCCGACGTGACCCTCAAGCAGGGCATCGAGAAAACCCTGGTCGCGCGCGTGCCCGGGGTGACGGCGGTACGTGACGCCACCGATCACGAAACCGGTTCGGCTCCCTACATCCCCCGCGGCAACGCGGCCTGACGCAGCCACGCGCCGGTGACGCGAGCCGCCGAACTCATCATCCAGGCGCTGTTGCCGCGCAAGGCGGCCCCGATGCTCGAGCGTCATACCCGGCTGCCGTATGGCTGGGGCCTGTGGCTGCGCGCATTGCCCGAACGCCTGGGCATCATCAGCCGCGAAAAGTCCGAAGCGATCGTGTCGGATCTGGCGGCGCGCCCGCCGCGTCCGCCGGGCCCGATCGCGCCGGCGCTGGGTTTCTGGCGCGGGCTGCGTTCGCTGTTCTACCAGGACTGGGACCCGCCTCCGCGCGAGGAGCGCGGCATCCGCTGGCTGGCGGGTTCCACCAGCTTGCTGATGCATTTGCTGTTCGTGTTGCTGCTGCTTTGGGTGGCGATCGTGCGGTTGCCGCCGCAACCGGCCGATGCCGGCGACAGCAGTCGCGTGCAGGTGGAGTTCGTTGGCCGCGGCACGCCCGAGGAAACCGGCGGCGGCGCGCCGCAGGCGACCACATCCCCGGCAGCGGCGGCCTCCGGAGGCGAAGCGGCGTCACAGGAGGCGAGCGCGGTCGCCACGCCCCGCCGGATGCCCGAGATCGTGCCGCCATCGCCGAGCCTGGCGACCGAAACACCGCAGGTCCGCGAACGCGAGGTCAGCGAACCCGCGCCACAGGCGCCGCAGCCGGTCCAGGTCACCGAGATCCCGGAACCCACCCGCGCCTACGTCCTGCCGCCCCCGAACCTGCGACGCGATCCGGTCACCGCGCCGACCATCACGCCACGCGAGATGAGCGTGCCGCAGCGCGAGATCACCGTCCTGGAAACGCCGACCGTGCCGCGGGTGAACGCCGAGCGCGGGATCGCCACGCCGCAGTTGGCGCGGCCGGTCCCGCAGGTGCAGGAGCGCGAGATCGCCGCACCGCTGCCACAGGTGCGCACCACCCAGGTACCGACCCGGGTGGCACCGATCCGCGACCTGCAACGTCCGGCGCCGGGCGTGCGCGAACGCGAGGTTGCCGCCCCGAGCACGGCCACGACGACGGGAGCCGCCGCGACCGCGAGTACACCGGCGCCCAGTGTCACGCGCGACAGCGGGAGCGGTTCGCAGGCAGCCACGCCCACGACCGGCGCCGGTGTGCAGCCGGGGGCGACCCGTTCCGGGCCGGCGCAGGCCGATCGCAGTGGTGGTTGGGCCACTCCGCAACGGGGCGACGACTGGGGGGCCTCGCAGCGCAACGTGGCCGGCGACAGCGGTGCGAATGCGGGGCGGAAACCGGGCCTGTTCAATGCCGATGGCAGCGTACGCGTACCGCAAGGCGCGGGCGGCAGCGGCCCGGCCACCGCCGATCGCGGCGGGCCGGGGGGAGGCAACGATCAATGGACGCGCGAGAAGATCGACAGTTCGGGAACCTGGTTGCAGCGGGCGCCCTATGACTACGAGCCCACCAGTTTCGACAAGTACTGGGTACCGAACGAGTCGCTGCTGGCCGAATGGGTCCGGCGCAACATCCGCGAAGCGGTGATTCCGATTCCGGGCACCAGCAAGAAGATCCGTTGCGTGGTGTCGGTGCTGCAATTGGGAGGCGGCTGCGGCCTGTTCGATCCCAACCTCAGCGAACAGCCGGCTTCGGCGCGGCCGCCGCCGGAAATCCCGGTCAAGCGCACGCCCATTCCCACCGATTCCTGAGTCCGGCCCACCCGGCAGGCACTGCTTGGCTGATCTCTCCCGGCGCCATTGGATCATCCCCGCGCCGCCTGCCTTCATCCGCATGGGTTGGGGGCATGGTTCCGATTCTCCCGGCTGGCCGCGGTCCGGAAGGAGTGGGGGAACCTCCTGGAGACGCCACGAACAGAAACGGAGCCTTGCGGCTCCGTCTCCGGGACGAGGAAGTTTTCCCGCCGCGCGTCAGTGCACGCCGTGCAGATCGCGCAGCTTGGATTCGCGCGAGCCAAAATAGGCGGCCAGGTCCGAAATGTCCTGATCGCTCAGGCCGGTGGCCTGTGGCGACATCAGGGCGTGCTGGCGATCACCGGCACGGTAGGCCTGCAGCGCATGCGCGATGTAGTCGGCGTACTGGCCACCCAGCTTCGGGTAGGTACCGTCGATCGGCGCATTGCCCTCGGCGCCGTGGCAGTCGATGCAGCTCTGGCCGGTGGCCTTGCCCTTGGCATTGGCCAACTGTTCGCCGGCGGCGATGCGGCCGGCCGGCAGACCGGCGGAGGAACTGGAACCGTGCTCACCGCTGGCGTGGCCGGGATCGGCCGCGGCGGTTTCATTGGTTTCCACCTTGGAACATGCCGCCAGGGCGAGGGCGGCGAGCAGGGCGATGGCTAGACGCTGGGCGTGCTTGGCGTTGGGCATGGCGATTACTTGACGGTGGAAAGGAAGGCGGCGATGTCGGCGATGTCCTGATCCGAGAAGCTCTCGGACTGCGCCTGCATGGTCGGGTGCTTGCGGGCCCCCTTCTTGTATTCGGTCAGCGCATTGATCAGGTATTCCGCCGACTGGCCGCCGATGCGCGGCACGTGGTAGTTCGGGTAGGCGTTCTTGTAGCCGGTGATGCCGTGGCAGCCCTGGCAGGTGTAGGTCAGGGTACGACCCTTGTCGGCGTTGCCGGTGATCGGCGCGGCAGCCGGGGCGGCGGCGGGGGCAGGTGCCGCAGCCGCTTCAGCGGGAGCCGGCGCGGGGGCCGCTTCGCTGGTGGGGGTCTGGGCGGTCAGGGCCATCGGCAGGGCGGCGGCCAAGGCAAGGCAAGCGGCGAGCGGAAGCGGTCGCATCATGTCGTTAATCCGGGACTCTCATTTGCGCGCGCCGCGTCCAACCGCAGCGCTTGGCTCCGCGGAGTATAACGTTAACGTCACGAATGCCGCCATCCGCCGGACGGTCATCCCGGTGCCGCATGGCTGACGCACGCTTGGCGACAGTCGGTTCCCGGCGCGCATCGCGCATGCCATCGCCGCAAAAGCGGCCATTACGGACGCTGGTCACCATGACCTTCGGCGCATGAATCGCGCTGAACGGGTGATATACCTTGATACAACACCTAAACAACACCACCACGGTCCACCCCATGTCCCGAGCCCACCCCCAATCCGGCCGCTCCCACCTGCGCCTGGCGATGCTGCCCGTCCTCTGCGGCATGCTGGTCCTGTCCGCCTGCAAGGGCGGCGGTCCGGCACCCGAAGCCCAGGCCAAGAACGGTGCCGAGGCCAAGGCCGCCGACGCCGTGCCGGTGGAAGCCGTCGCGGCCACCCGCCGCGCGGTGGCGGCCAGCTATACCGGCACCACCACCCTGGAGCCGCGCGCCGAGTCGCAGGTGGTCGCCAAGACCTCCGGCGTCGCGCTGGCGGTGATGGTCGAGGAAGGCCAGGCGGTCAGCGCCGGCCAGGCGCTGGTGCGGCTGGATCCGGACCGTGCGCGCCTGGCCGTTGCCCAGGCCGAGGCGCAGATGCGCAAGCTGGAAAACAACTATCACCGCGCCCGCCAGCTGGTCGACCAGCAGATGATCAGCGCCAACGACGTGGATCAGATCAAGTTCGATCTGGAGAACGCGCGCGCGCAGTACAACCTGACCAAGCTGGAACTGTCCTACACCACGGTGGTGGCGCCGATTTCCGGCATGATCGCCTCGCGCTCGATCAAGACCGGCAACTTCGTCCAGATCAACACCCCGATCTTCCGCATCGTCGACAACTCGAAGCTGGAAGCCACCCTCAACGTGCCCGAGCGCGAACTGGCGACTCTCAAGGCCGGCCTGCCGGTGCTGCTGCAGGCCGATGCGTTGCCGGGCAAGAGCTTCGAAGGCGTGGTCGATCGCGTGGCCAGCGTGGTGGACGCGGGCAGCGGCACCTTCCGGGTGGTCTGCGCGTTCGCCGACAAGACCCTGCAACCGGGCATGTTCAGCCGCATCCGCATCGACTACGACCAGCGCGCCGACGCCCTGGTGGTGCCGCGCATCGCGCTGCTGGACGATGGCGACCCGGCGGTGTTCGTGGTCCGCGACGGCAAGGCCGCGCGGGTGCCGATCAAGCTGGGCTACGCCGATGGCGAATGGCTGGAAGTGCGCGAGGGACTGAAGGCCGGTGACCGCGTGGTCACCGCCGGCAAGGTCGCCCTGCGCGATGGCAGTGCCGTGCAGGTGATTGGTGATCCGGCACCCAAGGCGGTGGCGGCGAAGGACCAGGCAGCCAAGGCCGGTAGCAAGCAATGAGCGGCCATCCGGATCCCCACGATTCCCAGCCGCAGGGGCGGCTGGGCGGCGGCCTGGTGGAGTTCTCCACCCGCCGCCGGGTGACCATCGCGATGATCACGGTCACCATGCTGCTGTTCGGCTTCATCGCCCTCGGCAGCCTGAAGGTCAACCTGCTGCCGGATCTGAGCTATCCCACCCTGACCGTGCGCACGGAATACACCGGTGCCGCGCCGTCGGAAATCGAGACCCTGATTTCCGAGCCGGTCGAGGAAGCGCTGGGCGTGGTCAAGAACCTGCGCAAGCTCAAGTCGGTCTCGCGCACCGGCCAGAGCGACGTGGTGCTGGAATTCGCCTGGGGCACGGACATGGACCAGGCCAGCCTGGAAGTCCGCGACAAGATGGAAGTGCTGCAGTTGCCGCTGGAGGCCAAGGCCCCGGTGCTGCTGCGCTTCAATCCGTCGACCGAGCCGATCATCCGCCTGGCGCTGTCCAACAAGAACGCGCCGGCCAATGACGCTGATGCGGTACGGCTGCTCACCGAGCTGCGCCGTTACGCCGACGACGATCTGAAGAAGAAGCTGGAACCCGTCGAGGGCGTGGCCGCGGTCAAGGTCGGCGGCGGCCTGGAAGACGAGATCCAGGTCGACATCGACCAGCAGAAGCTGGCCCAGCTGAACCTGCCGATCGACAACGTCATCCAGCGCCTGCAGCAGGAGAACATCAACATCTCCGGCGGCCGGCTGGAAGAAGGCTCGCAGCGATACCTGGTGCGCACGGTCAACCAGTTCGCCACGGTCAACGAAATCCGCGAGATGCTGATCACCGCGCAGACCAACGGCGGCAGCAGCGCCGCGCAATCGGCGGCCGCGCAGATGGCGGCGATTGCCGCATCCACCGGTTCGGCGGCGGCGATGGCCGCGGCGGCTTCGGTGCAGAGCGCGTCCTCGAGCGACACCAGCGCCATCGCCGGCGGCATGGCGGTGCGGCTGAAGGATGTCGCGGATGTCCGCCAAGGCTACAAGGAACGCGAGGCAATCATCCGCCTGGCCGGCAAGGAAGCGGTGGAACTGGCCATCTACAAGGAAGGCGACGCCAATACCGTGTCCACGGCCGATGCGGTCAAGAAGAAGCTGGAGGAACTGAAGAGCCAGATTCCGCCGGACGTCGAGCTGACCACGATCGAGGACCAGTCGCTCTTCATCGAGCACGCGATTGCCGACGTCAAGAAGGACGCGGTCATCGGCGGCATCCTGGCGATCCTGATCATCTTCATGTTCCTGCGCGACGGCTGGAGCACGTTCGTCATCAGCCTGTCGCTGCCGGTGTCGATCATCACCACCTTCTTCTTCATGGGCCAGTTGGGCCTGAGCCTCAACGTCATGTCGCTGGGCGGCCTGGCCTTGGCGACCGGCCTGGTGGTGGATGACTCCATCGTGGTGCTGGAAAGCATCGCCAAGGCGCGCGAGCGCGGACTGGGAATCCTCCAGGCCGCGATCGCCGGCACCCGCGAAGTGAGCATGGCGGTGGTGGCCTCGACCCTGACCACGGTGGCGGTGTTCCTGCCGCTGGTATTCGTGGAAGGCATCGCCGGCCAGTTGTTCCGCGATCAGGCGCTGACCGTGGCGATCGCCATCGCGATCTCGCTGGTGGTCGCAATGACCCTGATCCCGATGCTCAGCTCGCTCAAGGGCCGCCCGCCGCTGGCGTTCCCCGAGGAAGCGCCGCATCCGCGCTGGCAGCCGAAATCGGCCTGGCAGCGGCCGTTCGCCTTCGTCGGACATCTGATCGGGCTGGTGTTCCGGTCCTTGTTCTTCGGCATCGCCTGGTTCGTGGTGAAAGTGTGGCGGGGGCTGGTGGCCGTGGTCGGTCCGATCATGCGCACGATCAGCGATCTGGTGATGAAGCCGTACAACGGCGCCGAGCGGGCTTACCTGCGGCTGTTGCCGGCCTCGCTGGCACGACCCTGGCTGGTGCTGGGCTTCGCCGCCGCCGCGTTCGGCCTGACGCTGCTGACGGTGCCGATGCTGGGTGCGGATCTGATTCCCCAGCTGGCCCAGGACCGCTTCGAGATGACGGTCAAGCTGCCGCCGGGCACGCCGCTGAAGGAAACCGACGCGCTGGTCCGCGAATTGCAGGAGAAGCATGCCAAGGATGACGGCGTGCAATCGCTGTATGGCGTCAGCGGCAGCGGCACCCGCTTGGATGCCAGCCCGACCGAGAGCGGTGAGAACATCGGCAAGCTGACGGTGGTGATGGCGGGAGGCGGCAGCGAGAAGATCGAGGCCGAGGAAACCGAGCGCCTGCGCGGCACCATGGCCTCGAAGGCCGGGGTGCAGGTGGACTTCGCCCGTCCCGAACTGTTCAGTTTCTCCACCCCGCTGGAAGTGGAGCTGCGCGGCCAGGATCTGGCGTCGATCGAGCAGGCCGGCCGCAAGCTGGCAGCGATGCTGCGCAACAATCCGCACTACGCCGACGTCAAGTCGACGGTGGAGGAGGGCTTTCCGGAAATCCAGATCCGCTTCGATCAGGAGCGTGCCGGCGCGCTGGGCCTGACCACCCGCCAGATCGCCGACGTGGTGGTCAAGAAGGTGCGTGGTGAAGTGGCGACCCGCTACAGCTTCCGCGATCGCAAGATCGACGTGCTGGTGCGCGCGCAGGAAACCGATCGCGCCAGCGTGGAGAGCATCCGCCGCCTGATCGTCAACCCCGGCAGCAGCCGGCCGGTGACCCTGGACGCGGTCGCCGACGTGGTCTCGACCACCGGCCCCAGCGAGATCCACCGCACCGACCAGATCCGGGTGGCCATCGTGTCGGCCAACCTGCGCGACATCGATCTGGGCGGCGCCGTCGCCGAGGTGCGCGACATGGTGGCGAAGGAACCGCTGGGCGCGGCCATCGGCATGCACATCGGCGGCCAGGGCGAGGAACTGGCCGAGTCGGTGCGCTCGCTGCTGTTCGCGTTCGCGCTGGCGGTGTTCCTGGTCTACCTGGTGATGGCCTCGCAGTTCGAATCGCTGTTGCATCCGTTCGTAATCCTGTTCACCATCCCGCTGGCCCTGGTCGGCGCGGTGCTGGCGCTGCTGATGACACGCTCGCCGGTGTCGGTGGTGGTCTTCATCGGCTTGATCCTGTTGGTTGGCCTGGTGGTGAAGAACGCGATCATCCTGATCGACAAGGTGAACCAGTTGCGCGAAGCCGGCGTGGCCAAGCGCGAGGCGCTGATCGAAGGCGCGCGTTCCCGCCTGCGGCCGATCGTGATGACCACGTTGTGCACCCTGTTCGGCTTCCTGCCGCTGGCGGTGGCACCGTTGTTCGGCAGCCCGGGCGCCGAGGTGCGTTCGCCGATGGCCATCACCGTGATCGGCGGCCTGCTGGTGTCGACCCTGCTGACCCTGCTGGTGATTCCGGTGGTCTACAACCTGCTGGATCGCCGCGCAGACGAGTACTACCTGGAGCGTGGCCGTCGCAACCGCGCCCCGGCCGAGGGCATCGATGGTGAAGGCGGTCAGGCCGCCGCGGAGCACGCATGAGCGTCGCCGAGTTCAGCATCAAGCGGCCGGTCACGACGGTCATGTTCTTCGTGTCCTTGTTCGTGATCGGCATGATCGCGGCGATCCGGCTGCCGCTGGAAGCGTTCCCGGACGTGTCGCCGCCGTTCATCATGGTGCAGTTGCCGTACACCGGCTCGACCCCGGAAGAGGTCGAGCGCACGGTGCTGAGGCCGGTCGAGGAAACCCTCTCGACCATGACCGGCATCAAGCGGATGGACAGCTCCGCGCGCTCGGACGGGGCCAACATCTTCATCCAGTTCTCGGACTGGAATCGCGACGTGGCCATCGCCGCCTCGGAGGCGCGAGAGCGCATCGACGCCATCCGCGACGATCTGCCGGATGATCTGCAGCGCTACTTCGTCTTCAAATTCTCCACCACCGACGAGCCTGTCCTGCGGGTGCGCCTGGCCAGCACTACCGACCTGACCGGCGCGTACGACATGATCGACCGCGAGTTCAAGCGCCGGCTGGAACGCATCCCCGGCGTGGCGCGGGTGGAAGTCTCCGGCGCGCCGGCCAACGAGGTGGAGATCGCGATCGAGCCGGATCGGCTGACCGCGCACAACCTCGGCCTCAACGAGTTGACCACGCGACTGCAGGCGGTCAATTTCTCGGTTTCGGCCGGGCAGATCACCGACGGCGGGCGTCGCTTGCGGGTGCAGCCGGTGGGCGAACTGGCCGATCTGGAACAACTGCGCTCGCTGGTGCTGAACAACAGCGGCCTGCGCCTGGGCGACATCGCCGAGGTGCGGCTGAAGCCGGCACGGATGGACTACGGGCGTCGCCTGGACGGGCGCGCGGCGGTGGGCCTGGACATTTTCAAGGAGCGCAATGCCAACCTGGTGGAAGTCTCCAGCGCGGCGCTGAAGGAAGTGGAGGCGATCCGCGAGAGCCCGGCATTGAACGACGTGCAGGTGCTGGTGATGGACAACCAGGGCGACAATGTCACGTCCTCGCTGCTGAGCCTGGCCGAGGCCGGCGGCATCGGCCTGGTGCTGTCGATCGCGGTGCTGTTCTTCTTCCTGCGCCATTGGCCGTCCACGCTGATGGTGACCCTGGCGATTCCGATCTGCTTCGTGATGACCCTGGGCTTCATGTATTTCGCCGGCGTCACCCTGAACATCCTCAGCATGATGGGCCTGCTGCTGGCGGTGGGCATGCTGGTGGACAACGCGGTGGTGGTGGTGGAGAGCATCTACCAGGAACGCGAACGGATGCCGGGACAACCGGTGCTGGCCTCGATCATCGGCACCCGCCATGTCGCCATCGCGCTGTCGGCGGGCACGCTCTGCCACTGCATCGTGTTCGTGCCGACCATGTTCGGCGAACGCAACATGCTGAGCATCTTCCTGTCCCAGATCGCCATCACCATCTCGGTGTCGCTGCTGGCGTCCTGGCTGGTGGCGGTGAGCCTGATTCCGATGATTTCCGCGCGGCTGAAGACGCCGCCGGCGGTCAGCAAGCCCGACGGCCTGATCCCGCGCATGCAGCGCCGCTATGCCGGCCTGCTGCGCTGGACCCTGGCCCATCGCGGCTGGAGCGTACTGGGCATCCTGTTGATCATCGCCGCCAGCGTGCTGCCGATGACCCAGATGAAGACCAACATGTTCGGCGGCGAGGATGCCGGTGAAACCCGGATCTTCTACCAGTGGAAGGGTGCCTATACCAAGGAGCAGATGTCGCAGGAAGTCGGCAAGATCGAGGCCTATCTGGAAGCCAATCGCAAGCGCTTCAAGATCACCCAGATCTACTCGTTCTTCAGCGAGCAGGGCTGGGGCGGCACCAACATCAAGCTCGACACCAAGGACATCACCGAGAGCAAGCAACTGGTCGACGCCATCCGCAAGGACCTGCCCAAGTCGGCGCGCGCCAACGTCGGCATCGGCGACCAGGGCGGTCCGGGCGGCGGTGGCGGCCAGCAGGCGCAGAGCGTGTCGGTGCAACTGGTGGGCGATTCCACCCAGACCCTGACCGAACTGGCCAACGAGGTGGTACCGATCCTGGCCAAGCGCAAGGAACTGACCGACGTGCGCGTAAACAGCGGCGATCGCAACAGCGAACTGGCCGTGCGGGTGGATCGCGAGCGTGCGCTGGCGTTCGGTTTCAGTGCGCAGGAAGTGGGCCGTTTCGTCGAACTTGCCCTGCGCGGGGCGCCGCTGCGCGAGTTCCGTCGCGGCGAGAACGAGGTGCCGGTGTGGGTGCGCTTCTCCGGGGCCGAGCATTACGGCTCCGAGGATCTTGAATCGTTCACCGTGCGCGCGCCCGATGGCCGCACGGTGCCGCTGCTGGCAATGGTCGATGTGGCCATCAAGCCCTCGGCCAACGAGGTCCAGCGTTCCAATCGCCAGACCACGCTGACCATCCAGGCCAACCTGGCCGACAAGGTGTCGATGCCGGACGCCCGCAAGGCGATGGAGGACACCCTGAAGCCACTGGCCTATCCGCCGGGCTACACCTATAGCTTCGACGGCGGCGGGTTCCAGGAAGACCAGGAAGCCATGCAGCAGATGATGTTCAACCTGCTGATCGCGCTGATCATGATCTACGTGGTGATGGCGGCGGTGTTCGAGTCGCTGCTGTTCCCCTCGGCCATCATGAGCGGCGTTCTGTTCTCGGTACTGGGCGTGTTCTGGCTGTTCTGGCTGACCGGGACCGAGTTCAACATCATGGCCTTCATCGGCATCCTGGTGCTGATGGGTGTGGTGGTGAACAACGGCATCGTGATGATCGAGCACATCAACAACCTGCGACGGCGCGGCATGTCCCGGACCGAGGCGCTGGTGGAAGGCAGCCGCGAACGGTTGCGCCCGATCATGATGACCATGGGAACGGCCATCCTGGCGATGGTGCCGATTGCCATCAGCAATACCCAACTGGCCGGTGACGGCCCGCCGTACTTCCCGATGGCGCGCGCCATCGCCGGCGGCCTCGCGTTCTCCACGGTGGTCAGCCTGCTGTTCCTGCCGACCATCTACGCGCTGCTCGATGATCTGCGCAGCGGGACGGTGCGGGCGCTGCGGCGCGCGCGCGGGAAGGGCGATGCGCCGGCCGCGGCCAGCCTGACCGCCCTGCATACGGACTGAGGCGGGACGGAAGCTGCACAAGGAAGGCCGGCGTCAGCCGGCCTTCCTTTTTACTTCTCCACGAACGCGCGTTCGAACACGTAGTCACCGGGATGGCCGGTGCGGGGCGAGCACCGGAATCCGCGTTGATCCAGCGACGCGCGGATCTCGGCAAGCATCGACGGGCTGCCGCAGATCATGAAGCGGTCGCATGCCGGGTCCAGGGGCGGCAGGCCGCTGGCGGCGGCAAGACGGCCGTCGGCGATCCGCGCGGTGAGGCGGCCATGATTGCGGAAGGCTTCACGGGTCACGGTGGGGTGGTAGATCAGTTTCCCGCGCACCTGTTCACCCAGGAACGGATGGGCAGGCAATTCCCGTTCGATGAAATCCGAGTACGCCAGGTCGCTGACGTGGCGCACGCCGTGCGCGACGACGATCTTCTCGTAGCGCTCATAGGTTTCCGGATCCTGGATGATGCTCATGAACGGTGCCAGGCCGGTGCCGGTACCGAGCAGGTAAAGGTGCCGGCCGGGGTGGAGATCATGCAGGACCAGCGTTCCGGTGGGCTTGCGGCTGATCAGCACCGGATCCCCGATCCGCAGATGCTGGAGCCGGGAGGTCAGTTGTCCGTCCTGGACCTTGATGCTGAAGAATTCCAGGTGCTCTTCCCAGTGAGGGCTGGCGATGCTGTAGGCCCGCATCAGTGGCCGGCCTTCGACTTCCAGGCCAATCATCACGAAATGGCCGCTCTCGAAACGCAGGCCGGGATCACGGGTGGTGCGGAACGAGAACAGGCTGTCGTTCCAGTGGTGAACATGGGTGACGCGTTCGATCGCATGCAGGCTCATCGAAGAACTCCGGAAGCGGAACTGGGAAGGAAAGGCGCGCTCACGCCAGGCGCGGCAGCAGCGCCGAGAGCAGGGTCAGGCCGCCCAGCGCCCAGGCCACTGCCGCCAGCCATCTCGGGCGGTAGGGCAATACGCACAGGCTCAGCAACAGGCCAGCCGCGGTCAGCGCGCCCAGCCACGCCACCGGGCCACGCGCCCAGCCGTCGGCCCGCGCCGCGATCAACAGGGTCGCCGCGAGCAGGGTCCATCCCAGGCCGCGCCAAGCCCGCATGCGCCGCGCGCCGGCCCGCGCCGCACCATGCAGATCCATCTGGTGTTTTTCCATCGACAGGCACAGCGCGGTGAAGCCGGTGTAGCAGAGGGTCACCAGCAGCAGGAACAGGAAGGGAGTCACGCGGCGCCCTCCGCGGATGCAGCCGCCTGTCGGCGGCGTTCCGCCGCGCTGACCGGTGGCCGCCAGCGCTGCATGCGCCGCGCCGCGCAGGCCAGGCCGGCGCCCAGCGCGAACAGGGTCAGGTCGAATCCGGCCATGGTCCAATCATCGCGCGCGATGGAAACGCCCAGGTGGGCGTCGGTGGTCAATGCGTTGAGCAGCGGCAGCAGCAGGAACGACAACGCGCCTACGTAGAGTTGCCACGCCCACATGCTCCGCCGGGGCCATGCGAAGGCGGCGAGCAGCGCCGCCGCCCAGGCGAGGAAGAACACATCGGCCTCCGCCGAGGGGCGATCGGCCAGCGCCAAGGGCAGCAACCGGTTGCCCCAGAAATAGGCGGCGAAGGCGATCGGCAGGCCGGCGACGGCGCCGATGTTCAGCGCGTCCACCAGTCGCAGGCCGAAGCCGATGCGTCCGGCCTTCGCATGCTTGGGGCGTTCCTTGATCGCCCACAGGATCACGCCGCTGGCGACCATCAGGCAGCCGGCCAGGCCGGACAGGAAGAACAGCGCGCGCAGCAGCGGATCGGCGAAGCGTCCGAGATGCAGGCCGTACATCACGCCGCGCGTGCGGGTGGCGCCGCCGGGCGCCGGGCTGGCATCCAGGAGCGCGCCGGTGGCGCCGTCGAAGCGCAGCGACGGCGTGTCTACCGACAGACGCTTGCCGGTTCGCTGGTAGACGTCCACCACCGCGTTCGCGTCGCCGGGATGATGGACGGTGAAGCCGCCGGGCTCGCGTCCTTGCCACCGCCGCTGCGCGTCCTCCAGCAGGCGCGCGATCGGAGGGGCGGGCGCCGCTTGGCCGGCGGCTTCGCGCGGATCCCCGAACCGGGCGAACGCGGCGCTGAAGAAGGCGTCCTCGTCGCCGGGATAGGCGGCCTGCACGCCCCAGGGCAGGTACATGAACATCAGGGTGACGATGCCGGTGTAGGTGATCATCGCGTGGTAGGGCAGCGCCATCACCGCGCTGATGTTATGGAAATCCAGCCACGAGCGCTGGCCCTTGCCGGGACGGAAAGTGAAGAAATCCTTGAAGATCTTCTTGTGGGTGATCACCCCGGTGATGATCGCCACCAGCATGAACATCGCGCAGAAGCCGACCAGATAGCGTGCCCACACCACCGGGATGTAGTGCAGGTCGAAATGCAGCCGATAGAAGAAGTCGCCGCCCCGTGTTTCACGCGTAGCGATGGCCTCGCCAGTGTCCGGATTGACGGTGGCGTCACCGAAGCGGCCACCGCGACGGCCGCGATGCTTGCCCGCTTCGGGAGGCGAGGCGGATTCGGGATTGCGCCAGAACATCCGCAGCGTGCCGTTGCGTTCGTCCGGCAGGGTGACGGTCCAACTTTCCGCCTTCGCGGCATGGCGTTGCAGGTACCGCAGCGCGTGATCGGCTGCCACGCCGCCGCGCGTCTGCGTGGCGGGCACCTCGGGCCGCATCCAGCGGCTGATTTCCTCGCGGTAGTAGCTGGCGGTGCCGGCCATGAAGATCAGCAGCAACAGCCAGCCCACCAGCAGGCCGGTCCAGGTATGCAGCCAGGCCATCGATTGGCGGAAGCCCTGCTTCATGCCGGCGCCCCCAACCATCCGCTCGCCACGCCCATCATCACCGCGGGCAGGCCGATGCCGAGCCAGGCGCGCCACGCCGTGCGCACGGCGAAGGCCCACAGCGCCGCGCAGGCGCAGGCCACGATCGCCACCAGCATGCCGGTCAGCACCGCTTGCGCACGGTCCATCGGCAATGCGAGGGCGAGAAAGGAGGAGGTGGTGGCCGCCAGCGCGTAGCCGCCGAGGATGGCGGCAAGACTGCGCGACGCGGTGCCGACGCGCGGATGCCGGATCACTCCGGCAAGGCGTCGAGGAAACGGGGAGGAAGGAACGTTCACGAACAATCCGGGCTGAAAGCGGGAAATGGGCGGGCAGCACCGCCACCCGCCCGGGCGCCGCCTTCCCTGGCGGCGGCCGACGCGGTCGACGCCGGTGTCCATCCCGCTACAACGGGCCAGGATCCGGCATCCCTCAATCATGTGTGGATGCGACGCGGCGACGGTTCCGGATTACAGGCGGATCCGTAGATTCAGGGTGATGTTGCGTGGTTCGCCCCAATGCACGCCGTTATAGAAGCCCATCCGGCTGTAGTAGTCTTTGTCCAGCAGATTGTTGATGTTGAGGCTGGCGGTGACGTTGTCGCTGAAGCGATAGCTCGCCGACAGATTGAGCAGATGGAAGGCCGCCTGCTCGAGCGGCGCACGCTGGGTGATGGGGGTGCCGTTCGGGTTGTATGCGCCCGTCGGGCGGTTGCCGGTCCCGGTGAGCTTGCCCTGCCAGGTGACGCCACCGCCGAGGCTCAGGCGATTCCAGCGACCGGGCAGGCGGTAGTAGGTGGAAAGCCGGAACAGGTCGACCGGCTGCATGGTGTTGATGCGCGCGCCGGCCGCGTTTTCCGCCTTGGCGTGGGTGAAACCGCCGGCGATGTTCCAGTCCTCGTTGATCTGGCCCTGCACCTCCAGTTCCCACCCTTCCACCTTGTTGCCCTTGCCGGTGGACTTGTAGGCGTAGGTCGGCGACCCATTGATGATCCGCGGCGGCACCGAATCGTCGATCTCGGCCAGGTTGTCCTGTTCGCTGCGGAACACAGCGGCGCTGGCGTTCAGGCCACCCTTGAAGAATTCGCCCTTCAGGCCCAGCTCGTAGCTGTTGCCTTCGATCGGATCCAGGTAGCGGTTGTTCCTGTCGCGGTATTCCTGCGGTTTGAAGATGTTGGTGTAGCTGGCATACGCGGTCAGATTGTCGTTGATGTCGTAGAGCACGCCCGCGTACGGCGTCAGCACGTCGTCGACCTTGTAGCCGTTGCGCGCTTCCAGGGTTCCTGCGGGGTTGTAGCGTTCCTCGCTTGCGGTTTCCCAACTGCTGTAGCGCGCGCCGACCACCGCCTTGAGCGCATCGGTGAAGTTCAGGCGCGCGGCGAAGAAGCCCGCGGTCTGCTTGACCCGCGATCGATAGCTGTCATGGCCATAGCGGATGCTGCTGAAGCGGGGCACGTTGCCGTCCCAGTTGCGCCAGTCGGGAATGCGCAGATAGTCGTCCCAGCTGGCATAGCCGGCCGGCAGCACGTTCTCGGTGTAGGGCGTGTACTCGCGCTGGGTCAGCGTGCTGTAGCCGAACAGCAGGGTGTGCTCGCGGCCGAACAGGCGCAGCGGGCCGCTGGCATTGAACTCCAGCGCATCGCTGCGGGTACTGCCGAGGAAGTAGGAGTTCCATACGGTGATGCCGCTGCCGTCGGCGCGCGGAAAGCCGGCGCCGCCGTAGAACATGTAGCCGTCGGTGTCGCTGTCCGCGGCGGTATAGGCGAGCCGGGCCAGCCAGCCGTTGGCGAAGGACTGCTCCAGCCGGGCGAAGGCCTGGCGATCCTCGCGTGGCCAGGAACTCCACTTCGCCGACAGGTTGGTGCTGCGGGGCAAGCGCGCCAGACTGCCGTCGGCCATCCAGTAGGGCACCGTGCCCCAGGTGGCGCCCCGGGTTTCGGGCGATTGATAGTCGTAGCCGGCGGTGAGCAGCGTGCGCGGTGTCAGATCAGCCTCGATCACGCCGTACAGCACGCTCTTGTCCAGGGCGTAGAAGTCGCGCCAGGAGTCGCTCTGCTGTTTGGCGGCGACCAGCCTTCCGCGCAGTCGGCCGTTCCAGCCCAAGGGACCGCTGATGTCGGTCTCGAAGCGATGATTGCTCCAGCGGCCCACGGTGAGCCCCGTGCTCATCGCGAATTCGGAAGTGGGCCGCTTGCGGATCAGGTTGATGGTGCCGGACGGATCACCGGCGCCGGTGGTCAGGCCGGTCGCGCCACGCACCACTTCGATGCGCTCGTACACGGCCGAATCGCCGTCGGCCTTCACGTAGCCGCCGGTGTTGAGCATGCCGTCGACCTGGATGTTGTTGATCGCGTAGCCGCGCGAGTTGTAGCTGACGCGCTCGCTATCGGTGTACTGGACGAACACGCCGGTGACCTGCTGCATCACGCCGGACAGGCTGAAAAGACCCATGTCGTCCAGGCGCTGACGGGTGATCACCGTGACCGATTGCGGGGTTTCGCGCAGCGACAGGCCCAGCTTGGTGGCACTGCTGGTTTCGCGGACGGTGTAGGAGTTCTTGTTCTCCTTCTCGCCGTGGACTTCGATGGCGCCGAGCGTGGTCGGTCCATCGGAAGAGGCCTGTGCGGATGCGAACGCCGGCAGCAGGGCGCAGGCGAGCGCGATCGCCTGCGCCAGGGGATGGCGGAAAGGAAGCGTGGGAACGACGGTGGGGGACATGGGGTGATTCCTGAGATGGCGTGGTGTTCGCACCGCGTGGGGTGCGGACGTACAACGCGCCGGCAACGGGAATCACTCAATCGACGGGAAGGCCTCTCAGCGCAGGAACAGGTAGATGCCCGCGCAGGTCAGGGCCAGTGCGCCGGCCAGCCACCAGGGCGCCGATCCGTGGGTGACATCAACCGGCGCGCGAGGGGGGACGCCGTCCCGCTCGCGTGCGAGCATCCGCGCGGGCTGCTCCAGTTGCTCCGACAGGTCCAGGGTGTCCTCCCATGCTGCCTGATGCGCAGGGTCATCGAGCCACGCCAGGAAACGGGCCTGTTCGCTCGCCTGCATCGGTGCGCCGGAATGCAGGCGGACATACCAGGCGATGGCCTGCTCTTGCGGGGAGGAGCTCTCGTGGGGTGCCGACATGGGGGCCTGGGGAGCGGAATGCGGGGAACGCGAATCAGGTCGTCATGCTGCAACGTTTGTCCGCGGGCGAGGTTGACTCGGCCATGGCATGGCTGTGCAGGAAATCACGGCAACGGTGCATGGCCAGCATCATCTCTTTTTCCACGGTGCTGGTCGATACGCCGAGGGCCCGGCCAATCTGCGGATAGGTCCAGCCGTCCACGCGCTGCATGAGGAAGATCTGGCGGGTGCGAGGCGGAAGCGCTCGCAGCGTCCGCAGGAGTCCGTCCAGACGCGTGCGCGAATCCGCCGCCTGCTCCGGCGAAGCGGGCGTGGTGTCGTCGTGCGCGCTTTGTCGCGCATGCTCGGTGCGCACGCGCCGCGCGCGCAGGTAATCCAGTGCCAGGTTCTGGGCCGTGCGGAACATCAGGCTCAGATCGGCCTCCCCCAGATCGCGGTCCTTGAGCCGCAGGTAGGTGTCCTGGGCGATGTCCTCGGCGGTGCTGTCGCAGCCGACGATGCGCCGGACGAGGTGGACGATGCGCTGGCGCTCGCGAACGAAGACGCGGGTGTATCCATCCATGCCGGCGGCGTTGGTGTTCATTCATGCAAATGATAGTCATTCCCATTTATGCCGACAACTGCACGACGCTGTGGGACGAATTGCGACTTCAGCAGCTGTGGAATACCACCGGGAGACCGCCGCGCAGGACGTCGCCGGTCCGGAGCCAGGGCATCTTCGCCACCTCCGCCGTGCAAGGCCCAAGGGTGGCAACCCGCAAGGGTCTGGCCCGTGCCCGCCATTCCAGGCGCCGCAGCATGTCAGCGAGCATCGCGCCGGTGAAGGGCGAATACAGGTAGAACACCGTGCCGGTCTCCAGGTCGATGGTGCATGCGTCGGCGGCGGTGAATCGTGCCTGTCGCAGCCCCAGCGATTCAGCGCTGCGACGAGCGTAGGCGATGTAGGAGGGTTCGAGTTCCACGCCCAGGCAGGCGGCGGGGGTGAGGATGGCGGCCAACAAGGGCAGATGGCCCAGTCCCGAGCCCAGATCCACGAGGACGTCATCCGCGCGCAGATCCAGCCGGCGCAACAGTGCGAACAGGTGCCGCGCCGGGGTGGGCTGGTAGAACACCATGTCCGGCAACAGCGCGCCGGCTTCGGCCGGCGGCACATCGGGCGCCAGCACCTCGGCAATCAGCGCGTCCAGCGTGTCGTAGTCGTCACCCCCCGATGCGTCGCCATCGTATGCAATGGCGAGCGCGGAAAGCGTATCGGCCCCATCGCCACGGCGGATGGCTTCGCGTAGGCCGGCACAGAAGGCGCGCTGGATATCCTCCAGTTCACCGCGCAAGGCTTCCGATGGCCCCGCCAGTGCCGCCTCCGCCTGGAAAACGGATGCTTCCAGGCGATCCAGCACGTCACCACGGCGACGCCACTCCTGAGGCACCCGCAGCGACCGGTCGTCATGCCAGGCCTGCAACTGCCGGCGCAGGGAGGCGAGCGGCGCGCGCGCGTGCATTCGGGAACCGGAATCAGCCGAACAGCTTGCCGAGCATCCGCAGGCCACCGGTCCAGACGCCGATGGCGGTGCCGAAACTGGTCAGGAAGAAATTGAGCAGGATGCGCGCCACCCGGTTGCGCCACCAGCCGCGCACGGTCTGCACGTCATCGCGCAGTGCCATGAAATCCGCATAGGTGGGCTTGCGCAAACTCGCTTCCACCAACGCGCTGACCGTGCCGGACGCCAGCGCGGGATGCAGGGGGGTGAGCGGGGACGCGATGAAGGCGGCGACGATGCTGAGCGGATGCCCGCCGGCGAGGGCGCAACCCAGCGCGCCGAGCACACCCGTCGCCAATACCCATTGCACGATGAGATCGGAACCGACGTCGACGCCACCGCGATAGAAGCCCCAGGCGAAACCACCGAGCACGAACGTGGTCAGCAGGAGGGTGAACCAGGGGATGCTGCTCTTCTCGGGAATGTGCTCGAGCTCGGCCAGGGTCGCGGCGGGCTCGTCGGCGTCTTCGCGCAGGTGGCGGGCCAATCCGTGCAGATGGCCGGCGCCGACCACCGCCAGCATTTCGTGCGGCCGTTCGCCCGCGCCCTGATGGCTGCCGGCCTGGCGCAGGCGGGTCGCCATGTAGCGATCGCGCTCGGCGATCACGGTTTCGTACAGGGCCGGATTGTCCTGGGCGAACTCGCCGAAGCTGGATTCCAGCATGTCGCCCTGTTTCAGTTTTTCGATTTCCGCATCGCCGACTTCCTCGTCGGCGAACATGCCAGCCAGGATGCCGGCGCTGATCTTGGCGCGGCCCCACCAGCTCAGCCGGTTCAAGGCGCGCTTGAAGGTCAGTCCGACTTCGCGGTCGATCAGGTGCACCGGCAGGCCACGCGCGCGCGCGTCGAGGGCGCCGGCCTTGAGCTCCGCGCCCGGTTCCACGTCCAGTTGCTCGGCCAGGCGACGCTGGTAGGCGGCCAATGCGAGGTTGGCGGCGAACAGGTGGGTCTTGCCTTCGCGCAGCACCTTGATGAGATCCAGCTTCGCCAGCGCGTCGGGATCGGTGAGCGACTGCAGGCGACCGGCATCGAGTTCGATCGCCACGCTGTCGTAGGCGCCGCTGGCGACGGCGGCGCGCACCGCGTCGACGCTGCTGCGCGAGACGTGCGCGGTACCCAGCAAGGTATAACGGACCCCGTCGCGTTCGACGATCTGGTGCGGCTGTCCGGCCAGTGGGTCGTGCGCGGCAAGCGCGGAGGAAGGCGTGGGGTCGTTCATGGTGTCATTCATCGGAAGGGGCCGTGCCGTCGCCCGCGCCCAGCGCGCGCTGCATCTGCACGGTATCGAGCCAGCGGCCGTGCTTGCGGCCAAGGCCCTGGAAAACGCCGACGGTGCGGAAGCCGAGCTTTTCATGCAGCGCGACCGAGGCGCCATTCGCCGGCTCGCCGATCACCGCCACCATCTGCCGGTAGCCCTTCGCTTCGCAGGCGTCGATCAGGTGCCGCAACAGCGCCTTGCCGATGCCCTGGCCCTGGTGTCCCGGTGCGATATAGACCGTATCTTCCACGGTCCAGCGATAGCCGATGCGGCTGCGGTAGCTGCTGGCATAGGCATAACCGGCGAACTGGCCGTCACGCTCGGCGACGAGATAGGGATAACCCGCCGCCTGCACCGCGCGCAGGCGTTGCGCCATCTCCGCTTCGTCGGGCACGTCGTACTCGTAGGTCGCCACGCGTTCGCGGACTTCGTCGGCGTACAGGGCGGTGATGGCCGGGATGTCGGCCTCGCTGGCGTCGCGGATGTGCAGGGGCAAGCGGGTGATGCCTCAGTCGATGTAGCGCTTGAGCAGATCGCCATAGGCGTCGATGCGGCGATCGCGCAGGAATGGCCAGATCCGGCGCACGTGCTCGCTGCGCTCCATGTCCACTTCGACGTTGAGGAGGGTCGCTTCGGTGCCGGCCTCGGCAAGGAATTCGCCCTGCGGACCCAGCACGTGGCTGTTGCCCCAGAACTGGATGCCGGAGGTGCCCAGCGGCGAGGGTTCGTGGCCGACGCGATTGCAGCTCAGCACCGGCAGGCCGTTGGCGATGGCATGGCCACGATGGCTGAGCACCCATGCATCGCGCTGGCGGTTCTTTTCTTCCTGCGCATCGTCCGGGTCCCAGCCGATCGCGGTGGGGTAGAGCAGCAGTTCGGCACCGGCCAGCGCCATCAGGCGCGCGGCTTCTGGATACCACTGATCCCAGCACACCAGCACGCCCAGGCGGCCCACCGAGGTCTCGATCGGCTTGAAGCCGATGTCGCCGGGGGTGAAATAGAACTTCTCGTAGAACCCTGGATCGTCCGGGATGTGCATCTTGCGGTACTTGCCCGCGATGCTGCCGTCCTTCTCGAACACCACCGCGGTGTTGTGGTACAGGCCGGTGGCGCGGCGCTCGAACAGCGAGCTCACCAGCACCACGTTGTGCTGCCGGGCCAGCTTGCCCAGGCGTTCGGTGCTCGGGCCCGGGATCGGCTCGGCCAGATCGAACTCGCCGACCGACTCGTGCTGGCAGAAGTACGGGCCGTTGTGCAATTCCTGCAGAAGCACCAGGCGCGCGCCGCGACGGGCGGCCTCGGCCACGCGATCCTCGATCACCGTCAGGTTGGCATCGGCATCGCCGTGGTTCTTTTCCTGGATCAGGGCGACAGGCAGGGAGGTCTTGCGGGTCATGGCGGGAGCGGGATTGAGCGGACGCGCATGGTAACGCGGATGGCGCGGCCGGGGGCCGCCCGCGGGTGAACGGCGGGCGCCGCCGGGCTCAGCCGCCGGCCTGCTCGCGGTGGCGCTGTGCCCGTCCCAGCCAGCCGCCCGTGCCCGCCCAGGCCAGCGCGATGCCGGCGCCGATGATCATCGCCAGCGCGGGATGCTCGGCGATCAGGTCGAGCATCCGCTTCACCCAGCCGCTCAGCGCATCGGCGCCGCGGTAGACCACGGTATCGATGAAGTTCTTGGCCTTGTACTTGTCTTCCGCGCCGACCACCGTGTACAGCATTTCCCGGCCCGGCCGGACCAGCGCGTATTCGCCCGCGCGGCGCACCACCATCACCACCGCGAACACCGCGAAGGTCGGCGCCAGCGCCAGCCACAGGAAACCGGCGGCGGTGATGAGCGGGACCACTACCAGCAGGACGCCCACGCCCAGCCGGCGCGCGATCTGCCCGGTGATGAAAATCTGGGTGAGGATCGCCAGGCTCTGCACGATGGTGTCGATCAGGCCGAACACTTGGGTCTGGCGCGTGCGGTCCGGGAAAACCTCGGCCATCAGGCGCGCCTGTTCGAAGTACAGGAAGGTGCTGACGCTGGCCAGCAACAGCACGAACAGGGCGATGCCGATCAGGTAGGGCGACCGGAACACCGCCGTCGCGCCGGCGAACGGATTGCCGCCGAGCGGGCGGCTGCGCGCCACCTGGTCCTGCGCCGGCAACGGATGCGCGTCGCGCCAGCGCTGCAGCCACGCGGCGGCGCCGATGCTGCCGGCCAGGAACAGGGCCGACAGCAGCACCAGTCCGGCGTGCCCCAGCGGCGCCACCAGCAGCGTGCCCAGCACCGGTCCGCACAGTCCGCCCAGGCTGGCGCCACCGGCCATCAGCGCGAACAGGCGCTTGGCCTGCGCCACCACGAACAGGTCCGCGAGCACGCTCCAGGCCAGCGAGATGCTCAGCAGGTTGAATACCGACAGCCAGATGTAGAAGGTGCGCGCGATCCAGACGTTCTCCGGCTGCGAGCCGAACAGCGCGGCAAAGACGAGCAGGTTCAGCACGAAGAAGCCGAAGGTCCACGGCAGGATGTGCCGCCGACGCATGCGCGCGGCGACCCAGCCGAACAGCGGCATCGCCGCCAGCGTCGCGACGAACGTCCCGGTGAACAGCCACTGCAGGTTGTCCACGCCGCCGGCCACGCCCATCGTCTCGCGCACCGGACGCAGCATGAAATAGCCAGTGAACAACAGGAAGAACAGCAACAGACCCGCGACGACGGCGGCGGTTTCGCGGGGTTCGACGTTGAACAGGCGGGCGATCAGGCCGGGGCGCGAGGGAGCGTCGCTCATCGGGTACTCAGGCGAATTGGGCGATCAGCGACTGGCGCTGGGTCTGGTCAAGATCCGGGCCCACGCCTGCGCGCAGGTTGTCGCTTTGCCGTTCCGGCTTGCCGGTGGCGGGGATCACCACCGTCACCGCCGGATGGCTCAAGGCAAACTTGAGGAACGCCTGCGCCCAGCTGGTGATGCCGGCCTCGGCCGCCCAGCTGGGCAGCGGCTTGTCCTTCACCTGCGCGAACAAACGGCCATCCTCGAACGCTCGGTTGATCATCACGCCGACGCCGAGCTCCTGCGCCAGCGGAAGAACCCGCTTTTCCGCGCCGCGGGAAACAACCGAGTAATTGATCTGCAGGAAGTCGGGCTTCTCGGCCTGGACGACATCGGCCAACTCGTCCTGCGCGCGTTCGACGTAGTGGGTGACGCCGACGTAGCGCACCTTGCCCTGCTGCTTGAGCTCGCGCGCCAGCGCCAGCTGCGCCTTCAGATCCCCGAGGTTGTGGACCTGCAGCAATTCGACCTTGTCCGTTTGCAAGCGCCGCAGGCTGTCGTTGAACTGGGCCAGGCCTTCTTCCCGGCCGGTGACGCCGGAAAGCTTGGTCGCCAGCCAGGCCCGCGGCCGCAGTTTCTGTTCGGCCAGCAGCGGGCCGAGCACGTCCTCGGCGGTGCCGTAGGTCGGGGCGGTATCGATGACGCTCGCGCCGGCGGCGAAGAACCGTTTCAACACCTCGCGCAGCGGATCCCGTTCCGCAGTACCCGTGCCGACCTCGAAACTGCCGGACGTGCCCATGCCGATGACCGGAATGCGTTCCTGCGTGCGCGGGATGAGGCGGGTATTGAGGGGGCCGGGCGGCGTGGCATCGGCGGCGGGCGCCTTGCCCGGAGCCTCCTGCGACAGGCCGGCCCGGGCCGAATCGCGGCAGGCCGCCAGGCCAATACCCGCAGCGGCCGCGGCAGTGGAAGCAAGGAATTGGCGTCGTGTGTACACCGGGGGCTCCTCCGCACTGGGCAAGAGAGCGTTATCAGTGATTGGTGCCGGGCGTGTGTAAACGAAGCGTTCAACGCCGCCCCAACGAAAGACCTAGTGACGATGCTTCGGGCCTGAAATGTGAAACGGGACGGATTCCATGGAATCCGTCCCGTCCGGTGACGCCTGTACCCGCAACCGCTCAGGCCGCGGAGAGCAGGCCCTGCGGCAATTGCATGGTGATGCAGTGCAGGCTGCCGTTCTGCCAGATCAGCGCGCGGCAGGGCACCTGCACGATTTCGCGACCCGGATAGGCGGCCGCGAGCACGTCCGCTGCCTTGGCGTCGGCCGGATCACCATAAGCCGGCATCAGCACCGCGCCATTGAGGATCAGGTAGTTGGCATACGAAGCGGCCAGCCGACGGCCGTTGTCGAGCACCGGGCGCGCCCACGGCAACGGGAACTGGCGGTACGCCTCGCCCGCGCGGGTGCGCAGGGCGGCGATGTCCGCGGCCATGGCTTGCAGCGCATCGAAGTGGGAGTCAGCCGGATCGTCGCAGGCCTGGAACACGATGGCGTCGCCCGGCGCGAAGCGGGCGAGGGTGTCGATATGGGCGTCGGTGTCGTCGCCTTCCAGATAACCGTGGTCCAGCCACAGCACCCGGTCCTGCTTCAGCCATGCCGCCAGGCGGGTGGTCAGCTCTTCCCGGCTGGCCTGCGGATGGCGCTCGTGCAGGCACTGCCAGGTGGTCAGCAGGGTGCCTTCGCCGTCGGTTTCAATCGCACCACCTTCCAAAGCAAAATCAATGCTTTGGACGAAATAGTTATGAAACAGATTCATGCCGGACAATTCGCCGACCAGGCGATCGTCGCGGCTGGCCTCGAACTTGCCGCCCCAGCCGGTGAAGCGGAAATCCAGCAGCTTGAAGCGACCGCCATCGCGCAGGCTGATCGGACCCGAGTCGCGCAACCAGGTGTCGTCATACTCGGCCGGCACGAAGCGCACGCGCTCCATGTCCACCCGCGCCGAGCGCAGGCGCGCCTCCGCGTAGGTCTGCAGGTCATCGTCGGCCACGCAGATCACCACGTCCTGGAAACGGGTGATGGCCGCCACCAGCGCCACATAGGTTTCCTCGACATCGCCCAGGCGTTCGGCCCAGTCGGTATCGGCATGCGGCCAGGCAATCAGGATCGCGGACTGGGGTTCCCACTCGGCGGGAAAGCGAAAAGCGTCGGTCATCGTACCAATCAGTTGCAAGGGTCAGCGGATGGGGGGCTTGGGCCCGATTTCGTCGGCACCGGCCTGGTTGGCGACCACGTCGATCACGCGATCGCGCTCGAAGTACACGGTAAAGGCCGGGTAGACCCAGCGATGGATCGTCGGCCACTGGCGCTTCTGGCCGCCGCGGGGTTCCAGCTTCTGCTGGGGCTCGCCGAAGCGCGCCTGCACCTGCTGGCTGCTCCAGCCACGCACCGGCGCGGCCTGGGCGGCGGTTTCCTGCACGCGATCCACCAGCAGCGTGTCGCCGGCGGAGGCATTGGCGGCCAAGCCCAGCAGCACGGACATCGGGACGACGAGGATGCGACGGTTCATGGCGGATTTCCCCGGAAAGAGGCGGCCTTTATAGCAAATGCCAAGCAACAAAAAACCGCCCGAGGGCGGTTTTCCGGGAGCTCCGTGCGGGCTGGGCCGGAAGGCTGCCCGCGATGCGGAAACTCAGCGCTGGCGCGCCTTGAAACGCGGATTGGACTTGCAGATCACGAAGACCTTACCGCGGCGGCGGACCACCTTGCAGTCGCGGTGACGGGCCTTCGCCGACTTCAGGGAGGACAGGACCTTCATGATGAAACCTCGGCGTAAAAGAATATGGGGCGAAACGAAGCCCGATATTCTAAGGGTATTTCCCCAGCCGCATCAAGTGGTTGCTGGAATCGCGGGGAAAGCGTCGCGGGAGTGGTCCGCGCGGGGCGGCATAATAGGCGGAAAACCACAGGATTCCCCATGTCCGACACCATCCCCGTCCTCACCATCGATGGCCCTTCCGGCGCCGGCAAGGGTACGGTCAGCCGCATCGTCGCCGACCGCCTGCGCTGGCACTACCTGGATTCCGGCGCGCTCTACCGTGCGGTGGGAGTGGCGGCCAGCTGGGCGGATCTGGACATTTCGGACCCCGCGGCGCTGGTCCGCTGTACCTTCGATACCCGGGTCCGCTTCCAGGACGGCCCGCAGGGCCTGCGGGTCATCGTCGACGACGTGGACGCGACCGAGGAACTGCGGCTGGAGACCACCGGCGCGCTGGCTTCGGCCATCGCCGCGATTCCGGAGGTCCGATCGGCGCTGAAGGAGCGCCAGCGGGCTTTCCGGCAGGCCCCCGGGCTGGTCGCGGACGGCCGGGACATGGGCACGGTCATCTTCCCGGACGCCTCTTACAAGGTGTTCCTGACCGCCAGCGCCGAGGAGAGGGCGGAAAGGCGCTATAAGCAGTTGAAAGACAAAGGGGTTTCGGTTACCTTAGACGGTCTGCTACGCGAGATTCTCGCCCGCGACGCCCGTGACGCGCAGCGCACGGTGGCGCCCCTGCGGCCGGCCGACGACGCCGTCCACATCGACACCACCGGCCTGGGCATCGACGAAGTCGTGGCGCGCGTACTGGCCATCGTGAGCCGTTGATCGCAATCCATCGCGGCGACTCCGGGGCCGGCACGCCGCGTAAATCCGCCAGCAGAAACAAGCTCCGTTCTCCGGTGCCTGCACCGGGGCGACGGTTTTTCCACTTCCAACTACACACGGCACTTTTTCATCAGGCGCCGAAAGGGTGGACGGGGGAACGCCGCGAGGCGCGCACCCGTCCGTGTGTCCAACCGAGTAATCAACAATGACCGAATCATTTGCCGAACTGTTTGAACAGAGCCAGACCCAACTGGCCAAGCTGAAGCCTGGCGCCATCGTCACCGGCGTCGTCGTGGAAGTCCGCAACGACGTGGTGGTGATCAACGCCGGCCTGAAGTCCGAAGGCATCGTGCCGATCGAACAGTTCCGGAACGACGCCGGCGAGATCGACGTGGGCGTGGGCGATGAAGTGAAGGTGGCCCTCGACTCGATCGAGAACGGCTTTGGCGAAACCGTCCTGTCGCGCGAGAAGGCCAAGCGCGCCATGGTGTGGGACGAACTGGAGCAGGCGCTGGAGAAGAACGAGACCATCACCGGCCGCATCAGCGGCAAGGTCAAGGGTGGTTTCACCGTCGACATCAAGGACGTCCGCGCGTTCCTGCCGGGCTCGCTGGTCGACGTCCGTCCGGTCCGCGACCCGGGCTACCTGGAAGGCAAGGAACTGGAGTTCAAGCTCATCAAGCTGGATCGCAAGCGCAACAATGTGGTCGTCTCCCGCCGTGCGGTGGTCGAGAGCGAGCATTCGGAAGAGCGCGAGCAGCTGATGGACAAGTTGCAGGAAGGCGTGGTGCTGAAGGGTGTGGTCAAGAACCTCACCGACTACGGCGCGTTCGTCGACCTGGGCGGCATCGACGGCCTGCTGCACATCACCGACATGGCGTGGAAGCGCGTGCGTCATCCGTCCGAAGTGGTCGAAGTCGGCCAGGAACTGGATGTCCGCGTGCTCAAGTACGACCGTGAGCGCAACCGCGTCTCGCTGGGCCTGAAGCAGCTGGGCGAGGATCCGTGGGACAACATCGCCCGCCGTTACCCGGCCAACAGCCGCGTGTTCGGCAAGGTCTCCAACGTCACCGATTACGGCGCGTTCGTCGAAATCGAGCCGGGCGTGGAAGGCCTGGTGCACGTGTCCGAGATGGACTGGACCAACAAGAACGTCAACCCGTCCAAGGTCGTGCAGGTCGGCGACGAAGTCGAAGTGATGGTGCTGGACGTGGACGAAGAGCGTCGCCGCATCTCGCTGGGCATGAAGCAGGTTGCCGCCAATCCGTGGGAAACCTTCGCCGCCACCCACAAGAAGAACGACAAGGTGTCGGGCCAGATCAAGTCGATCACCGACTTCGGCATCTTCATCGGCCTGGACGGCGGCATCGACGGCCTGGTGCACCTGTCCGACATCAGCTGGAACACCACCGGCGAAGACATCGTGCGCAACTTCAAGAAGGGCGACACGCTGGAAGCCGTGGTGCTGGCGGTTGATCCGGAGCGCGAGCGCATCAGCCTGGGCGTCAAGCAGCTGGAGCAGGATCCGTTCGGCCAGTACATGGCGGCGCATCCGAAGGGCTCGAAGGTCGAAGGCGTGGTGAAGGAAGTCGACGCCAAGGGCGCCGTGATCGAACTGGCCGACGGCATCGAAGGCTACGTGTCGGCTCGCGACATCGCCAACGAGCGCATCGACGACGCCAGCCAGCACCTGAAGGTCGGCGACAAGATCGAAGCCAAGTTCATCGGCATGGATCGCAAGGGCCGCACCCTGCAGCTGTCGATCAAGGCGAAGGACGAAGCCGAAATGCGCGAAGTGCTGGAGGAATACCAGTCCGCGTCGGGCGGCACCACCACGCTGGGCGCGCTGCTGCGCGCGCAGCTGGACGGCAACAAGTCCGAGTAAGCCAAGCAACTCCGTTGTAAGCAACACAAGCTTCCGACCGGCCCGGGTTCTCCACCCGGGCCGGTGCGGAACGTATCCGCCCGACAGCCTGCGCGATGACCAAATCAGAACTCATCGAAATCCTGACCCGCCGCCAGCCGCACCTGAAGGCCGAAGACGTCGATCTGGCCGTGAAGGCATTGCTGGAGATGATGGCCGGGGCGTTGGCACAGGGCGATCGCATCGAAATCCGCGGTTTTGGCAGTTTCTCGCTGCACTATCGCCCGCCCCGCATGGGGCGCAATCCCAAGACCGGCGATTCGGTTGCGCTGCCGGCCAAGCATGTTCCCCATTTCAAGCCCGGCAAGGAGCTGCGCGAACGCGTCAGCGACGTCACCCCGATCGAGGAAAGCACGGACTGAACCGGCTCCTTCCGCGAAGCCGGGAGGGGGACCGAAACCGGGGCGGGAACGCATCCTACTGCGCGCGAGGTCGTTGCTCGGCTAAGCTAGCGCTTGACTGGCAAGCGCAGGGAGCCGCCCGATGAGTACCGTCCGCCTGGTTGTCGCATTGATTTTTCTCGCCGCCGGTCTGGTGATTGGCGTGCTCAATACCCAGCCGATCGTGCTGAAACTGCTGTTCACCGAGATCCCGACCTCGTCCGGCGTCGCGATCATCCTTTCGCTGTTGTTTGGCGTGCTCATCGGCGGCCTCATCGTCATGGCGACGATGGTGCTGCCGCTGTACGCGCGCCTGCGCAAGGCGAGCAAGGCCCAGACCTCCGCTCCCTCCGTCACGCCAACTCCCGGCACGGGCCCCTGATCGATGGAATTCCTCAACGAATGGTTCTGGTTCTTCCTGTTCCTGCCCCTGGCCGCGCTCAGCGGCTGGATTATCGGCCGGCGGGGAGGGCAGCGCCATGGCGACACCCAGGTCAGCCGCCTGTCCAGCACCTATTTCCGTGGCCTGAACTACCTGCTCAACGAACAGCCTGACAAGGCCATCGAGCTGTTCCTGCACATCGCCGAACTGGACAAGGAAACCTTCGAGACCCAGGTCGCGCTGGGCCACTTGTTCCGCCGCCGGGGCGAGGTGGATCGCGCCATCCGCCTGCACCAGGGGCTTGTGCAACGCCCCGATCTCAGCGACCAGCAGAAGGTCCAGGCGCTGCTGGCGCTCGGCGAGGACTACATGCGTTCCGGCCTGCTGGATCGGGCGGAGACCGTGTTCTCCGATCTTGCCCGCATCGATCAACGTGCGCCGCAGGCGTTGAAGCACCTGATCGGCATCTACCAGGCCGAGCGCGACTGGGAAAAGGCGATCGACAACGCCATGCGCTACGAGGAAGTGACCGGCGAGGCGATGGGCAAGCTGGTCGCACAGTTCGAGTGCGAACTCGCCGAGCGTTTCCGTACCGCCAATGACGTGGCGGCCGCGCGTTCGGCCATCGCCCGCGCCTACCAGGCCGACGCCGGCTGCGTGCGCGCCGGCATTCTCGAGGGGCGGCTGGAATCGGACGCAGGCAACCATGAGGCGGCAATCCGGGCCTACGAGCGCGCCGCGCGCCATGACCCCGATTACCTGCCCGAAGTCCTGCCGGGCCTGCTCGCCAACTACGAGAAGGTCGGCGACCTGTCCGGCGCGCGCGCGTTCCTGTCGGAAATGAGCGAGCACTACCGCGGCATCGCCCCGGTCCTGGCCCTGACCAAACTGGTGGAAGGACAGGACGGGGTTGCCGCCGCGCGCGCCTACCTGGCTCGTCAGCTAAAGGATCGACCCTCGGTGCGTGGTGAAGCCGCGCTGATCGACCTCACCCTCGCCGAGGGTGCCGATCCCGCCGCCACCCTGCAGGATCTCAAGCACATCACCGACCAATTGCTGGTCCGCAATCCGAGCTACCGCTGCACCCGCTGCGGCTTCGGCGCGCGCACCCATCACTGGCAATGCCCCAGCTGCAAGGAATGGGGCAGCATCAAGCCACTGCTGAACTACGCCGTCGTCTGATGCCCGGTTTCATTCCCTGGCTGTCGCTGCACTTCCTGGTGGCGGCGATGGGCACCTGGCTGGCACGCCGGTACGCGATCCGGAGGCAATTGGTCGACCAGCCCGGCGAGCGGCGCAGCCATTCCGTCGCCACGCCACGGGGAGGCGGCATCGCCATCGTCGGAGTGCTGCTGCTGGCCGCCATCGTGCTGGGCGCGCGCGTGCCGGCCGAACGCGAACTGTTCGCGGCGTTCGGCATTGGCCTGGTGATGGTTGCCGGCGTGGGCTGGTGGGATGACCATCGGCCGCTCCCGGCCTCCTGGCGCCTGCTGGTCCACCTGCTGGCGGCCCTGGTGTTTGCCCTGGCGCTGTACCGGCAGGGGGCACCGACCTGGCAGTTGCTGGTGGCGATTGTCGCCATCCTGGTGCTTGTCAATGTCTGGAACTTCATGGACGGCATTGACGGCCTGGCCGCCAGCCAGGCTTTGCTGGTCGCGGTGGCCGCCGCGTTTTTCCTCAAGGGACCCTGGTCCTGGCTGGCCGCCGCGCTGTTTGCGGCCTGCTGCGGTTTCCTGCCGTTCAATTTCCCGCGCGCGCGGATCTTCCTGGGGGACGTGGGCAGCGGAGCCCTAGGCTTCGCGCTGGCGGTCCTGTTGAGCCTCACCCCCGGCCTAGGCGAGGTCACGTTCTGGCTGTTCCTGTTACCGCCCGCCGCCTTTCTCGTAGACGCGGGCTTCACGCTCGCAACGCGCATTCTGCGTGGCGAGCGCTGGTGGACACCGCATGTCACGCATGTCTACCAGCGCGCCGCTCGGCGTTACGGTCACAAGACCGTCACATCTTTTTATGGTTTGTTCAGTGGTGTTACGCTCTTGTTAATGTGGATGCTGTCTAATGCCGGAGCTGGGGTCGGGCTGGTCGCCACGGTCGCTTGGTATGCATTCGCACTTGCGCTCTGGAGATGGTCGCGCAAGGGATTGTCATAGAAGATCAGGGAGGAGTTGCATGCAATCTTGGCGGGACCGGACAACGGCATTCCTACCGCGCCTGCTGGTGGCGGCCCATGACCTGTTGATGGTCTGGCTGTGTTGGCAGCTGCTGCACTTCGTGCGTTATGCGATGTTGCCGCAATCTCCCGGTTACCCGCTTTGGTCCAACGAGATCGCTATTGTCGTCGCTGGCCAAGGGCTTGTGTTCTGGTGGATGGGGCTCTATCGCGGCCTTTGGCGATTCGCCAGCCTGCCGGACCTGTGGAATATCGTGAAGGCCAGCGGGCTGGGGTTCCTTGCCATCGTCATCGGCCTGTTCTTCTACAACCGCTTCGGTTCATTGCCGCGGGCGGTCCTCGCGTTCTACCCCTTCGCGCTGGTCGCGTTCCTGGGACTGCCGCGTTTGTTGTACCGGGCCTGGAAGGATCTGCAGGCCAGTCGCTCCCACGAAAACGCTTCCCGCGTGGTCGTCCTGGGCGCGGGGCGGGCAGGTGAGGCCCTGGTGCGGGAACTCCGCCGTACCGGTGTCTATCACCCGATTGCCTTCCTGGACGATGCCGTCAAGCTGCACGGCTCCAAGCTACTGGGCGTGCCGGTGCTGGGCGGCCTGGACCAGGCGGCCAGCGTCGCGCGCGAGACGGCGGCGCGGATGCTGGTCATCGCGATGCCCTCGCTGGATGCGCCCAGCATGCAGAGAGTGGTCGCCATCTGCGAGAGTACTGGCTTGCCTTTCCGGATGGTGCCCCGCCTGATCAATGTGCTCGAAGGGCACGCGATGCCCGGCGACCTCAAGGAAGTGGCCATCGAGGACCTGCTTGGCCGGAAATCGGTGACGCCAGACTGGAAACTCATCCGCGGCTGGCTGGGAGCCCGAACCGTCCTGGTGACCGGCGCGGGTGGTTCGATCGGTTCCGAGTTGTGCCGGCAATGCGCGCGTCATGGCGCCCAGCGCATCGCCTTGCTCGAAATCGACGAACTGGCCCTGATTACCATCCAGGCGGATCTGCAGCGGGCATTCCCGGATCTGGAAATCCTGCCGGTGCTCGGCAACTGTGGCGACCCGGCGGTCATCGAGCACGCCTTGGCGCTCGCAGAACCGGACGCGGTCTTCCATGCGGCGGCCTACAAGCAGGTTCCCCTCCTGGAGCAGCATTTACGCGAGGCCGTCGGCAACAACGTGCTCGCGACCGAGATGGTGACCAAGGCCTGCCGCCGCAGCGGCGTGGGGACCTTCGTCCTGATTTCCACCGACAAGGCCGTCGACCCGGTCAACGTGCTGGGCGCGACCAAGCGACTGGCCGAGATGGTCTGCCAGGCGTCCGACGATGGCCATGCCGGGGCAACCCGTTTCGTGACCGTGCGTTTCGGCAATGTGCTGGATTCGGCGGGCAGCGTGGTCCCATTGTTCCGGGAACAGATCCGCAAGGGCGGACCCGTCACGGTGACCGACCCGGAAGTGACGCGCTACTTCATGACGATTCCGGAAGCCAGCCAGCTGATCCTGCAGGCGGCGGCCGGAGCCGCGCATGCTTCCATCTACACGCTGGACATGGGCGAAGCGGTACCGATCCGGCTGTTGGCCGAGCAGATGATCCGGTTGGCGGGCAAGCAGCCCGGCCGCGATATCGCCATTGTCTATACCGGCCTGCGCCCTGGCGAAAAGCTGCATGAGAACCTGTTCCATGCGGACGAGGCCTATCGGCCCACCTCCCACTCCAAGATCATGCAGGCCGAGGCGCGTACGGTATCTGCCGATTTCATCGAACTGGCCATCCAGCGCCTGCGGGCGGCGCACGGCCGCTATGACGTCGATGAGATGCAGGAAATCCTGCGTATCGCGGTGCCCGAGTTCTCGCCGCTTGAACAATCTGTTGAACCTGCATCGGCTAACATCGTGACCTTCCCCGCTCGAGAAGCCCGAAGGACCCGATGACTGGACGCATCCGCAAGGCCGTTTTCCCCGTCGCAGGCCTGGGAACCCGTTTCCTTCCCGCCACCAAGACCGTCCCCAAGGAGATGCTGCCGATCATCGATCGGCCGCTCATCCAGTACGCCGTCGATGAGGCGATTGAAGCCGGCTGCGACACCCTGATCTTCGTCACCAATCGCTACAAGCATGCGGTGGCCGACTATTTCGACAAGGCCTACGAACTCGAGCAGAAGCTGGAACGGGCCGGCAAGCAGGAACAGTTGGAACTGGTACGCAATGTGCTGCCCGAGGGCGTGCGCGCGGTGTTCGTCACCCAGGCCGAGGCGCTGGGACTGGGCCACGCGGTGCTGTGTGCCAAGCCCATCGTGGGCAATGAGCCGTTCGCGGTGCTGCTGCCCGACGATCTCATCTGGAACCGGGGGCCGGGCGCACTGAAGCAGATGGCCGATGCCGCGGAGGCGACGGGCGCCAGCATGATCGCGGTGCAGGACGTGGCCCGCGAACAGACCGGCAGCTACGGCATCGTCGCGACGGATGCCTTCTCCGGGCGTTCCGGCCGGATCAACGCCATCGTTGAAAAGCCCAAGCCCGACGTGGCGCCGAGCACCCTTGCGGTCGTGGGGCGTTACGTACTGGACGGCAGCATCTTCGACCTGCTCGAAAAGACCACGCCGGGAGCCGGTGGTGAAATCCAGTTGACCGACGCCATTGCGACGCTGCTTGGCCAGAAGCCGGTGCACGCGTATCGATTCCAGGGCACCCGTTTCGACTGCGGTACCCACATCGGCCTGATCGAGGCGACCATCCGCTATGCGCTGGATCACGAGAAGCTGAGCGACGCGGCCCGCAATATGATGCAGGATGCGCTGAGCGAGTTGGGCGTCACCGATCTGGAATAGCGCGTCGATGGAGCATGCGCTTACCTGGGCCGAGTTCGAAAAGGTGCACCTGTGCGCGGGCACCGTCGTGCGGGTGGAGCCATTCCCGGAAGCGCGCAAACCGGCCTGGAAGCTCTGGGTGGATTTCGGGCCCCATGGCGTGCGCAAGACCAGTGCGCAGGTCCGCGCGCTCTATGAAAAGGACGACCTCGTCGGCCGCCAGATCGTGGGGGTGATCAATTTTCCTCCCAAGCAGATCGGTCCCTTCGTCTCCGAATTCCTGTTGACGGGATTTCCCACGGAGGAAGGCGTGGTCATTACCACCCTGGAGCGCCCCGTTCCCAATGGCACCCGCTTGGCCTGAAAGTCCGGGGAGCTGGAGCAGGAATGGCGCCTTGCGGCGCCATTCCTGTTGTTTTCCGGGATGCCTGTGGCGGAGTCAAAGGGACTCGAAGATGCCGGCCGCACCCATGCCCGTGCCGATGCACATGGTCACCATGCCGTACTTCTGCTGCCGGCGGCGCAGGCCATGGACGATCGTGGCGGTGCGGACGGCGCCGGTCGCACCCAGCGGATGCCCCAGCGCGATGGCGCCGCCCAGCGGATTGACCTTGGACGGGTCCAGTTCGCTGTCACGGATCACCGCCAGGGCCTGCGCGGCAAAGGCTTCGTTGAGCTCGATCCAGTCCAGCTGATCCTTGCTCAGACCCGCCTGCTTGAGCGCCTTCGGGATGGCCGCGATGGGACCGATGCCCATCACCTCGGGGCGCACGCCCGCCACGGAGAAACTGACGAAACGTGCCAGCGGAGTGAGCCCGTAATCCTTGAGCGCCTGCTCGGACGCGAGCAGCACCGCACCGGCACCGTCACTCATCTGCGAGGAATTGCCGGCGGTCACGCTGCCGCCGAACTGGCCGTTGCGGAACACCGGGCGCAGCTTGCCCAGGCCTTCCAGCGAAGTGTCGGGGCGCGGACCTTCGTCGTTCTCGACCAGCAGCTTCTTCAGGCGGATGGTATTGCCGGCAAGGTCCGGCAGATGCGACAGCACTTCATAGGGTGAGATTTCGCCCTTGAATTCACCGGCGGCGATGGCGGCCAGTGCCTTCTGGTGCGAGGCGAGGGCGAACGCATCCTGCTCCTCGCGCGAAACCTTCCATTCCTCGGCGACCTTCTCGGCGGTGATGCCCATGCCGTAGGCGATGGCGACATGGTCGTCCTTGAATACCGACGGCGACAGCGCGACCTTGTTGCCCATCATCGGCACCATGGACATCGATTCGGTACCGCCGGCCAACATCAGGTCCGCGTTGCCGAGGCGAATCTGGTCGGCGGCCATCGCGACGGCCTGCAGGCCGGACGAACAGAAGCGGTTGATGGTCTGTGCGGCAATGGTATTGGGCAGGCCGGCCAGCAGCACGCCGATGCGGGCCACGTTCATGCCTTGCTCGCCTTCCGGCATCGCACAGCCGATGATCGCGTCGTCGATGCGATTGACGTCAACGCCCGGCGCCTGCGCAATGACCGATTTCAGCACGTGCGCGAGCATGTCGTCGGGACGGGTATTTCGGAACACGCCCTTCGGGGCCTTGCCAACCGGCGTGCGGGTGGCGGCAACGATGTAGGCGTCCTGGATCTGTTTGCTCATTTGGCTTTCTCCGAAAGCCGGGAATGGGGAATCGAGAATCGGGAATCGTGAAATGGGTTTCCACGTATTCCCGTCATTCCCCTCTGCCGGCAATGTAGGTGAAGGTCCGGAGATGGGAACCGCTTTCACGATTCCCCATTCTCCATTCCCGATTCTCAGTTCCTAAGCGGCTTTCCGGTCTTCAGCATGTGCGCGATACGGGCCTGGGTCTTTTCCTGCTGGGCCAGTTCTACGAAATGCTTGCGTTCCAGGGCCAGCAGCCATTCCTCGTCGACCAGCGCGCCGCGATCCACCTCGCCGCCGCAGAGCACGGTGGCGATGCGGGTCGCGATTTCGTAGTCGTACTCGCTGATGAAGCGGCCTTCCAGCATGTTGACCAGCAGCATCTTGAAGGTCGCGATGCCGACGTCGCCGGCGACCTGTATGCGGCGTGCCGGCAGCGGTGGACGGTAGCCGCTCTCGGCCAGGGCCAGGACCTGCTGTTTGGCGATGTAGAGCTGCTCGTAGGCGTTGAATACAACCAGATCGTTCGCACGCATCAGGCCCAGTTCCTTGGCCTCGACGGCGGAAGCGGAGACCTTGGCCATGGCCACCGTCTCGAAGGTCCGCTTGAGCTCGGCGAAGACATCTCCACCCGGGCCGGCCGCCTGCGATGCGCGCACCGCGATTTCCTTGAGACCGCCACCTGCCGGCAGCAGGCCGACACCCGCCTCTACCAGGCCGATGTAGCTCTCCAGCGAGGCCACCGTGCGGGCGCTGTGCATCTGGAACTCACAGCCGCCACCCAGGGCCAGCCCGCGTACGGCCGCGACGACCGGGACCAGCGAATATTTGATGCGCTGGCTGGTGGCCTGGAAACTGGCGACCATGGCTTCGAACTCGGCGATCTTGCCGGCCTGCAGTGCGCCCAGGGCGCCAGCGAGGTCCGCGCCGGCGGAGAAGGGTTCCTTCGGTTGCCAGATCACCAGACCCTTGAACTTCTGCTCGGCGATCGCCACCGCCTGTTGCACGCCGGCCAGGACGGCATCTGAAACGGTGTTCATCTTGGTCTTGAAGCTGACCACGCCCACGCCATCGCCGTCGGTCCACAGGCGCACGCCGTCGTTCTCGAACACGGTCTCGCCCAGCGGGAAGCTCTCGCCCAGCAGCGGATCCGGGAAACGCTGGCGGCGATAGACCGGCAGGGCGGAGCGGGGCAGCTTGGCATTGCGGGCCGGGCTGTAGCTACCATCGGCGGCGTGTACGCCCTCGCGGCCGTCGAATACCCAGTCCGGCAGGGGCGCGTTGCTCATGCTATTGCCGGCGAGGATGTCGTCGGCAATCCACTGCGCAACCTGCTTCCACCCTGCCGCCTGCCAGGTCTCGAAGGGACCCAGCGACCAGCCATAGCCCCAGCGGATCGCCAGATCCACATCACGCGCGGTCTCTGCAATGTCGGCAAGGTGGACCGCGCTGTAGTGGAACAGGTCGCGGAACACGGCCCAGAGGAACCGGGCCTGCGGATGCTCGCTTTCGCGCAGGCGGGCGAACTTCTCGGCGGGGTTCTTCAGCTTGAGGATTTCGACGACTTCCGGCGCGGCCGTGCGATCGGCGGGGCGGTAGTCCTGCTTCTGCAGGTCCAGCACGACGATGTCCTTGCCGACCTTGCGGAAGATGCCGGCGCCGGCCTTCTGACCGAGGGCGCCCTTGGCTATCAACGCGTCCAGCCAGTCCGGCGACTTGAAGTAGCCATGCCACGGGTCATCCGGCAGGGTGTCGGCCATGGTCTTGATGACATGGGCCATGGTGTCCAAGCCGACCACGTCGGAAGTACGGTAGGTCGCCGACTTGGGACGGCCCACCAGCGGCCCGGTCAGGCCGTCGACCTCGTCGAAGCCCAGCCCGAACTGCTGGGTGTGGTGGATGGTGGCCAGGATCGAGAACACGCCGATGCGGTTGCCGATGAAGTTCGGGGTGTCCTTGGCGTAGACCACGCCCTTGCCCAGGGTGGAGGTCAGGAAGCTCTCCAGGCCCTCCAGCACCGCCGCATCGGTGGCCCGGGCGGGAATCAGCTCGGCCAGGTGCATGTAGCGCGGCGGATTGAAGAAATGCACGCCGCAGAAACGGTGGCGGAGCTGCTCCGGCAGCACTTCGGCCAGTTTGTTGATGCCCAGGCCGGAGGTGTTGCTGGCCAGCACCGCATGGTCGGCGACGAAGGGGGCGATCTTCTTGTACAGGTCCTGCTTCCAGTCCATCCGCTCGGCGATGGCCTCGATGATCAGGTCGCAGCCCTTCAGCTGCGCCAGCCCGGTGTCGTAGTTGGCCGGGGTGATGGCTTCGGCCAGCGCCTTGCTGGCGAGCGGGGCCGGGCTGAGCTTGCCCAGGTTGGCGATGGCTTTCAGCACGACGCCGTCGGGATGGCCGTCCTTCGCGGGCAGGTCGAACAGCACGGTGTCGACACCGGCGTTGGTCAGGTGCGCGGCGATCTGCGCACCCATCACGCCGGCACCCAGCACGGCTGCCTTGCGTACAAGCAATGGATTGGACATTTCGGGAATCCTTGGATGTCAGGGGGTTATTTGACGTGGTCGGCGCGCAGGCCGGCCTCGGCGAAACGGATGAGTTCACGGGCGGCCCGCTCACGGTGCACTGCCTCGGTGACACCATGGGGACGCTTGATCAGGCCGAAGTCCGCCATCGCGTAGGTGAGCGCGCCGGACAGGAAATCCAGCCGCCAGTACAGCTCTTCCTTGCTCAGGCCGGGAACGCAGGCGGCGATGGCCTTGCCGAACTCGCGCAGGACGTGGCCGTAGTGGTCGGACAGGAACTTGCGCAGGCCGTCGTTCTTTTCCGCATAGGCGCGGGCGATGACCCGGACGAAGGCCCCACCGCCGTGGCGATCCTGGGCCAGGGCCAGGGCGGGCTCGACGAAGGCCGCCAGGATCGGCTCCAGTTCGCCCGGATGCTGCTCCAGGGCGGCCCGCAGCTGGCCCAGCCGTTGGCCGCTCATGTCGTCCATCCGGCGCCGGAACACTTCGTTGACCAGGTTTTCCTTGGACCCGAAGTGGTAATTGACGGCGGCGATGTTGACGTCGGCCCGACTGGTGACCTGGCGCAGGGAGGTGCCGGCGAAGCCGTACTGGGCGAACAATTCCTCGGCGGCGCCGAGGATGCGTTCCTTGGTGGAGAAGTGGGGAGTGTTGCCCATGGCCGGAATCCGCTAATCAAACGCTTGTTTGATTGTCCATCCGCTTACGTATGGTTGTCATGCTGCCCTGCAGCAATTTTCGGCCGGGCAGATGCGCAATTGCCGGCGATACGTTAGAATCTCGCTACGCAATTCAGGCTAAGCCCGTGTTTCGACGCGGGTTTTTTCATGTTAACCTTGGGTCAGAAGTGGCCCGCCCAACGGAGAAATCCCCATGGCGCTGGAGCGCACCCTGTCGATCGTCAAGCCCGATGCCGTTGCCAAGAACGTCGTCGGCGAAATCTATGCCCGTTTCGAAAAGGCCGGCCTCAAGATCGTCGCCGCCAAGATGAAGCACCTGTCGCGTCGCGAAGCGGAAGGTTTCTATGCCGTCCACCGCGAGCGTCCGTTCTTCAACGCGCTGGTCGAATTCATGATCTCCGGCCCGGTTGCAATCCAGGTGCTGGAAGGCGAGAACGCAGTGCTCAAGCATCGCGAGATCCTCGGCGCCACCAACCCGAAGGAAGCCGCGCCGGGCACGATCCGCGCCGACTTCGCCGACTCCATCGACGCCAATGCGGCGCATGGTTCGGATTCGGTCGAGAACGCGAACATCGAGATCGCATACTTCTTCGCCGCCACCGAAGTGTTCTCGCGCTGAGCGGCAATGAGCAGTCACGAGCTGGCGCCGATTGAATTGAAACTGGCCGCGGACGCACAGCCCGCGGCCATCGGCGTTGGCGTGCCTGCAAGACAGAACCTGCTGGATCTGGACCGGGAGGGCATGGAACGTTTCTTCGTCGAGCAACTCGGCGAGCAGAAGTTCCGTGCCCACCAGGTGATGAAGTGGATCCATCATCGCTATGTCACCGACTTCGATCAGATGACCGATCTCGGCAAGGGCCTGCGCGCGAAGCTGCAGGAACATGCCGAGGTGGTCGTCCCCGGCGTCGTGTTCGACAAACCCTCCGCCGACGGTACCCACAAGTGGTTGCTGGGCATGGGCGTGGACGGCAAGAACGCGGTGGAAACCGTCTATATCCCGGACAAGAACCGCGGCACGCTGTGCGTGTCCTCGCAGGTTGGCTGCGGCCTCAACTGCGCGTTCTGCTCGACCGCCACCCAGGGCTTCAACCGCAACCTGACCACCGCCGAGATCATCGGCCAGGTCTGGATCACCGCGCGTCACCTGGGCAATGTGCCCGCGCAGAACCGCCGCCTCACCAATGTCGTGATGATGGGCATGGGCGAGCCTCTGCTCAATTTCGACAACGTCGTGCGCGCGATGAACATCATGCGTGACGATCTGGGCTACGGCCTGGCCAGCAAGCGGGTGACGCTGTCCACCTCGGGCCTGGTACCGATGATTGATCGGCTTTCGACCGAGACCGACGTGTCGCTGGCTGTCTCGCTGCATGCGCCGAACGACGCGCTGCGCGAACAGTTGGTGCCGCTGAACCGGAAATACCCCATCGCGGAACTGATGGCCTCCTGCGCGCGTTACCTGCGCGCCAACAAGAAGCGCGACTCGGTGACCTTCGAGTACACGCTGATGAAGGGCGTCAACGATCAGCCCGAGCATGCCCGCCAGCTGGCGCAGTTGATGCGCAAGTTCAGCAACGCGACCCAGCTCAAGGATGCCGGCAAGGTCAACCTGATTCCGTTCAATCCGTTCCCGGGCACGCGCTACGAGCGTTCCGGGGAGGAAGAGATCCGCGCGTTCCAGAAGCTGTTGCTGGACGCCCACGTGCTGACCATGGTCAGGCGCACCCGCGGCGACGATATCGACGCCGCCTGCGGCCAGCTCAAGGGGCAGGTCCTGGATCGGACCCGCCGCCAGGCCGAGTTCCGACGCCAACTGCAGGAACAGGGCATCGGCGATGCGGCGGCATAAGTCCTGGCTGCTGCTGATGGTGCTGGTGCTGGCCGCGACCGGCTGCAGCCGCCTGACTTTCATCAAACCGAAGATGGAGCGCAAGAACGGCGAGGAGATCGCGCCGACTTACCAGGTCAACGACAGTCCCGAGACCAAGCGCCGGATGGAAGCCGAGCGCACCCTGGCGCTGGCGACCCAACGCCTGCAGTCCGGCGATCTGGACGGGGCCGAGCGCGCGGTGCGGGTTGCCCAGAAAAGCGCTCCCCAGTCCGCCGATGTGCAGACCCTGCTGGCCGTGCTTGCGGACCAGCGCGGCCAGGCCAAGCTGGCCGGCGAGCACTACCGACGTGCCGCCGAACTGGCGCCCGGGCGGGGTGCCGAGCAGAACAACTACGGCGTCTGGCTCTGCGCCAACGGGTTCCCTGCCGAAGCGCTGGTGTGGTTCGACCGCGCCCTGCAGGATTCCAGCTACGAGACGCCGGCTGCGGCGCTGGCCAACGCGGGCGGTTGCGCCGCGCAAGCGGGGCAGCACGAACGGGCCGAGCGGGATCTGCGCCAGGCCCTGACCCTTGATCCCGGCAATGCCTACGCGCTGGGTTCGATGGCCGAAAGCGAGTATCGCGCCGGACGCTACTTCGAGGCCCGCGCGTTCGTCGAACGCCGGCTGGCGGCTGCACCCGCCACCGCCGACGTGCTAAAACTTGCATCACAAATCGAAGAAAGACTCGGCGACAGGGCTGCTGCCGGTCGATATGTTCAGCAACTTCGGGCGGAGTTCCCCGACGCTTCAGACGCTCAAACTGGGGGAAAGGCAGAACAATGACGGGTTCCAACTCGATTGATACGCAGCACCTGCAGGGCTGCGGCGCGTTCCTGCGGGACGCGCGTGAGAAGGCGGGTCTCAGTCTGCAGGACGTGGGAAGCCGGCTGAAAATGCCGCTCAAGGTGCTGCAGGCCCTGGAAGGGGAACAGTGGTCGCAGCTGGGGGCTCCGGTGTTCGTCCGTGGGCAGTTGCGCAGCTATGCGCGCCTGCTGAAGGTCGACATCGACCCGTTCCTGGCCCAGGCGGACCTGGCAACCGTGCGGCCGGCGGAGCTGGTCAGCCACAGCTACACGCCGCGCGCGCAGCGGATTTTCGAAAGCGCCAAGCGACGCGCCGTGTACGTGGTGATCACCGCAGTCATCGCCACGCCGATCTGGATGGCCACCCGTCCGCATCTGGCGGGCAACGGCAACCAGACCACGGCGTCCCTGGACGTGATGCCGAACAAGCCCGCCAAGGCCGGTACGCCCGGTACGGCGGCAGCCCCTGCCGAACGCGTCCCCGCGGCCCCCTATGTGGCGTCGTTGACCCCACCCATCAGCCGGGCGCCCGAAGCCGCGCTCAGCCTGGTGTTCAAGGGGGACAGCTGGGTCCAGATCGTGGCGCCGGATGGCAGCAGCGTCGAGCAGGCGCTGCTCAAGGCCGGGGACCAGCGCAGCTACCAGCCGGGCCAGGTCGGGCGGATCGTCCTGGGCAATGCGGCGGCGGTCGAGGTTCAGCAAGCCGGTAGTACGGTGGACCTGACGCCATACCGGCGCGCGAATGTTGCGCGCTTTACGGTATCCTCTGACGGTTCCCTCGTGCCGGTCGCCGACTGACCCGCCCGCGGGTTTGTCCAACCAAGATCAAGACCCCGGTCGGACGGGGCAAGAGTACGCATGGCGATTGATGATCTGCTCGACGAGCACGAACAGGGCGAACGCGTCCGCAGTTGGCTCAGGAACAATGGTGCTGGCCTGATTGGCGGCGTTGCCTTGGGCCTGGCGGTGATTTTTGGCTGGCAGTGGTGGCAGAAGAACCGCCAGCAGCAGGACGAGCAGGCCAACCTGAACTATGAGAAGGCGGTGGACGGCATTGCCGCCAACGATCTCAAGAAGGCTGAAGCCGCGGTCGCCTCGCTAGGCGGCCAGGATGGCGTCTATGCCGACCTGGCGGCGTTGCAACTGGCCAAGGCGCAGGTCGAAGCCGGGCAGCGCGACGCTGCCATCACCACGTTGCGCGCGATAAAGGCCGATTCCAGCCTGCACGCCATCGTCCAGCAACGGCTCGCGCGGCTGTTGATCGATGCCGGCAAGCAGGATGACGCACTGAAGCTGCTCGCCGATGCCAAGGACTCAACCAGTCTGGAAATCCGCGGCGATGCACTGGTCGCCGGCGGCAAGCTGGCCGAGGCCCGCGACGCCTATACCAAGGCCTTGACCGGCCTGGACGTGGCGTCGCCGCAACGGCGCCTGGTGGAACTGAAACTGACCGATGCGGGCGGTACTCCGCCGAAGAGCGGGGAGTCCGCGTGATGGCAGGGAATGCAATGAGCAAGCGGCTGCTGGCCGTGGCCGTGTTGGCGCTGGTCCTGTCGGGCTGCAGCACCATCAAGGGCTGGTTCGGCGGCAACAAGAAGGACGAGAAACCGACCGAGCCGGCCGAACTGGTCGATTTCACTCCGTCAGCGGAAGTCGCGAAGTTGTGGAGCGCCAACGCCGGCAAGGGCGAAGGTCGCCTGGGCCTGCAACAGGGGCCGGTCGTGGCCGATGGTCGCGTGTACGCGGCGGCGGTCGAAGGTGGCGTACGTGCGTTCGACCTGCAGACCGGCAAGGAAGTCTGGCACTACAAGCCCGAGAAGATGCGGGCCGGTGACGAGGCCCAACCCGATCAGGTGGCTGAGGCGCCAGCGGCCGGCGAAGAGGAAACCAAGGCAGCCAAGCGCGCCCGCAAGGAAGCCGCGAAGCTGGCCAAGAAAGCGGCCAAGCGCAAGATTGAATGGCGATTCTCCGGTGGTCCCGGCGCCGGCGACGGCCTGGTCGTGATCGGTACGCTGGACGGCCGCGTGATTGCGCTCGATGCCAGCAATGGCACCGAGAAGTGGCGCGCCAAGGTGCCCAACGAGGTCATCACGGCTCCCGCCGTCGGCCAGGGGTATGTACTGGTGCGGACCAATGATGGCCGGGTGAGCGCGTTCGATTCGGCCAGCGGTGAGCGCCGCTGGTTCTGGAACAGTGAACTGCCCAGCCTGACCGTGCGCGGCAATGCGCCGGTGACCCTGGGGCCGGGCGTGGCGTTCGTCGGCAACGACGATGGTACGGTGGCCGCGCTGTCGCTGCGCGACGGCCGCCAGGTCTGGAGCCAGACCGTGGGCGGTGGTGATGGTCGCAGCGAACTGGATCGCATGGCCGACGTCGACGGCCCGCCCGTGCTGGATGGCACGACCCTGTTCGCGACCAGCTACAAGAAGGAAACGGTCGCCATCGAGGGGCCGAGCGGACGTCCATTGTGGCAGCGCGACAACGGTGGTCCGGGTGGACTGGGCGTGACCAGCAGCTACGTCGTGGTCGCCGACCAGGGCGGCACCGTCTGGGGCCTGGATCGTTACAGCGGCAACGCCAGCTGGTCCAATCCGAAGATGCTGCGCCGTTCGCTGACCGCGCCGTCCATCCACGGCGACTACGCCGTGGTGGGTGACTTCGACGGCTACGTGCATTGGCTGAAGGTGGACAATGGCGAAGAAGCCGCGCGCGCCCGCGCCGGCGGCAAAGCCATCCGCGCCAAGCCGGTCGTGGCCGACGGCATCCTCGTCATCCAGAATGTCGAAGGCGAACTGACCGCGTTCCGCTTCAAGTAAGCGGCTGGGATGCGGCAGGGCGGCCCGGGGCGAATGCGCGCCGGGCCGTTTCCGTTTTCAATTTCCCTTTTCCGGGCCGGCTCGGCATCATGCGGGCCTGTCTGATCGGCATCGGCAAGCTGCCCGTTTGCGGGAATGACCCGCGGGCGGGACGGCCGGCTTCCCGGCTTCGATTACTGTTTCCCTTCCTCTTCCGGTTCAATCCATGCTTCCGCTCGTCGCCCTGGTGGGCCGTCCCAATGTCGGCAAATCGACGCTGTTCAACGCGCTGACCCGCAGCCGCGACGCCCTGGTCCATGACCAGCCGGGCGTGACCCGTGATCGCCACTATGGCGTGTGCCGGCCGGACGCCGACCAGTCCTTCGTGGTGGTAGATACCGGCGGTATCGCCGGGGAGGAAGAGGGACTGGCGGGCGCCACCGCCCGACAGGCGCGGGCGGCCGCCGAGGAGGCGGACCTGGTGCTGTTCATCGTCGACGGCCGGGAAGGCCCGTCGGCACTGGACGACGATATCCTGCGCTGGCTGCGCAAGGCGGCCCGGCCGACCCTGCTGGTGATCAACAAGATCGATGGCGTGGACGAGGCCGGCGCGCTGGCCGAGTTCGCCCGCTACGGCTTCGACGGCGTGATGACGATTTCCGCCGCGCACCGGCAGGGCATCGACGATCTGCTCGAACAGGTGCTGGAGCGCCTGCCGGAGGAGGGTGAGGCGGAAACGCTGGACAATGATCCCGACCGGATGCGGGTGGCGTTCGTCGGCCGGCCGAACGTGGGCAAGTCGACCCTGGTCAACCGCCTGCTGGGCGAGGAGCGCATGATTGCCTCCGAGGTACCCGGTACCACCCGTGATTCCATCGCGGTGGATCTGGAGCGCGACGGCCGCCAGTATCGGTTGGTGGACACGGCCGGCCTGCGCCGCAAGTCGCGCGTCGATGAGGCGGTCGAGAAGTTCAGCGTGGTCAAGACGCTGCAGGCGATCGAACAATGCCAGGTCGCGGTGTTGCTGCTGGATGCGACCGAGGGCGTCACCGATCAGGACGCCAGCGTGCTGGGCGCGATCCTCGACGCCGGCCGCGCGCTGGTCGTGGCGATCAACAAGTGGGACGGCCTGACCACCTATCAGCGCGACCAGGCCGAAGCGCTGCTGTCGCGCAAGCTCAGCTTCGTCGAATGGGCCGAGGCGGTGAGGATTTCGGCCAAGCACGGCTCCGGCCTGCGCGAACTGTTCCGCGCCATCCATCGCGCGCATGCCTCGGCCACCCGCGAATTCACCACCAGCGAGATCAACAAGGCGCTGGAAGTCGCCTACGAGGCCAATCCGCCGCCGAGCATCCGCGGACACGTGTCCAAGCTGCGCTACGTGCACCCAGGCGGCAGCAATCCACCGACCTTCGTCGTTCATGGCACCCGCCTGCGGGTACTGCCGGAGTCGTACAAGCGCTACCTGGAGAATTTCTTCCGCAAGCGTTTCAAGCTGGTCGGCACGCCCGTGCGGTTCGTCTTCAAGGAAGGCGCCAATCCGTACGAAGGCAAGAAGAACGAGCTCAGCGATCGCCAGATCGCGCGCAAGCGCCGGCTGATCCGGCACGTGAAGCGCAACAAGTAGGCGACCGGGGAATGCACGCGGAGATTCCCGGCCGGATCGCGATCGACGAGGCGCTGGCGATCATCCGCGCGGTAGCCGCGGAGCGTGCGCCCGCGCCCGAGCGCATCGCCCTGCGACGCGCCGAAGGCCGGATCCTGGCGGAGGACATCATCGCGCCGATCGCGTTGCCGCCGTTCGACAACAGCCGGATGGACGGATTCGCGTTGCGGCATGCCGATCTGGCGGCGTGTCCCTGGCCGCCGCGCATGCGCATCGCGGGTGCGCAGTACGCGGGCATGGATCCCGGCCGGCCGCTGGAATCGGGGTGCTGCGTCCGCATCACCACCGGCGCTGCCTTGCCGACGGGCGCGGATACGGTGGTCATCAAGGAGGATGTGCGCGAGGACGACGGCTGGATCGAACCGGGCCACCTCCCGGAGCCCGGCGCGGACATCCGCCGCGCGGGCGAGGATGTCATGGCGGGGGAGCGATTGCTCGGGGCCGGACAGGTCCTGACGCCGGCCCGCGTCAGCCTGCTGGCCGCGTTGGGCATTGCCGGAATCGCGGTCGCGCCACGTCCGACCGTCGCGGTCTTCACTACCGGTGATGAGCTTGTCGAACCCGGCATGCCGTTGCCACCGGGCCGCATCTACAACAGCAACCGTGATCTGCTGATGGGACTGCTGCGCCAGCATGGCCTGGAGCCGACGGCGTGGCCGACGCTGCCCGACGAGACCGAGCGCATCCGCAACCAACTGGAAGACGCCGCGGCGGCCTTCGACCTGGTCCTGACCTGCGGTGGCGTTTCGGCGGGAGAGAAGGACTTCCTGCCGGATTTCCTCGCCGCCCACGGCAAGGTGCATTTCTGGAAGGTGCGAATGAAGCCCGGCATGCCGGTGTTGTTCGGCCAGCGGGAGCGGGCGCTGTTCCTGTCCTTGCCCGGCAATCCAGTGTCGGTGCTGGCGACGTTCCTGGCGCTGGGCGTGCCGTTGCTGGATGGATTGCAGGGGCGGCGCGAGCCGAGGCTGCGCTGGCATGCGCGCCTGGCCGGTCCGTGGCGCAAGACCCATGGCCGCCACGAGTTCCTGCGCGGCCGCCTGCAGCCGGGCGCAGACGGCATCCTGCGGGTCGCGCCGAATGCGACGGATGCCTCCCATCGACTGCGCGGTGCCGCCGAGAGCGATGCGCTGATCGTGCTGCCGGAAGGCGAGCGCGCGTACGCTGCCGACGAAGTGGTGGAAATCCTGCCTTACTGAGGCGGCATCGGCGCCGCCAGCCGCGCCGAACTGCGCGATAATCGGCGCATGGACATCCGTGAAATCAGTCCGGCGCAGGTGCGCGAGCACCTCGCCCAGGGGGCCGTCTTCATCGACGTGCGCGAGGAACACGAACGGGTAGGCGGGCAGGCCGAAGGCGCCATCGGGCTGGCCAAGGCCGAACTACTGGCCGACCCCTCACGCCATCTTCCCGATCCGCGCCGCGCGGTCGTCCTGATCTGCCAGCGCGGGGGCCGCTCGATGGATGCGGCGAAGGCATTGCAGGCCGCCGGCTATACGGAACTGCTGTCGGTGGCCGGCGGCACCAGCCGCTGGATGGAGGAGGGACTGCCGGTGGTCAAGCCGCAGTTGGATGCGGATGCCGCCGACTTCTACGACCGTTATTCACGCCACCTGCTGCTGCCGGAAGTCGGCGTGGAAGGCCAGAAGAAGCTGCGCGCGGCACGGGTGCTGATGATTGGCGCCGGCGGCCTCGGATCGCCGGCAGGCTTTTACCTGGCTGCCGCCGGCATTGGCCACCTGCGTATCGCCGACGATGACATCGTCGATCGCAGCAACCTGCAGCGGCAGATCCTGCATACCGACGCGCGCATCGGCCTGGCCAAGGTCGATTCGGCCCGGGCCACGCTCAACGCGCTCAATCCGGGAACCCATGTGGAGACCGTGCAGGAGCGGGTGACCTCGGCCAATGTCGAGCGCCTGCTGGAAGGCGTCGACGTGGTGCTGGACGGCGCCGACAACTTTCCCGTGCGCTACCTGCTCAACGATGCCTGCGTGAAGCTGGGCAAGCCGCTGGTGTACGGGGCGGTGCAGCGATTCGAAGGGCAGGTGAGCGTGTTCGATGCGGGGCGCCATCGCGGCCAGGCGCCGTGCTACCGCTGCCTGTTCCCGGAGCCGCCCCCGCCGGAGTTCGCGCCGAACTGCGCCGAGGCCGGCGTGCTGGGCGTCCTGCCGGGCGTAGTTGGCCTGCTCCAGGCCACCGAGGTCATCAAGCTGCTGCTCGGGGCTGGAGAGCCGTTGAGCGGGCGCCTGCTGCATTTCGACGCCCTCGGCATGCGCTTCCGCGAGACCCGTTTGCGGGCCGATCCGCATTGCCCGATCTGCGCGCCGGGCGTGCCGTTTCCCGGCTACATCGACTACGCCCGGTTCTGCGGCGTCGGCGGATAGCACCCGGGTCGCAACCAGGCTGCGCGTCCAACCCGGCGGCCGCCACGACCCGTGGCGCGTCGCTGGCCCTTCGGTTATGTTCGCCCGCACATGCCCCGAGTGATCCAGGGGTGTGGCGATGGCGGCAATGCTCCCTTCCCGAGATGGAGGAACCGGATGCGTACGTTGATCCTGATTGCGGTGGGACTGGTACTGGCGGCAGCGACCCTGCATTTCGCGCCCGCTGGCAGGCGCGGCTGGCTGGCGGGTGGTTTCGCGCTCGCCTGGCTCGCGGTGGTGGCGTGGAACCTGCGCACCGGACTCTCACACGGCTATTCGTTGTCCGAGGAGTTGCCGATCCAGTTGCTGATCTACGCGGTGCCGGTCGCCCTGGCCGTGGGCTGGTGGCTGCGCACCCGGCCTCGCTGACTCCGCGCCAATGGCTGGCGGGAGCCGGCATCCGTAAAACAGGCATCGCACACAGGAGTATCCATGGAGCATCCATCGTGGCTGCGTTCCCGCGGCCAGCGGGACAGTGGCAAGGTCTCGATGACCGAACTGTTCTTCGATCTGGTGTTCGTCTTCGCGGTGACCCAGTTGTCGCATACGCTGCTGGCGCACTTGGGACTGACGGGTTTCCTGCAGACGTCGGTGCTGTTCCTGGCCATCTGGTGGTTGTGGATCTTCACGTCCTGGTGCACCAACTGGCTGGATCCGGACGCCACAGCGGTCCGCGTGCTGCTGTTCGCGCTGATGCTCGGGGGACTGGTGGTGTCATCGTCGATACCCAAGGCCTTCGGCGAAGGCGGGCTGGTTTTCGGCACGTTGTTCGCGGCGATGCAGGTCGGGCGCTCGCTGTTCATGGTGCGCGCGTTTCGCGGGCATCCGGAGCAGCGGGACAACTTCCTGCGGATCGCGCTGTGGATGCTGCTGTCCGGTGCGTTCTGGTTTTCCGGCGGCCTGCTGGAAGGGCAGCAACGGCTGACCTGCTGGCTCATCGCGCTGGGCATCGAGTACGCCGCGCCCGCGCTGTATTTCCGGGTGCCCGGCCTGGGCCGGTCCCGGAACAGCGACTGGGATGTGGACGGCGCGCACCTGGCCGAACGCTGCATGCTTTTCGTGATCATCGCGCTGGGCGAATCGCTGCTGGTCACCGGCGCGGCCTTCGCCGGCCTGGCCTGGACGCCGGTCACCCTTGCGGGTTTCCTGGCCGCGTTCCTGGGCAGCGTCGCGATGTGGTGGGTGTACTTCGATTCCGGGGCCGAACATGGCAGCCACCGCATCACCCATTCCGATGATCCCGGACGCCTGGCGCGGGTGGCCTACACCTACGCGCATCTGCTTATCGTGGCGGGGATCATCGTCTGCGCCGTGGCCGACGAACTGGTGCTGGTGCATCCGGACCACGCTTCGACGGCGGGCATGATTGCCATCCTGGGTGGCCCCGCGCTCTACCTGGCCGGCAACGCGCTGTTCAAATGGCTCATCTGGGAGCGCCGGTTCCCGCCGCTCTCGCACTTGGCCGGACTGGTCGCGCTGGCGCTGATGAGCGGGTGGATGGCGCTGGCCCATCCTTCAGCGCTTGCGCTGGGCATCGGCACGACGCTGGTGATGATCGGCGTGGCGGTGTGGGAAACGCGGGCGCTGCGCCGGGGCGGGGCGCCCGCACACGGCACGGGCGCCTGATACCGGCGATCCGGAGGGACGCGGCGTGATCCGGGCGTCGGATCGCGGCCGGTGACGCTAGACTGGCGGCATGTCCGTCGAATCCACCACCAGCGACCTGGTCAAGGTCGTCGCCCTGCTGGGCGCGGCCGTCGTCGCCGTGCCGATCTTCCGTCGCCTCGGCCTGGGCTCCGTGCTGGGCTACCTCGCCGCGGGCCTGGTCATTGGGCCGTTCGGCCTGGGCTGGTTCTCCGATGCGCAGGCCATCCTCCACGTGGCCGAGCTGGGCGTGGTGATGTTCCTGTTCGTGATCGGGCTGGAAATGCGGCCTTCGCACCTGTGGAGCCTGCGTGGCGAGATCTTCGGCCTGGGGACGCTGCAGATCCTGGCCTGCGCGGCCGCCCTGACCGGCGTGGGGCTGGCGTTCGGCTACCCGCTGCCCGTTTCCTTCATCGGCGCGATGGGATTCGTGCTGACCTCCACCGCGGTGGTCATGCAATTGCTGGGCGAGCGTGGCGACATCGCGCTGCCGCGCGGCCAGCGCATCGTCTCCATCCTGCTGTTCGAGGATCTGCTGATCGTCCCGCTGCTGGCGGTGGTCGCGCTGATGTCGCCGGACGTGGCCGCGCGTGGCGGCGAGTCGCGCTGGGTCGGCATCGGCATTGCCACGGCCTCGGTCGCGGGCCTGGTGGCCGCCGGCATCTGGCTGCTCAATCCGCTGTTCCGGATCCTGGCGGCCGCGCGTGCGCGCGAAGTGATGACCGCGGCGGCCCTGCTGGTGGTGCTCGGCGCGGCATTGCTGATGCAACTGGGCGGGCTGTCGATGGCGATGGGCGCGTTCCTGGCGGGCGTGCTGCTGTCCGAGTCCACCTTCCGCCACCAGATCGAAGCGGACATCGAACCCTTCCGCGGGATCCTGCTCGGCCTGTTCTTCCTGGGCGTGGGCATGGCCCTGGACCTGGGCGTGGTGTGGGGCCATTGGCCGCTGATCCTGAGCGCGGTGCTGGCGATGATGCTGGTGAAGGCGATCGCCATCTACGTGGTCGCCCGGGTGACCCGCACCTGCCACGCCGAGGCGCTGGATCGCGCGGTGGTCATGGCACAGGGCGGCGAATTCGCCTTCGTCCTGTTCGGCGCGGCGGCGGCGGCGCACGTCATCAATGCGGAAATCGCCGCCAACCTCACCGCCATCGTGGTGCTGTCGATGGCGCTGACGCCGCTGTTCGCCACGCTGTTCCGCCGCTTCGCGCCCAAGACCCAAGCCAACCTGGAAGGCGTGGACAAGGCCGAGGGCCTGAGCGGCAGCGTGCTGATCATCGGCTTCGGCCGTTTCGGCCAGGTGATGAGCCAATCGCTGCTGGCACGCGACGTCGACGTGACCATCATCGACAACGACATCGAGATGATCCGCAGCGCCGAGGAGTTCGGTTTCAAGATCTACTACGGCGACGGCACCCGGCTGGATGTGCTGCATGCTTCGGGCGCCGACAGCGCGCGCGCCATCGCGGTCTGCATCGATCGGCGGGAATCGGCGAGCCGGATCGTGGAACTGGCCAGGCAGGAGTTCCCGCAGGCCAAGCTGCTGGTGCGCTCCTTCGATCGCGAGCACTCGCTGGCGCTGGTTGCCGCCGGGGTCGATTTCCAGATCCGCGAAACCTTCGAGTCGGCGGTGGAGTTCGGTCAGGCCGCGCTGATCCAGCTTGGCGTGGCGGAAGACGAGGCCGCCGAGATCGCCGCGGAAGTGCGCAGGCTGGACGCGGAGCGGTTCGAACTGGAGCTCGCCGCCGGTGACGTGCGCGCCGGCATCCCGCTGATGCGTGGCAACCAGCCGTTCAAGCCGACGCCGACGCCGTTCACCCCGCCGCGCCGGGAGGCGAGGGCACTCAACGACGAGGCCGCCGAGGCCATCGGCGAGGAAGAGGAGTGAGCTTTCAGCGCCCGGATGCCGCAGGCGCTTGCAGGAACTCCGCCATCGCCGACCAGTAGCGCGGCGACAACGACAGGTCGTCATGGCCCGCCTCGGGGAAGTCGACCACCCGCGGCGGTACCGGTGCGGTCGCGATCAGGCGGTCGGTATGGCGCGGCGGCACCACCCGGTCGCGCCCAGCGCGCAGGACCAGCCATTCGCCCTGGCGTGCCCGCAGGTGGCGCGTCGACTCGTAGCGATCACGCAGCAGCCAGCGCACCGGCAACCAGGGATAGTGGGTGGATGCAACCTCGCCCAGGCTGTCGAACGGGGTGACCAGCACCAGGCGATCGACCGGACGGCGGGCGGCGACCTGCACCGCGACGCCGCTGCCGAGGCTGCGTCCCACCACCGCGATGCGGCCCTGCGGGTGGCGCCTGCGGACGTCGTCGTACAGGGCCAGCGCGTCGGCCACCAGCGAGGCTTCGTTGGGCGCACCGGGGTTCGGGCCATACCCGCGATACGGCAGCAGGTAGATGCTCCAGCCCGGCAGACTGCGGTCGAAATCGACCGCGTTGTCCTGCACACGTTCGGCATTGCCGCCGAAATAGATCAGCGCGTCCGTGCGCTGCGGGTGCAACTGCCATCCGCGCAGCATGAATCCGTCACGCCCAAGTTCGAAGTTGGTGCCCTCGGCACTGGTCCGCGTGGCCTGCGGGAAGTAGATGAAATGGCGCTGCTGCAGGTACATGCCGACGCACAGCACCAGCCAAAGCAGAAGTGGCAGCGCGGCCAGCGTCAGCCAGGGCCACATGCGCCGCCGCCCGCGCGGCTCAGCCATGCCGTTTCCGCGCGGCCTCGAAGGCGGCCAGTTGTTCGGGCGTGGCGTCTTGCTGGTGACGCGCCTTCCACTCGGCGAAGGGCATGCCGTAGATGCGTTCGCGGGCCTGCTCCCTGTCCATTGCGATGCCCTGTTCGGCGGCCGCTTCGCGGTACCAGTCGGCCAGGCAGTTGCGGCAGAAGCCGGCCAGGATCATCAGGTCGATGTTCTGTACGTCGGGACGCTGCTGGTTCAGGTGCTGGAGCAGGCGGCGGAAGGCGGCGGCCTCGAGGGCGGTGGTGTCGTTCATGGGGATACCGTGGGTGGGGTTCTTGCGGCGCAATCCACACAGGATTGCCCGAATCGGGGACAATGGCGGGACTTTACACCGCTCCGTTCCCCTCAGATCCCCGATGACTGCCCGAATCCTGGACGGCCGCCGCGTTGCCGAAAACCTGCTCGACGAACTGAAGGCGCGGGTCGACGCGCGCCTGGCCGCGGGCGGAGACCGGCCGGGCCTGGCGGTGGTGCTGGTGGGGGGCGATCCGGCATCGACGGTATACGTGCGCAACAAGCGCCGGGCCGCGGAGAAGGTCGGCATCCACGCCTATGACTACGATCTGCCGGCGGGCACCAGCGAAGCGCAACTGCTGGCGTTGATCGACCAGCTTAACGCGGATCCCAAGATCCACGGCATCCTCGTGCAATTGCCGCTGCCCGGCATCCCCGATGCCAGCCGGTTGATCGAGCGGATCGACCCGCGCAAGGACGTCGACGGCTTCCATCCCGCCAACGTCGGCCACCTGGCCCTGCGCCAGTTCGGCCTGCGCCCGTGCACGCCGCGCGGCATCACCACGCTGCTGGCCTACACCGACCGCCCGGTACGCGGCCAGAACGCCACCATCGTGGGCGTCAGCAACCATGTCGGCCGGCCAATGGCGCTGGAACTGCTGATCGCCGGCTGTACCGTGACCAGTTGCCACAAGTTCACGCCGGCCGAGGTATTGGAGGCGCGGGTCCGCGATGCCGACATCCTGGTGGTGGCGGTCGGGCGCCCGGGCCTGATTCCGGGCAACTGGGTCAAGCCGGGAGCCGTGGTCATCGACGTGGGCATCAACCGCCTGGACGACGGCCGGCTGGTCGGCGACGTGGGTTTCGACGAGGCCGCCGGGCGCGCCAGCTGGATCACGCCGGTGCCGGGCGGGGTAGGGCCGATGACCGTGGCCACGCTGATGCAGAACACCCTGGAAGCCGCGGAAGCGGCGCTGGCGGCACGCTGAATCCCGCTGGCCGCTGACATTCGGGGCCGTAACGGGCTACAATATCGCGCTTCCCCACACTCCGGGTCCGCCGATGCTGCGCATCCAGGCTGAAGCACTGACTTACGACGACGTCTCGCTCGTCCCCGCCCACTCCATCGTCCTGCCGAAAGACGTCAGCCTGGAGACGCGCCTCACGCGCGACCTCCGCCTGAACCTGCCGATTGTCTCGGCCGCCATGGATACCGTCACCGAAGCCCGCCTGGCCATCGCGATGGCGCAGCTGGGCGGCATCGGCATCATCCACAAGAACCTGACCGTCGAACAGCAGGCCGCGGAAGTGGCCAAGGTCAAGAAGTTCGAAGCCGGCGTCATCAAGGAACCTTTCACGGTCGGTCCGGAAACGACGATCGCCGAAGTGCTGAAACTGACCCGCGCCCGCAACATCTCCGGCGTGCCGGTGGTCGACGGTGGCCAACTGGTCGGCATCGTCACCAGCCGCGACATGCGCTTCGAGACCAAGCTCGACGATCCGGTCCGCCACATCATGACCAAGAAGGATCGCCTGATCACGGTGCGCGAAGGCGCCAGCGACGCCGAAGTCCTGCAGCTGTTGCACAAGCACCGCATCGAGAAGGTGCTGGTGGTCAATGATGGTTTCGAGCTGCGCGGCCTGATCACCGTCAAGGACATCCAGAAGAAGACCGACAACCCCAACGCCGCCAAGGACAGCGCTAGCCGCCTGGTCGTCGGCGCCGCGGTGGGTGTGGGCGGCGATACCGACCAGCGCGTGGAAGCGCTGGTAGCGGCCGGCGTGGACGTGGTCATCGTCGACACCGCGCATGGCCACTCGCAGGGGGTGCTGGATCGCGTGTCCTGGGTCAAGAAGCGCTTCCCGTCGCTGCAGGTGATCGGCGGCAACATCGTCACCGGCGACGCCGCGCTGGCGCTGATGGACGCCGGTGCCGACGCGGTCAAGGTCGGCGTGGGCCCGGGCTCGATCTGCACCACCCGCATGGTGGCGGGCGTGGGCGTGCCGCAGATCACCGCGGTGGACATGGTCGCCGAGGCGCTGCAGGACCGTATCCCGCTGATCGCCGATGGCGGCATCCGCTATTCCGGCGACATCGGCAAGGCGATCGCCGCCGGCGCTTCCACGGTGATGATCGGCGGCCTGTTCGCCGGCACCGAGGAAGCCCCGGGCGAAGTCGAACTGTTCCAGGGCCGCAGCTACAAGAGCTATCGTGGCATGGGCAGCCTGGGCGCTATGGAGAAGGGTTCCAAGGATCGCTATTTCCAGGATGCCTCCGACGCCGACAAGCTGGTGCCGGAAGGCATCGAGGGACGCGTGCCGTATCGCGGCCCGGTCGGCGGCATCATCCACCAACTGGTGGGCGGCCTGCGCGCGACCATGGGCTACGTGGGCTGCGCGACCATCGCGGACATGCGCAGCAAGCCGAAGTTCGTGGTGATCACCGGCGCAGGCCAGCGCGAAAGCCACGTCCACGACGTGCAGATCACCAAGGAACCGCCGAACTATCGAATGGGGTGAACCCATTCGACGGGATGTGGTGATTCGGGATTCGAGATTCGATAAAAACAGGTATCACAGCGAGGAAGTATGTCCGGCGTTTCCGAATCCCCACTCTCCGACACCCCATCCAGGCTCCACGACGACAAGATCCTCATCCTCGATTTCGGCGCGCAGTACACCCAGCTGATTGCCCGCCGCATCCGGGAGATCGGTGTCTACTGCGAGATCTGGGCCTGGGATCATGATCCCGGGGAGATCGCGAAATTCGGTGCCAAGGGCATCATCCTTTCCGGCGGCCCGGAATCCACCACGCTGCCGGGCGCGCCGAAGGCGCCGCAGCAGGTATTCGACGCCGGCCTGCCGATCCTCGGCATCTGCTACGGCATGCAGACCCTGGCCGCGCAGCTGGGCGGCGCCACCGAAGCCGCCGATGCCCGCGAGTTCGGCCATGCCGAGGTCGAACTGGTGGCACACGACGCACTGCTGGGCGGCCTGACCGACCACGATGGCGATCCGCGGATCGACGTGTGGATGAGCCACGGCGATCACGTTGCCAAGGCGCCGCCGGGCTGGACCGTCACCGCCGTCACCGACCGCATCCCGGTCGCCGCGATGGCGCTGGAGGAAAAGCGCTGGTACGGCGTGCAGTTCCATCCGGAAGTAACCCACACCAAGCAGGGCCAGACCCTGCTGCGCCGCTTCGTCGCCGAGATCTGCGGCTGCAGGACCCTGTGGACCGCTGCCAACATCATCGACGACCAGATTGCCCGCGTGCGCGAGCAGGTCGGCTCGGACGAGGTCATCCTCGGCCTGTCCGGCGGCGTGGATTCCTCGGTGGTCGCCGCGCTGCTGCACAAGGCGATCGGCGAGCAGCTGACCTGCGTGTTCGTCGATACCGGCCTGCTGCGCTGGCAGGAAGGCGACCAGGTGATGGCGATGTTCGCCGAGCACATGGGCGTGAAGATCGTGCGGGTCAACGCCGCAGAGCGCTACTTCAAGGCGCTGGAAGGCGTCAGCGATCCGGAAGCCAAACGCAAGATCATCGGCAACCTGTTCGTCGAGATCTTCGAGGAAGAGTCGAACAAGCTGAAGAACGCCAAGTGGTTGGCGCAGGGCACCATCTACCCGGACGTGATCGAGTCGGCCGGCAGCAAGACCGGCAAGGCCCATGTCATCAAGAGCCACCACAACGTCGGCGGCCTGCCCGAGCACATGAAGCTGGGCCTGGTCGAACCGCTGCGCGAGCTGTTCAAGGATGAAGTGCGCCGCCTCGGCGTCGAACTGGGGCTGCCGCGCACGATGGTCTACCGCCATCCGTTCCCGGGCCCCGGCCTGGGCGTGCGCATCCTGGGCGAGGTCAAGGCCGAATATGCGGACCTGCTGGCGCGCGCCGACGCCATCTTCATCGATGAACTGCGCAAGGCCGACTGGTACGACAAGGTCAGCCAGGCGTTCGCGGTGTTCCTGCCGGTCAAGTCGGTAGGCGTGGTCGGCGACGCCCGTGCCTACGAATGGGTCATCGCCCTGCGCGCGGTGGAAACCATCGACTTCATGACCGCCCACTGGGCGCACTTGCCTTATGACCTGTTGGGCACGGTTTCCAACAGGATTATCAATGAGTTGCGTGGTGTTTCTCGTGTTGTTTATGACATCAGCGGGAAGCCGCCCGCCACCATCGAGTGGGAATAAGGCGTTGTCTGAAGGAAGTCTTTTGAAACAATAATTTGCTGATTGTTGTTGAGAATCTTTCGAGCGGCGTCGATTGCCGCTCCGCCGGCTCGTCGTCCACATGAGACGCCAATTGGGGCGGACTTCATCAGGAGACAGACATGCGCGTACTCGTGTTCGTGAAAGCCATCGAAGGTGGCGACAAGATCGGCGAGCCCACCCCCGAGGCGCTGGAGGCCTTCGCGGCAATGGATCGGTTCACCGAGGAACTGGTCCAGGCCGGCGTCTTCGTGGCCGCCGCCGGCCTCAAGAACAACGCTGAAGCCAAGCGGCTGAGCTACGACGGCTCACGCCTGACGGTCACCGACGGACCGTTCGCCGACACCAAGGAACTGATCGCCGGCTTCTCGATCTGGGAGGTCAAGGACATGGACGAAGCCATGGCCTGGGCCAGGCGCGCGCCGATGTCCGGCCCCAGCGAGGTCGAAATCCGGCCGTTCTACGAAGCGGCGGATCTGGCCGAATTCGTGAGCCCCGAGGAACTCGCCACGCCCCGCGAGGGAGAGCGCGGGAAGCTCGGCGTGGCCTGACAGGGATTTCTTCCCCGACATGCGGGAAGTTGGCGCGCGGCGCCGGATGAGAAAAGGCAATGCCCAGGACCGCGAAAGATTCCTTCCCCCGCTCGCGGGGGAAGGTGCCGAAGCGAATGGGGGCCAGGCGGACATGTCTCTGGCAAAAAGTTTCCCCTCCCTTCTCCCGTGGACGGGAGAGGGAACCACACGTCGAATACTTCCGGCCGGCGGAGCAGGGACGTACTGCGACCGACGCCGGATGAGAAAGAGCAATGCCTGGAACCGCGAAAGATTCCTTCCCCCGCTTGCGGGGGGAAGGTGCCGAAGGCGGATGGGGGCCCGGCGGATACGCTTCCGGCGAAAAAATGCTCCTCACTACATGCAGGGGAAAGGCGATTCCAGCGAGCCGGATGGTGTCAGGACGCCTGCAGACGGTCGTACATCCGTACCAGATCAACCAGCGTCTTCGCCTGCATCTTGCGCATGATCTGGGCACGCCGCACCTTCACGGTGATCTCGCTGACCCCCAGATCCGCCGCGATCTGCTTGTTGAGCCGGCCACGCACCACGCCCCGAATCACCGCCTGTTCGCCCGTGTTGAGCGATGCCCAACGCTGGTGCAGTTCACCGATGGCGTCTTCTTCCTTGCGGCGCGCGCGGTCCTGTTCGACGCCTCGCTGGATGGCGTCCAGCAGATCCTGATCGCGGAAGGGCTTGGTCAGGAATTCGAGCGCGCCGTTCTTCATCGCCTCCACCCCCATGGCGATATCGCCGTGGCCGGTGATGAAGATCACCGGTAACGGGATGCCCAGTTCGCCCATCTGCCGGTGGAAGTCCATGCCGCTCTGGCCCGGCATGCGCACGTCCAGGATCAGGCAGCCGGGCGCGTCCTCGCGAGGGGCGGCAAGAAACTCGCCGACCGAACCGAAGGCGCGGACCCGCAAGCCGACGGACGCCAGCAGGTCTTCCACCGCGGCACGCACGGAACGGTCGTCGTCGATCAGATGGACGAGCGGCGTGGGCCCGGCAGGTGCGGAGGGACGCCGCTGGCTCACGCGCGGGACTCCGGTGGGGAAGGCAGGTCGAACTGGACGCAAGCGCCGCCTTCGTCGCGGTTGCGTGCCTGGATCCGGCCCCCGTTGGCCTCGATGATGTTCCGGCTGATGCTCAGCCCCAGGCCAAGGCCCTCGGCCTTGGTGGTCCAGAACGCCTCGAAGATCTGCCCGGCGCTCGCCGTCGCGGGTAGGCCGTTGCCGGTATCGGATACCCCGACGCGCACCTGTCCGTGATCACCGCGCGCGCTTATCACGTGCAGCCTGCGTTGGCCGGCGGGCATGTCCGACATCGCCTCGATCGCATTCAGGACCAGGTTGCCGAGTACCTGTTGAACCTGCACGCGGTCGGCGAACACCGGCGGCAGGTCATCGGCCAGATCGAGCACGACATCCACTTCGTGGCGCTCAAGTTCGGTTCGCGAGAGCGTAAGGATTTCCTCGATGGCCGGATTGATCGCGAAGGCCTGTGGCTGCAGCGATTGCCCGCGGGTCATGCCACGGACGCGGACGATGACCTCGCTGGCGCGTTGAGCGTCGTCCAGCATGCGGTCGACCGCCTGCCGGGCCTTGTCGAGATTGGGCGGCGCCTGGGCGAGCCAGCGCTGGCAGGCGTTGCCGCTGGTGACGATGGCCGCCAGCGGCTGGTTGAGCTCGTGGGCGATGGAGGCCGTGAGTTCGCCCAGGGTGGACGCGCGCGCCACCCGCAACAGCCGCGCCTGTGCCTCCTGCGCGGCCGCGCGCGCAGCCTCCATCTTCAGCGCCAGATAAGTGGTGACGACGATGGTGACGATGCCGATGGCGGAGTTGACCAGGCCGACCTGGTAGTTGCCGAAGCCGGACAGGAGGAAGCTGAGGATGGTCAGGCCGATGCAGATGCCGGCGAGCGACATCAACTGGCCGGCCGACAGTCGATGGGCGACCGCAAGAATGACCACGGTGTAGAAGCCCGCCGCCGCTACCGCATAATCGGTGGAAGTATCGGCGATGAAGATGGCCGCCATGATCGCCAGTGCGATGGCGATGCTCAGGCTCAGGCGGGATGAGGGGGGGCGCATGATCCTTGGATGTCCAGTGTCCCGGAGGCGGCGCCACGGGCGCTGCCGGCAGCGCAGGATAGCACCGTGGACCGCATGCCGATGGCCCGGTCATTCTTCGGCGCTGGCATTCCAGAACGCCTGCGATACGCCGTTCAAACGTGAGATTTCGGACATCACGACGTCCAGTTCGTCCGCCTCCACCGCGGTCGCATACAGCACCGCTTCGAGCTCGACCTCGTGGGTGCCGAAGGGCTGCTGATCGAGCGAGCGGACGGGGTAGTGCGCGGCTTCCAGCAATTCGGTGGTTCGTTGCAGCACCTCGGCCTGGACCGCGCGTCCGCAGATGACGTGGATGGCATAGGTGGCTTCGCTGAACTCCTCCTGCAGGGGACGCCGGTTGATGCGGTTGACCACCGGCCGCAGCACGGTGTTGGTGGTCAGTACGAACAGCGCCGCCATCAGCGCTTCCGGCAACAGCTTGGCACCGGCGCAGGCGCCCACCGCCGCCGAGCCCCAGAGGGTCGCCGCGGTGTTGAGGCCGGACACCTGCGCGCCTTCCTTCATGATCGCGCCCGCGCCGAGGAAACCGATCCCGGAGATGACATAGGCCATCACCTGCAGCGGTCCCGGGGTGCCGCCATGCAGCGCGTGGAAGCGTACCGCCAGGTCGACGAACACCGCCGCGCCCACCGCCACCAGGGTATTGGTGCGCAGGCCCGCGGTGCGTTGCCGCACCTGCCGTTCGAAGCCGATCACCGAGCCCAGCAGGAAGGCCGTTCCCAGGCTGATGAACGAGCTCAGGGTCGCCCCTGGGTCGAACGGGGGCAGGTTCAGGTCGAGGTTCATGAGGTTCTTCCTCGTGGACGCCGCGGGCGTCCGCTCATTGCCAGCCGAAGCGGCGGATGTAGAAACGCTTCAGCAGCGTGGTCAGGATCGCGTAGCCCAGCAGGATCGCGACCAGGAACGGCCAGTAGCCGGCGGGCAATGCCTGCAGCTTGAAGTAGCCGGCCAACGGGCTCATGGGCAGCAGCACGCCGATGAGCATGATCACGCCGGTCATCACCAGCAGCGCCGGCGCCGCCAGACTCTGCACGAACGGCAGGCGCGGCGTGCGGATCATGTGCACGATCAGGGTCTGGGTGAGCAGGCCGACCACGAACCAGCCGGACTGGAATAGGCCTTGTTCGGCCACGGTATCGGCACCGAACACGTACCACATCACCGCGAAGCAGGTGATGTCGAAGATCGAGCTGATCGGGCCGAAGAACACCATGAAGCGACCGATGTCCGCCGGATTCCATTTCAACGGCCTGCGCACGAGCTCTTCGTCCACGTTGTCGAACGGGATGGCGATCTGCGACACGTCGTACAGCAGGTTCTGCACCAGCAATTGCAGCGGCAGCATCGGCAGGAACGGCAGGAAGGCCGAGGCCACCAGTACCGAGAACACGTTGCCGAAGTTGGAACTGGCGGTCATGCGGATGTACTTGAGCATGTTGGAGAAGGTCCGGCGGCCCTGGATCACGCCTTCCTCCAGCACCATCAGGCTCTTCTCCAGCAGGATGATGTCGGCCGCTTCCTTGGCGATGTCGACCGCGCCGTCCACGCTGATGCCGATGTCGGCCGCGCGCAGCGCCGGGGCGTCGTTGATGCCGTCGCCGAGGAAGCCGACCACCTTGCCCTGGCCACGCAATGCGCGCACCAGCCGTTCCTTGTGCAGCGGGGTCAGCCGGGCGAACACGCGGTAGCGCTGGACCGCGGCGACCAGGCTGGCATCGCTCATCCGATCCAGCTGGGGTCCGGTAATCACCGCATCGCCTTCCAGGCCGACCTGCGAGCACACCCGCGCGGCCACCAGTTCGTTGTCGCCGGTCAGGACTTTCACCTCGACACCGTGATCGGCCAGCGCCCGCAGCGCCGGCGCCGCCGATTCCTTGGGCGGATCCAGGAAGGCGACATAGCCGACCAGGGTCAGATCGCATTCGTCGGCGATGGAATAGGCATCACGCGCGGGCGGGGTCTCCTTCATCGCGACCGCGACCACCCGCAGGCCCTCTTCGTTGAGTTCCTGGGTGACGCGGCGGACCCGCGCCAGCATCCTTGCATCCAGCGGCACCACGGTTTCGCCCTCGCGCACCCGGGTGCAGACCGCCAGCATCTCCTCGACGGCGCCCTTGCAGATGAGTTCGTGGTGATCCTCGCGTTCGGAGACCACTACCGACATCCGCCGGCGCTCGAAATCGAACGGGATTTCGTCGACCTTGCGATAGTCCTGCGCCAGCCGGAGTTCGGTCTGCAGTTCGACGTGTTCGAGCACCGCGCGATCCAGCAGGTTCTTCAGTCCGGTCTGGTAATGACTGTTGAGGTAGGCGAACTTGAGCACGTCCTCCGAGTCGTGCCCGAATACATCGGTATGCCGCTCCAGCGCGATCCGATCCTGGGTCAGTGTGCCGGTCTTGTCGGTGCACAGCACGTCCATCGCACCGAAGTTCTGGATTGCGTCCAGGCGCTTGACGATCACCTTGCGCCGCGCCAGCAGCACCGCGCCCTTGGCGAGGGTGGAGGTGACGATCATCGGCAGCATTTCCGGGGTCAGGCCGACCGCGACGGACAGCGCGAACAGGAAGGCTTCCATCCAGTCGCCCTTGGTGATGCCGTTGATCAACAGCACGAACGGGACCATCACCAGGGCGAACCGGATCAGCAGCCAGCTGACGCTGTTGACGCCCGCCTGGAACGCGGTGGGGGTGTGATCGCTGGCGGTGACGCGATGCGCAACCGCGCCGAAACAGGTTTCCTGGCCGGTCGCCACCACCAGCGCGGTAGCCGTGCCGGAAACGACATTCGTGCCCATGAACAGCAGGTTCGGCTGCGCGAGCAGATCGCCGTCGCCCGCCCGCGATTCGCAGAACTTCTCCACCGGCAGCGATTCGCCGGTCATCGCCGCCTGGGCGACGAACAGATCCTTGGCGGCCAGGACCCGGCAGTCGGCCGGGATCATGTCGCCGGCGGAGAGCACGATGTGATCGCCGGGCACCAGATCGCGGATGGGCACTTCCTGGTGGCTGGGCGGGCGCCGCGAATGCAGTTGCGTGCCGAAGTAGCGCTCGGCGACATCCGCCGCTTCCGTGCCCAGATCGCGGCGGATGACGGTGGCGGTATTGCCGACCAGCGCTTTCAGGCGTTCGGCCGCGCGATTTGAACGGCCCTCCTGGACGAACCGGATCAGCGTGGACAGCACCACCATGGTGCCGATGACCACGGTCGCCTTGGCATCCTCGGTGAGATAGGACACCGCGGCCAGCACGGTCAACAGCAGATTGAACGGATTGCGGTAGCACTGCCACAGGTGGCGCCACCACGGCAGCGGCTTCTCGTGATCGACCTCGTTGGGTCCGAAGCGGCCGCGGCGCGCCTCGGCTTCGGCCTGGCTCAGTCCGTCCTCGTGCGATTCCAGCCGCGCCAGCGCACCGGGCACGTCGTCCTGCGCGGCCTGCAGCAGCAGCCGGGAAGGCAGCAAGGTCGGCACGCGCGCGTCGCCACGGCCGAAGCCTGCCTCGGGCATCGCCCGGCGACCGAACAGGCCGGCTGCGCGACGGCTGCGCAGAAAGGTATCGAACCAGGTCTTGAGCAGGTTCATCGAAAACTCCTGGAGGGGCGGCGCACGGAGGGGCGCCGGAAGGCCATGCGCACGTGGCGCTCAGGCGAACGGGGCGAAGGCGTCTGCGGTGGTCGGCACGACTTCCCAGCGCACGGCGCGCACGCCGGGATGCCGGTTGAGCCGCCGGACCAGACGGGCGACCTCGGCCCGGGCGTGGTGGGGTGCCTGGATTCCGAACACGGCGCGATCGCGGCGGCGATGCACGAACAGCAGGCGCAGGTCGCATCGGGTGGCGTCACGGACGCGGGTCACCACCGTGTCGGTGGCACCAGCGGCCATGTGCAGGCTCAGGCGGAAATAAGGACGCGCCACCCGCACCGCCGTCGCACCCGCTTGCACCGCCATCACGCGGAACATCCGGCCAGATGGGGCCGTGCCCGCTCTTCGACCGCGGGGGCGGCGCGATAGAGCGGACGCACCTGCGCGCGCAGAACGGTCGGCAGGTACGGATGCACGCGCAGGCGATCCGGCATCGGCAACAGCGACAGGACGTCGGCGGCGACGCGGGGGGAACATGAAGACAACGCGCCCGCGAACGCGGTGGCGCCATGTGCGCGCAGCAGGTGCCGGAGCCCGGGAATGTCGCGGGCCAGCACACGGGCGCGCAACGCGGGATAGAGACGGAGAGGGCGGTGCATGGGGGAAGCCTCCGGTGATGACACCCGCGAGGCTCCCGGCGATCAGGCGTGGGAAAGCCTCGGCGAAGGCGCCGGGAAAGAGCGGAACATGGCGGGGAAGCGGGACGCGGGGCGTCCGGCAGGGTCGGGGTCCATGGGACCTCCTGTCGTCGGGAAGAGGATGGTGCGATCAGGGGCCGCCTGGGCCCGGTGCGCGAAGTGGATTATTCGCGTTGACGGCACGCACGCCTAGTCTCTCGTGGGGTGCCCGCGATATACCTGGGTATAGGATCCATCGTGGATATCACGGCACTCGCGCACGGCGCGGCTGGTCGCGGTTCCCCTTTCCGATTCGCATTCAGGCCCGCGTGCGGCTTCGCCCAGGGTCTCCAGGCGCGCCAGCACCAGATGGGGCAGCGATAGATGGGCCAACAGCAGGCGCATCAGGCGATGCGCCTGTTCCGGGGAGCCGGGAAATTCGCCGCTCAACTGGTAGCGGAGTGGAGCCTGCGCCAGTGGTTCCTGGCGGATTGGGCCCAGGGGAACGCGCAGGTCGTGGATGGCGCGCGCGATCAGCTTGCGCACCGGCCGCAACGCTTCGGCGGTGACGATGAGGGTCAGCCGGTGGTTCAGACCGCGCGCTGGCGTGAAGCGCGCGGGAGGCGTTCCAAAAGGCGGCAAGACGCGATGCATCGCGGTCTCCTCCGTCACAGTCGCGGGCGCTGGCCGATCGCCAGCTGGAGCGCCACCGTGGCCATCACCAGATCGTATTCGGCCTGGAGACAATCCAGTTGGGCCTCGTCGGCCGAGCGTTGCGCGTCGAGCAGTTCGAGCAGTGAGGAGGCACCATTGCGGTACGAGAGGCGGATCCCATCCAGCGCATGCTGGGCATCGGCGAGGACGCCATCGCGATAGCGGCCAACGCTTTCGCGTGCGGCAAGGAAACGGCGGTGCGCCGAGCGGACTTCCGTATCGGCCACGCGCTCGGCCTGGCGCAGCGCCAGCGCGGCCTGGGCGCGTTCGGCCTCCGCCTGCACCCGATCGCCATGGTTGCGGCGCGATAGCGGGATCGGTACGGCGATCGATATCGTCAGTTCGCGCGAACGCGGAACGGCGTCGATGGCGCCCCCTTCCGCATCGACGCCAGCGGGGAAACCGCGGGTGGAGGAGACGCCCACCGACAGCGTCGGATCCAGCCAACGATTGGCGCGGGTGAGCGCGGCGCTGTCCTCGGCCCGTTGCAGTTCGGCGCGCGCCGCGCGGATCTCGTCCCGGCCCTGCAAGGCCGCGGGCAGCAGGGTGGCCAGATCCTCGCCCTGGATGAAAGGGACGAACTCGCAGTCGTATCCGGCATCACCGAGCAGTGCGTCCACGTCGTCGCCCAGCGGAATCGACAGCGCCAGTCGCGCGGCATCGGCTTCGGCACTGGCCTGGGTCACCTCGGCCCGGAAACGGTCGCGTTCGACCCGCGATTGCAGCAGCTCGACGCCGCCGATGTCGCCGAGCCGATGGCGCGTCGTATTGGCGCGGACGGTGTCTTCCAGTGCCTGCAGGGTCTGCTCCTTGCGTGCCAGGACCGCGCGGCTGTGACAGGCATCGGCGAAGGCGGTGGCGGCATCGGCATACACCTGGTGCAACACCGTCTGCTGTTGCGCCGAGGCCACCGCGAGTTCGCTATGGGCCAGCCGCAGTCGCGCACGGCGCTTGCCGCCGGTTTCCAGCGTCCAGGCCAGCGTGGGACCGCGGCTGAGCGGGCGCGGGTGATGGGCGCGGACCTGTTCGCGGCTCATTTCCCAGGTCAGCTCCGGATCCGGACGCAGGCCGGCCATGCCGATACCGGCCTGTGCGGCTTTCATGGCCTCCTGCTGGCCGGCCAGTTCGAGGTTGTGCCGCTCGACGGCATCCAGGTACACCTCGAACCGGAGCGGCATGGCGGCGCCGGCCACGCCCGGCGCGAGCAGGCAGGCGATGGCGCCATGGGCCAGCCAGCGACGGGCAGGGCGGCGGCGAAGGGCGCATTTCATGGAGACTGCTCCGTCGGAATGGAAGGCAGGTGCGGGGAGGACGCGGAGCGTTTCCGGCGGCGCTGTCGGGCCCGTGCCTCCGCGCGCGATTCGATCCAGTGGTAGAGCGCGGGCAGCAACAGCAGGGTGAGCGCGGTGGCGGTGAGCAGGCCGCATACCACCACGGTTGCCAACGGACGCTGCACGTCGCTGCCAAGGCCGGTGGCGAGCATGGCCGGCGCCAGGCCGAACGCGGCGACGCTGGCCGTCATCAGGACCGGCCGCATCCGGCTCGACGCGCCTTCGCGAACGGCCTGGTCCAGCGGCAGGCCTTCTTCCCGGCGCAGCCGGTTGATCTGCGCCACCATCAGCACGCCGCCGAGCACGGCGACGCCGAACAGGGCGATGAAACCGACCGCGCTGGAGACATTGAGGGTCATCCCGCGCAGGTGCAGGCCCGCGAAGCCACCGATCATCGCCAGCGGCACCACGCACAGGACCAGCAGTGGCTGGCGCAGGTTGCCGAACTCGGCGAACAGGAGCAGCAGCATCAGCCCCAGCGTGAGCGGCAGGATCACCATCAACCGGGTCTCGGCGCGTTGCAGGTTCTCGAACTGGCCGCCCCATTCGATGCGGACGCGGCGTGGATCGAACTTCACGTCCCGCTCGATGGCCGGTCGCGCTTCGGCGAGGAAACCGGCGAGGTCGCGGCCGCGTGTATTGAGCCGCACGATGATGTGGCGTTCGCCCATTTCGCGCACGATCACGCTCTCTCCGGACGTGGTGGAAATCCTGGCGACATCGGCCAGCGGAATCCGCGCCCCGTTGGCCGCGCTCAGGCGCAGGTCGGCGATGGCCTGCGGATTGGCGCGGGCTTCCGGTGCGAAACGCACGGTCATGTCGTAGCTGCGCTCGCCGACATAGAGTTGGCCGATGGCGCCACCGCCGATGCCGGTGGCGATGAGTTGGGCCACGTCGGCCGCATTGATGCCGTGGCGCGCGGCGGCGGCGCGATCCAGCTCGATGCGCAGGTTGGGCAGCGGCGGCTCCACGTCGACCGCGACGTCGGCCGCGCCGGGCAATCCGCGCAGGAGCGTGGCCACGTCGCTGGCGACGCGCCGGGTTTCGTCCAGGTCCTGGCCGAAGATCTTGACCACCAGATCGCTGTGCGCCCCCGACAGCTTGTCCTGCACGCCGTCGATCATCGGTTGCATGAAACCCACGTCGTAGCCCGGCATGCGCGCATAGCGCGCGCCCAGCCGGTGAATCAGTTCCTGCTTGTCGATGCCCGACTTCCAACGGGAATAGGGGTGCAGGCCGACGCTGGCTTCGATGTGCGAAGGCGTCCAGTAGTCGGTGCCGTCGTCGTTGCGTCCGGTCTGGGTCACCACATGGGCGACTTCGGGAAACTCCAGGGTCGCCCGGCGCAGCTCGTCGGCCATCGCGCCAGCCTTGTCCAGGGTGATGCCCGGCGGCATCTGCACCTGCAGCCAGATGGATCCCTCGTCCAGGTAGGGCAGGAAATCCCGGCCGATGCCGCCGGCCAGCGCACCCAGCGCCAGCAAGGAAACCAGCACGCTGCCCGCCAGCCAGCGGGTACGGCCCAGGTTGCGCAGCAGGAAGGCGTCGTAGTGCCGGCCCAGCCAGGCCAGGACGGGATTGTGGAAGACCTTGCGCGGACGCCGGAAGGCCAGCCAGGCCAGCGCCGGGGTCAGGGTCAGCGCCACCGCCAGCGCCGCCACCAGCGCGGCGCCGATGGCGTAGGCCATGGGGGAAAACAGTTTGTACTCGATGCGCTCGAAGGCGAACAGCGGCAGATAGGCCGCGGCGATGACGCTCATGCCGAAGAAGATCGGGCGTGCGACCTGCAAGGTGGCGGCGATCGCGTCCCGTGGCGACAGCGGGCGCCGCTCCCTGGCCTCGCGCCTGCGCAGGATGTTCTCCACGACCACCACGGCGCCATCGACCAGGATGCCGAAATCGATGGCGCCCAGCGAGAGCAGGTTGGCCGGGATCCGGAAGTGGTGCATGAACACGAACGCGAGCAGGAGCGCGAGCGGGATGGTCAGCGCGACGATCAGGGCCGCGCGCGGACTGCCCAGGAACAGCAGCAGCACCAGCGAAACCACCAGCAGGCCTTCGGCCAGCGTTTTTCCCACCGTGTGCGTGGTCTGCGCGATCAGGTGGCTGCGATCCAGGTAGGGAACCAGCTTCACGTCGGCAGGCAACAGGTTCTGGTTGAGATCCTCCACGGCCGCATGGATGTGAGCCAGCGCAATCGAAGGATTGGTTTCCTTCAGCAGCAGGACGATGCCGGAGACCGTATCCGGGTTGGCGTCCTTGCCGAGGATGCCGCGGCGTTCGACATTGCCATGGGTGAGTTTGCCCAGGTTCCTGACAAGGATGGGCACGCCACCCACGCTCTTGACCACCACGTTGCCCATGTCGTCGAGCGAACGCAGCAGGCCGACGCCGCGGACCACGTAGGAGATCTCGCCGCGGTCGATCACGCTGCCGCCGCCACTCTCGTTGTTGGCGTTGAGCGCGTCGATCACCTCGGCCAGGGTCAATCCATACTGGGTCAGCCGATCGGGTTCCAGCTCCAGCATGAACTGCGTGGTCAGGCCTCCGAAATTGGTGACGTCGGCGACGCCCTGGGCCTTGCGCAGGCGGGGGATGACCGTCCAGAACTGCAGTTCGGACAACTCGCGCAGGTCGCGGGTGGAACTCTCCAGGGTGTAGCGGTAGATCTCGCCAGTCGGGGAGGTATACGGATCCAGGCCCGTGGCGGCGCCATAGGGCAAGTCCACCTCGTCGAGCCGTTCCTGCAGGCGTTGGCGCGACCAGTAGCCATCGACGCCATCCTGGAACACCACCGTAATCAGCGACAGGCCGAACAGGCTGCGGGTGCGCAGCACGTGCATCCCGGGCGTGCCCAACAGGGCGCGCTCCAGCGGGATGGTGATCTGCTGTTCGATTTCCTCGGCGGCCAGGCCCGGCACCTGGGTGACGATCTGGGACGTGGTGTCGGCGATATCCGGATAGGCTTCCACCGGCAACTGCTTCCAGCAGAAAAGCCCGTACAGCGCCGCGAAGGCGAACACCAGCCAGACGACGCCGCGGCGGCGGAAACAGATGCTGACGATGCGGTCAATCATTGAGCAGCACCCCGTTGCGGGTGACGATCCGCTCGCCCGGCTTGAGCCCGGAAACGATCTCGACGCGTTCGCCCTGCTGGAAACCGACCGTCACCGTGCGCGGTTCGAACCGGAACGGGGCCCGCTCCACGAACACCCGGGAACTCATGCCTTCCTGGATGACGGAAGTTGCCGGAACCATGAGCGAGGATTCGGCGCGTCCCTGCAACACCATCCGGCCGAACATGCCCGGACGGAGGCGGCCATCGGGATTGGCCAGGGCCACGCGCACCCGCACGCTGCGGGTTTCCGGGTCGAGCAATTCGTCGATGTAGCGCACCTGGCCGGCGAGCACCTGGCCCGGCAGCGCATCCAGGACGATGTTCGCCGGCTGGCCGACGAACAGCCGGCCAACCTCGCGCTCGGGGACGCTGGCCGTCATCCAGACCGTGGACAAATCCGCGATCGTCATCAGTGCGGCATTGATGTCGTTCCAATAGCCTCCCTGCGCGCCTTGCATCTCCACGACACGTCCGCTGATCGGCGAATGCAGGACGTAAGTCCGGCCGCTGCCGCGGTCCGCACCCAGTTGGGCAAGATGCGCGGCGGCCACCCGCGCGTCGGCTTCGGCGCTGGCCAGGCCGAGCCGCGCGGCCTCGAAGTCCTTGCGGGCCGTGACGTCGGCATCGAACAGCCGCCGTTCGCGCTCGAAATCCCGTCGCGCCTGGGCGGCGGCGGCGGCCGTCCTGGCATGTTCGGCGCGTGCGCTGGCGGCTTCGGCCGAATCCAGGGTGAAGAGCGCGTCTCCCGCCCGCACCTCGTCGCCCAGCACGCGATGGATTCGCAGCACGCGGCCTGCGACCGGAGGCGTGATGCTGACGCGCATCTCCGGTGCCGCCTCGATGGCCCCGGGCGCATTCAGTGGCCGGGAGATTTCCGACGGCTGGAAGGCCATGACGTCCAGGCGGCCCCGCAAGGGCGAGGAGGCGGGTACCTCGATGACGCCGACGTCGTGGCGGATCGGCGTGGCGGGCGTGTCGGTCGAGTTCGCGGCGCGACCGTCGCATGCGGTCTGCAATACGCAGGCGAGCAGCACGAGGGCGGGGCAGGTCCAATGGGACATGGGGATTCTCGGAGGAAAGAGGGGGAAAGGCGGCTGATCGCCTACACGGGAACCGATTCCCAGCACAGCCGGCAAACGCCGGGGCGACGTCGCAGACGACGCAGCCAATGGAGCAGTTCGCCATGACGATGGGCGGGGACATCGAGGTAGAGCACCCAGGGCACCTGCGTGCGGCGCCGACGGCAGGCATGCAGGCGCAGGCAGCGTCGATGGCTCGTCGAGCCCAACCAGCGGTCCATGATCGGCTGCAGATGGGGCTGGATGCTGAGGCTGACCCGTATCTGCCGGTATCCCCCCGCAGATGAGGGGGGCAGGCCGAAGGCGTCGGGGACAAGGGTCTTCATGTCGCCTCTCCCGTGCCTAGGACCGTTGTGCCGTCCTGCGCGGTCGAGGCCGGGGTCGACGACGATGGAGAAGCGGGGCGTCGGCGCAGCCGCCTGCGCGCGGCGAGCGGCAGGGCGAGATTGACCTGATGGCTGGATCCGACGGGCAGCCGTGCCAGGGTTTCGGCGATGAGTTGCGGCGGGCATTCGCCCAAGGAGCCGGCAAAGGCATCAACGCCATGCGCGATGAGCAGGCGCCGCAGGCGGCAGGTGCGCTGGAAGAAAATCGCCGCGCGCAGTGCGGCGTGGAAACGTGCATAGTCCATGACATGACCCCGGGGAACGCGCCCGCCGTGGCCTGTCAGGGTTCAGGCGGAGGATGGGGCGCGATGGATGGATGCGGAGATGGGGAGGCAAGGCGATTGACGAGGGCGTGGCTCAGGGTCCATGTCCGTGTCCTGGGTTCTGGAAGCTGCGATGATCGGCCGTGGATGCCGATGACGATGGGATGCCGCAAGTGGCGGAGAAATTATCGGTAGCGCGGGATCGCGAAAACAGCCTGCCTTGGCATCCGTGCCATGACTGTTGGTGTTCCCGTGCTATACACGGGGATAGGTGATCGTCCGCCCGCGTTGACGCTGGTGCGTGCCATCGCCCACGATGACGCTCCTTTCAGTCGCTGTTCCCGCCCGCCATGACAACGCCCGAAGACGACATCCGCTGGATGCAGCACGCGCTCGCACTGGCCGAGCGGGCGGAGCGCGAGGAGGACGAAATCCCGGTGGGCGCGGTGCTGGTTGGCGCCGACGGCGAGTTGCTGGGCGAAGGCTGGAACCGCAACCTGGCCGAACATGATCCCAGCGCGCACGCGGAAATCGTCGCGATGCGGCATGCCGGGAAGGCACGGGGCAATCATCGGCTGATCGGAACCACGCTGTACGTCACCCTCGAGCCATGCGCGATGTGCGCGATGGCGCTGGTGCACGCGCGGGTCGCGCGGGTGGTCTATGGCGCTTCCGATCCGAAGACCGGCGCCTGCGGCAGCGTGTTCGATTTGCTCGCCGATCCGCGTCACAACCATCGGGTCGAAGTGCAGGGCGGCGTGCTGGGGGACGAGGCGGGCCGCCGCCTGACCAATTACTTCCGCGCCAAGCGCGGGCGCCCGCTGCTGTAGAGCGGAGTCCGCTCCACGACCGCCGGCTTGCGGGAGATGGCGGTGTATCCGCAAGCAGAGCACCTTCCGCCCCGCATCCTGTCGATGGTCCCGACTGCGGCGGGCCGTTACGAACCGGCCGGGCGGCGCCGGGCGTGGCGGTGGTCCATTTCCTCGTTGATGGCGGTCACCGCCAGGGTGGATTCACGCGCCAGCAACAGGCTGGCGGCGAGCATCGCCAGGACCCCCACCGCGGCCAGCCAGGTGGGCAGGCTGCCGAGCCGGTGGTCGACGAAGGTGTCCACCGCCACCGCCAGGCTGGTGCCGACGAAACAGCTGATGGCCGCGTACAGCAGCTGGCCGGCGCGCAGGATGATCAGGCTGCGGCGGCGCTGCAGGCGGATGCGCATTTCGTAGAGCTGGCGCTCGTGCGCGTCCTCGATGTCGACCAGCTCGCGCAGCAGGGTCCGGGCACGGTCGATGATGCGGGCCAGGCGGTTGTTGGCCGACAGCAGCAGGGAGGCCGTCGCGGTCAGGAAGAACGCGGGGGCCAGCATCGCGGTCAGGACGGCGTAGTGCGCGAAATTGTTCATGGGCCGGTCGTGGTGGGCGTCTGCGTTATGATGACATCACGCGGATATCCCGCAACGCGCCGGAGATTTCCGGTTTCATCCTTCCGACGGACAGGTGCATGGCAGCCAGCAACGCGAACAACGACCGACTCATCTGGATCGACCTGGAAATGACCGGGTTGGATACGGGCCAGGACTCCATCCTGGAGATCGCCACGGTGGTCACCGATTCGCAGTTGAACGTGCTGGCCGAGGGGCCGGAACTGGCCATCGCCCATCCACTGGAGGCGCTGGAAGGCATGGACGACTGGAATCGCAACCAGCACCGCAAGTCCGGGCTGTGGCAGCGCGTCCTGGACAGCCAGGTGACGCTGGGGCAGGCCGAGGCCATGACCGTGGCCTTCCTGATCGAGTGGGTGCCGGCCAACGCCTCGCCGATGTGCGGCAATTCCATCTGCCAGGACCGGCGCTTCCTGCACCGCCTGATGCCCCGGCTGGAGAAGTATTTCCACTACCGGAATCTCGACGTCAGCACCCTGAAGGAACTGGCCCGGCGCTGGGCCCCGCCGGTACTGGAAGGCGTGCGCAAGCAGGCCGCGCACACCGCGCTCAGCGACGTGCGCGACTCGATCGAGGAACTGCGCCACTACCGCAGGCATCTGGCTGAACTGGCGGGCTGAGGCGGCGACCACCCGTCTTTTTCCATGCGGGAGCGACGTCAGTCGCGATCCGACAGATTTTCAGCGACCGACCGATCCTCGCCAGGTAGGCAATGGCGACTGACGTCGCTCCTACAGGATCGTGGGCAGGATCAGGGCGCGGGCGTCGCCGGCGGCGGCGCCACGTCACCATCGTCGGCGACGGCGCGGGTGATGAGCTGGGTCAGCGGGGTGCCGTCGGCGTTGTGGTGGTAGACGTGCAGGTCGCGCTGCGGATACGGGATGTTGAGGCCGTGGCCGATGATGTCGGTGCGCACGGCTTCGGTCAGCTGGCTGCGGGCGTCGCCGAAATCCTTGGTCTTCACCCATGCCTGCAGGGTCAGATCCACGCTGCTTTCGCTCAGCTTGCTGACCATGACCGCCGGCGCGGGATCGGCCAGCACCAGCGGATTGGCGTGGGCCAACGCCAGCAGGATGTCCTTGGCCTGCTTCAGGTCATCGTCGTAGCCCACACCGACCAGGATATCGATGCGGCGACGCGGCTTGGCGGTGAAATTGATGATCGGCGCGGTGGTGATCATGCTGTTGGGCAGCACGATCAGGCGGTTGTCGAAGGTGCGCAAGCGGGTCTGGAAGATGCGCACTTCCTCGATCACGCCCTCCAGGCCGGCGGCCTGCACGTGGTCGCCATCGCGGAACGGGCGCAACACGATCAGCATCACCCCCGAGGCGATGTTGGACAGCGAATCCTTGAGCGCCAGGCCCACGGCCAGGCCGGCGGCGCCGACCACCGCCAGCACCGAGGTGGTCGGCACGCCGATCTTCTGCAGCGCGGCGATCAGCACCACCACCATCATCACTGCGTAGCAGACATTGCGCAGGAAGCCGGCGAGGGTGGCTTCGACGCCACCCCGGGTCAGGGCGCGGTACACGATCCGGCTGATCCATTTGGACAGCCAGTAGCCCACCAGCACGATGGCGGCGGCGATGGCCCAGTTGGCGAGCACCGCCCCCCAGTCGATCGAACTCCAGTCGAACGCGCGGGGGGCGGAGGGCGTGGACGCCGCGGCGGGTGTCTTGGTCGGAAGGGTGATCAGGGCCATGCGGCCCGGATTATGACGCTTTTCGCTTTGCCAGACGCAGCCAGGTATCGACCACGGTGTCCGGATTCAGCGACACCGACTCGATGCCTTCCTGCATCAGCCATTCGGCCAGATCCGGGTGGTCGGAGGGACCCTGGCCGCAGATGCCGACGTACTTGCCCTTGGCGCGCGCGGTCTGGATGGCCATCGACAGCAGTTTCTTGACCGCCGGATTCCGCTCGTCGAACAGGTTGGCGACGATGCTGGAGTCGCGATCCAGGCCCAGGGTCAGCTGGGTCAGGTCGTTGGAGCCAATCGAGAAGCCGTCGAAGATGTCCAGGAACTCGTCGGCCAGCAGGGCATTCGAGGGAACCTCGCACATCATGATGATCTTGAGTCCGTTCTCGCCCTGCTTCAGGCCATGGCGGGCCAGCACCTCGACCACCTTGCGGCCTTCTTCCAGGGTGCGCACGAACGGAATCATCACCCACAGGTTGTCCAGGCCCATGTCGTCGCGGACCTTGCGCACCGCGCGGCATTCCAGCGCGAAGGCGGGTTCGAACGAGGGATCGACATAGCGGCTGGCGCCGCGGAAGCCGATCATCGGGTTCTCTTCGTGCGGTTCGTAGCGGGTGCCGCCGATCAGGTTGGCGTACTCGTTGGACTTGAAGTCCGACAGGCGCACGATGACCGGGTTGGGCGCGACCGAGGCGGTGATGGTGGCGATACCCTCGGCCAGGCGGTCGACGTAGAAGCTGACGGGATCGGCGTAGCCGGCCATCTTGGCGTCGATCTTGCGGCGGGTATCCAGGTCCTGGCGGTCGTATTCCAGCAGGGCCAGCGGATGCACGCCGATGTGGCTGGCGATGATCATTTCCAGGCGGGCCAGGCCGATGCCGGCGTTGGGCAACTGGCCGAAGTCGAACGCGCGCTCCGGGTTGGCCACGTTCATCATGATCTTCAGCGGCGCCGGCGGCATGTTGTCCAAGTCGGTCGTGGTGCGCTCGAAGGACAGGGCGCCGTCATAGATGAAACCGGTGTCGCCTTCGGCGCAACTGACCGTCACTTCGACGCCGTCGGCGATGCTGTCCAGCGCGTTGCCGGTGCCGACCACCGCCGGCACGCCGAGTTCGCGGGCGATGATCGCCGCGTGGCAGGTGCGGCCGCCGCGGTTGGTGACGATGGCCGAGGCACGCTTCATCACCGGTTCCCAATCCGGGTCGGTCATGTCGGCGACCAGCACGTCACCGGGCTGCACGCGGTTCATGTCGTCCAGCGAACGCACCACGCGGGCCACGCCGCTGCCGATCTTCTGGCCGATGGCGCGGCCTTCGGCGATCACTGCGCCGCGCTTCTCCAGCGCATAGCGCTCGATCTGGGTCGCCTTGGCGCGCGACTTCACGGTTTCCGGACGCGCCTGGACGATGAACAACTTGCCGCTGACGCCGTCCTTTGCCCACTCGATGTCCATCGGGCGGCCGTAATGCTGCTCGATGACCAGGGCCTGCTTGGACAGCTCCTGCACGTCGGCATCGCTGATAGAGAACCTGCCGCGCAGTTCCGTGGGCGTGTCCTCGTTGCGCACGCGCTCGCCCGGCTTGTCCGAATACACCATCCGAATCTGCTTGCTGCCCAGGGCGCGGCGCAGGATCGCCGGCTTGCCCTGCGCGAGCGTGGGCTTGTAGACGTAGAACTCGTCGGGATTCACCGCGCCCTGCACGACGTTCTCGCCCAGGCCATAGCTGGCGGTGACGAACACCACGTCGCGGAAACCGGATTCGGTGTCCAGGGTGAACAGCACGCCGGAAGAACCCACGTCCGAGCGCACCATCAGCTGCACGCCCGCCGACAGGAACACGTCCTCGTGCTTGAAGCCGTGGTGCACGCGGTAGGCGATGGCGCGGTCGTTGTACAGCGAGGCGAAGACTTCCTTCACCTTGTGGACCACGTCATCGGCACCGGTGACGTTGAGGAAGGTTTCCTGCTGGCCGGCGAAGCTAGCATCGGGCAGATCCTCGGCGGTGGCCGAGGAACGCACCGCCACCGCGACTTCTCCGCCGCCGTTTTCCGCGCACAGCTGCGCGTAGGCGGTACGGATGTCCTGGTCCAGGTCCGGCTGGAGCGGGGCGTCGATGACCCAGCCGCGGATTTCGCGACCGGCGGCGGTCAGCGCCGGCACGTCCTCGACGTCCAGGGTGGCGAGCTTGTCGAAGATCCGCTTGGACAGGTCGTTGTGGGCGATGAACGCCTTGAACGCCTCGGCGGTGGTCGCGTAACCGCCGGGGACGGAGACGCCCAGGCCGGCCAGGTGGCCGATCATTTCACCAAGCGAGGAGTTCTTGCCGCCGACGCGGGCAAGATCGGACAGGCGCAACGCATGCAGCCAGAGGATGTTCTCGTTCAAGCGTTAAGCTCCAAAGCTGACCGTGCGCCGCGCCGAGACCACCGGCCGGGCCGTGTCCGTGGGGAAAGAGGCGATATGATGCTATGCAATACCAATTGCAGACAAGCTTGATCTGAAGGGGGTTTCGTGGTGAATCCGGACCAGGGCGGCCTGGTGACCAGGCCGGTTTTCTATGTTTCCGACGGTACCGGCATCACCGCCGAAACCATCGGCCACAGCCTGCTGACCCAGTTCAGCGGGTTCCGCTTCCAGACCGACCGCATTTCCTTCGTGGATGACGAGGAAAAGGCGCGGGACGCGGCCGACCGCATCCGCCGCGCCGGGGTGGCCCTGGGCAGCCGGCCGATCGTGGTCAATTCCTGCGTGGACCCGGCGCTGAGCGTGCTGCTGGCCGAGAGCGGGGCGCTGATGCTGGACGTGTTCGCGCCGTTCATCGAGCCGCTGGAACGCGAATTGGGCACCCCCAGGCAGTCGCGGGTCGGCCAAGCGCACGGCCTGGTGGATTTCGAGACCTATCACCGCCGCATCAACGCGATGAACTTCGCGCTCACCCACGACGACGGCATCGCGCTGGAATACGAGGAGGCGGACGTCATCCTGGTCGCGGTCTCGCGCGCGGGCAAGACGCCGACCTGCGTCTACCTGGCGCTGCATTACGGCGTGCGCGCGGCCAACTATCCGCTGACCGACCAGGACCTGGAAACGGATCGGTTGCCGCCACGGCTGCGTCAGTACCGCCGCAAACTGTTCGGCCTGACCATCGATCCGGATCGCCTGCACCAGATCCGGCAGGAACGACGCCCCAATTCCCGCTACGCGCAGATGGAAACCTGCAAGCGCGAAGTCGCCGCGGCGGAGGCGATGTTCCAGGTCGAGCGCATTCCCACCCTCAGCACGACCAACAAGTCGATCGAGGAAATCTCCAGCAAGGTGCTGTCCACGCTGGGACTGCAGCGCGAGATGTTCTGAGGCAGGGAGGGGGCCGGAAGCGGCCAGGAAATCCCGTGACGGGAAACCTTAACTTAGGCTTCCCGGACGGTGCCGTCAATGCTGCCGCCGGCGCCGGCCAGCGTGTAGCATCGGACCCATGCAACCTCCCGCCACCGACCGCCAGGCCCGCATTCCCAAGCTCAGCCGCTTCGGCTGGCTGATGGCGCTGTATGCGGAAAACCATGCGCGGTTGATGCGCCTGTTCGCACCGGATCACCTGGGTGCCGGCACCTACATTTCCTCGGTCGGCGACGGCCTGGACGTACGCCTGGAAGTGATCGAGACCCACCGCTACACGGTCGAACTGCGGCTCACCTACGACCTGCGCGATCCGCTGACCGGCGAACCGGATCCATCCGCCTTCGTGCGCCTGTATCGCGACGCGCACCAGGCCGAGGCCACGCACTGCTACGTGGGCCGTCGCTGGCAGGACGTGATTGGCTTGTATCCGCCGCCGGCGGAAGTGATCAGCCATCGCATGCGGATGAATACCTTCCTCGGCAAATGGCTGGAATACCTGGCCGAGCAGGGACACGGCGTGGCGACACTGAAGGCCGTGGAGACGGCGGCGCTCGACGCAGCGTGACGATGAGGCCGATCATCCCGGCGTTCACCGGGATGATCGGGCAGGTTGCTCAGGGCAATGGCTGCGGGACGCATTGGGGCGACCAGATGTCGCGCGTGTAGCTGCGGACGCTTTGGGTATAAGTCTGTCCGTTATCCGTCTGATAGGTGTAGGTGGTAACGACGACGCGCGAACAAGGCATCGGCCCCGGGCCGAGAATCGTCGTGGTGGTGTTGATCAACATGTCTGCCTGCGCCAGAGGACTGGCAGCCAGCAGCAGGACGGCGAGCAATGGTTTCCACATGAGCGTTGGACTCCTGAGCGTTTCGGTGAAAACTCCGGACAACGGGTGAGTCAGGCTGGGGATAGTCGAACCTTGCTCCAGGCAGCCTGATCCGGAGCCGCCTCAGCACAGCATGCGGCTGCGATTCTTTTCAGTAGGAAAATACCGTGAAGAGCCGTGGGAAAATCCCTACGGCTGCTGGAGGCAAAAACAAACAGGGCCCGGTTTCCCGAGCCCTGTTTGCTTCAATCAAATTGGCGTCCCCACGGGGATTCGAACCCCGGTCGCCACCGTGAAAGGGTGGTAATTTGACTCCTCGGGTATCCGCTCCAGTTCGCGACTATCCGGCCGTATGCCTTGCTGTTGTTGACTTTTGCGTCCGCAGGTGTACGGTGGCGTCCTGAGGAGTTCGCCCCGGTATATTCCGGAAAACTCCGGAATTGAGGGCGTCGCTACCGTGGCAAGGAATCCCCGAGACCATCGTTTGGAGACCCGCGAGGCGCGACTGCGCCTGCAGCCGCGGAAGGAGCCTTATTGGCGCCAAATCGTGCCGGGGACCTTTCTGGGCTACTACCGGGGCAAGCGGGAGGCGGCCTGGATAGTCCGCCAGCGCGAGGGTGATGGGTACAGGCATCAGCGCATCGGTACCCCGGACGACCATGCCGCCGCAGACGGCCAGGTGGTCCTCAGTTACGCGCAGGCGGTGCCCCTGGCCACCACCCTGCAGGTCCAGGAGCGAGCGCCCAGGCCGCGGCACTACCGCGACGGGCTCACGCTGGACGCGGTGGTCACGGCGTACTTTGACGAGCACCTGGCCGGCAAGGGTTCGGAGACGGTCTCGCGTCAGTCCTGGGCGCGGCATGGGAGCGAGATTGGGGCGAAGCTGATCATGAGCCTGGATGCGCCGGCGCTGCGGAAGTGGCACAAGGGGCTGGCAATGAAGGCGCCGACCATCCGCGGCAAGGTCCAGCCCTTTGACCCGGCCGACCCGGAGCAGGTCCGCCGGCGCAAGGCCACGGCCAATCGCATCCTGACCATCGTGAAGGCAGCGCTCAATTACGCCTGGACCAATGACCGGCTACCGTCTGATTTGCCGACTTGGTGGGCCAAGGTGGCACCTTTCGAGTTGGGCGAAGACCCGCCCCCACGGATGCTGGAACGCGACGAAATCACCCGCCTGTTGAACGCCGCGCCCGTCGACCTGCGCGACCTGCTGACCGGCGCACTGATGACTGGCGGGCGCCGGGGAGAGTTGGTCGCGCTCCAGGTGCGCGACTACAGCCCGGACCACGGCACGGTACGCCTGTACCAGTCCAAGACGGGCAAGACGCTTCTTCAGCCCCTGACGCCTGAGGGCGCGGCGTTCTTTGACCGGGTGACGGCCGGGAAGGCGCCGACAGACGCCATCTTCACCCGGGCGGACGGCCGGGGATGGAGTCGGGATGACGTCACCAAGCCCATGGCCGCCGCGGTTGAGGCCGCCAAGCTGGAAGGCGTGAGCTTCAAGACCACGCGCGCGACCTACGGGAAGCTGCTGCTGGTGGCGACCAAGGACATTGAGATGGTGGCCCGGGCGCTCGGGCACAGCGATAGCCGCATTACGCGTAAGCACTACGCACAGTATTTGCCGAATGAGGTAGCCCAGGCTGTAGCCAAGATGCCGCGCTTGGGGGTCTTCACCGGCGACAACGTTTCCCGAATCTCGGGAAAGAAGTGGCACGCCGAGTGATTGAGGCACTCGGCGCGCCTTCCACAACCGTCAATTGAGGTGACGATCATGGCAAGCGAAATCGTACAGCAGTCCGGCTATACCCAAGGCGACATCCTGGGAAACCTTCACGCGGCCAATGGCGCAGAAGCAGCCGTTTGGTCGAACAATCGCAGCAACCGCACGAGGAACGGAATTATGGAAAATTGCGTCTATGTTCTTCCCCCCAATGGTGAGCTCGTTTTTCCCGGGAGCAAAGAGCACGAACTCCTAGCTGCCGCGCAAGGGCTAACCCGGTCTCAGCAGCGCAAGTTGCTGACATCCGCCCAGATGTTGCTTTCAGGTGAGCTCCGCGCGGCACAGATTCTGGGGTGGACCGACCAGCAGCGGCGTGAGTTCGTCGAAGGTCTGCCAGAGAGCATTGATTGAAAGTCGAGCGCCTTTCCCTAGGGATTTCGCGTCAGGATATGGAGTCCTCGAAAGAGACTCCAGACGAGCCACGCGCGCGCCAGCAGCATGAGGCCAACGTGGCGCTGCACTATCTGCTGGGGAGTGTGAGCCTCGTAGTTAGTGGGGACCTCTCAATTTCCGGTCTCAAGGACGAATTGCGAGTCTTGTTGCAAGGTGCGGGCGATTATGGCGACGAAGTGTGGAAGGAGGCCGAGCGACTTCTTTCCGATATCCAGGAAGGTTCACGTCGTCGTGGCAGGCCTAAAATTCATGGGGATTCGACCCGCTTTCGGGTTTGCATGCTCGTGCGCCACTTCTATGGCCTTGGCGTTAGCGCAGATAGTCGCGGTTCGGATGACGAGATCGCACCAATTTTTCATGCAGCGGCTACTCACATAAACAGCCACGGCCTGGGGCCGTTCTCTGCAGGAATGGTGAAAGGCATATGGGACAAAGCCAGGAAGGAAGGCTACTTCATGGCTAAGCTCACATAGCAGGGATTTTTACTCCCGTGCGCTCCCCCACCGCACCCCCGGAAGATTGACCCATCTAGCGTCCGCCCGGTTCGCTAGATGGGTGAGGCCAATCCCGGCGCACCCGAGCAATTGAGGGTGCGTCGATGCAAATCTCAAACCTTCCGCTGCGCGAGGAATGGCTCCGCGCGAAAGAGGTCCTGGCCGTACTACCTATCGGTAAGACGGCCTTTTACGCCGGCATCAAAGACGGCCTGTACCCGGCCCCGACCAAGTTCGGCACCGCCAGCCGCTGGCGGCGACAGGACATCCAGAAGATTCTGGATGAGGGTGCGCCCCGGGTGGCCGCATGAGGCCCGCCTACGATGCCCAAGCCCTTACCGGTCCGGAGAGGTTCGCCCAGAAAAGCGAAAGCCGCGGGGGCAACCGCGGCTCTCTGAGGACTGCTGTCGAGCAAGGTCCGTCTCAACAGGCTAGCGCGGCGCCTGGCGAATCACAAGAGGTGCAGGCGATTGTCCGGTGTCGACCAGGGGCTGTCCGCTGGTTCAACCTGCAGCAACGCCACATCACCTCTCAGGGCCCCACGGCAATGGCTGCCGCGCTCGCCGAGGCCTTCGGCAAGGCGGGTGGGAGATGAGTGATTCCGCAATTTCGTCAGGACAGCTCCAAGAGGTAAACCATCTCCTGGAGGTTCTTTATCAGAGCTTGGGCGAGCTCACGAAGATTGCTGATTTCCTGATTGCTGTGAATGGTGCCGTCTTGCAAGGGCGGCCGCTTACTAGCGATGAGGTTACGCGTCTTCACTTGGCAGCTGCGCGCTTGGAGGCGATGGATCTTGCTGTCGCTCCGGAGCAGCAGCCATGAGGCCGGCCCGCTACTCCCAGTCCGAGTTGCGCGCGCGGATGCGTGTCCTTGATGGACAAACCGGAAACGTAGGTAAGCCAAGGACCACAAAGGCGGCATTGAAGGTCCTGGAGGAAGAGGCCTACATCGTGCTGCAGGCCGCGCGCCAGCTAGGCGCTGGTGTGGCCTTTGGCGAGAAAGAGAGGGCTCGTCTGCGAGTGGCTCAACTGCGTCTGAGTGATGCGTGTCGGGAGATCTATGGCCGCGCGTGACGCCATCTTGCATGTTCCGGGATTCGATGAGCCCATCGAGCCGAGCACGCCAATTCTCTGTTTGCCCTTGGACGTGTTCATGGGCGTCGACTTCCCGCCCAGACGTGAGTTGCTAGCCCCTTGGTTGTTGAGTAGCTCTATCAACATGCTCACGGCATACCGAGGCGTCGGTAAGACTTGGGCCTCCCTCTCTATTGCCTTGGCCGTGGCCAGTGGAGGTCAGTTCCTTCGCTGGCGTGCCAAAGAACCGGCAAGGGTGCTCTACATCGATGGCGAAATGCCAGCCACCCAACTGCAAGGGCGTATCCGAACACTTCTGCCCATGTTTCCGCAGTTCAATCATGACAATTTCAGCCTTATCACGCCTGACATTCAGGAATGCGCGCTCCCCGACCTAGGTGATTTGAAAGGGCAAGCTGATATCACGCCTTGGACAGACAAGGCTGATCTCATCTTCGTGGACAATCTCTCGGCTTTAGTTCGCACGGGCGTTGAGAACGAGGCCGAATCCTGGACCGTAGTGGCTACATGGGCGCTGCGCATGCGCCGAGAAGGGCGGTCCGTGATGTTTGTCCACCATGCTGGAAAGAACGGGCAGCAGCGAGGCACTAGCAAACGAGAAGACCTGCTGGACACCAGCATCGTATTGACACGACCAGAAGACGCTCAGAACGGCGCCTGCTTCACTTGGGAATGGAGCAAGGCTCGAGGCCTGCACGGCAATGACCTGGACCCTCTACAGGCAGAGCTAATAACGAACGGACACGGACATCTTTCGTGGTCCTGCCGGTCCGCCGGTGACATTCGCCTGGATCAGGTGCGCCTCTTGGTCGGCGAAGGATTGACGACCAACCAAATCGCCGCGGACCTCGGCATTTCACGCTCAGCGGCCGGTCGGCTCGCCAAGCGAGCCCGGGAGACCTCTCAGGCATCCCAGCGCTACGAGGAAGAAAGCCGTGGATTCTGACCAGAAAAACCGGGGCGTCCCAGCGTCCCACCCCTTAAGGGGTGGTGGGACGTGGGACGGCAGCCATCCCGGCGTCCCGATGGGTTGGTGGGATGACGTGGGACGAATGGGAAGTGATGGAACACCTCATGAGCAACTGCCTGCAAACAACAACCAAGAACAGGAGAAGTACAGATGAATAGCTTTGCAAAACTCTTCCGCAAGACCCCGCCTACCGTCGAGGAGGCCGAGAGCGCTCTGGCGGCGGCACAGGCCGAGTACGACCAAGCCACGGCCGACGTCAACGAGGCGCTGGCCAGCTTCGGCGACCGGCTGGCCCAGACCGGCGATGGAGAAGCCCGGAAACAACTCGGTGCGGAACTGGAGGCTAAGCGTCGTGCCCAGGAACGCGCCTATGCCGTCCGGGAGTCCGTCGAGGGGCGCCTACGCGCCGCCAGGCAAGCCGAGGAGCGCTCTTTCCTGACCCAGCAGTGGGACGCCTGCGAGACCGCGCTGGCGGCCCGTGACGACGCACTGGCCCGCGTGCAGTCGCTGGCTGAGAAGCTGGCCGCGGCCATCACCGAGGCGGACGAGAAGGGCGTGGCGGTATGGAACGCCATCCCGGACGCGCTGAAGGGAAAGCACTGGCAGACCCAGCTTCCGGCGTTCACCAACAACATGCCCGCCGTCTTGGTCGAATTGGACGTGGCACACCGCCCGATGGACCCGACTTCCGACCGCAAGACGTTGCATCAGCAGGCGCAGGAATCGACGCGCGAGCTCCTGGCCTTGCGCAATCCCGCCAAGCTGGCGGCTTAAGGAGAACGACATGGCAGACCGCTACTACTCCGGCAATCTCGGCGCCGACCTCCCGCTGGATGTCACCGAAAGCGCCACCGCAACGCCCGCCGCCTTCGTGGACGTGCGGGTCACCTACACGGCCACCGGCGCGAACAAGCTCGAAGTGGCCAAGCTCCTGGACGCGGTGAAGAACCGCATCCTGGAAAGGAACTGGCCGCCCGTATGAGTATCGAGACCGTGCCGCCGCCAGTGGATGCACCCGCGTCACCGCTGGTCTTGGAAACGCCGTCGGTGGCAGGGGAGACCGTCACCGCGAGCACCGACGCCACTCCGACTTGGCCGGATTGGGCGCCTCCGCTGCCGGAGAACCTGGGCGAGCAACTGCGTCCAAACCGGCCGCCCACGTTCGAAGAGACCGTGGGCGCCATCGACACGCCGGCGCACTCGCCGCATGACTACCTGTTTCCGCCTCTGCAGGTGAAGGACGCGGACGGCATGCCAGATGGCGCCGAGATGCAAGCCATCGCCGGCATTCGGTCCGTCCTCTGGCACTCCGGCCTGCCCAAGGTGGAGGGGGATGGTTTGATGCAAGCCATCGCCGACGAGTCGGGGCGCCTGGGCGAACACATGGACCAGGCGGCGTTCGAGATGCACGAGCGCCAGTCTGACGCGGCCCTGCGCGGCATCTGGGGCGATCGTTACGACGAGTTGCGCGGGAAGCTGGAGGACCTGTTCGACGACCTGGGGCGCAAGACGCCGGGCGGCATCGAGCCGCTGCTGGAGGCCAATTGGCACGTGCTCATTTCGCCGCTGGTGATGAACCGCTTGCTGCAGCACGTGGACCGCCTGGAGCATCGGAGGCGCAAGTGAGCCGGTTTCAACCAGGCCAGAGTGGCAATCCGGACGGGCGGAAGAAGGGGACGCGCAACAAGACCAGCGCCGCGCTGGACGGGCTCATTCCGGAGGAGTCGCGCAAGGTCATTGTGGAGAAGCTGCTGGAGAAGGCGAAGGCTGGTGACGTCACCGCCGCCACCGCCATCCTGGACCGCTGCTGGCCACGCCTACGGCCAGAGGCACGCGCCATCCCCATCAATCTGGGCGACGCGGCCACGTTGGCTCAGAAGGCCGAGGCGGTCGTTGATTCCATCGCAGCAGGAGCGCTGCCGGCGGATATCGGAGGCGACATCCTGCGCGCCCTGGCGGCGATTGCGGAGCTGCACAAACTCAACGAGCTGGAACGGCGCTTGACGGCGCTGGAAGGAGACGAGAATGAAAAACCTTGAACCCCTGTTCCGGCGTGTGGAGCGCTTGGAGGAACAGCATCGAACGAAGACCGCCGACGCTCAACGCCGCAGCTTTGGCATCAGTCCGGTAGTGAACTTCTCCCGCAGCCCGGAAGAGGCCGCAGATTTCGAGCGCCGTGTCGCTGAGTGTCCGCCACATCTGCGTCCGCGGAACATCCTGCACGTGAAGATTTGGCCGGGTTCCTGGCGGCTGGCCAAGGCCAAGCCCGAGGAGACCAACCCGTGAGCAAGTCCACATGCCATCTGCTCATCGAGCAGGCGGCTGGCCGCTCCTTTACTGAACGCGAGGTGCGCACCCTCATCAAGCGCATGGACCGTCGAGCGGCACGCATCCGTGAGCGAGATCCGGCACTGGCATACAACGACTCCCTTGCGCGAGCGGCGCAAGAGTTCGCAGAGGAGGCGGAGCTACAGGCGGTGCTGAGGCAGCGCAATGTGCTGGTGGACCAGAATCGCCGGGAGGATGCCGTGGAGTACCTGCACGGCGTCTGGAAAGACGACCCCGGCCAAGGCTTGAAGGCACTCCTTGTGGGCACGCAGGATGCGCGCAAGGGCAGCCGGCAGAGCATCGGCACCAACATGAATGCCATGACCGACCAGATGTTGGGCGGCCTCATTGCCGATGTGGCCAAAGTCGACGATGCGGCCATGAAGGCGTTTTCCAGCGGCATGGAGGACGAAGGCGTTGCCCGGGTGCTCTGGGCCTTGTCCAACGATGAAGACGTGAGCCCATTCTCCGACTTGGCGGTCGGCATCGCCAAAGCCGTGCGCAAATGGCAGGAGTACAGCCGGGTGTTGGCCAACGACGCCGGTGCGTGGATTGGCAAGACGAAGGGCTACATCGTCACCACCTTCCACGACAGTCACCGCATCGCGCGGGACAGGGAGGGCTGGATGGCGGCGGCACACACCCATTTCGACCTGCAACGGATGGCCGACGAAATGGAAGTGGACATGTCAGAGATGCAGAACATGCTGTCCGGCATCTGGCAGGACTTCGCCGATGGCGTCCACATGAAACTGTGGCAGCCGCCCAAGCAGGGCCCCAAGCCCTGGGGCAACCGGGACGCCGGCCAGGACGTGTCCTGGGAGCGCGTCATCCACTTCAAGAGCGCCGACAGCTGGACGGCCTACAACCAGCGCTTCGGGGCTGGAAACCTTCGCGAGGCGGCTATCTGGGGCCTGCGGCAGCGAGCCCGAGCCACGGCGCTCCTGCAGGCTCTGGGGCCGCACTACGAAGCCAACTACGATCGGCTGGGCAAGGACATGCTAGCCCGGCTCAAGCGCAGCAAGGCGCCACCGGCGACCATCAGCCAGTTTCAACGAGACCTGGACCGCTACAAGCGTGTGTACCTGGCCGAGTTGGATGGCAGCCTGGACGCACCGGCCAATGACACGCTGGCCACCGTGAGCGGGACGATTCGCGCCATCCAGTCCATGAGCAGCCTGGGCAGCTCCACGCTGTCTTCGGTGTCGGACCTGGGCGTGATGGCCCTGGGCGCCAAGTACAACGGTCTGAATGCCTTCCAGTTCGTCCTAAGGGGCATCGGGCAATTGTTCGAGGGGATTCCCAGTGCCGAGCGGCTGGAACTGCAGGCCGACCTCGGGCTGGCGCTGAACTCCCTGACCGGGAAGCTGGCGCATGGGCGCTTCACGCCGGAGGACGATGTCCGCGGCCAGATAGGCGCCCTGCAGCACAAGTTCTTCACCTGGAACCTTCAGAACCGGTGGACGGACGCTTTCCGGGAGTCCATCGCCGAAATGCTCTCGGCGAATCTGGCTCGTCGGGTCGCGGACGGCTGGGACGCTTTGCCGGAACGCCTACGCACCACGTTGGGCTTGTATGGTTTGGACGCCGACCGCTGGGACCTGGTGCGCCAGGCGGAACTGGGCGAGGTAGAAGGCACAAAATTCCTGTCCCCCCGTGCCATCGACGGACTCTCCGATGAATCGCTCAAGGCGTATCTGGCGTCCCAGGAGCGCGGCACCAGCGCGGCGGCGGTAAAGGGGCTACGCCGCGACCTGCAGCGCCAACTGCGCGCGTACTACGCGGACCAGCGCGACTACATGATGCTGACGCCCGACGCTGGAACGCTGGGCCTGATGAAGCAGGGAACCCGAAAGGGCACCGGCCTGGGTGAGGCGGTTCGCTTCATCATGCAGTTCAAGTCTTTTCCCTTGGCCTACACTCAGAAAATCATCGGCCGTGAGTTGGCGCAGGGCGGAATCGCGGGCATCGCCCAGATGCTGGCGCTCACCACCATCACCGGCTACGCGGCCATGGCGCTCAAGGACGCCAGCCGGCTAAAGACGCAGCGCGACCCGTTGGACTTCCGCACGATCATGGCAGCGCTCCAGCAAGGTGGAGGACTGGGCCTCTACAGCGACGTGCTGTTCTCACAGATGTTGGACCGCCGATTCAAGGACGCCGCTATCTCTCTCCTGGGCCCCACCGCGTCGGACGTGAATGCCGCCTTCGGCATCATCGCCCGGGCCGCACAAGGAAAGGACGCTGGAGCGGCCTCGCTGAGATTTGTTCAGGACAACACGCCGCTGCTCAACCTCTTCTATACCAAGGTGGCCTTGGACTACCTAGTCTTCTATCAGCTCCAGGAATGGCTCAATCCGGGGAGCCTGGGGCGCATGGAGCACGAAATGCAGCAACGTACGGGGCAATCCTTCATTGCTCCGCCCTCTCAATTCGTCGACTAGGAGTTCACTATGGCTTGGGCACAGATGGTTCAGGGCATTTTCAATGGCGTGACGCAGCTCATTCAGGGCCGGCAGCAGGCTAACGAACTGCGCACGCAGGCGGACATCGAACAGTTCAACATCGATAACCAGCGCCTCAATGCGCAGCGCGTAGCCACCCAGACCAGTGCTCGCGAGGAGCAGATTCGCAGGCAGGCGCGGGTGGCTCTCGGCGCTCAGCGTGCTGCCATCGCCCAGTCCGGGACAGGGATGGGCGGGACCAATGCCGCGGTCATGGCCCAGTCCACCGCCAACGCAGAGCTGGACGCCCTCAACGTTCGCTATGCGGGAGAGCTGGACCGCCTCGGAATCCAGAACGATATCCTGATGCGAACCTTCAACAAGCAGGTCCTCCGTAAAGGCGCGAAGACCGCTATGCGCTTGCGTTGGCACAACGCTGGCGCGGCAGTGTTCGGTGCCGCGACCGCCAACGGACAGCCCAGTCCAGGGCCGACCGGCGGCTATGGGCAGGGCAGCGTGTACAGCTTCGGCAACAACCTGGACAACTTCCAGAGCATGCCGGGCGGGGCAGGGCTGGCGACGCCGTATCGAGGGTTGTCGCAGTACTCGCTCGTCAAACGCTGAGCGTTGCCTGCTTGAACTAATGGTCGGTAAGGAGAAAAATACGCCCTGGGGATGCTGAGTGATTAGCTTAAGGAGAGGCTATGGGGAAGTTTCTTTCTAGAATCGGACTGGCGCTTACGGCACTGTACGGGCTGCTGCTTTGGTTCATCTTCAATGGGCGGCTGACCGAAATACTCATCATGGCCCCGAACAATATCGGCGATTTGCTCGCCGGCGTGTTCGGGCCCCTGGCAATCCTGTGGCTCATTCTCGGCTATTTTCAGCAGGGGATTGAGTTGCGACAAAACACGGAAGCGCTGAGGCTTCAGGCTGAAGAGCTAAAGAAAAGTACGGATGCTCTGGAGTTGCAAGTAGAGGAAATGCGTCGTTCAGCGGAGCAGCAAACGCGTATGGCGCAGCTGGCAGCCGAGCAACTAGAGATGCAGAATTCTAAGAGTAAGCGGGAGGCTGCTGAAAAGGCTGCGTCTGTCTCCCCAAGATTTGAGGTCGTTAACGAACAGAAGTTCGCTCCAACGGCACCGGGAATCGGTCAGGTCGAAATCGTCAATAGTGGGGCAGGCGTAGTCGTCACCGGCGTCAAATCGAGCTTTAGGCGAGATATATTGCCAAAAATCACTGATTGGAAGACGGGAGCTGTCTTTAGGTTTGTCCCCTTTAGGGAAGATCGCCCGGCTAACTTGCCTGTTTCGATCTCCATTAGATTCACGCAGTCAAATGGCCTGTCCAAGCGACTCGTCATTTCGATGGATGACATGGGGTCGGGGAGGTTCACCACCGCGGAACTTCGCGTTGAAGAGGACTAAAAAGCTGGCTTGAGTCAGGCTAAAGACATGAATGCTCGCGCTGCGAGAAAGGCTCCTGCAGCAAATGCACTGCAGCTGACTATCCAAGCGGAAAGTGCGCCGATGTGGGCGGATACTGCAGTGCGCTTTTTCCACCTGATCTCGTCCTGCTGGTAGCCCCATTGACTCAGATAAGTCAGTCCACTGGTCAGTACTGCAGCGACTACTCCGGTAACGAATGCGGTTATGGATGGGATAAATCCTGGGATTGCGGATACATTTGAGGACGAAACGAAGTGACCAAACAGCGCCAGGATGGCAACGGACGCGCCACCATTTATCCAGAGAATGTCCTTTCGGGCGATGGTGCCCGCAGCAATGGTTGACCTAAATGCCTCTAGCGCTGATTCATGATTTAACGCCTGAGTAGATAGTGCGGCTGCATGGTCAGCTTTGTAGATTTCAATTTCCAGTTGGCCGAGGATGTTTTTTCTTGCTAGTTCCGTTTCTGGATCATGGCGGTCAGGGAGCGCTAGTAGTTCATCAAGAACTTGCAGCAGGATATCGAGCTGCATCGATTGAGAGCCATCATCCTTCGCCTTTGCAACGGTGTCACGTAGAACCTGTAGTCCATCACGGCTATCCATATGACATCCTTTAAATTTCGAGTTGGCTAAATATTAAAGGGAAGGTCTTTTTGGAGCGGGACTTGGCATACCCTTTCCTAGCTTCCCTGAAGGTTAGTAAGCCGTATATCACACTCGGATATTTGCACTAGACGCCACTGATATGAGCACCGGCGGCGCAGGCTGCGCTGACCGATGGAGTCGTCTACAATCGACCATCGGGGGCAAGGAAGGCCATGAGCGGGAAGCAGTCGCCTGGTGGGCGTTGGCAGCAAATGCGCGTCGTAGCACGTCGTGAACAGCGACGATTGGCCCGTCGTGGCCGTCGATATCATGGGGTCGACATCGACGAATTGCTCGCCAAGCACTATCCGGTGCCGAATCCGGCCTACAAGCCGGCCAAGCGGACAAAGGTCCGTGGCCGGATCATGCTAGATATGCCAGCGTGTCTGGATTGCATTACAGATGCCGATTGGTCGGAGTTGGCCCGTATCCTGGCAACGATACGCCACGAAGCGCTCAGGGGTTCCCATAGGCGCATTGTCCTGAATTTCTTTGAGGTCAAGTCCATGGCGCCGGAAGCGGCTGTCGCACTGGTGGCTGAGATTCAGCGATGCCGGGCGTTCAGTGATCCCCGGACCGTCATAACTGGTACATATCCTCAGTCGCATGATGTAGCCGCGCTCCTTTGCGACGTCGGATTCTTCAAGGCCCTCCAGGTGAGGGAACCGGCGCGCCCAAAGACCTTTACGCCTCGGACCTACGTACAAATCAGTCGTAAGAACGCAAATATTCCCAGCATTGCTGACGACCTCTTGGAGTGCTTCGAGCAGGTTTTTGACTTTGACCCCGCTGACCGGAAGCGTCTATACGTGGCGTTACAGGAGTCGATCGACAATGTTTTTGAGCACGCTTATCCGGCGGACTCAAAGGCTCCCCATTTCATAAAGGAATGGTGGCTGTTGGGTTACGCTGACCGTGACCTTGGGACAATCAGCTTCACGTTCTATGACCAAGGTGCCGGCATCCCAGCAACCATTAAGGGCCGACAACCGGATAGAATAAGGGCTGCCCTGGCCAGATGGACAGACGGTCATTGGATTAGACGGGCTATTGAACGTGGAGTGTCTCGCCACAATTCTAAGCGCCGCGGCCATGGGCTTCAGAGGCTTCGAGAGTTCGTCAATGAAATTGACGTGGAAGGTTCATTACGAGTTGTGGCAAATCGCGGCTTAACTAAGTTCACGCGAGATGGTGGATCGGTGGTTGGGACGATCACGGAGGAACTAAATGGAACGCTTGTTGTCTGGCAACTCTGTGGTATCGACGTCACCGTCCCAAATGAGTTCGATGGAGACATCCAAAATGCTGCCTAGCATTCGCTACATGGTTGCTAAGCAATTCTCCCGTACTCCAGGAGGGCGAAAGCGAGCGAATGGCGAATACTCCGGTGAGGAGTTTCGTGAGGATGTTGCGCGCGTATTGTTGGAGAAGCATTCGTTTGTAGTGTTTGATCTGTCCGGTAGCGCAGGCTACTCATCAGGCTTCCTCGATGAAGCTTTCGGTGGGCTTGTGCAGTACTTCACAGCGGATGATCTAAGGAAGCGCATGGATATTGAAGCCTCGGACGATCCTGGCGCGGTAGAGACCGCTTGGGCAAGAATTGAGGACGCTGCACGCGAAGCCGCACTTCACTGACGGGGTAAAAGTATGGCAGACGGAGGAACTCCGCTATGGCTTACTCTTGCCCTTCAAGCTGCAACGCTTGCTGGTACCCACTTTCTTACGCGAAGCCGTGAAAAGACTAAGCGGCAGGATGACATCTTGCGTGAGTGGCGAAAAAGTCAGCAAGATTTGCTCCGAGACTGTGTGGACCTTGCTCGAGACCACTACGTGAATCCCGCAATGGTTGCCGGTACACCTGTGTCAGCTGCGAAGATCATAGCTCGTCTACGGCGCTTCAGGGCGCGTTTCGGAGATGTGGACGTGGTGGATAATTCGGACATGGTGGAAGCGAATAAGCTCTTTATCCAACTGAATACTTTGATTACAGGGCCAGCTGACTTCCAAGATGCCGCACGCACGCCTAGGCACCTAGATGACGAGTTGTTTGATCGCATAGCCAGCTGCGAAGATGATCTCGTGCGCAATATGAAGAAAGCACGTAAAGCAAAACCATAGGCTCATTCCTATTGATGAGCGGTATGCGGTGGCTGGCTTTCCTCCTTCAATCGATAACAATTCCGGAAAGACTCCGGAAAAACACTTAGGGCCGCCTCTCGGCAGCCCTAAGTGCTTGATCAAATTGGCGTCCCCACGGGGATTCGAACCCCGGTCGCCACCGTGAAAGGGTGATGTCCTAGGCCTCTAGACGATGGGGACGCGTTTGAAACTTTGCCGCCTGATTTTTTCTTTCCAGACGGCCTAATGCCTGGAAAGTTGGTGGAGCCAGCCGGGATCGAACCGGCGACCTCTTGCATGCCATGCAAGCGCTCTCCCAGCTGAGCTATGGCCCCACGCGGCGGGAGAAGCGAAATTGTAGGGAGAGCGTCGGCGACTTGCAAGCATCCGTGAAAAAAAAATTTCACGGTGGCGGATTCGGGGCGCATCCGGTGGAATAGGGTGCTCGCAGAATACGGGCGGTACGCAGCATCGTGAATATTCAGTTCACCATCGCCGAGTGGGCCGCCTGGGCGCCCGGTCTGGAAACGGCCGAGGCCTGGCAGGCGTGGGCGCGCGAGCCCTTCGTTCCCATGGGCGATGGTACGCCGGCATTGAGTGAAGTCCCCGCCATGCAGCGGCGGCGCATCGACCGTTTGGGCCGGATGGCCATCCAGGCCGCTTATTGGTGCCAGCGCGCCGAGGCCGAAGGCATCCCGTTCGTGTTCGCCTCGCGACATGGCGACGTGGCGTGCTCGGTGCAACTGCTGGAAGCGCTGAGCCGGCGCGAAGCGCTGTCGCCCACCAGTTTCGGCCTGTCCGTGCACAATGCGATCGCCGCGCTGTATTCGATCGTGCGGGGGGAGCGCGGCAACTACCTGGCGCTGGCGGCGGGACAGGCCACCCCGGAAGCGGCACTGGTGGAGGCGGCCGGATTGCTCGGGGATGGGGCACCGGAAGTGCTGGTGGTGGTCTATGACGCGGCGCTGCCCGAGGTCTATGCGGATTTCGGGGACGAGCCCGACCCTTTCCATGCGTGGTGCTGGCGGGTGGCGCCGGTGGACCGGGAGGGCTTCCGGGTGTCCCTGACCTGCGGCGCGGCCTCGGAATCCGCACCCGGGGCCGTGACGGGCCTGCCGCACGGGCTGGAGGTCCTGCGTTTCCTGCTGGCCGCTGGCGGACCCCTGCGCCACCACGAGGATGCCCGGCAGTGGGAGTGGCGCCACGGTGGCTGAACGCCTGAACCACCTCTGGCGGATATTCGGGACCGGCTTGAGTTTCCTGGCCTTCGGCCTGGGCGGGCTGGCCCTGAGGCTGCTGGTGTTCCCACCCCTGCAATGGTGCGTGCGCGACCCGCGCCACCGGCGCCGGTTGGTCCGGCGAACCGTGCAGCGCAGTTTTGCCGCGCACGTGGAGCTGATGCGCCGGTTGGGCCTGCTGACCTATGAAATCCGCCACCGGGAGCGCCTGCAGCGTGACGGGCTGCTGATCCTGGCCAACCATCCCACCCTGATCGACGTCGTGTTCCTGGTCTCGCTGCTGCCGAACGCGGACTGCGTGGTGAAATCGGCGGTGGCGCGGAATCCGTTCATGCGCGGGCCGGTCCGGGCCGCGGGTTACGTATCCAACGACGATGGCGCCGGACTGGTGGAGGACTGCATCGCGGCGGTGAAGGCGGGCGGCAACCTGGTGATCTTTCCGGAGGGCACGCGGACCGTCCGCGGGCAGCCGCCGAAGCTCCAGCGCGGGGCGGCCAACATCGCCGTGCGGGGCCGTCTGGACGTAACGCCGGTAAGGTTGAGCTGTACGCCGATGACGCTGGGGAAAGGGGAGAAATGGTATCGTGTGCCCACGCGCCGATTCCATGTGGTGGTGGACGTTCAGGAAGACCTGCCAATCGCACGGTTCCTGGATGCCGCCGAACCCGGAACCGGAGGGGACGCGGCAGCCGCCAGGCGGCTCAACGACTATTTGACGAACTTTCTTTTTGTTTGACGAACTTTTCCGGAGAGAGGAAACGCGTGCAGGCACTTGAGCACGAGATCAAGGAATTGATCATCACCGCCCTGTCCCTCGAGGACATCGGCCCCGATGATATCGACACGGCGGCGCCGCTGTTCGTCGAAGGACTGGGGCTGGATTCGATCGATGCGCTCGAACTGGGCCTGGCGCTGCAGAAGCGCTATGGCGTCAGCCTGTCGGCCGACTCGCAGGAGACCCGCCGGCATTTCGCCAGCGTGCGCGCGCTGGCCGAGTTCGTGGCATCGCAGCGGGCGGCGTGACGCACGGCGCGGGGGGACAGACATGACCAAGAACGAACTATTCGATCGGATCGCCACGATCCTGCACGACACCTTCGAAATCGATACGGCGAAAATCACGCCGGAATCGCGCCTGTACGACGACCTGGACATCGACAGCATCGACGCGGTCGATCTGATCGTCCAGCTCAAGCCGTTGCTGGGTCGCAACCTTCAGCCGGACGCGTTCAAGGCCGTTCGCACGGTGCAGGACGTGGTCGACGTGCTGTATGGCCTGATCCGCGATCAAGCCGCCTGACCAAGGCGCGGCGCGCTCATGGCGAACCGGGTCCGCGCGGCAATGTTCATCGCGCTGTCGCTGGCCTATCCGCTGGTGGTCTACCTGGCGCTGGGCCGGTTCGAGCCGCGCTGGCTGGCCCTGCTGCTGATGGCGCTGGCGTTGCTGCGCGCGCTGGCCACCCGCCAGGCGGTCTGGCTGGCGGCGGCGGGCGGTGCGGCGATCCTGGCCGGCCTGACCACGGTGTTCAACGACGCCCTGCCGCTGAAGCTGTATCCGGCGCTGGTCAACGCGGTGATGCTGGTGGTGTTCGCGGTGAGCCTGCGCTTCCCGCCGCCGGTGGTGGAGCGGATCGCCCGGCTGACCGAGCCGGATCTGCCGCCGCGCGCGGTCGCCTACACCCGCCGGGTGACCCAGGTGTGGTGCGTGTTCTTCATCTTCAATGGCGCGCTGGCGCTGGCAACGGCTTTATGGACCACCGACCGCACCTGGGCCCTCTACAACGGCGGTATCGCCTATCTGCTGATGGGTGCCTTGTTCGCGGGCGAATGGCTGGTGCGCCAGCGCGTGCGGGCGGCGCACCGGCATGAATGAGTGGTTGCCGCTGGATCGCGTCGCGGTCCATGCCCACGCGGGCCGCCAGGTCGCGCCCGGGTGCGGGCATGCGGATTTCCGCGCGCGGGTGCTGGCTTGGCAGGCGGCGTTCGCCGGGGCGGACGGACGCGACTGGGCCCTCTATTTCGATGACGCGCCGGCGTTTGCCGCGGCCGTGTTCGGGGCCTGGCATGCCGGCAAGCGGGTATTCCTGTGCGCCGACAATCTGCCGGCCACGCGCGAGCGCCTCGCCGGCCAGGTGGATGGGTTCGCCGGGGACTTTCCGCAGGGCGGCCTGACGGCGGCCGCGCCGGGCACGACCCGGGCGCCGCAGCCGCTGGATGAAGCGGCCACCCGGCTGGTGGTGTTCACTTCCGGCAGTACCGGCGAACCGGTGGCGATCGAGAAGCGCCTGGACCAGCTGGCGCGGGAAGTGGAAGCACTGGAGGCGGCATTCGGCGCGGAGGCGGGTACCGCCACCGTGCACGGCACGGTTTCGCACCAGCACATCTACGGCTTGCTGTTCCGGGTGCTCTGGCCGCTGGCGTCCGGACGGCCGATCGCGCCCCGGACCTTCTTCCACGAAGACCTGCTGGCGGCCCTGGCCGGGCAACCGTCGCTGCTGGTGGCCAGTCCGGCGCATCTGAAGCGGTTGCCGCAGCAACTGGATTGGGAGGCGGCGCGGGGACCACTGCGCGCGGTGTTTTCCTCCGGCGGCGCGCTGGCGGCCGAGGCCGCGCTGGAGGCGCGCGATCGGCTGGGCGTGGCGCCGACCGAGATTTACGGCAGCAGCGAGACCGGCGGCATCGCGTGGCGACGCTGGGAAGGCGAGCAGCCGGCATGGCGTGCCTTGCCGGGCGTGGCGTGGCGCATCGAGGACGGACGCCTGCAGGTGCGCTCCCCGCATCTGGCGCGGTCCGAAGATTGGTGGACCAGCGAGGATCAGGTCATGGCCGATGGCGACGGGTTCCGTCTGCTCGGGCGCGCGGACCGGATCGTCAAGATCGAGGAGCGCCGGGTATCGCTGGATGCGCTGGAGCGCGACATCGCCAGCCACGCCGGGGTCGCCGAAGTGCGGGTCTGCGTGCTGCCCGGCGCGCGCGATGCGCTGGTGGCGGTGGTGGTACCCAACGAGGCCGGCTGGGAATTGCTGCGCGGGCAGGGACGGCGCGCGTTCTCGCAAGGCCTGTCCCAGCATCTGTCCGGCCGTCATGACGCGGTGACCCGTCCGCGGCGCTGGCGGTATGCGGCGACGCTGCCGGTCAATGCGCAGGGCAAGGTCACCGAGCGTGCGCTGACCGCCTTGTTCCGGCCGGAACGCCCGGAGCCGCATTGGCGCGTGCGCGAGGCCACGGCCGCGGAACTGGAGCTGGATCTGGAACCGGATCTGGCGGTGTTCGACGGCCACTTCCCGCAGGCGACGATCCTGCCGGGCGTGGCGCAGTTGGACTGGGCGATCCGGTTCGGCCGCGAGGCCTTCGCGCTGCCGCCGCGATTCCTGCGCATGGAAGCGCTGAAATTCCAGCGGGTGGCGCGTCCGGGCGATCGCATCCGGCTTCACCTGCAATGGGCGGTCGACAAGAACACGCTGGCGTTTCAGTACACCTCGGCGCACGGGCCGCATGCCAGCGGCCGGGTCGTGTTCGGCCCGCAGGACAGGAACTGAACGATGCCGGGCGAACGCTTGCTGGTGATCATCCCGGTGTTCGATCACGAACACGCGATCGGCGCGATGGTCGAAGGCGTGCTCGCATCCGGCCTGGATTGCCTGCTGGTGGACGACGGTTCCGGTGCCGCCTGCGCGCGGGTGCTGGATGAACTCGAAACGGCGCACGCGCCGCGGCTGCGCCTGCTGCGGCTGGCGCGAAACCAGGGCAAGGGCGGGGCGGTGATGGCGGGCTTCCAGGAAGCCGCGCGCCTGGACGTCACCCACGTCCTGCAGATCGACGCCGACGGCCAGCACGATCCGGGCGACATCCCGCGTTTCGCCGCGGCTTCGCGCCAGCATCCGGATGCGATCATCTGCGGGGTGCCCGAATACGACGAGAGCGTCCCGAAAGGGCGCCTGTATGGCCGTTACCTGACCCACCTCTGGGTCTGGATCAACACGCTGTCGTTCGCCATCCGCGATTCCATGTGCGGTTTCCGCATCTATCCGCTGGCGCCGGTGCTGGCGCTGATGGCGCAGGAGCCGATCGGACGGCGGATGGACTTCGACGTCGAGATCATCGTGCGGTTGTTCTGGCGCGGGGTGGCGGTGATCAACCTGCCGACCCGGGTGACCTATCCCAGCGACGGTGTCTCGCATTTCGATGTCTGGCGCGACAACGTGCGCATCAGCCGCATGCATGCGCGGCTGTTCTTCGGCATGTTGCGGCGCCTGCCGCGCTGGCTGCTGCGCGGCCGGACGGTGCCGGCGTGAGCGCGGCCGGACAGCCGCACTGGGCCGACATCGCCGAGTCCACCTCGGTGGCCGGCGTACGCTTCCTGTGCGGCGTGCACCGCTGGCTGGGGCGCTGGCCGTTCCGACTGTGCGCCTATCCGGTGGTGTTCTTCCACTGGCTGGGCAACGCGACCGCGCGGGGCGCCTCGCGACAGTATCTGGCCCGGCTGCATGCGCACGATCGCGGCGTGTTCGGACGCGAACCGGGCACCTGGCACAGCCTGCGTCATTTCTTCATGTTCGCCGACACCCTGCTGGACAAAATCCTGGCGATGGGCCGCCGCTATCCGGAGCAGCGGGTCATCACCCATCGCGACGTGATGATGGCGATGGTCGCGCAGCGGCGGGGTGGACTGATCATCACCGCCCATATCGGTTGCCTGGAACTGTGCCAGGCGCTGGCCGATCGGGTGCCGGGATTCCGCCTGACCGCACTCGTGCACACCGCGCACGCCGCGCGCTTCAACCGCCTGCTGGATCGGCTGGATCCGGCCAACGGCGTGCGCCTGATGCAGGTCACCGAACTCGGACCGGCGACGGCGACCGTGCTGGCCGAACGGATCGCCGACGGCGAGTTCGTCGCCATTGCCGGCGATCGCGTGCCGCTGCAGGGCGGGCGCAGCGTGCGGGTGCCGTTCCTGGGACACATGGCGCCATTTCCGATTGGCGCCTACGCGCTGGCCTCCGCGCTGGGCTGCCCGGTGTTCACGATGGCTTGCACCCATGCCGGCGATGGTTACGAGGTCCGGTTCGAGCCGTTCGCCGAATCCGTGCGCCTGCCGCGCGGCTCGCGCGATGCGGCGCTGGCGGAACACGCCGGCCGGTTCGCACAATGGCTGGAGCGCCAGTTGGCCCGCGCTCCCTACGACTGGTTCAATTTTTTTCCGTTCTGGGATCAGGTTACGCATGACGCTTCCCCCCGAGAGTGACGCCGGCGCGGTCCGGTTCGGCGATGCCCCGCTGCGCATCGAGGACGTGGGGGCGCTGGCGCGCCGCCAGCGCCAGACGCGCCTGTCCGACGACGCCGGTTTCCGCGCGCGTATCGCGCGGGGCGCCGACTTCCTGGATCGCGTGCTGCGCGAGGATGGCGTCATCTACGGTGTGACCACCGGCTACGGCGATTCCTGCACGGTCAACATTCCGCCGGAGCTGGTCGCCGAGTTGCCGCACCATCTCTACACCTATCACGGTTGCGGCCTGGGCCGTTTCCTCGATGCCGAGGAAACCCGCGCGGTGCTGGCCGCGCGGCTGGCGTCGCTGGCGCGCGGCATGTCGGGCGTCAGCCAGGGCCTGCTGGACGGTCTGGAGAACCTGTTGCGGCACGACGTGCTGCCGCTGATTCCGGCCGAAGGCTCGGTCGGCGCCAGCGGCGACCTGACGCCACTGTCCTACGTGGCGGCGGTGCTGTGCGGCGAACGCGAGGTCATCCACGCCGGCGTGCGCCGTCCGGCCGCCGAGGCGCTGGCGGAGATCGGCATGGCGCCGCTGAAGCTGCGGCCGAAGGAAGGCCTGGCCATCATGAACGGCACCGCGGTGATGACCGCGCTGGCCTGCCTGGCCTGGGAGCGGGCCGATTACCTGGGGCGGGTGGCGACCCGCCTGACCGCGTTCAATGTGCTCGCCAGCGACGGCAACGCGCACCACTTCGATGAAGTACTGTTCGACGCCAAGCCGCATCCGGGCCAGTCGCGGGTGGCGGCCCGCCTGCGCCAGGACCTGCACAGCGATCGCCCGCCCCGCAACGAGCAGCGCCTGCAGGATCGCTATTCATTGCGTTGCGCGCCGCACGTCATCGGGGTGCTGGAGGACGCGCTGCCGTTTTTCCGCCAGCTCATCGAAACCGAGCTCAACAGCGCCAACGACAACCCGCTGATCGATCCCGAGCGCGGCCAGATCCTGCATGGCGGGCATTTCTACGGCGGCCATATCGCCTTCGCGATGGACGCGATGAAGAACGCGGTCGCCAACCTGGCAGATCTGCTGGATCGGCAGCTGGCGCTGCTGGTGGATACCCGTTTCAACCATGGCCTGCCGTCGAACCTGTCCGCCGCGATCGGTCCGCGCGCGGCCATCAACCATGGCCTGAAGGCCCTGCAGATCAGCGTGTCCGCCTGGACCGCCGAAGCGTTGAAGCTGACCATGCCGGCTTCGGTGTTCTCGCGTTCGACCGAATGCCACAACCAGGACAAGGTCAGCATGGGCACGATCGCCGCGCGCGACTGCCTGCGCGTGATCACCCTGACCGAGCAGGTGGTCGCGGCGATGCTGATCGCCGCGCGCCAGGCGGTGGAACTGCGGGCGCGCGCCGGCGGCTCGGCGGCGTTCGGCGAACAGGCCGCGGCGATGTACGCGGACCTGCGCGGGCGCATCGCCCTGGTCGAGGAGGATCGCGCGCTGGATACCGAACTGCGCGCACTGTGCGACGACCTGCGCGAGCGGCGCTGGAGCCTGTATGACGGCGCCTGATCTGTCCTGCGAAGTCGCGCTGTCGCCGGCCTTCCACGACTGCGATCCCATGCAGGTGGTCTGGCATGGCAATTACTTCAAGTATCTGGAAATCGCCCGCTGCGCCCTGTTGCAGCGGCATGACTACGACTACCCGCAGATGAAGGCGTCCGGCTTCCTGTGGCCGGTGGTGGACGCGCGGGTGAAATACATCCGCCCGCTGCGCTATGCGCAGCCGCTGGTGGTGCGCGCGGAAATCATGGAGTGGGAAAACCGGCTGAAGCTGGATTACGTCATCCGCGATGCCGGGTCCGGACAGATCCTGACCCGCGCCCACACCATCCAGGTGGCGGTGGACGCGGCTTCAGGCGAGATGCTTTATGTGTGTCCTCCGGTGTTGTGGGAACGGCTGGGAGTGCGGGTCGAATGACGCGATGGTCGAGGTTCCTGTTGTTCCCCTTGCTCGCCCTGGCCGGCTGGGCCGGAATGCCGACCGCGCGCGCGGCCGACGATCTGGCGATGGTCCAGCAGCGGGTGGCGCAGGTCGAGGTGCTGCGGGGCCGGTTCGAGCAGGAGAAGCGCATCACCGGGTTCAAGAATCTGCTGCGTTCGCAGGGGAGGTTCGTGGTATCGCGCAAGCAGGGCGTGATCTGGACCACGGACAAGCCGTTCCCGTCGGAAGTGGTGATCACCCGTGATCGCATCCTCAGCCGCCAGCGCGACGGTAGCCAGCGGGTCGAAGTGGATGGACGGGAGCAGCCGGCGCTGCGTTCGGTCAACGCGATGATGTTCGCGCTGGTCAGCGGCGATGTCGGCGCGCTGTCCCCGCGCTTCGAAACCCAGGCGCAGGCGCTGCCGGACAACGGCTGGCGGTTGAGCCTGAAACCGCGTTCGGCGGCTCTGGCAAAGGCGTTCGCGCGGATCGTGCTGAGCGGGGACCGCTACGTGCGCGAGGTGCGGATCGAAGAAGCCAATGGCGACAGCACCCAACTGCGGTTTTCCGAACTGAAGGACGTCCCGGCCACGCTGAGTACGGACGAGGCGCGCCGTTTTGATTGAAGGCCTGGACGCGCGCGATCGCCGCTGGCGTTCCGGTTGGCGCTGGCTGGCGCTACTGTGGTTGCTGGTGGTGGCCGCGGTCGCGGCGCATCAATGGCGGTTCTGGCAGCATCCGCCGATCGACAGCGACATCCTCGCGTTGCTGCCGCGCGACGCCGGCGACCGCGTGCTGGCCGACGCCACCGAGCGCATCGCTGATGCCGGCGCGCGCCAGATCGTGGTGATGCTGGGCGCGGCCGGGCCGGCGCAGGCGCAGCGGGCCGAGGCGGCGTTCCGGCGCTCGCTGGCGGGTGAAGACGCCGCGCGCCTGCCGTTCGCGCCGGCCGACACCGCCGCGGACTGGTTCCCGCAGGCGCAGGCGTTCTACGCGCCTTACCGGGATCGCCTGTTGACGCCCGCGCAGCGCACGCAACTGGCGGCGACCGACCCTGGCGCGCTGGCGGAGCAGGCCCTGGCGGCCTTGTACGGACCGATGGGCGCACCGCGCCTGACCGAGTGGCGGCAGGATCCGCTCGGCCTCTGGCCGCAGTGGTGGCAGGCGCGTGCGCAGGCCTCGGGCCTGCGTGTCGGCGAGGACGGTCTGCTGGAGAAGGACGGGCGGCATTGGAGCGTGCTGACCTTCCAGACCCGCGCCTCGGCGTTCCGGCTGGATGGCGAACGCATCATCCAGGATGCGCTGGACCGCGCCGGCGCCGCCGCGCGCGCGGCGGTGCCCCCGGTGCAGGTGCTGCGCGCGGGCGTGCCGCTGCATGCCGAGGCGGCGGCGGTGCAGGCCAATCGGGAGATCAACACCATCGGCTGGGGGTCGCTGGCGGCGGTGCTGCTGCTGGTGTGGCTGGCCTTCCGTTCGCTGCGGCCGATCCTGCTGGTGGCCGCCTCGCTGCTGGTCGGCTGCGCGACCGCGCTGTCGGTGACCGCGCTGGTGTTCGGCCAGGTCCATCTGCTGACCCTGATTTTCGGCGCCAGCCTGGTCGGCGTCGCCGAGGACTACGGCATCCATTGGTTCGCCTCGCGCCAGGGCGTGGCCGCGGAACGGCGCTGGACGCTGCTGCGCCATCTGCTGCCCGGCCTGTGGCTGGCGCTGGCGACCAGCGCGCTGGCCTACCTGGCGCTGGGCCTGGCGCCATTCCCGGGCCTGCGGCAGATGGCGCTGTTCTCGGTGGTGGGACTGGCGGCGGCATTCCTGACCGTGATCTGCCTGTTCCCCTGGCTGGATGGCGGCCAGGTGCGCGCGACCCGCTTCTCGCAGGCGATTGGAAACTCGCTGGAGCGCTGGCCGCGTGTGACGCGTGGTCGCGGCGGGATCGTGGCCGGCGTGCTGCTGGCAGTGGTGCTGGTCGCGGGCCTGCTGCGCGTGCGTGGCGATGACGACCTGCGCAGCCTGCAATCCTCGCCGCCGGCGGTGATCGCCCAGCAGATCGAAGTAGGGCGCCTGCTGGGCATGCCGAGTCCGGCCCAGTTCTTCCTGATCCGCGCGGATGACGCGGAAACACTGTTGCGGCACGAGGAAGCCCTGACCGAACGGTTGCGCGTGCTCACGGCCGAAGGCCGCATCGGCGGCTATCGCGCGATCAGCGATTGGCTGCCATCGCAACAACGGCAACGGGCGGACGCCGAATTGACCGGACGCATCGAAGGCGCGGTGATGGCGCAGGTCGGACAGGTTTTGGGCGAGTCCCTGCCACGCCCCGGTTTCAACACCGCCGCATTGCAGGCCGATGCATGGCTGGCCTCGCCGGTGTCCGCGCCGTTCCGCCATCAGTGGCTGGGGCAGGTGGGTGGGCAACTGGCCAGCGTGGTGCTGATCGACGATCTGGGACGCGACGGCGCGCTGGCGTTGCTCGAACAGCAGGCCGCGCGGGTGCCGGGTGTGCGCTGGGTCGATCGCACCGCCGACTTCTCGCGCCTGTTGCGCCACTATCGCCACCTGATGAGCGGGTTGCTGCTGGCCGGCGCGGTGCTGGTGTACGCGCTGCTGTGGTGGCGCTATCGAGCGGGCGCCTGGCGGGTGATGCTGCCGACCCTGCTGGCCGGTGTGTCGACCGTGGCGTTGCTGGGCCTGGCCGGGCAGCCGCTGCAGCTGTTCAACGTGTTGGCCCTGTTGCTGTTGCTGGGCATGGGCATCGACTACGGCATCTTCCTGACCGAACACCGCGGCGACGCCAGCGCCTGGATGGCGGTCTGCATCGGCGCGGCCAGCACCTGGCTGTCGTTCGGCCTGCTGGCGCTGTCGGCCACGCCGGCACTGCGCGCCTTCGGCCTCACCCTGTTGCTGGGCATCGGCCTGGTCTGGCTGGTTTCACCGTTGTTCCGCCCACCGGCCCGCCCGTCGGCGAGCCCCCGACCCTCCACGAGCACGAGACACACGGAATGAAAGTCGAACAAACGGAAATCCTCATCATTGGCGCGGGTCCCGCGGGCTCGGTGGCGGCGGCGATGCTGCGCCAGCAGGGGCGCCGCGTCCTGATCCTGGAACGCGAGCAGTTCCCGCGCTTTTCCATCGGCGAGAGCCTGCTGCCCCAGAGCATGGAATACATCGAGGCGGCCGGCCTGCTGCAGGACGTGGTGGAAGCCGGTTTCCAGTTCAAGAACGGCGCCGCCTTCGTGCGCGGCGAGCGCACCACCCAGTTCGATTTCCGCGACAAGTTCTCGCCGGGTTGGGGCACCACCTACCAGGTTCAGCGCGCCGATTTCGACCACGTGCTGGCCAAGGGCGCGGAGCGGATGGGCGCGGAAGTGCGCTACCGGCACGAGGTGCTGGCGGCCGAACCGGGCGAGCGCCCGCGGGTGACCGTGCGTTCGCCGGAAGGCGAGACCTACCAGGTCGAGGCGGACTTCATGCTGGACGCCAGCGGCTTTGGTCGCCTGCTGCCCAAACTGCTGAAGCTGGAGTCGCCATCGAACTTCCCGGTGCGCGGCGCCATCTTCACGCACGTTCGCGACCACATCGCGCAGGATGCAGGCTTCGATCGCAACAAGATCCTGATCACCACCCATCCCGAGCACGTCGACGTATGGTACTGGACCATCCCGTTCTCCAATGGCTGCTGCTCGCTGGGCGTGGTCGCGGAGATGGAGTTCCTCAATCGCTATCCGGGTACGGAACTGGAGCGCCTGCAGGCGATCGTCGGCGAAGACCCCAACCTGACCCGACTGCTGAGGGACGCGGAATGGGCGGTGCTGCCGGTGCGCCAGATCACCGGCTATTCGGCCAACGTCAACTCGCTGTGGGGCGCGGGGTACGCGTTGCTGGGCAATGCCGGCGAGTTCCTGGACCCGGTGTTCTCCTCCGGCGTCACCATCGCTTTCAAGTCCGCGCAACTGGCGGCCGAATGCCTGCGCCGACGCCATGCCGGTGAACACGTGGACTGGGAACAGGACTATTCGGTGCCGCTGCGCGCCGGCGTGCAGACCTTCCGCCGTTTCGTGGAGGCGTGGTATGCCGGTGGCTTCCAGAAGATCATCTTCCACGCCGACCAGCAGCCGGAGATTCGCCGCATGATCTGTTCGATCCTGGCCGGCTACGCCTGGGACACCCAGAACCCCTACGTCGCCGACACCGGCCGCCGCCTGCGCGTGCTGGAGGAACTGTGCGCCGGCTGATGGCCCTGCTGGGAATGCTGTGCCTGCTGGCCGCCTGCGCGCATCGCGCACCGGCGCCGGCGATCGCGCTGCCGCCATTGCGGTTGGCGCCGGCCGCGCTGGGCGCGTCGCTGGCGGTGCAGCAGCGACTGCATTTCGAGTTCGGCGCGCAGCAACGCGATCTGGACGCCTTGCTGGAAGTGGACGCACGGGAAGTGCGGTTGGCCGTGCAGGCGCTGGGCCAGTCCGGCGTGCGCCTGCAATGGGACGGGCGGGAACTGCAACAGCAGCGCGCCCCGTGGTTGCCCGCCGCAGTGCGCGGCGAGCGTGTACTGGACGATCTGCAATTCGCGCTGTGGCCGGTGGAAGCGGTGCGCAGCGCCTTGCCGGCGAACTGGCGGGTCGAGGACGATGGCCACGAGCGCAGCCTGTCGCGAGAGGGCACGCCCTGGCTGGTGTTGACCCGCGAAGCACCCGATCGCCTGCGGCTGCGCAACCTGGCAGAAGGCTACGCGCTGGAGATCCGGACCGTGGGGGGAGAACCGCCACCGTGAGCGCCCCATTGGTGTTCCTCAACGAACTCGGCATCACCTGCGCGCTCGGCATGGGAGGCGACGCGGTGGCCGCGGCGCTGTTCGCCAGCGACGCGCCCGCCGGCGCGCGGGTCAGCGAAGCGCTCACGCCCGGTCGTCCGCTGGTGCTGGGCGCGGTGACCGCGCCGCTGCCGGATCTGTCCGATTGCCCGCTGCAACTGCGGGGACGCAACAACGCGCTGCTGCGCAGTGCCTACGCACAGATCGCGCCAGCAGTGGCCGCCGCGATCGCACGCCACGGTTCGGATCGCGTCGCGGTGGTGCTGGGAACCAGCACCTCCGGCATCGGCGAATCCGAGCAGGCGCTGCCGTTCAAACACGCGCACGGCCATTGGCCGGTGGGCTTCCACTACGCCCAGCAGGAAATCGGCACGCCGGCGCGCTTCATCGCCACCGAGGCCGGCGTGCATGGCCCGGCCTGGACCATTTCCACCGCCTGTTCCTCCAGCGCCAAGGCGCTGGCCTCGGGCGCCCGCCTGCTGCGCGCGGGCATCGTCGACGCGGTGATCGCCGGTGGCGCGGATTCGCTGTGCCGCTTCACCATCGACGGTTTCAGCGCGCTGGAATCGGTATCGGCCGCCCGCTGCAATCCCTTCTCGCGCCACCGCAACGGCATCAACATCGGCGAGGGCGCGACGCTGTTCCTGATGACCCGCGAGCCAGGGCCGGTGCGGTTGGCCGGCTGGGGCGAGACCGCCGACGCCCACCACATCTCCGCGCCCGAACCGCAGGGCGTGGGCGCGATCGCGGCGATCCAACAGGCGCTGGCGCGCGCGGGCCTGCACGCCGACGACATCGACTACGTCAACCTGCACGGTACCGCCACGCCGCAGAACGACGCGATGGAAAGCCGCGCGCTCGCCGCGACGATGCCGGCCGGCACGCCGGTGAGTTCGACCAAGCCGCTGACCGGACACACCCTGGGCGCGGCCGGCGCCATCGAGGCGGGCCTGTCCTGGCTGGCATTGGCGAACAATCCGCGCCATCGCCTGCCGCCGCACTGGTGGGACGGCGAGGCCGACCCCGAACTGCCGCCGCTGCATTTCGCCGCGCCCGGCGAACATGCCGCGCGCCCCTTGCGCCACGTGCTCAGCCATTCGTTCGCCTTTGGCGGCAGCAATGCCGTCCTGTTGCTGGGAGCCGGGTAATGCACGCCGGGAACGTCGACGCCGCGAGGCCGCTGTACGACATCGAGCGGGTGATTCCGCACCGCGGCACCCTGCGCCTGATCGACCGGTTGCTGGACTGGGACGAGGAACGCGTGGCGGTCGAGGTCCGGGTACCCGCGGACGGACCGTTCAGCGAGGAGGCCGGGGTGCCGGCGTGGGTCGGAGTGGAGTACATGGCCCAGGCCATCGCCGCCTGGGCCGGCTGCCGCGCCCGCCAGGCCGGTGGCGAGCCGAACATCGGCTTCCTGCTGGGCACGCGCCGCTACCAGTCCGCCTGGCCGCATTTCCCGGCCGGCACCCTGCTGCGGGTGGAGGCGATCCGCGAACTGTTGGGCGACAATGGCCTGGGGATGTTCGCCTGCCGGATCCTGGCGGGTGGGGATGAAATCGCAAGCGCCAACGTGTCGGTGTTCGAACCACCAGACCCGATGGCCTATCTGGAGAACGAGCAAGCATGAGTGGAGACTCGACGGTCCTGGTCACCGGGGCCAGCCGCGGCATCGGGCGCGCGATCGCGCTGCGCGCCGCGCAGGACGGGTTCGATGTGGTGGTGCATTACCGCAGCCGGGTGGAGGAAGCCGAAGCCGTGGCCGCGGAGATCCGCGCGCTTGGCCGGCAGGCGCGGGTGATGGGATTCGACGTGGGTGATCGCGCCGCAGCCGCGCAGGCGCTGGAAGCCGACGTGGCCGGGCACGGCGCGTATTACGGCGTGGTCTGCAATGCCGGCATCGCCCGCGACAACGCCTTCCCGGCGATGAGCGGCGAGGACTGGGACGCGGTGATCCACACCAACCTGGATGCGTTCTACAACGTACTCAATCCGCTCACCATGCCGATGGTACGCCGGCGCAAGCCCGGCCGCATCGTCACCCTGTCGTCGGTGTCCGGCCTGGTCGGCAATCGCGGGCAGGCCAACTACAGCGCCGCCAAGGCCGGGATCATCGGCGCGACCAAGGCGCTGGCGCTGGAACTGGCCAGCCGCGAGATCACCGTCAACTGCGTCGCGCCCGGCCTGATCAACACCGAGATGGTGGCGAGCGAGGTGGCCGAGGAAGCGCTCAAGCTGATTCCGATGCGTCGCATGGGCCAGCCGGAGGAAGTCGCCGCGGTGGTGGCCTTCCTGCTGTCGCCGGCGGCGGCCTACGTGACCCGCCAGGTCATCTCGGTCAACGGAGGGCTGATCGGATGAGCAGCCCAGCGAACAGCGCGCTCAAGCGCGTGGTGGTCACCGGCGGCGGCACCATCAGCCCGCTCGGCAACGACTGGCCCAGCGTGCACCTACGCCTGCGCGAATGCCGCAACGCCGTGCGGCACATGCAGGAGTGGGACATCTACGAGGGGCTGAACACCAAGCTGGCCGCGCCCGCCGCCGGGTTCGAACTGCCCGCGCACTACAACCGCAAGACCACCCGCAGCATGGGGCGGGTCGCGCTGATGGCGGTGCGCGCCACCGAACTGGCGCTGGAGCAGGCCGGCCTGCTGGGCGATCCGCTGCTGCGCAGCGGCCGGGTCGGCGTGTCCTACGGCTCCTCGGCCGGTACCCACAGCGCAATCGGCGACTTCGGCCGCATGCTCAACGAGCACACCACCGAAGGCATCAACGCCACCACCTACCTGAAGATGATGAGCCACACCGCGCCGGTGAACATCGGCGTGTTCTTCGGCCTGACCGGCCGCGTCATCACCACCTCCAGCGCCTGCACCTCGGGCAGCCAGGGCGTGGGCTCGGCCTACGAGGCGATCCGCTTCGGCAAGCAGGTCGCGATGGTCGCCGGCGGCGCCGAGCAGCTGGACGCCACCGCGGCGGCGGTGTTCGACACCCTGTTCGCCACCAGCGTGCGCAACGACGACCCGCAGAGCACGCCGCGCCCGTTCGACGCCGGTCGCGACGGCCTGGTGCTGGGCGAGGGCGCCTGCACCCTGATCCTTGAAGAACTGGAACACGCCCGCGCGCGTGGTGCCCACATCCTGGCCGAAGTGGTGGGCTACGGCACCAACAGCGACGGCCAGCACGTCACCCAGCCCAGCGCCGACACCATGGCCGAGGCGATGCGACTGGCGCTGGACGACGCCGGCCTGACGCCGGACGCCATCGACTACGTCAATGCGCACGGCACCGCCACCGATCACGGCGACATCGCCGAGACCACCGCGACCGCGCAGGTATTCGGCCCGCGCATCCCGATCAGTTCGCTCAAGAGCTACGTCGGCCACACCCTGGGCGCGTGTGGCGCCTACGAGGCCTGGGCGACCCTGCAGATGATGCGCGAGGGCTGGTTCGCCCCCACGCTCAACCTCGACAGCCGCGATCCCCGCTGCGCCGACCTGGACTACATCACCGGCGAGGGCCGCGAACTGCCGGCCGAGCATGTGATGAGCAACAACTTCGCCTTCGGCGGCATCAACACCTCGCTGATTTTCCGCCGCTGGCAGGACTGACACCCGTCTTCTCTCACTACAAGGAGTACCGACATGAAACGACTGCTGACCGCCGCCATGCTCACGCTGGCCATCGCCGCTCCGAACGCCTTCGCCGGCGACACCCGCCTGGAGCTGCCGCTGCAGGAACTGATCGACTCCCCGCAGGCCAAGGAAGCCGGCATCGACGGCAGCGTGCGCTTCTACCTGGCCGGCCAGGCCCATCCCGCCGTGGTCTCGCGCATGGGCGAGGACGTCTCCAACAAGAAGACCAACGGCGTCGGCAAGAATGACGTCGAATCCTGCCGCTGGGTCACCCTGTCGGTGTTGAAGGCCTTCCAGGAAAGCGCCAAGGCACGCGGCGCCAACGCGGTGATCGACATCACCAGCTACTTCAAGAAGAACGAATTCAAGAGCCCGACCAACTATGAGTGCTACGCCGGCAACATCATGTCGGGCGTGGCGTTGAAGGGGACTTACGCGAAGGTGAAGTGAGGGTTGCGGGATCTGGATGACATGAGAAGCCCGGCAGGTGCCGGTTTTTTCAGGAAATCTCAATGCAAAGCGGCAAGTGGTATCCCATTCGTGGATTTGAGACGCCATCGGAGTATCGATGCTTCGTGCAGTACATCGAGGCCCGTATCCACGATGGCACAGTTGTCGAGATGGCGGTGGATCCTGCCTACGGCGTTGAAGGGATCTACGGAGGGCGATGGTTCCGGGAGATCGCAACTCGAAGGACCTGGCGGCTCGTGGAGCCGGATTTCCCTTTTCGTGGACTATGGGAGCCGGTCGGTACGGCCGGTGGCGGTTGACGGCATCCCGCAATGAGAGCAAGGAGACGCCCATGATTCACGAGGGTCCTTCCGCATCTGCGGAGCCGCACGAAGAACCCGTCCCGCCGGAACAGGTGTCGGGGCTTTCCTGTACCGAGGCCGTGCGAGCCGTTGCACGCGGGTTTGGCGGAATCGTATGGGCAAGCGAATCGGCTACCCGCGATGGCGAGTACGGTCATATCTACCGATACGATGTCGATACGGTGGTGGACGACGAGGCCGGTGGTGTATGGATGTCGCGGGGTAGGGTCGTCATATCAGTACTGGATTCGAAGCGGATAAGCTTGTCCTATCACTCACTCTTTGAACTGCCGTAGAAAAGCAGGGGGTGCTGGGTGGGGCGTGCGTTCCGATGAGGGCTTTCGCGCAGCGGGCGTGAATGCAGCCCAGGCTGGCAGCGCGCGTCTTGATGCGCGTTGCAGGTGGCTTCGTCAGTTGCTTGTTCGTGGTCGCCGTAGTGATGGCGCAAGTCAGGCTGCATCTCGTTGCGTTGCGCGGCAATGAGGGGGTACGCACGAATGGGCATTGCTGGATAGTTCGAGCTCCCTGCGATCTTCTGCCCCTTCCCCCGCAAGCGAGGGCGGGGCGTGCGTGGGTAAACTTTTCCGGTATCACTGAGGTTTTGTTGTACTTCGGGCGAAAAAATTCGGTAAATGGCAGACGCATGGATGCGCATCGCGTGATGGCATGATGCGGGCCGGACTATCGAACATCTCGCGTATGAGCGAAAGGAGCCAGGGCCCCGTGAGTGACCGCGTCAAGCAACAGGCCGCATCGGCCATCGTCAATCTGGCGCGGCGAACCGCCGCGCGGGTGGAAGGCAACGGAGCGACCCGACACGAGCGCCTGCGTGAGGCCGAGGGGCTGTACGCCATCGCACTGGATCTGTTTCCCGATCAGACCTGGGCGCATTGGCGGGGCCTGGTGCTGATGGATCTGGAGGATTACGCCGCGGCGGAAGAGGCCTTCAATCAGGCGGCATCCTTGGACAGGACATGGGAACGCAATGGCCTGAAGGAATCGGTCTATGGCGACTTCGCGCGTCGCGCCCGCGCACTGCGGAATGGCCGGCACGAGGGAGCGACCGGGCGGGTTGATGAATTGACCGGCCTGCCGAAGGATATCGACGCGACCCTGCCCGACAGCTTGGCCTCGATGATGAACGCCGCGGGTCTGATGCAGGATTTGCAGCAGGAACTGATGGCGTTGCTGCAGACCAATGCGGCCATGGGCGAGCAGGCTGATGACGAGGATTCGGAAGTCGAAGCGGGACGTGAACCGTTGACCGTCGAGGAGGAAGAAGCGGTCATCGAAGCGGGGGAGCGGTTCGCCTGCCATCTGGTCGATGGTCGATTCGAGATGGCCCATCAAATGTTGACTGTCGAGCTGAAGGCCACCTACACGCCTGCCGGGCTGAAGCAATGCTACGAAGAAATGATTGGCTACCTGGAGGCACCAATCGATACCGTGGCGAGCGAGCCGCCTGATCGCTGGGAGGGTCGCAGCCACATCTATGTGGGGCTTTGCAGCGACGGTGGTAGTGAAGCGGTGTTCCTGGGATTGGAGCAAGTCGGGCGGGAACTGCGCGTCGCGAGCATCGAGTGGGGGCGACCCTGAGAGGTCATGGCCCGGGATTTTTCCGCTCGCCCCCACCCCAACCCTCCCCCGCGAGCGGGGGAGGGGGCTGTTTCCATGAACGGTGCGATAGGGGGACATACATGACGTCGCCGATCGTGTTCGACGATGATGAGGATGTTGCCCCCGCGCCGCTATGCTCCGCCCCTTCCCCCGCTTGCGGGGGAAGGCTGGGATGGGGGCGCTTTCCGCAGTGGATCCTGTTGACCGCAGCGATCCAGGACCGTGCCTGACGTTGCTGGTCATGGCGAGGGATTTTTCCGCTTGCCACCACCCCAACCATCTCCCCCAGGCGGGGGCGGGGGGCTCTTCGCGAGAGCTGCGACTTCACCGAGGTCTTGTCGAGTACTGGAAGGAATCCGTTCACGTCCTGCCCTGCATCGACTACGAACGCAAACGCGACACCAGCGACGCGAATCCGCCATACATCATCCGCTTGGGATCGAAGGGCATCTGATCCGGTCCGATGTCGGCGATGCGTGGATCGGCCATGGCCCTGGCGTTGACCCGATCGCGATGGGCGCGGGAGCGGTAGCGGATCCAGGAGAAGATCACGACTTCGCCGGGCCTGAGTTTCACGCTGCGGGCGAACGAGGTGGTCTTGCCATCGGGCACGTCATCGCCCACGCATTCCAGTATTCGACCGCGCCATGATCCATCCAGACCTGTCCGGCCTGGCGGGCGAGCCGGCGATACTCGGCCAGTCGGGTCTTCGGCACCGCCAGCAGGAAACCATCCACATACGCCATCGTCGTGAAGCCCTTGGGGAAAATCCGGATGGTCGGGTGGAGAGCGTTAAGACCCAGGCAAAGCGCCGGCGTCAGGCAGGCGAGGCCGATCGCGCGCGGCGCTCGATGAGATTGAGCAGCGGGCCCGTCATCGCCGTGGTCACCAGCGCCATGATCACCAGCACCGCGAACAGGCGATCGCCGATCAGGCCCATCTCGTAGCCCAGGTTGAGCACGATCAGTTCCATCAACCCGCGCGTGTTCATCAGAGCGCCCAGCCGCAGCGCGTCCGTCTGGGGCATGCCGGCGCTGCGCGCGGCCAGCCAGGTGCCCAGGCCCTTGCCGAGGCTGGCGATGAGAATCACCACCCCGCACAGCAGCAGGTCGCCGGGCCGCCAGCCTTCCACGCGCAGGCGCAGGCCGGTCATGGCGAAGAACAATGGCAGCAGCAGCGAGATGGCGAAGGGTTCGACCTTCTGGATCAGCAGTTCGCGCAGGCGTGCATTGCCGGAGACGGCGATGCCGGCCAGGAACGCGCCGAACAGGGCGTGGATGCCCAGCAGTTCGGTCACCAGCGCGGCGGCCAGCGCCATCAGCAGCAGGCCAATCAGATGGTGGCCCTCGCGTTCGGGCGCGACTTCGTGTCGCGACAGCCACGGCCGCACCAGCACGATCATCACCCCCGCGAACACCAGCGTGCCCAGCAGGCTGGTGAGCGCGGAAGCCCAGCCGGTCGCCTGCGCCGAAGCGACGATGGCGGCGAGCAGGCACCAGGCGGTGGCGTCTCCCAACGCGGCGCAGGCCACCGCGATGTGGCCGAGCGGCGTGTGGGTGATGCCGCGGTCGGACAGGATGCGCAGCAATACCGGGAAGGCGGTGACGCTGAGCGAAATGCCCATGAACAGGGCGAAGTTGGCGAAGCCGACGCCGGCGGGCGCGTGCGCGTTGAACAGCGCGAAGGCCAGCAGCACGCCGCACAGGAACGGCAGCGCGATGCCGCTGTGGCTGACCAGCAGGGCGAAGGCGCGGCGACCGTGCAGGCTGGACAGTTCCAGTTCGGCACCGGCCACGAACAGGAACATCAGCACGCCCAACTGGCTGATCAGGCCGAGCGCGCCGAGCGATGCCGGTGCGAACAGCCAGGCCTGGGTTGCCGGCATCACCGCGCCGAACAGCAGCGGACCCAGCAGCAGGCCGGCTGCCATCTCGCCGATGACCGCCGGTTGGCCGAAGCGGCGCAGCAGCCAACCGGCGCCCTTGGCGGCGGACAGCACCACCAGCAGTTGCAACAGGAACAGGGCGAGCGGGGTGGCCGCGCCGGCATGCGCGGCGCTGTTGCCGGCCGTCGGCGTCGGCGCGGAGACCGGCAGTGGCCAGCGGGAGAGCAACAGCGCCACCAGCAACGGCACGGCCACCAGCAGCAGATAGCGCCAAGGAGACGCGGTGCCGAGCCGGTGTTGCGAATCTTCCATGCCGCCGGGTCCCGTGGATGAGTGGGGTGCGCCGCATTCTAGCGGCGCACCCGTTCCACGGGAGCGACGGGATCAGGCGGCCATCGGCAGCGACTGGCGGCGCAGGCGCAGCGCGTTGGCGACCACCGAGGCCGAGCTCAGGCTCATCGCCAGCGCGGCCAGCATCGGCGACAGCAGCGGACCGCCGAACAGGTACAGCAGACCGGCGGCGACCGGCACGCCCAGCGCGTTGTAGAAGAACGCGAAGCCCAGGTTCTGGCGCATGTTGCGCACGGTGGCTTCCGACAATGCCTTGGCGCGGACGATGCCGCCCAGATCGCCCTTGACCAGGGTGACCTGCGCGCTGGACATCGCCACGTCGGTGCCGGTGCCCATGGCGATGCCGACATCGGCCGAGGCCAGCGCCGGCGCATCGTTGATGCCGTCGCCGGCCATCGCCACGACGCGGCCCTCGGCCTTCAGGCGGGCGACCAGCGCGGCCTTGTCGGCCGGGCGGACTTCGCCATGCACTTCGTCGATGCCGACCTGCGAAGCCACCGCCTGCGCGGTGCGTTCGCCGTCACCGGTCGCCATCACGATGCGCACGCCGATGGCCTGCAGGGCGCGCAGCGCGGACGGGGTGGTGACCTTGATCGGATCGGCCACCGCGATCAGGCCGGCGGCGCGGCCGTCCACGGCCAGGAACATCACGCTGGCACCTTCGGCACGCAGGCGGCGGGCGTCGGCGTCCAGCGGCGACACGTCGACGCCGGTTTCCTGCATCAGCGCGGTGTTGCCCAGCGCCAGCGCCTTGCCATCCACCTGGCCGCGCACGCCGATGCCGCTGGAGGATTCGAAATCCTGCGCGGGAGCGAGGACGATCCCGCGTTCGCGTGCCTCGGCGACGATGGCGTGCGCCAGCGGATGCTCGCTGCCGGCGTCCAGGCTGGCGGCCAGCCGCAGCGCTTCGGTTTCCTCGACGCCGCCGGCCGGGATCAGCGTGCGGAACGCGGGACGGCCCTCGGTGAGGGTGCCGGTCTTGTCGACGATGAGCGTATCGACTTTGCGCAGGGTCTCGATCGCCTCGGCATCGCGGAACAGCACGCCCAGCTGCGCGGCGCGGCCGGTGGAGACCATGATCGACATCGGCGTGGCCAGGCCCAGCGCACAGGGACAGGCGATGATCAGCACCGAGACCGCGTTGAGCACCGCGTAGGTCCACGACGGCTCCGGACCGAACAGGCCCCAGCCCAGGAAGGTCAGTACCGCCGAGGCCAGCACCGCCAGCACGAACCAGAACGAGACCTTGTCGGCCAGCCGCTGCATCGGCGCGCGCGAGCGTTGCGCCTGCGCGACCAGTTGCACGATCTGGGCGAGCACGCTGTCGCTGCCGACGCGCTCGGCGCGGATGATCAGGCTGCCGGACCCGTTGATGGTGGCGCCGATGACGCTGTCGCCGTCGGCCTTGGACACCGGCACCGGTTCGCCGGTCAGCATGGATTCGTCGATGTGCGAGCGGCCTTCCAGCACCACGCCGTCCACCGGCACCTTTTCGCCGGGGCGCACGCGCAGGCGATCGCCCACGTGCACATGGGACAGCTCGATGTCCTCTTCCTGGCCATCCTCGCGCAGGCGGCGGGCGGTCTTGGGAGCGAGACCGAGCAGCGCCTTGATCGCGGCCGAGGTCTGCGAGCGCGCCTTCAGTTCCAGCAACTGGCCCAGCAGGGTCAGCGAGACGATGACCGCGGCGGCCTCGAAGTAGACGCCGACCCGGCCGTGTTCGTGGAAGGAAGCCGGGAACAGGTCAGGCGCGACGGTCGCCACCACACTGTAGCCGTAGGCCGCGCCCACGCCGGTGCCGATCAGCGTCCACATGTTGGGGCTGCGGTTGCGGATGGACTGCGCCCAGCGCTGGAAGAACGGCCACGCCGCCCACAACACCACCGGCGTGCTGAGCACCAGTTCAGTCCAGGTGCGCGTGGCCGGCGGCATCGCGTGGAAGTATTGGCCGAACATCGCCAGCACCAGCGTCGCCACGCTCAGCGGCAGGGTCCACCAGAAGCGGCGGCGGAAATCGGTGAGCTCCGGATTCTCGCCGTCGTCCAGCGAGGGCATCATCGGTTCCAGCGCCATGCCGCAGATGGGGCAGGTGCCGGGGCCATCGCGGACGATCTCCGGATGCATCGGGCAGGTGTATTGCGCGCCGGGCACGGCGGCTTCGGGCTCGCGTTTCGGCGCCAGCCAGCGCGGCGGGTCGGCAACGAACTTGTTGCGGCAGGCGGCCGAGCAGAAGTGGTAGGCGTGGCCGGCGTGCTCGGCGTGGTGCGCGGTGGTGGCCGGATCCACGCGCATGCCGCAGACCGGGTCGATTACGGTGTCGGCAGTGTGCGCGTGGTGTTGACCATGGCCGTGATGGGCATGATCGTGGCCGGCATGCGCGTGGTCATGTTCCTGCGCATGGCGGGTCTTGTTGCCGGAGCAGCAGGCGCCGGTCGCCTTCGCATCCGCAGCGTCGTTCTTCGCCGGGTCGCAGCCGGACGAAGGCTCGTTGTCGTCTTTCGAACGGGCGAAGCGCGCGGGATCGGCGATGAACTTTTCGCGGCAACCCGCGGAGCAGAAGTGATAGGCCTGTCCGTCGTGTTCGGCATGGTGCGCGGTGGTGGCGGGATCCACGTTCATGCCGCAGACCGGATCCTGGGTGGAGCCCTTGTCTTGCCGACCATCGCCATCGCCATTGCTGCTGCAACAGGACGCGCCGCCGGCTTTCTCCGCGCCGGCTTTGCCGTGCGTGTGGCGGGAGCCGCTCATTTCGGTTCCTCGGCGAGTGCGGCCACGATCGGGCATTCGCTCAGATCGCCGTGGCCGGGGCAGGCCTCGACCAGGCCACGCAGCGCGTCGCGCATGCGGGTCATTTCGGCCAGGCGCTCTTCCACCACCGCCAGCTTGGCGGCGGCGGCGGCCTTCATCTGCGCCATGTCCTCGCGCCCGGCGCTGATTTCCAGCAGGTCGCGGATTTCATCCAGGGTGAAACCCAGCGCCTTGGCGCGACGGATGAAGGTCAGGCGGATGACGTCCGCGCCCTCGTAGCGGCGGTAACCGGCCGGGCTGCGGCTGGGCGGCGGCAGCAGCTGCTGGCGCTCGTAATAGCGGACGGTATCGATGGGCACGCCCGCCAGGCGTGCCAATTGGCCGATGTTCATGGCGTTCTCCGGTGCGGGATGGCGCCATTCTGCACCCTTGACCTTGGTCAAGAGTCAAGGGTTTTGTCACGGTAGCGGGCTCAGCCGCGGATGGCGTGCGCCGCGCGGTGGACCAGGCGGGCGGCGACCCGGGCGGTGCCGTTGTCACGGTCGAACGGCGGCGACAGTTCCGCCACGTCCATCAGCGCGACCTTGCCGGTGGCGGCGATGGTCTCCAGCAGCGGTTCCAGCACTTCCAGCGGCACGCCGCGGGCGCTGGGCGCGCTGACGCCGGGCGCCATCGCATGCGGCAGCACGTCCAGGCAGACGGTCAGGTAGATCAGATCGATGTCGCGCAGCCAGTCGGCCACGCGCTGCTGGCACAGGTCCAGCCGGCGCATGTCCATCTCGTCGTCCAGCAGGTAGCGCACGCCGCGCTGGCGCGCGGTCTCGAACAATTGGCGGGTATTGGCCGATGCGCTGATGCCCAGGCACAGGTACTGCAGATCCAGACCGATGCCGGCGGCATGATCCAGCGCCTGCAGGAAAGGCGTGCCGGAGCTGCCAACGGCCTGCTGGCGCAGATCGAAGTGGGCATCGAAGTTGACGATGCCCACGCGCGGCCGGCGTTCGCCCAGGTGCCCGATCAGGCCCTGGTAGCTGGCGAAGGCGATTTCATGCCCGCCACCCAGGCCGATCGGCAGGTGGCCGGCATCGAGCAGGGAGGCGACGCGGGCGCCGAACGCGGCCTGCGCGCCTTCCAGATCCTCGCCCTCGCAGACCACGTCGCCGGCGTCGTACAGGGGGGCGTCGTCGCGGACCGGCAGGTTGGACAGCGCCGCGCGCAGCACCATCGGGCCCTGCGCCGCGCCGGTGCGGCCATTGTTGCGGCGGATGCCTTCGTCACAGGCGAATCCCACCAGTGCCACGCCGGCGGGCGCGCCCGCCTGGGGCGTGGCGACGATCTGGTGCCAGCGGCGGGTGTCGCCGTCGCCGGGCGGATCGATGCGGCCTTTCCAGCCTGGAATCACGCGGATACTCCGAGCGGCATGTCGACGAAGGCGGTCAATGTACCGCTGGCGACCAGCGCTTCCAATGCCTGCATTTCCGGCGCCAGGTAGCGGTCCTCGCCGTAGTGCGGGACTTCCGCGCGCACGCGGGCGTGGGCGGCTTCCAGCAGCCCGGAGGATTTCAGCGGACGACGGAAATCGATGCCCTGGGCGGCGGCGAGCAGTTCGATCGCGACGATCCGGCGCACGTTGGTCGCCACGTCACCGGCCTTGCGCGCGGCAAAGGTCGCCATGCTGACGTGATCCTCCTGGTTGGCGGAGGTCGGCAGCGAATCGACGCTGGCCGGGTGGGCGAGGGTCTTGTTCTCGCTGGCCAGCGCGGCGGCGGTGACGTGGGCGATCATGAAGCCGGAGTTGATGCCCGGCTCGGCCACCAGGAACGCCGGCAGGCCGGAGATGCTGGCATCGATCAGCAGGGCGATGCGGCGTTCGGACAGCGCGCCGACTTCGGAGACGGCGATGGTGATCTGGTCGGCGGCGAAGGCCACCGGTTCGGCATGGAAGTTGCCACCGGAGATCACGTCACCGGTGTCGGTGAACACCAGCGGGTTGTCGGACACCGCGTTGGCCTCGATCCACAGCGTGCGCGCGGCCTGCTGCAACTGGTCGCGGCAGGCGCCCATGACCTGCGGCTGGCAGCGCAGGCTGTAGGGATCCTGCACGCGGGTGTCGTTGTGGCGGTGCGATTCGCGGATGGCGCTGCCCTGGAGCAGGCGCAGGTATTCGGCCGCGACCTCGATCTGGCCGGGCTGGCCGCGCACGGCGTGGATGCGCGGGTCGAACGGCGCATCCGAACCGCAGGCGGCGTCCACGCTCAACGCGCCGGCCAGCACCGCCGCCGAATAGACCTGCTCGGCGGCGAACAGGGCGCGCAGGGCAATGCCGGTGGAGACCTGGGTGCCATTGAGCAGGGCCAGGCCCTCCTTGGCGGCGAGCTTGATCGGGGTGATGCCGGCCGCGCGCAGGGCTTCACCCGCGTCGCGCAGCTCGCCATCGACGCGGACCTGGCCTTCGCCCATCGCGGCCAGGCTCAGGTGCGACAGCGGCGCCAGATCGCCGGAAGCACCGACCGAACCCTGCGAGGGAATGCACGGCCAGATCCGCGCGTTGTACATCGCGATCAGTGCCTGCAGGGTCTGTTCGCGCACGCCGGAGAAGCCGCGCGCCAGCGAGGCAATCTTGAGCGCCAGGATCAGGCGGACGGTGTCGTCGTCCAGCAGCGGCCCCATGCCGACCGCGTGCGAGCGCACCAGGTTGGTCTGCAGTTGTTCCAACTGGTCCACCGGAATGTGCACCTTGGCGAGCTTGCCGAAACCGGTATTGATGCCGTAGGCGGGCGCACCGGCGGCGACGATCGACTGCACCGTTTCGGCGGAGGCGCGTACCGCCGGCAGGCAGGCGGGATCCAGCTGGATCGGCTCGAACGTGGTGGCGATGGCGCGGATCTGGGCCAGCGACAGCTGGCCGGGAACGAGGGTCAACATGGAGGTTTATCCGGTGATGGCAGGCAGGTGCAGGTGGTGTTCGCGGGCGCAGGCGAGGGCGTCCTTGTAGCCGGCGTCGGCATGGCGCATGACGCCCATCGCCGGGTCATTGAACAGGACGCGTGACAGGCGCTGGTCGGCGGCCTCGCTGCCGTCGCAGACGATGACCACGCCGGAGTGCTGCGAAAAGCCCATGCCGACGCCGCCGCCGTGGTGCAGGCTGACCCAGGTGGCGCCGCCACCGGTGGCCAGCAGCGCGTTCAGCAGCGGCCAGTCGGAGACCGCGTCGGAACCGTCGCGCATGCCTTCGGTTTCGCGGTTGGGGCTGGCGACCGAGCCGCAGTCCAGGTGATCGCGGCCAATCACGATCGGCGCCTTCAGTTCGCCGTTGCGGACCATCTCGTTGAATGCCAGCGCGGCGCGATGGCGCTCGCCCAGGCCGAGCCAGCAGATGCGCGCGGGCAGGCCCTGGAAGGCGATGCGCTCGCGCGCCTGATCCAGCCAGCGATGCAGGTGGACGTTGTCGGGGAACAGTTCCTTGATCTTGGCGTCGGTCTTGTAGATGTCTTCCGGATCCCCGCTCAGCGCCACCCAGCGGAAGGGACCCATGCCGCGGCAGAACAGCGGACGGATGCAGGCCGGCACGAAGCCCGGGAAATCGAAGGCGTTGGCGACGCCGCGATCCTTGGCGACCTGGCGGATGTTGTTGCCGTAGTCGATCGTGGGCACGCCCATGTGGTGGAAATCAAGCATCGCGCGCACGTGGGTCGCGCAGGAATCGGCGGCGGCGTCGGTCAGCGCGGCGCGTTCGGTGTCGCCGCCATTGCGCGCGGCGATCCACTGTTCGACCGTCCAGCCGGCGGGCAGGTAGCCGTTGATCAGGTCATGCGCCGAGGTCTGGTCGGTGACTGCGTCCGGCCGGGCGACGCCCTGGCGGGCCAGTTCGACGAACTTCGGCAGCAGCTCCGCGGCGTTGCCGAGCAGGCCGACCGAGACCGGGCGATCGGTGGTGCGGATGATCTCCAGCGCCTCGTCGATGCTCCTGGCCTTGAAGTCGACGTAGCGGGTGCGCATGCGGAAGTCGATACGCGATTCCTGGCATTCGATGACGATGCTGCTGGCCCCGGCCAGCGTCGCCGCCAGCGCCTGCGCGCCGCCCATGCCGCCGAGGCCGGCGGTCAGGATCCACTTGCCGGACCAGTCGCCGTCGTAATGCTGGCGGCCGAGTTCGACGAAGGTTTCGTAGGTGCCCTGGACGATGCCCTGGCTGCCGATGTAGATCCAGCTGCCGGCGGTCATCTGGCCGTACATCATCAGGCCCTTTTTATCGAGCTCGTTGAAGTGGTCCCAGGTGGCCCAGTGCGGGACCAGGTTGGAATTGGCGAGCAGCACGCGCGGCGCGTCGGCGTGGGTGCGGAACACGCCGACCGGCTTGCCGGACTGGATCAGCAGGGTTTCGTCGTCGCCGAGCGTGCGCAGGGTCTCGAGGATCTTGTCGAAGCAGGCCCAGTTGCGCGCGGCGCGGCCGATGCCGCCGTACACCACCAACTCCTCGGGACGTTCGGCCACGTCCGGATCCAGGTTGTTCTGCAGCATGCGATAGGCGGCTTCGGTCAGCCAGCTGCGGCAGTGCAGGTCGGTGCCGCGCGGCGCGCGGACGGGACGGGCACCGGCGGTGCGCGAGGGCTCGATGGCGGTCATGGTTATCCTCCTGGAGTGATGGTGCCGCCGACCTGGAAGGTGCCGACGAACCGGTAACGTGAAGCGGGGTAGGTGAGGCGGACCCAGGTGACGACCTGGCCACGCGACCAGGTGCGCCGGGTCAGCACCAGCACGGGATCGCCGTCGGCGATCTCCAGTTGCGCGGCGAGCCGCTTGTTGGCGGTCTCGGCCTCGATGACGTGTTCGGTGCGCTCCAGTGGCGCGACCCGCATCAGGTACTGGTGCGGAATCTCGGTTTGGAAGTCGATGCCCAGGTAATCCGGCGCGCTGGCCGGATTGACGAAGCGATCCTCCAGCTGCAGCGGCTTGCCGTTGGCCTTGTGCAGCAGGCGCGAATGGAACAGCTCGGCGCCGGATTCCAGGCCGAACTGGCTGGTGACGTTGGGGCGGGCCACCACCGTTTCGCCGATCAGTACCTGCACGCTGTGGATCTGCCCGCGCGCGACGATTTCCTCGCGGATGCTGCGCACTTCGAACATGGCCGATTCGGCCTTGGGGCCGGCGACGAAGGTGCCGACGCCCTGCACGCGGGTGAGCACGCCGGAGTCGCTGAGTTCGCGCAACGCCCGGTTGACGGTCATCCGCGAAACGCCGAACTTCACCACCAGATCGTTCTCGCTGGGCACGCGGCTCAACGGCGGCCAATCGCCATTGGTGATGTGGCGGAGGATGTACTGCTTCAGCTTGAGGTAGTGCGGCTTGGGCGTCTCCATGGAAAAAGCATGTCATGTCTATACAACTGGTGCCACAAATTTCGATGCGGCAATGCACAAACGGTTGACACCCGATTTCGCGAAGTGATATGTCTCTCGTATAGACAACCTGGTGCCCTCTTTTCCGATGTCGATTCGCCTGCTCCTGCGGCTGGTCCTGATTACCGTCCTTTGCCTGGACGGTGCGGCCAGCGCGTGGGCGGCGACCCGGATGGCGGTCGATGATCTGGCCGCGCTCGGCGAGGGTGAAAGGGAAGGCGGGCGTCATGGCCAGCATGACGAACAGGCCCGACCGGATCGCGGCGCGCCAGCCTGCATGGCCGATTCCGGCTGGCTGAACGGCGATCCGACGAACGGCAATCACCACGATGACTGCGATTGCGGCAGCGCGACCACCTGCGCGTGCAGTTGCGTGCTCACCTTCTATCCGGGACGCACGGCGCCGCTGTTCGCCGCCCAGCACGTCCTCGACGTGCCCTATCTGAGTCCCCCGCTGTTGCCGGAGGTGCGCAGCGGCGTTTCCCGCGTCTTCCGACCTCCGATCGGCTGAGCTTGTCACGGCCGCGCTCGCGGCCCGTTCGTCCTGCCGGACATTTGCCGGGGGACACCATCCGAACAGACAAGCACCCGACACGGGGAGAGAGCCCATGTTTTTCAAACCCAATCCGCTGGCCGCAGCCGTCGGCGCACTGCTGTGCGCGGGCTTCGCCCACACCCTGCACGCGCAGGACAACACCGCCACCTCCGAGCAGGAACAGGCCACCACGCTGGACACCGTCCAGGTCACCGGCAGCCATATCAAGCGCCTGCAGATTTCCGGCGTCGGTCCGGTGAGCGTGGTCGATGCCGAGGCCATCGAGCGCTCCGGCGCGACCTCGGTGGAAACGCTGCTGCAACGCCTGCCGGCCTCCGCCGGTTTCGCCGGCAGCCAGACCAATGCCTACTGGGCCGAGAACGGCTATGGCACCACCCAGGTCAACCTGCGCGGCCTGGGCATCAACCGTACCCTGGTGCTGCTCAACGGCCGCCGCGTGGTCAATGGCGGCACCGGCGCCAACAGTTCGGTCGACCTCAACATGATCCCGGTGGCGCTGATCGAGCGCATCGAAGTACTGAAGGACGGCGCATCGGCCATCTATGGCGCCGACGCCGTGGCCGGCGTGGTCAACATCATCACCAAGAAAAACTTCGAGGGCGCCGAACTGGCGATGCGCTACGGCCAGACCTTCGAAAGCGACGGCGAAGACGGATCCTTCGATCTGGTCTGGGGTACCACCAGCGATCGCGGTTCGCTGATGGCCGGCCTGAGCTATTCGGAAAGCGGCAGCGTCAACATGGCCACGCGCGCACCCTGCGGTTTGGCGGTGGACGAGGACACCGGCGGCCTGGTCTGTTCGGGCAGTTCCACCACCATCGGCGGCCGCGCGTTGCTGGCCGACGGCAGCCGCGTCAACTTCAATCAGGATCCGAACGGCGATGGCGACTTCTACGAGCCTTATTCGGCCGCCAAGCACAACTACAACGGCAATCCGACCCTCAACGCGGTCAATCCGATCAAGCGCCTGAGCTTCAGCCTGTTCGGCGATACCCAGCTCAGCGACACCACGCGCCTGTTCACCGAATTGATGTACACCAACCGGCAGTCGCACCAGTTGGCGACCCCCGGCGGCCTGGGCGTGTACCGCCCGATCAACATCGCCGCCGACCACCCGACCAATCCGACCGGCCAGGATCTGCTGTTGCAGCGCCGCCGCCTGGAGGAAGCGGGTACCCGCCGGTTCTTCCAGGACACCAATACCTTCCGCGCCGTGGTCGGACTGGAAGGGCAACTGGGCATGAACTGGGATTGGTCGGCCGCGCTGAACTGGGGCCGCAACACGGGCCTGGACGGTTCCACCAAGGTCGCCAACCTGGACCGCGTGGACCAGACCCTCAATACCGCGATCTGCAGCAACGCGCCAGGCGCGGCGATTCCCTGCGCCGACTACCTGGGGTATGGCGACGTCACCCAGGAAGTGCTGGACTACATCCTGTTTACCACCCGCGATCACGGCGGCAACGAGCAGAAGAGCTTCACCGCCAACATCAGCGGCCAGCTGTTCGAGATGCCGGCGGGCTGGGTGGGCTTCGCCTCCGGCGTCGAGGTCCGCAAGGAGCGCGGCTGGCGCGATCCGGATCCGCTGACGGTGATGGGCATCGCCAACACCAACCAGCAGGACCCGATTGCCGGCGAGTACACCGCCAAGGAAGCCTTCGTCGAATTCGCCGTGCCGCTGTTGATGGACAGCGCCATCGCGGACTCGTTGATCCTCAACGCCGCGGTCCGCTATTCGGACTACGACCTGTTCGGCGAGGACATCAACTACAAGGTCGGCCTGGACTGGCAGGTGATGCCGTCGCTGAAGATCCGCGCCAACTACGCGACCGCCTTCCGCATCCCGAACATCCCCGAACTGTTCGGCGGCGTCGCCGAGGGCAACCTGACCACGACCGATCCCTGCAGCGGCTGGAGCACCAGCACCACCATCGATCCGACCGTGCGCCAGAACTGCCAGGCCTACGGCGTGCCGGCCGGCTACGTGCAGCCGGGCAACACCATCCTGACCACCTCCGGCGGCAACCCGGATCTGGAACCGGAGGATGCCAAGTCGCTGACCGTCGGCGCGGTATGGACACCGGGTTTCCTGCCCGGCCTGACCCTGACCGTGGACTACTTCAACATCCGCATCGACAACGCGATCCAGCGCATCGACGGATCGACCAAGCTGTCCATCTGCTACACCACCCCGGGCCTGGCGCATCCGTTCTGCGGCAGCGAGAACTTCACCCGCAACCCGATCACCGGCGAAGTGGATTTCCTGTCCTCGCAGCCGGTCAACGCGGCCAACGAGCGGATCTCCGGCATCGACCTGGGCGGCCTGTACGAGTTCGAGGCGATGGGTTTCGACTCGACCTTCAGCATGGACGTGTCCTACCTGGACAAGTACGACGTGCGGCCGTTCCCGGGCGCCGACCTGATCGAGTACGCCGGCAAGATCACCGGCGGACGCGGCAGCTACGCGCACTGGCGGGCATTCACCTCGCTGACCGCCAAGCGCGATGCCTGGTCGGGTTCCTACAGCGTCCAGTACATCGGCAAGACGGACGACATCACCGCGACCCGGGGATTCACCGGTGATCATGCGCCGAGCCTGACCTACCACAACGTGCAGGTGAAGTTCGCACCGGTGAGCCAGTCGTTCGACGTCTCGTTCGGCATCGACAACCTGTGGGACAAGAAGGCGCCGTTCATCCAGAGCTACACGGATGGCAATACCGACACGATGACCTACGACCTGCTGGGCCGGCGCTGGTACGCGCGCTTCGGCTACCGCTGGTGAACCGTGACCCGTCCGCCGGCTTGCCGGCGGACGGGAAGATCGCGGCCACGCCGCAACCAACAGGAACCCACGAATGAAACCCGCTTTCTGGGCGCGACGCGCCCATAAATGGATCGGGCTGGTCGTCGGCGTGCAGGCGCTGCTGTGGATGATCAGCGGCGTCTACATGACCGTCGTGCCACTCGACATCATCCACGGCGACCACCTGGCGCACAGCCACAGCGAACCGCTGGCGGCGGCCGCGCCGCGGCTGGCGCAGGACGAACTGATGGCCCGCCATCCCGGCATCACCGCGCTGAAGATCAAGCGCCTGCTGGACAGGGAAGTCTATGAAATCCGCCAGGATGGCGGTGCCGCCCTGATCGATACCGGCACCGGCGAGCGCATCACCCCGCTGGAACGCACCACCGTGGTCGCGCTGGCCAAGGCGGTCTACCAGGGCGAGGCCGAGGTGACCGGCGCCGAATGGATCACCCGCGCGCCGCGCGAAGTGCAGACCCGGCCGGTGCCGATGTGGGCGGTGCGGTTCGACGACCGTGGCCAGACCACACTGTATTTCTCGCCCGACACCGGTGAACTGCTGGCGCGCCGGCACAGCCTGTGGCGCTGGTTCGATTTCCTGTGGATGTTCCACATCATGGATTACGAGAAGCGCACGGACGTCAACAACACCCTGCTGCGGGTGGCGACCGCGAGCGGATTGATCTTCGCGTTGAGCGGCGCCTGGCTGCTGTTCTACAACTTCACCCGGAGGCGCAGCGCATGACGCCGTGGATGCGGAAGATTCACAAGTGGCTCGGCCTGATCATCGCCGTGCAGTTCGTGCTGTGGATGGCCAGCGGCCTGGTGATGGCATGGCTGGAGCACGACAAGGTGCAGGGGCACGAATTCCGCGCGCATGCCGCCGCGCCGCGCGCGTGGCCGGCGGATGTGCGGCCGGCCACGATCGCGCTGGCGGTGGTGGGCGACCAGGCGCAGACGGTCGCCAGTGGCTGGTTGCTGGAGCGGCCGGTGTACCAGGTATTCGATGGCACGGCGGTCCATCTGGTCGATGCGCGATCGGGAACACGCCTGGGCATCGACGCCGTGCTGGCCGGACAACTGGCGCGCGCTTCGTACACCGGGCCCGGCCGGGCGGCATCGGCGCGATTGCTGGAACGCACGCTGGAAGTGCGTGATCACCCGGGGCGGCTGTGGCGGGTGGATTTCGACGACGCCGAGGACACCACCGTGTACCTGGCCGCGGATACCGGCCAGGTGCTGGAGCACCGCAATCGCACCTGGCGGCTGTTCGATGTGTTCTGGATGCTGCACATCATGGACTACAGCGGGCGGGTCGATTTCAACAACCCGCTGGTGGTGTCTGCCGGCATCGGCGGGCTGTGGATCGCGCTGACCGGCGTCTGGCTGCTGTTCGCCAGCTTCCGCCTGAGCGAGTTCGTACCGCGCCGCTGGCGGGGCGGACACGAACTCGCGGTGCACGATCCGGACGGCACCTGCCTGCGCACGGTGACCGCCGCCGATGGCGACAATGTCTATCTGGCGCTCGCGCGCAACGGCCTGCAATTGCCATCCAACTGCGGCGGGGGACAGAGCTGCGGCCTGTGCGAGGTGCGTTTCCGCGGCACGCCGCCACCGGCGACCGCGGCCGATCGCGCGCACCTGCCGGAATCACGCCTGAAACTCGGTTATCGCCTGGCCTGCAACCTGCATGTCGACAAGGACACCCATGTCGAGGTCTCCGGCGGCAGCCGCCTGTGGACCGAACACGAAGCGGTGGTCGAGCGGGTGGAGCCGGTGACGCCGTTCCTGCGCGAAATCGTGTTGAAGGCGGACGGCGCGCTGGGGCCGGAATACCAGCCGGGCGCCTACCTGCAGGTGCATGTGCCGGACTACCGCCTGCGGCCACACGACCTGTCGCATCCGGAGCATCACCGCGATGACTGGCGTGCGCTGGAACTGCCCACCGACCTGGTCAACAAGGAAGCGGTGCGGCGTTCCTATTCGCTGTCGCTGCCGGTGGCGAACACGGATGGACGCCTGAGCCTGCTGGCGCGTTTCAATCCGGGGGCGCAGGGCAAGAAGCGGGTGCCGACCGGAAAGGGTTCGACGTACCTGTACTCGCTCAAGGCCGGCGACCGGGTGCGCTTCAGCGGACCGTTCGGCGACTTCGCCATCAAGCCGGGCAATCGCGAGAAAGTGTTCATCGGCGGCGGCGCGGGCATGGCGCCGCTGCGCGCCATGATCCATGCCTGCCTGGACAGCGGCGCCAGCGAGCGCATGCACTTCTGGTATGGCGCCCGCAGCCTGCGGGACGCACCCTACATCGAAGAGATGGCGGCGCTGGCGAAACGGCACGGCAACTTCAGCTGGCACCTGGTGCTGTCGGATGAGGCGGCGTGCGGCGACGGGCTGTTGCGCGGTCTGGTGCACGAAGTCGCCGAGCACACGCTGTTGCGTGCGCATCCGGACCTGCATGCCTGCGACTTCTACCTGTGCGGTCCGCCGGCGATGCTGATGGCGACCCGCCAGTTGCTGAAGCGCCTGGGCGTGGACGAGGCGCGCATCGCCTACGACGATTTCAAGATCTAGGGTGACGCGTGAATCGGCCCCGGCGGACGCTGCATCCGCCGGGGCCGATGGTTTCAGGGATGGCGCGAGAAGGTTTCGCTGGAACCATTATCCCCGACCAACGCGACCTCGTAAGGCTGCGTGCGGCCGTCCGGCATCTCCATGCCCGGGGAACCCATCGGCATGCCGGGCACCGCGATGCCACGCGCCCTGGGCCTGTCGGCGAGCAGGCGCTTGATGTCCTCGGCCGGCACATGGCCTTCGACGAAGTAGCCGTCCACCTCGGCCGTGTGGCAGGACATCATCGGCTCGGGCACGCCGAGGCGATCCTTCACGGTCATCATGTCTTCAGTGTCATGGACCTCGACCGGAAAGCCCGCGGCGCGGATGTGATCGACCCAGACGCCGCAGCAACCGCAACTGGCGCTCTTGTGCACGCGGATCAACGGCAGCGTGGCGGGGGTCGAAGCGAGCGGCATGGCCGGGTTCGCAACCGCCTGGAGGGAGACCGGCGCCGACGCGGCGGCGGCCACGCGATCATTGGCCGATGCCGCACCGGGCGCGGCGCCACAGGCCACCAGCAATGCGCCGGAACCGGCGAGGAACAGGGTGGAGGCGGCGTGTTTGAACAGGGGATTCATCGTTGTGCTTCTCCGTGGGCCCGGCGGAATCCGAGGGATTCCGCCGGGCAGGGTTTTTACAGCATCGCCATGACGCTGGCGAATTCCTTGCGATCCAGCTTGCCGTCGCGATTCTTGTCGCCCATGCCGAAATGCGGCAACAGCGGATGGCGCTCGGGCAATTCGGCCTTGCTGACGAAACCGTCGCGGTTCTTGTCGAGGCGGTCGAACGCCTGCTCGGTGTTGGCGTCGGTTTTCTTCGCCGCAGGCTGGGCGCCGTGTCCGGCATGGCTGCCATGATCCTGCGCGAAGGCGGGGGCGGCCAGCAGCGACAGGGCGAGCAGGGTGGCGGTACGGATGGTTTTCATCGAATCATTCTCCAATCGGGATGGGGCGACGGCGTTGCCGCCGCCGGGGAACCAGAACCAGGACATGCCGGCTCAAAACCAGAAGCGGACACCGGCGACGAAACGGGTGTCGGTGACATCACCACCTTCGCCACGGCGATAGTCGGCGGTGTCGCCGAACAGGCGCTCATGCACCACGCCCACGTAGGGCGCGAAGCGCCTTGTGATCTCGTAGCGCAGGCGCAGCCCTGCTTCCACCTTGTTGAGGCCGGTGCCTTCGCCGTACTCGGGGACATCCTTGGACGAGAAGCTGGCTTCGACCAGCGGTTGCAGGATCAGCCGGTTGGTCAGCAACAGCTCGTATTCCGCTTCCACGGTCGCCATGACCTGCCCGGATTCACCCAGGTAGGCGGTGGCGGAGACTTCGAATTTGTACGGCGCCAGGCCCTGCACGCCCAACGCCGCCCAGGTGCGCGAGTCGACCGGGCGGAAATCCTGCTTCACGCCGACGACCACGTCCCACCAGGGCGAGACGCTGCGTCCGTACAGCACCTCCAGTTCGGAGGATTCGGTGCGCGAACCTTCGCGCTCGCCCTCGCTGCGCAGCCAAAGCCGGTTGAGATCGCTGCCGAACCAGGCGCTGCCTTCCCAGGCCTGGCCGGTGCCGTGGTCGGCGTCCCAGGCTTCCAGCCGATTGATCATCACCAGTGACTGGAAGGTGGAGGCGTGCTCCATGGCATGCGGCTTGAGCGACGGGAACGCGGCGGCGCGATCCGCGTCGCTGATCGGGGGGATCGGCTCGCGCGGTTCGGTGGGTGCCTGGCTCGCCGGACCGTAATCCATCTTCGAATGGTCCATTTGCGAATGGTCCATCGTGGAATGGTCCATCTTCGAATGATCCATCTGCGACGAATCCGACTGCGGATGGTCCATCTTCGAATGGTCAACCTCGGCGGGTTGCACCGGTGGGGTGGTCGGCTTCTGCTGCCCGGTCGCGGGCGCGGCGTGGGCACCGTGATCGTGCTGTTGGGCCTGGGCGTGGCCGGCGAGGGCGAGCGACAGTGCGGCGGCCAGCAGGCCAAGGGGGAAATGGATGCGCATGCTCATTCCTCCACCCGCACTTCCCGCATCATGCCGGCTTCCATGTGGTACAGCAGGTGGCAGTGGAACGCCCAGCGGCCCAGCGCGTCGGCGCGTACCCGATAGGTGCGGCGGGTGCCGGGCGGCATGTCGACGGTGTGCTTGCGCAGGTGGAAGTTGCCCTGATCGTCTTCCAGATCGCTCCACAGGCCATGCAGGTGGATCGGGTGCTGCATCATGGTGTCGTTGACCAGCACGATGCGCATGCGCTCGCCGTAGTTAAGCCGCAACGGTTCGGCGCCGGCGAAGGGAATGCCGTTGAACGACCAGGCGAACTTCTCCATGTGGCCGGTGAGATGCAGCTCGATCTCGCGGCCGGGATCGCGTCCGTCGGGATCATCGAACAGGCTCTTCATGTCGGCATAGGTCAGCACCTTGCGGCCGTTGTCGCGCAGGCCGATGCCGGGATCGTCCAGCTTCGGCGAAGTCGCCGCCGTCTGCATGTCGATCAGCGGATTGCCGGCCTCGCTGGGCGCGTGCACGGGTGCCTTGCCACCGGTGCTGCCGTGGCCAGCGTGGCCCATGCTCGCGCCGCAACCGCCCTCCATGCCCTTCTGCCCGGACATGCTCGCGCCGCAGCCGCCTTCCATGCCCTTCATGTCGTGGCCGCCGCCGCCCATGTCATGGCCCATGTCCGACATGGTCAGCAGCGGGCGCGGATCGCGCGCGGGGATCGGCGCTTCCAGGCCCTGGCGCACGGCCAGCGTGCCGCGCGCGTAGCCGGTGCGGCCCATGTCCTGGGCGAAGATGGTGAAGGCATCCTGGCCGCTGGGTTCGACCAGCACGTCGAAGGTCTCGGCCACGGCGATGCGGAACTCATCGACGGTGACCGGATGGATGTACAGGCCGTCGGCGGCGACCACGGTCATCTTCAGGCCGGGAATGCGCACGTCGAAGTAGGTCATCGCCGAGCCGTTGATGAAGCGCAGCAACACCTTCTCGCCGGAACGGAACAGGCCGGTCCAGTTGCCGGCCGGCGCATTGCCATTCATCAGGTAGGTGTAGGTGTGCGCGTTGATGTCGGAGATGTCCGACGGCGTCATCCGCATGCGGCCCCACATGCCGCGATCGGACAGCGTCGCCGACCAGCCGTCGCGGCGGACGTCGCGGGCGAAGTCGCCGACCGTGCGCTGGTAGGTGTTGTCGTGCATCGGCATTTTCTTCATGCGCCGGTACAGCGCGGCCGGATCCAGATCCGTCCAGTCCGACAGCAGCACGACGTGCTCGCGATCGGCGCGGTAGGGCGGCGGCTCGGCCGGATCGATCACCAGCGCGCCATACAGGCCGGCCTGTTCCTGGAACAGGGAGTGGCTGTGGTACCAGTAGGTGCCCGACTGTTTGAGCTGGAAGCGGTACTGGTAGGTTTCGCCGGGCGCGATGCCATCGAAACTCAGGCCGGGCACGCCGTCCATGTTGGCCGGCAGCAGGATGCCGTGCCAATGGATCGAGCTGTGCGCATCGGGCAGGCGGTTGGCCACGCGCAGGGTGACGGTATCGCCCTCGCGCCAGCGCAGGATCGGTGCCGGCAGGCTGCCGTTGACGGTGATGGCCGGGCGGGTGCGGCCGGTGAAGTTGACCGGCGAGCTGCCGATGGCCAGATCGAAATCGGTGCCGCTCAGCACCGGGGCCTGGTACATCGCTTGGGCGGTACCCGCCCACGCGGGCAGGCGGGCGAGGCCGAAACCGGCGGCCACGCCGCCGACGGCCAGGCCAGTGACGAAGCGGCGCCGTGAAAGCTGGAATCCGGAACCGGATCCCGCGCCGAAAGAATCGGAAGACATGCAAACTCCTGAAGATATTCAGAGGCAGCCCGGGGTCGGGACTGCGGGAAAGACGCGCGGCGCGACGGAAGGTCGCGGCGGCGCGGAATATCCGCGGCCGTGGGGCCGGACTCAGGCGATGGGAGGTCGTTGCGGAGAGGGCAGCGGCGGCGCGGGATGGCCGGCGGGGAGGTGACCGGCGAGATCGGCGTGGGCGCGCGGCCCGTTACCGGCCCAGACGGACGGCACCGTGGCGGGCGCCTGCTGGGCGCAGAAACCGTCGCAGTGGCCGGCGGCGCAGCAATCGGGCTGGCAATGGCCGTTGGCGTGCAGGGGGGCGGGGGAAAGGTCTGTTCCGGCCCCGTCATGGCAGGGGGCGGACGTGGCCGGTTCGGGCTGGGCGGCCGAGGCGCAGTCCCCGTCGTCCATGGCATGTCCGTGATGCGGCAGGCTGGCCTGGGCCAGGTGCATCTGCAACGCGGCCACGGCGTTGCCCGTCCCCGAGACCAGCAGGGTGACGCTCAACAGGATCCGCAGCAGCAGCGAAGGAAGGGACATGGCTGCCGGTACTTTAACCGGGCGGCCGGTGAATGTGCAGCGGCGGCCCGTGCCGTACACGGTGGAATAAGCATTGGAGGCGGGTCCAGCCCGGCTGCGAAGCGTTGGCGGTGCCTGTTAAAGTGAACGGGTGTTTTTCCGAGCGCCCGTGGAGTACGCCCCGGTATGGATCCGGCATCTTTCCAAACGCCTTGCGATGCCACAGAATCCACCCGCTTGAATCGATCCAAATCAGGGCTAATGCGTGAACGTTGCGGTACCGTACCCGGCCAATCCTGAAGTGCCGCAGATGACTCCATCCCCGCACGCGCCGCCCGGCCGGGAACTGATCGTCGCCGATGTCGGTGGCACGTTCGCCCGTGTGGCCCGGGTAGTGGTGGCGGCAGGCCGCGCACCGCAGATCCTTGCCTACCAGAAGTACGCCTGCGCGGATCATCCCGATCTGGCGTCTATCCTGAGCACCTTCGCCCGCGACGAGCATGCCGGCACCGAGGCCGCGGTGGTGGCGATCGCCGGATTGCTGGATGGCGACACCCTGGTCAACGCCAACCTGCCGTGGCCGGTCTCGCTGGAGCGTACCCGGCAGGCGTCCGGGCTCGGCTCGCTGGCGCTGATCAACGATTTCGAGGCGGTCGCCTACGCGGTTCCCTACCTGCATGCCGACGGCCTGTCGCCGTTGAGCGGCGATCATCCGCATACCTTCCACTGGCCGGCGCTGGTGCTGGGTCCCGGTACCGGGCTGGGCGCGGCGCTGCGCTTCGAGGGCGGCACCCGGCCGGTGCTGGCCAGCGAATTCGGCCATGCGGCGCTGGCGCCCGGCAACGCGCTGGAAATGGAAGTGCTGGGCCTGCTGATGAAGCGCTGGCCGCACGTGGACAACGAACGCGTGCTGTCCGGCAGCGGGCTGATGAACCTGTACCCGTGCCTGTGCGAAATCCGCGGCGCGACGCCGCGCTGGCAGACCCCCGAACAACTGATCGCCGCCGCGCAGGCGGGCGACGATGCGCTGGCGGTGGAAACCCTGGAGGTGTTCTGCGGCTGGCTCGGCAGCCTGACCGGCGATCTGGCGATCGCCTTCGGCGCCAGGGCGGTGTACCTGGCCGGCGGAATCTCCGGTCACATCGAACAGTTCCTGCGCAAGGGCGCGTTCCGCGAGCGCTATCTCAACAAGGGCGTGCTCGGCCATGTGCTGCGGCATGTTCCGGTCTGGCGCGTGGACCACGGCCAGCTCGGCGTGATGGGCGCCGCGGCCTGGTATGCCTCGCATCATCTGGATTGATTGACCGACACCACGGCGCCATCTTGCGCCGCATCCCGAGGAGGTTCCGATGACTGATCGCAGGCAGTTCCTGCAGGCCGGCCTGCTGGCCGCCGGTGCCCTGTCGCTGCCCGCCGTGCGCGCTCGCGCCGCGGGCGCCACCGGCGCGCGCGTGGTGTCCACCTGGGATTTCGGCGTGCCGGCCAACCAGGCCGCATGGCCGGTGCTGGCCCGTGGCGGCAACGCGCTGGATGCGGTGGAAACGGGCGCCCGCTGGGCCGAAAGCGAGCTATGCAATCCGACCGTGGGCCACTGCGGCAACCCGGATCGCGACGGCGTGCTGACCCTGGACGCGAGCATCATGGATGGCGACGGCCGCTGCGGTTCCGTCGCCGCGCTCGAGGACATCCTGCATCCGATTTCGGTCGCGCGCCGGGTGATGGAAAAGACCCCGCACGTGATGCTGGTGGGCGAGGGCGCCCAGCAGTTCGCGGTGGCGGAAGGCTTCGAGAAAAAGCGCCTGCTCACGCCGCAGGCCGAGAAGGCCTGGCGCGAGTGGCTGAAGACCGCCGACTACAAGCCGGAGATCAACGCCGAGCGACGCGGCCAGCCGGGCAACAAGGACAACCACGACACCATCGGCATGCTCGCCATCGATGCGCAGGGCCGCCTGGCCGGCGCCTGCACCACCAGCGGCATGGCCTGGAAAATGCACGGGCGGGTCGGCGACAGCCCGATCATCGGCGCCGGCCTGTACGTCGACAACGACGTCGGCGCCGCCACCGCCTCGGGCGTGGGCGAGGAAATGATCCGCAACGCCGCCAGCTTCCTGGTGGTGGAACTGATGCGGCAGGGACGTTCGCCGATGGATGCCTGCCGCGAGGCCATCGACCGGGTGATCCGCAAGCGCCCGGAAGCGAGCAGGAACCTGCAGGTCTGCTTCCTCGCGCTCAACAAGCACGGCGAGGTCGGCGCGTTCGCGTTGCATCGCGGTTTCGTCTACGCCGTCTGCGACGGCGGCCGGCAGGATGATCTGCGCGAGTCCGGCTCGGTCTACACCACCACCCAGTCATGAGCCCTTCCGCGCGCGGCACCGTGCTGGAGATCGCGGCCAACTCGCACCTGTCCGCGCTGGCGGCGCAGGCGGGCGGGGCCGATCGCATCGAACTGTGCGAGAACCTGGGCGAGGGCGGTACCACGCCGTCCTACGGTACCCTGGCGATGACCCGGGAACGCCTGTCGATTCCGATCTTCGTGCTGATCCGGCCGCGTGCCGGCGATTTCCTCTACGACGCGCGCGAAGCCGAAGTGATGCTGCACGACATCGCCGCGTGCCGGCAGCTGGGTTGCGACGGCGTGGTCATCGGCGCGCTGGATTCCGTCGGAAACATCGATCTGCCGCTGTGCCGTGAACTGGTGGCGGCGGCGTCCGGCATGCAGGTGACCTTCCACCGCGCCTTCGACGCGGTCCGCGACTCCGTGCAGGCGCTGGAGGACATCGTGGCGCTCGGCTGCCACCGGGTGCTGACCTCCGGCGGACAGGCCGACGCAGTGCGGGGTGCGACCGCCATTTCCGGATACGTCCGCCAGGCGGCGGGCCGCCTGGCCATCCTGGCCGGCGCAGGCCTCACGCCCGCCAATGTCGCCGGCCTCATCGCGGCCACCGGCGTCGCCGAAGTGCACGCGTCGGCGAAGGCGCGGCGCGCGTCGGCGATGGCGTTCCGCAATCCGGCGCTGACTGGACTGGAATACGACCGCCAGGAGACCGATCCGGCGATCGTGGCGGCATTCCGCGAGGCGCTCGCGACCGCCTGAGCCACGCCCGGCCGGGCGGCGCGGGAAGGTGCGCGGCAGACCGCGGCGGGGAGACACCGGACGCTTTTCGCGCAGTTCCTTCATGCGCCCGTCATCAAGCTGTGGCAGCCCCTCGTTCTGGGGTCTTGCAACACCTTGATTCCAAAGATTTATTTCGATTCAAAAATCGCCTCCCGAGCGATTGCTGCGGTGCGGAATGCGGCTTGCGTTCACCCATGCTTAATTTGGATCGATCCAGAGAGAGGCATTCGAGTCATTGGAACGATTCAAGTGCAGGGTTAGATCGAGAGAAATTTCTGGACGCCGCCGTACCGCAAGTCAAAAAAACCACACCAACACATCACCCCGAGTACTTCGCAAAATGGCTCAGTCCCCGCGTTATCGTCGCAACGTCCTAAGCAGCGCGTTGTTGCTGGCGATGCTCCCCACGCTGTCCGTGGCCGCCCAGGAGGCCACCTCCGAATCCACCAAGGAACTCGACACCGTCACCGTCACCGGCTCGCGCATCAAGCGCGCCCAGGTGGAAGGTCCGGCGCCGGTCCAGGTCATCTCCGCCGACCAGATCAAGAAGGAAGGCTTCACCACCGTCTACGACATGCTGAGCACGCTCAATGAAGCGATCGGCACGGTCGAGGCGGACGTGCAGTGGGGTTCGCATACGCCGAATGCCAGCCCGCTGAACCTGCGCAACATGGGCCCGGGCCGCAGCCTGCTGCTGGTCAACGGCCGTCGCGTGGCCGACTACCCGCTGCCCTACGGCGGCCAAAGCAATTTCGCCAACTACAGCAACATTCCGGCCGCCGCCGTCGAGCGCGTGGAAGTGCTGACCGGCGGCGCGTCGGCCATCTACGGTTCCGACGCGGTGGCCGGCGTGGTCAACATCATCCTGAAGAAGAATTACGAGGGCGACGAGTTCCGCATCCGTGGCGGTTCCTCCACCGAGGGCGGCCGGGATACCTGGGACATCTCCTGGGCCGGCGGCAAGGTCGGCCAGAACTGGAGCGTGACGTACGCGGCGCAGTACACCGAGCGTGATCCGCTGTTCGGTCGCGATCGTCCGGGCATGGACGACTCCGACGATGCCCCCTACGGCTCCTGGAATCCGGAACAGCGCAAGGTGGGCTTCCGCCCGTTCAGCGGCCTGGCCCTGATTGACGCCAATACCGGCATGCGGCTCGCGCCGCCGGCCGGCACCTGCGAGAAGTTCGGCGGCGAGTTCTATCTGGCCGACCGCCTCACCTACAACCGCAACAGCGACACCATCACCAACACCGGGCAACTGTGCGGCCTGAGCTCGGACTTCGGAAACTGGCTGATCCGCGGCGGCAGCAAGGACCTGTCCGGCTACCTCTACGGCACCTGGGACTTCGAGAACGGCATGCAGGCGTGGGCCAACGTGTCGGTGTTCAGTTCGGAGGCCGAGTGGGGCACCTCGCCTCCGGGCGTGCAGTTCCCGGCGGGCCTGGATGCGCCGGCGTTCTACGATGTCGGCAGTGGCATGTCGCTGATCGGCGTGCGCAACTTCACGGCGCAGGAAGTGGGCGGTGACGCGAATCTGCGCAACCACAACCAGGAACGCTCGTGGGACATCAGCGCCGGGCTGCGCGGAACGGTCGGCCGGTTCGACTGGGATGCTTCGCTGGGCCGCTCGTACTACTCGGTGCGCGAGAGCATCTCCACGGTGGACTGGGACATGGTCAATGCCTATTTCCTGGGACCGCAGGTCGGCGTGGTCGACGGATTGCCGGCCTACAACCTCAATCGTGATCGCTACTGGAATCCGGTCACCCCGGAACAGTACCGCCAGTTCGGCACCCATTCGATCAACCAGTCGGCGTCCTGGGTCAACCAGGCGGCCTTCACCATCAGCGGTGATCTGTTCGAGGGTTGGGCCGGCCCCATCGGTTTCGCGGCGGTGGCGGAAGTCGCCCAGCAGGGCTACAAGCTGAATCCTGATCCGCGTGGCAACCTGGACTACGACGTGCAGAACATCGATCGCGGCGGTGGCGAACGCACCCGCTATTCGACCGGTGTCGAGTTCAGTGTTCCCCTGCTGAACACGCTGACCGCGACCTTGGCCGCGCGCTATGACCGCTACGGCGACTACAAGTCGTACTCGGATGCCTCGACCAACATCGGTACCCAGAGCGAAACCACCTGGAACGCCGGCCTGCAGTGGCGTCCGCTGAGCAACCTGCTGGTTCGTGGCAGCTATGCGACCAGCTTCCGCGCGCCGGACATGCACTACCTGCTGGCCGAACACAGCTCCGCCCAGGTGCGCACGCTGGATCCGTTCCGCTGCATCGACAGTGGCGATTACCTGACCAACAACTGCACGTCGGAGAATACCGACGTCACCTATCCGTTCAACATCAACCGCCAGGGCGCATCGGATCTGAAGTCGGAGCTGGGCAAGTCGTGGACCGCCGGCTTCGTCTGGGACATCCTCGACAACCTGTCGCTGACCGCCGACTACTGGGCGATCAAGCTGGAAGACGAAATCCGCGATATCGGCGAGGACATCGTGCTGCGCGACGAGGCGGGCTGCCGTACCGGCCTGACCACCACGCCGGGCCAGAGCTGGTCCAATCCGGGCGGGGCTGATTACTGCGCCTCGATCATCGACCGGGTCACCCGCGACGAAAACGGCTTCATCACCGATGTGCGCCGCGGCCCGATCAACATCGCGCAGCGTGAAGTGGAAGGCATCGACGTGTCGACCCGCTACCGTCTGTCGACCGAGCGCTGGGGCGATTTCCAGTTCGGGTTGAACTACACCAACCTGCAATCGATGAAGGAGCAAACCTACCGCACCGATCCGAACCCGGAGCGCCGCGACCGCGACGTCCGCAGCAAGATTCGCGGCAGCGTCAGCTGGGCCTACGGCAACTGGAATGCGACCGTATACGGCGATCGCATCGGCGCGGTGCCGGGCGTGCGCTATCACTGGGACACCAACGATCTCGGCAACTCCGGCGGCTGCATTCCGTTCGCCGATGGCGGCGTGCCCAGCGACAAGGCGGGTTGCGTGGACACGGATCCGAACAGCCCGACCTTCGGCCAGGCCACCAAGAAGTACTACGGCCGCGTCGGACCGGCGATCACCTGGAACTTCAACGTGGGCTACCGGATTACCCCGCGCGCGAAGATCAACGTGTACGTGACCAACGTGTTCAACAGCGCCGGCTGGAACCACAAGGACCCGTACAAGCTGGACTACGAGTTCTACAACAGCCGCCTGTTCAGCCCGGTGGGTCGCGAAGTGGCGATGGAGTACGTGTTCAACTTTGAGTAACCCCGGAATCTCTCCCGTCCTCCGGGACGGTCCGGGCAGTCGGCCCGGCTTCGGCCGGGCCATTTTTACCGCTCCAGCAAGTCGCAACACCCGGCATACAATCCGGCGGCATCGCTCCAGGCGGTGCCGTCCGGATCCAGGAAGCTACAACCCGCGGCCGCGATGGCCGCAAGCACACAGGTAATCAGACCGCATGGCACCCACGTCCCGAGTACCGACTTCCCCGCGTCTTCGCACCGCCTCGCTGGCCTTCGCCGGCCTGCTGGCGTTGACGGTTCCCCTGGTCCAGGCCGCTCCGGGGGCGGATCCGGTACGCGAGGTGAATACCTTCATCGGCAGCAAGGACGATGGCAATACGTTCCCCGGCGCCTCCGCGCCGTTCGGCCTGATCCAGGTCAGCCCCATCGGCGAGCACTATTCGGGCTGGCGCTACGACGATCCCAAGATCCGCGGTTTCGGCCATTCGTTCCTGTCCGGCGCTGGTTGCTGGGAACAGGGCGGCCAGGTGTCGGTCCTGCCGGTCACCGGCACGATCGGCCCGGGTGGCGATTTCGACACCAAGGACCCGAAACGTTTCAACCACAAGACCTACGCCTCCCGCTACAGCCATGACGGCGAGGTGGGGCAGGCCGGCTATTACAAGGTGCGCCTGCTCGACTACGGTGGCATCGATGCCGAGGCGACCGCGCTGACCCGCGCGGCGGCCGAGCGCTACACCTTCTCCGCCAACGCCAGCGAAGGCCACGTGCTGGTCAACGTGGCCCAGGCCAACGAGCGCCACTCGGTGATCGGCAGCACCGTCGACGTGGTCGGCGACCGCGTGGTGGAAGGCAAGCTGGTGACCCGCAGTTTCTGCGGTGGCCACCAGTACACCACCTGGTTCCGCATCGAGTTCGATCGCCCGTTCAAGGCGTTCGGCACCTGGGGCGAGGCCGGTGGCCTGCCGGGGGCGCGCCACAGCATGGAAGGCGAGGCCAAGCCGAACGGCGCGTGGCTGAGCTTCGATACGACCAAGGGCAAGGCGGTCACCGCGATCAGCGCGATCTCGCATGTCGATGCCGAGGGCGCGCGCAACAACCTGCGCAGCGACGGCATGCGTGGCGGCAAGCTGCTCGGCTTCGACCAGATGCGCAGGCAGGCCCAGGACACCTGGCGCAAGGAACTGGCGAGCGTGCGCGTGCAGGGCGGCAACCAGGACGACCGCACGGTGTTCTACACCGCGCTGTACCACGCGTTGCTGCAGCCGCTGACCGGCAGTGACGCCGATGGCCGCTACCGCGGCTACGACGAGCAGATCCATCGCGCCGATGGCTGGACCTACTACGAGTACTTCTCGCTGTGGGACACCTATCGTTCGCAGAACCAGCTGTTGGCGATGCTGCGCCCGGAGCGTGCGCGCGACATCGGACGCTCGCTGCTGGCGATCCATGAACAGGGCGGCTGGCTGCCGCGCTGGGGCTATGCGAATTTCGAGACCAACGTGATGACCGGCGATCCGGTCACCCCGTTCATGGTCGATTTGTGGCGGTTCGGCGCGCTCAAGGGCGTGGAGAAGCAGGCCTACGCGGCGCTGCGGCAGAACGCGTTCGAGATGCCGCCGACCAATTCGCGCCACGCCGGCCGCTCGGGCAACGCCAGCTACCTGGCCAACGGCTTCGTCCAGTACGACCGCGCCTGGCCATCGAAGGGCATGGACGTGGATCCGCACCACGGCGGCTCGGCCACGCTGGAATACGCGCTGGCGGATTGTTCGCTGGCACAGATGGCCGATGGTCTTGGCCTGGGCCAGGACGTGGCGGTGCTGCGCGAGCGCGGCCGCAACTGGCGCAAGGTGTGGGATGCCGGCGTGCGTGACGAGGAGGCCGGCTTCGAAGGCTTCCCGCGCCCGCGCATGGAAGATGGCAGCTGGTACGTGCCGGCCGACGGCCACTACAGCCCGCGCTCGCACCATGGTTTCCATGAAGGCACCGCCTGGCAGTACCAATGGCTGGCGCAGCAGGACGTGCCGGGCCTGGTCGAGGCGATGCACGGCGTCGAGCAGACCGGCAAGCGCCTGGACATGTTCTTCGCCTACGACGCGCTGGTGAAGGATCCGCTGCACGCCGCCCGCAAGGAATGGGTGGTGGGTCCGTACAGCTATTACAACCAGTACCGCTACAACCCCAACAACGAACCCGACCTGCACACGCCGTGGATGTACACGCTGATCGGCCAGCCGTGGAAGACCACCACCGTGCTGCGCGCGGCCCAGCAGCTGTTCACCAACGCGCCCAACGGCGTCACCGGCAATGACGACCTCGGCACGATGTCGGCCTGGTACCTGTTCAGCGCGATGGGGCTGTATCCGGCCGTGCCCGGTACCGGCCAGTTCCTGCTGCATGCGCCGCGCTTCAGCCGGGTCGAGATGGATCTGGGCCAGGGCCGCACCCTGCGCATCGACGCGCCCGGCGCCGATGGCCGCACGCTGCAGTACGTGGATGGCGTGCGCGTCGACGGACAGGCGCATGCGCCGGTCTGGCTGGACTGGAACCGCCTGCAGCAGGGGGGCCGCATCGAGTACGCGCTGACCGCCACGCCGCCGACCACCGGCTGGGGCACCCGCGCGGGCGATCTGCCGGCATCGTTCTGCGCCGTCCCGTCCGCGGGAGGCCAGTGAGTTGCGCCATGTCCGCCGCCGCGCCGGCTCTCTCTCCCACCGGTCCGGCGGCCGGCATGGCATTTTCCCCCGCGCGATCGTTTAGGCTTGCGGCTTCCCGGGACGTTACGAACAGATGAAAGACAAAGCCACCGCGACAGGGAAGGGCGCCCGTGCAGGGACCGGCCGCAAGGCCGCCGGCCGCCGGGCGGTCACGGTCACCGACATTGCCAATGCGATCGGGGTTTCGCGCGCGACCGTATCGCTGGTCCTGCGCGGCAGTCCGCTGGTGCACGCCGATACCCGCGCGCGGGTCGAAGCCGAACTGCGCCGCCAGCGGTACGTCTACAACCGCGGCGCGGCCAACCTGCGCCGGCAGACCTCGTCCAGCGTCGCACTGGTCATCAACGATCTCTCCAACCCGTTCTTCGCCGAGTTCGCGGCAGGGGTGGACGAGGCGCTGGGTGCGCGCGGCTACGTGACCCTGCTGGGCAGTACGGCCGAATCGCCCGAACGCCAGCAGGCGGTGCTTTCCACGTTGATGGAACACATGCCCGCCGGGCTGATCCTGTCGCCGGCCGAGGGCAGCGACAGCGCGCAGCTGCGGCAGGTGCTCGGCGCGCACGGCAACGTGCTGCTGTTCAACCGCGAGCTGGACGGCGCGGACTGGGATTTCCTGGCGCTGGACAACCAGCGAGGCGCCTACATGGCGACCCGTCACCTGATCGATCTCGGCCACCGGCGCATCGCCTTCTTCGGCGGCCACGCCGATTCGTCCTCGTGCCGCCAGCGCCGCGCCGGTTACGCGCAGGCGCTGGAGGAGGCCGGGCTGAAGGTGGAGGACGATCGCATGATCGAGTCCGCGCCCAACCGCCTGGAAGCGGCGTCGCGGACCGGCGAGCTGTTCGCCCGCGAACCGGCCCCGACCGCGGCGGTCTGCTACAACGACACCGTCGCGCTGGGCCTGATGCTCGGCCTGGCCTCGCGCGGCATCCATCCGGGACGCGATTTCGCGATCACCGGTTTCGACGATATCTCCGAGGCCGCGGTGACCACGCCGCCGCTGACCACGCTGGCGGTGAATCCGCGCGAGCGCGGCAGGCAGGCCGCCGAGCTGCTGCTGCGCCGTCTCGGCGAACCCGAGGCGCCGCCGCAACGTACCACCGCGTCGGTGGAGCTGCGCATCCGCGAAAGCAGCGGGGCGCCGCGCCCCTGATGTCTTCTTCCTATTCCGCACCAACCGCATCCTGAGGCGAGCCCCGCATGGCCTTTGCTCCGACACCCCAGCCCCGGACCTCCGCCGGCGCCCCCGTGGTCAACACCCGCGTAGCCCTGTCCGTGGTCACCACGATCTTCTTCATGTGGGGCTTCCTGACCTGCCTCAACGACATCCTGATCCCGCACCTGAAGGCGGTGTTCGAGCTGAACTACGCGCGCGCGATGCTCGTGCAGTTCACCTTCTTCGGCGCGTACTTCCTGATGTCGCTGCCGGCGGGTCGACTGGTCGCGCACCTGGGTTACAAGAAGGGCATCGTGGCGGGCCTGGTGATCGCCGGGATCGGCGCGCTGGGCTTCTGGCCGGCGGCCGAACTGCGCATCTACGAGGCCTTCCTCGGCGCGCTGTTCGTGCTGGCCACGGGCATCACCGTGCTGCAGGTGGCGGCCAATCCCTATGTCGCGCTGCTGGGACCTGAGCAGACCAGCTCCAGCCGACTGACCCTGGCGCAGGCGTTGAACTCGCTGGGTACCACGCTGGCGCCGTATTTCGGCGGCGTGCTGATCCTGTCCGGAACCATCAAGAGCGCGGAGCAGATTGCCGCGATGCCGGAGGCCGAGCAGATTGCCTATCGCGTGCAGGAAGCTCAGGCGGTGCAAGGCCCTTACCTGGGCCTGGGTATCGCCCTGTTCCTGCTGGCGGTGTTCGTGTTCCTGTTCCGTCTGCCCGCGCTGACTGAAACTACCGAGCAGGCCGATCACGGCAAGCATACGTTGCGCGAGGCGCTCAGCCATCGCCACGTTTTTTTTGGCGTGCTGGGCATCTTCTTCTACGTCGGTGCGGAAGTCGCCATCGGCAGCCTGATGGTCAACTATTTCTCGCTGCCGGAAATCGCCGCCATTACCGAGGAAAAGGCGTCCAAATACCTGATGGCCTACTGGTTCCTGGCGATGGTTGGACGCTTTGCCGGTTCGGCGATGATGGTGAGGCTCTCGCCGCGCAAGCTGTTGGCGGCCTTTGCGGCCGGAAACATCGTGCTGCTGGCGATCACCATGAGCAATACCGGCATGGTGGCGGTTTACAGCCTGATCGGCGTCGGCCTGTTCAATTCGATCATGTTCCCGACCATTTTCGCGCTGAGCATCGAGCGTCTTGGTCCATTGACCAACAAGGCGTCCAGCCTGCTGATCATGGCCATCGTCGGTGGTGCGGTCATTCCACTGCTGCAGGGCATGCTGGCCGATCGCATCGGTCTGCATCACTCCTTCATCCTGCCGCTGCTCTGCTACGGCTACATCATCTTCTATGGCCTCTCGGGTTCGCGCCCGGACGCCTCGGCGGCCAAGGGAGCGTAAGGCCAAAATGTCGAAGATCGTCTGTTTCGGCGAGGTTTTGATCGATCTACTCGCGCAGCCTCCGGCCACGCCGGACACTCCGCGCGCGTTCCTGCAATACGCCGGCGGCGCGCCGGCCAACGTGGCGGTGGCCGCTGCACGGCTGGGCGCGGACACCCATTTCGCCGGCATGCTGGGTGAAGACATGTTCGGCGACTTCCTGCGCGAGAGCCTGGAATCGGCCGGCGTGGCCACCGATTGCATCGTGCGCACCGGAGAAGCCAAGACCGCGCTGGCCTTCGTCGCCCTGGACGCGACCGGCGAGCGCAGCTTCAGTTTCTACCGTCCGCCGGCGGCGGACCTGCTGTTCCGCACCGAGCATTTCCAGCCGAACTGCTTCCATGGCACCGGCAGTTTCCATGTCTGTTCCAACAGCCTGACCGAGCCGACCATCGCCGAGACCACCTTCAACGGCATGTTGCGCGCACGCGCCGCCGGCGCGGTGGTCAGCCTGGATCTGAACCTGCGTCCCGCGCTGTGGCCGGCCAACGTGGACCCGGCGCCGCGCCTGTGGGAGGCGCTGGTCAATGCCGATCTGGTGAAGCTGTCGCAGGAGGAGCTCGACTATCTGGCGCGGCCGTTCGGCGGCGGCGCCGATGGCGAGGCCCGGGTGCGCGAGCGCCTGTTCGAAGGCCAGGCGCAGTTGCTGATCATCACCGACGGCGCCGCGCCAATCCGCTGGTTCACCCGCGAGGCATCCGGACAGGTGACCAGTTTCCGGGTGGAAACCCGCGACACCACCGCGGCGGGCGACGCCTTCGTCGGCGGCCTGCTGTTCCGGCTGGGCGAACGGGGCGGGGACGGCGCGGGGTTCGCCGCGTTCTGCCGCGATCGCGCGGCCATCGAGGACACCCTCCGTTTCGGCGCCGCGGTCGGCGCGCTGGCGGTGACCCGCAAGGGCGCCTTCGCCGCCATGCCCACCCTGGCCGAAGTCCAACAACTGCTGCAGGACCAACATGAGCACGCCTGACATCGCGCCGGACTTCCGGTCGCCCGCGTTCCTGCGCGAACACATCGCGCAGACCATGGCCTTCTACCATCCGCGCGCCATCGATGCGGCCGGCGGGTTCTTCCACTATTTCCGCGACGACGGCAGCGTCTATGACGCCGGCCATCGCCACCTGGTCAGCAGCACGCGCTTCGTCTTCAACTACGCGATGGCGTTCCGCGAGTTCGGCAATCCGGAATACCTGGATGCGGTGAAGCACGGCCTGCGCTACCTGCGCGAGGTGCACCGCAACCCGGCCACCGGCGGGTATGCGTGGACGCTGCGCGATGGCGTGGTCGAGGACGACATGAACCACTGCTACGGCGTGGCGTTCGTGCTGCTGGCGTACTCCTGCGGTGTCAAAGCGGGTGTCGAGGAAGCGCGCGGCTGGATGGATGAAACCTGGAACCTGCTGGAACAGCGCTTCTGGGAGCCGGAGTACGGCCTGTACAAGGACGAGGCAGACGCACGGTGGAATTTCACCGGTTATCGCGGCCAGAACGCCAACATGCACATGTGCGAGGCGATGCTGGCGGCGTTCGAGGCCACCGGCGAGCGGCGCTATGTCGAGCGCGCCCTGCAACTGGCCGATCACATGACCCGCCGCCAGGCCGCCAAGGCCGACGGGCTGGTGTGGGAACACTACGACACGCAGTGGAACATCGACTGGGACTACAACCGCGACAATCCCAAGCACCTGTTCCGCCCGTGGGGATTTCAGCCCGGTCACCAGACCGAGTGGGCCAAGCTGCTGATGATCCTGGACCGACACGTGGACGCCGACTGGCTGGTGCCGACCGCGCGCCACCTGTTCGACGTGGCCGTGGCGCGATCCTGGGATGACGCGCGCGGCGGCCTGTACTACGGCTTCGCGCCTGACGGCACGGTATGCGACGACGACAAGTATTTCTGGGTTCAGGCCGAATCGCTGGCCGCGGCCGCGCTGTTGGCGCAGGGCACCGGTGACGCGTCCTACTGGCAGTGGTACGACCGCCTGTGGGACTACTCGTGGAAACACTTCGTCGATCACCGCCATGGCGCGTGGTACCGCATCCTGGACGCGGACAATCGCAAGTACAGCGACGAGAAGAGTCCGGCCGGCAAGACGGACTACCACACCATGGGTGCCTGTCATGAGGTACTGAACGTGGTGCGCCCGCGCGGCTGAGCCGGGGCACCACACCGAGCGAGGAGGGAAGGGCTTTGCACGGAATACACGCAGCAAATTTTGGATCGATGCAAGGTTGGTTGGCGACGGCACTGTTGCTGCTGGCATCGGGCTTTGCGAACGCACAGGCATCGGCGCCTTCGCTGGTGCCGCTACCGGCATCGGTGAAGCCGGGAACCGGCACGTTCGTCCTGTCGCCGGCCACGCGGTTGTGCGCGGAAGGCAAGGATTCGCAGGCCAATGCCGACCTGCTCAATGCCTGGCTGCGCGAGCGGCAGGGCTGGGCGCTGCGGGATTGCGCCAACGCGTCGGCGAAGACCGCCGACGTGATCCGGCTGGTGGCCGCCGGCAAGGATGCAGCAACCGAGGCCTACCAACTGCACGTGCAGCGGCACGGCATCACCCTGCGCGGCGACGCCGCCGGCCAGTTCTATGGCCTGCAGACACTGATGCAATTGCTGCCCATCGAACGCGCGCCGCGGCTTGAACTGCAAGCGCAGCGCATCGACGACACGCCGCGTTTCGCCTATCGCGGCATGCACCTGGACGTGGCGCGCCACCAGTTCCCGGTCGCTCTGATCAAGCAGATGCTGGATCGGATGGCGCACTACAAGCTCAACCGCTTCCACTGGCATCTCACCGACGACCAGGGCTGGCGGATCGAGATCAAGCGTTACCCGCGCCTGACCGAAGTGGGTGGACAGCGCAAGGAGACCGACGGCGACGGCAAGCCCTACGGCGGCTTCTACACCCAGGACGAGGTGCGCGAGGTGGTCGCCTACGCGGCGAAGCTGCACATCACGGTGATTCCGGAGATCGAGATGCCCGGCCACGCGCTGGCGGCGCTCGCCGCGTATCCGGAACTGGGCTGCACGCCGGGTCCGTTCGAGACCGGCACCACCTGGGGCGTGTTCGACGACATCTTCTGCCCGACCGAGCCGACCTTCACGTTCCTGGAGAACGTACTGGACGAAGTCATTCCGCTGTTCCCGGCGCCGTATGTCCACATCGGCGGCGACGAGGCGCCGAAGACGCGCTGGCAGCAGAGCGCCGTGGCGCAGGAGGTCATCCGCCGCGAAGGACTGAAGGACGAGCATGAGCTGCAGAGCTGGTTCATCCGCCGGATGGAACGGTTCCTGCATTCGCGCGGCAAGCGCCTGATCGGCTGGGACGAAATCCTCGAAGGCGGGCTGGCGCCGGACGCCACCGTGATGTCCTGGCGCGGCGAGGCCGGCGGGATTGCCGCCGCGCGCCACGGCAACGACGTGATCATGACGCCGACCCGCTGCTGCTACTTCGACTATGGCCAAGGCCCCAAGGACGGCGAGCTGTGGCAGAAGGGCGGCGAGCTGCCGATCGAGACGGTCTACGCCTATGACCCGGTGCCGGTGGAACTGGAGGCGGACAAGCGCCACCACATCCTCGGCGTGCAGGCCAATGTGTGGACCGAGCGCATTCCGCGCGAGGTAGTGCTCGAGTACATGGTGTTCCCACGCCTGCTGGCGCTGGCCGAGATCGCGTGGACGCCGCAGGCGCTGCGGCAATTCGAGGCCTTCGATCGGCGCCTGTCCGGCCAGTACCCGCGCCTGGCGAGCGCCGGCGTCGGCTTCCGCATCCCGGCGCCGTGGGGCCTGCGCGACGACATGGCGGTGGAGCAGGATCGGTACACGCTGGATCTGCGCCCGCGCGTGCCCGGCAGCCGCATCCACTACACGCTGGACGGCAGCGTCCCGACCACGGCCTCGCCGCAGGCGACCGGGCCTGTCAACGTCACCGTGCCGGCTGATGGCGCGGTCACGGTGCGTACGCTGACGATCACCGCCGACGGACGCGAGAGCGGCATCCATCGGGCCACCCTGCGCAACCGCCGCTACCAGCCGGCGCAAGCCGAGCCGACCGGCGCCCGCGAACCTGGCGTCTCGTACCGCTACTACGAAGGCACCTTCGATCGCTTCGCGGAAATGGAAGCCACTTCGCCGGTCCGCAGCGGCAGCGCGACGTCGTTCGACTGGCGCGACTACGGGCGCCACGAGCACTTCGGATTGCGGTTCGAGGGCTGGCTGCACGTTCCGGAGGATGGCCTGTACCGATTCCGCGCGCAGGCCGACGATGCTTCGGCGCTGTACATCGACGATGAGGCGGTGGTGCGCAACGAGACCTACGATCAGCCGGTCGAGGGCAGCCTGCCGCTGCGCCGCGGCTGGCACCGCCTGCGGCTGGACTTCTACCAGCGCTCCGGCGACATCGGCCTCGGGCTTAGCTGGGCGAAGGGCGAGGCGCCGCTGGAACCGCTGGACGCGATGCAGCTGCGGCATTGAGGCATGAGGTCCGGCCGGCTCCGGTAAACCGGGGCATGGAGGGACACACGGGTTGCCGTCGCCTGCACGTCGCGGCAACGGCGCAGGATCAGGCCACGCGGGCTCCGTCGCGACACGGAGCCGGGCCGGCCGCGAGGAGAAGCGAGATCATGAGAGTCCACCGCATTGCCGCCATCGTTCCCGCCTGGGTGCGGCTGGCGTTCTGCCTCGGCTGGCTGCTGCTGGCCTTCACCGCTGCCGCGAAGCCGGCCGCAACGTCGCAGGCGGTCAGTGCCGACTGGCGTTTCCGCCTGCTGCCGGGCGATGGACAGGCCACCGCGCATCCGCAGGCCGGTGCATGGGCGAAGGCCCACGTGCCCGGCACCGTCCACACCGATCTGTTCGCCAACGGCGCGATTCCCGATCCCTACGCCGGCGCGCCAGAAGCGGGATTGCAGTGGATCGGCCTGGCCGACTGGGAATACCTCGGCCGCTTCGACGTCGACGCCGCCACGCTGGCGCGTCCGCACGCGGAACTGGTGTTCGAAGGGCTGGACACATTCGCCGAGGTCGAGCTCAATGGCCAGCCGCTGCTGAAGGCCGACAACAGCCACCGCACCTGGCGCGTGCGCGTGGATGGCCGGCTGAAGGCCGGCGGCAACGAATTGCGGGTGGTGTTCCGTTCGCCCATCCGCACGCTGCTGCCGAAGGTGCAGGCGATGCCGCACAAGATCGCCGGCAACTATCCCTCGCCCTACGGCGACGAGCCGAAGGACGCGATGGTCGGCAACTTCGTGCGCAAGCCCGGCTATCACTTCGGCTGGGACTGGGGGCCGCGCTACGTGACCGCCGGTATTTGGCGCCCCATCCGGCTGGAAAGCTGGGACGCGCTGCGCATCACCGATCTGGCCGTGCGCACCGACGCGCTGGACGAAAACCAGGCGAGGCTGGCGGTGCTGGTGGAGGTGGACGCCGCGCGCGCGGCGCCGGCGGAGGTGGAAATCGAAGTGCTGGATCCGGAAGGCCGCCGGGTCGATGTACTGCGCCGCAAGGCCGCGCTCACCGCCGGCGTGCAGCCGGTCACGGTGGACGTGAGCCTGCCCAAGCCGCGCCGCTGGTGGCCGGTGGGCTACGGTGAGCAGGCGCGCTACACCTTCCGCGCCACCGTGAAGGCCAAAGGGGGGCAGGCGAGCAGCGAGCGCCGCACCGGCCTGCGCACGGTCGAGCTCAAGCGCGACGTCGACGCGGACGGGCAGGGCCAGGGCTTCGCCTTCGTGATCAACGGCGTGCCGGTGTTCGCCAAGGGCGCGAACGTCATTCCGTTCGACGCCTTCCCGCCACGCGCCGACGAGAAGCGCCTGCGCGTCGCCCTGACCGCCGCGCGCGATGCCAACATGAACATGCTGCGCAACTGGGGCGGTGGCTACTACGAGGATGATGTGTTCTTCGACATCGCCGACGAGCTGGGCCTGCTGGTCTGGCAGGACTTCATGTTCGGCGGCGGCATGCAGCCGGGCTACGATCCGGCGTTCCGCGCCAACGTGGTGGCCGAGGCGCGCGACAACATCCGTCGCCTGCGCCATCACCCCAGCATCGTCCTGTGGTGCGGCAACAACGAGGAAGAGACCGCGTGGAAGGACTGGGGCCACCGCAAGCAACTGGTCGCCGCGGATCCGGTATTCGCCGACAAGGTCTGGCAGGGCTACGTGGCGCTGTTCGGCCAGGATCTGCGCCAGGTGGTGGGCGAACAGGGACTGGGCGTGCCGTACTGGTCCAGTTCGCCCAGCAATGACCTGGACGAGAAGGCCAACGATTCGCGCAAGGGCGACAAGCACTACTGGGACGTGTGGGCCGGTTCCAAGCCGGTGCAGGCCTATCTGGATGAAACCCCGCGCTTCATGTCCGAGTTCGGCCTGCAGGCATGGCCGGACATGCGCACCATCGCCAGTTTCGCCCGGCCGGAAGAGCAGGCCGTCGACAGCCCGGTGATCAAGGCGCACCAGAAATTCCTGGCGGGCGAGGGCAATACCCGGTTGTCGCTCTACATCGAGCGCGAGTACGGCAAGCCGCGCGACTTCGCCGGTTTCGTGTACCTGAGCCGGGTGATGCAGGCCGACGGCATCGAACTGGCCGCGCTGCATCACCGCGCCTCCCGGCCGTACACGATGGGGTCGCTGTACTGGCAGCTCAACGATGTCTGGCCGGGCGCGTCCTGGTCGAGCGTGGACTTTTACGGACGCTGGAAGCCGCTGAATTTCCACGCGCGCCGCTTTTTCGCCCCGCTGGCGATCGCCGCGCTGCGCAAGGAAGGCGTGACCCGGCTGTCGCTGCTGTCCGACCAGACCACGCCGACGGACGCCGAATGGCGCCTGCGGGTGATGGATTTCAATGGCCGCGTACTGAAGGAGCGTCGCCAGCCGGCCACACTCGCGGCGTTGGCGGCCACGCCGGCCGGCGAGTTCACCGATGCCGAACTGCTGGAGGGCGCGGATCCGGCGCGCACGCTGGCGGTGTTCGATCTGGTGCGTTCCGGCGAGGCCCTCTCGCGTGGGCTGGTCTACTTCACCGCGCCGAAACAGTTGCGCCTGCCGGTACCGCGCATCGAGACCGATCTGGCCGTCGACGGCGATGGTTATCGCCTGACCCTGCGTTCGCCGGTGTTCGTGCGTGCGTTGTGGCTGGACTTCGGCGACCTGGACGCGACGGTTTCCGACAATGCGCTGGACCTGTTGCCCGGCGAAGCCATCCGCCTGCGCGTGTCCTCGAAGGCCGACGCCGCGGCGTTGCGCAAGTCGCTGACCCTGCAATCCCTCGCCGACGCGATGTCCGTGCCGGCACCCTGACGTTCTCCGCAAAGAGGAACTCCCATGCACGACGTATCGAACCCGACGAATCCCTCCCGTCGCGCCCTGCGTGGCCAGCGCCTGGCCGGCGCGGTAGTGATGGCATTGACCTTGTTGGCCGGCACCGCCTGCAGCCAGAAACCCGAGACCGAAACGGCCATGCCCGCGGCCACCGGAACATCGGCGCCGGCGGCCAAGGCCGCGAACGCGGACGTGCCGGCGGTGGACGAGACCGAGGCCGCGCGCCTGGCCGAACAGGTCAAGGCCGAAACCCGCCACGCCTGGCAGGGCTACATGCAGTTCGCCAAGGGACACGATGATCTCAAGCCGATCAGCGGCCAGCCGCGCGACTGGTACGAGAAGTCGCTGCTGATGTCGCCGGTGGACGCGCTGGACACCCTGATCCTGCTCGGCCTGGACAAGGAAGCGGCGGAAGCGCGCGAACTGATCGCCACCGAGCTCTCGTTCGACCACGACATGGACGTGCAGAACTTCGAGATCACCATCCGCCTGCTTGGCGGCCTGATCTCGGGTTACCAGCTCAGTGGCGACGAACGCCTGCTGAAGCTGGCCGAGGATCTGGGCAAGCGCCTGCTGCCGGTGTTCGAGAGCAAGACCGGCCTGCCGTACACCCATGTCAACCTGCGCACCGGCAAAGTCCGCGGCAATATCAGCAATCCGGCCGAGACCGGTACCCTGCTGATCGAGTTCGGCGCGCTGAGCAAGCTGACCGGCAATCCGATCTACTACGACAAGGCCAAGCGGGCGCTGGTGGAAACCTTCAACCGCCGCTCGAAGATCGGCCTGGTGGGCCTGAACATCAACATCGAAACCGGCGAGTGGACCAATCCCACCAGCCACATCGCCGGCGGCATCGATTCCTACTACGAGTACCTGTTCAAGTGCTGGAAGCTGTTCGGCGACGCCGACTGCAAGCGCATGTGGGACGAGAGCATCGGCCCGGTCAACCAGTACCTGGCCGATGAAGTGCGCGAGGGCGAGCTGTGGTACGGCTATGCCGACATGAACACCGGCAAGCGTACCCAGACCACCTACGGCGCGCTGGACGCGTTCATGCCGGGCCTGCTCGCTTTCGGCGGCGATCTGGAGCGCGCCAAGCGCCTGCAGGAATCCGGCCTGAAGATGTGGCGCCTGCACGGCATCGAGCCGGAGGCGATTGACTACGCGAAGATGGAAGTGACCTCGCCGGGTTATCCGCTGCGGCCGGAGATCGTCGAGTCTGCGTACTACCTGCATCATTACACCGGCGATGCGCGCTATCGCGGGATGGGCAAGGAGTTCTTCGAGGACTTCGTCCGCAACACCCGCACCGAGCATGGTTTCGCCGCGTTGAAGGACGTGCGCAGCAAGGAGAAGAACGACTCGATGGAGAGCTTCCTGTTCGCCGAGACCTTCAAGTACTACTACCTGTTGTTCGCGCCGAAGACCGCACTGGATTTCGACGCGGTGGTGTTCAACACCGAAGCCCACCCGATCCGGAAGACCTGGAAGGATTGAGTCCCGGCTCCATCGCGATGTCGAACGGAATGCCCGTCCCCAGGACGGGCATTCTGTTTTGGGGGACAGCCGCCAGGGCGTCGCCCATCGAGAGGATGGGAGAGCATGCGAGAGTCTTTGGTGCCCTGCGCCGCGGGTGACGCGATCGGTAACCGTTCTCACTACGAATCCGATATGCTGCAAGCGTAATCAAAATCACAAGAATCCAGGCACCCACGCGCTTGATGCCATGTCCGAAGCCACCTTGACGCCCGCCCGCATCGCGGTGACGGAAGACGACGATGAACTCCGCGAACTGATCGTGTCGGAACTGATCGAGCACGGCTTCGAGGCCTCGGGTTTCGCCAGCGCCGAAGCGCTCTACCGGCATCTGGCCGTGCAGGCCTGCGACATCGTGCTGCTGGATATCGGGCTCCCTGGCGAAGACGGCTATGCGGTCGCCCGCCACCTGCGCCAGATCGCCTCGGTCGGCATCGTGATGCTGACCGCGCGTGGAAGGAGCGACGACATGGCGCGTGGCCTCAGCACCGGCGCGGACCTGTATCTGGTCAAGCCGGTGGACATGGACGTGCTCGCAGCGGGCATCGCCAGCCTGCGGCGTCGGATGTCGATGACGCGCCGCGCGATCGCCCCTTCTGAGCCGGTGCCGGCGTGGTCGCTGACCTCCGGCGGCTGGAAGCTGCGCACGCCCGACGGCGTGGAACTGGTGCTGGCCGAAGGAGAGCGCGCGTTCCTGCAACCGCTGCTGGCCCAGCCCGGGCAGACCATCCAGCGCGACGCGCTGATCCAGGCGCTCACCGACGATCCGGCCGCATTCGATCCGCATCGGCTGGAAGTGCTGCTGCATCGCCTGCGCACGCGGGTGAAGAAACAGACCGGTCGCGAACTGCCGATGCGGGCCGTTCGCGGCAATGGTTACCTGTGGCTCGGGGAGAACGGCTGACGGGTTCCGCGCACCGGGCGAGAGGTTTCGAGAGCCAGCGAAAGTGTGCGTGATGTTGTGTTATTGAGGTGATAATAGTCACAAACTAGACTGCGCGCGCCTGTCGGCGTGCACATGCTTTTCACACGCGCCGTCCGGCACCACCGGCCATCGGTGGGCCAACACCATCCGAATCAAGTCGTTCGTTGCGGCCGTCCCGGCCGATGCGGCGGCATCCGTTCGCGATGGCGGAACCGCCGCCCCCACGCGGCGAAACGGAACAGGGGAAACGCGTGTACAAGCAGGACGAGAAGGCGAACGCCGGTGGCGTGTCGCTGGCGGCTGGGTTTTGTGCGGAGCATCGGAACCGGAAATCAGCGGGCCGTGCGACATGTGTTTCCCGTTGGGGCGCGTTGCTGACGACGCTGCTGTTCGCACCGCTGGCGCAGGCCGCGGTGGTCGCCACTTCGGTCGAGTCGCCGCCGGATATCGGCCTGGGCATGACCGCCGATATCGACGTTCACTGGTCGCGCACGTCGAACACGACCGGCGACACCATCAGCATCCTGATTCCCAGCCAGCTCGCGGTAGAACCGGCCAACCTGCCGGCCGGCTGCACCTACACCGCCCCCAACCTGGTGTGCGCGGTACCGAACGGCACCACGGGCGCCAGCGGCACGATCACCTTCCAGGTGCGCGGACAGGCCGTCGGCGGCTTCAACCTGACCGCCACCGGTACCGCGCCGCCGCCGGCGACGGTGTCGGCGGAGGTGCGCAACAGCGGCGATCTGCGGGTGGGCAAGACCCGCACCACGCCCGCGGCCGGTCCGGTGGTATCGGGCAGCCAGGTGCAGTTCCAGCTCACTCCCGGCATCAGCAGCGGCACCGATGTGCCCGCGGGCGCATCGATCATCGTCACCGACAACCTGCCGGGCACCAGCACCGACTTCAATCTCACCAACCGGACCTTCTCCGGTCCGCTGACGCCCACCTGCAACTCGGTCGCCAACGCCAACAGCACGCGCCGGCTGACCTGCACCTACAGCGGTCCCTTCACGATCGCCGACCTGGGAGCCAGCACGATCACCGTGATCGGCACCCAGGGCACCAACGGTTCGTTCACCAACGAAGCGTCGATCGCCTCGGCCAACGCCAGTTACCTGGACACCGACAGCGGCAACAACAGCGCCAACGTGCCCTATACCGCGGTGCCGGGCACCGACATCCAGGCGCAGGGCACCTTCCCGGCGAGCTACCAGGCGACCGGCGCGACCCAGAACCTGGTGATCCGTTTCCGCAACAACGGACCGCAGTCCTCGACCGGCGGTACCGTGAGCACGATCATTCCGGCCGGATTCGTCATCGGCACCTTGCCGGCCGGCTGCACCGCGCAGACCGGCCAGTCGCTGACGGTGGGCGGCAACACCTACACCGGCACCCGGGTGACCTGCACCACCGGCACGGTGGCGGTGAACGGCTCGCAGCCGTTCACGCTGCCGTTGACCATGCCGACCAGCGCCACCGACGGCCAGTTCCCGGTCGTGGTCGATCCGCCCGCCGGCATGGGCGACGCCAATCTCGGCAACAACAGCGTGCTGCTGCCGTTCCAGGTCGCCGAGCCCTTCGCCGATCTGCGCGCCACCAAGGCTAAGAATCCCGGCAGCGGTGCGATCGCGCCGGGCGACACCATCACCACGACGGTGACGGTGACCAACGACAGTGGCAGCACGCACGATGCCACCTACACGGTCGCCAGCCCGCTGCGCGTGGTCGACTACGCGCGACCGGAGGAAGTGGCGGGCGGGCTGGTCACGGCGCTCACCGCGGGCTGGACATGCTCGGCGACAACGGGTGTCACGCCGCCGGCCTTCGTCGGCGACAGCAACCGCACGACCCGGATCGAATGCCAGACCACGGCGGATGGCGTACTGGCGCGCAGCGCCAGCACGCAGGTGCAGTTCCGCACCACCGTGGGCGCGCTGGGCAGCACGCCCATCGAGCTGAGCAACCGCGCCTGCACCGGCACGCGCGCACTGGATGCGCTGGGCCTGGGCGCCAGCGCCGGCCCGAGCCCCGCCGATGGCGGACGCACCGGCAATGATTGCGCCGACGCTGGCAACGGCTTGAACGCCACACCGATCATCAGCGGCAGCGCCGTGGTCAACGTGGTCAAGGAATCCTCGGTCAACGGCTCGGCCTGGTTCGATGCGGTCGGCGACGGTCCGACCCTGGCGGGCGACGCCGACGCCCTGTACTGGCGCATCACCATCACCACCCCGACCACCGCGGTGAACCCGTCGCAGCAGACGATTCCGACCCTGCGGCTGGTCGACAACCTGCCCGGCATCATCAACTTCAACAGTCCCGGCGCGCCGGCCCCGGCGCATCGCACGCCGGCGGTGTCGATCACGACCAGCGTCACCGGCGGCGCAACCGGCAGTTGCCCGGCCACGCTCGCCGCGGGCAATCCCAACCTGGCCTGCACGTTCAGCAACGTGCCGGCGGGCGAGACCATCGTCGTGCGCTTGGCGGTGATGCGCCCGGTAGGCAGCGGCAACCTGGACAACACCGCGACGCTGACCTCGCCCAACGCCATCCTCAGCGGCACCCTGCAGGACGACGCCCGCGTCGTGGTGACGCCGCGCATGGACGTCGCGCTGACTACCAAGGTCGCGAATCCGACGACGCCGGCGGTGGGGCAGGTGATGAGCTTCACCCTCACCACGCAGAACCTGGGACCGGATCCCATTCCGATCCACGGGATCACCGTCACCGACAACCTGTCCACCGGCACGCCGACCCTGACCGATCCGGCCTACGAGATCGTCGAGGTGACGACGGCGAACGCCGCGATGAACTGCTCGGCCAGCAACTACGCGACCGGCGCGATCTCCTGTACGAACGACGGCGTCGTGGCGCGGTACGAAACCCACACGATCACCATCCGCGCGCGCATCAAGAAGCCCGGCAACCTGTCCGGCGCCTCCGGCAGCGTGCTGTATCCGAACGCCACCAACACGGCCAGCGTGGCGCTCAATCCGGCCTACTGCGAGTACCGCACCGAGACCTCGACCACGCCGGTGCAGCTGTCCAGCGCCTGCAACGACGCCGCCGCGCGCTCCAACAACAGCAAGACGGCCACCTTCGACGTGACCGTGCCGGCCATCGATCTGCAGCAGGGCAAGGTGGCGGTGTATCCGGCCGGCCAGACCCGCTTCACCCTGGACGACCCGCTGCGCTACCGCTTCAGCATCCGCAACGCCGGCCCCTCGCGCGCCGAGGAAGTGGAGATGACCGACATCCTGACGGTGCCGGCGGGCTTCACCCTGCAGCAGAGCGGCAACGCGGCCAACGTCAATGCCGCGCCGGCCAGCGCCGGCTACTCGCTGGTCAACAAGCCGGTGCAGTGCAGCCAGTCCGCGGCCAACGCCAACGTCGTCTGCCGGCTGGGCGCGACCCCGGCCGACAGCTTCCTGGACGCGGGCCAGGAAGTGAACTTCGAAGTGGTCATGACCTTGAACGGCACCGCCACCGGTCCGGTGGTGTTCGGCAACCGCGCCTACGTGTGCGCCGACGAGACCAACACCTACGAAAGCTCCGGTCGCTGCACCGACGACGTCACCCAGGCCGGCAACAACATCGCCTCGGTCAACAGCACGATCTTCCCGGCCGCGGATCTGGAACTGGTCAGCAAGACCACGGTGACGCCGTCGCCGGTGGACGTTGCCCAGCCGATCGAATACAGCATCGTCCTGCGAAACAACGGCGCGGCCACGGTCGAGAAGATGCGCCTGATCGACATGTTGCCCAGCGGCTTCGAATGGCTGTCCGGCGGCGCGCAAGCGCCCGTCGCGGTTGCCAATGGCGCGGCGACGCTGTCCGGTCCACTGGCGGTCTCCGCCTCGGTGCCGGCGGCGGGCAGCGACAACGTCTGCTTCATCTCCAACGGGGTGACCAGCGTCACCGCGCCCGCGCAGCGCCAGCAGATCACCTGCGACTTCGGCGGCCAGTTCCCGGGCGGCGCGGGCAATACGGTCACGGTGCGCCTGTACGCGCGGGCCGTGCCGGGCGTCTATGACGGTTCCGCGGCCGCGCCCTTCGACACCAACCGCACCAACGAGGCGCAGGTCCAGCCGGGCAAGGACGCGGACGGCGGCGACGTGTCGATCGACGGCAATCCGGCCAACAACAACGGCAGTTCGGAAGTGCAGGTGCGCAACGCGCGCATCGGTGGCCGCGTGTTCCTGGATCGCAACGACAACGGCGATCAGGACGGCACCGGCGCCGGCGCCGATCAAGGCATCACCGGCGTCACCCTGGTGCTGACCGGCACGGATCGCTATGGCAATCCGGTCAATCGTTCGGTCACCACGAATGCCGCCGGCGACTACCAGTTCACCGGCCTGGCTCCGGCCGACGCCGCGGGCTACACCATCACCCAGACCCAGCCGGCCGGTTACGACAACGGCCTGCCGCAGCCCAACCGGCCGCGCCCGCAACGCAATGGCACCAGCACCGGGGTCGCTCCCGCCGGCGCCGACTACGCGACCAGCAACACCGCCGGCAACAGCGTGATCTCCGGCATCGTCCTGGACAGCGGCGGCAACGGCGTGGAATTCGATTTCCCGGAGCCGCGCCTGTTCTCGCTGTCCGGTTTCGTCTACGTCGATCTCAACAACAACAACGTGCGCGACGCGGGCAGCGATGCGCCGATTCCGGGGGCCACGATCGAGTTGCTGGTCTGGGACGCGGGGAGTTCGGCTTATGTGGTCGAAGCCACCACCATTACCGCGGCCGACGGCAGCTACCAGTTCACCGGCCTGAGCCCGGCGCGCCGGTACGCCGTGCGCGAACCGCTGCCGAACGGTTACCGCAACCAGCCGCTGGCGATCAATCCGGGCACCATCGGCGGCGCGCCCTGCGCGGGTTGCGCGGGCCGCACCAGCGCTTCCGGTGACGGCACCGACACCATCGAGGAGATCGAGCTGACCGGCAACGGCATCCAGTTCAACTTCGGTGAACTGGCCACCGCGGCGATCAGCGGCCGGGTGTACCTGGATCGCGACGACGACGGCACCCAGGACGGCGGCGAACCCGGCTTGCCGGGCGTGCAGATCGTCATTGAGGGCGCCGGCCCGGACGGCGTGTTTGGCAACGGCGACGATACCCGCGAGGCCCTGACCACCGACGCCAACGGCGGCTACCTGTATCCGGACGCCATCGCCGGACAGAACTACCGCGTCACCGAGCAGCAGCCCGGCGGCCTGGCCAATGGCCAGGAAAACTCCGGCAACGTCATCAACATTACCCAGTTGCCGCCGACCGGCTCCAGCAACAACAACTTCGGCGAACTGGCCGCCACCATCAGCGGCAGCGTCTGGCTGGACGCCGACAACGACGGCGTGCGCGATGCGGGTGAACCGGGCATCGCCGGCGTCGTGGTCACGCTGCCTGCCGGCACCCTGGACGTGCTGGGCAACCCGGTGACCCAGGCGATCACCGACGCCAACGGCGACTATCGCTTCATCGATCTGCCGGCGGGGACCTACACCGTCACCGAACAGCTGGCGCAGCCGGTGGTCGGTGGCCTCACCACCCTCAACGGCACCACCGTGGCCGGCAACGTCGGCGGCGTCGCCACCGGCACCGCCACCACGACCGGCACCGTGCCCAGCGCGGTGAACAATCTGGTGCTGCCCGCCGGTGGCCATTCGCAGCGCAACGATTTCGGCGAAACCCTGGGCGTGTCGGTCTCCGGCCGGGTGTTCTTCGACGCCAACAACGACGGCGCGCAGGCCGGCGCCAGCGAAACCGGCATCGAAAGCGTGACCCTCCGCCTCACCGGCACCGACGACAGCGGCGCATCGGTGACCCTCACCACGACCACGGATGCCAACGGCGATTTCCGTTTCGAAGGCCTGCGCCCGGGCACCTACACGGTGACCGAACCGCAGCAGCCGACCGGCACCAGCAATGGCCAGACGATGGCCGGTACCGTCGGCGGCACGCCGTCCGGCACCGCCACGCCGATCACCACCGTGCCGAGCGCGATCAGCGCGATTGACCTGACCACGCCGGGCACGGTCTCGGAGAACAACCTGTTCGGCGAGATCCCGCTCAACAGCGCGATCAGCGGTCGGGTCTGGCGCGACCTGGACAATGACGGCGTCATCGACCCGTCGGAGCAGGGCATCGGCTCGGTGGTGGTGCGCCTGACCGGCACCGATCTGGCCGGCAACACCATCACCCGCGAAGTCACCACCCAACCGGACGGTGGCTACGCGTTCACCGAACTGCCGCCGGGCACCTACACCGTCACCGAACCCGAGCAGCCGACCGGCACGCTCAACGGCACCACCGTGCCGGGCACCGGTGGCGGCACCGCCACGCCGCCGACCACGGCGCCGTCGGTGATCGACGGCATCACCCTGGGGGTGGGCGAGGAAGCCCGCGACAACAACTTCGGCGAGGTGCCCGCCGGCACCATCGCCGGCCGGGTCTACAACGACGGCAACAACAACGGCGTCGTCGACAATGGCGAGGGCGGCTTCCCGAACGTGCAGGTCGTGCTGACCGGCACCAACGATCTCGGCGAGACCGTCAACGTCACCGTCACCACCGACAGCGAGGGTCGCTACCGTTTCGAGGATCTGCGTCCGGGCACCTACACGGTGACCGAACCGACCCAGCCGGCCGAAACCCTCAACGGCATCACCACGCCGGGCACCATCGATGGCACGTCGACCGGTACCGCGACCCCCGTGGCGACCACGCCGTCGGCGATCAGCGGCATCGTGCTGCCGCCGGGCGGCCAGTCGATCGACAACAACTTCGGCGAGATCGGCGATTCGCCGGACCTGGTGGTCAGCAAAACCGCCACGCCGACCACCTTCACCGTCAACAACGTCGGCACCTACACCATCCGCGTGCGCAACATCGGCCAGCAGCCGAGCGCGGGCGAGTACGTGGTGGAGGACCGCCTGCCAGCCGGGCTCACCCTGGCCTCCACGCCGACCGGCGCCGGCTGGGTCTGCACCGGCGCCGCGGGCGACAGCCGTTTCCGCTGCGCGAGCAGCACGGTGCTCGCCGCCGGCGCCACCGCGGCCGACACCATCGTCGCGCGGGTGCGCGTGGCGGCGACCGCGGCGGCGGCATCGCCGGTGCACAACGCGGTGCTGGTCGAGGGTGGCGGCGAGAACGAGTTCCGCACCCCGACGCCGGAGGAGCGCGCCGATTTCGAAGGCAACATCGACGATCTGCCGGCCTGCGATCCGGCCATCACCCAGAACGCCTGCCGCCTGCCGACCCCGGTGCAACTGGCCGCGTCGGTCTCGGGCACGGTGTGGTTCGACCAGGGCAGCGACTTCGGCCTGATCGATGGCGGTGATCGCCGCCTGGCCGGCTGGACCGTGGAAGTGGTCAATGCCGACGGCAGCGTCGCCGCGACCACCACCACCGCGGCGGACGGCAGCTACGCGGTGCCGGACCTGGTGCCCGGCGTGCGCCTGTCGATCCGCTTCCGGGATCCGTCCTCCGGCGTGATCTGGGGCTGGCCGGTCAGCGGTGAAACCGCGGCCGGACCGCCGGCGCCGTGCGACGCCGACACCGCGATGGGCAACGGCAGCGCCAGTTCCTGCCGCAGCAGCGAAGGTGGCAACACCGAGTTGTCCGTGGTGCTGGCGCCGGGCGCCAACCTGCCGCAGCAGAGCCTGCCGCTGAATCCGGGCGGCGTGATCTACGACGCCGTCACCCGCAGTCCGGTGCCGGGTTCGCGGGTCACCCTGACGCCGATCGGCGCGTGCGCGGGCTATTCGCCGGAAGCGCACCTGCTCAACGCCGCGTCGGGTGGTTACAGCGTGGAAGGCAGCAGTGTCTCGATGACCGTGGGCACGGAAGGCTTCTACCAGTTCCTGCTCGCGCCATCGGCGCCGGCCTCGTGCCGCTTCCAGATCGCGGTGGTGCCGCCGGCGGGCTACACGTTCCAGTCCGGGATGATTCCGGCGGAAACCTCGCCGCTGACGCCGCCGGCCACGCCGGGCGTGGGTCATCCGGTGCAGACCAATGCGACCGCGCCGACCGCCCCGGTGGGCAGCGGCACCACGTACTACCTGGAGGTCAACCTGGGCTCGGGCGTGGCCGCGCCGGTGCACAACCACATCCCGCTGGATCCGCAGGTCGCGCCGGGCCTGGTCATCACCAAGACCGGCGATCGCAAGACCGTGGAAGTGGGCGACAGCCTGGTCTACACGATCACCATCCGCCAGACCGCGGGCGCGGCGCTGGGCACGGTGAACGTGGTCGATCGCCTGCCGCATGGATTCACCTTCATCGCCGGCACCGCCCGCGTGGACGGCAGCGGCATCGCCGATCCGCTGGGCAAGCCGGGTCCGACCCTGGTGTTCGACGTCGGTTCGCTGGCGGTGGGTGCGCAGAAGGTGCTGAGCTACCGCGTCCGCGTGGGCGTCGGCAGCCAGCAGGGCGACGGCATCAACCGCGCGCGCGCCTGGGGCTGTTCGATCGCCGGCGGCTGCGTGGATCCGAACACGCTGGCGCCGTACCCGGATGGCGGCACCGTGCCATCCAACCCGGCCGAGTACCGCGTGATCGTCAGCGGTGGCGTGTTCGCCGACGAGGGCTGCGTGCTGGGCAAGGTGTTCGTGGACTGCAACGTCAACCACGTGCAGGACAAGGAAGAACTGGGCATCCCCGGCGTGCGCATGTACTTCGAGGACGGCACCTGGCTGATCAGCGATTCGGAAGGCAAGTACAGCTACTGCGGCCTGCCGCCGAAGAGCCACACCCTGAAGGTCGACGCGTCCACGCTGCCGGTCGGCTCGCGCCTGACCACCAGCAGCAACCGCAACCTGGGTGACGCCGACAGCCTGTTCATCGACCTCAAGAACGGCGAGCTGCATCGCGCCGACTTCATCGAGGGCAGTTGCTCCAATCCGGTGATCGAGCAGGTCAAGGCCCGCCGAACCCAAGGCGAGATCCGCGCGCCGGAAACCGAGACCGGGCAGGCGCCGTTGCGCTTCGAGAGCAAGCCGGCGCGCAGCCCGCAGCAGGGCACCGATTCGGCCAACCAGCGGCCGATCGTGGATCCAAGGCCGACCGCCCCGAGTCCCGCCGCCGGCACGGAGGTGCAGCCATGAGCCGCACCCCGCGTCCCGCCCGCGTCCGCCAGGCCAGGAATCCCATGCGTCCCCAACGTTTCTCCCGCAAACCGCTGAGCCTGGCGCTGTCGCTGGTGCTGATGCCGGCCATGGCGCTGGCGCAGAACGTCTCCGGTGATCAGCGCTTCACGCCGGTGCTGGGACAGGCGGCGCCGCTGTTCCCGCAATCGCCACAGGGCCAGCAGACCGCCTCGCAACCCCTGTATGCGCAACCGGGCAACGTCGACTACCGGGTCAATGCCGGCGTGCAGCGGGTGGTGGTGGAAGTGGACCGCGATGGCGCGCCGGCCGATGGCCAGTCGCCGGTGCATGTGGTCGTCCACCTGTACGGCGCCGACGGCAAGCCGCTGGCCGGCGAGTCCTTCGCCACGATCGAAAACTCCGGCGGGCGCATCAAGCTGCCCGACGGCCGCACCGACGAACTCGGCCCGGGCCACCTGGACGCCGACAAGGTCACGCCGGGCGTGCAGTTGCCGGTGCGCGATGGTCGCGCGGAGTTCGACCTGCTGGCGCCGCACGACCCGCAGGACGTGCTGCTGCGGGTGACCGCCGGCGGCGAGACCGCCGAGGGCGTGGTCGGCTTCGTGCCGGAAATGCGCGAGATGATCGCCACCGGCCTCATCGAGGGCGTGATCAATTTCCGCCGCAAGGGTGACAACCTGATCGACGGGGGTACCCGCGGCGATGGATTCGAGCGCGAGATCCGCCGTTGGGAAAAGCAGTTCAACAACGGCAAGGCCAATGGCGCAGCGCGCGCCGCATTCTTCGTCAAGGGCCGGATCAAGGGCGAGTACCTGCTGACCGCCGCCTACGACTCGGACAAGGAAGTGCGGGCGCGCCTGCTGCGCGACATCCAGCCGGAAGAGTTCTATCCGGTCTATGGCGACGCCTCGCTGCGCGGCTTCGACGCGCGTTCGGCCGAACGCCTGTACGTGCGGGTGGACAAGGAGCGCAGTTATCTGCTCTACGGCGACTTCCAGACCGGCGACAGCATCGCCACCCAGACCGGCGTGGACTTCGGTGCGCGTGCCTCGCAGCGGGTGCTGGGCACCTACAACCGCACCGCCACCGGCCTGGGCTGGCACTTCGAGAACGAGCGGATACGCGGCAACGTGTTCGCCATCGAGGATTCGCTGCGCCAGGTGATCGAGGAGCTGCCCAGCCAGGGCAGCGGCCCCTACGGCCTGCGCAACAACGCGGTGCTGGAAGGCAGCGAGCGGGTCGAGGTGGTGGTGCGCGATCGCAACCAGCCTTCGCGCATCGTGTCCGTGCGTCCGCTGGGCCGGCTGGTGGACTACAGCTTCGAGCCGTTCTCCGGCCGCATCCTGCTCAACAGCTTCCTGCCATCGTTCGATGCCGATCTCAACCCGGTGTCGCTGCGCATCACCTACGAGCTGGACCAGGGCACCGAGAAGTTCTGGGTGGTCGGCGGCGACGCGCAGTTGCGGATCGGCGAGAACGGCGAAGTCGGCGGCTCCTACGTGGACGACCGCAATCCCTTCGCCAGCTTCGAGATGGGCAGTGCCAACATCGGCTACCGTTTCGGCGCCAACACCTGGCTGGTGGCCGAGGCCGCGCGCACCCGTAGCGAGGTCAACACCAATTCCATCAACCAGTACGGCACGCCCGCGTTGCAGGGACTGAGCGGCCTGGTGGAAGGCAACGCCTGGCGGGTCGAGCTGGGCCATGCCGGCGCGAAGACGGACCTGAAACTGTTCGCCGGCCAGTCGGATCCGGAGTTCAACAACCCGGCCTCGCCGCTGTACGGCGGTCGCGGCGAATACAGCCTGACCACCCGCTGGCGCCTGACCGACCGCTTCGAACTGTATGCCGAGGGCCTGCGCAGCGAGGATCGCAATCCCGATGGCGGCGAGCGCAATGCCGGCAGCGTCGGCACGCGCATCAAGGCCACCGACAAGCTGACCCTGGATTTCGGTTACCGCGCGATCCGCGAGACCGTCGGCGCCTACTACACCTGGGCGACCAACAGCGGCTACGGCAACCTGGGCGGCCTGTCCGGCGGCTACGCGACCGGCGCCGGCGGCGGCGCGCTGGGCTACGGCCAGCAACCGCTGGATCCGCTGACCGGCCTGCCGATCATCAACAGCGGCAATCCCAACGATGTCGCCAGCGGCCTGCCGGTCGGCACCGAGCTGTCCTCGGACATGCTGCGCTTCGGCGTCGGCTATCGGGCCAGCGATCGCCTGAGCCTGGGCGGCGAGGTGGAGCAGGACATCCATGGCGAGGATCGCAACCGGGTCGCCTTCGGCCTGGACTACCAACTGCGCGAGCGCAGCCGCCTGTACGGCCGCTACGAGAAGCAGACCGGCATCAGCGGCGTCAACGGACTGACCCAGGACGGTCGCGAAGCCGACACGGTGGCGCTGGGCGTGGACACCAGCTTCCTGCGCGATACCCAGCTGTTCTCGGAATACCGGTTGCGCGACGCCATCGCCGGCCGCGACATCCAGGCCGCATCGGGCATGCGCAACCGCTGGGACCTGAGTGAAGGCCTGCGCCTGGATACCTCGCTGGAGCACACCAACGTGATCTCCGGCAACGTCGGCGATTCGACCGGGATAGGCGTGGCCCTGGACTACAGCGCCAATCCGCTGTGGCGCGGCAACATCCGCCTGGAGCACCGCATCTCCGACGACGTCGCCGACACGCCGACCGACGAGGCGTACCACACCACGCTGCTGCAGTTCCTGGCCGCGCGCAAGCTCAACCGCGACTGGACGGTGCTGGCGCGCAACTACCTGCTGCGCACGGTCTACGCGGCCCGCGGCGACGTGCTGCAGGATCGGTTCCAGGTGGGCCTGGCCTATCGCGACACCGACACCAACCGGATCAACGCGCTGGCGCGCTACGAGTACAAGCTGGAGAAGGACGAGAGCGGCATGGATGGTTCGGGCTTCGGTTCCGACACCGGCCAGGACATCCGCACCAGCGCGCACATCGTCTCCGCGCATGCCGACTGGCATCCCTCGCGGCCATGGTGGCTGACCGGCCGGGTGGCGGCGAAATGGCAGCAGGACAGCTTCTTCTACGCCGACACCGGACGCGTCAACGACGATTTCCGCGCGGTGCTGCTGTCGGGCCGGGTCGTCTACGACATCACCGAGAACTGGGACATCGGCGTGCTGGCCTCGACCTTCCGTGGCCAGTACGGCGCCAACCAGTACGCGTTCGGCGTCGAGGTCGGGCGGCTGCTGCGGCAGAACCTGTGGCTGTCGGTGGGCTACAACGCCACCGGTTTCCGCGGCGACGAGGACCTGACCGGCTACGAGTACACGCAGCAGGGCGCGTTCATCCGCCTGCGCTTCAAGTTCGACGAAGACCTCTTCCGCAGGGAAGACGCCCGCTACCGCGATCCGGTGCGCTGAGGAACCCCATATGACCATCACCAAATCCACGCTCATCGCCGCCGCCGTGCTGGCCGTCCTGGCCGGCACCGCCGGCGCGCAGCAGACCCAGCTGACCCCGCCACCCGAGCGCATCACCGACGAGGCCATCCACGCCGATCTTTCCGGCTACGAGGCCACCCAGTTGCGCATCAAGGCGCTCAACGACGGCGGCCGGCCGGTGCGCGACTACCACCTGTCCAAGGCCCAATGCTGGCTGGACGTGTCCTTCCACGAATACACGCGCAACGATCGCAGCGCCTTTCCGCAGGAAGCGCTGACCGAATCGGAGAAGCTGATCGTCGGCATGGAGCAGGGCGTTTCGCCGCTGCCCACCGACACGCCGCTGGTCAACGGCGCGGCGCGGCTGCGCGAGGATCTGTGGAAGCGCCTGGGCGCCATCCACGGCACGCCCGGCTTCACCTGCGCGCAGCAGGCGGTGGCCTGCGGCGAGGTGGAACTGGTCCATGCGGGCAACGAGTTCAACCAGCAGCAGTGGCGCCATGCCAAGCCCTACATCCAGATCGCCGAGGACATGGTCAGCGACGCCGAGGCGCTGTCCCGGCAATGCGGCGCCGTGCCCGCGGCGCCGGCCGCCGATGCGGTGCTGACCGCCAACGTGCTGTTCGAGTTCGACCGCGACGGACGCAACGACATCCGCGCCTACTCGCTGCAGAGCCTGGCACGTGAACTGGCGCGGCTGCGCGAGGAAGGCCGGACCCTGCAGTCGGTGGAACTGGTGGGGCACGCCGATCGCCTGCAGGGCAGGGGCTACGACTACAACCAGGGCCTGTCGGAACGCCGCGCGCGCACGGTGCGCGAATGGCTGGTCGAGAACGGCGTCTCCGCCGATGCGATCCGCTACAGCTTCCGGGGCGATACCGAACAGGTCCAGGCCTGCGACGGGGTCAAGCCGCGCGAAGCCCTGCGGGAATGCCTGATTCCGAATCGCCGGGTCGAGGTGAGGCTGCATGCCTCCGGCGGCACGGAGGCCATGCCCGGCAGATAACGCACCCGGCCTATAATCCGGCCAAGCCGGGAGTCGGGGTGTCAGGGGGCATCACCGCGACGGCAACCCGAGAGGATCACCATGCCCGAAACGTCATCGGCAGCCGCCCCCCCGCTCCTGACGCGCATTCCCCTGTTCGGCCCGCTGCTTCGAAGGCCATTGCGATGGCTGCGGGACGTGCCGATCACCGATCCGGTGGCGCGCCGCAACGCGCCGATGATCCAGGTGATCTCGCTGTTGCTGGCGGTGCTCCCGCCACTGGCATGGGTCTACCGGGCATCGATGGATGTCCCGTGGCGTCCCGGCGAGGTCGCCAGCATGGTGTTCAGCCTGACGGTGTGCGCGGCCGCGGGCATCAGTTTCTGGCTGATCCGGCGCGGCGCCTTCTTCGGCGCTTCCTACCTGTTGCTGGCGGTGTTCGCGGTCACCGTGGTGCCGTCCTACCTGTCCACCGGTTTCGCGGCGCAGGTGTACGAGCAGCCGATCCTGGTGCTGTGGATGGCCATCGCCGGGTTGATCGTGGGCCGGCGCGCCCTGTGGATCATGTTCCTGTGCGTCGCGCTGGCATTCTGCGGCGGCATGTGGGTGGATTACACCCGATCGGGCGATGGTGGCGCCTTGCTGGTGGATCTGCTGTCGCGCACGGCGATGTTCCTGATGATCGCGGTGGTGCTGGATCGCAGTTCGGCCGCGCTGCGCGAGAGCCTGCGCGAGGCCACCGCGCGCGGCGATGCGCTGGTGGAGAGCAACCGCCGGCTGGAGCAGGAGATCCGCGAACGCGAACGCGCGCAGGAACAGTTGATCCACGCCCAGAAGGTGGAAGCGGTGGGCCGCCTGGCCAGCGGCGTGGCGCACGATTTCGGCAACCTGCTCACCCTGATCCTCGGCTATGCGGGACGGGGCCGGCGGATGGACGAACCGGCCGACCTGAAACAGGCGCTGGCGGGCGTGGAGTCGGCCGCGCGCCGCGCGACCCTGGTGACCCACAAGCTGCTGACTTTCAGCCGCCAGGACGAGACCGCGCCGGAAACGTTCGACCCCGCCCAGGCATTGCAGGAACTGCAGCCGATGCTGCGCCAACTGTTCAACCCGCAGGTCGACGTGCGGCTGTCGCTGCGCGAACCCTTGCCATCGATTCGATTGGATCGGACCCAGTTCGAACTGATGACGCTGAACATCGCCGCCAACGCCAATCACGCGATGCCTGAAGGTGGCCTATTCGATCTGGAAGCGGAGCCGACCGGCCCGGACAGGATCGCGATTGTCTTCCGCGATAGCGGGGCCGGCATGGGACCGGAGGTGCAGGCACGCGTGTTCGAGCCTTTCTTCACCACCAAGCCGGCGGGCGAGGGCACCGGCCTGGGCCTGTCGGTCGTGCGCGACCTGATCCAGCGTGCCGGCGGCAGCATCGGCGTGCAGAGCGCCGTCGGCGAGGGCACGGTGATCCGGATCGAACTGCCGGCGGCCGGCTAGGGAACAAGGCGCCACGCCGCCTGCCGGTCACCTTCCCGCGCGCGGGGCGATGTTCCTTCCCCCGCAACGCGGGGGAAGGTGGCGCGCCAGCGCCGGATGGGGGCGCTCTTCGCAGCCCCCCTTGCCCCCATCCGCCTTCGGCACCTTCCCCCGCTCTGCGGGGGAAGGGAACGGCGAACCGACCCGTTTTCCCCAATCGGACAAACGGAACCAACAGACGGCATCCATTCACCCCGCCGCCTGCCGGTCGCCTTCCCATGCGCGGGGACGATGTTCATTCCCCCGCAAGGCGGGGGAAGGTGGCGCGCCAGCGCCAGATGGGGGCGCTCTTCGCAGGCGCCCTTGCCCCCATCCGCCTTCGGCACCTTCCCCCGCTCTGCGGGGGAAGGGAACGGCGAACTGGCCGGTTTTTCCAACTGGACAAACAGAACCAACAGACGGCATCCATTCACCCCGCGCGCTTGGATCCGCTTGCGAACGGCACCATCTCAGCTTCCGGTTTTCACCGTTTTCCGGGAAATTTCCCGGTATCGTCGCCGCCATGCCACTGGACGCCTTCCACCCCGCCGTCGCCCGCTGGTTCGGGCGCGCTTTCCCCGGACCGACCCCGGCCCAGCAGGCCGCGTGGCCGGCGATCCGTGCCGGTCGCCATACGCTGGTGGCGGCCCCGACCGGCTCGGGCAAGACCTTGACCGCGTTCCTCGCCGCGCTGGACGATCTGGTGCGGCGCGGGCTGGAAAACGGCGGCTTGCCGGACGAGACCGCGGTGGTCTACGTCTCGCCGCTGAAAGCGTTGTCCAACGACATCCACCTGAACCTGGAAGCGCCGCTGGCCGGCATCCGCGCGGCACTGGCGGAGATGGAACTGCCGGACGTGGACATCCGCACCGCGGTGCGAACCGGTGACACGCCCGCGGGCGAGCGCCAGAAAGTGTTCCGCACGCCACCGCACGTGCTGGTCACCACCCCGGAGTCGCTGTACGTGCTGCTGGGTTCGGCATCGGGCCGGACCATGCTGTCCACGGTGCGTACCGTCATCGTGGACGAAATCCACGCCGTGGCCGCCAGCAAGCGTGGCAGCCACCTGGCGTTGTCACTGGAGCGATTGCAGGCCCTGTGCGCGCAGCCGCCGGTGCGGGTGGGCCTGTCGGCCACCCAGAAACCGGTCGAGGCGGTCGCGCGTTTCCTGGTCGGCGCGGGCGAGGGCGCGCAGCCGCCCGCCTGCGAAATCGTCGACATTGGTTACGGCAAGCAGCGCGATCTGGCGCTGGAACTGCCGCCGACACCGCTGGGCGCGGTGATGTCCAACGATCAATGGGAACAGGTCTATGACCGGGTCGCGGCGCTGGTGCGCGAGCATCGCACCACGCTGGTGTTCGTCAACACGCGCCGCATGGCCGAACGCGCCGCGCGCCACCTGGGCGAGCGCCTGGGCAAGCAGGGCGTGGCCGCGCACCACGGCAGCCTGGCGCGGGAAGCGCGGCTGGATGCCGAACAACGGCTCAAGCGCGGCGATCTGCAGGTGCTGGTGGCGACCGCTTCGCTGGAACTGGGCCTGGACATCGGCGATGTGGATCTGGTCTGCCAGTTGGGCTCGCCGCGTTCCATCGCGACCTTCCTGCAGCGCGCCGGCCGCTCCGGGCATGCGGTCGGCGGCATTCCCAAGGCGCGCCTGTTCCCGCAGTCGCGCGACGAACTGATCGAATGCGCGGCGCTGCTGGACTGCGTCCGCCGCGGCGAACTCGACGCGCTGCGCATCCCGGTCGCGCCGCTGGACGTGCTGGCGCAGCAGCTGGTGGCCGAGACCGCCAGTCGCGAATGGGACGAGGATGATCTGTATGCGCTGGTGCGGCGGGCGGCGCCGTACGCGTCGCTGTCGCGCGAGGACTACGCGGCGGTGGTGCGCATGCTCGCCGACGGCTTCAGCACCCGCCGTGGCCCGCGCGCCGGCTACCTGCACCGGGACGCCGTGCACCGGCGCCTGCGCGAGCGCAAGGGCGCGCGGATGACCGCGCTGATGTCCGGCGGCACGATCCCCGACACCGGCGACTACGCGGTGATCCTGGAGCCGGAGGCGCACACCATCGGCACGGTCAACGAGGACTTCGCGGTCGAGAGCCTGTCCGGCGACGTGTTCCAGCTGGGCAACGCCAGCTACCGGATCCTGCGGGTGGAGCCGGGCCGGGTGCGGGTGGAGGACGCGCGTGGCGCGCCACCGAATATTCCGTTCTGGCTGGGCGAAGCGCCGGGACGCAGCGACGAACTGTCCGCCGGCGTGGCGCGCCTGCGCGAGGCGGTGGCGCGGGCGCTGGCCGGGGGTGGCGAAGCGGCGGGCCTGCACCTGCTGGTCGCGGAAATGGGATTCGACGAGGAGGCCGCGCGCCAGATTGTCGATTACCTGGGCAAGGCGGTGGCCGCGCTGGGCGAGCTGCCGACCCAGTCGCGCATCGTGATGGAGCGGTTCTTCGATGAATCCGGCGGCACCCAGCTGATCATCCATTCGCCGTTCGGCAGCCGGCTCAACCGCGCCTGGGGCCTGGCCCTGCGCAAACGCTTCTGCCGCCAGTTCAATTTCGAGCTGCAGGCGGCGGCGACCGAGGACGCGATCATCCTGTCGCTGTCCACCAGCCACAGCTTCCCGCTCATCGAGGTGTCGCGCTACCTGCATTCCTCCTCGGCGCAGGACGTGCTGGTGCAGGCACTGCTGGATGCGCCGCTGTTCGGCGTGCGCTGGCGCTGGAACGCCACCACCGCGCTGGCGTTGCCGCGCTTCGTCGGCGGCCGCAAGGTGCCGCCGCAACTGCAGCGGATGAAATCCGAGGACCTGCTGGCGACGGTGTTTCCTGATCAGGTCGCCTGCCTGGAGAACATCGTCGGCGAGCGCGAGATCCCGGATCACCCGCTGGTGGCGCAGACCCTGGACGATTGCCTGCACGAGGCGATGGATACCGAGGGCTGGCTTGCCCTGCTGCGCCGGCTGGAGGCGGGCGGAATCGACGTGATCGCGCGCGACCTGCCGCTGCCTTCGCCGCTGGCCGCCGAGGTGATCAACGCGCGTCCCTATGCGTTCCTGGACGATGCGCCACTGGAGGAACGCCGTACCCAGGCGGTGCAGAGCCGGCTGTACCGCGAGGCCGAGTCCGCCGACGAGCTGGGGAAGCTGGACCTGGCCGCGATCCAGGCCGTGCGCGAGGAAGCCTGGCCGCGACCGCGCAACCCCGACGAGATGCACGAGGCGCTGACCGGCGTGGGCGCCATCACCGTCGACGAGGCGGAGGACAACGCCGGCTGGCGCGACTGGCTGCGGGCGCTGGCGAAGGAGGGGCGCGCCACCCGCATGCAGGTGGCGGACGGCCGATCGCAGGCGCTGTGGCTGGCGACCGAACAGTTGCCGATGCTGCGGGCCCTGTTTCCCGAGGCCTCGATCGACCCGGTGGTCGAGGCGCCGGAAGAATACGCGCAGGCCGACTGGCCGCGCGAGACCGCATTGCGCGAACTGCTGCGTGCACGGCTGACCGCGCTGGGGCCGGTGTCGCCGTCATCGCTGGCGCGGTCCCTGGCGTTGCCTCCGGCCGAGGTCGACCAGGCCCTGCTGGCGCTGCAGGCCGAAGGTTACGTGATGCAGGGCCACTTCACTCCCGGCGGCGCGGAGGAGGAATGGTGCGAGCGGCATCTGCTGGCGCGCATCCACCGCTACACCCTCAAGCAACTGCGGCGCGAAATCGAGCCGGTCGAGCCGCGTGACTTCCAGCGGTTCCTGTTCGACTGGCAGCATCTGAGCGAAGCCGAGCGCGTGAGCGGTCCGGAAGCGCTGGCCAGCGTGCTGGGGCAACTGGAAGGGTTCGAGGCGCCGGCGGCCAGCTGGGAGGCCGACCTGCTGCCGGCGCGCGTGCGCGGCTACGCCATCCACTGGCTGGATGATCTGTGCACCGCCGGACGCACCCTGTGGACGCGGCTGCGTCCGCCCGCCAACGAAGGCGGCGGGCGCGGCAACGTGTCCCTGCGCGGCACGCCGATCCTGCTGCTGCCGCGCCGGCAGGCGGCGTTGTGGAACCGGTTGGCGCCCGCACCGGTGGATGATGATGAACTCGGCTCGCGCGCACGTCGCGTGGTGGACTATCTCGGCGGACAGGGGGCGTCGTTTTTCGACGAGATCGGCGATGGTGCGCACCTGCTGCGCACCGAACTGGAGGATGCGCTGGCCGAACTGGTGGTGCGTGGCCGCGTCCATTGCGACAGCTTCGGCGGATTGCGCGCCTTGCTGGTGCCTGCGTCCAAGCGCGACGGCGGCTCCCGCCATCGCCGCCGAAAGCCGATGTTCGGCATCCAGGACGCCGGTCGCTGGGCGCTCATCCGTACCGGTGCGCCCGCGGGCAGCGGCAACGCCCAGGCCGAGGCGGTCGAACATGTCGCACGCGTGCTGCTGCGCCGTTATGGCGTGGTCTGCTGGCGGCTGCTGGAACGCGAGGCGGCCTGGTTGCCGCCGTGGCGGGAACTGGCACGGGTTTACCAGCGCCTGGAGGCGCGCGGGGAAATCCGCGGCGGGCGCTTCATCACCGGCATTCCGGGCGAGCAGTTCGCACTGCCGGAAGCCGTCGCGGCGCTGCGGCAGGCGCGGCGGCGCCCGGCCGACGGCAAATGGCTGGCGATAGCCGCCACCGATCCGGCCAACCTGCTGGGCACGCTGCTGCCCGGTGACAAGGTCGCGCGCGTCCCCGGTTCGCGCGTGCTCTATCGCGATGGCCTGGCGGTCGCGGTGCTGGTGGCGGGCGAAGTGCGTTTCCTGGAGTCGCTGTCCTTGTCCGAAGCGCAGGAGGCCGGCCGCGTGCTGCAACGTGCCATGCACGCCGAGATGGATCTGCCGCAGGTACCCGCGCAGGCGGGATAGCCGGGGCATCCGCGGGACGGCGGCGCGCATGGACTGTCCACGGCGCAGCGGCCGCTTGATCGCGATCAATTGGAATCCGCGCACGATGCGATACGGTGCGCCGGGTCGAAACTCTGGTCCGGCGTCATGCGCATTCCTCCCCTTGAAGACGGTGGCCCGGGTCTCGGGCTGTGCAGCGAGGCCGACGTCGTCTGGCTGGTGGAGACGTTCTACCTGCGCGTGCGCCAGGATGATCTGCTCGGGCCCTTCTTCGAGGCGCGCGTGCGCGACTGGGCCGCGCACCATTCGCTGCTGGTCGCGTTCTGGTCGTCACTGCTGCGCGGGACCCGCCGGTTTCATGGCGCGCCGGTCAGTTGCCATCTGGGCATGCAGGGGCTGACCGAAGCCATGTTCCTGCGCTGGCTGGCGTTGTTCCGGCAGACCACCGCCGAATGCGGCAACGGGGGGATGCGCCGCGAGGCCGATGACGCCGCGCTGCGCATGGCCAATCATTTCTGGCAACGCTACCAGGCCAGGCAGGTGCCCGGCGTGGCGCCCTTGCCGCTGCCGATGCGCTGAAGCGGGATCCCCGGCGGATGCCCATGCGTAGTCCTGCCGGCGCTGGACCTTGCCGAAGTTTCCGGGTTCAGGTGGCCGTGCCTGTATAGGGCGTCTGGCAGACGGGGGGAACGCAGGCGGGATCCGTGCTTCCGGCGTAGTGGACCTGGCAGGTCCAGCTCAGCGCGGTCGCGTTGGCGTCCAGGGTCGGGACCAGCACCACGGTCAGTGCTCCACCGCCGGCGGTGTGGCGACAGCGGACCACGGCATCTCCCATCATCCGGACGAATATTTCGCCGCCAGCGTTGACGTCGACCAGGAAATTGTAGCTGCCGGGTTTGCCTCTGAAGGTCTGATAGGGCCGGTAGCCCAGCTGCTCCGACGTCCGCCAGGGCGCGCTACCGATGGCGCCCGGACGCCAGCCGATACCGCGCAGCCGATCGCGCGGGTTTCCCTCGGTGAAGACATATTCGTTCACCGCCAGCTTGATCTGCGATGCCGCGTTCAGGCCCTCGCTGAAGGCGGCACGGATTCGGTAGTCGCGATACGCCGGCAATGCGAGCGCCAGCAGCAGCGAGATGACGGCCAGGGCGATCATCAATTCGACAAGGGTGAATCCTTGATGGCGGGTCTTCATGAACGATCATGGGAATCGAAAGCCCATGAGCATGCGCATGAGACTCGCCCCGCAACATCGGATTCTTCCGAATCCTGAAAACGGGCGGACGATCCGATGCGATCGCCGGCTTGCCGTGCTCAGCCGCTGCAGCCTCCGCAGCACACCGAGGGGATGCGTTCGATCTGGGTCAGGCGCACCGGATGTCCGGCCTGTTCCATGATGAACACCAGTTCGATGTCCATCACCACGGTGGAGATGCGCAGCTTGCCCGCCTTGGCGTCCAGGTCGACCAGGCCGGCGGGATCGAATTCCTGCAGTACCCGTTCGATGGTGATCGGATCCACGGACGGGCCGGGCAGGGGGATGTGGTATTCCATGGGGCGGCACCAGTGAGGGGTGGGAGGAAAGAACGGCGATGAAAGCAGGAGCGCCGGCAAACCGGCCCCGGCGCTCCTGTCCCCGGTGGATTACTTCGTCACCACCAACTTGCCCTTCATCAAGGTGGAGTGACCGGGGAAGCTGCAGAAGAAGTTGTAGTCGCCGCCGGCGGTCAGCTTCTTGCCCGGCAGGGTGATCTTGGTTTTCTGGCCGCCGCCGATCAGGGTGGTGGCGGCGAGCACCCGGGCATCGCCCTTGGGCACGTAGTGGTTGCCCACGCCGGCCTTGATGGCGTCGCGGGCGATGCCGTCCATGTCCTTGGCGGCGGAGATGACCACGTTGTGGCCCATCGCGGCGGCCGGCATCTTTCCGGTGTGGACCAGTTCGATGGTGATGGTCGCGCAGCTGGCCGACACGGTCGCCGTCTTCAGATCGAACTTCATCGCATCGTCGCCCTTCAGGCTGACCGTGCAGTTGTTGGCGGCATGGGCCATGCCGGTGGCGGCCATCAGGCCCAGGGCGAGCAGCGAAGCGGAAACGATTTTCATGGGAAACTCCTTGGTGTGGTTGCGGGGTGTGAGTGAACGGTCAGTGGGCGGGAGTGGCGGCGAGGGCGGTGCGGACGGCGGCGACGAAGGCCGGGTCCGGTATCGCGCTGGCGACCTCGGAACGGGCGAGGACACGGCCGTCCGCGTCGACCAGCACCAGCACGCTGGTGTGGTTGATGCTGCCGTCCTCGCGGGGGCGGTAGCGCACGTCGAGCACGCTGGCGATCGCGCGGGCGTCGTTCGCGCCGGGCTGCAGGAATCGCCACTGCGCCGGCACCCGGTGCCGTTGCGCGGTCTCGCGCAGGGCCTGCGGCGTGTCACGGGCGGGATCCAGGCTGATCATCACCATCCCGACGCGCGCGCGTTCGGAGGGCGTGAGCTGTTTCTGCACCGCCTTGCCGTTCTCGATGATGAGCGGGCACATGAGGTGGCAATTCGTGTAGAACATCGACATGACACGTGGCGTGCCGCGCAGGTCGCGCCACTGGCCGGCGTTGCCGTCCTGGTCGGTGACCGTCGCCTCGAGTTGGTAGAGGGAATCGCCCGGCAGCGCCTGCGCGGCGACCGGGGCACCGGACTGGAACAGCGCCAGCCCGAACAGCAGGAATGACAAGGGCATCTTCATGGCTGGCTCCTTGCGCAGCGGAATCCGAGGTTGCCGAGGGTGTTGACCGGTTGCAGTGCGGACAGCAGGGCGAAGCGTTTCATCACGCCGTAGTGCTGGCGATCGTTGAAGGCCAGCGCGGTGGCGCCGCAGTACTTGAGCTTGTCGCCGTCTTCGGCGCCGCGCTTGTCGCCGTCGCCCATCAGGGTGGCGAAGTCGTCCACCCATTCCCACGCCACGCCGTGCAGGCCGTGGATGCCATAGGCGTTGGGCGGCGCGTCGCCGGCATCGACGGCGCGGGCGGTGGCGTCGTTGAGCAGCAATGCCTGCCAGCCCTGGTCGCCGCGGGCGTCGCGGCGATGGGCGTCGGCGGCGGCCGCGTATTCCCATTCCAGGAAGGTGGGCAGGCGCGCATCCTGGGCGCGGCAGTAGGCGTCGGCGGCATACCAGCTGACCTGGACGACCGGCGCATCCGCGTCGACCGCAGCGCCCGGGCCCGCGGCCCCGGCCCAGTGGCCGAGATAACCGGGGCCGGCGAACAGCGCCGGCACCCGATCACGCCGCCATTGCGGCTGGCGTTCGACGAAACGGGCGAAGTCGGCGTTGCTGACCGCGCGTTCCATCAGGGTGAAAGCCGCGACCGGACGTGCTTCGCTGCTTTCCTCGTAGCGGATGGCCGAGCGGAAACTTCCGCCCGGCACGCCCACGTAGCCGGGACCACCCGCCATCGCCGGTGCGACGAGGGATGCAAGCAACAGGGCGGGCAGTCTCCGGTACATGGGCGTCCTCACGGGTCTTTCGATTACTTGCCCGCGGGTTCGCCCTGCGGGTACTCCTTGCTGGACTGCTGGCCGGTGTAGATGTCGTGCTTGGCCTCGCCATCGACCTTCAGGATGCCCAGCGAACCCTTGTGGAAGGTGCGGAAGATGCTGTGGTCGACCAGCACGAAGTTGCCCGGCACGTCGGCCTTGAACTCGACGATGGTCGCGCCGCCCGCCGGTACCAGCGTGGTCTGCACGTTCTCCTGGTACTTGCTGCCGCCTTCCGTGTAGACCTTGTCGAAGATTTCGCCGATGACGTGGAAGCTGGACACCAGGTTGGGGCCGCCGTTGCCGACGAACATCCGGATGGTCTCGCCAGCCTTGGCCTGCAGCGCGTTGTCACCGGTCAGCGAACCTTCGGCACCGTTGAACACCACGTAGGTCGGATGCTCGTCGATGGCCTTTTCCAGGCTGAAGGGCTGCAGGCCGGGTTCGCCGTACTTGCCTTCGGTGTAGAAGTCGCCCTGCATCACGTAGAACTCCTTGTCCACCTTGGGCAGGCCCTCCGGTGGCTCGACCAGGATCAGGCCGTACATGCCGTTGGCGATGTGCATGCCGACCGGCGGCATCGCGCAGTGGTACACGTACAGGCCGGGATTCAGCGCCTTGAAGGTGAACTGCGTTTCGTGGCCTGGCAGGGTGAACGTGGCCTCGGCGCCGCCGCCCGTGCCGGTGACGGCATGCAGGTCGATGTTGTGCGGCATGTGCGAGCTGTGGTGGTTCTTCAGGTGGAACTCCACCGTGTCGCCCTGGCGCACGCGGATGAAGCTGCCGGGCACCGAACCGCCGAAGGTCCAGAAGTTGTAGGTCACGCCGTCGGAGATCTTCATCTCCTTCTCGACCACTTCCAGATCCACGATGACCTTGGCCGGCGTGCTGCGCGTGATCGGCGGCGGCACCATCGGCGGTGCGGTCAGGACCGCCTTGATCGGCTCGCCCTGGGGGGCGCCATTGTCGGCGGCGAAGGCGTTGCCGGCGAGGGTGGCGCCCATCGCGCAGGCGAGGGCGTAATAAAGCAGGGAGTTGCTCTTGCGCTTCATGGCGCGTTCCTTGTCATGGCCTTTGGCCGATGGGGGAACGTTAGTTGTCCCACCTTCGCGGTCGCCTTGATTTGCATCAATCGATGCCCCCGATTCGGCGAAAAACACCGGCAACTTCATCCGGCTTGACATGGATCAAGTTCGCTTTCGACGAACCCGTCCCTGCGACAACTTGACGCATCCCAACGTTGGAGCGGCTCCAGACAATGGCGTCGACCAAAACGGAGTGTCGTGTCATGCGTAGAGATTGTCTTGCCGTCGCCCTGTCCCTCGCGCTCGCACCGGTTTCGATGGTGTTCGCCGCCGAGGCGCCGCCCAACGATGCCGGCCAGCATGTGCATGACGCCGGACCCGTCGCGCCGACCGAGCTCGATGGCGTGGTGGTGGTGGGCGTGGCGCCGGCATTGGCGACGACCTTCGTCACCGATCCGAAACTGCCGCGCCAGCCGGTGCCGGCCAGCGACGGCGCCGACTACCTGAAGACGATTCCCGGATTCGCCACGCTGCGCAGTGGTGGCACCAACGGCGATCCGGTGCTGCGCGGCATGTTCGGATCACGCCTGAACCTGATGACCAACGACGGTGCGTTGAGCGGTGCGTGTCCCTCGCGCATGGACAATGCGATGTCCTACATCGCGCCGGAAACCTATGACCGCCTGATTGTCATCAAGGGACCGCAGACGGTGCTGTGGGGTGGCGGCGCGTCGGCGGGCACGGTGCGCTTCGAGCGCGAGATTCCGTACTTCGATCGCCCCGGCGTGCGCGTCAATGCCAGCGCGCTGGCCGGCAGCCGCAACCGCAACGATCAGGTGGTGGACGCCACCGCCGGCAACGCCACCGGTTACCTCCGGCTGGGCGGAAATCGATCGGAGGCCGACGACTACCAGGATGGCAACGGCGATGAAGTGCCGTCCGCGTGGCGCAAGTGGAACACCGATGTCGCGCTGGGCTGGACGCCGGACGAGAACACAGTGCTGGAGTTGAGCGCCGGTACGGGCGATGCGCAGGCCCGCTATGCCGGCCGCGGCATGGACGGCTCGCGCTTCCGCCGCGACAGCCTGGGCCTGCGCTTCGAGAAGAGCGACATCGGCGGCGTGCTGGATGCGATCAAGGCCAACCTCTACCTCAATGATGTCGATCACGTGATGGACAACTACACGCTGCGGCGTCCGGATCCGGCCAGCAGCATGCCCATGCCGATGGCCAGCAACGTCGGCCACCGCACCTGGGGTGGCCGGGTGGCCGCGACCTGGCAGCGCGACGACTGGGAAATCACCGCCGGCGTGGACCTGCGCGACAGCCGCCATCGCCAGCGCAGCGGCATGGGCCGCGGTACCTATCAGCAGCAACCATGGACCGTGGATGCGCGCTTCCGTACCTTCGGCGCCTTCGCCGAATCGCATTGGCACCTGACCGACAAGCACCATGTGATGAGCGGCCTGCGCGTGGATCGCGCGCGGGTGGAGGATCTGCGTCGCAGCACCGGCGGCATGATGCCGATGCCCAATCCCACCGCCGGGCAGGCGCGCAGCGAAAGCCTGCCCAGTGCCTTCGTGCGCTACGAGTACGACATGTCCGGCAAGCTGGGCGCATACGCCGGCATCGGCCACACCCGGCGCATGCCCGACTATTGGGAACTGTTCTCGCCCAAGCGCGGTCCGGCCGGTTCGGTCAACGCCTTCGCCGGCATCCAGCCCGAGCGCACCACCCAACTGGATCTGGGCCTGCAATACCGCGGCGAGCGTTTCGATGCGTGGGTGTCGGTCTACGCCGGCCGCATGCAGGACTACATCCTGTTCGATTACCTGCCCGGGATGATGGGGATGGGCGCGACCACCCGCGCGCGCAATATCGACGCCGATATCCGTGGTGGCGAGGCCGGGGTGGAATGGCGTCCCGGCGCGGGCTGGAAGCTCGGCGGATCGCTGGCCTATGCCTGGGGCGAGGATCGCGCCAGCGGCACGCCGTTGCCGCAGATGACGCCGCTGGAAGCGCGGCTGTCGGCCAGCCGCGAGCACGAACGCTGGTCGTGGGGCGCGCTGTTGCGCCTGGTCGATTCCCAGCACCGGGTCAGCACGGGCCAGGGCAACGTGGTCGGCCGCGATCTCGGCCCCAGCGCGGGCTTCGCGGTGTTCTCGGCCAACGGCGGCTATCGCTTCAGCGACCGCCTGCAGCTGACCGCCGGCATCGACAACCTGTTCGACCGGGCCTACAGCGAACACCTGAATCTCGGCGGCAACAGCGCCTTCGGCTATCCGGCCGATCCGGTCCGTATCAACGAGCCCGGCCGCACCGCATGGCTGAAGCTCAATCTCACCTACTGAGCGTGGCCATGGCCACCCACGAAGACCACAAGGGGACTCCATGAAACACCACATCCGCTGCCTGCTCGGCATTCCCTGCCTCGCCATCGCGCTTCCCGCCGTCGCCGCATCACCGGACGACACCGCCGGCAAGGTGATCCTGGATGCGCGCTACCGCTACGAGCAGGTCGATCAGGACAACGCGCTGGACAACGCCAAGGCGCATACCCTGCGCACCCGTATCGGCTACCGCACGCCGCGCTGGCACGGGTTGTCGGGCCTGGTCGAGATCGACGACGTGCGCCACCTGGGCGGCGAACGCTTCAACGACACCCGCAACGGCCGGGCGCGCTACGCCACGGTCGGCGATCCGGAAGGCACCGAGGTCAACCAGGCGCTGCTGCGGTACACCGCCGACTGGGGCAACCTGCAGGTCGGTCGGCAGCGCATCAACCTGGCGAACCAGCGCTTCGTCGGCGGAGTGGGCTGGCGCCAGAACGAGCAGACCTACGACGGCGCGATGATCGAACTGACCCCCGCGCCGGCCTGGAAGCTGACCTACGCCTACCTGGACAACATCAACAGCGTGTTCGGCCCGGATGACACCCGTCCGATCAGCCGCACCGCGCCCGCCGACATCGAGGGGCACAGTCATCTGTTGCAGGCGCAGTACGCGTTCTCGCCCCATCTGACCGCGATCGGCTACCACTACCGCCTCGGACTGGACAACCTCGCGGTGGCCGCGGGCGCGCCGCTGGGCACGCTGTCCAGCCGCACCAGCGGCCTGCGCCTGCAGGGCAAGGCCGGTGCGTTCTCTTATGTTCTGGAACATGCGCGCCAGCGCGAGCTCGATGGCAATCCCTGGCAACTCGATGGCCGTTACTGGCTGGCCGAAGGTGGCTATCGCTGGCAGGACATCCAGTGGAAGGCCGGCTACGAAGTGCTGGGCGCCGGTCGCGGCGGCGCGGGAAACCGGGCGTTCCAGACACCGCTGGCGACCAAGCACGCGTTCCAGGGCTGGGCGGATCAGTTCCTGACCACGCCCGCGGACGGTCTGCGCGACGCCTACGCCGGTTTCAGCCTGCCGCTGGCGGGCGGCGAGTGGCAGGCGTGGTACCACGATTTCCGCAGCGACCACGGCGGCCACCGCTTCGGGCGCGAACTGGATCTGTCCTGGCGTCGCGCGATTCCCGGGGTGAAAGGCCTGGACGGCATGCTCAAGCTCGCCAGCTACCGCAGCGCGGACGGCGTCCGCACGGTGGATACCGACAAGTTCTGGGTGCAGGTGCAGTACAGCTACTGAGCCGTTTCGACTTGACGTGGATCAATGTGGCCGGTGGCGGGGCGTGAGGACAATGCGGCCTCTTCCCCCGCCATCGGAAGCGGCATGCCTTTCCACGATCTGCGCGATTTCCTGGATCACCTGAGCGGGCAGGGCGAGCTGCTGGGCATCGACGCCCGCGTCGAACCCGAGCTGGAAAGCACCGCCTTGAGTCTGCGCGCCCTGCGCGAATCCGGGCCGGCGCTGCTGATGAACAACGCCGGCTCGGCGCATCCGCTGTTGGGCAACCTGTTTGGCCACCGCCGGCGCATCGAAATGGCGCTGGATGGCCGCCCGCTGGCCTCGCTGCGCGAGCTCGGCGAACTGCTGGCCTGCGTGAAGGAACCGCGCTGGCCCGGCAACCTGCGCAGCGCGCTGGCCGACTGGCCGGGGCTGGCGCAACTGGCCTACGTGGCCCCGCGCGTGGTCCAGGACGCGGCCTTCAACGAGCAGGTGCTGGAAGGCGAGGACATCGATCTGGGGCGGCTGCCGATCCAGCGCTGCTGGCCGGAGGATGCCGACCGTCTGATCACCTTCGGCCTGGTGATCACCCGCGGCACCCGCCAGGAGCGCCAGAACGTGGCGATCTACCGGCAGCAGGTGATCGGCCGCAACCGCGTGATCATGCGCTGGCTTCCGCATCGCGGCGGCGCGCTCGATTACGCCAGCTGGCAGGCCGCGCATCCGCACAAACCCTTTCCGGTGCTGGTGGCGATCGGCGCGGATCCGGCCACCCTGCTGGCGGCGGTGGCGCCGGTGCCGGACACGTTGTCCGAGTACGAATTCGCCGGACTGCTGCGGGCCGCGCGCACGCGGGTCTGGCGCAGCGCGCTGACCGGGCTGGATGCGCCGGCGGGCGCGGAGATCCTGCTGGAGGGCTTCATCCATCCCGGCGACACCGCGCTGGAAGGCCCGTTCGGCGATCACACCGGCTATTACAACGCGCAGGCGCATTTCCCGGTGCTCACCATCGAACGCATGCGCCTGCGGGCCGGCGCCATCTACCATGGCAGTTACATGGGCCGCGCGCCGTTCGACGAGCCCTCGGTGCTGTCGATGGCGCTGAACGACATCTTCGTGCCGATCCTGCGCAAGGTATTTCCGGAGATCGTGGATTTCTACCTGCCGCCGGAAGCATGCTCGTACCGGGTGGCGGTGGTCAGCATCCGCAAGCAGTACGCCGGACATGCGCGGCGGGTGATGATGGGGGTCTGGTCGTACCTGCGCCAGTTCACCTACACCAAGTTCGTCATCGTCACCGACGAGGACATCGACGTGCGCGACTGGTCGCAGGTGATCTGGGCGGTGTCGACCCGGGTGGATCCGGCGCGCGACAGCCTGCTGGTGGAGAACACCCCGATCGACTACCTCGATTTCGCCACCCCGGTGTCGGGCGTGGGTTCCAAGCTGGGGCTGGACGCGACCCGCAAGTGGGCCGGCGAAAGCGCGCGCGAATGGGGCCGGCCCATCACCCTGGATCCGCAGGTCGAGCGGCGCGTGGACACCCTGTGGCGGCAGATCTGCCGGACCGCCGAATCCGAGGCCGGACAGGACGCCGAACCCGACACGATCGACGCCTGGGCGCCGCGCCGCCGGTCTTCCCCCGCCTGGAGAAATTCCTGATGCAACTGGTATGTCCGGCCGGCAACCTGCCGGCCCTGAAGGCCGCCATCGATGCCGGCGCCGACGCGGTCTATGCGGGCTTCCGCGACCAGACCAACGCCCGCGCGTTCCCGGGGCTGAACTTCGACGACGTGGAGATGCGCGAAGGCATCGCCTATGCGCATGCGCGCGGGCGCAAGGTGTACCTGGCGCTGAACACCTATCCGGACAGCGCGCGCCTGCCGCAATGGCATCGGGCGGTGGACCAGGCGGCCGCGTTCGGCGCCGACGCCATCATCGCCGCCGAGATGGCGGTGCTGCACTACGCGTCGGTCCGTCATCCGGATCTGGCGCGGCATCTGTCGGTGCAGGGTTCGGCGACCTCCGCGGCGGCCTTGCGCTACGCGCATGATCGCTTCGGCATCGCGCGCGCGGTGCTGCCGCGGGTGCTGTCGGTGCAGCAGGTCGAACGCCTGTGCCAGGCCGCGCCGGTGCCGCTGGAGGTGTTCGCATTCGGCAGCCTGTGCATCATGGTCGAAGGCCGTTGCCAGTTGTCGAGTTATGTCACCGGCGCTTCGCCCAACCGCCATGGCGTGTGCTCGCCGGCCAGCTTCGTGCGCTGGGAGGAGCACGCCGACCAGGGCCGCAGCGTGCGCCTCAACGGCATGCTCATCGATCGCTTCGGCGCGACCGAACCGGCCGGCTATCCCACCGTCTGCAAGGGCCGCTACGACGTCGGCGGCGAGGTCTTCCATGCGCTGGAAGAGCCGACCAGCCTCAACACCCTGGAACTGCTGCCGCGGCTGGCCGCGGCCGGCGTGGCGGCGCTGAAAATCGAGGGACGCCAGCGTGGCGTGGCCTACGTGCGCACGGTGACCCGGGTCTGGCGCGAAGCGATCGACGCGCAGCTGCGCACGCCCGCGGCGTGGCGCGTACGCGAGGACTGGCAGACCGACCTGTCGGCGCACGCCGAAGGCCAGCAGACCACCCTTGGACCCTACCACCGCGCCTGGCATTGAACGATGAAACTCAGTCTTGGACCCCTGCAATACTTCTGGCCGCGCGAGCGGGTGCTTTCCTTCTACCGCGACGCCGCGCAGTGGCCGCTGGACATCCTCTACCTGGGCGAAACCGTCTGCAGCAAACGGCGTGAACTGCGCACGCGCGACTGGCTGGCGCTGGCGGAGGAACTGGCCGGCAGCGGCAAGCAGATCGTGCTGTCGTCGCTGGCGCTGATCGAAGCCGAATCGGAACTGTCGACGGTGGTGCGGCTGGCCGAAAACGGCCGCTTCCTGCTGGAGGCCAATGATCTGTCCGCCGTGCAGGTCTGCCGCGAGCGCGGCCTGCCGTTCGTGGCCGGGCCCACCCTGAACGTCTACAACCAGGTGGCGCTGGGCCTGCTGATCGAGGATGGCCTGGTGCGCTGGGTGCCCGGGGTGGAACAGGGGCGCGAACTGCTGCGGGAACTGCGCGCGGCGATGGCGGAGCAGGGCACGCCGATGCCGGAACTGGAAGTGCTGGCCTGGGGACGGTTGCCGCTGGCGTATTCGGCGCGCTGTTTCACCGCGCGCGCCTACGACGTGCCCAAGGATGATTGCGGTTTCCGCTGCATCCATCACCCGGACGGCCTGCCGATGGCGACCCGCGAGGGCGAGCCGTTCATGGTCATCAACGGCGTGCAGATCCAGGGCATGGAAGTGGTCGACATGGCGCCGGAGCGCGACGAGCTGATCGCCTGCGGCGTGGACATCCTGCGGCTGTCGCCGGTGCAGGAGGACATGGCCGGCGTGGTCGATCACTTCCGGCGCATGCTCGACGCGCCGCTGCCGCCGCCACGGCTGGGCGCGCGCAACGGCTACTGGGAAGGCAGGCCCGGGCGCGCGTCGCTGTCGGCGCCGACGATTGCCTGAGCGCGACGCGGGCTTGCCTGTACGCGATGGCCGGCGCACGCGGGAGGCCGCGCGGACGTGCGCTCAGTCGACGGGTGAGTCACAGCGGAAGTGCGCGCCGAGGCTGTGCGTGCGCGCCAGCGCCGCGTGCAGCAGGCGGCCCACCAGTTCACCCTGCCAACTGCCGCCCATGCCGGCATCCTGCGCCAGTTCGTCCAGCGCCTCGCGCATGATCGCGCCGTCGCGCACCGGCCCCAGCGCACGCCAGCTCAGCGCCCGCAAGCCGATCAGCGCGGCGGCGTCCGCGTCGCACCCGCGCTCGACCCAATCTCCGCCGCCCGCGGGCACATGCCGGCGGATGCCGGCCAGCGACTGGCCCAGGCGGCGGCCGTAGACCACGCCTTCCAGCAGCGAATTGCTGGCCAGCCGGTTGGCGCCATGCACGCCATTGCAGGCGGCTTCGCCCACCGCGTACAGGCCTTCCACCGTGGTGCGTCCGTCCAGATCCACGGCGATGCCGCCCATGTGGAAATGCGCGGCCGGGGTGACCGGGATGCGCTGGGCGCGCGGATCGATGCCGTGCGCGCGGCACAGCGCGTAGACGGTGGGGAACTGCAGCAACCAGGTTTCATGCAGGTGGGTGGCGTCCAGCCAGATGCGCCGGCCGTCCTGCTGGGCCAGCCAGACCTGGCGCGCCACCACGTCGCGCGGCGCGAGATCGCCCAGGGGATGCTGATCGGACATGATCGCGACGCCGTCGTCGTCGAACAGGCGCGCGCCGGCCCCACGCAGCGCCTCGGTGATCAGCGGCAGCGCGCCGTTGACCGCCACCGACAGCGCGGTCGGATGGAACTGGATGAATTCCAGATCGCGCGCCTGCGCGCCCGCGGCCAGCGCCAGCGCCAGGCCGTTGCCGTCGGCGCCGGAAGGATTGGTGCTGGCGGCGAACAGCGCGCCACAGCCACCGGTGGCCAGCACCACCTCGGCGCAATCGATCTCCTCGCCGCGCGGTTCGCCGGGCCAGCGCAGGCGCAGGCCGCTGACGCCGTGGGCGCCGACGCGCAGCGCGTCCAGCATCGCCGGCGGCCGCCAGTCGATGTGCGGTGAATTCTGCGCCGCCCGGATCAGCGCCAGCAGCAGCGACGCACCGCTGGCGTCGCCACCGGCGTGGACGATGCGATGGCGACGATGGCCGCCTTCGCGGCCGAGCAGGAAGCGGGTGCCTTCCAGGTCGAAGGGCACGCCCTGCGCCTGCAGCCAGCGCACCGCCATCACCGCGTTGTCGACCAGGTAGCGGACCGCATCGTAGTCATTGTGATCGGCGCCGGCGGCGAGGGTGTCATGGGCGTGCGCATCGGCGCTGTCGCCGGTGTCCAGGGCGGCGGCGATGCCGCCCTGCGCCAGCGCCGTGCAGCAGTCGACGCCGGCCGGCGCGCGGCCGATCAGCAGCACCCGCCGCGGCGCGGCCGACAGCGCCGTGGCCAGGCCGGCGACGCCGCAGCCCACCACCACCAGCGGCGGCGCGCCGAGGCTCATGCGCGTTCGCCCCGGCCCACCGCGAGCATGCGCGCCAGCGCCGCGCGCGCGCGTTCGGCCACGTCCGTCGGCACTTCGACCGGGTGACGCAGATCCTGCAGGCAGGCGTGGATGTTCGGCAGCGTGATCCGCTTCATGTGCGGGCACAGGTTGCAGGGCTTGATGAACTCCACGTCCGGGAAGCGATGGCGCAGGTTGTCGGCCATCGAGCATTCGGTGATCAGGGCGACCCGGCGCGGGCGCTCGCGTTCCAGCCATGCGCCCATGGCGGTGGTCGAACCGACGAAGTCGGCTTCGCGCTGCACCTCCGGCGGACATTCCGGATGCGCGACCAGGCGGGCGTCGAAGGTCTCGCGCGTGTGCCGGGCCTGCTGCGCTGTGAACTGCTCGTGCACTTCGCAGCGGCCGTCCCACAGGACCAGTTCGACACCGGTCCGGGCGGCGACGTGGTGGCCCAGGAAGGCGTCGGGCAGGAAGATCACCTTGTCGGCGTTCATCGCCTCGACCACCTGCACCGCGTTGGCCGAGGTGCAGCAGGCATCGGATTCGGCCTTCACCGCCGCGCTGGTGTTGACGTAGCTGACCACCGGCGCGCCGGGATGGCGCGCACGCAGCGCGCGCACGTCGGCGGCGGTGATGGAGGACGCCAGCGAACAGCCGGCCTCGGGATCCGGAATCAGCACCGTGCGCTGCGGCGCGAGGATTTTCGCGGTCTCGGCCATGAAGTGGACGCCGCACAGCACGATGATCTCCGCGTCGCAATCCGCCGCCGCCTGCGCCAGCGCCAGCGAATCACCGGTGACGTCTGCCACGCCGTGGAAGATCTCCGGGGACTGGTAGCTGTGCGCCATGATCACGGCGCCGCGTTCGCGCTTGAGCGCCTGGATGGCGTCGATCCATGGCAGGTGCAGCGGCCATTCCAGGCACGGCACGGTGTCGCCGACGCGTGCGGTCAGGTCGGCGTAGCGGTCCTCCAGTTCCGGACTCCAGCGGGGGCGGAAGGCGGCGTTCATGCGGCCTGTCCGCGGTGGCGGCGATGCGCGCCGCGCGCATCGCGGGCCAGGCGGGCGCCGCGCTGGAGCAGGATGCGCGACCCCAGCGGGAAGGATTCCCACGGCAGCCGGTCCAGCAGGTTGCGCACGGTCAGGCCCAACTCGGTGTCGCCGGTCAGCATCAGCCGGCGCTGGAAGAACAGGGTGTCGGCATCCTCCAGCCGGCTGGCGAGCAGCAACAGATCGGTGGTGGTGCCGCTGACGGTGGCCTCGGCGGCGCCGTCGCCCAGGCGCAGACCATCGGCGTCCAGCGTGAACACCCAGCGCAGATCCAGATCCTGCACTTCGATGCCGAGCCGGCGGCCGTTGATCGGTTCCAGGATCCGCCGCACCTCGGGCGCGGCGAGGGCCGGCGCCAGCAGCCGCAGCAGCATCCGCTCGCGCAGCGGACGCGGCAGTCGCGCCAGCCAGGGACGCAAGCGACGCGGCGGCGGCAGCCAGCGGAGCAGGGAGGCGGCGGCGGATTCACCGCGCGAAGACGACAGGCCGGAAATTGCCATGGGACGGAATGGCTCGGAAGTGAAGGGGGAAGGACGCGCCTGCCAGCGATGCGCCTCGGCGATCAGCAGGCGCATCAGCCGTTCCGCGCTCGCGGGGGAAATGCCGCAGCGCCGCGCCAGCCGGCTGGCACGCAGCCGGACCTGGTGTTCGCGCTGCTCGTCGACCTGGCGCAGGCTGGCCTGGCGCTTGATCCGGCCGGCGAGGCCGGCCAGGCGCTGGCGCCCGCCCAGCAGGATCACCATCGCGTCGTCGACCCGATCGATCGCGGCACGGGTACCGCCCAGGGCCATCCGGCTCAGCACGGCGCGCCGCCCGCAAGCGAACGATGAAAACCGGATGGGCCCGGCGGGGTCTGCGGCAGGAACGACGGCATGGTGGCTCACCTGTGCGGTGGCCACATGCTAGGCAGCGTGACCGGCGCTGCCATTGACCCAGATCAAGCGGACCGATCCACGCCCGCCGCCGGCCTGAAGCGCAGCGCCCGCCGCCAGCAGTCCAGCACCGCCCAGCCGCTGGCGCCCCAGGCCAGCGCCAGCGCCGCCCCGGCCGGCCGGGCAAGCGCGGGAGGTTGCCAGATGGCCGCCAGCAACAGGCATGCGGCGAACAGGTGCAGGTACAGCAGCCATTGCTTGCGCGCGTCGTCCAGCAGCCGGTCCACGCCGGGCACGCGGACACCGCGCGGATGACGCCTGCGCAGTTCGATCCAGGCCAGGAAGCCGATGATCTCCAGCAGCATGCCCAGCACCAGCAGGGGCAGGCCGATCGCGATCACCAGCGCGCCGATCAGCAGCAGTCCACGCGGCGACGGCGGCGCGGCCAGCGCCAGCAGGCAGGCCAGCGCGAGGGCCGCGCAGCCGGCCTGCCAGAAGCGCCGCAATACCGGATTGCGCGGATGCGGCGCGCGCCGTTGCAGGATCAGCACCGCGATGCAGAACACCAGGCCGGGCAGGGCCAGCGCGCGTGCCGGCGATGCGGATTCGCCCCACAGCAGGGTGAATCCGGCCCAGGCCAGCGCCAGCACCAGCACGCACAGCCACGCCAGCAACCAGGCGGCGGGAATGCGCCGGGTTCCCTGCAGCATGGGAACGGTGATGCTGGCCACCGCGCCCAGCAGCGCGAGCGCCCAGCCCGCCAGCCCCAGCGCGGCATGCAGATTGGCGATCCGATCCAGCGGCAGGGCCCACAGTCCGGCCAGCGCGGCCAGCAGTGCCAGGCCCAGGCCGATGGTCGCGAGCAGGCTGGCCAGTGCGATGCCGATGCCCAGCCGCGGCGCGCGCGGTCCATTGCCGCGCGCCACCGCGATCAGCCCGCACAGGGCGAACAGCGCCAGCGGCGGCACCAGCAGCAGGCTGGCGCCGCCGGCAAGCGCGTGCGACGGAAACACCAGCGATGCCAGCAGCAGCAACAACCCGGCGTTGAACGCGGCGTGCAGCCACGCGGCCTGGCGCGGCAACGGCAAGGGACAGCCGGCGGCCACCGGCAGGAACTGGAACAGGCTGCCGACCATCGCGTTGCCCAACACCCCCAGGGTGAACAGGTGCACCAGCACCAGCGTGCGCGGCGCCCAGCGCGTCAGCAATGCGGTTTCACCGGTCCACAGCAGCCACAGCCCCGCGAAGGCGCCCCAGGCCAAGGCGGACAGCAGGAAACGCAGCGGTTGGCCGGGAGGCGGCGCCTGGGCGAACGCCAGCCCGCTCATGCGATCCGCGGTGGATCCAGCGCCGCGTGATCATCGCCGTGGCAGATGGCGATGCAGGCGTCGCCGGCGGGCAGATCATGCACGCGATAGGCGTAGCCCCAGGCATCGAGCAGCGACATCAGCGGCAGCGGGCGGAACGGCGTGAACGCGACGAGCCGTCCGCCACGCGGCAGGGTTTCCAGGCTGGCGAGAATCCGCTGCATCGGTTCCGGCGGCGCCAGTTCGCGCAGATCCAGCCGGGTCAGCAACATGGCCGATCTCCGTGTGCGTCCCCGTCTTCGCCGCCTTCGCCTGCCGGGCAGTCCAGCGTGGCGCCGGCGGCGTCGAAGGATTCGCGTATCCAGCCGGCGCAGGGCGAGCAGGGATCCGGCGGCAGCAGCGCTTCGTTCATGGCGATTACCCCAGCAGGGCCAGCAGGCCCATCGGATGGTGGGTGCGCGCGATGCCGTAGACCTGCAGGAAGCACAGCAGCGCGGCGGCGTACAGCGCAACGCGGGACAGCCTTGCGCGCGCCGGCTGGAAGGCGAGCACGCCCAGTACGACATAGGCGAGGATGAAACCGACCTTCACGACCAGCCAGCCGTTGGCGAACAGGCCGGCCGGCAGGATCGTCAGCAGCATCATCGCCGCGGTCAGCAGCACCGTGTCGATGGTGTAGCTGAGGTAGCGCAGTGGCGCCACGCGCGGCCAGCGCATGCCCAGCGACAGGCCGAGCCCGCGCAGCGCGAACAGCGTGCCGCTGGTGAGGGCGGCGCCGAGATGCACGAGCTTGATGTCCGGGTAGAAGGTGATCATGGCGTCAACCCGGTCGTCCGTCGGCACGCGGACTCAGGTAGATGCTGCCGATGCGGGCCACCCACGGCAGCAGCGCGACCAGCCAGCCCACCGCCGAGGCGACCTGCCAGAACAAGGCGTCCGGCGCGATCTCGGCGACCACCCGCATCACCGCCACCGCCTGCAGCGCGGCGAAGGCGAACCACGCCAGCGCCGGCATTTTCAGCGGCCGCCCGGAATGGCCCTGGGTCACCCGGGTGACCATGGCCACCAGCACGCTGCCGAAGAAGCCGATGAACATCGCGTGCATCGGCGCGCGCCCCAGCATGAACTCGCCGGTGAGCAGGTAGATGACGCTCTGGGTGGTATACAGCGCGAAGGTGATCGGCAACCATGCGGTGCCCACGAACAGCACTGCCAGCAATCCGGGCATGCGTCCGCGCGGCCACCAGTGCCACAACGCCACGCCGCTGGCGATCAACAGCGCCGCGTCTGGCAGCCACAGCCAGGTATAGGCATGCCGCAGTTCCAGCACCAGGTGCAGCAGCAGGAAGCCCCACATCGCACCCAGCCACGCCATCGGTCGCCATGGCGTGTAACCCGGCACGGCATTGGCGGCGAAGAACGGGAACATGCGGTGGGCGACGGTCAGGTAAATCGGCAGCAGCATCACCACGCCGCCGAGTTTGATGCTGGCGAAGGCATACCACGCGTCGCCGGTCAGCACGAACACCAGGAAGCAGGCAAGTCCGGCGCAGCCGAGCAGCAGCGCGGCGAAGCAGGAACGCGCATGCCAGGTGCGCGCGGTGTCGCGCAGCAACAGGCGTCCGAGCGTGGCGACACCGGCCAGCCAGCCGGCCAGCGCCATCCACAGGCCGACCGTGAAGCCGGCTTCCCAGCCCAGGGTGGACAACAGGATCGCCAATTGCCCGCCCATCAGTCCGGCGCCGACCGGCGCATAGCGCCAGCGCGGCAGATCCGGCATGCCCATCCAGCGCGGGAACACGGTGAGCAGGAAACCGAAGATGAAACTCGGCAGCACCAGGTACTGCATCAGGAAGGCGTGCAGCCAGCCCGGCGGCACCGCGGTGTCGGGCATGCGCCAGGCGCCGCTGTACTGCGCGGCCAGCCAGGCCGCCCACCACAGCATCGCCAGCAGCACGTTGCCGGCGCCGATGAAGAACATCAGCCGGTGCGGCGCCTGCAGCAATTGGCGCACGGACATGCCGGCGGAAGAGGACGGGTTGGAAACGGGAATCGGTCGCATGACGGCAGTCTGCGCCGGGGCGTCGGGGCCTTCCTTGACCTGGATCAGGCGGAATGCGGATCAACGCCGGTGGAATCCCACGGCATCGTTACGCCGATGAAGTACCGGCACCGTCATCCCGGCGCACGCTGGGACCCGGGTTGACGTTCGGCCAGCGTTCGCGGCAGCCCGGAATCCCAATGGATTCCAGCTTGCGCTGGAATGACGACGGGAATGACGGCATGGGAAAGTGAGACTCCAGCCCGTCGTCCCGGCGTAGGCCGGGACCCAGGTTGACGTTCGGTCCGCGTTCCCGGTGGTCGGGAAGCTGGATGGATTCCAGCTTGCGCTGGAATGACGGCGGAAAGGGCGGCGTGGGAAAGGGAGACTCCAGCCCGTCGTCCCGGCGTAGGCCGGGACCCAGGTTGACGTTCGGTCCGCGTTCCCGGCGGTCGGGAAGCTGGATGGATTCCAGCTTGCGCTGGAATGACCGCGGAAAGGGCGGCGTGGGAAAGGGGGACTCCAGCCCGTCGTCCCGGCGTAGGCCGGGACCCAGGTTGACGTTCGGTCCGCGTTCCCGGCGGTCGGGAAGCTGGATGGATTCCGGCTTGCGCTGGAATGACGGCGGAAAGGGCGGCGTGGGAAAGGGAGACTCCAGCCCGTCGTCCCGGCGTAGGCCGGGACCCAGGTTGACGTTCGGTCCGCGTTCCCGGCGGTCGGGAAGCTGGATGGA
>NZ_JBYMTI010000006.1:0-356632 GCF_057773145.1 Pseudoxanthomonas sp. 68-E7 | reverse complement strand
CCGCCCACCAAGGCGCCCACGGTGGTCCGCACGGCATCGTTGCGGATATGGCCCACCTGCGGCATCACCGACGCGGTCACGCCCGCGGACACGAACCCGTGCCCGAACTTGCCACCGCTCAGGCTCTCCACCACCCCGCCCGTCGTGGCCTGCAGACCCACCTTTTGCCAGGCGCTCAGATTGCCCGCATTGGCGATGCCCATCGTGATGCCCGCCGAGAACGCGCCAATGACACCGCCCTTGAAGGTGCCCGTCGCCACGTAGCCACTGGCGAAACCAATGGCCACCGCATAGCCCAGCTTGGCCCAGAAGCCACCAGCCTGCGGTGCGACCAGCGTGCCGATGACCGCGATGGCAATGCCCACCAGTTGCCGGAACGAGCTGTTATGGCTTCCAACAATGTGCCGCCCACCAGCGCACCGGCGACCGTGCAGCAGGCGCTACTTAGCATTTCCTGACGTGCGTCTGGCTCACACGAATCTGAGACGTTACAGATCAGCGTTGGCTAGCTGTTTTATCAAAAACTGGAGTAACGCCTACCAACCCTGCGATCTTGTAACTTGGCCACTGCCATCCGGCATCCACACTTCTTTCGAAAGTTCCTATCAATTCAATGTATGAGCCTTCTTCTGCCTGAAGAGATTTCTCATACGCCGCGACTCTGGATGGCTTTACCCCCTCATGAAACGCCCCTATCTCAATAGCCGCCTCCATGTTGGAGATATCGCGCTGCTCCTTTGAGAAGAACAACACCCGCCTTCGTAGCCCCCCTTCTGTTTCCGTATGGAGGTACCCTTTCACCCTTACAACATGACCTAAGTATTGAGCGCTTCCAAGCAGCTGAAAGAACGACACCGAGCAAACCAGATCTGACGTGAACCCAGTCTCTTGGCAGGCCATTTTTTCGCTCTCTTTAGTGCAACCAATGATTGCCACCAATGCAAATGCGAGCAGCGCCATCAAATTAGTCTTCATGGATTATATTTCCCAGCATTCCAGTCATCAGCATATCCCCGTCTCTCCAAGTATCTGTCGTAACTCCAAGAATACCTATAGCTCGGCCCAACCACATTGGCATCCACAGCGTGACGGATTGAGTATCGATAATCATCGGGAGAAAAATCTGGAATCGCTCGTTCATGATACGGATGCGTGTGCATCCACTCAACAAAATCTAGCCTTTTTAGTCCAATGTAGCGTGCATCCAATGCAACGACATGAAATTGACCGGAACTGTGCGCCGGGCCAAAAAAATACAGGTCCGTCTTTTTTTGCCAATATATCTTCGCACCTATCTCCGTCCTGAACTCCTCACTGATTGGATAAACGATATCACCCCACTTTTCCTTCATTCCGATCAACTCTACCTCGGTATAACCTCGACTAAAGAAGCCAGCCTCCCTCAGAGCAGTATTGGCCCGCGTCGAAGCGTTGTACCCCTTCTCCCAATCCACGGGATCGGGATCGCCCAGCGCACCAGTTTGGTGTGGCTGAGGTGGCCGCGCCATCGCCCCCTGAATCGCCCCACTGACCGCCCCATTGGCAAACTTCCCGCCCGTGGCCTTGGACAGCGTTCCGCCCACCAAGGCGCCCACGGTGGTCCGCACGGCATCGTTGCGGATATGGCCCACCTGCGGCATCACCGACGCGGTCACGCCCGCGGACACGAACCCGTGCCCGAACTTGCCACCGCTCAGGCTCTCCACCACCCCGCCCGTCGTGGCCTGCAGACCCACCTTCTGCCAGGCGTCCAGGCCGCCCGCATTGGCGATGCCCATCGTGATGCCCGCCGAGAACGCGCCAATGACACCGCCCTTGAAGGTGCCCGTCGCCACGTAGCCGCTAGCGAAACCAATGGCCATCGCATAGCCCAGCTTGGCCCAGAAGCCGCCAGCCTGCGGTGCGACCAGCGTGCCGATGACCGCGATGGCAATGCCCACCAGTTGCCGGAACGTGAACATCCCCGTCGGGTCCGTGTACGCCAGCGGGTTGTTGAACACGTAGGTGTACGCGTTCCAGCTCTGCGCGTTGTCCGGCGACTGCACCAGCGGGTCCGGTTGCAGGAACCGGCCCAGCCCCGCGTCGTAGATGCGACCGTTCATGTGGATGATGCCGGTGCCGTCCACCATCTCGTGGCCGGTGAAGCCGCGCGTCGTCGTGGGGTTGCAGGCCGCGCTTTAGGTCGCTTAGCCCGCTACGATTGCCGCAGATCGCAGTGGTGATTAACTAAATTTTCGCCGCAACTCAATCAACCTTTAGCAGCAAACCAAATGGCGCAACCCTCATTATATAACGGCCAGTATTCTCATTAAATATGATATCCCTAGGAGGGCTTGATCCACGCTCGTAGAATCCAACATGCCTCACATTAGGCGCAACCTCTTCTTCTGAAAGAATTATGACCCGCTCCTCAACTCCGTTAATGCTGATGTCAGCAATAGGAAGCAATCCGAACTCTTGGCGAGACTGGCTTAGCTTATGTCCGTACGAATTCTCATAACCCAGCACCAGCGATCCCAGCGGAAGAAACCCAGGTCTAATTCCTGCACGGACAGTGGTTACATTACCACTCGGCACACCTCTCAACCTGCTGACAACTGATAACTCGTATTGCGCTCTCTTGCACCCTCCAACCTTCAAGAACTCAAGGCACCTGCCTGAGACAACTCTATATATTGCCATTGACTTTGCATTGCGAACCTCTGCATGCACATCCTGCCTCACCGGAGTCAGCGCCTTCGACTCAAATGAAGCCAAAAGCAGAGCAGTCAGAAGAATTGAGCTAATTTTTACGTTCATGGCAGTCTAATCCTATCGATTACTTCATCCATTTCTCTATGGATTTGATCATGCGCCGGCTGACTTGTTGCACGAATCCATCGCTGAGCAAACTTAGGGTTTCTGTGCAGAACTTCGTGACCATAGTTCTTTAAATTCTCCAACCGATCAGATGTCATTGAGCCCTTAAAGAATCGAATCGGCTTATTTGGATAACCATAACCATCTATTTCCGCGTATCCGAGAATTGAAACTCGATCGCCACCTATACGTTCCGCATATCCTTCCACATCATAGTACGTCGCATCTAGATATTCGCTCAATGCTGGATTTCGACCCAATAGACCCGCCGACTCGCGAGTTTCTATTTCCGTCAAGAATCCGAATTCTGCGGGAAGGTCGCCTGACCGCCTAAGCGAATAAAAATCTCTCTTTGCTTGATCAAGATATGCGCCCCCCATTTCATCTCCAACGTCGGTGGACGCAGATTTTCCATTCTTGAGATATGGCTCAGTCTGAGCACGTTCATCGGCACGCTTGCTCATCGCCCCCTGAATCGCCCCACTGACCGCCCCATTGGCAAACTTCCCGCCCGTGGCTTTGGACAGCGTACCGCCCACCAGCGCGCCGACCACCGTGCGGCCGGCGTCATTGCCAATATGGCCCACCTGCGGCATCACCGACGCGGTCACGCCCGCGGACACGAACCCGTGCCCGAACTTGCCACCGCTCAGGCTCTCCACCACCCCGCCCGTCGTGGCCTGCAGACCCACCTTCTGCCAGGCGTCCAGGCCGCCCGCATTGGCGATGCCCATCGTGATGCCCGCCGAGAACGCGCCAATGACACCGCCCTTGAAGGTGCCCGTCGCCACGTAGCCGCTAGCGAAACCAATGGCCATCGCATAGCCCAGCTTGGCCCAGAAGCCGCCAGCCTGCGGTGCGACCAGCGTGCCGATGACCGCGATGGCAATGCCCACCAGTTGCCGGAACGTGAACATCCCCGTCGGGTCCGTGTACGCCAGCGGGTTGTTGAACACGTAGGTGTACGCGTTCCAGCTCTGCGCATTGTCCGGCGACTGCACCAGCGGGTCCGGTTGCAGGAACCGGCCCAGCCCCGCGTCGTAGATGCGACCGTTCATGTGGATGATGCCGGTGCCATCCACCATCTCGTGCCCGGTGAAGCCGCGTGTCGTCGTGGGCGAGGCGCTGCCCGAACCGTTGGGGTCACTGTAACTGCGGCGCTCACCGAAGGCGGTGAAGTCCAGCCCCTCGGCGAGGGCCCCCGCAGCATCGGTGATGCGCACCACACTGCCCAACTGGTCATGGAACAGGTACCGGGTGGCCTGTACTGCGCCCCCGACCACCGTCTGCTGGACGATGCCGCCGATGACGCGCCTGGCGGTGGTCAGTCCTCCTTGCAGGACGAGTTCCACCCCGCCCAGGTACAGCGTGACCTTGCCGGCTTCCTCGCGCTTGTAGCGCTGCCCGTCCGGACCGTACCAGAACCGTACCCGCTGGCCGTTGCCCATCTGGATTTCATGCGCCTTGCCGTCGGCGCTGTAGCGGACGGTGCGGTCGTTCGCCGTGCCCGGCGCATCGCGCAGGGTCTGGTTGCCGCGCTCGTCGTAGTAATAGAACTCCGCCGCGGCGCCCACCCCAGTCTGGCTGACCGCGTGCGGACTGCCGGTGATGGCGGCCAGCGCGACGATGCCGCTGGTCGACAGCAGTGACGAGGGGGATGTGGATGCCGTGCGCGCATTCACGAACTTCGAACGCGCGGCCACGGCCGAACGCTGGAATGCCTTCGGGCGTGAAGACGACACGCCGGAGGATTCCTTGCCAGCCACCTGCGAGGCAAGCGGCGGCGACGAGACCGACGACGCGGCGCCGGTCATGGCGCCCGGGGAAGCGCGCTTCTCCATCGGCAGCAGGTAGCTGCTGAGGTCGCGCGCCGCCTGCATCTGTCCGGCCACCGGCATCGCCAGCGCGCCGACGCAGCCGTCGCCGCCGGGATAGGCGTAGCCGGTGCCGTTCTTGCTGCAGATGTTGCCCAGGCCGTCATAGGCATTGAGTAGCGTGGCCTGGTTGACCGGCACCCCGTTGGCCCACGCCAATCGCCCTTCGGTCAGGCGATTGAGCGCGTCATAGGTGAAAGTCTCCAGGTAGCGGCCTTCCTTCTGGTGGGTGCTCAGGTTGCCGGCGGCGTCCCACGCATAGGCCTCCTTGACCAGGTTGCAGGCGGCGTTGCCCGCGCAGATTTCAGCGATGCGGCCGGTCTGGGCGTGGTACTGGCGCACGATTTCCATCGCCGCCGACTCGCCGCGGCGCTCGCGCACCACGTTGCCCCAGGCGTCGGTGGCGAGGGTGCGCTGGTAGGTTTCCGGGCCGCTGCCACAGGCCACATTGACGTCCACGCTGTCGCTGGCGCAGATCGCGATGGGACCGCGCGGACCGTACTGGGTCTTGGTCCACAGCAGGCTGGCATCCTGCGATTTCCAGGGGCGCCCCAGCAGATCGTATTCCTGGGAACTGAAATACCACTGCCCGTCCACGGTCGCCTGGCTGCCCTGCGGGCGGCCGAGCGCATCGTAGAAGTACTGGCGCGAGTAAGCCAGCTCGGTTCCGGTCTGTCCGGACCAGGCCCCGTAGTTGCCGGCGATGGTTTCGCTGGCCAGTTGTCCCGCGCCGTTGACCGCGTTGTCGAAATCGAAAGTGGACACGGTTTCCACGGCGCCGCCGGGCAGCTTGGCGGTCTTGCGCCAGACACGGCCGCGCGCGTCCAGTTCGTGTTCCACCCGGTAGCCGCCATTGTCGGTCTGGGCGATCAACTCGCCCAGGGCGTTGTACTGGAACAGGGTGATGCCGGTATCCGGATCGTTCTGCTGGATTTTCCGGCCCAGCACGTCATAGCTGAAACTGTTGCTGATGACCCCGTTGCCCGCATTGCGGTTGACGCTGCGCAGGTTGCCGTCGGCGGTGTAGGCGAAATCGGTCTGCATGCCGTTGGCATCGACCGCGCTCACCAGTTCCCCCTTGCCGTTGCGGATCTGGGTGGCCGGGTTGTTGCGCTGGTCACGGGTGGTCGTGCTCAGACCCGCATAGGTGGTGGTGACCTGGTTGCCATCGGGCGTCTGCGTGGCGGTGACCCGGCCGAGGATGTCGTAGCTGGTCGTGGTCCATAGACGTTCGCCGGAGGCGCAGACCGCCCCCAGGCCGGTGGGTCCGGTGGTCCCGGCGACGCCCGGCAGGAAGAACGGATTGGAGGTGCGGGTCGGCCTGCCCACGGTGTCGTACTGGGTGCAGACAGCGGACACATCCTGTCCGTTCACGCCGACGTTGAAACTCTCCACTGCCTTGAGCAGGGGGCGGCCCATCGCATCGAAGTAGGTCCACTGGCGCGGTGATTCCGTCGCCGCCACCTGCTGGCGGAAGCGGGCACCATCCGGGCATTCGACCGCATTGGCGCCAGTGCCGCACCAGCGGTAGGTGGTAGTGGCGCTGGCGCCGCCCTGCCCGGGGTTGGCGTTGGGCGCGGTGCGCACCCAGGTGAAGTAGTCCCGCCCCAGCAGGCCGGCCATCTTCATGGTGCGGACGTTGTTGACGTCGAGCGTATTGACGGGATTGCCGAAAATATCGCGGTCGGCGATGAACGTGGTACGCAGTTCCTGCGCGCCCGTGCCCGACCAGAACGGTTCATAGCTCGCCACGGGAAAACGCCCAGCTGCGTCATATTCCAAGCGCGAATAGCGTTTGACCGTGTCCAGACCCGTGGGATGGAACGCAAGGCCCGCCGTCGAGCAGTTGGTGGCGGGCGCGGCGCAGGTGGTGGACTGGATGCGGTTGCCGTATTCGTCCAGCGTGTAGGTCCTGGTGGAGGCGAGTTCGGCACTTCCTCCGGGTTGGGTGCGCTCCTCGTTCAACAGACCGGTGGCCGCGCCTCCCATCGCATAGCCGAAGCCGGTCGTGCGGACCACGTCGGCCTGGCCGGGACGGCGATGGGTGATGGTGCTCGCGGTCAGGCGCCCGAGCCGCCAACGGGTGACGTCATCGGTATAGCTGTTGCTGGTGATGAGTGTGGATACCAGCGCACTGTCGCTGGTATAGGTATCCACCACCGTCTGGCTGACATTGCCGTTCGCGCCATAGCTGAAAGCGGTCGCCACGCGGCTGGTCACCGCGCCGGTGTAGGGATCGCGCAGGTATTCCTCCGAACCCTGCGTGCGGGTGTGCAGGGGCGCCTGCGCGGACAACGTGGCCGGCGCCGATTCCCAGCTCTGTATCTGGTTGGAGAACCAGCTGCCGCCCAGTGACGGGAAGGCCTGGCCCGGGGTGGCAAAACAGCTGTCGTTGACAGTGCCGGCCAGACAGGGGGACACCGCGTAGGCCTGTCCGATGACGGCCGACTTCACGGTCTGCACCGGCATGCCCACGTACGGGAAGTTCTGGGCGTAGGTCGTGGTGGTCACGACATGACCGCCGGACTGGTTGGTATCCACGGTGGCGATTTCGCGGAAACCGAGGAAGCCGCGCCCGCCGCCCTGAATGCGTCCACCGGCATAGCGATAGTGGACGCTGGCCTTGGCGCTGGGATCACCCGCCACCGGCGAGGAGCTGGCGACCCGCGCCACTACATAGTTCGGGGTGAGCAGATCCATCACCGCGGAACCACGCCCCCAGTTCAGGCCGTTGCGCGAACCGGTGTCGCGCCGGTACACGGCCGCATTGGTCAGCGGGGCGTAGGTGATGTCGGTTTCCAGACCCAGCCCGTTGGTGACGCGAGTGATGACGTCCCGGGGCCTGAAGAGTTGGGTGCCTCGCGAAAAATACAAAGCGACGGTGCTGCCGTAGAAACTTAGGGTCTGGAAATCCGGATTGCCGTCGCCATCCGTGTCGGAGAACCAAGCGGCACTTTGGGCGGGATTGCAGTTGCCATCGCAATGCCGGGCATTGCCGCCGGGCAGCGGTGCACCGGGGGCGAACCCTCCCGTGGCCAACGCGCGGCGCCAGTAGTAAACCTTATTGCCTACATCCACGAGATAGAGTGCGTCGGCGCGGCCGTCGCCATTCACGTCGGCAAATTTCGCGTAATCCTCCAATCCGCCAGGCACCGGAAGCTCGACGTCATACTGCATGCCTGCACCGGTGTTGATCCGATATAGCCAAGGGCCGGTTCCGATACGGCGATAAACCGAATCGGTCAATCCGTCACCATTGAGATCAGCCAACTGCAACGTGGACACCGTCCCGGTGGCCACCGCGCCGTAGGCCCCCAGCGTCACCGTAGTCGACGTCAGCGACTTCACGCTGAAAGCTATCAGGTTGTAGGCCGTGCCCCCAGTCACACAGGGTGGGCGCGCCGGCGCGTTCGCGGTGTCCGGCGTCGAGTCGACGATCACATTCTCATAGCTGCGCGCGGCCATCAGCGGGTCACAGATCGGTTCCGCGAAACGAATCCGTGTTGTCACTTGGATAAGGAGATCCGAGGCGGCATCGCCGTTGAAGTCCGCCAGTTGCGTAAAACTTCCGAGCGTACTCGGCGCGGTAGCCGCGGTACTGGTGCAGGTATCCCCTGGTGCGCAGGTGTATGCCGCCTGTAGATCGGCAGGATCAATCTGGACCATCCGCTCGGATCCCCAAGCAAAGCCTGCCGCCTGACGCTCCATCAAGCGGGCCCGCATCCCCGAAGCGGAGGGATAGACGATATCGGTCAGACCGTCTCCGTTGAGATCAGCCACCTGCGCCTGCTGGTTCGCAGCATTGTCCGAAGGCACCACCGGAGAAAGCCCGGCGATGAGATCCACCGTCATGTCGAAATGCGTGCCATTGGAAGGATGAACACGCCACCCCAGTCCCGCGGCGCTCGAGACGAACAGATCGTCCCGCCCATCGCCGTTGTAGTCCAACAAGTGCCAGGCGCCCTCCCCCCGGGCGGTGATGTCGACGGGAACGCAGTTGTAGGTCGCGTTGGTGAAAGTGGGACGGCCCGCGGTATCCAGCGCTCCCAGCATGCTGATGATCCAGCTTCCACCGATGCACCCTTGCCCCGCCAGGTAAAGCACCGCGAGATCTTGCCGCCCATCGCCGTTGAAATCGCCCAGCTTGAAGTGCTTGAAATGATCGGTGGCCAGGGAAAGATTGGCCGGCTTCTCATAGCTGGCGAACTGATTGGCGCCACTGCTCCACAGGAATGAAGTCGGCGAACTGCATACCGCGGCGGTGTTGTCGCGGCATTCCTGCAGCCCCACCAGCGTGTCCAGGCCGCTTCCCGATGGCGCCACGGAATAGGTCAACAAGGTGTGGCGCGCCTGCTGCTCCTTTGCGCAACTGCCGCTGGTGGCGCAACTGGTGATGCTGTCCAGCCGATGCGAGCCCGTGATTACCCCGCCGGCGACATAAGCGCGCGTCCATTCCGCGGCCGGCCGCACGTTGTAGTTGAACTGCAGCTTGGCGTATGGCGCATGGCTTGCCGACTGCCCGGCCAGCGCGATCTTGCCGGTGTAGCGCACCTCGGCCAGCAGATGCTCACCGGTACCCGCGCCGGAGGGATTTTCCGCATAGATGTAATCGATGTAGTTGCCGGTCGAATCCTGGAAGCGCGTCTGTGCCCAGAACAGCGCCGCACCCGGACGCATTGGAGACGTGGTTTCCACAAAGCCATCCGGACGGTTGGCGCTGCCATTGTTGTCGCGGTCTCCATACCAGCTGATGGAACCGTCCTTGCCTTCCACCGTGAAGAAGGCCGGTCCCAGCGCGGCATTGACCGTGTAGGCGCAGATGCGGCGGAACGAATCGATTTCGGTGGCCAGGGCCATGCCACTCATGCCGCCTGCGGCCGGACAACTCGCCGTGCTCGGCACCAACCGCTGGCCATCCAAGCAGAAGCGATCCGAGGCGGAAAAACTGATGGGGCGGAAATCGCCATCCGGTGTCGCCGCGCCCAGGAAGTCGCCGGCCTCGCGCGTCGCGCGGCAACGTGTGACAGAGGAGAGACCACCGAGCGACCAGCCTTTGCCCAGCGGGCCGTACCCCCCTTGGCTGGAATAGGAAAGGCTCAACCGCGGTTCCACGCCTGCCGTTCCAGGTACCGTATACAGCGGCACGTCGTAGGTGGCGGCACCGGATTCATCCACTCGAAACTCGGCGGCGGTCGCCGATACCGCATCAGAGAGGGGATCGGCATACACCACGACTCCCGGCGGCGAACCACCTCCGACCACCTGTGCAATCACATCCGCCAGGCGCAGGCCCAAAGGCGCCAGCAGCACGGTCAACACCACGATAAACAGGCCAATCGCCAAACGTGGCGAAGGCACGGAAGTCTCGATAGGCACAGCGGAATCCCCAATTCCCCGCGCCCCTACACGCATCCCGGCGCGCTTTTCCATGACAACCTGTCGCCCGCACCGCCAGGACATGCATCGCGTCCGCGTACGCTTGCGACAATCCTTGGTGCCCACCTTCTGCTGACACCTGAGCGCTGTTTTACTCTGGTGTAATTGTGATTTCAACATTCGCAGCGACAAGAAATAACAATGTCAAGGAATGATCACATTCCCTCTTGTCGGCGAGGCGGTGCCTTGCCGATGCGCCGATATCATTCTGGTGCAACACTGGCGTCCATTGTCCCCATTCCTCACCCATTGGAACCATGGACCGGGGGCATGCCTTGGAGACAGGTCATGAGCATCGAAGTACAGGGTGTGTGCGCGTTGCTCCAGGTCTTCGACATGCCAACGTCCGTCCGCTTCTATCGGGACGTGCTGGGCTTCGAGATCGCAGAGACGTCGGCGCGTGACGGTGACCAGTTCGACTGGGGACTGTTGCGGCTGGGTGGCGCGGAGCTGATGTTGAACACGGCCTATGAACCCGGTGACCGGCCGGCGTCACCGGATCCACAGCGCATGTCGCAACATCGCGATGTCTGCCTCTACTTCGGTTGTCCGGATCCGGATGCGGTGTATCGACGGTTGCGGGAACGCGGCGTCGAAGCCGAACCGCCGAAGGTGGCGCCATACGGCATGAAGCAGTTGTATGTCAGCGATCCGGACGGCTTCCTGCTGTGTTTCCAGTGGCCCGCCGCATGAGTCGTATCTGCCGCCGCTGCCACGAACAGCCTCGCGTGGCGGGTGCGCTGCCATGGCCCGTGGACCTTCCGCCCTGGTTCTGGCTGGATCACGATGTTTCCGACGCATACTGCAGCGACTGCGCGAACGGCATCCTGTTCCTGTGCCTGCGCGTACTTGGCCTGCTGGCCGGACTCGGCATCGTGGTCGCCATCGCGTTGTCCTGGCACGCAACCACCTGCTGCCGACAAACCCCGGACTGCACCCATGTACACCTTGCGATCCCTGCACGCCGATGACGCCGACGCGGTGCTCCGGCTCAATGCCGTCGCGACGCCCGCGGTGTTCACGCTCGATGCGGCCGAATTGTCGCGACTCATGGCGATCTCCGGCCTGCATATGGCCGTCGCGGGAACGGGAAGTGGTCTTGTGGGTTATGCGCTGGCCTTCTCCCGCGACCAGGCCTATGACGGCGAGGAATTCCTGGCACTTCGACGAAGCGTGGGGGTTCCCTTCCTCTATGTGGATCAGATCGTGGTGGACCCAGGGTTGCGCGCCGCCGGACTCGGACGGAAGCTCTATGCCGCGATGGAAGCGCGTGCCCGCGAGCTGGGCGCACCGACGCTCTGCTGCGAGGTCAACACGTCACCGCCCAACCCCGCTTCGCTCGCCTTCCATACGCGCCTTGGCTTCACCCGCCTGGATGACAGGGTGACCGCCGACGGGCGTGTCGTCGCCCTGCTGCGCAAGGATCTGCCGGCCCGGGGCTGATGCCGTTCAACCGGATGCCGGATGCTCTGGCCGCGCTCGCGCCGGGAGCGTCGCCGCCATGTCCGCATCCGCCCACACGCTGTCGCGCGGACCAAAGCGCGCGCGCCGCCGCGCATGCACCGCCATCAGCACCAACGCGCCCGCACCCAGCAGTGCGATGCCATCCACCCACGCCAGCGCACCGGAGGGAAACCACGCGCCGCCCAGATGCCAGCGCCCAAGCAGGCTGCTGAAGGGAATCAACAGGGTTGCGAATGCGGCGAACAGCGCCAGCTCCCAGGACGCGCGGCCGGCGCCACGCAGGAACGCCCATCCCGTCGCCGCCAGGAACACCGCGTAGTAGACGATCCGATGCCACGCCGCCGGATCCTCCACCCGCCCCGGCAGCCACTTGGCCGCGGCGAGCGTGGCGGAGATGCCGGCCACGCAGCCCAGCGCCACCCCCACGGTCAGGCAGGCCATCACCCGGCTCGAACGTCGCTGGACGACGATGCCCAGGCCGCGCTCCTTCCTGCGCCGCGACTCCAGCCACAGCACGTTGCCGGTATAGAACAGCATCGCGCCGGCCAGGCCGAGCAGGAAGTACGCCCAGCGCACCGGCAGTCCGCCGAAATTGCCGAAGTGCAGGCTGAAGAAACTGGCGATCGCCGTCTCGTAGCCCGCATGGCGTCCGGGAATGTCGTCCGTGTGCAGTTCGCCGGTATAGGGATTGGCGCCGACCAGGGTGGAGATGCGCCCACGAATCGGATGGCGCGGATCCACGCCTTCCAGCCGTGCCTGGGTCACCCCGCCGCGGGTCTGGTAGCTCACCGCCAGCACTTCGAAACCCGGTGCCTGCGCCCGGGCCCGCCGAACCAGTTCCGCGGGCGGCATCACCTGCGCGCCCGGCGGGCGCTCCGGCGGCGGCTCCCCGCCCCATTCGATGGCGGTCGGATAAACAGCCCGCTCCTGCAGGTCGTAAAACTGATCGTGGAAGGCGAACACCACGGCGGTCAGCGCCATGACGATATGGAACGGCAGGCTCAGGATGCCGAGCGCGTTGTGGGCATCCAGCCACATGCGCTTGAGGTTGTGGCCAAGGCGCAGCGCGAACAGATCCTTGACCAGGGTCGGCAGGAGGACGATCACGCCGGACACCAGCGCCACGCAGTACAGCAACGCGATGATGCCCATGATCGGCATCGCCACCTCGTGCGGAAACGGCAGGCCGACCTGCTGGTGGAGGACGTCGATCCACTCCGCGACCTCGGCTTTCTCCAGTGCCTGGGTCTGCAGGCGGCCTTCGCCATCCAGCGCGGCGGCGAAACTGGCGACATCGCCGCGCCGCTCGCCGCGCACGTGCCACAGCATCCGCGCCGGAGTATCGGGTGTTGGCGTGATGCGGATTTCATAGTCGCGCGCGGCTTCCGGATGCGCGGCGATGGTGGCGGCGACGAGCTCGGGCGCGCGCTCCAGCGGCAGTGCCGGTGCCAGATGGTTCGGCGGACTGGCCCAGCGTTCGAGTGGTTTCTCGAACATGGTCAGCGCGCCGGCATAGAACGCGATGAACAGGCACAGCCCACTGAGGATGCCCACCCAGATGTGGACGTCCTTGTAGACCTTGATGATGTCGTTGCGGATGCGCATGCGGGGCCCGATAGGAAGAATCAGCCCGCCAGCCAGCGGCTGGCATACAGCAGGCCGAATGCCAGCGCGTTGGCCAGCGACAGCCACAGCCACGCGCGCAGCGGGGTGCGGAACAGGAAGACGAAACCCAGCACGAGCGCCCAGATTGGCGCCATCAGCCACATGTTGAACTGCAGCTTGCCCGGTCCACCGGCGATGCCGCCCGGTCCCCACCACGCGAACAGGCCCGACACCGCGAGCGCCAGGCCGAAGCCCAGCAACAGCCCGGCGCAGCTCTTGCCCAGCCAGTGCCGGCTCTGCAGTTTGGATTTGGCCTGGCTCATCGCGCCGCCCGCTTCCGGTTGCGCGCCCGCCATGCGCCGAGGAACGGCATCACCGACCACACCAGCATCAACAGGGTGAACCAGGTGAACGTCGCCGCAAGCGCACCGAGCAGTTGCAGCAGCGCCGCAAGCGAGATTACGAGGCACAGCCCGCCCGGCCATCCGCGTGCCCGCGCGGGCCACGGCCCGGTGGCACGCCACGACTGTTGTGGCGAAGCCAGGTAGAGCAGCACGGCGCCTGCGATGCCGGCACCCGAGGCCAGTACGATCAGGATGGGGTTCATGGTGATCCCGATTGCGCGAACCCACGCAGGAACAGCGGCAATGAAGCACCCAGCGTCTGCCCGTGCGAAAGGCCCGGCAGCGGAACATAGCGCGCGTCGAAGCCGCGCGCCTTTTGCTGTTCCACCAGATCCTTCGCCGCGCCCGGCGGCACCGCCTCGCGTGCACGCCGCATCGGGGTGTGATCCGGTCGATCGACGCTTGCGGCGGATCGTAAATCGGCTTCGGCGGCCCCCACCCCGGCCCTCCCCCGCAAGCGGGGGAGGGAGCTTTCGGGCGGGCGCTCCGCGCCTCCTGCATTCCCCGGCGAACGAAGAAGCGGATTTTCGGGCGAACGTGCCGCGCTTCCGCCCCTTCCCCCGCCAGCGGGGGAAGGCTGGGATGGGGGCGCTTTCGCCGATGAAACTTCATCGGCGCTCTCGCCTGCGGCCAGCCACAACCTCGTTGCCGACGCGGGCCGCGCACCGACGGCCTCCTTCAACAGGTAGCCATCACCCCACCACAGCGAAGGATCCACCGCCGCGTAGACATCAAATTCCGCCGGCCGCGAGAACAGCGCATGCAGCACGAGCACGCCACCGTAGGAATGCCCCCAAATCGCCTGTCGCGCGTCATCCAGCGGCACTACCTGACGCACTCGCTCGCGCGCCACGCCGGTGAGGAAGTCGAGGAAAACGTCCGCACCGCCATTGCGGCGTCCCATCGGATCCACCTGTGCGGCCTCTCCGCCCGGCAGGCGCGGGGTGTAGTCAAGCGCGCGCGCCGCGCCATCGATGCGCAGATCGTTGTCGTGGGCGACGAATACCAGCAAGGGCGGCACCGGTGACGTTGCCAGTTCCTGCAACAAGGCGGCCGGCGTTTCCATCAGTGCCGCGTTGCCATCCAGCAACCAGACCGCCGGATGGCCCGTGGAAGGCGGCGGCGCCAGCGGTATCGCGAGGTTCAGCCGATAGCCCTGCCCGCCCCCTTGCGCCGGCAGGGTGACGCGTTCGAAGCGGTATCCCGGCGCACCGGTGTCGGCGACCGTGGTGCCGATGCGACGTCCCGGGTCCGGCTGCGCGACGGCGGGTATCGCCATCGCCAGCAACACCGACATGATGAAACCAGACAGCACTCTCACCAGCTGAGCCTCGCCGTCGCCATCACCGTCCGGCCACTGCCGTAGTAGCAGGACGACACGCCGCCGCAGGTCGACACGTACAGCTTGTCCGACAGGTTGCTGACGTTGAGGCTGAATTGCGTATGCACGCCGCCGAAATCGCCCAGGTCGTAGCGCAGGGCCGCGTCGAACAGCGTGTAGGCGGGAATCCGGAACACATTGGCGCTGTCGCCGTAGCTTTCGCCGTTGTAGCGCACGCCAGCGGCCAGGCTCAGTCCCGCCAGCGCGCCACCCTGGAAGGTGTAGTCCGCCCACAGTGATGCGGTGTAGTCCGGCACCATCGCGATCTGCTTGCCCCGGTAGAGATCGCTGCGGGTCATTTCCGAATCCATCCGGGTCGCCGCGCCGATTACGCTGAAGCCTTCCAGTGGCGTGATCCGGCCTTCCAGTTCGATGCCGCGCACGCGTCCCTCGCCATCCTGGATGGAACAACGATCCTGGCCGGTGGCGCCGCAGGTGTTGTGCGCCGGATCCGGATCCTGGGTCAGCACGTTCTGCTGGCGCAGGTCGTAGGCCGACAGCGTCACCAGCCCGTCGAAGCCGGCCGGCTGGTACTTCAGGCCAGCTTCCCATTGCTTGCCGGTAATCGGATCGAATGGCGTGCGGGTGAAGCTCTGCAGCACGCTGGTGGTAGAGGGCTGGAACGATTCTGCATAGCTCATGTACGGGGTGAGGCCGTTGTCGAACAGGTAGACCACGCCGGCGCGGCCGGTGAAGGCCTCGGCGTCCAGTTGCGTGCGCGTCCACGCACCGGTGACGCCGGTGGCCACGGTGCGCGTGGCGGTCGCGGTGTCGTCCTTGGTCCAGTCGTAGCGGCCCCCCAGGGTGAAGCGCCAGTTGTCCAATGCGATCTGATCCTGCAGGTACACGCCCGTCTGCCGATTGATGCCGCGCGACAGGCTGATGCTGCGGGTCACCGGCACGTAACCGGTATAGACCGGACGGAAGATGTCGATCGGCGCCGGGTTGGTCATCGCACCCCGCTGCGCATCCCAGTCGGCCTTCTGCCAGTCCACGCCCAGCAACAGGGTGTGCGAGGCGGCGCCCGTGTCGAACTTGCCTTGCAGGCGGGTGTCGACGGTATCGCCGTCCGAATCGCCGGTGCCCCAGGTGGCGCGGCGGTTCTGGGTGCGGCCATCGGGATTGAGCCCGCCGCTGGTGACCACGGTGCGGAACAGCGAATCCACGTGCGTGCGCCGCGTGCTCTGGCTCAACGTCCAGTTCGTGTTGAAGGCGTGTTCGAACAGCCAGCCGGCGGTCCAGATGGTGCGATCGAAGGTGTTCCAGTCCGGCTCACCGATGAAGGTGGTGTTCTTCATCCGGCCATAGCGGGTCGGTCGCAGGGTGCCATCCATCGGCAGGAACTGGTAGGTCGATCCACCATCGTCCTTCTGGTACAGGCCCAGCAGGGTCAGGCGCGTGCGTTCCGCGATCTGCCAGCTGTAGCTTGGCGCGAGGAAGCCATGCTTCTGTTCGGTGTGCTTGATCTGTGTGTCGCCGTCGCGATACAGGCCGACCAGCCGGAACAGGTGCGCATCGCCCTGCTTGCCCGCACCGACGTCGAACGCGGCGCTGGCCTGGCCGTGGCCGTCCACGCCGATGCGCAGCTGCTGCTCCGCATCCGGCCGGGGGGTCTTGCTGACCTGGTTGACCATGCCGCCCGGAGCGACCTGCCCGTACATGACGGCGGACGGTCCCTTCAGCACTTCGACCCGTTCCAGGTTCCAGCTGTCGAACATGGTCCGGTTCCATTGCCCCCCCTGCGGCGCGCGCATGCCGTCGAGGGTGACGTTGTTGCTCCAGCTGCCGGCATCGAAACCGCGGATGCGGAAGTCGTCGACGCGATTGTCGATGCCGGTGCTTTCCAGGCTAACGCCGGCCACGTAGCGCATGGCGTCGTTGAGGTTCTGCACGCCGCGCGCATCCAGTTCCTCGCGTGCGATCACCGACACCGACTGCGGTGTCTCGGCGAGGGTGGTGTCGGTCTTGGTCGCGCCCTGCGCGTGGGAAGTGGTCCGGTAGGCATTGACCCGGACGGTATCGAGCGTGGTGGGCGCGGGTGCATCGGCCTCGCCCGCCGAAGGCGACGCGGTCTGCGCCATCGTGCTGGCGGACAGTGCGAAGAGCGATGCGAGGGAGAGGGAAAGCGGAGTGCGCGCGAAAACGCGCCGTTGCATGCTGGACACGGAAACCAACCTGGGGCAAAGGGGGTTGGCTGACTGCGTCCGCAGCGGCTGTCGGGGGACATTCTACCCAGATGAGAATGATTCGCAATTGATTTAGATCAAGGCGCCTGTCCTTCCGGCGAAGACCGTCCCCGATTCCGCCAGGGGCTTCGTCGTTCCACTCGCTGGCGGGGACCCACTTTCGCCAGAGGCCGGCCACCACCGAATCCCGTGACATCTCGCCGACATGGATTCCAGCGTTCGCTGGAATGACGGGGTTGAGATTCCGAGGTCCGTCAACCAACTGCCGTCGTCCCAGCGAAGGCTGGGACCCATTTTTTGCGGAGAGACCGGCCACCACCGAATCCTGCGACATCGCGCCGACATGGATTCCAGCTTTCGTTGGAATGACGGAGTTGAGATTCCGAGGCCCGTCAACCAACTGCCGTCGTCCCAGCGAAGGCTGGGACCCATTTTTGCGGAGAGACCGGCCACCACCGAATCCCGTGACATCTCGCCGACATGGATTCCAGCGTTCGTTGGAATGACGGGGTTGAGATTCCGAGGCCCGTCAACCAACTGCCGTCGTCCCAGCGAAGGCTGGGACCCCTTTTTGCGGAGAGACCGGCCACCACCGAATCCCGCGACACCGCGCCGACATGGATTCCAGCGTTCGCTGGAATGACGGGGTTGAGATTCCGAGGCCCGTCGACCAACTGCCGTCGTCCCAGCGAAGGCTGGGACCCATTTTTTGCGGAGAGGCCGGCCACCACCGAATCCCGTGACACCGCGCCGACATGGATTCCAGCTTTCGCTGGAATGACGGGGTTGAGATTCCGAGGCCCGTCAACCAACTGCCGTCGTCCCAGCGAAGGCTGGGACCCATTTTTGCGGAGAGACCGGCCACCACCGAATCCTGCGACACCGCGCCGGCATGGATTCCAGCGTTCGCTGGAATGACGGAGTTGAGATTCCGGAAATCTCCAAACCAATCTCCGTTCGCCGCCGGACAGACTGCAATGCCATCAAACCGCCGGATGCGCTCAAGCCGCCCGCAGCATCAGGAACAGGCGAACGCTGTAGTAGCCGTCCTGCGCCGCCCAACCGGCCGAGCGCAGCGCGCGTTCGCCGGCTTCCCAGGGTTCGTTGTCGCGCAATGCCTCCACGGTAAACGCGCCGTTGAGGTTGCAGAAGAAGAAGCGGAACCAGTGCGTGTGCGAGGCGAGTGTTTCAGCGCGGACGGCGGCTTCCAGTTGGGCGAACAGGCCCTCGGGTATCGGCGGCTGCGCACCCGCCGATCCGCGGGTGCCGAAGTTGCCGATATGCGCGGTGTAATCGCGGCCGGCAATCGACCAGGTTTCCACCGTCACCTGCTCCTCGTCCGCCTGCCCCCACAGCGCCGACAGGAACACATGGAAGGCGTTGCGGGTGAAATTCGCCATGCCATCGTTCAGGCCGTCCTCGCCCTCGCCGATGCCGGCGAAGTTCTCCTCGACGATGGTCTTGTCCGGCAGCACCACGTGCACGTCCAGCCGGCCCGTGGTGTCGCCGGGGTGCCAGATCGCGCGCATCGCCGGCAGCTCGCCACCGGGTGCGATCCAGTCGCCCTCGGTGACATGGGCGATGTGGTGGGCTTCGAACAGGCGGGCCAGGTATTCGGTGGTGGTGGACGTGATCATCGGGCGGGAAGTTTCGTCGGCAGCCACCATCTTCGCGGCTGGAGTCGAATCCGCCAAGCGCGACCACGCGATTGCGCCATCCAATGCCAACGCGGCACGCGGCGGCTCGGCCCTCATTCCGCTTCCCGTACGATGGCGGCCAGGTGGTCGACGCACGCTTCCACGCGTGTCTCCCAGCCGTTCCAGTCATCCTCCGCCTCCCCGCGATAGACCGCTACCGCGTGCGCGAGCACGGGGTGGTGGACGGACGGCACCTGCCCGACGATGCGCGCCACGGCGACGTCCTTCGCGACGATGTCGCCATCGCGCAGGGTGACCCGCATGCGCGCGAGCGTGAGCAGCGCATGCGTCTCCTCGCCCCGCCAGTGGCGTGCGACCTCGGGCATCATCCGGACGATGGCCGCACGGAGGTCTCCTGCCGGGATCTCCGGCAGCAGGTCGGCGGCGGGCGGTCCCCGCAGCGCGATTCCCTTCCCGCGCGCCTGCGCCAGCAGCAGGGCGATGTCGGGATCCGTTTCCGCCTCCGGCACCCGCCCGTCTTCAATCTCCATGCGCAGCCATTCGCCGAACTGCAATTCACGGCGTGCGGGAGGCCGCCAGGGCTGGATGTCGGACAAGACCAGGCAGGTCACCTCCAGCGGCTGCACGCCGTCCTTCGCGGGATAGGTGGACAACGCCAGCAGATCGCGCATCAACAATCCGCGCGCGGCGCCATCCAGGCAACGCCGCAGTATCACCAGCAGGTCGATATCGCTCTGGGGTTGCAGGCCGCCCTCGACGAAGGAACCGTAGAGGTAGATCGCCAGAAGATCGTCCCCGAACCGCGCGGACAGCAGATCGGCGGCGTCACGCGCCTGCCGCGGAACTTCCACGTGGGGGATCAACGGTCGGACCTCATGGACCCGGAGCAACCCGGCTTTGCCTGCGCCCGGCGACGCGCGGCCCACCACGAAGCCGCACCCGCGCCCAGCGTCCAGGCCAACAGGGTCTGCGGACTCGCGTGCAACGCGCCAATGGCCGCCAGCGCAGCCGCATCGGTGGCGACAAAGGCGAGCAACGCCGTCAGGACATGCCCGGAAACAAACCGGAGCGCGAGGAAGTGGACGAGCAGCGCCACCGCGCACGCGCCCAGCCCCAGCACGATGGCGGCATGCCAGAGGACAATCGGGAATCCATGCGGCATCACGAACGCGCTGGTATGGCCCAGCACGTAGATCGATATGTAGACGGTCGCCAGCCCGGAGGCGATTCCCAGGATTACGCTGATCAGTGTTTTTTTCATCCGTGGCACTCCCCGCCTCGCCGCACGTCTGCGGTGCCCGCCGCCTGACCATAGCATTCGTGTCCCTTGCGTCACAGCCGGCGCAGCCACTGCCCGCGGATGAACCCGTTTCCCCTGCCGCCCGTCACCGTCGGCATCGCCTGCAGGAATTTCATGCGTTTGCACTTCGCCCTGTCATCGGACGAAACGGATGAGGCGGTCGCGGCCGCCTCAGGTCAGCGCGGTCATGACCGCCTTCCGGTAGGCCGGCCGCGCCTTCAGGCGCTCGTACCAGGCCAGCAGGTGCGGTGCCGGCGCCCGTTCGATCGGCATCCCGAACCAGGCGTAGATGAAGCTGCCCAGCGGGATGTCGCCCATACCGAACGACTGGCCGGAAAGATAGGGCTGGGTGGCGAGCGCCTGCTCCGGAATCCGCAGCAGCGCGTCGATGTCATGAATGCCGGTCCGGATGGCGGGCCAATCCTGCTGTTCCGGCGCGGTTCGCAACACGCCCCAGAAGACATCGCGGAACGGTCCGGCGAAGGTCGAGGTGGTCCAGTCCATCCACTTGTCCGCATCGGCGCGCAGGGCGGGATCGGCCGGATGGAGATCCGCCGTCCCGTATCGCGCCATCAGGTAGCGGACGATCGCATTGGATTCCCAGAGCACGAAGTCGCCGTCCTCGATCATCGGCACCCGGCCATTGGGATTCTTGCCACGGTACTCGGGACCGTCGACCAGGCCGAATGCGCCGCCGGCATTGATGGATTCATAGGCCAGGCCGAGTTCTTCCGCCGCCCACAACACCTTGCGCACATTGGACGAGTTGATGCGGCCCCAGATTTTCAGCACGTGGTGTCTCCCGGTCGAAGCAATGGCGGCGGCCCGTCGCATGCAGACCACATGCAGATCAGATGCGACTGCACTGGAAAGTATATCGGGACGCCGCAATCCCCCACCGGTTCCGGGCGTTGGCGCGTGGCCCGTTCGGAGGTCTACGATGGTTCATCCCAAAAGGGGGCCGGCCATGTTCATCCAGCTTGTCGAACGGATTGCCGCAGGCGAACCCGCAAGCGTCCCGGACGCGCCCGCCGGCCAGGCCGGAAGTGGCGCATTCGATGCAATCGTCCTGGCATCCGATCCACTCGATCTGCTGTTGCACCTGGAGCAGGTCTGGGATGCGTCCGAACCGTGGGCGCCGGAGCCGCGCCCCGCCGGTCCCGCGCGGCGAACCCGCTGGGCCACCGGCGCGTTCGCACGCTTCGCTCCGGATGCGAACCCGGCGTGGCATCACCTCGGCTACGCCTTCCTGCTGGAAAACACGCGTGCCGTGCAGATTTTCCAGCGCGTGCTGCAGCGCTATCGCAGCGGCGAATCGCTGGGCGTGCCGGGCATGGCGACGCAACGCTGGCTGGATGCCACCGAGGTGATCCTGGGCGGCGAAGTCGGTCCGATGGTCCCCGCAGCATCCCTGCGATCCCCGGCACTGGACCCGGAAGCGGTTCGCGGCGAATGCGGCCAGTTGCGGATGGATGAGATCCATGGCGGACGACCCGATTAGATTTTCTTCATAGCCTAAAGCAAAACCAGTTTGTCTTAGTCAGGCCAACGGAGCAGCCTGCCCTGCCCCGCTTCCGGATATCCCCATGCTCCTTGCCGCCGCTTCCGCCGGTTTCGCCGCCGGCGCCGGCCTCATCATCGCCATCGACGCGCAGAACGCCTTCGTCCTGCGCCAGGGGCTGCAACGCCGGTATGTCGGGCGGGTGGTGCTGACCTGCATGCTCGGCGACATCCTGCTCATCGCCTGTGGCGTCGCCGGCATCGGCGCGCTGGTCGTCCGCTGGCCGTTCCTGCTGGAAGCGCTCCGCTACGGCGGCGCGGCCTTCCTGGCGGCCTACGGGTTGATGGCGGCCGGGCGCGCCTGGCGTGGCGGCGGCGCGCTGGCACCCGGAGCCGGTGGCGGTTCCGATGGCCGGCGCGTCTGGCTGGCCTGCCTGGCGTTCACCTTCCTCAATCCCCACGTGTATCTGGACACCATGGTGCTGCTGGGCAGCCTGTCCACCCGCTACGCGGGCCAGGCGCGCGTCGCCTTCGCGATTGGGGCCTGCCTGGCCAGCGTGGCGTGGTTCTCCAGCCTGGGATACGGCGCGCGCCTGTTGCTGCCGATCTTCCGCGACCCGCGCGCCTGGCGCGTGCTGGATGCGCTGATGGCGGTGTTCATGCTGGGCCTGTGCCTGTTGCTGCTGCTCAAGCCGCTGGCGCCGGCACATGGCTGACGCCGGCCACGTCCTGCCAGCGGGAGCGGTTCACGCCGCCGAAGGCGCGGCATCCCGAATCCGGTTGCGTCCCTCCGCCTTGGCGCGGTACAGCGCCTCGTCCGCGTTCGCGAGCAGATCGGAAGGATGGCCACCGTCCACCGCCGCGATGAAGGCCACGCCGACGCTGATCGTGACCACGCCGTTGGCGAGGGGCGATGGCAACGCGAGTTCCTCGACCGCCGCGCGCATGGCTTCGGCGACGTTCAACGCGCCGTTTCGGCCGATGGAGGGCAGCAGCGCCGCGAATTCCTCGCCCCCGTACCGGGCCACCGTGTCCGAGGAACGGTGCGCGCATCCCGCCAGCGCACGGGCGACCGCCTGCAGGATGCGATCACCCTCCGGATGCCCATAGGCATCGTTGATCTGCTTGAAATGGTCGATGTCGATCATCAGCAGCGCCAGCGAGTCGCCCGAGCGCATGCAGCGCCGCCACTCGCGGTCCATCGATTCCTCGAAATGGCGGCGGTTGGGAATCCGGGTCAGGCCGTCGATGCGCGCGAGCACGTCGAGCTGGTCGCGTTCCTCGTAGGTCCGGATCTGCAGCAGCACGCCACGGACACCCGCGCCCAGCGTGGCCAGCACGAAGCCCAGGGCTCCCAGCCAAGGCCGGTTGCCGACCACCAGCGCGGAAATCGGCAGCAGGGTCAGCGGCAGGAACAAGTGGCTGCCGGCCCGCACCAGGTGGTTGCGACGCGGCGGATAGGCGCGCACGACGGGCGCGGAGGGCGATTGCCGGGCCAGGATGGCCAGCCACAGGAACGGAACGCCGATGATCAGATCGGCGTATCCGCCGAAGTCCACATCGGCAAAGAAGTGGTTGGTGATCGCCGCCACCAGCAGATAGGCGACCGCGAAGCAGGACAACGCGCGGAAATAATCGCGTGCGCGGGCGTTCGTGCTGGTCGCCAGCCGCACGAGCGCGAAGGTGGCGATGAACAGGTTCTCCAGATCCAGGGTCAGCCGGAGATCCAGGAAGTTCTGCCCACCGACGGTCTGGTCGGCCGCCAGCGAGAGCGTGTGCGTCGCGTACAGTGCGCCCAGACCGATTGCCAGTACCGCGTCGATGAGCCGCAGGGGCCATGCCTCGCTGCCCGCGCTGGCGATGGCGAAGGTCAGCGGCACGCCGTACAGCACGTACAGGAGCAGGCTGACGGTGGCCGCCAATTGGCCACCGGTCACCGCCTGCCAGGTCGCCATCAGCATGCCGCCGCCCCACAGCAGCATCGCCAGTGCGGCCAGGTCCCATTCCCGCTCCGGCCGCGCCGTGCGCCGTGCGCGCCAGGCGCAGCTGATCCCGGCGATCAGGGTGGCGAGCACCAGGAACGGATAGGACGCCAGGGGCGCGCCACCGGAGATGCCGATGGCGCAGGCATGGGCCGCCAGGAACAGCAGCGCGGACAGGTAGGCCATGTCGAGGTAGGGTCCCCTTTCTCCCTTGGGGCGTCCCGGAAAAATTGATCCGTATGCCACCTGCGGTCAAGAGGGGATATTCGACGGCAGTCACCATTCACGCGACATGTCCGTTTCCGCGCCGATCCCGGCCTCGCTTGGCGGGCTCGACCAACGGCGCGATCGACGTGCTTCAACGTGCCAGCGCACGCGCATCCGCGCCCGCCGGAAACCGCAGGGTGCCGGTCGTGTCGTTCGCTGCCTCCCAGACCGCCTGCGCGACATCGGTTTCACGGGTGAAGGCATCGCTTCCGGCGAACCCGGCGAAGACACGGTTGGCAAAATCCGCATAGGCCTCGGGGATCAATCCACGCATGCGCTCTTCGCCATTGACGGCAAAACGGGTGGTGGGCGCGTAGCCCGGCTCGACCAGTTTCACCGTCACGCCCAGCGTTTCCAGCTCGTGCGCCAGCGACCCGGTGAATCCCTCGATGGCGGTCTTGCTGGCGGTATAGGCCGCCACCAGCGGCATGGGCGCGAGCGTGGCGCTGGAGGTGACGTTGATGATCGTTCCCGCGCCGCGTTCGCGGAACTGCGGAATCACGGCCTGGGTCATCGCCATCACTCCGAAGGTATTGGTTTCGAAGATCTCCCGCACCGTCTGCATCGGCGTGGCCTCGAATGCGCCAAACAGGCCGATGCCGGCGTTGTTGACCAGCGCGTCGATCGGACCACTGGCCCGCAGCGCGGCGGCGATGCTCTCCGGTCGAGTGACGTCCAGCGGCAGGACACTCATGCGTTCGTCCGACGGCAGCCGGTCAGGCCGGGGCGTGCGCATGCTGGCGACCACGCGCCAGCCACGCGCGTGGAAGTGGCGGGCGGTCTCCAGGCCATAGCCGGAGGAACAACCGGTAATCAGGACGGTCTTCATGCGGGAAACTCCAGGAAAAAGGGAGAACAGACGATAGGCGGCCAAAACCGGACTATCCATGCGATAAAGTCCGATTTTGTTTAGCCATCGTCCTGCCATGAACGACCCGCTCTCCGACATCGTCCGCCTGCTCCGGCCCCGCGCGGTGTTCTCCAAGGGCATCAGCGGCGCCGGGACCTGGGCGGTCCACTACACCGAGTTCGGCGAGCCCAGTTTCTGCGTGGTGCTGGAAGGGGCTTGCCTGCTGCGCGTCGATGACCATCCGCCGGTTGCGCTGGAAGCCGGCGATTTCGTGCTGCTGCCGGCGACGCCCGGCTTCACCCTGGGCAGCGGCGACACGCATCTGCCCACCCGGATCGATCCGCATGCCGCCGCCGCCCACCCCGCCGACATCCGCCACGGACGCGCGGATGGCCCCCCGGATGTGCGATTGCTCGGCGGCTGGTTCCGGTTCGACGCGCATGATCCGGCACTGCTCACCTCCCTGTTGCCTGCGCTGGTGCACGTGCGCGGCCAGCCGCGACTCTCGATGCTGGTGCGCCTGCTGGCCGAGGAAGCCGACGCGGATCGGCCGGGACGCGGGATCGTGCTGGCGCGCCTGATCGATCTGTTGCTGGTGGAAACGCTGCGCACCTCGGCGGGCGACGGGAATTCCCCCGGCCTGCTGCGCGGACTGGCCGACGCCCGCCTGGCTCCGACCCTGCGCGAGATGCACGCGCGTCCCGCGCATGGCTGGACCATCGAACAATTGGCCCGACTCGCCGCGCTGTCGCGTTCGGCGTTCTTCGATCGCTTCACCCGCCAGGTCGGCATCGCGCCGATGGAATACCTGCTGTCCTGGCGCATGGCCCTGGCCCGCGACCTGCTGCGCCACCAGGACGCCAGCGTGGGCGAAGCCGCCGAACGCGTGGGCTATGGTTCGCCCAGTGCCTTCAGCGCGGCGTTCAGCCGGTACGTAGGCATGTCGCCGGGGCGGTATGCGCGGCAGCCGGCGTAACGCGGCGCCGGACTTCTAAGCTTCGACCCCGCAACGGCGGAGGGGCTTCGTGCAGCCATCTCCCCAATCGTTGCGCCGCCAGCAATAAGTGTCCCGATCCACCAGGACGAGATCCCATGTCACCGGCTGGCCGGAATCATCCATGCGCGTTTCGCCCTTCAGCGACATCCGCAGCCCCTCGGGAATTTGCTGGAGGATCCGATACTCGCCCACTCTCCTCGGCTCCCGGCCACCGTCTTCCCGCGCGGGCGAAAGCGCCAGATACATGTGCTTCCTGCTGGCGCTGAAACTGATCACCTCGGGAGCCTCCCTGCAATCGTTGGAACCCTCCCATCCCCATTTCCCCGGCAACAGGACATAGGGGTCGGGCTTTCCGGCATCCCCCAGACCGCACCCCGCCAGGACAATCGCGCTCGCCAGCGCCAACACTCCCGATTTCAGCACTTGCCTCTCCCTGGACATGAATCAAGCGGATCACCACCGCGGGCAGCGCGATGGTGGCCTGCGCAACCGACCGTTTCATCTTGCCTTGGCCGAATCCGTTTCGCCATCGACCCGCATGCGTCCGCAAGGTCTCGCCGGAACCCGGCCTCAGTACCCGACTGGATGCTTCAGGAACCGCCAGATGATCTTGCAGGCCACCGTCCAGCTCCCTGCGCGTGATTCGACCTCGCGCTGGATGCCATCGAGCGCCGCGCGGTCATGCACGGCCCCGTTGAACACCACCGCCCGGATGCGGCGCGTGTGGCGGATGTCCTCCAGCGGGTTCCGGTCCAGCAACAGGAAATCCGCTGCATGGCCCCCGGCGATCCGGCCATGCCGATGCGAGAGCCCGGCGTATTCCGCCGGTGTCGTGGTGGCCGCCCGCAACGCTTCGACCGGGGTCAATCCGGCCCGCACCAGTTGTTCGAGTTCGCGATGCACGTCCAGCCCCGGCGCGATGTAGTCGGTGCCGACCATGATCCGGACACCGGCCTGTTGCGCGCGTCCCGTCAATTCCAGTCCCTTGCGGTGGAAATCGACATAGGCCTGGCGCGCGGCCGGCGAAGGATCCCTGGCCAGGGTTTCGTCGATATCTTCCCGCCATTGGCGCCGCAGCAGGGGATGCAGGGTCCGCAGCGCCGGATCCTCGCGGACTTCGGCCCGATCCGCGTAGGCGTCCACCCAGCGGGTCAGGTGGGTGGGCACGTAGTAGGTCCCGTTCGCGCGCATCGCCGCGAAGATCGCATCGGCGCGGCGCGGATCGTGCCGGTCGACCATGGCGCGGCGATCTTCGCGCCAGGCGGGCGTACCGGCGACGGCACGCAATGCATCGCTGCCATCGAAGGATTCGTGCAGCAGGAAGCGGGCGTGTTCCAGGCTGCGTTGCCCCCGCGCCGCTTCGATCGCACTGACCGCGTGCGGCCGATGGCCGACGACCGGCATGCCGGCCTTGCGCGCCTCGTCCACCAGCGCGCGCCACGCCGGCGCGGGGATGCGGTCGTAGGCCTTGACGGTGTCGACCTTTCCGGCGAAATGGCGGACGAAGGCCCGCGCCTGGTCCGGTGTGCCGGTGTCGAAGAAATCCGGCACGTCTCCCAGACGCTTCACCATGCCCGGTCCATTGGCCATGAAGCTGGAGGATTCGATCACCACCGGCCCCACCCGCTCGCCCGCCAGCGCCTCGCGGCTCCAGCGCTGTTTGTCGCCGGCGCAGGCGATGAACGGATCGTCCGCGCTCGGGCAGCCCTGCAGATCGCGCACGTGGGTGACGCCGTAGGCGACGTAAAGCGGCATGTCCAGCAACGGCGAGAACGCATACAGATGGGTGTGCATGTCCCACAGCGCCGGCATCAGCGTGCGGCCGCGCCCGTCGATGCGGCGGGCGTGCGCGGGCGCTTTCACTTCGCTGGCCGGTCCCGCGTCGGTAATGGTTCCCGCGGACCACACGATCGATTGATCCCGCAGCAGCTGGCCCCGCGCCACGTCCACCACATCGACGTGTTCAATCATCCAGACGCCCGCATTGCGAGCCGGTCGGATTTCCCGCTCCGGCCAGTTGACGCCGATGGTGAACATAGCCACCACGATGCCGCACGCCGCCAGCGCGGCCCGGATCGTCCATGAAAGTGAGCGACGCATGAGTGTGGCGACTATCCAGGATTCGGCTTCATGCGCCGCATGGAACCATGCTTGATGCCGGCACCGCGCGGGAGGAAAGTAACGCCATCCCGCAAGCGCGCGTCCCGGTCCGTCAAAGACTCATGCCGTGGATGCCCGCGCCGGCCCACCGCCGCCCGCGACATGCGCGCGCACCTGTTCCAGGGAAGAAAAGAACGGATTCGGCTCCATGGACAGGATCACGTCCAGCGCCTCGGCGAGATCCGCATGATGATCCGGCGACGCCTCGACAAGGCGATAACTGCCATTGGCGACCCGGAACAACCCTCGCCGATTCGGGGTGATGAAATCGGGCTCCAGCGGCGTTCCGTCCGTGGCCCAGAACAACCAGACGGCCGCCTCCACGTCGAGGCCTTCGCATTGGGCGATGGCGTCGGCCTCGCTGGCGAAAACGAACAACCTGCATTCTTCCGTTTCCGCGGCGAACATCAATCCGGGGTGATCACTACGCTGCCCAGCCGTCATCCATTCACCCTCCGTTGGCGGGAATGGGCCGGGTACGCCGGCCCGGCCATCATCGCCGGCATTCGACGGGCGGTGCCGACAACGATCGCACCTTGTCACGCAATGCCTTCGCCTTGTCCAGGTCACCCCGGGCCTCGTGGGCTTCGGCCAGGCTGTCCCAGGTGTTGGCCGAATCCGGAAACAGGATGGTGTTCAACTCGAAGACGCGCAGCGCCGCATCCACGCCCAGATTCCCGCGCACGCTGTAGCCGGTGGCGTTGACGAGTTGCTCCAATACGGCGCCGCTCAGGACATCGCTCGCGCGAATGGATTGCGCCATGGCCTGCACGTCGCCTGCCGTGTGCGGTCGGAGCGCGAACGCCACCAGTTTTTCCGACAAGGCTTCCGCCGGGAATCGTTCCGGCGCCGCGGCCGCCATCGCGCTGTCCACCAGCACGCGCGACCACACATTGCGGGCGCTGCCATTGGTCAGGTAGGCGAAGACATGGACGTCGCTGTCCAGCGCGTCCTTGAACAGGATGCGGACACGGACGCGGGCACCGCCGTCATGGCCCAGCTGATGGTATCCGTCGCTCTCGCCGTGCTCCCAGCCGGCGGCGAACCAGGCGCGCTTTCCATTGGCGAGGGTGCGCGGCTGCCACAGGCGGCGCAATGTCGCCTTGCCCACCAGTTCGCCCGAGGTCATCGCCTGCAGGAACCGGCCCAGATCATCCAGCGTCAGATACAGGCCGGCATGGCCGTAGGCATAATCCGGCCAGGCCAGATCGCTTTCCTCCCGCAGGCGTCCCTCCTTGCCGGCATAGGCCGTCGCCACGCCCCGGCGGGGCAGTCCCGCCGGCCCCAGCCAAGTATGGCGCATGCCCAGCTTGCGCAGGATGCGTTGCTCCGCGATCCGCGGATAAGGCTTGCCGTACCGCGCCTCGAGCAGCGCGGCCAGCACCAGGTAGTTGGTCTGCGTGTAGCGCGTATCGGTCCCCGGCGCGAACTGCATCGGCTTGTCCGCCAAGGACCGGAATACCTGCGCCGCGTCCCCGGCGAACACCGTATCCGCCGACGCGCCCGCGCCATTCCGGTTGTCGAAGTATTCCGGTACGCCGGAGGTGTGATCGAGAAAATCGCGCACGGCGATCGACCGCCAGGCAGCGGGAAGTCCCGGCAGGTAGACGCTCGCGGGCGCATCCGGATCCACGCGTCCGCGCTCGATCAGTTGCATGATCAGTGTGCTGGTGAACAGCTTGGCCAGCGAATAGACGGGAAAGACATCGTCGCTGGCGACGGGCCGGTGCGTGTCCACGTCCGCCTCGCCGTCCACGCCCTGGAAAACCACCTGTCCGTCACGCATGACCCGCAAGGCTTGTCCGGCGATGCCGTAGCGCTGCCGGTTCAGCTCCATCTGCTGTTCCAGAGAACGGGACAGCGCACCTTCACCCGCGCTCGCGATGCACGGCAGCAGCGCGACCAGCCCGATCACCGCGCTCATCACGCCGCCGTATTTCATCCTGCGCATCATCCCGCGTGTCCCATACTCGATTGCCTGCGGCGCCTTCCGCCATCGCCCGGACGCCGTCCCGAACGCGATCCGGCGAAGCACCCCGCCATCACTGGACGAAAAAAGCGGTGCGCGCCACGCCCGCATTGTTGTCCGGCCCCCTCCAGGCGCGCACCTCCAGTTCATACAGTCCGGATCGCCCCGCCGGAATGTCCGCGCCGAACAGCGCGCTCGCCGGATCGAACTTGAGCGGGTAGCGCTGCGAAGGACCGCCGTCGACCGTCACGTGGACTTCGACCTCGGTGTCGTCCACCCGCCAAGGCCCCTGCGCGGTAATCGCGCAGCCGCACAGCATCGTGACGCCCACCCGTACCGGTACATCCGCACCGGCCTTGAGCCATTGATAGGCCACCGGGCTGGCCAGGTCGACCACCAGGCCCGGCAGTTCCAGCAACCAGCCATCGCCCGCGGTGAGGTCGCGGCCCGGCAGGATCCACTGCGTGCTGGTGGCGGTCGTGGCCGCCTGCGGTTGGGCCAGCGGTCCGGTCACGCTCGCGGTCACCCGGCGCGGGTGGTCCAGGTCAAGGGTCGCGCGGAACACCGCCGAGTCCGCGCTGGAGCGTTTCCCTCCCGGCTTCGTTCCCGTATCCAGGATGCGCCGGGTATCGCCCGTGGTGCCGGAGGCCTGCCCGCGGGCCAGGATTTCACCGGTGTCCGCGTCGCTCAGCACCACCTGTACCGGCGCGCTGTACCCGCCAAGGAACTTCGCGCCCCGCGCCAGCACGCGGACTTCCACTTGCGTCGGTTCGGCTGCGGCGGGTGCGGCGATTCCGCCCCCCGCGAGGAAGATGCACAGCGCGATGCGGACAGTTAAATGCATGGACGGTCTCCGGAAGCAGGGAGGCGATGACGCCGGGCGGGTCCGCCGCGGGCGGCCCGCGGTTCGTTCCGGAAAAGGGTGGGACCTTCTGTCAGAATCGGCCAATGACATGTCGTGACATTGGCTGACATGGCGTTACCGCAAGGCTTTCCGGCCGACGGAACAGGGAGAGGGTGATGCTGAACTTCGATGACTTCCGGCTGGATCCGGCCGCCTTGCAGGTTTTCCGGAACGGGATTGCGCTGGATGCCCCGCCCCAGGTGGTGGAAGTCCTGGCCTGCCTGATCGAACACCGCGATCGGATCGTACCCCGGCAGGAACTGCTCGAACGGTTCTGGCCGCGCGCCGGCACCGGCGGCGATGCCGCCCTCAATACCTGCATCCGCCGCATCCGCACCCTGCTGGACGACGACGCCGACGCCCCGCGTTACATCCAGACCCGGCCGCGCGCGGGTTACCGTTTCGTCGGCACGCTCGCCGGCGAAGACAGTGTGGCCGAGTCGCTGCCGACCCCTCCGCTTCCCGTCGCCCGTCGCCCCGCCCGCTTGCCGATGGCCGGCGGCCTGCTCGCCGTGGCATTGGGCATCGGCGGCGCGCTCTGGGCGCACGCCGCGCTATCCCCGCCCGAGCATCGCATCGCCATCGAACCGGTGCAGGGACTGTGCGAATACGTGCTGTTCCCGAAGTTCAACGCCGGCCTGCGCGAAAGCCTGACGGCGCAGGTCAGCCATCGCCTGCCGGCCGGCTACCGCGTGGCCGCCGACAGTCGGGAAGCCGACCTGCATGCCCGCGTCAGCGTCCGGCAGACGCCGAAGCAGACCGTCGTCGTGCTGACCCTGGTCGACAAACACGACGGACACCTGCTCTGGTCGGGCGAGTTCAGCGGCGACACGGACATGGACGACTACGTGCCGTTGCAGCGCTCGCTGGCCGAACGCATGGCGGCAGGGCTGTCCGACGCGCTGGACAAACGCTCCTGACCTCAGCGGAGGGTGCCCGCGTGATGGCGGACTGATGGCCATGACGGCCGCCTGGGGTCACGGTTCGATCAGCCGATACTCACCGGGCATGCCCAGGATCGCCTCGAACACCCGTGCTTCATGCGAGTACGCATGCGTCGCCCGGAGGGTCAGCCGGTCCTCCACCAGCGAGACGGCCTTCGCTCCGGCTTCGCATGACCAGAATCCGTTCGAGACCTCGGTGAACGATACGCGGGCCGCGACCCGGGCGGGCTGCCCGGCGCCGGACGTCGTGACCCATTCAATCCAGGCGCGGCAACTGACGTGTTCGAAGCCGACACTTTCCGTCGCGACGCGGAAGCCGCCCTCCTCGGTGCCGGAGCGCCAGTGTCCCCCGGTCACGACCGCCAGGGGCGCCGCATCCCCTTCGACCGCCGCGGCCGCGTGATGCATCGGAACCATCGCGAACACGAGCAGGGACAACATGGATTTCTTCATGGGCATGACTGGCCGATGCCGATTCCCCGACGAGGGGACCCGAGGGCACCCATTACAGCGTCCAATGCGCACGCGCACAATGGAGCCATCGACGCGCCGCCCCGCTCACTCTTCAATCGCCTCGATGCCCTGTCGTTTCAACTGCTCCAGATGCGCGCGCATCGCCGCCAGTCGCTCCGGGGAATGCCCGTCCCACGACGCGACCTCGCCGATCACGCGAAAGGGATGCGAAGAGCGGTACGACCGGGTGGGATTGCCGGGGAATCGCTTGTCGGTCAGGTTGGGATCGTCCTCGATTGGACCGGTGGGCTCCACGATGTAGATCCTGCCCGGCCCGTCGCCCACCGCCAGTTCGGCGCCCCAGATCGCCGCATCCAGCGTCGCGGACAGGTAAACGAACCGCGCCTGCTTCCGGGCGCCATAGTTGGAGGCACGACCGGGAATTATCAAATCGCCGACCCGCAGGTCCGCCCTGGTGCCGTGGTAGTAAGTCTGCGCATCCGTCATCGTCTTGTTCCGGTGTCCTGCCATCTCGACAGGCCGGTGATGCTGCCGCGGGCGCCCGGCCTTGCCGCAAGCCCCCCCGCGTTATATAAATTCATGGCGGGAGGCGCGCGGCGCCTCCCGTTTTTGTTTTCCCGCCCCGGAATTCACGCCGCGCGGCCGGAGACGCACCGGATTCATTTTCGCGCCATGCCCGGACGCCCGTGCCCGGGCGTTGCTGAAGCGGATTCGACCTTGGCCCCGGCAGAATGCCGCAATCCGCCAAGTACATTCCCGCGGACGCGAGGTACGCTTGCTCCCTTGCGTGTTCCTCCTCCCCTTCGCCGGAGATTCCCATGAAGACGATATTTGCCACCCTGCTGATCGCTGTCGCCCTGCAAGCCGCCCCGGCCTTCGCCGATTCGCCGGCCACGTCTCCCCTGGCGGGAAAGTGGGCCATCGACGTCGACAAGCTGCCGATGCCGCCGGAAGCGCGACCGAAGAGCGTGACGCTGGAATTCCGCGATCATGCCGACGGCAAATGGGCCACGCAGGTCAGCATCGTCAATCCGGACGGCAGCACGATGCATTCGGATGCCACGCTGCCGCTGGACGGCACCCCCGGGCCGGTCACCGGCGACTACTGGGCCGACGTGTCCGCGATGAAGATGCCCGCGCCCGGCGTGCTGGTGCTGCAACTGGCGTACAAGGGCACCCCCTCTTCCACCCGCATCTACACGGTGAGCGCGGATGGCAAGACGCTGACCGAGACCAAGGCCTTCTTCAGCAAGGAAGGCAGCCCGATCCTGCAGACCACGACGTTCTCGCGCATTCCCTAGGGTGATACACCACGAGGGATCGCCATCGGGCCAAGCTTACTCCTTCGTGTGTCTGCACGATCTGGCCAGAATCCGCTCCATCACACGCGACGCCAATACGCTTCCCCTGGGTCGACCACTTCCCTGGAATGCCAATGGTTGTGGGCACGCAGGGATTCAAAGTAGGTGATTTCATCCGGCACGAGGGGACGCCATTTGGAGTCCCGTTGAAACCCGGCGAATACGGTCACCTCGAGCGGGAGTCTTGCAATGGCCGAAGCTTGCGCTTCGGCCAGTGATTCTCGGTTCGCACCACCCTCCGAGGTAGGATTCGCGAGCTGGATCCCATCGTTTTCCCAATCACAGACCCGGCAAATTTCGTACGAACCATAATAACCTTGGAGCGTAAGGAAACCGCACGCGGGACAAGGAAGGCTGCTCATTTTTTTCTGGATCCGTAGCGGAAATGATGCCATCGCGCTGAAAGCTGCGGATGGGAATTCACAACAAAAATTGAATATCCATGGATCCTGCTGATCGGGCGATCTTGCCCATGTCCAGACACGCAGGAATCCAACCGCGATGTGATGCTGCAAGCCCTCGCCGCGGTCACGCCTCCTTGTTCTTCTCGTCCCAACGCATGGGTTCCCACAGCTCCACCTTGTTGCCATCCGGATCCATGATCCAGGCGAACTTGCCGTTCTCGTGCGACTCCGGTCCGCCGACGATGTCCACTTCGGCCACGCGCAACTGCGCCAGCAGCTCGTCGAGGTCATCGACCCGGTAGTTGATCATGAAGGAGGATTCGCTGGGGCTGAACCATTGGCTGTCCGGCTTGGCCAGGTGCCACACGGTCAGGCCGCCGTCCTCGGCCTTGTCATCCGGCCAACGCAGGACCGCGCCACCCCACGGCTCCAACGGCATGCCCAGATGCGTTTCGTACCACGCCGCCAGGGCGGCGCTGTCGCCCTTGCATTTCAGGAAGACGCCGCCGATTCCGGTCACCCTTGCCATCGTTGCCCCCCGAGGTTTGGATCCGCGGCCAGGACGGCGCGATCCGGGAAAGTCGGGGAATGCTCCGGCGGGCGGCGGCGCGAGTCAATGGCAATCCGCACGAGGCCTGTTCAATCGCGCGGCACGCGCCGGGCATCGGACGCATCAAACCCACCAACGGGTCACAGAACCGCGTGCACGAACGCAAACCCGCGGGAGTAAGCTTTTCCGCCTGACCACCACAAAAGGACGACCGGAATGAACCGATGGATGCTGGCAGGCGCGATTGTCCTGTCCCTGGGGAACGCCGGCAACGCGCTGGCCGCCATACCGGGCTTCAACGCGACCTGCCCGGGCGCGATCGAGGTCCATGCCGACGAGGGCGGGCCGGTTTACGTCAACGGACGGGAGACACAGCTCAAGCGCTTCAACGACAACTACTTCGAAGCCCGGGACGCACAGAGCGAGGTCACGCTGTCCCTCGGCACATCGCCGGATGGAAGCGTGCAGCTTTCCTATACCGGCAAAGGGGGCGCGAACGGGGTCTGCACGGTGGGCAAGGCAGCGCCCGCGTCCGGCGCCGCGATGGCAAGGGAAACCCGGGTCGAAACCCGCTCCGATGGCGCCACGGAGGTGACTTGCGAGTCCGTGGACCAGCGCCAGGCCGAGTGCGCGATGGACACGCATGGCGACGTGCGCCTGATCCGCCAGTTGAGCAAGGCTCATTGCGAGCAGGGCCAGAGCTGGGGCCTGTACCACCATTCCGTGTGGGTGAAGGGCGGGTGCCGCGCGGTATTCAAGAACGTCTCGGCCAGCCGCTACACGATGCCTCCCGCCAGTCGTCCCGGCATGGACACGACCTTGCTGGGAGCCTGCAACGCGCGCGCCCAGGCCGAAGGCGCGCTGGTCACCCGGCTTCCGGTCAACGACACGGTCACCGAACTGATCGTCGATTATCCCGAGGGCCGCTTCCTGTGCATGGTGCGCAACGACGGACTGGTCCAATCCCTGACCCAGATCCGCAAGCGGTAAGCCCGCAGGGACGACACGCACTTGCCCCCAGCAGCGCAGGGGCTTCGATCCCTGTGCCGTTGGCCGGCTCGCCACCGGCGCGAGTGCCCCGTCTTTCCCGATGCGTCATCGGATCGCGGACATCGCTTGAAAAACCGTCATCCCGTGACGCCGTACCGCCTCAGCAGCGCATCTACATACCGCCAGCCATCTGATCACCGCCGCCAAATAAACTGGGCGCTGCCGCCGAACTAACTGGACAGCTGCACCAAATACGCTGGACAGTACCCTCGAGTCAGCAATCAGGCAACATGTGGCCCGATTCCTTTCCTCAGTTTCCAAACTTCCCATGCAGGGAATACAACGGTTCCAATACCCATTCGTAGAGCTTGCGTCGCTCCCCTAGGATATCGGCCTCCAGCGTCATGCCAGGACGCAAGGATTCAGGCTTCCCGTAGGCCTGGATGGTCTGACGGTCCAAGGCCACCAGCACCCGGTAGTAGGGTTCCGTGACTTGCCCCTCAGAGGCCTGCGCGCTAACCGCACTGCGGGAGACCCGAATCACCCGGCCGCCATGGTGACCAAACTTCTGGTACGGGTAGGCTTGGTAGCGCAGCAGTACTCGGTCCCCCGGTTCGATGAACCCCACGGCGCGACTTGGTACGAGAAGTTGCGCTTGCAGCCTAGACCCCTCCGGCAACAGGCTCATGAGAGACTGTCCCGCTTGCACGCTTTGTCCTGGTTCGAGCAAGCGACTGGCCACCAAACCGGCGACCGGTGCCTTAATGAGTAACTCGCCACTGGCCTCCTGTTGAACGCGCTCTTGCCCCAACATCGCCAAGTCCCGGCGAGCGGTGGCCTGCAAGATGCCCCGTTGTGCTGGCAGTTCTCGCAGCGCCTGTTCCAACTGCGCAATACTACGCCGTAGTGCAGTGGCTTGCCGCTCAAGGGCCTGCTGGGCATTGACAAGTTCCAACACCGCCTGCTGTTGCTGGTTTAATTGCACCTGGCTGACATATTTCTCGTCGGCCACGCTCTGATAGCGCTGGATGGTCTCATTGCCCAGGCGTACCTGTTCTTTTCGGGTTTCAATCTCGCGTTCAATCTGGCTCAACTCTTGTCGCGCCCCCGTCAACTGCCGACTCAAGCCCATCTGTTGCGCATTCATTTGGACTTGCTGAGATTGCGCCAATTGCTCCAGACTGTCGCGGCGTTCATCCAAGCCTTCGCGGATGGCCATCAGCGCATCCCGTCCTGAGGCCATCGCTCGCGGCACCTGGATGAGAGCCAGCGCTTCCCCCGCCCGCACAGGCTCGCCCTCTTCGGGCAACAACCGACTGACGACGCCGGCCGTGGGGGACATCACCGCCGACAGCCCCAAGTCAGGGACCAGTTGGCCCGTTACCGTTGAACGTCGTGTGTATTCGCCCAAAACCCCGAAAGCCACGACCGCCGCGGCACATAGCGCTCCCATTCCAGCCAGAACCCAAAGTCCGAGCGGCTGTGCCAATGAGATGCGGCCCAGCCAGCTCATCCGCTTGGTGTTTAATACTTCGTGGCGAAATAGAGCATCGCTCATGTCAATGCAGGCTCAACGCTGGTCTCGACGGGAGCGTTAGGTATCTGCCGTTTAGGGCGTAGCTCTTGCACAATCTTCCCACCCTGCATGACCAGCACGCGATCGGCGCTGGCAATGGTTTCCGGTCGATGGGCGATAATCACCTTGGTGAGCGCGAGTTGCGCCACGGCTTGGTTCACTCGTCGCTCGCTGTCTAAGTCCAGATGGCTGGTGGCCTCGTCTAGAAACAGAACGCGCGGTTGGCGATAGAGTGCCCGGGCTAGGATGACCCGCTGTTTTTGGCCGCCAGACAAGGTAGTCCCCATGTCGCCAATAAGACTGTGGTAGCCCATGGGCATGGCGGCGATTTCCTCATGGATGGCCGCCAAGCGGGCGGCGGCCTCGATACGGATCGAATCGTGGCCTTCGTCTCCCAGCGCGATGTTCTCTGCGATGCTGCCGGCGAAAAGCTGGTCGTCCTGCATCACAGCCCCAACCACCTGACGGCGACTGTGTGCACTTTGTCGGTGGACGCTTTGTGTGCCTAGAGACACTTCGCCTTCGGTCGGACGGAGTAGGCCCAGCATGAGCTTGATCAATGTCGTTTTGCCACAGCCAGAGGCACCGACGATGGCCACTGCCTCGCCTTCTTCCACGGAGAAGCTACACCCCTGCAGGATCCAAGGCTCGCCTTCCGCGTAACGGAAGCTCAGGTTGGAAACGTCCAATCGCGCACTCTTGGAATCAGCGCCTTCGAATGAGCGCTCTGCCGATGACTCGGGAGGCGTCAACACAATGTCCGCCAAGCGCTCGCCGTGTAGGCGTAGCATTCGAAACTCAATCCATTTGTCGATTAAGCCGCTGATGCGACCGGCAAACTGGTCCTTGTAGGCCAGATAAGCAATGAGCATGCCCACTGAGAAAGCATTATTCATGGTCAGAGCTGCACCCAGCCAGATGACAGCGATACGCTCGACTCCGAAGATGAGCTGACTTGCGGATATAAAGCCTAACCCCAGCTTGGCCAAGCTCACTTCACGGTTGATCGTGTCGTTCATTAGATTCAGATAGACCGAACGCCGGTTGTTCTCGACGCCCAAGACCTTGACCGACTGTATGCCACGGATGGACTCTAGAAGATGGCTCTGCTGTTTTGCGGCGGAGACCAGCTGCTGCTCGACCTCCTTACGAACGGGACCGAACGCAAGCGCTCGTACCGCTAGATAAAGCCCCACCGCCAGTAGCGTGACCAAGGCCAGCTTCCAGCTATACAGCAACATCATGCCCAAGGTCACGAAGGCCATCAGTCCATCAATGATAGCCTCCACGAAGCTGGTGGTCAGCGTGCGCTGAATAGCCTGCACGCTGCCCATACGGGAAACGACATCTCCTAGATGCCGCTTTTCAAAGAAGTCCAATGGCAACTTGAGCAGATGGGTGAAGACATTGCCCATCCACTGCAAACCCAGTCGCGTGGACAGAACCACCACCGCCCAACCTCGGAGCAGACCGATGCCCACCTGCAACAGCAGGGCCACGCCAAAGCCGAGCCCCAATACCGTGAGCAAGTCCCTATCCGCTGAAATCAAAACCTGGTCAACCACCCACTGCACGAAGAACGGAGCCAGGATGACAAAGACCTGCAAGGCCACTGAGAGCAACAAGATTAACGCTAGCGCACGCCCTAGGCCGGTGACGTGACCAGTAAGCTGACGGAGGGACACTGAAGGAGGAGCTTCCTGACGCTCAAATTGCGTGCTGGGTGTGAGCTCCAAAGCAATGCCGGTGAAGTGGCCGGAGGCTTCTTCATAACTCAACTCGCGCTTGCCGAACGCAGGGTCCAGCACCGTAATACGGCTTTTTTTTGCCTTGACCAACACCACAAAGTGGTTCAAGTCCCAGTGCAGGATACAAGGAGCGCTCAATTTTGATAGCTCATCCAGCTCCAAGCGAAGCGGACGACTCTGAAAGCCTAGTTGGCCCGCCACGGAAACTAAGCGAGTAAGACTTGCTCCTTTCAAGGAGAAAGGGAATCGCTGACGCAGTTCCCGTAATCCAATTCTTTTTCCGTGGTGGGCAGCCACCATCGCCAAACAGGCCAGCGCGCACTCCGAGCTTTCTGACTGCAACACCGCTTCCATGCCGCGTCCTTGCTGAAAATATGTGAACGCCCACCTCTACAAGAATCGTTTAACTATTACTTTTTATCTCTATCGCCTAGCGATTTTTTAATCTTCTGTATTTCAATGAAGTTCATAACAGAGATCAGAAGCGCAGAAGCGGCAATTATGCTGGAGAAACTGGCAATACCCATAGAGAGCCCCAATACTGTGATTAGAGAGTGACCAGTCGCTATGACTGGTCACTGATAACGCTACTACTCAGAATTACGATGCTGCATCAAAGGCGCCGGCAATGGCTCCCAGAATTCCACCCGCGGCAGCCCCGATTGCAGCTCCCGCGGCAGTACCAACCGCAGGGGCCACGAAGGTACCTACTGCGGCGCCTGCCGCTGCACCGGTAGCGGCACCCGCAAGACCACCCTGGATCGCACCACCAACGACAGACGAGGTCCCGCGGGCGTCACCACCGCTGATGAAGTCCAACTCGTTCAGAGTCAGTTCGCGCATATATGTTCTCCTTTTTGGCCATTACAATGAAATATGCCAAGTTAGCAAATTACTCTGCTTGCTTCGGTGCTTCGCTTGATCCATATCCGGCCAAGGCGCCACCAACCGCGCCAATTCCAGCACCTAGCGCTGCGCCTACGGCAGCACCAACTGGGCCGCCAACGAATGCTCCGACGGCGCCACCAGCCACTGCGCCGCTAGTCGCACCGCCAATCAGGCCGCCAATGACACCATTATGGGCGGAACCATTGTTTCCCTCGCCGCCGCCAGAAACGGCATCCAGTTCACTCAATTTGAGTTCACGCATTGCAACATCTCCTTGTTGAAAGCACAGTTTCCCCTGCGCACCGGGGCCGTGACAGCACGGCAATTAGCACATTTCTTATTCTTCTTTTTGTTACCAAATAGGGAAGTAGCCAGATAGATCGAAGATGGCAAAGCGTGTAAGCCATGTCAACCGTCATGCGTGTAGGAATTTTCTTACAACCGAATCAGATTAGGCTTGACCTGCCCCCACTGGCCGTACCAGTAATTACTGACAAAGTCCGGGGTCAGTACCTCTTCGTCGCCGGATATCCAGCCGAACGCCTTCGCCCCGCCGTCCAGTCCCTGGACGAGGTAGTGCGCCTCGAAATCCACCACCGTCCTTGCGAGATCGTCCCGGGCATGGGTCGCGGTCCAAGCCACGTGCGCCACGCAATGAACGTCGTCGAAGGGCGAAAGGCGGATGCCCCGAATCCGCATGTCGCGGGTGCCGATGTCCCGGTAGTGCGCTATCCCTGCGCCATCGCCTGCCTGAGCTTCCCATCGTTCCTTCCGGTCCTGACACCGGTCGGGCCGGCAGCGATGAAATCGGAGGCATACAGCGAAGCCACTTCCACCATGTCCACCTCGCCGGCGAGCGCCTGCCCGAAGAGGCGCGTACCGTTCGACGGTTTCACGACCGCGGCTTCCAACGGAAAATCCTCCTGCGCAGCGCCCGGCGAGCCCGTTACTCCTCCGTCCGTCCCGGCGTCTGCCGATCCCGCTCGAACGCACGCGCGAACGGGAATTTCGGTAGCCACGATTCGCGACGCAGGGTCCAGCTTTCGTAGCTCGGCATCAGTTGATCCGGCGCATCCAGCGTCCCCAGGTGCACTTCGATTTCGTCCGCACTGCGCGCGAACACGGAGGAACCGCAGCGTGGACAGAAATGCCGTCCCGCGTAGTCGCGGGTTTCGCCGTCGATGATCACCGCGTCCTCGGGAAACATCGCCGCGGCATAGAAGAGCGCGCCGTGATGCTTGCGGCAATCGAGGCAGTGGCACAGTCCCACCCGATAGGGGCGTCCGGTCGCCACCAGCCTGACGTCGCCGCACAGGCAGCCTCCGGTGAATCGTTCCATGGTATTCGTCCCTCCATATTTGTCCGTGCGGGCAGGCCGGCGACGACGCCGGAAACCGGCTCCGCCTTCCACGCCCGCGGAATCGAACCTGCCGGAACCAATCTGGCCAGCGATGGGTTCACGTCGCGTGACGACCACGGACATCCGGAAGCGTCCGCTCCTTCCGAAGTCCGTTCAGGCTGTGTGTTTCCGTATAGTGGAATCCGCGACACGGATGCTAAGGTTCGACCGGCCCCTTGCCCAGGATGGACACCATGCCCGCAGTTGCAAGACTCGCACTCCTGATCGGTCTCCTCGTTTCTTCCCCGCTTGCACTCGCCAGGGGCCCGCTCACCGAAACCGGTGAACTGCAGGGCGCGCCGTGGCGCATCGATGTACCTGACAACTGGAACGGCGAACTGGTGATGCTGGCACATGGCTTCGAGCCGGCGGGCGTGCCGCGCGAAGCGGCATGGCCGGCAAACGAGGCCACGCCCGCGCTGCTCGGCGCCGGCTATGCGGTGGCGCAGAGCGGCTACAGCCGGCAGGGCTGGGCAGTGGTCGAGGGCGTGGCGGATACCGAACGCCTGCGCCAGCAGTTCATCGCCCGTCATCCGGGCACCCGGCGCACCTGGATACTCGGCTTCTCGATGGGCGGTGCGGTTGCCATCGCCAGCCTGGAACAACACGGGGGGCACTACGCCGGTGGTGTCTCCCTGTGCGGTGCCAACCTGCCCGGCGCGACGCTTGCCGGTGAACTGCTGACCACGCTGGTCGCCTTCGACTACTTCTTCCCGAACGCCGAAGGTCTGCCGGCCGACGGCCTGGCATCCGCCGAAGCCGGCGCCCTGCCCCAGATGCAGGTCTACCAAAGTGTCGCCACCGCATTGCAGGCGAAACCGGATCTGGCGCAGCGCCTTGCCGGCCGGCTGGAAGTCTCCACCGACGATCTGCCCGGCACCATCAGCCTGCATGCCCTGGTGTTCCATGACATGGCCAGGCGTTCGGGCGGCATGCCGGCGGGAAACCGGGAGACCGTCTACCAGGGCTTCGGCGACGACGACGCGTTCAACGCGGGCGTGAAGCGCTACGCGGCGGATCCCGCCGCACAGGCCCGCATCGGCGGCCAGCCCCGGTTGACCGGCGCACTCGGCAAGCCGCTGGTGATCCAGTTCAATCATCGCGATCCGACCATCACGCCGCGCATGCAGGCCATTTATCCGCAACTGGCGAAACAGGCGGGGGCGACATCTGTCCCCACGCTGCTGCCCGCCGCCGGCGAAGGCCATTGCGGCTTTTCCGATGCGCAGACCCTGGCGGCGTTGAAGACCGTCGTTGGCCTGGCACCCGCCGCGTCCGTTCCCTGACGGTATTCCAGGAGCTTCCCGAGTCACCGCGCCGCCACGATGGATTCCCGGCACGCGGCGACGAACGGTGACCGTCGCTACCGGACCCGGGCGTTTACCCAGACAGCGGCACAGGGCCGCCCTTCCCCGTCGTATGCGGCCGGTACTTGCCTGCCCGCAAACCGAACGGGTGCTGCGTACATCCGCCACAAGGAGAGTGTCATGCCACTGATCACCCGCATCGAACTCCAGCTGCAGACCGGCGAACAAAGTGGCGCCGGTACCGACGGCGACGTCTATCTCGGCCTGTGCGGCCGCGAGTTCTACATCGACTCATCGAAGGACGACTTCGAGAAAGGCGCGTCGCGGACCTACATTTTCGGCGACGAGAACAGCGACCGGAATGTCGAACACCCCGACCTCAACGATCCCACTTCGCATTATCTCCGGACCGAGAATCTGGAGAAATTTCCGGTCTACATTCGATTCCATCCATTGGGCGGAAATCCGCGTGCTGATCGCTGGCAACTGGCACGTGCGGACGTGTATCTGAACGGCTCGGACATCTACGAATGGAGCACAGCCAGCATCATCCACGGCCTGGGCATCTGGCTGGGTACGCACGCGGGACTGGTGGTGCATCTGGCCAAGCATGTCGATTCGGCTCCCCCCAGGCCGCCGGTGAAGGGCGAACTGGCATCCTGAGGCACCGCATGAGCCCGGGGACGATGCTCCCCGGGCCTGCCGCCCGATTGACGCCTCCTGGCGGCGGTACCCAGAATCCGGACGACCGGGATTCCGAGGCATCCCCGCCCATCCTGCATTCAACGCCGCCCCTTCCAACGGAAATGACGAACAGCGCTCCTGCGGATCCCTCGAACGGCTACGAAGCGATCGCCGGCGACTTCATGTCCATCCGGAGCGATTCGGCGACGGGTGCCGACACCGTTCGCGCCTGGGCCAGGGCCTTGCCCCGCGGCGGCGCCGTGTTGGATCTGGGGTGCGGCCATGGCGTGCCGATTCGAAAACCCTGATCGAGGCGGGGCTGTCCGTCCACGGCATCGACGCCTCGTCCCGCCTGATCGCCGCGTTCCGGGCCCGCTTCCCGGACGCGACGGCGGCGCGCACCACCGTCGAGGACATGGAGCTTCCTGGCGGCAGCTTCGATGGCGCCGTCGCGTGGGGCTTGATGTTCCTGCTGGCGCCGGAGACCCAGGCGATGCTGATCCGGAAGGTGGCCGCGACATTGAAACCCGGCGGCCGATTCCTGTTCACCGCGCCGCGCCAGGCCTGCGCGTGGCGGGACAGCCTCACCGGCCAGACGTCCGTTTCGCTGGGTGCCGGCGCGTACCGTGAACTCCTGGAAGCCGAAGGTTTTGTGCTGGCGGGCGAAACCGAGGACGAAGGCCAGAACCATTACTACTTCGCCACGCTGCCGGACCGCGAAGACGACAAGCCGACGATCATCACGGTTCCGGACGCGGTGCAGGCATCCTGACTCTGCTCCGAAGATTCCCCCCTGTACCGACTGCCAATTGGATTTCCCGATCATGCGAAGCGGCCGGATGCCGGACCAACTGCATCGCATCAGCGCGATGGCGCGCCGCCTGTTCATCCGTGCACGGGAAAACGGCTCCCTCGAGGCGGTTCCGCAACGCCGCAATAGTCATGCTTCCTTGAGCCAGATCGACTGAACCGAGCGCGGCCCGCGCGCTCGCTGGAAACCTAGCCCAAGGACGCTCATGCCCACACTTCGCCATTGGCTTGCCGGGAGATTGGCACCGCACCGAAGTTTGATCGGAGAAGCCGCCACGCACGCCAGGAGTGGACATTGGTAGCGCAATGGTTTCATTTTCCGACCTGTGCAGTGATCCATCCAAGGCACATGCCGCAGTGCATCGTGGTCGCCCCAGCGGCATCGTTTACAGTCGGCCGTCGCCTTCCGTTTCCGGACAAGCACGCATGCGCCCACGCCCGCCCCTGCCGGTTCTGCTCGCGCTCGGTATCGCCGCAGGCCAGCCCGCTGTTTCCACCGCGCAAGCTGGAAACAGCGCGGACGGACTGACGGGACGGTGGGACATCACGCTCCAGACCCCGGAGGGTGATCAGCCTTCGTGGCTGGAAATCCGCCGTTCCGGCGCGAGCGCGCTGGTGGGCCAGTTCGTCGGTACCGCCGGCAGCGCGCGACCGATCTCGCGGGTGGAGGCGATCGGCGACGCCCTGCATTTCGCCATCCCGCCGCAATGGGAGGGCGGCCAGGGCGATCTGTCGTTCGACGGACGCCTGCGCGACGGCCGGCTTTCCGGCACCCTGCAACTGCCCGACGGCAGGCAGCAGGCATGGAGCGCCGTGCGCGCACCCTCGCTGCACCGCACCACGCCGCCGCGCTGGGGAGAACCGATCCGCCTGCTCGATGGCAAGGGCCTGGACGGCTGGCGCCCGCTGGGCCAGTCGTCGCAATGGACGATGGAGGATCGCGTGCTGCGCAACGCCAAGGCCGGCGCCAACCTGGTCAGCGAGCGCCGCTTCACCGACTTCAAGCTGCATGTGGAACTGCGTTTTCCCAAGGGCAGCAACAGCGGCGTGTACCTGCGCGGTCGTCACGAAGTGCAGATCGCCGACACCTTCGGCGAACCGGCCAGCGACAGCCTCGGCGCGATCTACGGTTTCCTCGCACCCAGCGAGGATGCCTCCGGCACGCCGGGCGAATGGCAGACGCTGGACATCACCCTGGTCGGCCGCCAGGTCACCGTCGCGGTCAACGGCAGGACCGTGATCTGTGATCGCGAGATTCCCGGCATCACCGGCGGCGCGCTCGACAGCGACGAAGGCGCGCCCGGTCCGATCCTGTTGCAGGGCGACCATGGTCCGGTCGAGTTCCGCAACCTCATCCTGACCCCGGCGTTGTGAGCATGGCCAGGGACGACGACACCTATGACGCCATCGTCATCGGCTCGGGCATTTCCGGTGGCTGGGCCGCCAAGGAACTGTGCGAGAAAGGCCTGAAGACGCTGGTGCTGGAACGCGGCCGCAACGTCGAACACATCAAGGACTATCCGACCGCGTGGCTGTCGCCGTGGGAGCTGCCGCACGGCGGCGCGCTGACCCGCAAGTACCGGGAGGAGAACCCGGTCGCCTCGCGCATCGCCGCCGAGGACGTGCTGCACTTTTTCACCCGGGATGCCGATCATCCCTACGTGCAGGAAAAGCCGTTCGACTGGATTCGCGGCTACCAGGTCGGCGGCAAGTCGATCATGTGGGGCCGCGCCTGCCAGCGCTGGAGCCGCTACGACTTCGAAGCCCCCGAACGCGACGGCTACGGCATCGGCTGGCCGATCGGCTACGACGACATCGCGCCGTGGTACTCGCACGTGGAGAAGTTCATCGGCGTGTCCGGCAACGCCGACGGACTGGAGTCGATGCCAGATGGCGAGTTCCAGCCGCCGTTCGATTTCAACTGCGTCGAGAAGGCCTACAGCGAAAGGATCCGCAAGCACTACGGCGACCGCTACGTGGTGCAGGGGCGCTGGGCGCACCTGACCAAGCCCGAAGCGATCCACATCGAACAGGGGCGTGGCCCCTGCATGTCGCGCAACATGTGCTGGCGCGGCTGTCCTTACGGCGCCTATTTCAGTTCCAATTCCTCCACCCTGCCGTGGGCGGCAAAGACCGGCAATCTGACCATCCGCCCCGACGCCGTGGTGCACTCGATCATCCACGACGAGCGCAAGGGTCGCGCCGCGGGGGTGCGGGTGGTCGATGCGCACACCAAGGAAATCACCGAGTACCGCGCGCGCATCGTGTTCGTGAACGCCTCCGCGCTGAACTCCGTGCTGATCCTGCTGAACTCGATTTCCGCGCGCTTTCCGCACGGGCTGGGCAACGACAACGGCCTGCTCGGCAAGTACGTCGCGTTCCAGAGCTACCGCGCCAACGGCGGCGGCCTGATCGACGGATTCGAGGATGGCTATTACTACGGACGCCGGCCCTCGGAGTGCATCATTCCCAACTTCCGCAACCTCAAGCGGCACGAGATGGATTTCGTCGGCGGCTACACCACCTTCACCGGCGCCTTCCGCGAGCGCGGCGCGCCGTCGTCCGCGCGCATGGGCGGCGTCTACAAGGATGCGCAGGCGCAACCGGGCCAGTGGAAGGTCTACATGTACATGCAGGGCGAGACCATTCCCAAGGAAAGCAACCACGTCCGCCTGCACGACAGCCTCAAGGATGCCTGGGGCATCCCGCAACTGGTGACCTCGGTGGACTACGACGACAACGACGAGAAGATGGTGCGCGACTGGCGCGAACAGGCGAAGGAGATGATGGAGGTCGCCGGTTGCCGCGACATCCAGACCGCCGACACCCAGTGGTATCCCGGACGCGACATCCACGAGATGGGTGGCTGCCGGATGGGGCGCGATCCGGCTACCTCGATGCTCAACCCATGGAACCAGCTGCATGCCTGTCCCAACGTGTTCGTCACCGACGGCGCCTGCATGACCTCCACCGGCAACCAGTCGCCGTCGCTGCTGTACATGGCGCTGACCGCGCGCGCGGTGAACCATGCAGTCGAGGAAATGGGGAGGCAGAACCTGTGAGCGGCACGCCCCGCAACCTCACCCGCCGCGAGGCGCTGAAGGCCGGCCTGGCCGGAGGCGCGCTGGCCGCGACCGGCCTGCTGGGCGGCTTCACGCCTGGCATCGCCAGGGCGGCGGCGTCCACCGCGCAGGATGACCAGGTGCTGCTGGAAGACATCGCCGACATCCTGCTGCCGACCACCACCGCCTCGCCCGGCGCCAAGGCGGCAGGCGTCGGCACGATGATGGCGCGGGTGCTGGCCGACTGCGAAAGCCCGGAAACCCAGCAACGGGTCGCCACCGGCCTGCGCGCCTTCCGCGACACCTGCCGCGCGCGCGGCGGCGACTTCGCATCACTGCCCCTGGCCGAACGCGAACGCCTGATCCGCGATATTGATGCCATCGCGCAGAAGGAAGGCGACGCCCACTGGTTCAACAGCGTGCGCACGCTCGCGGTCAACGCCTATTTCACCTCCGAGGTCGGCCTGACCCAGGCGATGCGCTACGTCCCCGTTCCCGGGCGTTACGACGGATGTGTGCCACTCGAACCCGGACAGCCGGCGTGGGCGTGATCCGCGCGTCCGTTCGGGCGTTCGTCCGCCGGAATCCCGTCATCCGCTAGCCAGAACGCGCCAGGAGGCACCATGCGTCCCCTTCGCTATTCCATCAACCTCACCCTCGACGGCTGCTGCCATCACGAAGGCGTATCCACCGACGAGGAACTGCATCGGCACGCGGCCGAAAACATCGCGCGCGCCGACGCCCTGCTGTTCGGCCGGGTCACCTACCAGATGATGGAGGAGGCGTTCCGGCCACCTGTCCAGACCGGCGTCGTGCCCGACTGGATGGAACCGTGGATGCTGCCCTTCGCCCGCACCATCGACGCCGCAAAAAAATACGTGGTGTCGAACACGCTGGCGCAGGTCGACTGGAACGCGGAACTGCTGCGCGGGGATCTGGCCGAGGCCGTCCGCCAGCTCAAGCGGCAACCGGGCAACGGCCTGTTCACCGGCGGCGTGACGCTGCCGAAAGCACTGGCCGAATGGGGATTGATCGACGAGTACGAGTTCATCGTGCATCCCCGGCTGGCCGGCCACGGCCCTACCCTGTTCGCGGGCCTTCCGGCAGGCATCGACCTGAAGCTCGTGGGCCGGCATGAATTCGGCGGCGGAGCGGTGGCGCTGAGGTATGAGCCCCGCCGCTAGCCACCCGGCCTGGATGCTACGCTCTGCCCGCCGCCCCTTTCCGGGAAACATGGCGCGGCCCCACCCGAATGACAGGTGCTCCATGTCGGACGTCGCGATCAACCTGCGGGACAAGCTGTCCCGGTTCTCCGAACACTGGTCCCCCCGCGTCATCGCCGAGATGAACGACTACCAGTTCAAGCTCGCCAAGGTCCAGGGCGAATTCGTCTGGCACGCCCACGCCGACACCGATGAAGTCTTCATCGTCCTGGACGGCGAGCTGACCCTCGAATTCCGCGACAAGGCCGTGCGCCTCGCCGCCGGCGAAATGTACGTCGTCCCCAGGGGCATCGAACACCGCCCCGTCGCCGCCCGCGAATGCAGCATCCTGCTGGTGGAGCCGCGCGGCGTGGTGAACACGGGCGACGCGGGCGGGGCTTATACCGCGAAGAATGATGTGTGGGTGTAGTGGCGTTTCTTCGCCCCTTTGCCGCGCCGGATGCCACCCCATAACCAGAATCGACTTCCAAGGATAGAAGCTCGTGAAGCAGTTTTTCGTTGCCCTGATCATGATGTGTACAAGTTGTCATTCCACGGGCAATGGAGCTCTGGCCGGTCTTGGCACAGGCGAGAAAGACATGCTTGCCGGTGTCCGCCCAGACCATATCCTTGAAGCATGGGGTGGGGAAATTCATGGGAAGGACCTCGGGGAATGGGGCGGCGAGGTGACGTTCCGCGAACAGAATGGCCATGAGTATCAACTGATCGATGACAACAGCCGGGGTATCTTCGATATGCCCTATGGCGTCATTGCGATCACCGGGTTGGCCCAACTTGGCGAGAATCGTGGGAGTGTCTACGTCATCAGACGCGGAGATTCGACCAACCGTGTCACGGCCACCAAGACACTGACCCTTCCCGATTGGCCTTGCGAGACCATCGCATCGAAGAACGAGATCATGCTTCGCGTCTTCCGTGGCTATGGACCCGTACCTGACCGTCCTTCAAGTCCACTGTACGCTTGTTACTCGCTTCAATCCCCCAGCACGGTCCAGCCGACGGTGTGTCCTGCCGTCATTCCGGAAGGTTGCTTTCATTAGTGCCAATATCTGTCTGATGGAAATCAGGAGGTCTCATGGGGTTTTCCGCCAGTTGGTTGGCCGTTCAAGGCAAGGATCCGGAACATGTCCTCGGCGCATTGGGCTTGTCGCGCACCGGGGAGAAAGAAGAGTTTCCCGATTCCGAGCTCAGCTGCGTTGAACTGCCTGGAGGATGGTTTCTCGTCCACATCAACCGGTTCGACTCCCCGCTGTCCTCGCAGGCGACGCTCGCTTCGCTTTCCGCTGGCTGCAGGTTGGTGGCATGCCGCGTCGAGGAACACGTGATGTACAGCACTGCGACCTGTCTCGAAGATGGCGTGCGGATGTGGCATGTGGAGCACGACGCGCAGCAGGACATCTACCACCTGTCATCGGAGGGGAATCCTCCCTCCGGATTTGCACGGATCCATGCCACCCTGAAAACGCAGCAGGACGCAGCAGGCGGCGCCGATGCGGATGTCGATCACATCTTCGATGTGCCTGTCGCGCTCGCCGAAACAATGACGTCGTACCGTCATGACAAGGAACTGGAACTGGATGATCCGGAGCCTTTCGAAGTCCTTGCCCGGGAAGTCTCCGCATCCTCGAAACCCTGGTGGAAGTTCTGGTAGCCACGCCCGTGGCGCTCACTCCATCTCCATGAACACATACTCGTTCTGCGCATCGCGCAGGGTCAGCGTCCGCCCTGTCGACGATGTGCCGGCGACGAACGGCGGTGGCGGGTTGGGAATCGCACCGGAAAATTCCACCGCGCCGTTGGCGTTGACGCGCGCGGCCATGGGCATGTCGAAGGCGGCGAAGTGGAAGACCGGATTGCCGCCGGCGTTCTCCACCCGCAGCTCGCCCAGCAGGTCGTTGCGGTAGCGCGAGGCCAGCACGGCGGCCTGTTCCGGCTTGACCGGAAAATCCCACGCGCGACGGCGGGCTTCGCGGCTCTCGCGTTCACTGGCGACCGCGGCGGCGACCATGCTGTCGGCTTCAGGCTCGGCGTCGAACAGCAGTTCCATCAGCTTGCGCGGGAAGGCGTCCATCAACACGTTGCCGGTGCTGGCGTTCATCAAGATGACCAGGCCGACATCGTGTTCGGGCCACCAGACCATGTTGCTGCGCTGGCCGTACAGGCGGCCGCCGTGGAAGCGCATCACGGTGCCGGTCGAGACATCGGTATCCAGGCCCAGCCCGTACCAGGAATGGCGACCGGTGCTGATCTGCGGTTTCCAGCGTTCGCCCAGCGCGGACTCGGAGAGATGGCGGCGGCCGTCGTCGAGCTTGCCGCCGCTCAATTCCAGTTTCACGTAGGCCAGCAGATCATTCACGCTGCTCCAGGCGCCGCCGGTCGGGCGCACCGCATGCATCTGCCGGTCGCGCCGCGGATCGACCAGGGCGATCCGGCCGTTCAGCCCTACCCCGTGCGAGCGCGCGTAATTGCCGCGCATCGCCCGGTCGAAATCGAAGGTGGTGCGGGTCATGCCCAGCGGCTCGAACACGCGCGTGGCCATCGCGCGATCGTAGGCCGCGCCGATTTCCATGTCCGGATAGAGGGCGTGGGCGCCGACGTAGCCGGCGGCGGCGGCGGGCGGATTGGTGTACTGGTAGCTGGTGCCGAAGGCGCTGGTGGGCCGCATCCGCGGCAGGATGTCGAACACCAGCGATGCCGGCGAGTCCGGCGGCGCGAATTCCCAGTCCAGGTTGCGATACGGCAGGCCGGCGCAGGCGCAGGGCAGATGCCGGACCTGCATCTGCCGAGTGGCCTGCGCATCGGCCAGCGCGAACGCGGGCATCAGTTCGGTCACCGGCGTATCCCAGCGGAACCGGCCTTCGTCCACCAGTTTGGCCAGCATCAGCGTGGTCAGCGATTTGGTGTTGGAGGCGATGAGGTACAGGGTGTCGGCGTCCACCGGTTCCGCGTGGCCGGCCTCGCGCACGCCGAAGCCGCCGGCATAGACGACCTTGCCGCCCTGCACCAGGCCGATGGAAATGCCCGGCACGTCCAGCGCCTGCTGCGACTGGCGGATGAAGGCTTTCAGTTGTTCGATTTTCGCCGCATCCAGCGCGTGCGCCTGGCGCCCGGCGAAGCTTTCGCGGACGTGCCCGGCCGGCAGCAACTCGTCGCGGATCAGGCTCAGGTCTGCCGCGCGCTTGCCAGCCACCGCGTTGGCGAGGTCGTCGATGCGCACCACCCAGCGGTCGCCATTGCGCAGGGCGCGCGCGGTCAGCTGGCGCGGCTCGCCCGCCGGCGTGCGGTACACCTGGTTGAGGCCATCGACCCAGCCGTCGCCGTTGGCCAGGGGTACCGTCATCAGCGGCTCCGGCGGCGGGCGGTCGGCATAGCTTTGCCAGGCCTGTGATATCGCGTCCACCGCGTTGCCTGCGTCGGTCTCCACCAGCGCAATCCACGAATCGCCCTCCGGTGCCCGCAGGATGGCCGCACGGCCCCGCCGTGTCAGGGTCCAGTCCTTCGGCACGATGAAGCGGTGTCCAGACGCGGTCGTCGCCTGTGTGTCGGAGGTCGCCGCCGCATGGACCGTCGCCTGCGCCCAGGCGACGGCGTCCGGCGCGCCGGCCAGGAGCAGGAGCAGCGCGCCCCGCCGAAGGACGGCGAAGGCCAGGGACGAGGACGTGCGCTTCGGCGCGGCTTCCGACATGACGGGCTCCGGTGCGGGGACCGGGCCATTCTGTCGAAGCCGCAGACGCATCCGGCTCCCGCCTCCGGTTCCTGCACTCCGGAAACCTGTTTCAGGAGTCGATGCCGCCCGCCCGTCGGGCCTGCCGCCAGGCCGCCGGGGTCATCCCTTCCACCTTCTTGAAGCTGCTGTAGAAGGTGGACATGGACAGGAAACCCGACGCCTCGGCCACCTGTTCCATTCCCAGCGGGTCCGGCGCGCACAGCAGCCGCTTGGCCGCCTCCACCCGCAGTTGCATCAAGTAGGGCTTGAAGGCGGTCTTGTGGTTGTCGTTGAGCAGTTGCGACAGCCGCGCCGGCGGCATGTTGAGCCGGCGCGCGACCCGGGCCAGGCTGAGCCGGGCATCGGTGTACAGCGCCTCCTCGGTCATCAGCCGGTGCAGCGATTGCAGGTCGGCCTGCGCCTGGTCGGGGGTGATCTTGCGGTCCTGGTAGGGCTCGGCGGCGACCCGCGCCTTGCGCCGGGCCAGCAGCACGATGCCGCCCAGGTACAGCACCAGCGAGAATGACAGCGCCCCGACGATGTACGAGGTCAATCCGGCGGTGTAATAGGCCAGCCACACCACCGCCACCCCGGCGATGACCGCCGCCACGTGGCCCCGGCCCAGGCCGTCGCCCGCCGCCTGCGCACCCTCCGCCCGCACCGCGCGCAGGTACACGCCCAGGGCGAGCAGCATCCACGCCAGCCAGCCGTAACTGATCACCCCCCACAGCGCCCGGCCCCACATCTCCGGATGGCTCGCATACGGAAAGATCAGCCCATAGCCCACCGCGATCGCCAGCAGTCCCGCCACCCACCGCCCGTCCATGCGCGTCCGGTCCCCCACCGGATCCGCCCACGCCCGCACGAACCCCAGCAGGCACGGCCCAATCAGGAAACACGCGGTCAGCCCGACTTGCAGGATCGGCCGGGGAATCTCCGGATAGAAATAGAACAGCACCGACTTCCCGGTGCGGATGCTGATGACCAGGATCAGCACCGCCAGCCAGCGCTGCGCAGGCGTGGCCGGACGCCGCAGCAACAGATAGGCCGCCAGCGCCAGTCCGTTGAAGGCGCCCAGGGCGGCGAAGAAGAACAACAGGTAAGGGGCGATCATTCGGTGGGCATGGATGAAACCGCGGCGGCGATACTACTAAATCCAGCAACCTTCCATTCCACCATGCGGCAGATCATTCGCGGGAATCTGTCTGCTGGATTGCCTGCATATGGGATGACAGCAACCCCATATCCGCCTGCACTTCCCAGTCGTCGAATCGCCGGTCAGACGCCAGGCGAACCACGACGTGCATCCTTGGCTCCTCGTCCAGGTAGCAGTCCTTGCATCGCTTGACCGCCAGGATCTGCAACACAGAACCCTCGGGAAGATCGTCGCGGGAGAGGACCTCCGGCCCACCAAATCCCGGCGATTGGACTATTTCGTAGATGCTGGGAGAAGGACCGTAGTTTCGTTCCATGCTGATGCGATAGATCTCCATGTCCTCTGTAATCTTGTACTGCTTCCCCACATACATCGAATACTCGGGCTCATGACTGACGTCCTCGTAGCTGACGAAGCCGCAACCGGCCAGCAACAGGAGCATCAGGATCGCGATGAATCTGACCATCTGAATCTCTTCCTGGATGGAGCCGTACCGCGGCGCTGAGTGGACTCAACGAGCAGTCAGCTCTGGCCGCCCAGGGAGGACAGGATGCCCTGATGGTATTCCGGATCCTTATCCCGGAACTCCAGGACCTTGCCGGCTAGATCAATGTTGATGAACGCCTCCCCATAGATCTCCTCTCCACCCGCTTCAAAGAAAACCTTGATCTCGGCCGGGATGGAACGCAGTTCGCGGGGGTCGCTGCCCAAGGCCACTAGAGTTGTCTCCACGCGAGGAGCCATGGTCGGGCGAGCAGGCAGTCCATATTCCTGCGCAAGCAGGGCCAGGAATGAATCGCTTTCCGAACCGACACTGCGTATCTGCCCTTTCCCCCAATACACCGTGATGGGGACTCCCTCGCTCCGCTGTGGCGTCCATTCGGGCGCCAACGCCACGGTGAAACCAACGGCTTCGCCGTTGACGCGACCTCTGGCGACCACCGTCAGGGAACCATCGCTTTCCCACCGGTGCTCCGCAATGGGCAGGGTGATGTCGACGAAACCCTCTTCGCGGGCAACATGGCCGGGCGCGGGCTCCGACCCAAGCGCACACCCCGAGAGGCTGATGAAAACTCCCATCAACAACACCCGGAGTATTGAAGACATCATGTCACGGCTCCTTATGGCAGTTCGTTCGCCGGTGGGATGAACAGGATGATGGCAGCCAGCAGGATGGTTCGCACGGGGAGTTCTCCCCGAAGGCTCGGTGCATTGTAGTCGAGAAGGTGATTGCTCATGGACAGGCTGCACGGGAATTCCACGAAAGCGGATTACCCAAACTGCCCGGATGCCGTTGAAAGTACACTCCGGCTACCGCCTTCCCGCGCTGGCCCGGACTGTCACATGAAATCCACCCTGCTCGCCCTCTACCTGCTCAGCCCTGCCGCACTGGCCTGCGACACGTCGCATCTGTCGCTGTCGGGTACGCTCAGCGTGACCACTTGTTCCCCGAAGCGGGATTCAAACTGCGTTGCTTCCGGACAGGCGCTGTATGAGTACATGGAAGCGGTCCCGGACAGCGACGAGGTCTTCACCATCGGCCTGCAGGCCAACCCGTGGCGGATGTATGACGGCGAGATGCGTATCCTGACCGTCGAAGACGTTGCGGATTCCATCCGGCAAAAGCTCGAGGGGAAGGTGAAGCGCGTGGAGTTGATCGGCTCGTGGACCGGGGTGTCGCCAGAACCCGGCGTGCCATCGCAGGCCGAGCGCATTTCCAAGGCGCTGGGCGGCCTTCCGGTCAAGGGCGAGGATGGATTCCTGTGGCTGGCGAAGGATGGAACCCGTCGCACCACGCGCCAGGCATTCACCGTGCGCGAAGGCGCCGGCTCGTACTCCCTGCCCGAGGGCGCCGAGGTGTTTGTTCCACTCGTGGCCGGCTGGCCGGCCTATGTGCAGGAACAGATTCCGGAGGACGATGCCAACCTGCTGGCGCTCGCGGCGGCTGGCTGGGATATCTTCTTCCTCTGCCCGGACAAGGCGCTCGACGGTTTTGAAACGGCTGCGGCGAAAGGCAGCGCCATTGCGGCCTACAACGCTGCGCTCATGCGGCTGGAACGTGGTAGCGAAGGAGACCGTGTCGCGGCGCTCGCGCTGCTTGAACGAGGCGCTGCATTGGGCGACGCAAAGTCACAGGCACGGCTGGACGTCGAGCGTATCCGCAAATAGGGGCGTGACATGCGGACAGCGGCTAATTCTCGTGGCAGTAAAAAGCGTAACCGGAACCCTTGCGACCGAAGATACCCTGAAGCCAGCCCACAGGAAACGAGCGCTCGATAGACAGCACGGGTACGGCACCGCGATTGGCCTGCGCGTAATCGCCGCCGGGGCGCCACTCTGACAGAACCAGATCCCTGGCGAGGGTTTCCGCATTGGCCAGGTCGGCAGCACGAACCAGCCTGGTCGTAAAAAATCCGATCGCCGAATCATCATCGAATGGCAAGTCAATACCACGGCCGGAGAGAAGAATCTTGAAATATGGCATTTCCTGATATTCCCCTCGGATTGCCTGACCACCCGCTACAGAGCGTACATGGATGCCGAAGAGAAGTGCACGCCGTCCTGTCTTGCGCTAGAACCGCTGCCCTTTCCTGGGCTTCGCAATCAGTTGCCAATCATCTTCATAGACAACCGAGCCCGGTTCCAAAGTTCTCAGTACTTCGACGTGATGACCATGACGGTCAAGCAGCTGCTTGAGGTGCCACATGCGACGGATGGGGAAACCTGATTGAAGCGATGGGGTCAGTGCGCGGGATTGACGCCCCCTTCGTCGCGGGCCGCGTCTGGGTAGAAGACGAGGGTCCCGCCGTGAGCCAACGCCTCCTCGTAGAAGCCGGAAAATCCCCGATACAGGTCAGTATTCAGAACTTCCACGTGAAGCTTGCCGACTCGCATATCCGAGATATCGGCGAAGCCATACCGCCTGCACTCAGATTTTGCATTCTCGAAATCAGGCGACTCTGACTCTTGCCTGAGAAAGAGCATGCACTTGTAAACATCATTTCTTTCTGGATGGTTCCAGTCGTACTCGGAATTTCCGGCGTATTGGCCGGTGAAACCGTAAATCATGACGACGGGCATCAGCGGTCTGTCCCTGCAATGACGATAAAGCAAAAGCACATATCCGGGCGACGCGCCGGATACACGTTGCCAGGCTCAAGGCGTGTCTGACGTACGCCGGGGTTTCGGCGGCGTGTTCTGATTGTCCATGTCCGAGAAGATCAGCCACGGCTGACCGGGCGTACGGCGCAGCGTGAGGGTGAATTTGCCGATGTCGTCTGGGCCATCGCCATAGCCGTAGGCGCCGACAATGTAACCGGTCGTGGCTTCGGTGTAGAAGGCGAGCGCGCGTAGCCGCAGTGGGCCGCCGCTTCCACCTTCATAGGCGGCCTGGATGGCCTTGCGTCCGCGGACGGGCGGACGATTGCTTTGCAGGATGAAGCCATCCTCCGCGAACAGGGCCGCGAGGGCCGCCGCGTCACCCACACGCCATGCGCGCTCGTAGTCGCGGAGTACTCGGTCCAGTTCGAGCGGCAACGTGATGCTTGGGAGTTCTGTGGGTTTGGCTGTTGACGCGGGAACATCCTGTGCGAGAGCTGGCTTGACAAACAGCATCATCCCGACGAAGAAAAAGGCAAGAAAAGGACGAATCATAGTTCTAGGCCTGATTGAAGTTCAGCAATTGAAACAGAGGAATAGCTAGCCGACGGGCAGAACGGCATCACAAAGATCCAAAAAAATCACTCTGCCCCGTTTTTGTCTTGGCCTCACTTGGCGTCAACAACGGTAAAACAAGAACACACTTACGCAGACGGATAGGGCACACCACAGCCTCCTGTTTCGACAAAATTTCGATGCTTCCTTTCAGCCAGGAGCGGACATCTAACGCCTGAGTTAAGCTCACCCTCGTGCGCGCTCGTTTTGACTGAACTATCACGGATCACAACGGCGAAACCCCACGATGAACGAACCCACTTCTGAAAAACGAAGATCTCCAATAAGGAGGCCAAGGAAAACGCAAGATCGCTGGCTACAATGAAGAACGTGATTGCGCTGGATCTCGCCAGCCAACCCGTGCATAGGCGCCCTTTTGAAAAGCAGTGCAGTTCCAGGAGCAGGAAACTGCCTGGACTGCCAGATCCTGTAGCCGCCGCAGCAAAAGACGAACATGAGACCAGTCAAAACGAAAACCCCTATGACAACGAAGGTCCTGAGATACGGCAGTTGCACACATGCCGGTAAGGTTGTGAACTTACCTACATAGAGTTCGGATAGAGCGACGAGCGCCAGGACAGCAATCAATGACGCCGTCACGCTAAAAAGTGCAACTCTTCGCTGCTTCAACGTTGGAGTAATGAAGGCAGGTTCCACGCCGCCCCTACTGAACTAATCGGCCCGCGAAGTGGGTTCGGCTTGAATACGTTGTCAGGTTACAACTAGGGCGAATTGACGTTGTTTACGGACGGAGTGGTGATGCTTACTGGGCGATCACGGAAGTCACTTGGCACGTCTACCGCGCCCCAGGTATGACACTCGAGGGTCAGCTCGTGATCACCGATGAACACGACAAAGCCACAGATGAACTCCCCGTACTCTCCGACGACGGTGGGGTAGGAAAGCGTCGCGACGCCAGCAGGTAGCGACGGATCAGCGAGGGTCAGGAAATAGCCGCTGCCCGTGTACTCATATCGGATCGGCTCAGCAATCTTCTCCACAAGCACAAGTTGAGCGTCTGTTAGCGAGTCGCCGGTCAACAGCTTTATCGCTTTGATCTCGAAGTCGCGGAGTGCCGGCATAAGCAACCTAACCCTGAATTGGCTCGACTCTAGCACGCTCCAGGTCGTGAGCAGTCAACCGACAAAGAACGTTATGGTCTTTTGTATTGGGGAAACCTAGCTTAACCACCAGTGCTCAACACACCTCCGCTAGCGGCTCATCCCTAATCTAGGGATGGACCAACCCCAAGGCCAGCCTTTGGCCGAGTAGCGCCCAGTGATACAAGACCCGGTTTGCCGGGGAAAGCTGGGGACCGTCTAGCGGCGGTGTTGAAGTACTCGGTCGCCTCTTTCAACAGGGGGCGCGGTATCAACGAACCGCTAGGAGCCAAGATGGCTGGTCAATCACGGAAGTTTCCCCGGCAGCGCCAACTCAAAACCGGCTACGCCTACTACCCCCATACCGGCAAAGGCCGCCCCAAGCCGCCCTTCCCCTCCCTGCGCCTGCAAGGCCGCTGGCTGGAGCAGGCCGGATTCTCGATTGGCCAGACCATCCGGGTACGCATACGCGCCGGCCACCTGGTGCTGGAGCCGGTGAAGCCGGATTGACGAAGAAACCTGCCGCCCCGATCTGCGGGGCGGCGGTGTCCGGACTCAGAAGCGGGTGAGCTTCCAGCAGCGGTGGATGCGGGCGTTGCGCTCGAAATCCGGGGGGAGGGTCTGCGGGGTGATGTCTTCGCAGCGGGCGAAGGCGGCGATTTCGTTTTCGTCCAGGCGGAAGCGGCGGAAGTTGTTGCTGAAGTACAGCACGCCGTTGGGGGCCAGCCGGGCGACCGCCGCGCGCAGCAGGCGGACGTGTTCCTTCTGGATGTCGAAGTCGTCGGCGCGGGCGGAGTTGGAGAAGGTGGGCGGGTCGCAGAAGATCAGGTCGTATTCGCCCTGCTCGGCTTCCAGCCAGCGCACGGCGTCGGCCTGTACCAGGCGGTGCTGGGCGCCGCCGAACTGATTGCCCGCCAGGTTGCGCGCGCACCATTCCAGGTAGGTGCCGGACAGGTCCACGCTGGTGGTGGTGGCCGCGCCGCCGACGGCGGCCTGCACGCTGGCGACGCCGGTGTAGCTGAAAAGGTTGAGGAAGCGCTTGCCGCGCGCTTCCTGGGCCATGCGCCGGCGCAGCGGGCGGTGGTCCAGGAACAGGCCGGTGTCGAGATAATCGAACAGGTTGACCTGCAGGCGGGCGTTGTTTTCCCGCACCCACAGGGTCTGATCCTTCTGGTCGAAGCGGCCGTACTTGCTGCCGCCCTTGCCGCGCGCGCGCGACTTGATCGCCACCCGCTCCGGCGGCGCGGCGAAGACTTCGCGCGCGGCGGCCAGCAGTTCGCTGAAACGACGGCGCACGTCGGCTTCCGGAATGCTGGCCGGGGCAGCGTATTCCTGGATGTGCAGGTACGTGCCGCCGTCGTTCTCGGCCTCGTACACGTCGATGGCGGCGGCGTATTCGGGCAGGTCGGCGTCGTAGGCGCGGTAGCAGGTGACGTCCTCGCGGGCGCGCCAGCTCTTGAGCTTCTTGAGGTTCTTGCGGATGCGGTTGGCGACCATCTGCGCGCCTTCGCCGAGCGGGCGCGGTTCGCCGCGCTCGCGGGCCGGCGCGGCGACGGGATCGCAGACGATCAGCGCGCACTCGATGGCGCCGTTGAACACCTGGTATTTCTTCTGCGCGCGCAGGCCGGTGGCGTGGGCGAGGTCCGCGTTGCCGCACAGCAGGCTGGCGCGCCAACCGGGCACGGCGCGTTGCAGCGCGTCGCCGAGCAGGCGGTACAGATCCGCGTCGGCGGCCAGGCGTTCGTCGTAGGGCGGATTGCAGACCACCAGGCCGCCGCCTTCGCCGGGCGCTTCCAGTTGGGCGACATCGCGGGTCTGGAATTGAATCTGTCCGGCCAGGCCGGCCAGGGTCGCATTCTCGTTGGCGGCGCGGATGGCGCGCGCGTCCAGATCGCTGCCGAAGAAACGCGATTGCAGCGCGCGGCGGCCTTCGGTCTCGCGGGAGACCGCGTCGGCGAACAGATCGCGCCAGGCCTGCGCGTCGAAGCCCAGCCAGCGGGTGGGCAGCGTGTTGCCGTGGCGTTGCAGGCCCGGGGCGACGTCGGCGGCCATCAGCGCGCCTTCGATCAGCAGCGTGCCGCTGCCGCACATGGGATCCAGCAGCGCGCCACCGGCGTGGTACAGCGCGGGCCAACCACCGCGCATCAGCACGCCGGCGGCGAGGTTTTCCTTCAGCGGCGCCTCGTTCTGCTCGCGCCGCCAGCCGCGCCGGTGCATGGGGCCGCCGCCGAGATCGATCGACAACGTGGCGCGGCCCTTGCGCAGCGACAGGTTGATGCGCACGTCCGGCTGTTCGACATCCACCGAGGGGCGTTCCAATCCCTGCTGGCGCAGGCGATCCACCACCGCGTCCTTGATCCGCTGGGCGGCGTAGCGCGCGTGGGTGATGGTCTGGCCGGAGACGTGCGCGTCCACCGCGAGGGTGAGTTCCGGGCGCAGGTGGTTTTCCCACGCGACCGCCGCCGCGCCGTCGTAGAGCGCCTGCTCGTCCGGGCAGTCGTAGTCGGCGATGGGCCACAGCACGCGGCTGGCCAGGCGCGACCACAGCACGGCGCGCTGGGCGTCGGGCAGTTCACCTTCGACGTTGACGCCGGCGATGGTGGCGGTGGCGCGGGTGGCGCCCAGCGCCGCCAGCTCGTCGGCGAGCAGGTACTCCAGGCCCTTGGCGCAGGAAACAAAGAACTTCAAGTGGACTCCGGAACTCGGGACGGCGGCGGCGCGAATGGCGTCAATTTTGCCGGATTGGGGGTGGGAACACACGGAAAACCGGCCCCGCGCGCGCTCAGGCGAGCGAGAGGACCGCGCTTTCCCGGGTGAGGTGCAGGCGATGGGTCAGGTCCAGCCGTTCCAGCAGGGCCTCGTCGTGGGAGACCACGACCAGCGCGCCGCGATACTGGCGCAGCATGCTTTCCAGCGCTTCCAGCCCGGCCAGATCCAGGTGGTTGCCCGGTTCGTCGATCAGCAGCAGGCCGGCCGGCTGGGCGGCGTACAGCACGCAGGCCAGCGCGGCCTTGAGGCGTTCGCCGCCGCTGAGCTGGCCGCTGGGGCCTTCGACGAGGCCGGCGTCCAGCCCCAGCAATGCCAGCCGGGTGCGCAGCGCGGCCTCGCCGGCATCGGGATTGGCTTCGCGCAACTGCGCCAGCACGCTGGCGGCGGGATCCAGCCCGGCCAGGCGCTGATCCAGCCACGCCACCGGCACGTTCGCGATGCAGCATCCGGCCCATGGCGCGACCTGCCCCGCCATCGCCCGCAGCAAGGTGGATTTGCCGCTGCCGTTGGGGCCGGTGACACCGACGCGCTGGCGGCCGGTGAGGATCAGATCCAGCCCGTTCGCGGTGGCCGGCACGTGCGCCAGCACTGCGCCCTCCATGCGCAGGGCGATGCGATCCTGCGCGGCGCTGGCGTCGGGCGCGAACAGTGCCAGTTCGACGGAAGGTGCCTGCTTGCGTGCGGCGGTGCGCAGTTGGTCGGCGAGTTGTTCGCGCGTGGCCTGCTGGCGGGCGGCGAAGCGGCCGGCGCTGGCCTCGCTGCGCGACTTGCGCAGGCCGAGCAGGATCGGCGCCTGGTTGGCGTCGCGCGCGTCGCGGTTGCCGCGCGCCTGCCGGCGCTGCTGGCGTTCCTGCTGCTCGCGCAGCGCGCGCTCCTGGCGCTGCACGGCCGCCTTGGTCTGTTCGAGTTCTCGTTGCGCCTGCGCCTGCTCCCCGGCCTTGCGCGCCGCGTAGAAACCGTAGCCGCCGCCGTACGTGCGCAGGCCGAGCGGCGACAGTTCCTCGATGCGGGCGAAGGTGTCGAGCAGGCGGCGATCGTGGCTGATCACCAGCAGACCGTTCTGCCATTGCGCGAGCTGGGCGTGCAGGCGCTGGCGCTGCGGGGCGTCGAGGTGATTGCTGGGTTCGTCGAGGATCAGGAAGTCGGCGCCGGACAGGAACACACCGGCCAGGGCGACGCGCATCGCTTCCCCACCGCTGAGCGTGGCGGCGGGGCGATCCGGGTCGAGATCCGGCAGGCCCTGCGCCTCCAGCGCCTGTGCGAGTCGCTGGCGGATGTCCCAGCGTTCACCCAAGGTGTCGAAGTCGTGCACGGCGGTGCTGCCGGCTTCGATGCGGGCCAGCGCGTCCAGCCACGCATCCACGCCGGCCAGCGAAGCGACGGTGGCGCCGTCGGGCACATGGATCTGCTGCGGCAGGTAATGCACACGGCCGCTGGCGTTGCGCTTGCCTGAAGTGGGCGCGATCTCGCCGGCCAGCAGCCGCGCCAGCACGCTCTTGCCCACGCCGTTGCGTCCGACCAGTCCGGTGGGACGGCCGTCCAGTTGCAGGTCGAGATCGGAGAACAGGATCCTGCCGTCGGGCAGGGACAGCGACGCGCGGTCGAGCGTCAGGAAAGGATTCGTCATGCGGATTCCATGGGATGCCACGGGAACTCCCTCGGCGCGAAGGCCGGCGGGAACCTGGGCCGTCAAGCGACGGCGGCATCAATGGCGCATGGGCGTGGACACCTGGGACGAATCGAGGCCGCGATTCTAGCGGCAACCTCGTGCGCGGGACCAGACGCGGGCTGAACGCCGCGCGCGCGAGTTACAGCGAGGCGAGCAGTTGGCCGAAGGCTTCGGCGGAGGCTTCGACGTGCGAGGACAGGCGATGCGCGTCGTTCACCAGCAGCAGGCGCGCGCGGCGGGCGTGCGCCCAGTCGACCACGAGCTGGGCGGGAATCAGTTCGTCATCCCAGCCGTGGATGACCGAGATCGGCACGGATGCGGCGTCCAGCGCCGGCAGCGGCCCCATGGTGGTGGGCGGGGCCATCAGGAACAGGCCGCGCACCGGCACTTCCAGCGAGATGCGGCCGGCGATGTAGGCGCCGAGGCTGGAGCCCGCCAGCACCAGCGGGCCACGGCTGGCCGCCGCCTGCGCCAGTGCGCGCAGGCGTTCCAGCCGCGTGGGCACGTCGCCGAGCGAACTGATGTCGCGGCGCGCGTCCAGATCGGTGTAGTCGGGGCGCTCGTGGGTCCAGCCCAGGCGCTCGGCGACGTCCGCCAGCGCGGTGACCTTGGTGGCGTCGGGGCCGCTTTCAAAACCGTGCGAGAGGATGCAGTGGCCGCGCGGCGAATTCCGGCTCACAGCGCTTCCACCTTGTCGCCCAGGCGGAACACGCCGCCTTCGAGGATGCGCGCGCACAGGCCGCCGTGGCCGCGCATGGCGTTGTAGCCGCCGGGGCCGAGCGCGTCTTCCATGCGCGAGCAGGGATCGCATTCGTCGGTGCCTTCCAGCAGCACGTCGCCGATGCGGAAGCGGCGATCCTTCAGCGCGATCAGCGGAATGCCGGAGACCACCACGTTCCGCCGCAGCAGCGCCGGTTGCAGATCCGGGCGCGCGGCCAGCGCCGCGATGGCCGGCAGGTGTTCGGCCTGGATGAGGGTGATGCCGCGCTTGCCGCTGCCGCCGGCGTAGCGATCGCCGACCAGGCCGATGCCGGTGACGGCTTCGACCTGCTGCACCGGCACCATCGCCACGTCGCGCGCGGGACGCAGACCAATCCATTCAACCTGGCCGGCGCGCGGCAGGCGGGCCATCAACTGGGCAAGCGGGGAATCGGGAGACAGGGGCATGGGGGGGCATCCCGCCGCGACGGCCGCGGCGCAGGCCGCCAGTTTACTTGAGCCGCGCGCCCGCATCGGCCCCTGCTAGCATGCGCGGCATGTCCGACGTCCCCCGCATCCTGGCCCATCCCCTGCCCTATGAAACGCGGCTGGACGCGCGTCCGCTGTCGCAGGTGGATCTGGTGGTGATCCACTGCACCGAGCTGCCGGATCTGGCGATGGCGCGCGGATTCGGCGAGGAAATCCTGTATCGGGGATCGGGCACGGGCAACAGCGGGCACTACTACATCGATCGCGATGGCAGTGTTCACCAGTACGTCGCGCTGGATCGCGTCGCCCATCATGTGCGGGGGTACAACCCGCGGGCGATCGGCATCGAGCTGGTGAATACGGGGCGCTATCCGGATTGGCTTGCGAGTGACCGCCAAGGGATGGATGAGCCGTATACCGAGGCGCAGGTTGAAACGTTGATTGGCTTGCTGCGCTGGCTGCCTTCGCAGGTGCCTGCACTGCACCTGATTGCCGGCCACGAGGATCTGGATCGGACGCTGGAACCGGCGAGTGATGATCCGTCGGTGCAGGTGCAGCGGAAGTTGGACCCAGGACCGCTGTTCCCGTGGGAACGGGTGATGGCTGCGGTGGAGTTGGAGCGGTTGAAGCCCTGACGTTTGCTCCCACGAGTTGGATTTCCGCGAAAAGCGCCCTCATCCGCCCTTCGGGCACCTTCTCCCGTAAACGGGAGAAGGAATTCCGCTTCTTTACCGATTTGCCGTAAACAGGAGAAGGGACTCCGATCCTTTTCCTTCCGCTGAGAACGAGGCTCCGCCCCCTCTCCCGCCTGCGGGAGAGGGTTGGGGTGAGGGCGCTTTTGGCGGTGTGTGCCGGGTGATGCGATCAGGGATCGCCAGCGGACGAGGCTGAGGATTTGCGCCGAAAGCAAATCCCCCTCGGTCCCCCTTCTGCGAAGGGGGAAGCAAAGCCCGAGCGGTTCCAGGATTCCGGATGACCGCCCGCCTTCCCGAATCCCGGCTTGCAACGGCCGGATGGCCGGTCATCCCGAACCCGGGCGTTCAACGGCCGGATGGCCGGTCATCCCGAACCCGGGCGTTCAACGGCCGCATGGCCGGTCATCCCGAGTCCTGAATCCCCGGTCCCCAGCCATCCAAAGCCCCTGACCCCCTGCCCGTATAATCCCCAGCCTCCCCGACCCGCCCTGCGAGCCGCCGTGTCCCCCAGTCCCGAACCCGTCGTCAGCGAACTCATCGACCTGCTCTCGCTGGAGCGGCTGGAGGACAACCTGTTCCGGGGCCAGAGCCGCGACATCGGCACCAAGTACGTGTTCGGCGGGCAGGTGCTGGGCCAGGCGCTGTCGGCCGCGCAGGCCACGGTGGAAGGCGAAGGCGAGCGCCGCGCGCATTCGCTGCATGCCTACTTCCTGCGCGCCGGCAACATCGAGGCGCCGATCGTCTATGAGGTGGACCGCACCCGCGATGGCGGCAGCTTCTCGGTGCGCCGGGTCACCGCGATCCAGCATGGCCGGGTGATCTTCTTCTGCGCGGCGTCGTTCCAGGCCGAGGAAGCCGGCGCGGAGCACCAGTTGTCGATGCCCGAGGTGCCGCAGCCGGAAGATATCGATCCGGCGCCGGCCGTGCCGGCCGAGGTGATGGCGACGCTGCCGATCAAGGTCCAGCGCTGGTTGTCGCGGCGCGGGCCGTTCGAGTTCCGCCACGTGTATCCGCGCGACGAACTGAATCCGCCCAAGCGCCCGCCGTTCCAGCAGGTGTGGTTCCGGCTGAGCGAGAAGGTCGGCGATTCGCCGGAACTGCACCGCGCCCTGCTCGCCTACGCTTCCGATTTCCAGTTGCTCGGCACCGCCACCTATCCGCACGGCATCAGCTATTACCAGCCCAACGTGCAGATGGCCTCGCTGGATCACGCGCTGTGGTTCCACCGTCCGTTCCGCGCCGACGACTGGCTGCTGTATTCCATCGACAGCCCCAGCGCGCAGGGTTCGCGCGGACTGGCGCGCGGACAGATTTTCGATCGCCATGGCCGGCTGGTCGCCAGCACCGCGCAGGAAGGCTTGATCCGGGTGGTGCCCGACGCGCAGGCCGCGGCCGCCGTACCGGCCAGGGACTGATCGACGATGCGCCAGATTTTCACCAGCCAGCGCCTGGAAACCGTCGAAGGCGTAGCCAAGCTGCTGCGCGATGCCGGCGTCGAGGTCCACATCAGCAACGAGCGCTCCTATCGCGGCAAGCGCGGCAGCCAGTTCCGCTACACCGAGCCGGTGCCGAAGGGCCTGCAGCCGGCGGTGTGGGTACGGCATCCTGAAGACCAGCCGCGCGCGCGCCAGATCCTGCGCGAGGCCGGGCTGCTGGAAACCACCCGCCCCGGCGCCGGCCCCGCCCCGCTGACCTTCACCAGCACCCAGGACGACCCGCCCAGGCGAAACTCCTGGGCCTGGCGCATCCGCCTGATCCTGCTGGGGTTGATTGCAGTGGCGGCGGTGTTCACGGTGCTGCGCCATCGTGCTCCGCGGCCGGCCACTCCGGCTCCAGCACCCGCCACGGCACCGACCACACCCGCCCCGGCCCCGGCCGACGAGGCGGAAGAAGAGGACACCGTGCGGGTGCAGGTGAAGCCGGCTTCCGGCAACTGAGCCGGTCCGGTCACATTTTCCGGGCGGTCTCGTCCCGGGGACCAGGAACCCATGGAAGCCCTGCCCCGATGAACGCCCAGACCCTCGAACTGATGCTGCAACACGAGCTGCCCGCCGCCGCGCGCGGCAGCCAGGATGCCTACGGCCGCATCGTCGGCGCCTGCCAGAACACGGTCACCGCGATCGCCTTCGCCATCACCCGCGACGTGCAGGCCAGCGAGGACATCGCCCAGGAAGCCTTCCTGCGCGCCTGGCAGCAACTGGACCGGCTGAAGAACAGCACCAGCTTCCTGCCCTGGCTGCGCCAGATCACCCGCAACCTGGCGCGCGACTACCTGCGCACCCAGCACCACAGGCCGATGTCGGGCGAAGCGGCGGAACTGGCGATCAACCTGACCGCCGATCCCTCGCCGTCGCCGGCCGAACACCTGCTGCGCACGGAAGAGGAAGTCGTCGCGGCCGACATCATCTCGGCGTTGCCGGAGGACGCCCGCGAAACCCTGCTGCTGTACTACCGCGAGGGCCAGAGTTCGCAGCAGGTGGCCGGACTGCTGGGCCTGAGCGACGCGGCGGTGCGCAAGCGGCTGTCGCGGGCACGCGGCATCGTGCGCGAGGAAATGCTCAGGCGCTTTGGTGAATTCGCCCGTTCCACCGCGCCCGGCGCGGCCTTCACCGTGCTGGTGGTCAGCGGCCTGATGAGCGCGGCGCCGGTGGCCAGCGCCGCGATAGCGATCGGCGCCGGCGCGGTCGGCGTGGGTTCGGCCAGCGCCGGCAAGCTGGGGGCCAGCGGCCTGGGCGTGTCGTCGCTGTCCGGCGGCACCGCGATGGGCACGCTGATGGGCTCCTTCGATGCGCTGACCCACGGCGGCGTCACGGCAGGTTTCTCGCTCGGCGCGGTGATCGGCGGCATCGCCGGCGGCGCGCTGGGCACGTACTTCGGCGGTCGCCTGCTGCTGGGCTTCGCTGATACCGAGGCCGAACGCGCACCTTTGCGCCGCTTCATCCGCATGAATACCGCCACCGCCGCGGTGGTCGGCATCCTCATCATGGCGGCGGCCATCTTCAGTCGCGGCTGGCTGCCGATGACGCTGGTGGCGGTGATCGGCATGAGCGTCATCAACTACCAGTGCATGGTGCCGTTGCGCCGGCTGATGAAACCGCTGGTGGCGCGCGACGTGGCCCGGCGCGGGCACAAGCGGGGCGCGTGGCTATACGAAAGCATGTACGGCGCGACCGGCGTACTGGTCGCCTCGGTGCTGGCGTTCGGAGGCCTGATCATCTCGATGAAGGTGTCGGGGCGGTTTTGAGGCACGGCTGAGACTGGCGGATCTTCATCCCGTCATCCCGGCGAAGGCTGCGCCCGTTTTCCGGAAGGTGAGCGGCTGCGGATGTTGATGCACCGCGCGGACATGGATTCCAGCTTGCGCTGGAATGACGGTGATGGTTTTTGGGAATTGCCTTGATTCCGTTGGCCCGGCGAACGCTGGCAGTCGCCCCCATCCCAACCTTCCCCCGCACGCGGGGGAAGGGGCGGAACGCGCTTCTGGCTGCTCACTTCACCTTCTGAGAAAGAGGGGAGCGTCCGGGCATGCCCCCTCCCCGCACGCGGGGGAAGGGGCGGAACGCGCTTCTGGCTGCTCACTTCACCTTCTGAGGAAGAGGGCAGCATCCGGGTATGCCCCCTCCCCCGCGTGCGGAGGAAGGGGCGGAAACGCGCTTCTGGCTGCTCACTTCATCCTCTGGGGAAGAGGGCAGCGTCCGGGCATGCCCCCTCCCCCGCGTGCGGGGAGGGCTGGGGTGGGGGCCAACGCGCACGGCCAGTTCCCCGCACTGCACACCGCGAACGTGGACGCATCGCGCGGAGATGGATTCCAGCTGCGCGGGAATGACGGTGATGGTTTTTGGGAATTGCCTTGATTCCGCCGTCCCGGCGAACGCTGGCAGTCGCCCCCATCCCAACCTTCCCCCGCACGCTGGGGAAGGGGCGGAAACGCGCTTCTGGCTGCTCACTTCACCTTCTGAGGAAGAGGGCAGCGTCCGGGCATGCCCCCTCCCCCGCATGCGGGGGAGGGCTGGGGTGGGGGCCAACGCACACGGCCACTCTCCGTACTGCACACCGCGAACGTGGACGCATCGCGTGAAGATGGATTCCAGCTGCGCTGGAATGGCGGGAATGGGTTTTCGGGGCGTCCTGCCCCCATCGTCCCGTCGAACGGCGGGCCTCCTTGCGCGCCTCCCAGGCGGCGGGTCACATCGCGTCTCCCCGGGCGTCTGTGCTTCCATAGCCGCCCTGGAGCCGACCGCCGATGACCGCCGCCACCGCCCCGCTGGAACTGACCCTGCGCCATGAGTTCCCCGCCGCCCAGCGCGGGGACCGGGACGCCTACGGGCGGATCATCGGCGCCTGCCAGAACACCGTGACCGCGATCGCCTATGCGATCACCCGCGACGTACATGCCAGCGAGGACATCGCCCAGGAAGCCTTCCTGAAGGCCTGGAAGCACCTGGGCAGCCTGAAGAACCCCGACAGCCTGCTGCCGTGGCTGCGCCAGATCACCCGCAACCTGGCCCGCGACCATCTCCGTGCCGGCCAGTACCGACCGATGACCGGCGAAGGGGCCGACATCGCCATCGAACTGGCTACCGATACCGCACCGACACCGGCGGAACTGGTCCTTCAGACCGAGCAGGAACGGGTGGCCGCCGACGTCATCGCCGCGCTGCCCGAGGACAGCCGCGAAGTGCTGCTCCTGTACTACCGCGAGAGCCAGAGTTCGCAGCAGGTCGCGCACCTGCTGGGACTGACCGATGCGGCGGTGCGCAAGCGCCTGTCGCGGGCGCGCGGTTACGTGCGCGAGGAATTGATGAAGCATTTCGGCGAGTTCGCCCGCTCCAGCGCGCCGGGCGCGGCGTTCGCCAGCATCGTGCTGGGTGCGCTGGCGGTAGGCGCGCCGCCGACCGCCGCCGCGGCCGTGCTGGGCACCGGTTCGGCGCTGGCCGGCAAGGGCCTGCTGAAGGTGCTGGGCGCGTCGTTCGGTGCGATTGCCTTTGGCCTGATCGGCGGCATCGGTTCGGTCTGGTTCGGCATCCGCAAGCAGTTGCGGGATCCGCTGGATGCGCGCGAACGACGCGCGCTGATTGCCTACGGCGCGGTCAACACGGTGATGATCCTGCTGTTCGTCATCGGCGCCACCGCGCTGTCGAAGGTGCCGGGCTGGATTCCGCATGTGCTGCTGACGGCCGCCTATTGCGGTGGAATCATGTGGTCATGCAATCGCTGGCTGCCGAAGATCCTGGCGCGCCGCCGCGCACGCGACATGGCGGTGGACCCGGTCACCGAGATCGCGGACGCGGCGCGGCGGCGGCGGCGCCAGATCATCGGCGTGAGCATCGGACTGGTGCTGGGCTTCGGCGGGCTGCTGTATGGGTTGATCAGCAGCGGGCGGCTGACCTTCTGAGCAGGCTGCTCTGGCTTCCAGCTCATTTTTCGGCGGCAGGACTGGTGTTGTGCGGTTCCGGATGTTTGGGGGAAGTCCTGCCCTTGCGTGATGTTTCCGGCGCTTCGATGCCTCGTCGCGACTGACGTCGCTCCCACAAGTGACGATCGCGCGGTTGTCGGGGAACCACCGCGGAGACGACACCGGCCGCGCTGGGCGGCCGGTGTGCGGTGGAACGATGTGCGCCAGGTTCAGCGCGGCGAGCGTGGCTTCAGTTCGTCCTGGCCGAGGAAGCCATCCTTGTTGGCGTCGAGCTGATCGAAACGCTCGGCCAGGCGCGGCTTGCCCTTGGCTTCGTCGCGGCTGATGCGGCCGTCCTTGTTGGCATCGGCGGCGGCGAAACGCTCGGCGCCGCGTGCCTGCATGCGCTGCTGGTGCTGCGCGCGGCGGTTGGCGTCGGCCGCGTCGACCTCGGCGCGGGTCAGCTTGCCGTCCTTGTCGGCGTCGGCATTGGCGAACCATTCGTCACGGCGTTGCTTGCCGCGCAGTTCGCGATCCTTGGCGTCGACGTAGCCGTCTCCGTTCGCGTCCATCTTCGCGAAGTTCCCGGCGAAGCGTGGCTGCGCGGCGGCTTCGGCCTTGCTGACGCGGCCATCGCCGTCCTTGTCCAGCTGCTTCATCATGCCGCCGTGGCCACCGGTGCCGCGACGATGGCCGCCCATGCCGTGGCCGCGATGCGGGCGCTCGTCGGCGCTCAGCTTTCCGTCCTTGTTCTTGTCGAGCGTGTCGAAGTGCTCGGCCAGGCGCGGATGCGCGGCAGCCTCGGCGCGATCGATGACGCCGTCGCCGTTCTTGTCCAGGGTCGGACGGGAAGCGCCGGCGGCCGGCGCGGACTGGGTGGCGGCGAAGGCGGTGCCTGCGCCCAATGCGGTCAGCACGGCCACCACGAGCAGGGTCTTGTTGCGGGTCATGTTCGGGTTCTCCTGATCACGCGGCGCGGTTGCGCCACTGACCGGGAAAACGCCCGGACGCCGCGTTGGTTGACGCGGCGACGGACGGATTCAGGTTCCAGCCGGTCGCATGCGCCGCGACGACGGGCGCGCAGTATGCTGGCCGCATGGTCCACGCCTTCGCCCGCGCCGTTTCCATCCTCGGCCACCCGATGCTGGTGTTGCCGGCGGCCGCGCTGCTGCTGGCGGCGCGCACGCTGGGCGTGCGCGAGGCGGCGTGGATGGGAATGGGTTTCGCCGCGTTCGCCGCGCTGGTGATGGGCTGGTCCGGCTGGCAGGTGCGGCGCGGGCGCTGGCAGCACGTGGACGCCAGCCGGCACGAGGAGCGCCGGACCTTGAACCGCTTCCTGCTGGTGGCATTGGCGCTGGCGGCGATGCTGGCCTGGTTCGCCGGCCAGCCCGCGCAACTGGCGCTGGGCCTGGCGCTGGCGGCGGCGTTGATCGCGGTGGCGATGCTGGGCGCACGCTGGTGCAAGCTGTCGCTGCACATGGCGTTCGTGGTGTACGCCGCGCTCCTGCTGTCGCAGGTTCATCCGGTCTGGGGCGTCGGCGCGGGCGTGTTCGCCGCGCTGGTGGCATGGTCGCGGCTGAAACTGCGGCGGCACGTGCCGCGCGATCTGGTGGCCGGCGTGCTGGCCGGCGCGGGCTCGGGCGCCCTCTTCATCTGGCTTGCGCCAAGACTGGCGGCATCGTGATGGGCAACAATCCTCCGCAGCCGGCCGAAGATCTGCGCCTGTTCCATACCGGCGAACATCCCTGCGGCTACTGGCCGGATCGGAATGCGCGCGATCTGGTGCTGGACCCGCGCGATCCGCGCCTGCCGATGTTCTATCCCAATGCGCTGGCGTGGGGCTTCCGCCGTTCCGGCGACATCGTCTACCGGCCGCATTGCCTGGGTTGCCAGGCCTGCGTGGCGGTGCGGATTCCGGTGGCGCGGTTCGAACCGGATCGCAGCCAGCGCCGCTGCGCACGGCAGAACCAGGACGTGGAGGTGCGGGTGGTGGCGGCCGAACGCGGCGCCGAACACCTGGCGCTGTACCAGCGCTACCTGAGCGCGCGGCATCCGCTGGGCGGCATGGACGATCACGGCGCGGTGGAATTCGAGCAGTTCCTGATCGGCAGCTGGGCCAACAGCCGTTTCCTCGAACTGCGCGAGCATGGCCGGCTGCTGGCGGTGGCGGTGACCGACCTGCTGCCGGAAGCGCTGTCGGCGGTCTACACCTTCTACGATCCGGACCTGACCGCGCGCGGGCTGGGCACGCTGGCGATCCTGCGCCAGATCGCCTGGGCGCGCCGCGAGGGCCTGCCCCACCTGTACCTGGGCTACTGGATCCACGGCCACCGCAAGATGGACTACAAGCGCCGCTTCCATCCGCTGGAAGCCTACGACGGCCGCGGCTGGCGGGATTTCCAGCCGCCGCCGGATCCGTAACCGCGCTGTCATCGGCGGCGCCGGCGCCCATGTCAGAATGGCGGCATGCGAACCTTTCTCCTGCCCGCCTGCCTGCTTTCCCTGCTGACTGCCTGCGTGAACGTCAACGTGCACGGTGATCCTTCCGCGACCCTCGCCGACACCTCCGCGCGCCTGCGCGTGGCCACCTACAACACCTCGCTGTACTCGGACGAGGCCGGCGGCGTGATCCGCGAACTGGAAAGCGACAGCGCGCATGCGCGCAAGATCGCCGCGGTGCTGCAGAAGGTGCGCCCGGATCTGGTGCTGCTCAACGAGTTCGATTACGACGACGCCCACCGCGCGGCGGATCTGTTCCAGCGGCGCTATCTGGAAGTCGCCCAGCCCGACGGCGGCGAAGCGCTGCGCTATCCCTACCGCTATCTGGCCCCGGTCAACACCGGCGTGCCCAGCGGCCTGGATCTGGACAACAACGGCGAGGCCGGCGGCGAAGGCCGCGCGCGCGGCAACGATGCCTGGGGCTACGGCCTGCATCCCGGCCAGTACGGCATGCTGGTGCTGTCGAAGCATCCGATCGACGCCGCGCAGGTGCGCACGTTCCAGTTGCTGCGCTGGAGCAGCCTGCCCGGCGCGGCGCGTCCGGTCGATCCGGCCACCGGCAAGCCGTGGTACCGCGACGAGGTGTGGACGCAGTTGCGGCTGTCGTCGAAGTCGCACTGGGACGTGCCGGTGCGCACGCCGACCGGCGTGGTGCATTTCCTCGTTTCGCATCCGACGCCGCCGGTGTTCGATGGTCCGGAAGATCGCAACGGCGCGCGCAATCACGATGAGCTTCGCCTGTGGCATGAGTACATCAGCGCCGGCGACAAGCCGTGGCTGTGCGACGACGCCGGTGCCTGCGGTGGTCTGGCGCAGGAGGCGCGCTTCGTCATCGCCGGTGATCTCAACAACGATCCGGTCGACGGCGACGGCCGCCACGACGCCATCCTGGAACTGCTCGAACATCCGCGGGTGATGCGCCACCCCACCCCGCAGAGCGCCGGCGGCGCGGAAACCGCGCAAGCCTACGCGGCCAAGGGCATCGCCCTTCGCGGCGCGCCCGGCCACGTCACCGGCGACTTCGGACCGAAGGCCGGCGCGATGCGACTGGACTACGTGCTGCCCTCCACCGGTTTCGCCTACGAGGGCGGCGGCGTGTTCTGGCCCGCGAAGGCCGATGCGGACGCCGCCATCGCCGATGGCAGCGATCACCACCTGGTGTGGGCGGATCTGGGGCTCTAGCTACTTCTGCGCGGACGACGCGAGTCGTGGCCGGGACCGGTGGCGGTGAGACGCGATGTAGGGACGGAGGCTGAGTGCCCCGACGTCCCTGACCTGTCTGTTTTCCCGTCGCGACGCATGCCGCGAATGCGGGATACGGGACGCCTAGGAACCCACCACCGTGGTGCGCGGGCTGAAGCCGATGGCGCCGTCGCTGCGGGCGGAGACGATCATCTTGACCATGCTGCCGGGGACCATGACTTCGATCTGCACGGTCTTGCCGTCCGGCGCGAGGCCTTCCAGCGTCATTTCGATCAGCGCGCCGGCGGTATCGATTTCGCGGCACAGGAGGTGCGGTTCGCCGCCTTCCACCTGCACCAGGTAGGGCTTGATCGCCTCGCCCAGCGCTTCCAGCGCCTGCGGGAAGAAGAACACCGCGTAGCCTTCGTTTCCGTTCATCATTCGATCCTTACTTGAGTTCGATGCCGAGGGCGTCGGCGGCGTCGCGCGCGATCGTGCGGGCGGTGTCGATGTCGGCGGCGCGCGCCAGGGTCACGCCGACCCGGCGATGGCCTTCCACCCGCGGTTTGCCGAACAGGCGCAGCGCGGTGTCCGGCGCGGCCAGTGCCCGGTCCACATTGGAGAACACCGGCACGCCATGGCCATGCGCCAGCACCGCGCACGAGGCCGACGGCCCGTGTTGGCGGATGACCGGAATCGGCAGGCCGAGGATGGCGCGCGCATGCAGCGCGAATTCGCTCAGCTCCTGCGAGACCAGGGTGACCAGGCCAGTGTCGTGCGGGCGCGGCGAGACTTCGCTGAACCACACCTCGTCGCCCTTCACGAACAATTCGACGCCGAACACGCCCCAGCCACCCAGATTGTCGGTGACCGCGCGCGCCACCGCCTGCGCGTTTTCCAGCGCGCGCGCGGACATCGGCTGCGGTTGCCAGCTTTCGCGGTAGTCACCGTCGCGCTGCAGGTGGCCGATGGGTTCGCAGAACGAGGTGCCGCCGGCATGACGCACGGTCAGCAGGGTGATTTCGTAGTCGAAGTCGATGAAGCCCTCGACGATGCAGCGGCCGGCGCCGGCGCGGCCGCCGGTCTGCGCGTATTCCCAGGCCGGGGCGATGTCGGCGTCGCCGCGCACCGTGCTCTGGCCCTTGCCGGAGGACGACATCACCGGCTTGACCACGCACGGCAGGCCGATGGCGACGATGGCCTCGCGGTATTCGGCCTCGGTATCGACGAAGCGGTAGGGTGAGGTCGGCAGGCCCAGGGTTTCGGCGGCCAGCCGGCGGATGCCTTCGCGGTCCATGGTCAGGCGGGCGGCGCGCGCGGTCGGGATGACCCGGGCAGCGCCTTCGGCTTCCAGTGCCACCAGGGTGTCGGTGTGGATGGCCTCGATCTCCGGGACGATCACGTGCGGGCGCTCCCGCGCGACCAGCGCGCGGACCGCGGCCGGATCCAGCATGTCGAGTACATGCGCGCGGTGTGCGACCTGCATGGCCGGGGCATCGGCGTAACGGTCGGCGGCGATGACTTCCACGCCCAGCCGCTGCAGTTCCAGCGCGACCTCCTTGCCCAGTTCGCCCGACCCGAGCAGCAGGACCCGGGTGGCGTGGGGACTGAGCGGGGTACCGAGGTCGACCATGGGGCGGAATTCCGATGCGGGAGGGAGCGGCATTCTACCGGCCCGGCCCCTCCGCCCTCTCCCGCCGACAGACGGCACTTGCCAACTGATATCATTTTGATATCTTTCACCCGAACAAGGAGAGACCACCATGAAAGAGAATCCCATCCGCTCGCTGCCCGGCATCCCCTTCCTGCTCGCCCTGCTGGCGGTGACCGCCCTGGCCATTTGGCTGTTCGCCAGCGGCATCGGCCCCGATCCCAAGCACTCCGGCATCGTGTCCGGCCTGCGCATCGTCGCCGGCATCATCCTGGGCGTGCTCGCCTTCTTCAGCCTGATCGGCCTGTACACCGTGCAGCCCAACCAGGCGGCGGTAATCAGCCTGTTCGGCAAGTACGTGGGCACCGTCAAGGACAACGGCCTGCGCTGGAACAACCCCTTCTACTCCAAGAAGAAGGTCAGCCTGCGCGTGCGCAACTTCGAAAGCGGCAAGCTCAAGGTCAATGAACTGGACGGCAGCCCGATCGAGATCGCCGCGGTGATCGTCTGGCAGGTGGTCGATGCCTCCGAGGCCGTCTACAACGTGGACGACTACGAGAGCTTCGTGCACATCCAGTCCGAATCCGCGCTGCGGGCGATGGCTACCAGCTATCCGTATGACCAGCACGAGGAAGGCCAGCTGGCCCTGCGCAGCCACGCCACCGAGATCTCCCAGCACCTGAAGAACGAACTGGCCGAACGCCTGGCCGATGCCGGCGTGCAGGTCATCGACGCGCGCATCAGCCACTTGGCCTACGCGCCGGAAATCGCCCAGGCGATGCTGCAGCGCCAGCAGGCCAACGCGGTAATCGCCGCGCGCACCCGCATCGTCGCCGGCGCGGTCGGCATGGTCGAGATGGCGCTGGCCGAACTGCAGAAGAACGGCGTGGTGCAGCTGGACGAGGAGCGCAAGGCGCAGATGGTCAGCAACCTGTTGGTGGTGCTGTGCGGCGATCGCAGCACCCAGCCGATCGTCAACACCGGCTCGTTGTACTGAGCTGGGCAACGGGCAGGCATCGTGGCCGAGAAGAAAGCCTATCCCCTGCGCATCAGCGCCGACGTGCTCAACGCGGCGCAGCGCTGGGCGGACGATGAACTGCGTTCGCTCAACGCGCAGATCGAATACGTGCTGCGCGACGCGCTGCGCAAGGCGGGCCGCCTGCCCAAACCCGCGTCATCCCCCGAATCGGAAGACGGCAACTAGACGCGGCCCCCGGCGCACGGCGACGGGCCCGCGGAGCAATCGACACAAGGAGAGCAACATGAGCAAGCGCTGGACCTACCAGGTCATCGAAGTGAAGCCCGGCCTGATGGGCGGACTCAAGCACGAGGAACTGCAGAACGAGCTCAATCGCCAGGGTGCGCAGGGCTGGGAGCTGGTGAACATCATCGTGCCGGCACCGATGACCGCGGTGCAGATGATCTTCAAGAAGGAGATCTGAGATGCGCGTTTCTTTGTGGATTGCGCTGGTGCTCGGCGCGCTGTTCTCACCGGCCACGTTCGCCGCCGACGCACCCGGCGCGATTGCCAACCGCCTGCTGGACCACCTGCAGGGCGGCGACTACGCCGCCGCCGAGGCGATGTTCTCACCGGAAATGGCCACGGCGGTCCCGCAGGACAAGCTGAAGGCGGTGTGGGAATCGCTGCCGGCCCAGATGGGCGAACTGCGCACGCGCGGCGAGCCCAAGGTCATGCCGCACCAGGACATGCAGGTCGCGCTGATCCGGCTGGAGTTCGCCAATGGCGCGATCAACGCGCAGGTCGCGGTGAACGCGCAGGGCAAGGTGGCCGGCTTCCTGCTGCAGCCGGCGCCGCCGGCGGCCGCCACGCCGGTCCCCGCCGATGCGTCCTACCAGGAGCGTGATCTCACCGTGGGAACCGGCGAACAGGCGCTGGCCGCCACCCTGGCGATGTCGAAGGGCGCCGGTCCCTTCCCCGCCGTGGTGCTGGTGCATGGCTCCGGCCCGCAGGATCGCAACGAGACCATCGGTCCCAACCGTCCGTTCCTGGACATCGCGCGCGGCCTGGCCGCGCAGGGCGTCGCGGTGCTGCGCTACGAGAAGCGCAGCAAGGCGCGTCCGCAGGATTTCACCGGCGGCAAACCGTTCACCGTCGATGACGAGGTCACCGACGACGCGGTCGCCGCGATCGCCACCCTGCGCGCGCAGCCCGGCATCGACGGCAAGCGCGTGTTCGTGCTCGGACACAGCCAGGGTGGCATGCTGGCGCCACGCATCGCGCAGCGCTCCGGCCAGGTGGCCGGCCTGATCCTGTTCGCCGCGCCCGCCCGTTCGCTGTTGACGATCCTGCCGGAACAGAACCGCTACCTGCTGGCGCAGCAGGGCCCGCCGAGCGCGGAAAAGCAGGCGTTCCTGGACAAGCTCGACGCGCAAATCGCCAACGTCCGCGGTGACGCGCCCGACGATTCCACCGATACCCCGCTGGGCCTGCCCGCCCGCTACTGGCGCTCGCTGGAAGCGATCGATCCGGTCGCCGAAGCCAGGGCGAGCGCGCTGCCGCTGCTGCTGTTGCAAGGTGGCCGCGATTTCCAGGTCGTCGATACCGACTGGCAACGCTGGCGCGAAGGCCTGGCCGGCGATCGCAAGGCCACGTTCAAGCACTACCCGGCGCTGAACCACCTGGGCATCGCCGGCGAAGGCGTCGGCACGCTGTCCGAATACCAGCGCCCGGGCCAGGTCGATCCGCAACTCATCGCCGACGCCGTCCGCTGGATCAAGGAACACTGAGCATGACCCGCGATTTTCCCGTTGCCCCGCTCGACCGCTGGACCCTGCTCGGCCTGTGGCTGCCGATGACCAGCGCGATGGCCATCGCGGCCGGTTCCGTGCTGTGGAGTTCCAGCGAGCAGGTGCCGCGCGGCCTGCTGTTCACCCTGCCGTTCGTGCTGCTGGTGGGCGTGGTCCTGCATCTGCTGCTGCGCCGACGCCGCATCCAGTTGGAACAGGGCGAACTGAAAATCACCGCGACCATGTTTCGCAAGCAGGTTCCGATCAGCGCCATCGATCTGGACAAGGCGCGGATCGTCGATCTGGACGAGCACACCGAATTCAAGCCGCGGGTGAAGACCAATGGCTTCAGCCTGCCCGCGTTCACCGCCGGCCACTATCGACTGCGCAACAAGGCCAGGGCGTTCTGCCTGATCAGCGATCGCGCGCGGGTGCTGGTGCTGCCCCTGCGCGAGGGCCCGCTGGTGCTGCTCAGTCCCGAAAAACCCCGCGAACTGCTGGACGGCCTGCGCGAAGTGGCGGCCTCCACGCCGCGACGCTAAGCTGCGGGGCATGCACACGCCCCCGGTTCCGCTCAAGACCCGCCTGCTCAATACGCCCGACGTGGAACTGTGGCCCGGCGGCCTGCTGCGCGCGCGCAGCAACGCCGATGCGCGCATCCTCGCCCGCGCGCGGCGGGTACTGCGGCGCAAGCGCGACGGCCGCTACCTGGCCGCGGAACTGCCCGAAGGACTGATGCCGCTGCTGGCCGGGCTGCCGCGCGAGGCCGGCGTCGAGGCCGCGCTGGATCGGCTGGATCACGAGCGCGACGGACGCGGCCCCTGGCTGGGTGACGCCGGCGAACTGCCGCTGGATGCCCTGCGCGATCACCTGCACGCGCTGGGCCTGGACGAAAGCTACGGCGAGCGCACCGGCCTGCCGCTGGTGGCCGAGCCCGACACCCTGGCGTTCGCGGGCTTCGACCGCTATCGGCGCGCCCTGTGGCTGACCCTGGCCGCCGCGCGCGGCTGGCTGGCCCTGCGCGATGCCGCCGCGCGCGACGGCGTGGTGCTGGAGGCGATCTCCGGCTACCGCAGCCACGACTACCAACTCGGGATTTTCGAGCGCAAGCTGGCGCGCGGGCAGACCGTGGCGCAGATTCTTTCAGTCAATGCCGCGCCGGGTTACAGCGAGCATCACAGCGGACGGGCGCTGGACATCGGCGCGCCCGATGAACCGCCGGCCGAGGAGAGTTTCGAAAACACCACCGCGTTCGCCTGGCTGATGGCGAACGCGGGCGCGTTCGGCTTCACCCTCAGTTATCCGCGCGACAACCCGCACGGCATCGTGTACGAGCCGTGGCATTGGTGCTTCGCCGCTGATGTCGCGGTCGATGCCGACTGAGACGGAGCGCCAGCGCCGGCGGCTGTTGCGGGCGATGGCGCTGGGCAGCGCCGCCGCCGCAGTCGGCTGTCGCCCTGGCAAGGACACCGAATCCGTCGGCGATGTCAGCGACATCGATCATGTCCCGGTCGCCGGGCAGATCCACCCCGGTTCCACCGCCGCCCTCCAGCAGGCCCTGCGCCAGACCCGTGGCCCGCTTTCAATCGGGGGCGCGCGCTACAGCATGGGTGGGCAGATCGCCGCCGATGGCTCCACCCACATCGACATGCGCGGCATGAAACGGCTGCTTCGCCTGGATACCGAAGCCCGCACCGCGCGCGTGCAGGCCGGGATGTGCTGGCGGGATCTGCAGGACCATCTGGATCCGCACGATCTCGCGGTACGGGTGATGCAAAGCTACAGCAACTTCTCGATCGGCGGTTCGCTGTCGGTGAACTGCCACGGCCGCTATGTCGGCGCCGGGCCCGTGGCGCATTCGGTCCGCGCCCTGCAACTGGTGACCGCCGACGGCGGCGTGCATGAGCTGGATCACCAGCACTCGCCCGAACTGTTCGCGGCGGTGCTGGGCGGTTACGGCGGGCTGGGCGTGGTCACCGAGGTGGAACTGGATCTGGACGCGAACTTCCCGATCCGCCGCGACGCGCAGCGGGTGGCACTGGACGAATATCCGGACTTCTTCCGCGACGCCGTGCACGCGCGACCGGGCATCCTGCTGCACAACGCCGATCTGATGCCGCCGGATCTTGACCGGCCACTGGCCATCAGCTGGACCCGCACCGAACAACCGCTCACCCTCACCGAACGGCTGGTGCCGCGCGACCTCGACTACGGGCGCGAGCAGAACCTGATCTGGTCGGCCTCCGAACTTCCCGGCGGCGGCTCGCTGCGCGAGAAGTTCCAGACCGAACGCATCCTGGCCGAACCGGTGGTGGCCATGCGCAACCGCGAGGCAAGCCTGGATGCGGCCTCGCTGGAGCCGCGCACGCGGATGTTCTCGACCTACCTGCTGCAGGAGTACTTCATCCCGGTGAAGTCGTTCGCGACCTTCGCGCGGAGGATGACGGCCATCCTGCGACAGCACGAGGTCAACGCGCTGAACGTCTCCATCCGGCACTCGCCCGCCGACACGGTGTCGCTGCTGAAGTGGGCGCCGCAGGAAGTATTTTCCTTCGTGCTTTACCACAAGCAGCGTGCCTGGTCAGGCGTCGACCGGAAAGCCGGTCCCTGGACCCGCCAGCTCATCGACACCGCGCTGGCGCTGGGTGGACGCTACTACCTGCCCTACCGCCTGCACGCCACGCCCGAACAGTTCCACCGCGCCTATCCGGAAGCCACGGCCTTCGCCGCGATCAAGCGCCAGGTCGATCCGCAGCGTCGTTTCCGCAATCGGCTGTGGGACAAATACCTGCCTGCTTGAGTCGATCCCGCATCGGATGCACCGATGCCTGGACGAGACCGACCGGGTGACCAGCCGATGCGTCACCGGCGGCATCCCTCTTGCCGCTCATGACCTTCCTGCGTAACGTGATCGGCATCGTTCGGGGAATGACATGGACAATCCGTATCAGGCGTCGGCGGCCAGCGCCGGGGCGGCGGCACCGCTCGGCGTTTCCTACTTCAAGAATCCTGCGCTACTGACGCTCGCCGCCCGGATTTTCCTGGGACTCGGCATATTCACCTCCCTCTGCGCGAGCGCGCTAGCACTCCACGAGATTTCGCTGATGGGAGAGTATTCGGCCACGGACAGCCTGGACGACATCTATGATCAGATGCTCATCCCCATCATGTTGCTTGGCGCGGTCCAGTTTGTCGCGGTATTTGGCGCCTTCGTGGTCGTTGCGATGTGGATATATCGAATGGCCTGGAATGCGCGCTATTTCGCGGGCGCACAGCACATGGAGTACACCCCGGGCTGGGCCGTGGGTTGGTATTTCATTCCCATAGCCACGCTCTGGAAACCCTACCAGGCGATGAAGGAAATCTGGCGCGCAAGCGACGATCCCGCGCGCATGCGGCTCGTCCCCATTCCTTTCTGGCTACCGCTCTGGTGGTGTCTTTGGCTGTCGAGCAACATTCTCAGCAACGTGTCCGCCCGACTCACTTTCAGGGCTGAGATCATCTCCGAAGGGATGCTGGCGAACCAGATATCAGTCGTGGTGGAAGCCGTGAATATCGTGCTGTGCCTGGTGTTCCTGGTGATCGTGAACCGACTGTCACGCATGCAATGGCACCAGCAGTCACTGCGACAGGCGCAGGCGGTGGCCTGAAGACGCGGGCACGCGCGGCAGACCGGCTGGCAGGCAATTCGGCGTAACGATTTGCATTGTCGTTGCCCCCTCATCGTGGGCGAAAGCGCGGCGGACTTGAGCGAGATCAATGTGCCGCCCGCGCCGGGTATCGATACTCGCCGTGTACTCCCGACATGGCCGCCCCGATGTTCTCGACCCATGCCCGCTACCGTCCGTCCCTGGTCGCCCTGCACTGGCTGACCCTGCTGTTGCTGATCGGCGTCTATGCCACCATCGAGCTGCGCGGCCTGTTCCCGCGCGGCAGCGATGCGCGCCAGCTGATCAAGACCGCGCATTTCTTCCTCGGCATCAGCGTATTCGGCCTGACCCTGGTGCGCCTGCTGGTGCGGGTGTCGTCGCCTGCCCCGCCGATCGCGCCGGTGCCGCCGGCCTGGCAGAAGCTGACCGCCGGCGCGATGGCGCTGGCGCTGTATGGCCTGATGCTGGTCACGCCGGTGCTGGGTTACCTGCTGCTCAATGCGGAAGGCACCTCACCGGCGCTGGGCGGCTGGGCATTGCCGACCCTGATGGGCGCACGGGAAACCCTGGGCGACAGCCTCAAGGAATGGCACGAGCGCATCGCCGTCGCCGGCTACTGGCTGATCGGCCTGCATGCGCTGGCCGCGCTGTACCACCACTACGTGCGTCACGACGACACGTTGCTGCGCATGAGTTTCAGGCGCTGACATGTAGCGCGGAGCCCGTTCCGCTGCGGCGTTCAAGGATTGGGCGCCGGGGGTTCAGCGGAGCGGGCTTCGCTCTGCATGGCCGCCCGTTCGTTCCACCGCGACGGCGGGTGGTTCGAGCGAGGGAAACATCGGCGGAACGAGCTCCGCCCTAGTCCTGCGAACGCTTGGTCGGCGCCTTGGCCTCGGTGCCGAAGTCGGCGATGCGCCACAGGTACTGGGCGGCGTAGGTCCGGTACGGTCCCCAGCGCTCGCCGCGGGCCACCAGTTCCTTCGGCGTCGGCGCGGTTTCCAGCCGGTCGACGAACTGCGCGCCCTTGCGCACGCCAAGATCGTCCACCGGCAGCACGTCGGGGCGGCCGAGCCGGAACATCAGCATCATCTCCACGGTCCAGCGACCGATGCCGCGAATCGGCACCAGCGCCTCGACGATCGCGTCCTCGCTCATCGTCGACATCCGCCGCAGATCGGGAATCTCCCCGCGCGCCTCGCGCGCGGCCAGATCGCGCAGCGCCAGGGTCTTGTTGCCGGAAACGCCACAGGCTCGCAGCGCCGCATCGTCAATCTTTCCCAGGGTGTCGAAATGCAGCCGGGCGCTGCCGATGGCCGTTTCCACCCGTCCGACGATCGTCGCCGCCGCCTTGCCGCTGAGTTGCTGGTAGAGGATCGCGCGGGCGAGCGCATCGACCGGATCGAACGGCTTGCGCCAGCTGGGCTGCGGTTCGATGTAGCCGATCCGCTTCATCCAGGTGCCCAGCTTGCGGTCGCGCCGGCTCAAGTGTTCGAACGCCGCCTCGGTATCGAATCCGCGCGAATAACGGGGCATGGCCTCACCTGCGCACGGCGTCGAGGGCCCACAGCAGCCAGCCCGCCATCAGCGCCATGCCGCCGGCCGGCGCCAGTTGGGTGGACAGGCCGGCGAACACCGCCGCGATCAGGCTGCCGGAGAACAGCAGGGTACCGGCCAACAGCAGGAACAGGCCCGCCTTTCCCAGCCAACGCGTCGTCCCCGGCGCCAGCGCGGCCAGCGCGACGCCGTGCCCGAACGCGAACAGCGCCGCCGTTTCCAGTCGCGACTGCGCCAGCGCTTCGACGGTGGCATGGGCGGCATAGGCGGACAGGCCCACCGAGGCGCCGGCCAGCAGGCCGCCGCAGAGGGCGAAGACGGAGGGTTTGCGTTGGCGTCGGTCGTAGTGCATCAGCGTGGCGTCCTGCGGGTGCCGGCGAGCGCCTGTCCGTCGTGGAAAAACGGTCGCACAAAAAAACAACGCGCCGCTGTGGGCGGCGCGTTGTCGGGTTCACGCATGGGACCTTGCACGGACAAGGCAGGAATCCCGAAGCGGATTACTTGATGGCCCAGTAGATGTCGAACTGGCCGTTCTCGGTGAACGAGTTGTCCACGCCGCTCTTCCAGGACTCGTACGGACGGTCGACCACTTCGTAACCGTTGGTGACAGCCCAGGCGCGCAGGGCGCTGCGGCTGGCATCCAGTTCGGCCATGAAGCCGGTGTAGTTGGCGAACGCGGAACGGTGGGCCTTGGTGACCACGTGCTCGACCGGCGCGCCGGACGGGATGGTGACCTTCAGATCACCCGTGGAAGCGACCGGGGTCGAGGTGGCCGGGACCGGGACCGGAATCGGGTTGCCGTCCTTGTCCTTGGCGTCGGCGCCCGGGGTCTTCGGACCGGTGCCCGCCTTGCGGACCGGCACGGCCACGTCGAACGCGTACTTCTCGGCGCCGAAATCGGTGGTGATGATGCGGACCGGGCCGGCAGCTTCCAGGCCGTTGGCGTCCATCACCCGCTTGATCCATTCCTGGTTGGCCTTGATCGAGGCCTTGATGGCGTCGTTGCTGCGATCGATGTTGCCGGCGTTGACGACCAGCAGGTCCTCGGCGGGCAGCTCGACGAGCTTCAGGCCGGTCAGCTTGCTGCCTTCGGTGCGGTAGTCGAAGTTCGGCACCGTGGCGAGCATGTTGGTCAGCTTGGACAGGCCGGCCTTGACCGCGTCGCCGACGTGGCGGCTGACATACATGCCGGCGTAGCGGCCGATCAGGTTCCAGCCATAGGTGACTTCATAGGACTGGGTGATCTTGACGTTGCGGTTGTTCTTGCCGGTCGGTTCCAGGTCGAACGTGGTGACCTTGTCCGTACCCAGCTTCTGGTCGGTGATCGCGTAGACGATCTTGCCGGTGCCGCCGTTCGGCGCCGGGCGCTCGCTGGCGGTGATTTCCCAGCTGCCCTTGCCCCACTGGCCCTTGGAATCGAAGTCGACGCGCGCGCCGACGCCGGCGTGGCCTTCATCGCCACCGGAATAGGAAAGTTCATTGGCCGCCTTGGGCAGCAGCGGACTCCAGTCCTTGAGACGGCGCACGTTGTTCAGCGTGTCGAACACGATGGTCATGCGGCGGTTGGTCTCGGCGCTTTCCTCAAGCTGGCGCTTGGAAGGCAGCACCAGGCCGATTACCAAAAACAGCGCCAGAACCAGCGCCAGTGCAATCAGGAACTCGATCAAACGGGTCATTCAGGGAGTCTCCGGGGGCCGGTGCCTCGGCCATTGAAAATGTGCACCGCGCATCCTAACAGGCTTGGCGGGTTCCGCGCAGCCTCTTCCGGGCCGGATCGCGCCCTCGTTTCACGGGTCCGGAAACACGCGCCCTTCACGGGGCTTCGACGCCGGAAATCCCCCTCCGGGCGCGGGCCAGCGGGGCCGGCGCCATGCGAATGCCTGTATCGGCGGGCGCATCCCGGCCGGGCACGGCGCCCGGCCGTCGCCCGTTTTCAGACCAGTTGCAGCTCGAACGCCTTCAGGACCGCGCGGGTGCGGTCGCGCACGCCGAGCTTGGAGAGGATGTTGGAGACGTGGTTCTTGATCGTCCCCTCGGCCACGCCCAGCGAATTGGCGATCTCCTTGTTGGAGAAACCACTGGCCATCAGGCGCAGGATTTCGGTCTCGCGATCGGTCAGCGGATCCGGGCGATCCAGGCTGACGAAATCATTGCGCATATGCTCCAGTCCGGACAGCAGGCGCTGGGTCACCGCCGGCTGCACCAGCGATCCGCCATCGGCCACCGTGCGGATGGCGCCGACCAGCTGTTCCAGCGACACGTCCTTCAGCAGGTAGCCCTTGGCGCCGGCCTTCAACCCCGCCAGCACCAGTTGATCGTCGTCGAAGGTGGTCAGGATGATGGCCGGCGGCAGTTGCCCCGACCGGGCCAGCGCCTGCAGCGCCTCCAGGCCCGACATCACCGGCATGCGCATGTCCATCAGGACCACGTCCGGCTTGATCTGGGGAATCATCTCCACGGCCTGCTTGCCGTCGGCCGCTTCGGCGACGACCTCGATGCCGTCGTCGAGCGCCAGCAGCGAGCGGATGCCCTGGCGCACCAGGGTTTGGTCATCGACCAGGCAGACACGGATCACAGGTTACCTCCAGGGGCTGTCTCGGACAGCGGTTCGGTTTCGGGGTCGGCACGCAGCGGGAGTACCCCGGTGCTCTCGGCCGCGGGCAGCCGGATATGCAGGCAGAAGCCCTTGCCGGGCTGGGTTTCGACGTTCAATGCGCCCCCGTACTGGGCCAGCCGCTCGGCCATGCCGCGCAGGCCGTTGCCGGAGACCACCGCGTCGGCGCCACCGCCATCGTCGCGGGCGTCGATGAGGATGCAGCCGGCCTCGCGGCGGCAATGCACCCACAGGTTGCGGGCACCGGCGTGGCGGACCGCATTGGTGATGATTTCCTGGGTGCAACGCAGCAATACGTGCGCCCGCTGGGGATCATCCAGGGTCAGCGGCTCCTCGATGTCCATGTGGATGGCCAGCGCCGGCACCTTTTCGGCCAGCGGCAGCAGCGCCGCGCCCAGGTCGATGGCGCCGCTGTCGCGGAGCTGGCTGACCGCCTCGCGCACGTCGGTGAGCAGCAACCGGGCCAGGGTATGGGCCTGGCGCACGTGTTCCTGGGCCTTGCCCTCGGTCATGTGCCCGGCCACTTCCAGGTTCAGGCTGAGCGCGGTCAGGTGATGGCCCAGCAGATCGTGCAGTTCGCGGGAGATGCGGGTGCGTTCGTTGACCCGCGCGCTCTCGGCCAGCAGCACCCGGGTGGCGCGCAGTTCCGCGTTCAGGCGGCGCTGCTCCTCGCGGGCCTCGGCCTGCTGGCGGGCCACGTAGGCGGTGATCAGGACGAAGGCGGCGAAACCCACGTAGAAGGCCGACTGGAACAGGGCCTCCCAGAAGTTGAAGTCCTCCAGGGCCATGAACGACCACACCAGCGGCGCATGCCCCAGCAGCAGCCAGGCGATGGCCACCCGCAGGTTCAGCAGCCAGGGCAGCACCCCGGCCACGATTACCATCAGCATCGCGCTCAGGCCGGTCCGGCTGTACACCCCCACCGCCACCGCGGCCAGGGTCAGCACCAGCGCCAGCGGGATGTTCCAGGCCTGCGACACCCGGCCGCCACGGGCCCCCAGCGAACGGGTGGCGAACCAGTAGCAGGCGCCGAAGGTGAAATAGGCCAGCGCGGTCAGCGGGATGTCCACGCCCTTGCCGTCCGCGCCGCTGGACGGTGGCAGGAACCACACGTTCAGGACGATCGGAATGCCGACCAGGGCCCAGGTGTACAGGCCGGTGGCGCGCAGCAGGCGGGTATGGCTGAGTCGTCCCAACATGGACGCAGTTTAGGGGCAATCATCGACTTCGGCCGCCCAACGAAAGTCATGCTGCCGGCCCCCCGGCTCCACCCCGGCCGGTTCACGGACCGCTTACCCGGAAGCTGCCACCCTCCCGCCACAAATGCGATAATCCGCCGTCGGCCGCGCCGCGCGGCCCGCCCCGAACGAAAGCCTTCTGCAAGACCTCCCGCCCGGAGTTGAGTAATGTCGATTGTCATCCGCGACGTGCGCGAGCACGAGCTGGATTCCGTCCTAGCCCTGAACAACAATGCCGGACTGGCGATTCTGCCGCTGGATTCGGCCAAGCTTCACCGCTTCTACGAGCAGGCCGAATACTTCCGCGTCGCCGAACGCGACGGCAACCTGGCCGGTTTCCTGGTCGGCTTCGGCTCCCCGGCCGAGCATGACAGCAGCAACTTCGCCTGGTTCCGCGAGCGCTATCCGCAGTTCTTCTACATCGACCGCATCGTGGTCGCCAGCCGCCGTCGTGGCGGCGGTGTCGGCCGCGCGTTCTACGCGGACGTGCAGAGCTACGCCGAGCTGCGCTACCCGCAGCTGGCCTGCGAGGTGTTCCTGGATCACGGCGCCGACCCGGCGCTGCTGTTCCATGGCAGCTTCGGTTTCCGCGAGGTCGGCCAGAACCTGATGGCCGACGTCGACGTGCGCGCCAGCATGCTGATGAAGGAACTGTGCAGCTACCCGTGGGTGCAGGAAACCTACGGCGACGCCCTGCCCGACCTGCCCTGGGCCCGTACCCGCATGCTCGCCGCGGCGCGCGCCGAACGGCCGACCGGGACATGAGCGTGACCTCAGCGAACCTTGATTACGAACAGGCCGGCGAACTGAAGATCGGCCAGGTCGGCATCGCCAACCTGCGGGTCCGCACCCTGGATGTCGAACAACTGGTGCGCGAGATGCGCGAGCGGGTCGAGCGCGCACCCAAGCTGTTCGGCCGCGCCGCGGTCATCGTCGATTTCGGCGGCCTGATCCGCACCCCGGACGTGGACAGCGCGCGTGCGCTCATCGACGGCCTGCGCGGCGCCGGCGTCATCCCGGTGGCGCTGGCCTACGGCACCCGCGAGATCGAACAACTGGCCGAACAGCTCGGCCTGCCCCTGCTGGCCAAGTTCCGTGCCCAGTACGAGCGCGTGGACGCGGCCCCGCCCGCCCCCGCGCGCCCGGCGCCCGCCCCGGAACCGGCGCCCGCGCCCAAGCCCGCCGCCGCGGCCAAGGCGGCGGCCAACGCAGGCAAGCCGGGCCTGATGCAGAAGACCCCGGTGCGCTCGGGCCAGCAGCTGTACGCGGAGAATCGCGACCTGACCGTGCTCAACACCGTCGGCGCCGGCGCCGAAGTCATCGCCGACGGTTCCATCCACATTTATGGCGCCCTGCGCGGCCGTGCCCTGGCCGGCGCGCAAGGCAATACCGACGCGCGGATTTTCTGCCGCGAATTCCATGCCGAACTGGTCGCCATCGCCGGCCACTACAAGGTGATGGAGGAAGTACCCAAGGAACTGCGCGGCAAGGCCGTGCAGATCTGGCTGGACCAGGACCAACTCAAGATCGCCGCCCAGGACTGACGCGGCCCTACCTCACTAGAAGAACGACCAAGGAGAACACCATTGGCTGAAATCATCGTAGTCACGTCCGGCAAGGGCGGCGTCGGCAAGACCACCACCAGCGCCAGCATCGCCTGCGGCCTTGCCCGTCGCGGCAAGAAGGTCGCGGTCATCGACTTCGACGTCGGCCTGCGCAACCTCGACCTGATCATGGGCTGCGAACGCCGCGTGGTGTACGACTTCGTCAATGTCACCCAGGGCGAGGCCACCCTGAAGCAGGCGCTGATCAAGGACAAGCGTTTCGAGACGCTGTACGTCCTGGCCGCCTCGCAGACGCGCGACAAGGACGCGCTGACCAAGGAAGGCGTGGAGAAGGTGCTGAAGGACCTGGGCGACGACGGCTTCGACTACGTGGTCTGCGATTCGCCGGCCGGCATCGAGAAGGGCGCGTTCCTGGCGATGTATTTCGCCGACCAGGCAATCGTGGTGGTCAATCCGGAAGTGTCTTCGGTGCGCGACTCCGATCGCATCCTCGGCCTGCTGGATTCCAAGACCCGCCGCGCCGAGAACGGCGAGCCGCTGAAGGCCAACCTGCTGCTGACCCGCTACAGCCCCGCGCGCGTCGAAGGCGGCGAGATGCTGAGCATCAAGGACGTGGAGGAAGTGCTGGGCCTGAAGACCCTGGGCGTGATTCCCGAGTCCGGCGACGTGCTCAACGCCTCCAACAAGGGCGAGCCGGTGATCCTGGATCTGGAATCGCCGGCCGGCCAGGCCTACGACGACACGGTCGCCCGCCTGCTGGGCGAGGAGCGCCCGCTGCGTTTCATCACCCTGGAGAAGAAGGGCTTCTTCAGCAAGCTGTTCGGAGGTTAAGGCATGGGTCTGTTCGATTTCCTGCGTACCAAGAAGAACACCGCCGAAACCGCCAAGAACCGCCTGCAGATCATCATCGCGCAGGAACGTTCCTCGCGCGGCGGTCCGGATTACCTGCCGCTGCTGCGCCGCGAGTTGCTGGAGGTGATCAAGAAGTACGTCAACGTGGACGCCGAGGCGGTCAAGGTCGACCTGATCAAGGACGGCGAACACGACGTGCTCGACATCTCGGTCGCCCTGCCGGAAGGCCAGGGCTGACCTGGGGCCTCGTCCCGAGCCGGCCCGCGCCGGGCCGGCTCATGCCATAGTCGGCAAACCTTCACCGCCAGGATTTCCGACGTGGATGCCCAATCGTTTTGCCGTTGCCGGCGTGGCTTGATCATGGTCACCGCGTTGTGGGCCACGACCGCGATGGCCCAGTCCGCTGCGCCGGCTCCGGATTCCCCGGCGCCGGAAGCCTCCACCGGCACCCAGGCCGATCCCTGGCAGGCCGAGCAGGACAAGCGCATCGGTCTGGGCGATGAACTGCTGAAAAAAGGCCAGCCCGAAGCCGCCATCCGGGAGGCGTTCGATCCGGTCATCCAGGCCTACGAAGCGCGCTACGCGGGCGACGGCAAGATCTACTTCAGCTCCCGCGACTCCGCCGAGACCCTGATGTACCTGTTGGGGGTGGCCGCCGAACACGACCGCGGCGAGGGGCGCGGCGATGCCGTGGCGCTGGGGCCGACCTGGGCCCAAGGCTACTACGGCAAGGCCTACGCACTCATCGAACTGAACCGCTTCGACGAGGCCGCCACGGCGCTGGACCGGGCCCTGGAGCTCTCGCCGGCCAACTCGCAGTTCCTGACCGAACGCGGTTATGTGTACCGCGCCAGCCGCGAGTGGGACAAGATGCTGGCCAGCAACCAGGCGGCACTGGAGCATGCGCAGTTCACCCCGGAATCACTGCGCGAGGGCGTACGCGCACGCGCGTTGCGGGGTGCCGGCTATGCCCTGATCGAACTGGACCGGCTGGACGAAGCCGAACGTCATTTCCGCGATTCGCTGAAAATCGAACCCGAGAACCAGGTCGCCTTGGGCGAGCTGGATTACATCAAGCAGCTGCGCAAGAAAAAACCATGAACGCCCCCGCCCCGCCCTCCGCCGAACCCGAAGTCCTGCGCGTGCGTGATCGCGTGTTCGCCGATCTGGCGGAACTGCTGGCCTGCTACGGGCTGCGCCTGCATCACGTGGCCGACGGCGAGAAGATTCCCGGCAGCTTCTGGGGCGAACCGGAAGCCGGCGTGATCGCCGACAACGTCTATGTGCGCGGCGACACGCCGCTGCATTCGATGCTGCACGAGGCCTGCCACCTGATCGTGCTGACCCCGGAGCGACGCGCGGCGGTGCACACCGACGCCACCGATTCGGACATCGAGGAAGACGCCACCTGCTACCTGCAGATCCTGCTGGCCGACGGCATTGCCGGCGTCGGACGCGGGCGCCTGATGGCGGACATGGACGCCTGGGGCTATTCGTTCCGGCTGGGCACCACCCGCGACTGGTTCGAAGGCGACGCCGAGGACGCGCGCAGTTGGCTGGGCGAGCGGGATCTGCTGGTGCCCCGCTTCGGACAGCGGCACGCGGCCTGACATGCCCGCCACACCGCACGCGCCCTACCCGCCGCTGGGCGCGCATTGGGACGGCCTGACGGTGCTGGCGCGCGGCGCCAATCGCCTGTGCGCGGCGGACCCGGACGACGCCGGGCATTGCCTCAAGTTCGAACTCGCGGCCGTTGAACGCACCCGTGCGGGAACGCGCGCGCGCCTGCGCCGCCTGCTGGCGCGGCACCTGCCCGCGCTGGGCGAGAACGCCACCGAACTGCGTGCATGGCAACGCCTGCATGCCCGGATTGGCGAGCGGCTCGACGCCTGGCTGGCGCCCTGCCGGGGCATCGTTGACACGCGCTGGGGACCGGCGCTGCGCTGCGCGCTGATCCGCGATGCCGACGGCGGGCCCGCGCGCAGCCTGTACGCACATCTGTTCGACGGCAGCCCGCATACCCCGGCCTCGCTATGCACCGCGGTCGATGCGATCGAACGGGAACTGCTGGCCCACGACGTGCCTCTGTTCGATCTGAATGCCGGCAACTTCGTCGTCACCGGCGCCGGCGCGGAACCCCGGCTGGTCTGCGTGGATGCCAAGTCCACCCTGAGCAGCAAGGAAATCCTGCCGTTCTCGCGCTGGTCGCGACGCTTGATGCACCGCAAGATCCGGCGCCGGGCCGAACGGCTGCGCCAGCGCATCCGCGCCGCCCTTGCGGACGCACCGCCGCCGCACTAGCCTTCCGGGTTCCTGCGCCCGCCGCACCCCTGAAGGACATCCCGTGAAGCAACGCCATCTCCTGCTCGCACTCGCCATCGGCGCCAGCGTGCTGGCCCTGTCCGCCTGCAACAAGGACGACGCCCAGGACGCCGCCGCGCCGGCCGCCGCCCCCAAGGGCGAGACCGCGGATCAGTTCATCGCCCGGGTGAACCAGGAACTGCGCAAGATGTATCCGGAAATCACCGCCTCGCAGTGGTTGTCCAACACCTACATCAACGACGACAGCCAGTTGCTGGAAGCCAAATACAACGAGCGCTACCTGGCGCAGCTGAACGTGTGGATCGAGCAGGCCAGGAAGTTCGAGGGCCAGCAGATGTCGCCGGAAACCGCGCGCGCCATCCAGTTGCTCAAGCTGTCCACCGCCATGCCCGCGCCGAAGGATCCGGCCAAGCTGGAGGAACTCACCAAGCTGGCGTCCAAGATGGGTGGCATGTACGGCGCGGGCAAGTACTGCACGGGCGAAGGCGACGCCAAAAAGTGCCGCGATCTGGGCCAACTGGAAGACGTGCTGCGCAGCAGCCGCGACTACGACGCGCAACTGGATGCCTGGCAGGGCTGGCACACCATCGCCCAGCCGATGCGCAAGGACTACACCCGCTTCGCCGAACTGGTCAATGAAGGCGCCAAGGAACTGGGTTACGCCGACGCCGGCGAAATGTGGCGCAGCGGCTACGACATGACCCCGGCGGAAATCGCCGCCGAGACCGATCGCCTGTGGGGCCAGGTCAAGCCGCTGTACGAACAGCTGCACTGCTACACCCGCACCAAGCTGCAGGCCACCTATGGCGTGGAGAAGGGCCAGGTCAACGGCATGCTGCCGGCGCACCTGACCGGCAACATGTGGCAGCAGGACTGGGGCAACCTGTGGGACATGCTGCAGCCGTACAAGAACGCCGGCAGCCTGGACATCAGCGAGGCGCTGAAGGCGCAGTACCAGGCCGACTTCGTCAAGGAACTGGGCAAGGCCGGCCCGGCGCCGACGACCGAACAGCAGTTCCAGGCCGAACGCGCCGCGCAGCTGGCGGTGGCCAGGCAGATGACCGAACGCGCGCAGGATTTCTACGTGTCGCTGGGCATGCCCAAGCTGCCTGAGAGCTACTGGTCCAAGACCCAGTTCATCAAACCGCTGGACCGCGACGTGGTCTGCCACGCCAGCGCCTGGGACATGAACATGGGCGGCGAACCCGGCGGCGGTCCGGACGTGCGCACCAAGATGTGCATCAAGCCCAACGAGGAAGATTTCACCACCATCTACCACGAGCTGGGCCACGTCTATTACTACCTGGCCTACAACAAGCTGCCGCCGCTGTTCCAGAACGGCGCGCATGACGGCTTCCACGAGGCCATCGGCGACACCATCGTGCTGGCGATGACGCCGGATTACCTCAAGTCCATCGGCCTGGTCGGCGATCAGCAGCAGAGCCACGACGCGCTGATCAACGCGCAGATGCGCATGGCCCTCGCCAAGGTCTCCTTCATGCCGTTCGGCCTGATGATCGATCGCTGGCGCTGGGGCGTGTTCGACGGTTCGATCAAGCCGGCCGACTACAACCGGGCCTGGTGGGATCTGAAGGCGCGTTACCAGGGCGTGGCGCCGGTGAGCGCGCGCGGCGAGGACTTCTTCGATCCGGGCGCCAAGTACCACGTGCCGGGCAACACGCCGTACACGCGCTACTTCCTCTCGCACATCCTGCAGTTCCAGTTCTACAAGGGCCTGTGCGACGCCGCCGGCTACAAGGGCCCGCTGTACAACTGCAGCTTCTATGGCAACAAGGTCGCCGGCCAGCGCTTCTGGGCAATGCTGGAAAAGGGCGCCAGCCAGCCGTGGCAGGCCACGCTGAAGGAACTCACCGGCACCGAGAAGATGGACGCCAGCGCGGTGCTGGAATACTTCGCGCCGCTGCAGGAATGGCTGAAGCAGCAGAACGAAGGCCAGACCTGCGGTTGGCAGGCACCGCCGGCCGCGACCACCGCGGCCGCACCCGTGGCGCCGGCGGAACCGGCTAAAAAGAAGGGCTGACCTCCCCTTGCGGGAACTGGACAGGGCCGGCGCAAGCCGGCCTTGTTCGTTGCGCGGTCGGATAACGCCGTGTTGTGGCGAAAGTGCGTCGCCTGCGGGCAGGCCCCAGGCATTCCAGACTCGGCTGGCGCGGCCGGACGGATGCCGATTCGGCGCGCGCTCCCCATGGCCTGTTCGCGATGTCCGGATCACGCGACAGGATTTCGACCTCCACCGCCCTGCTTCACCGTCACTTCAAGGACGGCGGCGATGCTGGCGCCCCGCCTTGATGGAATCACGCATGCCCACCGTCTTCGCCCATGCCCTGGTGCCCGCCGCGATCGGTCTTGGCCTCGGTCGCCGGCGCATTCCACCGCGCTTGCTGCTGGCCGGCGCGATGGCGGCGATGCTGCCGGATGCGGATGTGGTCGCGTTCAAGTTCGGCATCGCCTATGCCGATGCGCTGGGCCATCGCGGCGCCAGCCATTCCATCGTGTTCGCGCTGGTCATGGGCGCATTGGCCGCGCTGTTCCGGCGGTCGCTGCGCACGACGGCGATGGGCGCCTTCCTCTTCGTCGGCCTGTCCGCCCTGTCCCATCCCCTGCTGGACATGCTGACCAACGGTGGCCTGGGCGTAGCCCTGCTGTGGCCGTGGTCGGAGCAGCGTTTCTTCGCACCGTGGCAGGTCATCGAAGTATCGCCGTTCGCACACCGCTTCTTCAGCGCGCGCGGCGTGGAGGTACTGCTGTCCGAGGCCCGCTGGATCGGCCTGCCGGCGCTGCTGCTGACGGCAACGCTCGCCGCGCCCCGCCGCCTGTGGGAGCGACGTCAGTCGCGATGAAGCATCCCGAGCGTCCCGGTCGCGACTGACGTCGCTCCTGCGGGGACATCCTTCAATGCTGGGTGGGCGCCGCGTCCGCTTCGGCATCGGCCTCTTCGCCGCCGGCGCGCATGTCCGCTTCCAGCTTCTTCTCGAAATCTTCCAGGCTCATGCCCTGCGCCGCGGCTTCGATGACCGCGGTGTCGCGCAGTTCGTCCGAATAGACCAGGCGCACCGGCTGGCCGTTGGCCTCGTGCAACGCGGCGGCGCGCTTGATCATCGCCAGCACTTCGGCGGCGCTGTCGGAACTGCCGGCGATGCGGCCGTCCATGCCCAGCACCCACACGCCGGCCTGGCGCACGATACCGGCCAGCAGATCACCCTGCGGATTGCGCAGTTCGGCATGCGGCTCGATCGCCGGCGCGTTCGCGCGGGCCAGGTTGCGCGCCTTGATCACCTTGCGCTTCTTGGCGTCGCGGCGGGCCTTTGAATTCGTGGACATCGGGGATTCCTTGATTGAAGCTCAGATTTGATCGGTGGGTTCCAGCGCCGCGGGTTCCTTCGGGCAGGCCTCGGCGCGCTTGCTCACATGGGCTTCCCAACGCCACATCACCCAACCGCCCAGCGTGAGCACGCCCGCGCCCAGCGCCAGCCACAGGCCATGACGGCTCAGCAGCGCCGAGATCACGCCGGCGATGATGGTGTTGATCAGCAGGTTGCTGAAGGCCTGCAGCGACGAGGCCGCGCCACGCTGGCGCGGATACATGTCGAGGATGGCCAGGGTGAGGATCGGGAAGATCAGCGCCACGCCGAACGCGGACAGGCACATCGGCAACACCGCCCACGGAATGCCGATGGCGTCGCCGGCCCACGCGTTGTAGGCGATGTTGGCGATCGTCGACACGCCCATGCAGGCGAAGCCGATGCGGGTCAACCGGGTGCCGCTGATGCGTCCGGCCGCGCGCCCGGACACGAACGCGCCCAGGGTCATGCCGCCGATGGTGGGCAGGAACAGCCAGGCGAACTGCTGCTCGTTCAGGCCCAGCCGATCCATCACGAAAATGGGCGCCGAGGCGATGTACAGGAAGATGCCGCCGAAACTCAGCGAGCCGGCCAGCGCCAGCCGCTGGAAGCGCGGATTCAGGGCGATGGCGAAGTAATCGCGCAGCAGGTGCTTCGGCGAGACCTTCACCCGCACTTCCGGCGGATGCGTCTCCGGCAACCACACGCCCACCGTCAGCAGCAACAGCAGCGAGAAGCCGGCCAGGAACCAGAAGATCACCGGCCACGCGCTCCAGCCCAGGATCCAGCCGCCGATGATCGGCGCGATCGCCGGGGCGATGCCGAAAATCATCGACACCTGGCTCATCAGCCGCTGCGCGTCGTCGCCGTGCAGCACGTCGCGGATCACCGCGCGGCCGACGATGAAGCCCACGCCGGCGGAGAATCCCTGCAACGCGCGGAACAGCAGCAGCGTGGCCATGTCCTGCGACAGCGCGCAGCCGATCGAGGCCAGCAGGAACACGAACAGGCCGCCCAGGATCACCTTGCGCCGGCCGAACGCGTCCGACAGCGGACCATGCACCAGGCTCATCAGCGCATAGGTCAGCAGGTACACGCTGATCACCTGCTGCATCGCCAGCTTGTCCACGCCCAGCTGCGAACCCATCGCATTGAACGCGGGGAAGATGGTGTCGATGGAGAACGGGCCGAACATCGCCAGCCCGCCCAGCAACAGGGCCAGGCGGCGGTTGGACGGCAGCTTGCGGACGCCGGTCATGGCGCGCTCCCGGCGGCGGCGGACGGATCCACCGGTGGCGAGGTCGGCGGCCCCTTCAGCTCGACCGTGTTGCCTTCCGGATCCTCCAGGTACTGGGACGGCCCCATGCCGTCGGCACCATAGCGCTCGCCGAACTCGCCCAGGTTCGCCCCGGCCGCCTGCAGGTAGGCCGCCAGCGCCTCGCGATCGAAGGGTTCCACCCGCAGGCACAGATGATCGACATTGCGGCCGCCGGCGCCCGGCGCGGCCCCGCCCAGCCGGCCCAGCTTGCCGTCCACCGGGACCAGGTCGATCAGCGACTCCCCGGCCCGCAGTTGCAGCAGGCCCAGCTCCGGCCGGTCCCGCTCCACGGCGCAGCCCAGCACCCCGCAATAGAAGGCGCGCATGGCCGCCAGGTCGCGGACACGCAGGACCACGTGGTCCAGGCGCAGCAGTCGGAAGGGGGGCGCATTCATGAACAGGGATGCCGGCGCGGGGAGCCGGACATGGTAAGGCCAACCGGGACGGTGCGGGCGGCCGCAGGCTATAATCCGCGCCGCAAGACCAGGTGGGAGAAGCGGGGAAACCCGCTGCCGAAGGCGCAAACGCCCGTAATCGCTCAGGCCCGATACCACCGCCGCTGCAAACACTCTGGAGAGATCGGCCACGCGCCGGCGCCGAAGGGGCACGAAGCACCCCGCGACCTCGTCCGCGGCGCTTCCAAACTCTCAGGCAAAAGGACAGAGGGGCACCCACGTGCGCACTTCGCACGCCCGGCTTCATGCCTTTTCCGGATGCCCCTGCCCATGTCCCAGACTCCGTCCTCGCTTCGCGATCTCGAGCACCACGACGCTTTCATCGCCCGCCACATCGGTCCCAACGATGCCGAAATCGCGCACATGCTGCGCGTGGTCGGCCACGACTCGCTGGAGGCGATGACCGACGCCATCGTCCCGGCCAACATCAAGTCCGCCGCGCCGCTGGCCCTGCCCGCCGCGATGACCGAAGAGGAAGCGCTGGCCAAGATCCGCGCCGTCGCCGACAAGAACCAGGTGTTCAGGAGCTTCATCGGCCAGGGCTACTACGGCACCCACACCCCCAAGGTGATCCTGCGCAACATCCTGGAGAACCCGGCCTGGTACACCGCCTACACCCCGTACCAGGCGGAAATCTCGCAGGGCCGCATGGAAGCGCTGATCAACTTCCAGACCATGATCACCGACCTGACCGGCATGGAAATCGCCAGCGCCTCGCTGCTGGACGAAGCCACCGCCGCCGCCGAGGCGATGACCCTGGCCAAGCGCTCGGCCAAGTCCAAATCCAACGTGTTCCTGGTCGCCGGCGATACCCATCCGCAGACGATCGAAGTGCTGCAGACCCGCGCCGAACCGCTCGGCCTGACCGTCGAGATCGTGCGGTCGACCGACGCGTTCCATGAAAAGCTGGCCGCCGGCGACTACTTCGGCGTGCTGGTGCAGTACCCTGCCTCCAGCGGCTGGCTGGAGGAATGGGGCCGCGACGCGGAGATCATCCATGGCCACCAGGCGCTGTTCGTCATGGCCACCGATCTGCTGGCGCTGACCCTGCTCAAGACCCCGGGCGAAATGGGCGCCGACATCGTGGTCGGCAACACCCAGCGCTTCGGCGTGCCGTTCGGCTTCGGCGGCCCGCACGCGGCCTTCATGGCCTGCCGCGACGCCTACAAGCGCTCCATGCCTGGCCGCCTGATCGGCGTGTCGGTGGACGCCGACGGCAATCCCGCCTACCGCCTGACCCTGCAGACCCGCGAGCAGCACATCCGCCGCGAGAAGGCCACCTCCAACATCTGCACCGCGCAGGTGCTGCTGGCGGTGATGGCCTCGATGTACGCGGTCTACCACGGTCCGGAAGGCCTGACCCGCATCGCCAGCCGGGTGGCCCGCCTGACCGCCATCCTCGCCGAAGGCCTGCGCTCGCTCGGCCATGCGTCCGTGCATGCCAGTGCGTTCGACACCCTGTGCATCGACGCCGGCGACGCCGCCCAGGCGATCCTGGCCCGCGCCAAACTGGCCCGCATCAACCTGCGCGTGCGCGGCAACGGCTCGCTGTGCATCTCGCTGGACGAAACCACCACCCGCGCCGACGTGGAAGCGCTGTGGAGCGTGTTCGCCAATCCCGGCGCCTCCCTGCCGACCATCGACGCGCTGGACGCCACCGCGCCGTCGCTGATTCCGGAAGCCCTGCGCCGCACCAGCGCGTTCCTGACCCACCCGGTGTTCAACACCCACCACAGCGAGCACGAGCTGCTGCGCTACATGCGCGCGCTCGCTGACAAGGATCTGGCGATGGATCGCACCATGATCCCGCTGGGCAGCTGCACCATGAAGCTCAACGCCACCGCCGAGATGATCCCGGTGACCTGGCCGGAGTTCGGCAACCTGCATCCGCTGGCGCCCGCCGACCAGGCGCAGGGCTACAAGGAACTGATCGACGGCCTGGAAGCCATGCTGGTCGAATGCACCGGCTACGACTCGGTCAGCCTGCAGCCCAACTCCGGCGCGCAGGGCGAGTACGCCGGCCTGCTGGCCATCCGCGCCTACCACCGCTCGCGCGGCGAGGCCAAGCGCGACATCTGCCTGATTCCCGAATCCGCGCACGGCACAAACCCGGCCAGCGCGCAGATGTGCGGCATGCAGGTGGTGGTCACCAAGTGCGACAGCAACGGCAACGTCGATGTCGAGGACATCCGCCGCGCCGCCGAGAAGTACAGCGATCGCCTGGCCGCGATCATGATGACCTACCCCTCCACCCACGGCGTGTTCGAAGAGGACGTGGTGGAGATCTGCAACATCATCCACCAGCATGGCGGCCAGGTGTACACCGACGGCGCCAACATGAACGCGCTGGTCGGCGTGGCCAAGCCGGGCAAGTGGGGTTCGGACGTTTCCCACCTCAACCTGCACAAGACCTTCTGCATTCCGCACGGCGGCGGCGGCCCGGGCGTGGGCCCGTGCGCGGTCAAGTCGCACTTGGCACCGTTCCTGCCGCGCACGCTGGGCGGCGAAGGCGACGTGGGCATGGTGTCGGCGGCCAGCTTCGGCAGCGCCAGCATCCTGCCGATCAGCTGGATGTACATCACCCTGATGGGCGCGGCCGGCCTGCGCAAGGCCACCCAGGTGGCGCTGCTCAACGCCAACTACATCGCCAAGCGCCTGGCCCCGCACTACGAGACTCTGTACACCGGCCGCAACGGCCTGGTCGCGCATGAGTGCATCCTGGATCTGCGTCCGCTCAAGGACGCCACCGGCATCAGCGCCGAGGACGTGGCCAAGCGCCTGATCGACTTCGGCTTCCACGCCCCCACCCTGAGCTTCCCGGTGGCCGGCACGCTGATGGTCGAACCGACCGAGAGCGAATCGCAGCACGAACTGGATCGCTTCATCGACGCGATGATCCAGATCCGCGACGAAATCCGCGCGGTCGAGGACGGCCGCCTGGATCGCGAGGACAACCCGCTCAAGCACGCCCCGCACACCGCCACCCAGGTCAGCGCCAGCGAATGGACCCACGCCTACCCGCGCGAGCTGGCCGCCTTCCCGCTGCCCAGCCTCAAGCTGCAGAAGTACTGGCCGCCGGTGGCGCGCGTGGACAACGTGCATGGCGACAAGAACGTGTTCTGCAGCTGCATCCCGGTGGAAGCCTTCGCCGGCGAACCGGAAGCCTTCAGCGAGCCGAACGTGATGTGAATTTGATTGCAGTTTGTCGAGAAAAGCCCCGCTGATGCGGGGCTTTTCTTTTCCCGGGCTGACAGCCATGGTCGGTCACCGCGTACTATTCACACCAGAAGTCGGAAACCTCGCTGATACGAGCCGCACGTCAAGACATGAGCCCAGCACATCCATTGCTCTTAAAATTCAAGCAGATCCTTTGCTTTCTTAAAGAAGCCGCCATTATCCTGTTGGCAGCATGGCTCGCCATTCTGGCTGGGGAAATCATCTACCGGGGAGCAGGAAATACGTTTGACTGGCTAAGGACCACCCTTACCCCCAGTATTGTTTCCGCATGCTATTTGAGCCTGTTAATTGCTGGTACGCGATTGTTGTTTTCGCTTCCCGCTGCCATCGGTTCCGGAGTATTGGCCTTCCTGCTTTATTCCATTGCCAATCACATCAAATTCGAAAAACTTGGCAGTTCGATTAACTCGAGCGATTTCCTGTTGTCGGGCCAATATCGCGGCGTTGTCGAAATTCTCTGGGGCACTGGTGCGTTCTGGGTTTTCTTGGTCCTGATCATGGCATGTGGCTGGCTACTATGGCTCGCACGCCGTCATTTATTTCGCAAATCTTTTCCACCTCCCGCCGGCATGGCTGTTCATGCCATCTGCGCCGCATCTTTCCTTATGCTGGCGGCGCTTCCCGACTACAACTTCAAGAATGCCCGTTTCCGCGGCAGTGCCGTGGCGACTGGGCTGGATCATTTGGGCATTTCCAATTTCAACTGGGACCCCGAGGCCAACACACGCGCCAACGGACAGTTGCTCAGTTTGCTGATGAACGCTAGTACCGCGCTCATCCTTCCACCTGCTGAATACAACGAGGACGCGATACGGCGGGTGCTTTCAAGCCAGAGCAGCGCGCCAGCTTCGCCATCAGGACGACCCGATATCATCGTTATCATGAATGAGGCGTGGTGGGATCCGACCCTGCTGCCGGGTGTTGGATTTTCAGATGCCTTGCTCTCCGAGCTTGAGAGTGGGTCACGCAGCAACTTGTTCTCTCCCATTTTTGGAGGTTATACCGCCAACACAGAGTTCGAGTTCATCACCCGGCTGTCCAATGCAAATCTGCCTGTCGGAAGTATTCCGTACGCACAATACGTCAACCGCCCTATCCCGACACTGGCGTCAGACTTCAACGCACTTGGATACGAAACGATTGCCATCCACCCCTATAGCAGCCATTTCTGGAATCGGGACAAAGCATATCCCCGTTTCGGTTTCTCGCGCTTCGAGTCTACGGACAACGCTTCATTCGAGGGCGCCAGTTCGGGATTCGTGAAAGACACGGTGCTGTCCCGCTTCATAGCGGACGAACTTGACAAGGGAGACACACCGAAGTTCATTTTCGCCGTAAGCATGCAGAATCATGGCCCTTACCTTGATGGTTCCCATCGCTATGCGGACAAACCGCGCATCAATATAAAACCGAAAGGACGACTGAATCCGGAAGCCGTCGATCTGCTCAGCACATATGCTACAGGCGTACGCGACGCGGTGACGGGCTTCAACCAACTGGTTCGACACATCCGGAATTCCGGTCGCCCGACCCTGCTAGTAATGTTCGGTGACCACCTGCCATTCCTGGGCGACGACTTCCTTGTCTACCATCAGAGCGGTTTCATCAGCTCTCAGGACCCCACGCATTGGACTCCCGAGGACAAACGCAAGATGCATACTTTACCGGTGGTTGCATGGACCAATGGAGCACCCGCGCTGTTACCACAGGAACAGTTCAGTCCGATTTATCTTGGGACCTGGATTAAACGTTCGGTTGGCCTGCCGCTGAACTCCATGGATCGACTCTTGCTCGAGCTTCAGACCAGCCATCCCATTGTGGCCCGACCTGGCGACTATACCTCCACGGAGTCTTCGGACGACCTGATGCAACAATATCGCGCTGTGCAATACGACATCCTGTTCGGGGAAAATTTCGCCTATCCCCTGCTTCGGCCAGATGCAACATCTGCTTCCAGATAGCGCCAGCCCAAGAATCATCAACTGCCCAGCACCTTGATCATATTCAAGCTGGTCACCAGATACCCCAGCCGCGCATACAACGCCTGCGCGCCCGCGTTGTGGGCAAACACATGCAGGCCAATCCGGTCGATGCCCAGCGCGCGCACCTGCGCTTCCATCGCCGCGAACGCCGCCGCCGCATGACCACGGCGGCGATGCGCCGGATGCACACGCACGTCATACACATGCACCTGCCGCTGTTCGCCCTCGGTGTATACGCCGTACCACAGCGAACCCACCACGCCGGCATCGCCCGCCACGATCTCGAATAGATGGTGATCCGGCGTCGCCGTACCCTGCGGCAACAGCTGCGCAAAGGCGGCCTGCGAACGTTCCAGCGCGCCTTCGGCGAGCCAGCGCCCGGCGGAGACATTTTCTTCCGCGTAATTTTCCACTGCGGCATGCAGGAACGCGCGGAATGCACGCTCGCTCATCGGGACCAGCGAAACTTCGGACATGGGCGAAAGAAACGGGACGGGAGCCCGACTCTATCCCACTCCCGGGTCATACGCGTGGCGGTGGCCCGGCCGGAATCGCCGGACGGGTGCCATCGCTGAGCGCCATCAGTTGGCAGAAGGTCGCGTCGTAGGCGGCCGCTTCCTCCTGGTAGCCGGCCATCGCCTGGAACGGACTACGCAGCGACAGCTTGTGTGCGACCGCGCGCAGCCGCTCGCCTTCCGGATGCGTCTGCACGAGCGCCGCCATCCAGACGGTTAGCGCTTCCAGTTGGCCGATGGCGCGCGCGTCGGTGGCTTCCAGCCGGCATAGGTGGGTTTGGATCTGGGTGTCTGACAAAAGCATGCAATCGGATTCCGACAGAGGGGCGTCGCCGCAAAGCCCCCTCTCCGCGTCGTTGGTGTCCCTCACGCGGCGGGCGCAGCGGATCGGACAGGCCGCACCCACCGTGGTCATTCACCGTTCGGGCGGGTGAAGCCGGAACTGAATATCCCGCGCCCCGTATTCAGCGACAGCCGCGTCATGTCCGGTAGGGGGCGTGCCCCGTGCCACGCCTGTGCCTGCTCAGCCCTTGCCGGCCGGCAACGGTTCCTCGTCCTGATCGTAAGCCGGCGGATAGTAGAGATTGAGCGTCTTCAGGAAGGTCCGCCCCGTGTTGCGGATCTCGTGGCGCTCGCCGTGCTCGATCACCAGCAGGCTGCCCGCGCGCAGCGTCTGCCGCTCGCCCTCGATGGTCGCCACGCCGGTACCGGACACCACGTACAACCACTGATCCGCACCACGATGCCGATTGTCCGGCCCGCCTTCCGCCTCACCCGGCGCGATGACCATTTCCGCCGCCTGCACCTCCCGCACCGCGAACGCGGTACGAAAGCCTTGTCCAAATCGCAGGTGTTTGTAGTGCATGCCGACTCCAGATGATTGCCGCGGCAACAGCCGTGATCGATACGCCCCCTTCCCCCGCTTCGCGGGGGAAGGTGCCCGAAGGGCGGATGGGGGCAAACCCTGTCGCCAACATGGCGATGGCGTCATCACTGCGACGTCGAGCCTGCGGTGGCCTGGGTTCGCCCAGGCACCCCGCCGACTCAATGCCGCAGATTCACCTCCGCCACCCGGTCGCGATAGTGCTTCTTCGGATCCATGCCCAGCATCAACTTCACGCCGGCCAGCATCGGGTTTTCGTTCAACCAGATTTCCGCGTGCTCGGCCTCGAAGCGCAACAGACACAGGCGCGGATCCTCCATTCCGCCTTCGTACCAGGCGGCCAGATAGGGATTCCACAACCGATCCACCACGTCGCGATCCATGTGCTGCACCAACGTGCCGTTGATGCTGGCGAACAAATCATGGCCCTTGGCCGAGAACGTCGCGATGGCCCGTTGCGGCGTGTCCACGCGCTGGGCCAGGCGGTTGTCGGTGGTGGTGAAGAACCAGATCGGGCCGTGCCCTTCCTCCTCCACCTGCGCGGTCATCGGACGAGTATGTCCGTCCTCGGCGCCCTCCAGACCGATCATCACGACCATGTCGGACTTGAGCAGCTTCCAGAATTTCTTTTCGAGTTCCTGCGGCGTGTGCATGACGATACTCCCTCGAAACAGGGTGGCTTCACGCTAGCCCCGCGCATGTCACGCCGCCGTCAAGCAAGCGTTATCGGGCTGATAGTCGCGTCCGCCAGCCGGCACGCCTTCTCCGCCTGTTCACGCCGACGGGACTAACACAGGCACGTTGTCCCGCAGGAGGACCCGGCCATGCCGGAAGCAAAGACCCGCCGCGCCGTCGCCCGCGACAAGCGCGAAGGCAAGTCGGCCAGCACCCAGGCCGGCGAATTCGTCCGCGAGGAAATCGAGCACGTCCGCGAAGGCAAGCACGGTGTCCAGAACACGAAACAGGCCATCGCCATCGGCCTGTCCAAGGCCCGCCGCGCCGGCATCGGCGTCGAGCCCGGTGACAGCGCCTCGCCCGAGGTCAAGAAGAAAGCCCGCAAGGACATCGCCAAGGGCCGGAAGAAGACCGCCAAGAAGGCGGTCAGCCGCACCGCCCTGTCCAAACAGGCCAAAAAGGCGGCCAGCAAGCGCACCGCCGCCAACCGCTCCGCCGCGGCGAAGAAGGCCGCCCGCACCAAGGGCCCGGCCAAGCGCTCGGCCGCGGCCAGGAAGGCGGCGCGTACGCGCAAGCAAGGCGCCTGATCGCAGGATGGGCCCCGGCCCACCATTGCCCATGCCCGCATGCCGATGACCCGGGGTGACGTTCGAACGAGCGCGGGCGCATTGGCAACGCCTGCACCGCGATGGTGGGCCCGGGCCCACCCCGCCTTCAGCGGCGGCCCGCCTCCCTCTCCCCGGACCACACCATTCGCCGGGCGGGCCAATATCCCGCCAATGCACGACCTGCACGCCATTTGAGGATGTCGTTGTGGCCCGTTGATGCGATCTTGGCGGCCTGCATCACCCAGACCGCTTCTTCGGCCCGGCTCCCGCAATGGGCGCCGGCTCCGAGGCTTCGATCATCACGCGTCCGCCCTGGCGCGGCGCGCAGTCCGCGTCCGCCACCTTGCAGGCGTCGCTCCCTGCGCGTGGTAGCCCGGAATGGCTGCCCGGAAAGCCTGGCTTGCCCGCCCGGCTCCCTGCCGTCCGTCGCCTGCGGTCGTGCCTGCCCGGCGCGCCCCTTGTCCGCGCCCGGTCTTCCGGTATAGCGTGCGCCTGATCCTGCCGCGCGCTGCACGGGGAAACCGGCGGATCTCCCGAATCCATCGCTCGAGGCAACAAGGCAGGCACCCGTCGCTGCAAGGCGTGCGGTATTGCCGCATCCGCCTGTCGTCGCCACGGGCCTGGTCATCACGCGGCAAAAAGGCAGGGAAAGAACCGCTGCGACATGCACCCCCCGGATGTCCCCGCGGACATCCTGGCCCAGGAACCGCATCCAAGGAGGAGTGTCGATGAAAGTCCACCATCTGGCCGCTTGCGCCCTGCTCTGGCTCGGCGCCATGTCCCTCGGACACGCGCAGGAAAGCACCGACAAGAACGCGGATCTGCAAGCGCAGATCGATCGCCTGACCAAGCAGGCCGAACTCAACAAACTGACCTATGGCACGCCCCTGGAAGGCAAGGCCGGCGACATCGCCGGGCCGGAAAACGTCAAGGGCCTGGCCCAGCAGCGCGTACTCGCACTGTCCGCCGCCACGGGACAGGATCTCGGCCGCAGGATTCGCCAGCAAGGCGCCACCCACCAGTGCCCCGGCGTATTGCTGACCGATGACGCGGACCATGCCACCAAGCAGGTGCTGGCGCTGTCGATACAGCAGAAGCTGGATGCGATGGGCAAGGAAATCGGCAACCTCGATACCGTCGCGTCGAAGTACAACTCGAAGAGCAAAAGCGGCCTGGTGGCCTCGGTCGGCATCATCACCGGCATCGCCCAGTCCCTGGTCAGCGTCTGGAAGCTCTTCCAGTCCAACTATGCGGTCAGCAGCTTCACCACCACCCGGGACGCGGACTGGACCGAAGCCAACATCCGCACCGGCTATCTCGCGGACAACCCTGCTTCCGCCCCGGCCCTGCTGTCCACCCGCTATCCTTCTTTTGCCCAGGCCAATGCGCATATCAAGCAACTGGATGACTGGCTGGACAGCGCGACACGCGCACGCGACAAGATTCAGCAGAAAACCAAGGACTCCAAGAAGCCCGCGGACCTCCAGGCGCGTGCCTATGCCGAGGAGGTCGTCAAGGCCATCACCGGCATGCGTACCGCCCTGGTCGGCGCCGATGCCTCGGTGATGGCGCCCATCGCCGCGTTGACGCCCTACCTCGCCAACCAGAAGAACAAGGGCTGCACGGTTCGCTGGAAGGACAACACACCCGACGGGGTGGCACTGACCAAGGACACCGTCTGGGGCAAGCGCGGGCGCATCTACCTCAACCACGCGGTGCAACTGTCCGCCATCGTTCTCGGCAGCGATGGCGCGCCCCTGTCCGCGCTCTGCCAGCAGCGCTCCATGGCCGCCACGATCAAGCTGTCCACGCTGGTCAAGGATGACCCCGCCGCTGCCGGGGGAGCCTGGACCGACATGGAACGCCTGTCGTCACCGGTCGACTGCGGGATGTTCCCGGCCGGCGCCGACGCAAGCCCGATTCCCGCCGGCAATGCACCGTCCCCTGCCGGGAGCTGAGCCATGCGAGGCAGCGGCTTTCGCCGGCTCTGTGTCGCGGGGGTATTGGCCAGCGGCCTGTGGGTTGCAGCCAATGCCGGAGCCGACGACATGGAAGCGCTCAGGATCGCCCAGGCCCCGCGGCGCCTGGCCCTGGTGGTGGGCAACGCGGGCTACCAACACCTTTCTTCCATTCCCAGCGCGGAGGTGGATGCCGCGCGGATGGAGGCGCTGCTGAAGGAACTGCGGTTCGAGGTGTCGCCCATCGCCACGATCACCTCGGCGGTGTCCTTCGAGGAAACCACGCTGCCCGATTTCCGCCGCAAGATCGAGGAAGGCGACATCGTGGTGGTCTATTTCTCCGGCCATGGTTTTTCCTACGGACAGAACAACTACCTGGCGGGAACCGATACTCCGCTGCAACTGGACGAGCAGAAGCTTCCCGACCACGCGGTGGCGGTGGAATCGCTGGAATCCTACCTGGCCAAGAAACGACCCGGCCTGTTGCTCTTCATCGTGGACGCCTGCCGGACCATCGGCGGTTTCGTCATCAAGGACAGGCAGCAGCAGTACGGCGTGGAAAAAGGCTACATGCCCGTCCAGCATGCCGATCGCGGCGTCAACACGCTGGTGGCCTACGGCTCGCGCCTGGGGACGGCGGCCTTGGGTTCGAGCGAAGCCTCGCGCCCCAGCACCTTCACCGAAGCGCTGTTGAACAATCTTTCCCGCCAACCCGGCGAGTTCGGCAGCGTCTTCAACGATGTCAGCGCCCGCGTCACCATCGCCACCGGTTTGACGCAACAACCCGGCGTGCTGGACTGGTCGGACAGCGATTTCTATTTCCTTCCCGATGACAGGGTGAGTGCAAAGGAACGCGAGGCGTGGCTGAGCGCGCTGGAATCGGGCATTCGCGAGCAGGTTCTTTATTTCAGCCGGCGCTTTTCCACCAGCCACTACGCCCATGCCGCACGACAATGGCTGTCCACGCACGACAAGGACGAACCCGCCTACACCCTGGTGTTTCCGCCCGCGGTGGAGCTGAGCTGGAATACCGATGCGCCGGTCGGCATCAGCCGCGCGGATTTCGGCCTGGCCTATGCACGCCTGCATCGCGTTGTCGACGACATGACACAGGCGGGGCCGACCTGGGATCCGGATACGGTGGGCCTGGTGGCCGCCTCCGCGAAAGCGCCCGCGCTTTCACCCGCGTTGCTGGAAACCCTCAAATCAAACCTGCAATCCCAGGCCTCGCTGGTCGCCAGCACCAACCTGATCGCGTACGCCGGGCCGGATACGTCCTCCGGGATTGAAAGCCGGGTGACGAAAGGCGACTACCTGCAGTTTGTCGATTTCGTCGAGGGCCCAGGCACCCATTCGCTGTGGATGCAGGTGCGCAAGCCCGACGACAAGCTGCTCTACATCCCCGCGCCGGACAAGCCGCTGGCCCCGATGAGCATCGGGCACCCGCTTGATGAGGTCATTGCCCGGACCGCGCCCGGCGACCTGCCGGAACTGATCGACGAATCCGCCATTCAACAGGAGTTCCAGCAATTCAAGGCCGCACGGAAGTCGGTCAGTTGGGTTTCCATTGCCTACGAACCATCCGATCGGAAGGAGCTCCAGCTCCAGCGGCAGGCGCGCGCCGCCCATACCCTGCGCGTTCTCAAGAAGCACGGCGTTCCCGGCGTCCAGATCACCACCACCGAGGTTCCGCGGAGCGGTCTGGGTGACGGGGTACGCGTGCGCTTCTTCGGCTATTGACCTCCCGGACAAGGAATCGCCATGGACATGTTCAGTCGTTGCCTCACCGCTTCGCTCCTGCTGGCCGCCAGCGCCTCCACCGCCTTTGCCCAGCAGCCGGCCTCGCGCGAAAGCCTGTTGACCGGCCGCACCGCGTCGCAACCAGTACTGGATGCCATCGAGGTCTATCTCGACAAGAAAGAGAAGAAGATCGTCGGTGGCAAGCCGGCCAGGGCCGGCCAGTTTCCCTGGCAGGTGGCCCTGCTGGTGGCCCGCGTGCCGGATGCCTACGACGCGCATTTCTGCGGCGGCAGCGTGCACGCCGAGCGCTGGATCGTCACCGCGGCGCATTGCGTCAACGACACCGAAGCAGCGGACGTCGCCGTCATCGCCGGTACCCATCTGCTGGACGAGCAAGCCCCCGCACGCATCGCCGTCAGCCGCATCCTGGTCCACGAGGGCTACGACGATGAAACCTACGACAACGACATCGCCCTGCTGGAACTGGAGAAACCCCTCGTGCTTGGCGACAGGATACGGATCATTCCCCTGCTGGCCGCGGCCGATGAACCCTCCACCCTCAAGCCGGGCGCGCTGCTGACGGTCTCGGGCTGGGGAAGGACGCAACAGGATGGCGAGGGCACGCCCGCCCTGCAGTACGTGGACATTCCCTCCGTTGAACGCAAGACCTGCAATCGCGCGCTCGCTTACGACGGCGCCGTTACCGAGCGGATGATCTGCGCCGGTGTCGCCGTTGGCGGCAAGGACAGCTGCCAGGGGGACAGCGGCGGTCCACTGGCGGCCAATGCGGCGACCCGGCCCCGCCTGGCGGGCGTGGTCAGTTGGGGCGAAGGCTGCGCGCAGGCCGGCAAGGTGGGGGTCTATACCCGCGTCAGCCAGTTCACGGGATGGATCTCGACCTGCACGATGGACATCGCCCGATGCCGGGCCAAGTCTCGATGAGCCCCGTACCGGAAGATCCGCGAAGCCACCGCGCGAGCCGCGCTTTCCCGTCCGGGCAGCACCGCTGACGCGACCGTCCGGGATCAGCCTCCGCGAACCGGAGCCTGTCCCCCGTCGGCGCCGCTCAGGTGGATACGCGAGCGTCCGGCGTTCCGCACACGCTGCCGTCCGTCGGATCGGCGCCGGTTTTGATTGCGGCCCGCGTTGGCTACTGATAAATCGCAGGCTCGCGCCGTGATGGGGACACAGGGGCCGGCGCGCGGCTGACAAAGACTGGATGCTTGCCGTCGCATCGCCACGGAGGTCGTTGTGCGAAAGTCGCCCTTGGATCCGCGCCCGGAGTGGCGCCTGCTGCGCATGGTCGCGCCGGTTCCGTCGTCGCTCCGGAGCCGTTCGTCATCGCCCCGTACCGGGAGGCCGCGATGAAACGGCATCCCCGTTCGCATTGGCGAAGCCTTTCCGCCACCGTCCTGGTACTCGTGCTGACGATACTGGGCGCCGTCAGTTGCGTGCCCGGCAAGACCTACCGGACCCAGTTGAAAACGGCGGACTACTGCGTCGCCCGGGACATGCGCGATTGTCCACGCGACGCGCTGCATCTGGTGGCGGGCGCGCCACAGGGCGTGACCTCGCCACTGTTGGGATTCGTGGAATTCGATGACCAGGGCTACCTGCGCGAGCCCGTCCTCAAGGATGGCCTGGTCCGTCACCTGGCGGGCCTGGCGGCCACGCGTCCGCTGCTCGTCGTGGTGTTTGCCCATGGCTGGAAACACAATGCCGATCCGGCCGACGGCAACGTCGCGGCCTTCAGCCAGTTGCTGCTGGATCTGGCCGCCGCGGACGAGGAAGGCTGCGCCAATACGCCCTGCCAATCGCGGCAGGTGGTCGGTGTCTATCTCGGCTGGCGCGGACTGTCCAATCGCCTGGAGCCGTTCAAGACGCTGAGCTTCTGGGATCGCAAGGGACGCGCGCATCGCGTGGGTGGGGACGGCGTCACCGAAGTACTGGCCGAACTGGCGAAGATCAACGCACGCGATCGTGAAAGCCGGCTCGTCATCATGGGCCACAGCTTCGGCGGTGCTGTCGTCTACAACGCCGTCAACCAGATGCTCATCCGCGATACCGCCTTCCTCAATCGCGACCGCGTGGCGCGCAACGTCGCGGACCTGATCGTGCTGGTCAATCCAGCCTTCGAAGCGGCGCGCTTCAATGCCATCCAGCGCAAGGCCTCCGGCTTCACCTTCGTCGCGAAACAGAAACCGATCCTGGCGATCTTCACCTCCGAAGCCGACATCGCGACCAAGCGCGCGTTTCCGGCCGGGCGCGCAGTGTCCACGCTGTTTTCCGAGCACCGCGATGCGCGGCAACGAAGCCAGAACATCCGGGCCATCGGCCACTACGCGCCATTCCAGACCCATACGCTGACCGAGAACAAGGGAACGGCCAACGCCGCCAGCCTCGGGGCGTTCGCCTGCGCTTGGCAGGCCTACAGCCGTGGCGACACGGATCACTGGACCGTCGGCCCGGTCGCGCTCAACCGGCTCGCGCCAGCCGATTCGGGTTCCCGCCGCTTCAATCCGTACCTGGTGGTCGGCGTGGAGAAGGGCATCATCTCCGGCCACAACGACATCTGGGGCGATGCGTTCTCCGACTTCGTGTACCGCTTCGTCGCGGTGCAGGACTACCGCACCTGCCCTTCCGCGGACGGCTCGCCGGAGCCGCCGCCGCCCACCGCAACACCACCGGAGGGATCCGATGAACGCTCCGCACGCCTACCGTAAACGCCATCTCCTCGCCGTGGGACTGGCACTGGCGCTGGGGGCGTGCGCCACGGCGCCGGCGGACAGGGGGCACCCCGCCGCGGGCACCTCTCCGGAGCCGGCGCCCGCGTCGACGGGCGATCCCGCATCCCCCGATTCGCGCGTGGATGCGGCTCCCACGCAGGATTCGGCCGTGGTGGCGCCCGTTCGTCCCGATGCGCCGCCGCGAAACGCCATCGTCCCCCATGGTTATCCCGAACCGGCGACGCCCGCCGGCCTGCCGATGGCCCGCGCGGATCCGTCCACGATGGTGGCGCACTTCATCAATGTCGGCCAGGGCGACGCCATCCTGCTGGAGTTCTCCTGCGGCGCCGTCCTCATCGATACCGGCGGCGAGCGCACCACGCGCGCGCGCGGCAGCGATTTGCTGCGCAGTTACCTGGAAGAATTCTTCGGCCGTCGCCACGACCTGTCGCGCACGCTCGATCTCGTCGTCCTGTCCCACCCACACTCCGACCACACCGACGGTGCAGTGGGCCTGGTGGAAGCCGAGCCCGCATTCGACGTGCTCAACCTGCTGGATGATGGCGAACCCGGCAGCCACGATTCCGGCCGCAAGGGGCAACTCGCATTGCAACGCTACATCGCCGAAAACGAAGGCGGCTATGTCGGTCTGAGCGAGTCGGACGTCAAGACGGTCTCCGGCGTCAGCAATGACGTCATCGATCCCGTCGACTGCCGCCCCTCCGGTGGTGTCGATCCGGACATCGTCGCGTTGTGGGGCCGCGTGGATCTGGACGTGGGCTGGGCCAATGACCGCAACAACGACAGCGTCGTGGTGCGGGTGGATTTCGGCAAGGCCTCGTTCCTGTTCGTGGGCGACATGGAACACCAGGGCCTATCGGCCATGCTGGAGTCCTACGAGGCGGACCAGCGCATTTTCGATGTCGATGTCCTGAAGGTCGGCCACCATGGCTCGATGAATGCCACCACGCCGGACTTCGTCCGCGCGACCAGCCCGAAGATCGCGGTCATCCAGGCCGGCGATACCGCGTTCATCAACGAACCCCACAACGCCTATGTCTACGGCCATCCGAACCGCGCCGCGATACGGATGCTGCTTGCCGACGACGGCGGAGTGTCGATGGCACGCGACCCCATCCAGGTGCGCGTGGGCATCAAGGGAAAAGGGCTGGGCGCCGACGCGCCACCGCCACAGTTCACCCGCATGCGGCTGGACAAGGCCATCTACAGCAACAGCTGGGACGGCAACATCGCCGTCGTGGCGAACGCGGATGGCTCGCTCCAGGTGGAAACCGAGTACTGAGCATGTGCGCCCGTACGCCCGCACCCGAGTCGCCGGGATTCCCGGAAGGGCTATCGACGGATCTGCGCGCGGCCAAGTCCGAAGCCAGTGACCGCTACTTCACCCGGTCCGCCCGGCATCCGCTCGCCCCCTTCATTCTCCGTCGCGCACTGGCCGGGCTGCGGGAAGTCGGCGGCCACCAGGTCCACGCCATCGGCATCGGCTACAAGCTCACCAACGGCAAACCCGGCGACGCGCTCTGCGTGCGTTTCTATGTCTCCCAGAAGCTGCCCAAGCGCCTGTTGTCCGCGCGGGCGCGCATCAATACCCACATCGACGGCATCGACACCGACGTGATCGAGGCCGCGCCCGCCTTCCCGGCCATGCCGCTGGCGTGCTCGCGCGCGCGCCGCCAGCACAAGCGCCCGTTGCGTCCCGGATCGTCAATCGGGCTCGAAACCGTCGCCGGCGGCACCCTGGCCTTTCGCTGCACTTCCCGGCGGGGTGCCGAACAAGGTCGCACCCTGCTGTTGAGCAACAGCCATGTCTTCTCCGACTACGGCGCCGCGTTGCCGGGCACCGGCATCTGCCAGCCGTCGCTCGCCGATGGAGGAACACCACAGGACCGCGTGGGTTCGCTACTGCGGTTCGTGCCATTGCAGGAGGGTGTGCTGGCGACCAACCAGGTGGATGCGGCGGTCGCCATCCTGGATGACGGCATCGGCGTGGAAGCGGATATCTGCACCGTGGGCGCCGTGCAGGGCACTGTCCCGCCCTTCGTCGGCCAGTTGGTGCACAAGCACGCGCGCTCCACCGGCTACTCCTCCGGCGTGGTGGACGACATCGCCTGCGACGTGCTGCTGCCCCTGTCCCGGGCCACGCCGCAACGCCAGGCCCGCTTCGTCAACCAGATCCGCATTCGCGCCCGCTCGGGCGCCTCCCTGTTCGCGCAACTGGGTGACAGCGGCGCATTGATCGTCGACAAGCCGGGCAACCGCGCGGTCGGCCTGCTGTTCGCGTGTCCGGACAACGGCACGCATGCCTTTGCCAATCCTATCCGCGCGGTACTCGATCAGCTGGACATCGACCTCGGCTAAGGAGAATCCCCATGAAGGCCCATCCGCGATTCACGGCAGTCTTGATGCTCGCGCTGTCCTGGACGTCGAATGCACAGGCGCAGGAGTCCACGCTGCAAGGCGACGCCGCCACCGCGACCGTGGCCCGCGAGCTGCGCGCGCAGGACACGCTTTCTTCCGGCATGGTCCAGCGCATGCGCGGCTCGACCCTGCCGCTGGGCGAGGTCACCCGTGTCCAGGACGATGCGCTGAGGGAAGCCATCGAACGTTCCGCCCGTGCCCGGGAGCCGGCCACCCGCTTCCCAGCATCCGTGGATCCCCAACCTACCCCGGCACCTGCCGAAGTCCCCGCCGCCACGCCGGCCACGCCCACCCTCGACCTGGCCGCCTTGCGCCAACAGGCGGGCGTGGGCGCGGTGGAGGTGTACCAGACCGGCCGCAAACTCGACATCGAAGGAAGCCAATCCATTCCGCTGGAACAGGGCCAGATTGTCGCCGTGCGCGACCCCACCGCGCAGCCCGTCACCGTGCAGGACGCCAATGGCACGCAGTCGGCCTCGCCAACCCGCCTGATCGCGCTCGACGCACTCGGCAAGCTCCGGCAACTGGCACTGGTCCATCGCGTCCAGGGCCTGACCTGGAACCGCAACCTGGGAAGCTTCACCGGCGTCCTGCTGGTGGGCCTGGTTGATCGCGAGCGGCCCGGCGAACAGGCGCGGCTGCCCGAGGCCATCGCCGTGCAACTGCTCGCCCCCGGCGCCTTGCTCAATCCGCAGGAACTGGCCATCGATCGGATTGGCGGCCGGCTGGAAAAGGTGGACGTTTCCATTGCCGATCCTGATGACCCCTTCCTGGTGCAACTGATCTCCTCCGTGGATCAGGATGTGCCGCAGGCCTCCGTGCCCCTGCACCGCATTCCGCTGGTGATCATGGCGCCCGCGCAGATCGACGCCTTCGGCATCGGCATGAGTGACATCACCGTGCGTGGCCGCAGCGGCCGCCTGCATCCGGGCGACGTGGTCAGCCTGGATCTGGACAACGGCGCCCTGGATGCCACCTCCCTGACCGTGGGAGCCGATGGCGTGGCAACCACCCGCCTGCGCTCCACCGGCCTGGGCCAGGGCGAGCTGAAGGTGGTCGGCGGCCCCTACGTCGCCGCCCCCGTCAAAGTGCGCTACGCAACGCCATTCCTGTTCCTGATGGCGACCCTCATCGGCGCCATGCTCGGCGCCACCATCTTCGTCTATGCGCGCAATCGCGGCGGCAAACTGCGCAGCCGCCTGCTGTTCGACTGGCTGGTCGGCATCATCGTCGGCGTCGGCGTCACCGCCATGATCTACGCCGGCATGAAACTCCCCGACTGGCTCCCCACCCCACGCAACCTGGTCGGCACCATCGTTCCGTTCGCGATGGCCTTCGTGGCCGCGGCGATGGGGGCGGCGCTGATTACCTTCCTGACGGGGTTCAAGGCGAAGACCTGACTGCTGATCGGGCCAAACCCAGCATCGCACTCTCATCACTCCCATCGCTCAATGGAGAACGCAATGACGCGCCAGCAAGCCCCGCGAATCATCTGGAAAAAGTTGCTGATCGTGTTCCTCGTGTTGATCGCCCTCTCCGTCGTGGCCGTGTACGCCGGTGGCGATGTCGCCGTCATCGCCCTGACCTTCCTCACCGGCAACATCGGTGGCTATGTCGGCATCCACCGCAACCTCGCCGGCCTTTCCGACGCGGAACTGGTCGAGCTGTCGGAGACCTGGCTGGGGCTCGTCATTCCCTCTTTCGTGGGCGGACTGCTCGCGTGCGTCCTCTATGCCATCTTCATTTCCGGCCTTATCGCCGGCGAAATGTTCCCGACCATCGTCGCCGACACGGGACTGGCCCCCGATGGCTTCAAGGCCATCTTCCACCAGCATGCCCAGGGCCCTGCCGAGTACGCCAAGCTGTTCTTCTGGTCCTTCGTCGCCGGCTTCAACCAGAAGTACGTCGTGGACGTCATTGATTCCATCAAGAGCAACAACGTGAACTCGACTCCTCCCTCGTCCACCCGCATATGAGATCCGGGAACCGGGCGACATCGCCGCCCGGTCCCTCCATATCCACTAGCGTGGCTGCCAGGTGGTGTTCTTGAGGACGAAGTCCAGTTCCTCGGTCCACTTTTCCAGGATGTAGGCCCAATCGCCCACCGGCGGGGTGGGTTCGTAGCGCTTGGGCAGTTCGCTGCGGGAGCGGGACAAGGTGGTGGTCAGCTGCACCCGCTGGTGCAGGCCGTACAGCAGGTGATAGGCCTCCTGCGTCAGCAGGTAGCCGGTGCGCTTCTTTTCTTCGCGCGGCCGTTGGTGGGGGTGAGAGGGGGTGTGGCGATCGTCGCCCATGGCAGTGCTCCCTTGCAGTGCGGTGGCCCGCCTGCACGCGCAGGCGGGATGTCGGGAGGCTCGAAACCGCGTAAAGCCGGCGGGCGTATTCCCCCAAAGGGGTGTTGTATTAGCCGCCCTCCCGACGCAGGAAGTCTGCAACGGGAAATTATGCCCGAACGTGAGTTCGGGCATAAAAAACCCACCGGGGTTTTCGGAGGTGGGTACCGCTTTACGAGGAGTTTCGAGGCTCCGGGGGCAATGGTTAAGGGCTGGGGTGGGTGGTGTCAACGCACATTGAGTGGCTCCTCATGCTGCGTTAGCTATCGACCCGAAGCGGTCACTCGGTTACGGCTCGGGCCGCCTGACGAGATGCCAAAAGCTAGACCTAGCGCCCAAAGAATCCACGCAACCAGTTCTTGAACGCATGATTGCGCTTCCAGCGCATAAAAGCGCGGAGGTGAACCTCGCGAGACGAACTTACCGGTGGTGCGAAGCCTGCCGTCTGCAATCTCCGCGCCTCCTTCTTCATCCGCTGCCATTCGCCTTTTGATTTCAGGCCGTCTACACCGTTCATCTGTTCTGCCACCCCCCTGTGAGTATGAGGGAGAACCATGTCGAGATCACCGCAGTCGAGGTGAGCACTACTGCTAATGGGGGCGAGATCATCAGACCCTTTCATCCACGAACCATGATCTTCATGCCTTCTGCGGAGGTGCCAGGCGAGCATGTCAGCAGCTTGAAGTGGAGCGAATGTTTTGTCGTCCGCGTATCTCGGTTTGCGCGCGATCAGTGCGCGTGCTTCTTTTGGAATGCTTTCCACCATGTACTCAAAAAAAAGATCAACCTCATCTTCTATTTCCGCCTGAGTGTCGAAGATGAACTCAATCTTGCATTGATGTTTCTGGCTGGCGACGAACCGGCAAACAGAGGAGACAATACCGAAGGTGCAGGAAAAATGTGCATTGCCTAGGCCGCGTGGGGCGATCGCCCTGAATTCTTCCCAATCAGCCGAACGACTCATTGAGTTGTGAAACGAAATGGGCGCGAAGTAGTCGATGAGCGCCTTCAGGCGAGCTAGCTTTTCGCTGACCTCGCCTTGTGTCCAGCCATAGAACTCCCCATCCCTGCTGTTTGCCTCACGCATCTTCATGTAGTTAATGGGCTTCCCGGCTCGCAGTTCGGCCGCCCATGCGTCGGAAAACAATGCCCAGTTCTCGGCGGTAGAAACAAAGCCGGCCATGAACAACCTCCGGTCGCCCTTGTCGCTGCCCGAGTCGTCAATCACAGCCTGGAGGCAAGCAAACGGTTCTCGCATCCCCCAAGCGTAGCGTTGACGGGGCCAAGAGGCTACCAGTCGAGGTCTGGAGTGCGACCCGAACCGCCATTACCATCGGAGCCATGAGTACGCCCGACCCGACGGCCCCTGACCCGCTTGGCGCTTCCCCAAGCCCCCAAAGTTTCCCGACACCGCCCGGGGAAGGCGAACGACGAGCACAGCGTGGCTATACGCGCCAGTACGACGCCGCGGCCGCTGCCATTTATCACGGGCTAGACCGCGGAGACCTACGCTGGGTTGGCCTTGCAGATCGTTGTGCGGGAATCGCTGATGACGTCGTGCTGGGGTACGACGGTGACGTTGTCGGTCATCAGTTCAAGACCTCACGAGACCCTGGAACCTTTCGCATCCGCACCCTACTTACGGGTGCGAGCGGACTGCTCCCAGGTTTAGTGGTCGCATGGCACGAACTCAGAGGCAGCTGCCCTAGACAGAACGTTCGCATCAGGGTGGTGGTGTCAGATGCGCCAGCGGACAATGACGACGTAGGGGGTGGGGGATCCACGCGGCAGTTTGTCTCGCACTGGCAGTTGCATCCGTCATGGAGCATGGCCGAGTGGCGGACCTCGCCATGGTGGCCGATTGTCGAGCACCTCTGGACGGCATCCAGGCTTGCAGAACCTGAATTCGAAGAATTCTTTCGCCGATTGGAGCTGATTCACGGCGATCAGGCAGACTTTGCAACGCGTTACGGCATCACGGCCCAATCGCGACCACAGGTTGACTTGATCGCGCAACGATTGCCGAAGCTGGTCGCACGCGTTCCCGAGCAGGACCGATGGACGCGGGACGAATTCCTCAGGGAAATGGGCTGGCGCGACACTGAGACGCGTCATCGCCATCAATTCCCGATCGGCATTGCCGTGCAGCGCAATCCGGCCTCGGAAATCCAATTGAGACGAGCGCTGAGTGCAAGCCCATCGGGCTACCTGTCGCTCGTCGGCCCTCCGGGTTCGGGCAAATCGACTCTGCTCCAGATCGCGCTGGAATCCGAGCCGCAATTGACTGTTGTCCGCTACCTTGCTTTCGTGCCTGGAGCTGCTCAAGGAATCGGCCGCGCCGAAGCGGCCGACTTTCATGAGGATCTGATCGTTGGAATGAGGCGGACTGGCTTGCTGGGCGTACGGTTTCGGCGGGAGTCGCCGCAGGACCGTCGGGAGGAGTTTGAAGCCCTGCTGGCAGCGGCTGGTCAGCGATTTCAGGAGACGGGTGTTCGAACGCTCATCGTGGTGGACGGTCTGGATCACGTCCCGCGCGAAGAGCGTCCTGAGCGATCGTTTCTTTCCGAGCTCCCGCTGCCAGCCTCGGTTCCGCAGGGGGTCATCTTTCTACTCGGCACCCAGCGTCTCGACCTTCCAGAGATCCCGCCCGCGGTCCGGGCGCAGGCCGATACGGCGGCAAGACGCGTGGACATGGCCCCGCTTTCGCAGGCCGCGATTTCTTCAATGGCAGATGCCATGGGATTACCGGAATCGGTGCCGAGATCGCGCCTTCGCGAGCTCGCCCATGGTCATCCGCTCGCCACGCACTACCTGATTCAGGCCTTGCTTTCGGCGGAAAACGAGCAAGCGAGGGACTCCATCCTGGAGGATGGGTTCGAGTATTCGGGGGATATCGAGACGTACTACGCGTCTGCTCTACGCGGGCTCGTTGACGATGATGAGGTCATGGACGTCCTCGGTCTCGTCGCACTTGCCGAGGCGCCGCTGGACTTGAGCCTCCTCGAGCATCTCTACTCGCGGGCGGCGCTTGAAAGGGCATGGCGCGCCGCGCGTCACCTTCTAAAGCGCTCTCAAGGTGGCTGGTCGATTTTCCATAACAGCTTTCGGTTGTATGTCGCTCGTGTCCCTCGATTCCGGTTCGGCGAGCCGGATACCGAATCTTCTTCGCGCCTCTACCGCCGACTTGTCGAGATTGCCGAGCGAACGGGCTCTGATTCGTCGCAACGCTTCCTGAGGTTGCGTTATCTGATGAGGGTAGGCGATCACGCGAAAGTGCTCGCAGCTACGACCCCCGCATTCTTTCGCGAGCAGTATCTGGCTGGTCGTTCGGCGTCCGATATTAAAGATGACATCAGGTTGGCCTTCAGTTCCCTCAAGTACATAAGGGACGCAACGGCTGCCTTCAACCTGATTCTTGCGTCCGACGAAATCTCTCGAAGGGCTTCTGCCTTCGAAGACGACCGCGAGACCATCAAAGCCCTAATCGCGTTGGGTCAGGTCGACGAGGCAGAAGCGCTCTTCGACGAGACAGGTGGCGACGGCTACGATGTCGTGGATGCTTGGCAAGACCAAGGAAACATAGAACGGGCAAGGACGTTGTTCGAGCGCATCGAGCCATTGCACGACCTAGGCTCGGATTCTTCGATGGGCAGTCCGATGACCTGGCAGCGTGAGCTGCAGAGGTGGGCTGCACGCGCTATCGATTTTCGCAGTTCCAGCGAGATAATGGCCGGTATCAACCGAATTGTTGAGATGGTTCGGCGCGAACGCGATCAATTCAATGACCCGGACGACCTGGGCTGGTCGATCCGTTGGGAGGCAGCGCTTGCCACGGTCGCCTCAGATCCCTCGGCGGATATTGACGTGGTGATCGGAGCCTATGAGTTGGAACCATCTGTTCGCGCGACTATGCGGCTGGTTGCGGCCAGGCGCGCTCTTCAGGACGGCGCGCAGGAGCGCGCCACCTCGGCGATTGCTGAGATTGATGACGTCGCAACAGATGCTGCTGAGTTGGCCGAGGTGCCTCGTGGGTTGAGACGTGGCGTGTCACTAATGGCTGCGCGCAGCGGTGCTGTGGGGAGTGCGCAATCCTTAGCGGTCGGGTTGGCGGTTCCGGCCATCGCCGAAATGGACAACTCAACAGACTACGAACTTTCCAAGGACATTCCTCGGGCGGTCATTGAGCATGCCGAACTCGTAACCCTGCTCAATGAACCTCTACCCACATCTTCCCCATCCAGCAAACCTCAGCTCGTTCCGCTTCAGCAATTTGCGGAGCACGCTGGCATCCTGGGCGCTAGAAGCAGGCGCGATTCGCAAGGCATGCAGGCTGGTGAAGTTGCACAGGAGTGCGCGGCTTTCATGCGCTACGTTTGTCGCACAGTTCCGGGTGGGGGTGGCGAATATTTCGTGATCGGCCAGCTAGACAGGGCGGCACCCGAAGTACTGAGTTCGCTTCTGAAGACTGCAGCACGTATCAGCCGCGAGGAATTCGCGCGAGCCATAGAAGCGGTAGACCGGATTCTCGAGGACCACCCGATGGTCCGTGGTCGCACGTTCTCTCTTGAGATGATGATCGCCAAGGCCGTCGCGAATCTGGGTCAGAACACGGATGACGCGGAGCGACGGCTGGATGGTTTGCTCGAGCGCCGCGACCAAGGGACGCCCGGTCAATTCCTGGAGAGCACTGCGCGCCTCGCCGATGCCTTTGCGCGCGTAGGCCGTCCGGCACGCGGCCAAGCCCTACTCGCGGAGCAGCGAGCGCATACCCTGGGATATGCGCTGCGTGCAAAAAAAGACCCGCAGTACGCGTTCTGGATGACTTTACTGCGGAAGGCCAACCAAGCGGACCCCAGTCAGCGCTCTGAGCGAGTCCGCATGCTTGCGCGACAGGCGATTGGCATGGCCTCGACGGAGGGAAGCGATGCGGCAGACCGGATCGCACATGGCCTGATTCTCGAGGCTGCCATGGACAGCGCGCAACTCGGCTCGAGTGTGGCTGATGCGCTGCTCGAGGCAGGTCTGATCGAAATGCCTGAAGTCGTGGACGCATTGATGGCGGGCATGATCCGGCGCGATCCACAGATCGTCCTTCCGTGCGTGAATACATGGCTTTCGCTTTGCCTGCCATTCCACCGGGCTGCCTACTACCGGGTATCCGAGGAGGCCAACTTCATTCACGAGGCAATTCAGACCGCGGGTTCTGAGATTCTGGACGATATCGGGAGATTGATGCTCGACAGTATCGCGGTTCACGCTCAGGTTGATGTTAGGCCGGAGCTCGTTGACGCATTGAAGGCCGCGCTTTCCCTGCGCGGCGCAGACGTGGCTACCGTCGAAGCGGCGAAAGTTCGTATTTCCGGCGACGCGCCGCTGCCAAGAAGTGGAGGCAACTCCCCCATGCGGTACGACGACGCGCTAGACATGCGGGGACTGGCGGATAGGTTAGACGCTGACGCTGCCTCGGGCGCCGTCAGCTTCGAAGCCGGATCGGCGTTTCGGCGGCTGCTGTCTGCCTCAGATTTCAACCTCGCACTGGAAGTATTTGATTGCCATCCAAAGGTTCAAGAGGACAATCGAGCCAGATTCTCTCTTGTCGACAGAGCCTTGGCGGAGGGGCAGCGAGAGGTCGCCATTCGTTTGACGGATGAATATCAGCCCGATGCCGACCGTAGTTTCAGTTGGTCGTGGATGATGGGTGGTGGGCGACAACGCTACTTCCGTGCCCGCCTGCAATTGGAAGGGGAGAGCGTCTACGAATTGGCTTATGCAAATCTGGCCTCGAGCTTGGCCGCCGGAGACGACGCCACCAATTCGTTACTTTGGGATCTCGATGACATCTGGCCACTTCTCGAGCCTGCTCCAAACTGGTCTGGCATGTGGGCGTCAGTACAAGACCAGCTGCCACACACTCGTGATTACGCTTTAGGCCGGGATGTCGACCATGAAGATGGATTGTCGGATTCAGCACTGATCGCCAAGCTTTTTCATAAGGTCATCTCGCTGCCCGTTTCGGAACTTCAGTGGCAAGCGGGGGGCGGGGCGCTGTCTCTCTCGGCTTCTGACCCGGCCGCCTTTGGGATCCTGATCAATTCTCTCCTGAGCGATTCGGGCGATTCGATCATCAAAGGGCTTCAACTGCTTCGGTCTACAGGCAACCCTGCGCTTCGGGAACTATTTGCCTCACGAATTGGCGATCTGGCAAATGATGACGACTTTGGAGTGCGCGTTCTCGCGCGTAAGTTGGCCGAACGTTGGGGATTGGATCTCCACGTTGGACGCAGCGCACTACCGGCATTTTATGGATTTTCTCTTCCTCCGCTTGAGGTTACCGAACGCGATGAAACGCTTCGCGAACGACCTTTCGGTGCGCCTCTCGTATCGGACGCTGCGGCGTGGTGCGCACCTTTCACCGACTTGATCGAAAAGATCGCGTCAATCGCCGGGGTAACCGAGGATCACATTCGCCACCGAGTCCAGCAATTTATAGACGGCTGGGGCGGTGTCCAGGCGTTTGGTTCGGCAGGCGCTGCTGAGCTCAGAGGAACCCTTCAGAATCTGGGTTTGCAGCTGAAATACTTCGCCCCACATTTCGTTGGTGGTTTGCGCGCGTTGCGGCATGTGGCCGGCGAGTTGGACGGCGCCGGGCGAATCGACACCGATGAAGTCGATTCGCTGCTCGGTGACTTCGCGATTTCTCCGGAGTGGATGCGGAGTGCGATCGATCGAAGGCCGGAGTTTGTGGTCCGACCAGTGCTGCCGCGCGGCTTCAGCGCGGACGAAGAGGCTTGGCTAGCGCAGGTGGAGGAAGACCTCACTGTCGCGGTAGGTGCCGAAACCATCTTGGCGGAGCTGACCCACTTCCAGGGGCGATCCAGTTTCACGGCCTACGAGTGGAGTCGGATGCGCCTTCTTGGGACGAAGCTTCCTCCCGGTCAAAACCCCGTGTCGCTATTCGAGCGCTTGCCCGACTCTGGTTTTCCGGTCCGTGCCGTTACTCGGCGGGGCCTTGCACCGCTGCCGCGCTTTGAGTTGACGCTCGCTCCGGGCCTAGCCAATCGATTGAGGTGGCAGGCGGCGACGGACGGTACATCGCGATGGTTCGATGCCAATGGTCAATTGGTGGCGACTGCGTATTGTTGGAGAGACGGTGGTCCGGATGGGCAAACGCACGGGGACTGCCTGTATGGCGAGGGTGCGGTGATTGCGCTGACCGAGATCGGCCGCACGCAGCTCGAAGGGCTCGTCGGCGCCCGCCGGGTCGAAACTGTGGCTCGGCGTGCTCGATCACATAACGCCCAGAACCAAGAGCGATTCGCTGCTTCGAGACCGCCCGACGATCCAGGATTACCGGAATAGTGCCGTTCGCCTTGTGCCGATATCTGAATCGCTTCCCCGCTAGCACTGAATAGTTGCATCGCCACCGGTCACATGCCTGTGATTCAACGCGGCTGGGAAGGCCGTGCTCATCTCCCCCGGCTGTTCTCGAAGGTCCGCTCCTGGCCGAAAGGAGACACTGAGCATTACGCTGTCCAAAAAAAGCCCCGCAAACGCGGGGCTTTTTTGGCTTGTTATGCCAACTCAAGCAAACGGATCCTGCAGCGTCATCGTATGGTCGCGGTCCGGGCCGGTGGAGACAATGGCCAGCGGGCAGCCGGACAGTTCTTCCAGGGCGCGCAGGTAGGCGCGGGCGGCCGGGGGCAGCTTGTCCCATTCGGTGATGCCGTGGGTGGTTTCGGACCAGCCCGGGAATTCCAGGTAGACCGGCTCGCATTCTTCCCAGCCCTGGGCGTCCAGCGGGGCGTACTCGGTTTCCTTGCCGCGGTAGCGGTAGGCGATGCACATCTTCAGCTTTTCCATGCCGTCCAGCACGTCCAGCTTGGTGATGCACAGGCCGGTGATGCCGTTGATGGCCACGGCGCGCTTGAGCGCGACAATGTCGATCCAGCCGCAGCGGCGGGGACGGCCGGTGGAGGCGCCGTATTCCTGGCCGCGGTCGCGGATGCCCTGCCCCACTTCGTCGTCCAGTTCGGTCGGGAACGGGCCGCCGCCCACGCGGGTGGCGTAGGCCTTGGCGATGCCCAGCACGTAGTCGATGGCGTCCGCGCCCACGCCGCTGCCGGCCAGCGCGCCGCCGACGGTGGTGTTGGAGCTGGTGACGTAGGGATAGGTGCCGTGGTCGATGTCCAGCAGGGCGCCCTGGGCGCCTTCAAACAGCACGCGCTTACCCTGCTTGCGCAGGTCGTGCAGGATGCCGGCCACGTCGGACTTCATGGGCTGGACGTATTCGCCGAAGGCCAGCGCTTCGTCGTAGACCTGCTGGAAGTCCACCGCGTCCACGCCCAGGTATTTGGTGAGCACGAAGTTGTGGTAATCCAGCGCGCTGCGCAGCTTCTCGGCCAGCTGGTCGGGGTAATGCAGGTCGGCGATGCGGATGCCGCGACGCGCCACCTTGTCTTCATAGGCCGGGCCGATGCCGCGGCCAGTGGTGCCGATGGCCTTGCCGCCGGCGGCCTTTTCGCGGGCCTGATCCAGGGCGATGTGATACGGCATGATCAGCGGGGCGGCCGGGGAAATCTTCAGGCGCGAGCGCACGTCCACGCCGCTGGTTTCCAGCTCTTCGATTTCCTTCTTGAGGGCGGCCGGGCTGATGACCACGCCGTTGCCGATCAGGCACAGGGCGTCGGGCCGCAGGATGCCGGAGGGAATCAGGTGGAGGACGGTCTTCTTGCCGTTGATGACCAGGGTGTGGCCGGCGTTGTGGCCGCCCTGGAAGCGGACGACCGCACCGATTTCCTCGGTAAGCAGGTCGACGATTTTGCCTTTGCCTTCATCGCCCCACTGGGCGCCGAGCACGACGACTGACTGACCCATGACGGGTAACTCCTTCGCTTGTTGGCGACCATCGGGGCCGCCGGGATGGGCCGGACCGGGCGCGGCGTTACCGATGCGGGCCGTCTCCATCGGGGAGGGGTCCACTACGCTGTGCCCAGACACGGAAAAAGCCGGCGGGGTTGGCTCTGGCGAGCGCCCGTCCGGCTTTTGTGCATTATCCGGGTTTTGGGTGAAGGGGGCTACCCCGATTGGCTGAACGGGGGGAAATCCGGCCAGGTGCCCGGCCTCGCCTGCCCGGTAGAAGCGGCGCAAGCCGCGACCGTGTGCCCCTTGCCGCCGGCTGGGTTATCGACTTCCTGGATTTGCTGCTTCTGTCTGGATTTCCGGTCGCGGCTTACGTCGCTCCTACCGGGACATCGGAACCTCAGTGGCGCAGCCACCACAGCAGGGTCAGGCCGGCGACCAGGACCAGGCCGCCGGCCTGGCGGATCTGGGCATCGGGCAGGTTGAGCAACTGCAGGGCCAGGCGCTTCCACAGCCCCGGCGAGACCAGCAGGAACAGGCCTTCCAGGACGGCGACCAGGCAGAGGGCGGACCAGAGATCGGGCATGGGGGGCCGGGATTGGGGATTCGGGATGGGAGATTGGGAAAGGCGGCGCTGACGGACAACTCCGGAAGTCTCGGGGCCGGTCCTCAACAGGGGGACGTCCCCTCAACCTCCCAGCGACCGGGATCCGCCGTTACGAATCCCGAATCCCCACTCCCCAATCCCGGAGCGACCGCGTCAGCGGTCGCTCTTGAGGTACTGCAGGAACGGATCGTCCTTGTCCAGGACGATCACGCTGTTGCCGTCGGCGAAGGAAGCGCGGTAGGCGTCCAGGCTGCGCTGGAAGGCGAAGAACGCGGGGTCCTTGTTGGCGGCGGAGGCGTAGATGCGAGCGGCTTCGGCGTCCCCTTCACCACGCTGGCGCTGGGCGTCGCGCTCGGCTTCGGCCACCAGCACGGCCTGATCGCGATCGGCCTGGGCGCTGATGGTGCGGGCCTGCTCCTCGCCTTCGGCGCGCAGCTGGCTGGCGACCTGCTTGCGCTGGGCGCGCATGCGCTCGTAGACGTCGGTGATGACCTGGCTGTCGGTGGGCAGGTCAATCTGCTTCAGGCGCAGATCGGTGATGCGCATGCCCAGGGTGGCGGCGCCCTCGTTGATGCTCTTGAGCTGGGCGGTGACGATCTGGTTGCGATCGCCAGAGACCAACTGGGTGAGCGTGCGGGCGTTGATTTCGTTGCGCAGCGAGTCGGTGATGATCGGCGCGAGGCGATCATTGACCAGCTTTTCGTCGCCGCCGGTGGCGCGGTAGAACGCGCGCACGTCGGAGATATGGCCCACGGCGAAGAAGTCGATGCTGACGTCCTTGCGCTCGGAGGTCAGGTAGCGCTCGGGCTGGGTTTCCAGCACCTGGAAGCGGCGATCGAACACGCGCGCGGTTTCCACCAGCGGCCACTTGAAGTGCAGTCCCGGCGGAATGTCGGCGCGGGCCACGCGGCCCAGGTTGAGGACCAGGCCGGTCTGGTCCTCACGCACGACGTACACCGAGCCCATCAGGCCTAGCACGATGGCGACCAGCAGCGCCACGATTGCGGGAAGTCTCATCGTCCACTCTCCTCACGTCCGGCCGGTCGCGCGGGACGCTCGGCACTGCGCAGCGGGGTTGTCGCGCTGCTTTCCACGGCGGGCATCACCACTTCCGGAGCCGGGGCGGGTGCGGTATTGGCACCGGCCTGCGCCGGCATCGGCAGGTAGATCAGCTGACGGCTGTCGCCACCGACGACCTTGCGGTTGTTCTGCTGCAACACCTGCTCGACGGTTTCCAGCCACAGGCGCTTGCGGGTGACGTCGGGGGCGTTCTTGTACTGTTCCTGCAGCAGCGAGAACCGATCCGCGTCACCCTGGGCGCGCGCCACCACGGCGGCCTTGTAGCCTTCGGCCTCGGTGCGGGTGCGGGCGGCGGTACCGCGCGCCTCGGGCACGATGCGGGCGGCATAGGCGCGCGCTTCGTTGACCAGGCGATCCTTGATCTGCTGGGCGGAGTTGACCTCGTCGAAGGCCGGCTTCACTTCTTCCGGCGGACGCGCGTCGGGCAGGTTGAGTTCGGTTACCACCAGGCCGGTCTTGTAGGCATCCAGCGAGGCCTGCAGGCGCTCCTTGGCCTGGCTGCCCAGCGGGCCGCGCTCGCCGAGCACGGTGTCCAGATCCGAACGGCCGACCTGCTCGCGCACCGCGCTCTGCGCGGCCTGCTGCAACACGTCATCGGCATTGCGCGAGCCGTACAGGTACAGGCGCGGGTCGGCGATGCGGTACTGCACGTTGACCGACACGGTGACGATGTTCTCGTCGCGGGTCAGCACCGGCATGGTGTTGCTGAAATTCTTGATCTCGGTGGCGTTGACCTTGGTGACGCTTTCAATCGGCCACGGCCACTTGAAGTTGGGTCCCGGCTGCATGACGCGGGAGAACTGGCCGAAGCGCAGGACCACGCCGCGCTGCTGTTCGCCGATCAGCTGGAAGCTGGAGAACAGGACGACCAGCAGCAGCGCCACGCCAATCCAGCGCAGGGGGCCGTTGCCGTCGAAGGAGCCACGCAGGCGATCCAGCAGGTCGCCGAGGCCGCCGCCACTGTTGCCGCCGCGGGGATTCCAGCCCCGTCGGTTGTCGTTGTTGCCGTTTCCGCCGCCGCTGCCAGAGCCGCCGCTTCCAGGGGTGTTCCAGGCCATGCCCACTCCGTCGTCAATGATGCGTGGGCCGAAACCGACGCGTTTCCGATTCTACAAGATAGGGCCGCCCTGCCGCCGGACAAGGGCTGAAGGGCATGGGGCGGGCGGTTTTTCGCCGGGTGGGTGGCGGTGGGATGCGGAGTGGTTTGCGGGGCGGGTGGGATATCCGGTCGCGATTGACGTCGCTCCTACAGGGGCCCTACCTGCCCGCTCCCACGCGAGCCCGCACCGTTCTCGCGGATTTCTGTCAGAAGGTGTCTTCGACAGGTTCGGGGAGCAGGGTTTCCAGCGCGTGGCCGCCCGCCTCGGCGGCCAGACGGCGCGCGTCGGCCAGGGCCATGTCCAGATCCAGGTGCCAGCCGGTTTCGTCGTGGCGTTCGCCGCGCACCGCGCCGAGCGCGTGCAGGCGCGAACGCAGGCGCGCCGAACGTTCGCCCAGGTGCACGGTGCCGATGATCCGTTCCAGCCCGAGCTTCTGCGCCAGCGCCTCCTTGAGCACGTCCAGCCCGGCCCCGTCGCGCGCGGAAATCCACACGCGCTCGTGGCCCTCGTTGGGTTGATCGTGGCGCGGCGCGGCGCCCTCGATGCGATCGATCTTGTTGAACACCAGCAACTGCGGAATGTCGCCGGCGCCAATGGCCTGCAGCACTTCGTCGACCTGGGTGACGCGTTCCTCGCGCAGCGGATCGGCCGCGTCGATGACGTGCAGCAGCAGGTCCGCCTCGCGCGCTTCGGACAAGGTGGAGCGGAACGCGGCGACCAGTTCGTGCGGCAGGTCGCGGACGAAGCCGACGGTGTCGGCCAGCACTACGCCGCCGCCAGGGAGTTCGATGCGGCGCACCGTGGGATCCAGAGTGGCGAACAACTGATCGGCCGCGTAGGCCTCCGCGCCGGTCAGGGCATTGAACAGGGTGGACTTGCCGGCGTTGGTGTAGCCGACCAGGGCCACGCGCGGCAGTTCGCTGCGCACGCGGGCGCGGCGCATCTGGGTGCGCTGCACTTCCACTTTCTCCAGCCGCTTCTGCAACTGCTCTACCCGTTTCTGCAGCAGGCGGCGGTCGGTTTCCAGCTGGGTTTCACCCGGGCCGCGCAGGCCGATGGAACCACCCCGCTGGCGCTCCAGGTGGGTCCAGCCGCGGACCAGGCGGGTGGCCATGTGTTTGAGCTGGGCCAGTTCCACCTGCAGCTTGCCCTCGTGGCTGCGGGCGCGCTGGGCGAAGATGTCCAGGATCAGGCCGGTGCGGTCCAGCACGCGGCGCTCCAGGTACTTCTCCAAGTTGCGTTCCTGGCCGGGCGAGAGCGGATAGTTGACCAGCACCAGATCGGCGCCGGTGGCCTCGGCCGCGGCCTTGATTTCTTCCAGCTTGCCGCTGCCGATCAGGGTGGACGGATTGGGCCGGTCGATGCGGGCGGTGAGCAATGCGGCGATGGTGGCGCCGGCGGAGCGGGCCAGGTCGGTGAACTCCTCCGAGGCGCCATCATCCGGCGGGCCGCCGGCGTGGGGCTGGATCAGGAGGGCGTGTTCGCCTTTGCGGGAACGTTCGAACATGGGGAAGCGGTTTGGACTCGATGTCAGGGAGGATCCGGCCGCCGTGGCGCCCGGATCCCATTACATGGGGGCGCCGACCCCCGATTTCACCCTGGAATCTTCACCGGTTTCCCGGGTGGTTACTCGGTTTCTTCTTCTTCGCCCGGCGCGCCGCCCTCATTGGACTGCACGTAGCCGCCTCCCGGTCCCACGCGCACGTTGCGCGCCGGCACCACGGTGGAAATGGCGTGCTTGTAGACCATCTGGCTGACGGTATTGCGCAGCAGGACCACGAACTGGTCGAACGATTCGATCGTGCCCTGCAACTTGATGCCGTTGACCAGGTAGACCGAAACCGGCACCCGCTCGCGGCGCAGAGCGTTCAGGAAAGGATCCTGCAAGGATTGCCCCTTGGACATTGTGGCGAACTCCCGAAGTGTCGCTTATAGGAATAATTGTGGTGTTTCCGGGTCCGCGCGCTTGGTATCCCCTGGCGGCCCGGCCCCCGATGTTACACAACCGGGGCGGTTTGACCAGCTACACAGCGCCCAGAAACTGCCGTCGGGCCCGCTCCAGGGCGGCCGAATCGCGCCCCGGATCGAACCAGCGGGCGTCCAGTTCGCCCCGCAGCCAGGTCAGCTGGCGCTTGGCGAGCTGGCGGGTGGCGAAGATGGCGCGATCGCGGAATTCTGCCGCGGAAGTGGTCCCGTCCAGGTGTTCCCAGGCCTGGCGATAGCCCACCGCGCGCACCGCCGGCAGGTCCAGCGGCGCGACCACGGCCTGCATGCGCGGCAGCGCGCGCAGGCGCCGGACCTCGTCCAGGAAACCCTCGGCCAGCATGGTGTCGAAACGTTGTTCGATGCGCGCATGCAGCACGGCGCGCTCGGCCGGCGCCAGCACCAGCTTGAGCACCCGGAACGGCAGCCGCGGCGGCCCCGGTTCGCGCTGCCACTGGCTGATCGGCTTGCCGCTGAGCCGATAGACCTCCAGCGCACGCTGGATGCGCTGCGGATCGGTGGCGTGGATGCGCGCGGCGGCGGCGGGGTCGACCCGTGCCAGCTCCGCATGCAGGGCCGGCCAGCCCCGCTCGACCGCTTCGGCGGCCAGCGCGGCGCGGGTGTCGGGATCGGCTTCCGGCATCGGCGCCAATCCCTCCAGCAATGCGCGGAAATACAGGCCGGTGCCACCGGCCAGAATCGGCAGCCTGCCGCGCGCGGCGATGTCGGCCAGCGCGGCGCGCGCGTCGGCGGCGAACTCGGCCGCCGAGTAGGTCTGCCACGGATCCCGCGCATCGATCAGGTGATGCCGCACCTGCGCCTGCATCGCCGCATCCGGCTTGGCCGCGCCGATATCCAGGCCGCGATACACCAGCGCCGAATCGATGCTGACGATCTCGCCACCGCAGCGCTCGGCCCATTCCATCGCCAAGGCCGTCTTGCCCGAGGCGGTCGGGCCCATCAGGGCAATGGCGAGCGGGCGGGTATCGGCGGGCATGGGTTGGTTGGGGATTCGGGATTGGGGATTGGGGATTGGGTAGGGGAAGGTGGCTTTTTTATGTCCCCCTTTTGAAAAAGGGGGATTAAGGGGGATTTGCTTTTGGTGCGAAAAGCAAGAGCTTTTCAACCGCCGAATGGCGGGTCAATCCCCCGTCACCTGCTTCGCAGGTGCCCGCCCCCTTTTTCGCTCTCAACAGCCGAATGGCTGATCAAGGGGGCCAAGAAGCGGGCAAGCCCCTCAATCCTCATCCGGCCAGCGAATCGTCGGCGCGGCCGGTTTCGCGCGCGGTTGCGGCACCGCGGCCACCGCGTTCCACACCTTGAGCGCATCGACGGTTGCGGCCACGTCATGCACGCGCACGATCGCCGCGCCGCGCTGCGCGGCAATCAGGTGCGCGGCGACCGAGGCGGCGACGCGTTCACTGGCGACGTCACGGCCGGTGAGTTCGCCCAGGCTCCGCTTGCGCGAGAGACCCGCCAGCACCGGTACGCCCAGTTCGACGAAACGCTCCAGTTGCGCCAGCAGCGCCAGGTTGTGCCGGGTGTTCTTGCCGAAGCCGAAACCCGGATCGACGAGGATGTTTTTCTTGGCGATGCCGGCCATTTCGGCGGCGAAGATGCGCTCGGCGAGGAAGCGGTGCACCTCGCCCACCACGTCGTCGTAATGCGGCGCGTCCTGCATCGAGCGCGGTTCGCCCTGCATGTGCATCAGCACCACCGGCACGCCGAGCGCGGCGGCGGCTTCCAGCGCGCCTTCACGACGCAGCCCGTAGATGTCGTTGATCATGCCGGCGCCGGCCTGCACCGCCGCGCGCATCACTTCCGGCTTGAACGTATCGATGCTGATCGGCAGCGCGGTTTCCTTCGCCAGTCGTTCGATCACCGGCACCACCCGCCGCAGTTCTTCCTCCACCGGCACGTCGGCCGCCCCCGGACGGGTCGATTCGCCGCCGATGTCGAGAATGTCCGCGCCCGCTTCCGCCAGCTTCAGGCCATGCGCGACCGCCGCCTCCAGGGTGTCGTGCGCGCCGCCGTCGGAGAACGAATCCGGGGTGACGTTGACGATGCCCATCACCTGCGGGCGATCGAGCTTGAGAATGCGGCCGGCGCAGTCGAGTTGCGGCGTGGTGTCGAACATCAATCGGGATCCTTGGGTTTGCGGGAAGCGGCGGCGGCGGACAGCCCCCCGCCAATCGCCACGCCGAGGGCCAACCACAGGGCCAGGTTGCCGGTGGCGACACCGACCGCGGCGCCGATGGCGATGCCCAGCGCGATGGCCACGCCGGGATTGGGTTTGAAGTTCTTCATGGAAGACTCCTTCGCGCGACGGGTCGCCCGATGCGGCCCATTATCCACGCAAAACAAAAGACGGCCGAAGCCGTCTTTCGTGACCTTCCGAAGGCAACCTGGACTCAGGTCTGCGCGGCCGGACCGCCCAGCGGCGGCAGCGGGCGCGATTCCGGCTTGTCGCCGTCCTTGCCCGACTTGCCCCAGCCGGCCGGCGGCGGCGGCTCGCGGCCTTCCATGATGGCGTCGATCTGCGGCGCGTCGATGGTCTCGTACTGCAGCAGCAGCTGGGACATCGCATGCAGCTTGTCGAGGTTCTCGGTCAGGATGGTCTTGGTGCGCTGGTAGGCGCGATCCAGGATGCTCCGGACCACTTCATCGATGCGGCGCGCGGTCTCGTTGGAGACGTTCTTGTGCTGGGTGACCGAGCGGCCCAGGAAGACTTCGTCCTCTTCCTCGCCGTAGGCAATTGGCCCCATCTCGTCGCTCAGGCCCCACTTGGTGACCATGTTGCGGGCCATCTTGGTGGCACGCTCGATGTCGTTGGAGGCGCCAGTGGTGACCTTGTCGGTGCCGAAGATCAGTTCCTCGGCCACGCGGCCGCCGTACAGCGAGCACAGCTGCGATTCGATGGCGACGCGGTTGAGGCTGTACTTGTCGCCTTCCGGCAGGTACATGGTCACGCCCAGCGCGCGGCCGCGCGGGATGATGGTGACCTTGTAGACCGGGTCGTGTTCCGGCACCAGCCGACCGACGATGGCGTGGCCGGCCTCGTGGTAGGCGGTGAGGGTCTTCTCGTCCTCGCTCATGGCCATCGAGCGGCGCTCGGTGCCCATCAGGATTTTGTCGCGCGCGCGGTCGAAGTGATCCATGCGCACTTCCTTGGCGTTCTCGCGGGCGGCGAACAGCGCAGCCTCGTTGGCCAGGTTGGCCAGGTCGGCGCCGCTGAAGCCGGGGGTGCCGCGTGCGATCACCATCGGCTCGACGTCGTCGGCCAGCGGCAGCTTGCGCATGTGCACGCGCAGGATCTGCTCGCGCCCCTTCACATCGGGCAGGCCCACCACCACCTGGCGGTCGAAGCGGCCTGGGCGCAGCAGCGCCGGGTCCAGCACGTCCGGACGGTTGGTGGCGGCGATGACGATCACGCCCTCGCCCCCCTCGAAGCCGTCCATCTCGACCAGCAACTGGTTCAGGGTCTGCTCGCGCTCATCGTGGCCACCGCCGAGGCCGGCGCCGCGATGGCGGCCGACCGCGTCGATTTCGTCGATGAAGATGATGCACGGCGCGTGCTTCTTGGCCTGCTCGAACATGTCGCGCACGCGGCTGGCGCCGACGCCGACGAACATTTCGACGAAGTCGGAGCCGGAGATGCTGAAGAACGGCACCCGCGCTTCGCCGGCGATGGCCTTGGCCAGCAGGGTCTTGCCGGTGCCGGGCGGGCCGACCATCAGCACGCCGCGCGGAATCTTGCCGCCGAGCTTCTGGAACTTGCCGGGATCCCGCAGGAACTCGACCAGTTCACCGACTTCCTCCTTGGCCTCGTCGCAGCCGGCGACATCGGCGAAGGTGATCTTCACCTGGTCCTCGCCCTGCAGCTTGGCGCGCGACTTGCCGAAGCTCATGGCGCCCTTGGCGCCGCCGCCGCCCTGCATCTGCCGCATCATGAAAATCCAGAAGCCGATGATCAGCAGGACCGGCAGGAAGTTCAGCAGGATCATGCCCAGGCTGATGCCCGATTCCGGCGCATCGCGGGTGATGGTGACGTTCTTGTTGACCAGCTGATTCACCAGTTGGTCGTCGACCGGGCCATAGACGGTGCCCGTCTGGCCATCGGCGCGCTTGTATTCAATGGCGTTGGTGGTGAGGTTGCCGTCCTTGGTGAAGCGCACCGAGGACACGCGGCCGTTGTCGACCTCGCGCAGGAACTCGGAGTAGGTCACCTCGCCACCACCGGCGCCGGCGCCCATCTTCGGCGAGAAGCTCTGGAACACCACCATCAACACGACGGCGACGACTACCCACAGCAGCAGATTCTTGGTCAAGTCGTTCATCCTCATCGGCCCCGCCGTTCCTCTTTCACGATATCCACGTTAAGCCACCTTACTTCATCCGGGCACGCTTGCCCTGCCCCAGCGCATAGACTTCCGGCGACCGCTTGCGCGAGGCGTCCGGCTTGCGGATGACCACCTTGTCGTACCGGCGCCGCATTTCCTTGACGTAGTCATCGAAACCGGTGCCCTGGAACAACTTGATCAGGAACGCACCGCCGGGCTTGAGGTGGCCATCGGCGAATTCCATCGCCAATTCGGCCAGGTACATCGCCCGCGGCTGGTCCACCGCGTCCACACCACTCTTATTGGGGGCCATATCGGACAGCACAAGGTCCACCGGCTGCCCGCCCAGCATTGACTCCAGCTGGGATAACACGGCCTGTTCCCTGAAGTCTCCATGAAGGAACTCGACCCCGGCCAGTGCCGGCATGTCGAGGATATCCATGGCCACGACCCGGCCGTGGTCGCCCATGGCCTGGCGGACGAACTGGGACCAGCCGCCGGGGGCGGCGCCCAGATCCACCACCACCATGCCCGGCTTGAGCAGGCGGTCGCGTTCGAGCAGTTCTTCCAGCTTGTAGGCGGCGCGCGAGCGCATGCCCTCGGCCTGCGCCTTTTTCACGTAGGGGTCGGAAAAGTGTTCGCGGAGCCAGCGTTGGCTGCTTTTGCTGCGGGTGGCCATGGGGCGTCAATCTCCGCCGGCCTTGCGACAGCGGGCGGAACGGCGGCGGGAAAGGCCGCCATGATACCCTGAACGCCCTTCCCCACCCTGATTTGTGCATGCCCGTCGTTCTGACCTCCGCCCAGACCCGTTTCCTGCGTGGCCAGGCCCATGACCTGAAAGCGCTGCTGCAGATTGGCGGCAAGGGGGTCACCCCGGCGTTCATCGCCGAACTGGACGGCGTGCTGGAGCACCACGAGCTGATCAAGGTGAAGGTGGCGGGTGAAGACCGCGAGGCCCGCGACGCGATGATCGCCGAGCTGGTCGAGCAGACCGGTTCGGCGCTGGTCCAGCGCATCGGTCATACCGCCGTGCTGTACCGCCCCAGCAAGGAACGCCGCCAGATTGTCCTGCCGCGGGCCTGACGCCCTGCCCGGCTCCGAGTCGCCCCCATGCAGCTGAGCCACGAACTCCCCGATTACGCCTATACCCTGCGCGCGGCCGATGGTCGCAGCGCCAAGGTCAACGACCGCGTGCTGACCGCCAGTTTCGTGCTGTCGCCGTCCGAGCTGCGCGAAGACTGGGGTCCGCGCGATGTCGCCTCGCTGACGCCCGAGGACCTGGCTCCGCTGCTGGCGATGCAGCCGGAGGTGATCCTGCTGGGCACCGGCGATCGCCAGGTATTCCCGCCGGCCGCAGTGCTGGCGGCCGGGCTGACCCGCGGCGTGGGCATCGAGGTGATGACCAACGCCGCCGCCGCCCGCACCTTCAACGTGCTGGCCGGCGAATCGCGCCGGGTGGTGGCCGGTTTCCTGCTGGATGCCTCCGCCGCGTGAATCGGCGGCGGGCGCTGATCGCGCTGCTGTTCCTGGTCCTGCTGGCCGCCTGCCAGCGTGACCTTTTCAACGCGGAAACCGAGGAATCACGCTTCCAGCGGTGGCAAAGCGCGCATGCTGCCGAAGCCGGGGCTTACCGGACCTGGCTGGAGGCCCAGGGAATGGCCGACGTCGCCCCGCTGTCCTCGCTGCTGAGAACGTCGCGACGCTGGCGCCAATGCGACCTTCCCGAGTTCGCCGTCCCGCCACGCGCGCAATGGCCGCAGCTGTTGCCGACCCTCAGGCTGTTGCGGCAGATCCAGAGCGAAGGATTGCTGGATGGCCGGTGCATCCGCTCCGGCTGGCGCGATGCCCGCAACAACCAGTGCTCGGGCGGGAGCTCGCGCAGCCAGCACCTGGCCAATCGCGCGCTCGACCTGGATCTGGATCCCGCGGTGCCCCCGGCGCGGCTGTGCGGCTACTGGCGCCGGCACGGACCGGACTCGGCGATGGGGCTGGGTTTCTACTCGCCCGAACGCATCCATATCGACACCGCCGGATTCCGCACCTGGGGCACGGATCATCGCCGTGGCACGTCGCTGTGCATTCAACCGAAGTGATGCGGGCTTCCGCGCGATTGCCGCCGGACGATGCGGATCAGCGCATCGGTCGCAGGCGCACGAACAGGCCGAAGTGATCCGAGGCCCAGGTGCCATCGGCATCGGCGCGCTCGAACAGGATGCGCGCCTCGTCCACCCGGAATGCATCGGTCTGGAAGAACACGTGATCGATGCGCTGCGCCGGATGTCCCATGTGGGGATTGAGCGTGGTATGCGCGGGCGCGTCCACGTCCTGATCCGGATGCGCGGCGCGGTAGGCGCTGCTGAACCGCGGTGACAACGCCGCCAGCTCGGGCGTGCCGTCACCGGTATTGAAGTCGCCACCGATGATGGCCGGCGCCTGCTCGCCGGTGCGATCGATGAAGGCCAGCACGTCCGCGATCTGGCGCGCGCGGATGGCGCCGCCTTCGGGCTTGTAGTGCAGATGGGTGACGTAGACGTTGAGCGGCCGACCGTTGAACTCGGTGCGGACCCAACCCGCCACGCGGTAGTCGTCCAGGGGCTGCAGCTTGATCACATCGCTGGCGTCGATGGCATGACGGGTCAGGATGGCGTTGCCGTAGCGATGCGCCTGCCCTTCCGGATCCACGGAGAAGAAGCGGTACTGGTAGCCCAGGCGTTCGGCCAGGCGCTGCGCCTGGTTGACCAGGCCCGGATCCTGCAAAACCTCCTGCAACAGGATCACGTCCGGTTGCCGCCGCGCCAGCTCGCGCACGATGAGGTCCTGGCGGCGTGGCCAATCCTGCTTGTCGTGCCAGAGGTTGAGGGTGACCACATCGAGCGTGGGCGTATCGGCGGACACGGTCGTCGCGGCTTCGCCACGCGCCGGTGCCTGCGCGCAGGCGGTCAGGACGACCAGCAGGACGGGAGCCAGAATGCTCGCGAACAGCCGCTTCATGGCACGCCCTTCAGCGGGCCGGCAGGTACTGCTGCGGATCCACCGGCTTGCCGTTGTAGCGGATCTCGAAGTGCAGCATTTCGCGCGAGGCGCCCGAGCTGCCCATTTCGGCGATCTGCTGTCCGGCCTTCACGTTCTGGCCTTCGTTGACCAGCCGCTTGCGGTTGTGGCCATAGGCCGACAGCCAGGCCTCGCTGTGCTTGACGATGATCAGTTCGCCGTAGCCGACCAGACCGGCGCCGGAGTACACCACCACGCCATCGGCGGCGGCACGCACAGCCTGGCCGCCGGAGCCGGCGATGTCGATGCCCTGCTTGGTGGCATCGCCGGCGACGAAACGTCCGATCACGTGGCCATCCGCCGGCCAGCGCCAGTTGAAACCACTGCTCACGGGTGCGGGCTGCGGCGGGGGCGGCTTGGGCGCGCTGGTGGGCGGCGGCGTCGCAGGGCGCGGCGGGGTGCCCGTGGCGACGGTACCGGTCGCCGGGCGGCTGCCGGAGGATGGATACAGGCGCAGGCTCTGGCCGGGATAGATGGTGTAGGGCGATCCGATGCCGTTCCAGGCGGCCAGATCGCGGAAATCGATGCCGTTGCGGAACGCGAGGCCGTAGAGGGTGTCGCCACGCTGCACGCGCACGGTCTGCCCGTACTTGGGCTGCGACACGATCCGGCCACCACCCGAGGAACCGGTCTGCCGGACCACGGTGCTGTGGCAGGCCGCCAGGCCCACCATCACCGCGACGCTCAGAACTAGGGCACGCGTGGCTTTGGTCATCCGTTCACTCACCTTCTGTGGAACTCGGGAATCAGGTGGAGGCGCGCCAGATCAACCAGCCCACCAGCGCCACCACCAGTGCGGTGGCGATCCAGCCGACCGGCTCGATCCAGCGGCGCAGCGCCGCCTCGGCGCGCGCCCCGCCCAACCGGATCGCGATGCCTAGCAGGTAGACCCGCTTGCCGCGCCCGATGAGCATGCTGAGCACGTATTGCAGCATAGGCACGCCGACGATACCCGACGCCCACGTGAATACCTTCATCGGGATGGGCATGAAACCACCCAGCACCAGGAAGGTGAAGACGGCCCACGGCGACTCGACCATCTTGGCCTTGATCAGGTCGATGCCCGCCTCGATGCCGTCGAGCATGCCCAGCGCGGCGAACAGCGGCTTGAGCGCCTCGAAGGCGTAGTGGCCCAGCGCATAGCCGACCAGGGCGCCGGCCATCGAGCCGAGCAGGCTGAGGGTGGCGAACCACAGGGATTTCCTGGGATTGGCCACGCACATCGGCGCCAGCATCACTTCCGGCATCACCGGGAAGATGATCGCCTCGACGAAACTCAATCCGGTCAGCAGCGCGGGCGCGCGCGGATGCCGGGCCCACAGGATCGCACGCTCGTACAGCGGTTTGAAAATCTGCATCCGCGATCAGTCCAGGGTGCCGGACAACAGGGGGACGAACACGACCGGCGCCAGGGTTTCTTCCTGCATGCTGCCGTCTTCGCGTTTGGTGAGCTTGACCAGCGATTGCGAACCGGAACCACCGACCGGCGCGATAAGGTGGCCGCCCACGGCGAGCTGTTCGATCAGCGCATTGACCAGCGCCGGAGCGGCGGCGGTGACCAGGATGCCGTCGTACGGCGCATGTTCCGGCCAGCCGATGCGGCCGTCGTCATGCTTGCTGCGCACGTTCATGCCCAGCTGGCGCAGGCGCTTGCGCGCCTGGCGCAGCAGATCGCCGATGCGTTCGACGGTATAGACCTCCAGGCCCAGGGCGGCCAGCACCGCGGCCTGGTAGCCCGAGCCGGTGCCGATTTCCAGCACCTTCTTCGGCGCGCCCTGCAACAGGGCTTCGGTCATGCGCGCGACCACCCACGGCTGGGAGATGGTCTGGCTGTGGCCGATCGGCAGCGCGGTGTCCTCGTAGGCGCGCGTGGCCAATGCCTCGTCGACGAACAGATGGCGCGGCACCAGCCGGATCGCGTTGAGCACGGTCTCGTCGCGGATGCCGGATTCGCGCAGGCGCTCGACCAGGCGATCGCGTACGCGCTGCGAGGTCATGCCCATGCCCACGGCTTCCGGTTGCAGGCGCAGCCGCGGGGTCATGCCGGGTTCTCCAGCGACGAGGTCAGGCCGTCGACCCAGCCGGCGACCTTTTCCAGCGCCTGGTAGCGGGTCAGGTCGACGTGGATCGGCGTGATGGAAATGTTGCCCATGCGCACGGCATGGAAATCAGTGCCGGGGCCGGCGTCCTGTTCCGGGCCGGCCGGGCCGATCCAGTACACGGTGTTGCCGCGCGGATCCTGCTGGGCCAAGCAGGGCTCGGAGCGATGGCGATTGCCCAGGCGGGTGACCTCGAAACCTTGCACCTCGCTCCACGCGCGGTCCGGCACGTTGACGTTGAGGATGGTGTCGGCCGGCAGCGGATCGGCCTTCAGGCGCGCGACGATCTCCACCGCGGCGCGCGCGGCGGTCTCGAAATGGCGCGGCTCGTGATTGCGCGTGACCAGTGACATCGCCACCGCCGGCAGGCCGAGGAAGCGCCCTTCCATCGCCGCCGACACGGTGCCGGAGTAGATCACGTCGTCGCCGAGATTGGCGGAATTGTTGATGCCCGAGACCACGATGTCCGGCTCGAACTCGAGCATGCCGGTGAGCGCCAGGTGCACGCAGTCGGTCGGCGTGCCGGCGACGCTGCAGGTGTAGTGATCGATCCGCTTGAGCCGGATCGGCAGATCCAGGGTGAGCGAATTGCTGGCGCCGGAACGGTCGCGATCCGGCGCGATGACGAACACCTCGTGGCCGGCCTCGCGCAGCCCTTCCGCCAGGACGCGGATACCGGGGGCGTCGACGCCGTCATCGTTGCTGACAAGTACGCGCATGTGCTTCCTCGGGGGATGGCCCATGATACCGGAAGCGGCTGACCGCTTCCCGCGCTTGCGTCACGCGCCCGCCGCGCTACGCTGTGGCGCATGTCCGATCCCCCCGAAGACGACGACGCCGCCTTGTTCCGCCAGGCCATCGGCGAGGTGAAACCCCTGGCCGACGCGGCCCCGCCGCCACGCCGGCCCAGGCCGCGCCCGGCCGCGCGGATGGCCGAGCGCGATGAGGTGGATGCGCGCAGCGAATTCCAGCGCGGGCTGGACGATCTGGCGCTGCTGGAGGCCGGTGACGTGCTCAGCTTCCGCCGCGACAACGTGCCGCCGCGGGTGTTCCAGCGCCTGCGCAAGGGCCAGTTCTCGGCCCAGGACGAACTGGATCTGCATGGCGCCACCGCCGCCGAGGCCGAGCGCCTGCTGCGCCAGTTCATGCTGGAAGCCCATGCGCACGAGCATGGTTGCGTGCGCATCATCCATGGCAAGGGCCGTCGCAACGAGCGCGAGATTCCGGTGCTGAAGAACCTGGTGGATCGGCTGTTGCGCCAGCGCGGCGACGTGCTGGCGTTCCATTCGGCGCCGGCCGCGCAGGGCGGCACGGGCGCGGTGCTGGTGTTGCTGGCGCGGCGCTGACGACTCCGGTTGGGCAGACGCGTCACCGGCCACGCGGCCGGTGACGGCTATGGCGCGGATTCGGAATCGCGCCCGGCCTCGATGACCTCGCCCAATTCGTGTAGCAGCGCGGTGGCGTAGCTGCCCGGTGGCAGCGCGAAGCCCAGCGACAGAACGTCGTCGGCGAGCCATTCCCAAGCCAGTCCCTGGGGGCGCAGACGCAGCGCGCGGCGTTCCTGGCGCAGTTCGGCCTGCTCCAGCCCGCCGCGCAACCGCATTGCGGTGTCGTCGGCCAACGCCGTCAGTTCAAGTTCGCGGCACGCGTCGGCGCTGCGCAACTCCCCAGCGCCCCATAGCGGGCCGCTGGGGTGGATGTCGAACGCCGCCAGCCGCTGCGCCAGCACGTCGCTCCACGGTTCCGGCCCGAACACGCTGCGGCTGCCATCGAGCATCCACACTTCGCCGTCGATGCCCCGGTTCCAGTTGCCGGCGGCGATGCGCGCGCCCAGCACCCGGTTGAACAGTTCCGAGCGCGCCGCCGACAGCAGCATCGAACGCTGATCGCGACGCACGCGGCGGCCGCCGAACATCGCCAACGCCGCGGCGACATTGCCGCCGTCGCGACCGAAGCGCTGTTCGCCGAACCAATTGGGCAGTCCCTGCGCGGCGATATCCGCCAGGCGCTGTTCAATGGCGCGGCGTTCGCCAAGCATTTCGCGCAGCACCAGCACGAAACGATTTCCCGCCAGCGCGCCGCGCGGCAGTTTACGATTGTGCCAGGTCGATTCCAGCACCAGAAAATCGTCCGCGTTCAGGGCTGCGATGTCGGGCGCGTTGCGCTTGGGCAGGTGCACGCTGAAACGCTGGCGGGTGACCGCGTGGCGATCCTTCAGGCCGGCGTAGCCGATCGCCATTTCCGGCAGTCCGGCCCATGCCGCGATGCGTTTGGCGGCGAAGGCGGTGTTCATGCCGCGCTTCTGCACGGTCAGCAGCAGGTGCTCGCCCTCGCCGGTCGGTTCGAAACCGGGCAATTCCTCGACGAAGAAATCCTCCGGCGCGGCGCGGAAACGCGCCTGCAGCACCGGCGGACCGAATGCGCGCGGCAGATCCGCGCTCATGCCCACACCAGCAGCACCGCCGCCTGCGCGGCGATGCCCTCGCCACGCCCGGTGAAGCCCAGCTTCTCGGTGGTGGTCGCCTTGACGCTGATCGCATCCAGCGCGATGCCGAGATCCTCGGCGATCGCGGCACGCATCGCGTCCGCATGTGGTCCGACCTTGGGGCGCTCGCCGATCACGGTGATGTCGGCGTTGCCGACCCGCCAGCCGCGTTCGCCGATCAGAGCGTTGCAATGGCGCAGGAAGTGCCGGCTGTCCGCGCCTTTCCAGCGCGGGTCCGAGGGCGGGAAATGCCTGCCGATGTCGCCCAGGGCCAGCGCGCCGAGGATGGCGTCGCACAGCGCGTGCAGGACCACATCGCCATCGCTGTGTGCCAGCACGCCACGGTCGTGCGGCACGCGCACGCCGCCAAGCATCAGGTGATCGCCATCACCGAAGGCATGGACGTCGAAACCCTGGCCGATGCGGATGGAAGGAAGGTCGGGCATGTACGCGGTCCTGCGGGTAAAGGGGTCATCGGGCGAAACGGATTCTCGCACCCGCGAATGCGGCGGCGGCTCAACGCCCGCGCTGGGCCAGCACGAACTCGAACCGCGCCAGATCCGCCGGGGTGGTGATCTTGAAATTGTCCTCGGCGCCTTCGATCAGCAACGGGCGCAGGCCCTGCCGTTCCATCGCCATCGCCTCGTCGGTGACTTCGATGCCCGCTCCGGCGGCGCCTTCCAGCGCGCGTTGCAGGTGCAGGCGGCGGAACAACTGCGGGGTGAACGCGCGCCACAGCCGCGCGCGCGGTTCGGTGCCGTCGATGCCGCCGTCGTCGCCGGCGCGCTTGAGGGTGTCGCGCACCGGCGCGGCGAGAATCGCGCCGACCGGATCGTTGCGGCCGCGTTCCAGCAATTGCGCCAAGTCGGCCAGCGCCAGGTTGGGGCGGGCGGCATCGTGCACCAGCACGAAGTCATCGGCGCGCACGTCGTCGGGCAGCGCGTTCAGCCCGGCCAGCACCGATTCGGCGCGGGTCGCGCCGCCGGTGCAGGTGAGCAGCGGCCGGCCGGCGAACGAGGTCCAGCCCGGCCAGTCGGGATCGTTGGCGGAAATCGCCAGCACCGCGCCGAGCACCGCATCGTGCGCGAACAGCGCCGCCAGCGTGTGTTCCAGCAGCAATTGGCCACCGACCCGCAGGTATTGCTTGGGTACCTCGCCGCCGAAGCGCGTGCCGCGCCCGGCGGCGGGAATGACCGCCCAGATCCCGGCCATCAGGGCTGGTGCTCCGCTTCGACTACGGGTGCCGGTTCGGCCGCCGCGTCGCCCTCTTCTCCGGAGGCGGGCGGCGGCGGTACCGGCGGGGTCGGTTCCACCACGCGGTAGAACTTCTCGCCGGGCTTGATCATGCCCAGTTCGCTGCGCGCGCGTTCCTCGACCGCCGCCTCGCCGGACTTGAGGTCCTCGACTTCGGCGGCGAGCGCGTCGTTGCGTTCCTGCAGCCCGGCGTTTTCGCGCTTCTGCACGATCACCTGGCTTTCCAGGGCGACCACCTCGCCGGAACTGCCTGCGCCGAACCAGAACCGGTACTGCAGCCATGCCAGCAGCAGTACCAATACCAGCAACAGCCAGACCAGTCGGCGCATACGGCTTACTTCTTCAGCGAGACGAAGGCGTTGCGGCCGGCGTAACGCGCCGCGCTGCCCAGGGCTTCCTCGATGCGCAGGAGCTGGTTGTACTTGGCCACGCGATCGCTGCGGCACAGCGAGCCGGTCTTGATCTGGGTGGCCGTGGTCGCCACCGCGATGTCGGCGATGGTGGTGTCCTCGGTTTCGCCGGAACGATGCGAGACGATCGCCGCGTAGTTCGCGTTGTGGGCCATGGCGATGGCTTCCAGCGTTTCGCTGAGCGTGCCGATCTGGTTGACCTTGATCAGGATCGCGTTGGCGGTGCCGGACTCGATGCCTTCCTTGAAAATCTTCGGGTTGGTGACGAACAGGTCGTCGCCGACCAACTGCACCTTGTTGCCGATGCGATCGGTCAGCAGCTTCCAGCCGGCCCAGTCGTCCTCGGCCAGGCCGTCCTCGATGGTGATGATCGGGTACTGGGCGGCCCAGTCGGCCAGGAAGTCGACGAACTGCTCGCTGGTCAGGCGCTTGCCCTCACCCACCAGGTGGTACTTGCCGTTGTCGAAGAACTCGCTGGAGGCCACGTCCAGGCCCAGCAGCACGTCTTCGCCGGCGGTGTAGCCGGCCTTGCCGATGGCTTCCAGGATGGTGTCCAGGGCCTCGACGTTGCTGCGGAAATCCGGGGCGAAGCCGCCCTCGTCGCCCACCGCCGTGCTCAGGCCGTGGCCCTTGAGGACCGACTTGAGCGAATGGAAGATTTCGGTGCCCGCGCGCAGCGATTCGGCGAAGGAATCGAAGCCCACCGGCAGCACCATGAACTCCTGGAAGTCCACGTTGTTGTCGGCATGCGCGCCGCCGTTGATGATGTTCATCATCGGCACCGGCAGGGTCACCGCGTCGCCGCCGGCCAGGTAGCGCCACAGCGGCTGCCTGCGCGAGGCGGCCATCGCATGGGCGTTGGCCAGCGACACGCCCAGCAGCGCATTGGCGCCCAGGCGGCCCTTGTTCTCGGTGCCGTCCAGGTCGATCAGGCGGCGATCCAGGCCTTCCTGATCGGCAGAATCGAAGCCATGCAGGGCATTGGCGATCGGGCCGTTGACGTTCTCGACCGCCTTGCGCACGCCCTTGCCCAGGTAGCGGGTCTTGTCGCCGTCGCGCAGCTCCACGGCCTCCTTGGTGCCGGTGGAGGCGCCGGACGGCACCATCGCGCGGCCGAACGAGCCGTCGGCCAGGGTGACTTCGGCTTCGAGGGTGGGATTTCCGCGGCTGTCGAGGATTTCGCGGGCGTGGACTTTGGCGATCGTGGTCATGAGGGGTCGGCCAGACTGTTCAGTTTGAGTAAGGGGACGAAATCGTTCGGAAGGTTACAGGTTTCCGGGGCCAGACGGGCGATGTAGAGGGCCAGCAGGCCAGTGGCCTGCAATTGGCGCGCGCCCGCCGGCGAGCTGATTTCAGCCCCTTCATGATACTGCTCGACCATCGTTCCGACATTCAGCATGCCGGCCAACAGGTCATTGGAGCGTCCTTGGGCATCGGCCGGCAGCTCGTAGCCGAAAGACTTCGAGATACCCACATGGGCCAGCAGTTCGTAGGCGGCCTTGAACAGGCGCGGCAGTTCCGGGCTGTCGGCGAAGCGGGCGGTTGCGCCCTCCAGGTCGAAACCATGGTCGTTGCCCCACGCAAGGCACTGCCTGACCTGCGGCATCGCCGTCATCAGGCGCGTGTATTCGGCTTCGCTCCACAGGCTCGAATAGGCCGGTCCCGTCTTGCAGCGCAACCGGTCGTCGGCGGTGCGCAGGCCGCGTGGGTTGTCCGGCGTGGTCATCAACAGGCGGACGAACGTCTCCGAAGGGGCGCAGCGGCCACCCATCATCTGCGAACCGAACAGCCGTTCCATGCCGGCGCCGCGCAGCTGGTGCGCTGCCCGCGGCCCGGTCAGCGGCCCCAGCATGGAGGCGGCCATCGGCAGCATCGCCAGCTCGCGCATCTGCTTCATCAGTTCCATGCGACCACAGCTCGGCGCGTCAAGCGGAGTCGCCAGTTCCGGCACCTCCACCAGGCGGGCGTAGTCACGGATCTGCCGTTCCAGTTCTCCCGAGGCCATCACCGCCTCCATGCGTTCACCGAACTTGCTGTCGTCCCGATCCTCACGGCCACGTTCGGCTTCGCACTGCTGGAGCTGCTCCAGTTCGGCGACAAAGGTGTCGCGTTCGGCCGGCGTCCATGGCACCACCGAAGCCCGACGCAGCGCTTCGACCAGTTCGGCGCGACGCACGGGATCGGACTCGGCCTTGGCGGCGAACGCGGGCAGCTCGGATTCGGTCAGTGGCAGCACCCCGGATTCGGACAGATCATCCAGGCTTTCCGGCATGCGCCAGGCGCTGGATTCCTGGGCCTGCGCCATCGACAGGCCTGCCCAGAACAGGGCGATTGCCCAAGCGCCGCGCAGGCGTGGCAAGCGGGAGTTGGCAGGTCGCGGGGATGCGAAGAAAAACGTGCGCGAAAGAGCGCCGGGAATATGGCTCATCGAGAAACGGACATCAGAAACGAAAAGAGGCGGACCGGATTCGGTCCGCCTCGATTATCGGTGGCCCATCAGGCTCATGCCAAATCACATGGGCATGCGCGAACCGGGGAAGTTATCGCCGTTCGCTTGCCCGGGCAGATTTACAGCGTCTGCTCCAGGAATCCCGAACGCTTGGTGATCGCGTCCAGCGCCAGCAGGGTTTCCAGCAGCGCCTCCATCTTGTCGAGCGGCCATGCGTTGGGACCGTCGGAAAGCGCCTTGGCCGGGTCCGGATGGGTTTCGGCGAACAGGCCGGCCACGCCAACCGCCACCGCAGCGCGCGCCAGCACCGGCACGAATTCGCGCTGGCCACCGGAGCTGCTGCCCTGCCCGCCCGGCAACTGCACCGAGTGGGTGGCGTCGAATACGACCGGGCAACCGGTATCGCGCATCACGCTGAGCGAGCGCATGTCGCTGACCAGATTGTTGTAGCCGAAGCTGGCGCCACGCTCGCACACCATGATGTCGTTATTGCCGGTGGACTTGGCTTTCTCGACGACCGGTTTCATGTCCCACGGCGACAGGAACTGGCCTTTCTTGATGTTGACCGGGCGACCGGCCGAGCAGACCTTGCGGATGAAATCGGTCTGGCGGACCAGGAACGCCGGCGTCTGCAGCACGTCCACCACCGAGGCGACTTCATCCATCGGGGTGTACTCGTGCACGTCGGTCAGGACCGGCACGCCGATCTGCTTCTTCACCTCGGCCAGCACCTTCAGGCCCTCTTCCATGCCCGGGCCGCGGAAGCTGGTGCCCGAGGTGCGATTGGCCTTGTCGAAACTGGACTTGAAGATGAAGTTCATGCCCAGCTTGCCGGTGATTTCCTTCAGGCGGCCGGCGACATCCAGCTGCAACTGCATGGACTCGATCACGCAGGGACCGGCAATCAGGAAAAGGGGTTTGTCCAGGCCGATTTCAAAACCGCAGAGTTTCATTGCAATACCTCGGTAGGAGCGACGTCAGTCGCGACCGTGACACCAGCACACCGGCGGGCCGCAACGCATCGGCATTGCGACGGGCCGGAGCGGACTCAGGCGCGCGCTTCCTTCAGCAGCTTGCCACCGGCCTTGCGCTCGCGCGCGGCGCGGATGAAGCCGACGAACAGCGGGTGTCCGTCGCGCGGGGTGGACAGGAATTCCGGGTGCGCCTGGCAGGCCAGGAACCACGGATGCACCGCGCGTGGCAGTTCGACCATTTCCACCAGCAGATCGTCCATGGACTTGGCGGAAACCACCAGGCCGGCATCTTCCAGCTGGGTGCGGTAACGGTTGTTGAACTCGTAGCGGTGGCGGTGGCGCTCGGCCACCACGTCCTTGCCGTAGAGTTCGCGCGCCAGCGTGCCCGGCTTGAGCCGCGCTTCCTGCAGGCCCAGGCGCATGGTGCCGCCCAGGTCCGAACGCTCGTCGCGCTTCTCGACGTCACCGCTGGCGGTGCGCCATTCGGTGATCAGCGCGATCACCGGATGCGGCGACTGCTTGTCGTTCTCGGTGCTGTTGGCGCTTTCCAGGCCGGCCACGTGGCGGGCGTAGTCAACCACCGCCGCCTGCATGCCGTAGCAGATGCCGAAGTACGGCACGCCGGTCTGGCGGGCGTGGCGGGAGGTGAGCACCTTGCCCTCGAAACCGCGATCACCGAAGCCACCCGGCACCAGGATGCCGTCGACGCCGTCCAGCAGCGACATGTCGCTGTCTTCCAGGTCCTGGGCCTCGATCCACTTCAGGTTGACCCGGGTGCGCTGGCGCAGGCCGCCGTGCTTGAGCGCCTCGCCCACCGACTTGTACGCGTCCTGGTGATCGACGTACTTGCCGACCACCGCGATGGTGACTTCATCCAGCGGATTGAGGGTGGCGTCGACCGCCGCTTCCCACTCGGACAGGTCCGCCTCGCGGGCGCCGTCCAGGCGCAACTGGCGGATGGCGATGTCGTCCAGGCCCTGGTCGTGCAGGCCCAGCGGGATCTTGTACAGCACGTCCACGTCCGGGACGCTGATCACCGCGCGCTCGGGCACGTTGGTGAACAGCGAGATCTTGCGGCGCTCGGAATCCGGAATCGGCTGTTCGGAGCGGCACAGCAGCACGTCCGGCTGGATGCCGATGGAACGCAGTTCCTTGACCGAATGTTGGGTCGGCTTGGTCTTGAGCTCGCCGGCCGCGGCCACGAACGGCACCAGCGTCAGGTGCATGAACAGCGCCTTCTCCGGCCCGCGTTCGGTGCGGATCTGGCGGATCGCCTCCAGGAAGGGCAGCGATTCGATGTCGCCCACGGTGCCGCCGATTTCCACCAGCGCCACGTCGTGGCCCTCGGTGGCCTCGTCGATGCAGCGGCGGATTTCGTCGGTGATGTGCGGGATCACCTGCACGGTCGCCCCGAGATAGTCACCGCGGCGTTCGCGCCGGATCACGTTCTCGTAGATGCGGCCGGTGGTGATCGAGTGCTTGCGGCTGAGCCGGGTGCGCACGAAGCGCTCGTAGTGGCCCAGGTCCAGGTCGGTCTCGGCGCCGTCGTCGGTGACGTACACCTCGCCGTGCTGGAACGGGCTCATCGTGCCCGGATCGACGTTGATGTAGGGGTCCAGCTTCATCATCGTGACCTTCAGGCCACGTGCTTCGAGGATGGACGCAAGCGAAGCGGCGGCGATGCCCTTGCCTAGCGAGGACACGACGCCGCCGGTAACAAAAATAAGGGGAGTCATTGGCGGGGCTCCGGAAAGCCATAGTCTACCGGTAACGCCGGGTTTCTAAAAGCCGAACGCCCCGCGCAGGCGGGGCGTCCGGGGTTGCCTGGAAGGCTCGAAAACCTTGTGCGGCAATGGTTTCGCGGGAATCAGGGCTTGCGCTCTTCTTCCTCTTCCTGCCCGCCGGACTTCTTGTCCTGCTCGCCCTTCTGCTTGGCACGGGCGGCGGCGGCGGCCTCGTTGGCGGCCCGGCGCTGCGCCTTGCGATCGGCATCGGAGGAGTCGGACTGCGAGGATCCGGACTTCTCGGCGTCCTGGTTGCCGGATTTGGTTTGCTGCGCCAGCACCAGGCCGGCGGTGGCGGCGGTCACGGCCGCCAGGGCGAGGATCAGCAGCTTGCGCGGTTTCATGGCATGTCTCCGGTTTACTCGTGCGCCAGTTGGGGCCGGAACGGCCGCAATTCAACCCGGCGCCCGCACCATACCCCGGCCGTCCCCGCCTGCCCCTGAACGTGCAAAAACCGCGCGCTGGCCGCACACTTCGCGTCTCGTGGGATTCCGATACCGCCATCCGATGCGCCCTGCCCTGATCTGCTCCGCGTTGCTCCTGCTGTTCGCCCAGTCCCTGCCAGGCCCGGCCCTGGCCGCACGCGTCGCGCTGCCGCCCGAGCAGGTGCAGTTGGACGCGCTCACCCGCGACACACAGAAGCACGGCCTGGGCAGCGGCAGCATGGAGGTGGTGTGGTGGATCCCGCCGGAGTACTGGCAGGTCGCCGTGACCCAGCAGAAGGGCGCGACTCCGGAGATGCTTGCCGGGCTGGGCCAGACCTTCAACGACTACAACATCGTCGCGGTGGTGCAGGCCACGATGGCTGAAGACCTCGAGTACCGTTTCACCCCGGAAGCGGACGTGCGCGAATCCACCGTGCTGATCGATCCGCAGGGCCGCACCCACGCGGTGCTGGCCGAGGACAAGGTGCCGACCCGGCTGGCGTCGACCCTGGCCTTCCTGAAGCCGATCCTGGCCAACGGCATCGGTCCGATGGGCCGGAGCATGTATTTCCTGGTGTTTCCCGGCAACGACGCCCGTGGCAACCGTCTGATCGACCCGCTGGGCGATGGCCTGGCCCAGGTCAGGACCACCAACAAGCGGCACGATTTCCGCCTGCCGCTGGGCAGCCTGCTGCCGGACAAGCGCGACGCCGCCACCGGCGAATCGTTCCCCGGCGATTTCATGTACAACCCCTACACCGGCCGTTCGTTGGACGTTTCCCGTCCCTGAGCCGCACACGCAACCCCGAGACAACAGCCAATTCATGAGCAGTCGTTACAACGCCGCCGACATCGAAGTCCTTTCCGGCCTGGATCCGGTCAAGCGCCGCCCGGGCATGTACACCGACACCGCCCGGCCCAACCACCTGGCCCAGGAAGTGATCGACAACGCGGTCGACGAAGCCCTGGCCGGGCATGCCGGCGAGATCGAGGTCACCCTGTACAAGGACGGCAGCGCCGAAGTCAGCGATGACGGCCGCGGCATGCCGGTGGACATCCATCCGGAAGAGAAGATCCCGGGCGTCGAGCTGATCCTCACCCGCCTGCATGCGGGCGGCAAGTTCAGCAACCGCAACTACACCTTCAGCGGCGGCCTGCACGGTGTCGGCGTGAGCGTGGTCAACGCGCTGTCGAAGAAGGTGGAGATCTTCATCAAGCGCGAAGGCAACGAGTACCGGATGGAGTTCCGCGATGGCAATGCCGCCTCCAAGCTGGAAACCGTCGGCAGCGTCGGCAAGAAGAACACCGGCACCCGCCTGCGTTTCTGGCCGGACGCCAAGTACTTCGACACCCCCAAGTTCAATGCGCGCGCCCTGCGCCACCTGCTGCGCGCCAAGGCGGTGCTGTGCCCGGGCCTGACGGTCAAGCTGTATGACGAAGCCACCGGCGAGCGCGACACCTGGCATTTCGAGGACGGTCTGCGCGACTACCTGAAAGGCGAGATGCAGGGCCGCGAGCTGCTGCCGCCGGATCTGTTCGTCGGCCAGCTGAAGAAGGACACCGAGATCGTCGACTGGGCGGTGGCCTGGGTGCCGGATGGCGAACTGGTGCAGGAGAGCTACGTCAACCTGATTCCGACTGCCCAGCATGGCACCCACGTCAACGGCCTGCGCAGCGGCCTGACCGATGCGCTGCGCGAGTTCTGCGACTTCCGCAACCTGCTGCCGCGCGGCGTCAAGCTGGCGCCGGAAGACGTATGGGATCGGGTCACCTTTGTGCTGTCGCTGAAGATGACCGACCCACAGTTCAGCGGCCAGACCAAGGAACGCCTGAGTTCGCGCCAGGCCGCCGGCTTCATCGAAGGCGCGGCCCATGACGCCTTCAGCCTGTGGCTGAACCAACACGTGGATCTGGGCGAGAAGATCGCCCAGATCGCGATCGATCGCGCCGCCGCGCGACTGAAGACCGAGAAGCAGGTCGTCCGCAAGAAGGTCACCCAGGGCCCGGCCCTGCCGGGCAAGCTGGCCGACTGCATCAGCCAGGATCTGTCGCGGACCGAACTGTTCCTGGTCGAGGGCGATTCGGCCGGCGGCAGCGCCAAACAGGCGCGCGACAAGGATTTCCAGGCGATCCTGCCGCTGCGCGGCAAGATCCTGAACACCTGGGAGGTCGCTTCCGGCAGCGTGCTGGCTTCGCAGGAAGTACACGACCTGGCGGTGGCGATCGGCTGCGATCCCGGCAAGGAGGACATCAGCGGCCTGCGCTACGGCAAGGTGGTGATCCTGGCCGACGCGGATTCCGACGGCCTGCATATCGCGACCCTGCTGAGCGCGTTGTTCCTGCGCCACTTCCCGGCGCTCGTGCAGGCCGGCCACGTGTTCGTGGCGATGCCGCCACTGTTCCGCGTGGACGTGGGCAAGCAGGTGTTCTACGCGCTGGACGAGGAAGAAAAGCGCCTGCTGCTGGAAAAGATCCAACGCGAGAAGATCAAGGGCGCGGTCAACGTCACCCGCTTCAAGGGCCTGGGTGAAATGAACGCCTCGCAGCTGCGCGAATCGACCATCCATCCCGATACGCGCCGGCTGGTCCAGCTGACCGTCGAGGACGGCGACCAGACCCACGCGCTGATGGACATGCTGCTGGCGAAGAAGCGGGCGAGCGAGCGGAAGAGCTGGTTGGAAACCAAGGGCGACCTGGCGTCGCTGGAAGTTTGATCCGGGCTCTTCCTTGTCATGCGCCGTGGCGACGGCACCGGCCAGCCCTCGTCGGTGTTCTTCCAACGGCGCGGTTGGAAACCAAGGGCGACCTGGCGTCGCTGGAAGTCTGATCCGGGCTCTTCCTTGTCATGCGCCGTGGCGACGGCACCGGCCAGCCCTCGTCGGTGTTCTTCCAACGGCGCGGTTGGAAACCAAGGGCGACCTGGCATCGCTGGAAGTCTGATCCTGGCGTGACGCCTCGATAGCCACGGCGGCGGTGCCGGTCCCCGCACCGCCTTCCCGGCCCCGGCAACCCTTCCGGGGCCTCGCCCCAGCCTGATGAGCCAAGCCGCTCCGGTCGCATTCGCACTGCCGCAGGCTTGCGCCCCCTGCTTCCAGATGCGCCGCCCGATGACAACCCGGCGGCCACGGTGTCAACATCCGCGTACACCCGCACCCGTTCCTGGGGAGGAACCGTGTACGCATCGAAAGGATTGAAATGGGCCGCGCTGCTGTGTGGCCTGGTGGCGTCTCCTGCCTGGAGCCAGGTGATTCCCGTGGAGAGCTTCGCCAAACATGGCGAAATCAGCGGCATCGCGATGTCGCCCAGCGGCAAGCACGTGGCGCTGGCCGTACCCAGCGCCGACGGACTGGAAACCCAGTTGCAGATCGTACCGCTGGATGGGAGCGGCAAGGTGCAGGTACTGCGTTTCGGCCCGCAGCAACACGTGGCCACGCCCATCTGGAGCGACGATGATCAGATCGTGGTTTCACGCGCCAGGATGGAGCCACTGCATGCCCGGCCTTACAGCTATGGCGAGTTGATTGCTTCGGACATCCACGGCAAGACCCAGGAAACCCTGTTTGCCTACGTGAAGGACGACGGGCTTCGCAGCGGACGCCGCAAGGACCAGGGGTTCGCAGCGGTCGATCACATCCTGGAAGGCGAGCCCGGCAGCATCCTGGTCGACTTCACCTGCTGGCCGGGCGTATGCGGCGAAGAGTCGCCCACCGTCGTCTACAAGGTGGATACCCGCACCGGCACCCGCAAGGAGATTGAGCGTTCGGCCAAGCCCGCGAGCTTCTACTATGATCGCGCCGGCAAGCCACGGTTGCGCATCACCCGCGACGGCAATGACGAACCGGTATTGCACTACCGGCCCACGCCGGGCGCCGACTGGCAGGCGGTGCCCGCCGCGCTGGCGGGCTACATGATGTATGGTTTGAGTTTCGACAGCGACAACAACACCGCCTACGCGCTGGTATCCGACAAACAGGAGCCCGCGCAACTGTTCCGTATCGATTTCGCCGCCGGCACCCGCAGCCTGCTGGTCGGTCGCGACGATGCCTCGGTCAGCCGCCTGCTGTACGCCGGCCATGACGGGGTCCCGTTCGGGGTGATTTTCGATTCCGACAAGCCGTCCATCCGTTACCTGGACAATGGCTCGGAATGGGCGAAGCTGCACGCCGGACTGCTCAAGTCATTCTCGGGGCAGATGGTCAGCATCCTCGATTTCAGCCGCGACAATCGCAAGATCCTGTTCAGCACCTGGTCCGATCGCCATTCTGGCAGCTATTACGTGCTGGATCGCGACGCCGGCAAGGTGCAGTTGATCAGCGAGGTCCGGCCCTGGATCAAGCCGGAACAGATGGCGCCGATGCGGCCCTTCGAGTTCAAGGCCCGCGACGGCCTGAAATTGTTCGGCTTCTACACCGCCAAGACGGGAGCTACGGGTCCGCAGCCGCTGATCGTCATGGCGCATGGTGGCCCCTACGGACCGTACGACAGCTGGGCGTTCGACGACGACGTCCAGTTCCTCGCCAGCCGCGGCTACGCGGTGCTGCAGGTCAACTTCCGGGGCTCCGGCGGGCGTGGCGAAGCCTTTGAACGGCTGGGCTATCGTGAATGGGGCGGCAAGATGATGGACGACATCGCCGATGGCGTGCGCTGGGCCATCGACAACAAGCTTGCCGACCCAGACCGTATTTGCACGTACGGCGCCAGCTTTGGTGGCTATGCCGCGCTGATGAACCCCATCCGTTACCCCGAACTGTACAAATGCGCCATCGGCTATGTCGGCGTCTACGACCTGCAGGTCATGCACAAGGAAGGCGACATCAACGACACCAAATCCGGTCGCCGCTATCTGGACCGGATACTCGGCAACGATCCCGCCACCTTGGCCGCCAACTCGCCCGCCCGCAACGTCGACAAGATCAAGATCCCGGTGATGCTGGTGCAGGGACGACTGGACCAGCGTGTTCCGATGGACCAGTTCAATGCGCTGGAGAATGCGTTCAAGAAACAGGGAACACCGGTGGAGACCCTGGTCGTCGGCGGCGAAGGACATGGCTTCTACAAGCCGGAAAACCGCGCCGAGCTGTATCGGCGCATGGAAGCCTTCCTCGGCAAGCACCTCGGCAAGTGAATCCGTGCGCCCTATCGCCCGCACCGGCGATGGGGCGCGCATGAACGATACGTTTACCCCGCCAATGCGATAAACGGCCTGTTCCTTTCCGGACAGGCCCTACGTGCAGGCACATCCCTACACCTTCGGACTCGAAGAAGAATATTTCCTGGTACGCCGCAACCGCCGCCGGTTGCGGCACATGCCGCGGGCGTTCTTCGCCCGTTGCCACGAAGCGCTGGGCGATCGGGTGGGCAGCGAACTGCTGCAGACCCAGGTGGAAGTGCAGACGCTCGTCCATCATGATCACGGCGAGGCGCGGCGCGATCTGCAACACCTGCGCCGGACGGTGGGCGCCGTCGCCGCCGAGCATGGCCTGGCCATCCTCGCCGCGGGCACCCATCCGATGGGGCTGTGGCGGGATCAGCGCAGCACCGACAAGCCGCACTACGACCGGGTGATGGAGCAGTTGCAGATGCTCGGCCATCGCAACCTGGTCTGCGGCCTGCACGTGCATGTGCAGCCGGCCGACACTTCATCACGCATCGATCTGTTGCGTCGGTTGCAGCCGTTCCTGCCGCTGCTGCTGGCAATCAGCACCTCATCACCGTTCTGGATGGGCCATCCCACCGGGCTGATGGGGTACCGGCAAACGGCCTACCAGGAAATCCCGCGCACCGGCCTGCCGCCGCTGTTCGCCAACCAGGCGGCCTACGACCGCTACGTCGCGCGGATGGTGCAGTCCGGCACCATCGAGGACGCCAGTTTCCTGTGGTGGGCCATCCGCCCCTCACTGCGCTTTCCCACCCTGGAACTGCGGGTACCGGATTGCTGCACCGATGCCGACGATGCGCTGGCGCTGGCGCAACTGTTCCGCTGCCTGGTCCGCCACCTGGAACGCCATCCGGAACGGCATGCGGGACTGGACACGGGCGTGCAGGCGATCATCGCGGAGAACCTGTGGCGGGCGCAGCGCCACGGCTACGACGCCGGCCTGATCGATCTCGCCAGCGGACGACTGGTGCCGGTGCGGGAGATGCTGCGCAGCACCCAGCAGGTGCTGGAGGACGACATCGCCGCGCTGGACGCCGGCCACGCGTTCGAACAGATCTGGCGGATTCTCCAGCACGGCACCAGCGCGCACCGGCAGTTGGCGATCTATCGCGAGCGCCGGCATGCCGGTGACGGACGCCTGGACGCCCTGCAGGCCGTGGTGGATTGGCTGGCCGAGGCCAGCGTGCCGGCGCAGGATTGATCCGGCGCGGACCGCTCAGCCCGGATCGGCGCGCTTCACGCTGGACGGTGGAATACGGTGGGTCGGCTGCAACTGGGCGAAGATGGCCGCCGACGCCATCGTGATCAACCCCACGCAGACGAACGTCCAGCGGAATGCCGACAATGCCTGCCCCTGCAGGGGATGCAGGCTGAGGTTGCCGAACATGCCCAGCAGGCTGCCGGCCAGCGCCACGCCGATGCTCATCGCCAGCATCATCGTCATCGACAGCAGGCTGTTGCCGCTGCTGGCCAGGTCGCCGTCGAGATCGCGCAGCGCCAGGGTGTTCATGGCGGTGAACTGCAATGAGTTGACCGCGCCGAAGCAGGCGAAATGGAGCAGGTGTACCCACGTCGGCTGGTCCGCCGACACCAGCGCGAAACTGGCCATCGCCAGCCCGACCAGCACCGTGTTGCCGACCAGCACGCGGCGATAGCCCAGCCGCTGCACCAGCGGCACCACGATGCGCTTGGAGAACATGCCGGCCAGCGCGGCCGGGATCATCAGCATGCCCGCCGACATCGGCGAGAAACCCAGTCCGACCTGCAGCATCAGCGGAATCAGGAACGGCATGCCGCTGCTGCCCATGCGCGAGAACAGGTTGCCCAGCAGGCCGATGCTGAAACTTGGCACCCGGAACAGCGCCAGCGGGAACAACGGGCGCGGCGCCCGCGCCGCATGCAGCCAGTACGCCACGAGTCCCGCGAGGCCGAACACCAGCAGCACCATCATCGCGCCGCGGCGGCCGGCGTGATCGGACAGGCTGTCCAGCGACAGCGATATCGCCACCATGCCGAAAGCCAGCAGGACATAACCCAATGCGTCGAAGCGCACCCGCGGGCCACGCAGGTCCGGCATCCAGCGCAGGGCCGCCATCGTACCGAGCACGCCCAGCGGCAGGTTGATCAGGAAGATCCAGTGCCACGAGGCGACTTCCACCAACCAGCCGCCGAGCGTGGGCCCGATCAGTGGCCCGATCAGGCCGGGTACGGTAACGAAGCTCATCGCCGCCAGGAAATCCTTGCGCGGCACCGCGCGCAGCACCGCCAGCCGTCCGACCGGCAGCAGCATCGCCCCGCCGACACCCTGCAGCACACGCGAGGCCACCAGTTGCGACAAGTTCTGCGACAACGCGCAGGTCAACGAGCCCAGGGTGAACAGCGCGACCGCGGCGATGAAGATCTGCCGGGTGCCGAAGCGATCCGCCAGCCAGCCCGAGGCGGGTATCAGCATCGCGACGGTCAAGGCATAGGCCACCACCACCGCCTGCATGCGCAGCGGCGACTGGCCGAGATCACGGGCCATCGCCGGCAGCGCGGTGTTGACGATGGTGCTGTCCAGCATCTGCATGAACACGCCGGCCGCCACCAGCCACAGCAGCGGTCGCAGGGCGATGGCGGGCGGCGGGGTCGCGGAGGAATTCATGCGTTCATTGTGCCCGTGCCGGAGCCGCGGACGGATGAAGGCGCAGGGCGCGTTCGCTCATGCCGCCTTCTGCCGCGAGACCACGAACACCCCGGACATTACCAGCACGGTACCGGCGATCTGCCACGCCCCCATCGGCTCGCCCAGCAGCAGCAGGCTGAGCACGATGGTCGAAACCGGCCCGATCATCCCGATCTGCGCGGCCAGCGCGGAACCGATCCGCGACACCGCCATCATCACCATCAATACCGGCAGGACCGTGCAGACGGTGCCGTTGAGCAGCGATAGCCACCAGACCGGCACGGGAATGTCCAGCAGGCTCGCCGGCGGCCGCAGCAGCAGGAACTGGCCGATGCACAGCACGCTGGCCACGCTGCTGGCGTACGCGGTCAGGCGCACCGCGCCGACCCGGCGCACCATCTCGCCGCTGCCGACCAGATAAATGGCGTAGGCCAACGCGCTGCCGAACACCAGCAGGCTGCCCAGCGCGATGTTGCCGCCCCCCAGCGACCAGTCATGGCCGAATGCCAGCAACACGCCGGCGTAGCTGATCACCAGCGCCACCAGCTGCGCACGGCGTGCCCGGCGTCGGAACACCAGCAGGCCGATCGCCAGCACCAGGGTCGGGGTGAGATACAGGATCAGCCGTTCCAGGGTGGCGGTGATGAAGGCCAGCCCGGCAAAATCCAGGAAGCTGGCCAGGTAGTAGCCGAAGAATCCCAGCCCGACAATCTTCAAGCCGTCGCCCTTCGCCAGCGGCGAAGCGCGGCGCGCGGCCCACGCGCCCATCAGCACGAAAAACGGCAGCGCGACCAGCATGCGCAGCGCCAGCAGGGTGACCGCATCCACGCCATGGCGGTAGCCCAGCTTGACGATGATGGCCTTGCCCGAAAACGCGATCGCACCCAGTGCCGCCAAGGCGAAACCGCCCAGCAGCGGTCGCGGTGCCGCGGATCCGGAAGGCGCCGCCTCCGGATCCAGCACCGCGCTGGCGGATTCATCCTGCTGTGCTTCGTCGTCCTGCCCTGCACCGCTCATCGTCGGCAGTCCGGAGGCGTGGCGGGAACGGAAGGAAGGCGTGACGCGTGGGGAGAAATGCGCTCATCCATGCGCGCATTCTAAACCCGCATGGTCCGGCTCAGGCCGGATGCACCGTTCCATCCGCGCCGGCCGCGACGTTCCGGGAACGACGCATCACCGGCCACTGCCAGTAGGTCAGCGCGCGCCAGGCCCATTCCAGCGGTCCATAGCGGAAGTGGCGCAGCCACAGGTAACTGAAGCCCACCTGCAACGCGAACACCACCGCCACGAACGCCATTTGCCCGGGTCGGGACAACTGGCCCCAGTAGCCCAGGCCATAGCCAAAGAAAAACAGGGTGCCCGCCAGCGACGCGCCGATGTAGTTGGTCAGCGCCATCCGGCCCGCGTATCCCAACGGCGCCAACCAGCGGCCCATCCGCGTTCCCAGCAACAGGATCATGCCGGCGAAGTAGCCCAGGCACAGCAGCAGCGCGCCCAGCTGGAACAACGACATCGCCGCCATCCGCGCCGGGTCCCGGCCTCCCAGTCCGTCGCCAGGGAAGCTCGGCACCATCCATACGCTCAGCAAGGTCAGGGCCATGCCGACCGGCAAGGTCCATGTCGCCAGCCGGCGGAACAGGGCCGCATGATCGCGCAGGCGCGCAATCACGCCGGCGCGGACGAACCAGAATCCGATCATGAACATCGGCAAGGCCATGAAGCTCAGGCCGGCCGCGCCCTGGATGTCCTCGGCGAACTTGCCGGCGCGGTAACGGACCGCTTCGGCGTAGGTGCCGCGGCTGTCGATGCGAATCTCCTCGACCCGCTCCTTCGCCCTTTCCGCCAATCGCTCCTGGCGTTTGCTGGTCTGCTCCGCGGTTTCCGGCGAGCGGATCTGCGGGTACACCGCGGTCACGCCCGCGCCGATCAGGCCGAGCACGAACATCAGCGAGTACAGCGTCACGCCCCACTTCCACCAGCGCGCCAGGCTGCCCCGGTGCAGGAAGAACATCAGCACGCCGACCAGCACGAGCACGGCGATGGATGCTCCCAGCGCGTCTGACTTAAGGGCGATGGAGGCAACCGCGAACGAGAGCAGGATGCCCAGCCAGAGCTTCCAGCTTCGGGTCACCACCAGCAGCAGGGCCAGCGCGGTGATGGCGTAGTTGTGCAGGATGTCGCCGGTCCAGATCAGGATGAAGTGGGCGATGCCGAACAGCATCAATCCAAGGATGCGCCGCAGGTAGGGCGTCACGAACGCCCGGCCGCGGCTCTCCGCGCGCCCCAGCATCACCGCGAAACCGATCCCGAACAACAGCGAGAACAGGGTCCAGAATTTTCCCTGGACAAGCACGTACACCCCCCAGCTCACCGCGTAGTCCAGCCCGTGCAGCGAAGGATCGATGCCACGGCCCAGTTCGCTGATCGGGCGGGTGAACCACTCCACGTTCATCAGGAAGATGCCGAGCAGGGCGAAGCCACGGATGACGTCCAGCGCGGCAATGCGCTCGCCCGCGTCGATGGGGGTCAGCGCGGCGCCAGTCTCCGTGGGCGCGGGCGTGGCGGTTGCGGAAACGTCCTGCTGCATGGCGGCTCTCCTGCCTGTACCCGGCGCACCATAGCGCCGGGCGTGGGGAGGCTCAGGTGCCGGAGGTCACCCAACCGTCGGCATGGCCCGCCGCCGGTCGGATCATCCCGCGCCTGTCGCCGCGCGTCAGCGCATCAACACGACTTCCTCGGCCGAAGTCGGATGGATGGCGATGGTGTCTTCCAGATCCCGGCGGGTGATGCCGCGCCGGATCGCCACCGCGAAGCCCTGCAGGATCTCGTCGGCGCCCTCGCCCAGCAGATGCAGGCCCACCACTTTTTCCTCGTCGCCCACGCACACCAGCTTGAACAGGCTGCGCTGCGGGGAATCGGCCAAGGCATGCAGCATCGGCCGGAATCGGGCGCGATAGACCCGCACGGCATCGTCGCCGAAGCGGGCGCGGGCTTCATGCTCGGTCAGCCCGACCTTGCCGATGGGCGGATGCGAGAACACCACCGTGGCGATGTCGCGGAACTCCAGCCGGGACTCCGGCTTGCCGCCATACAGGCGGTCCATCAGGCGGCGCGCCGCGGCGATCGCCACAGGGGTCAGCGCCGGACCGGCGGTGACGTCGCCGACCGCGTGGATGTTCGCCACGCTGGTGTCCTGCCATTCGTCGACCTGCACGAAGCCGCGCGCATCCAGCGCCACGCCGGCGTTCTCCAGGCCGAGGCTGGCGGTGCTGGGGACGCGTCCGGTGGCGAAGATCACCCGATCGAACGGATCGCTGCGTTCGCCATTCGCATCCACCAGCACGACCTTGCCATCGCCCGCCGGCTGCAGTTCCGCCAGCCTGTGGCCGAAATGCGCGTGCAGGCCATGCTGGCGATTGTCCTCGAGCAGGTCCGCGGCCAGTTCGTGGTCGAAACCTTCCAGCAGCCGCTGGCCGCGCACGAACAGTTCCACCTGGCTCCCGAGCGCCTGCAGGACGCCGCCCAGCTCGACCGCGATGTAGCCGCCGCCGATCAACGCCACCCGCGGCGGCGGTTCGCAGAACTGGAAGAAGTCGTCCGACACCCCGCCAAGCTCCGCGCCGGGCACCGGCGGCCGGCGCGGCTTGCCACCGGTGGCAAGCAGGATCCGATCGCCATGCAGGCGTGCGCCCTCGCTGTTCTCGACGGTGTGCGCATCGATCAGGCGGCCCCGGCACGGCATCCAGACGATGTCGCTCTCATCCAGGCGCTTGCGGTAGCTGGCATGGATGCCGGCGATGTAGCGCGTCCGGTGGACGATGAACTCGCGCCAGTCGAGTGGGCGCGATTCCAGTTCGAAACCCAGTTGCGCGGCCAGGGCGATGCGCTGGGCGGTGTCGGCGGCCAGCCACATCGCCTTCTTCGGCACGCAGCCGACATTGACGCAGGTCCCCCCGAGTTCCGCCGGCTCCAGCAGGGCGACCCGCGCGCCATGGGCCGCGGCGCGGAACGCGCCGGCCAGTCCGCCGGAGCCGCCTCCTATCACGATGAGGTCGAAATGGGTCTGCGGATTCATGAAAAACGCTCCGGTCGATAGGGAAAGGGATCGAACGCCGGCGCCTGGCCGGTGACGAGGTCGGCCATCAATTGGCCGGTGGCGGCGCTCATGCTGATGCCGAGCATGCCGTGGCCGGCGGCCAGCCACAGGCGCGGATGTCGCGGCACGCGGCCGAGCAGGGGCAGGTCGTCCCAGGTCATCGGCCGCCAGCCGCACCAGCGTTCCTGCACGATGTCGCCGACCGGGTCATGCAGGAACTCGCGCGCGCCGCGCTCCAGCGCCGCCAGGCGGACGTCGTTGAGGTGATCGTCGTAGCCGGAAAATTCCATCGTGCTGCCCAGGCGGAAGCCGCTGTCCCAGACGGTCACGCAGACCGAGCGGTCCTTCAGCACCAGCGGCCGTTTCGGTACCCGCTGCGGACGGCTGTAGGTCACCGAATAACCCTTGCCCGGCTGGATCGGAATGCGCAGGCCAAGCCGGCGCGCGAATGCCGGCGTCCATGCACCCAGCGCGAACACCGCTTCGCGTCCTTGTCGCATTCCTCGCGACGTGCTGATCCGCACGCCGTCGCGGTCGTCCTCGAAGCCGAGCACGCGGCAGCGGGTTTCGATTTCCCCGCCGAGCTCACGCACGACGCGCGCGAGCTCGGCGACGTAACGATCCGGGCGCAAGCGCGCATCGCCGGGAAACCGGATCGCGCCGGCGACGCCTTCGCGCATCGCCGGCTCCTGGGTTTCGTATTCGGCCCCGCCGATCACCTCGCTGGCGATTCCCATCCGTCGCAGCGATTCGCATTCGTGCACATATCGCTCGAAATTGCGCGGATCCCGGAACACGTAATCCAGCCCTTCTTCCTGGAACTCGCATTGCAACGGATAGCGTTCGACCCACCTCGCAAGCCGCGCGCGCGAATCGTCCAGCAACGCGGCGCGCGCCCGTGCGCTGTCCTGCCAGTCACGTGGATTGCAGCGCGCGGAGAAGCGCAGCAGCCATCCCCACAGGGCCGGGTCGACACGCGGTTTCAGATACAGCGGCGCGTCCGGGGTCAGCATCCAGCGCAACGCCTGCCGCACCACGCCTGGCGCGGCCAGCGGCGGCGCGTGGCTGGGGGTGATGGTGCCGCAGTTGCCGTGCGACGCGCCGGCGCCGATGTGCTCGCCCGCTTCAAGCACGCGAACCGCGCGCCCCGCTTCCAGCAGCATCAGCGCGGTCGACAGGCCGATCGCACCCGAACCGAGAATGAGAATCTCGTCGCGCGAATTCATGCGTGCTGTCTGCTCATCAGGCGTTCCCATGGAATGACGCATGTCCGATCGAATGGCTGCCCTGTCCTTGCGACGCCAGCGGTTGCGGACATGTCAAGCGTAATCCGAAGAAGGTAACCGTCATTCTCTGTCTTTCTTCACATGGTTTCCATTGACACCCATTGTCCCGGGACAACATCGTAGGGACATCGCCGGTCGCGTCCGCCGCCGCGCGATGGAGCGCACCCCATCCGCTTCCGATCCTGTTCCGAATCCTGCTGTCGCATCACCCACATCCACACACCACAGGGGTCAGCAAGCAATGCAACGGAAGATCAGTCTCATCACCACGGCCATCGCCGCCATCCTCGTCTCTTCACCGCTCTACGCCGCCAACGCCGACCAGACGCCAGCCGCCAGCCGCGCCAAGGGCCTGGCGCTGGGCCACGCCGCCGCGCTGAAGAGCAGCGACGGCGACGAGTTCGTCGCCCGCGATGTTATCGTCGATCGCGACGGCACGGAGCACGTGCGCATGGATCGTCGCTACAGGGGATTGCCGGTCATCGGCGGCGACGTGGTGATTCACTCCAGGAATGGAAAACTCAAATCCACCAGCCTCACCCTGCGCGGCAACGGCCGTCCGGCGCTCAAGGCCGGCATCGACGCCGACGCCGCGGTGATCTCGGCCGGCGCCGACTTCAAGGGCCAGATCGACGATATCGGCAGCCAGGGCCTGGTGATCTATGCGCGCGGCGCGCAGCCGGTACTCGCGTACGAAGTGCGGGTGCGCGGCGTGTCCGACAGCCAGGGTGAAGCGGACATGCGCTACTTCGTCGACGCGCATAGCGGAAAGGTGCTGGATCACTGGAACATCATCCATACCGCCGCGGCCGTCGGCACCGGCCAGACCCTGTTCCTCGGCGACGTCGCCATCACCACCAATTCGATCAGCGGCGGCTACCAGTTGCTGGATCCGACCCGCGGCGGCGGCAACACCCGCGACGGCCTGGGCAAGGAAATCAGCCGCGTGTACAGCACCGCGGCGATCATGACCGACGCCGACAACAACTGGGGCAACAACACCGAATCGCAGGTGGCCAGCGAAGCCTCGGACGCGCATTTCGGCGTGGCCGCCACCTGGGACTATTACAAGAACACCTTCGGCCGCAACGGCATCTTCAACGATGGCGTGGGCGTGAAGAGCGTCGTCAACGTCACCTTCCGCGGCGGCGGCGGCCCGGCCACCGGCGGCAACGCGGGCTGGTATGGCGCGCCGTACAAGTTCATGGCCTACGGCCTGGGCACCTCGACCTGGTATCCGGTGGTGGCGATCGACGTCGCCGGCCACGAGATGACCCATGGCGTGACCGAAGCGACCTCCAACCTCGCCTACTCCGGCGATGCCGGCGGCCTGAACGAAGCCGCCTCCGACATCATGGGCACGATGGTGGAGTACTTCGTCAACAATGCCAGCGACCCGGGCGACTACATGATCGGCGAGAAGATCTACCGCAGCAATCCGGACGGCAAGAAGGCGCTTCGTTACATGTTCCGCCCCGGCGACGCCGATGCCGGCCGTTCCTACAACTGCTATCCGGCGGCGGGCTTTGCCGGCGTGGATCCGCATTACTCCTCGGGTCCGGCCAACCACTTCTTCTACCTGCTTGCCGAAGGCGCGGTCTCGCCGGCCGGCTTCAGCTATACCGCCAGCCAGCTGGTCTGCAATGGAGATACCGGCGTGACCGGCATCGGCCGCGATGCCGCCCAGCGCATCTGGTATCGCGCCCTGACCGTGTACATGACCTCCGGCACGACCTATCCGCAGGCGCGCACGGCCACGTTGAATGCGGCCAGTGACCTGTATGGCGCGGGCTCGGCGCAGTACAACGCGGTGGCGCGCGCGTGGAGCGCGGTGAGCGTCAACTGAGCCTGTCCCTGGCAGCGCAACAGGAAACGGCCCGCGCAAGCGGGCCGTTTTCCTTGGGGGTCGATCAAGCCGAAACCGGACTGGGACGCATCGGCTGCGCGCGCAGATAGGTCAGTGACCGCCAGACCCATTCGGCCGGACCGAAACGGAAACGCGACAGCCACCAGCGGCTGTACAGCACCTGGATCAGGAACAGGCCGAACACGAACGGCACCTGCCAGGCGCGTGACAGCTGATCCAGATAGCCCAGGCCGTAGCCGTTGAAGATCAACGTGCACACGATCGACTGCATCAGGTAGTTGGTCAGCGCCATCCTGCCGGCAGGCGCCAGCCAATGCAGCAGCGGCGCGCTCGCCGCCGATTGCACGCCCTTCACGATCCAGCCCAGGTAGCCGAAGGCCATCAGCATGCTGCCGATCGAGCTTGCGGCGAAGGCCGACGAGGAATGCAGGTTGATGTTGTCGAAACGCGAGGTGGGCTCCATCCGGAACGACAACAACATCAGGGCCAGTCCCAGCGGCAGCGCGCCCCAGCGGAGGAATGCGAACAGCCGCGGATGCCCGTTCGGTGCGGCGATGGCGCCGCTCTTCACGAACCAGGTGCCGAACAGGAACATGCCGAACACCGTGGGGCCGATGAACAACAGGTTGCTCAACATGAAGCCGACATCCCGGGCCCGCTGCGCGACGGCTTCCAGGTAGGTGCCGCTGCCATACGCGTGGCGCTGGGCCTCCAGCATGGCGTTCATTTCCGCGCCCGCCTTGGCCATTTCCTGGTTCCACTGCGCGGCCGCGGCGGGATCCAGTTGCGAGACCGTTCCCAGCAGGCCGATCAGCATCATCATGCCCGACGATGCGACGTAGGCCAGGCCGGCCAGCCATGGCAACCATCGGGTCGATACATTGCGGAACGCCAGCAGGAGGAACGACAGCAGCGCGTACATCAGCAGGATATCGCCCGACCAGATCAGCAGGCCGTGGATCGCGCCGATGACCAGCAGCACCAGGCTGCGCCGCCAGTACACGCCCGCGAATGGCTGCCCGCGCGCTTCGGCGCGGCTGGACATCACCGCGAACCCCATGCCGAACAACAGCGAGAACAGGGTGTAGAACTTGCCCTGCACGAAGATGTAAATGAGCGCGTCTGCAACCCGGTCGGCGCCGCTCAGGGCGGGGTCAAGCCCGGAGAAGGAGGCGAACAGCGGCCCCGCCATGCCCTCGATGTTCATCAGCAGGATGCCCACCAGCGCGAAACCGCGCAGCACATCCATGGTTTCGATGCGCTCGCTGGCCGCGACCGGCCGCAGCCGCGCATCTGCATTCGCCGGTATGGCGTTCATGTCCTTCCTCCCTGGATCCGGTCGGCATTAAAGCATGTCCGACCGGGGGCGCATCCACCACTTTCAGCGGGAGCGGAGCAGGGCCTGCCCGCTGGCGAATCCGGCGAGGTGTTCGACCAGCGCGCGCACGCGGGCGGGCAGATAGCGCTGTTGCGCCCATACCGCGTACACCGCGCGCGCAGGCAGCTGCCAGTCCGCCAGTACTTCCACCAGTTCTCCCTCGGCCAGCCACGCCTGGCAGGCGTTCAGCGGACACATCAGGATGCCCATGCCCTTGCGGGCGGCATCGACCGCCAAGCCCAGATCGTTGACACGCAGGCGTCCGGCGGGACTGAATTCGAAGCGTTCGCCGCTGTCACGATGGCGGAACGACCAGAGTGCCAGCGGTTCGGCCACCACGATGTCATGCGCATGGAGATCGGCGGGCGTGGCCGGCGGCGCATGATCGCGGAGATAGACGGGCGATGCCACCAGCCTGACACCCACCTCGCCCAGCTTGCGCTGCTGCAGCTGTGAATCGGGCTGCTCGCCGGTACGGATGGCGAGATCGGCATGGCTGGCATGCAGGTCCTGGGTCTGGTTGCTCAGCTGCAACTCCAGCCGGACCTGGGGATACCGCGACAGGAATCCGCTCCAGGCGTCGGCGAACACGCCATTGGCCAGGTTGACCGGAGCCAGCACGCGCAACAGCCCTTTCACTTCGCGCAGGCTGTCGTCGAGTTGCTCCATCGCCTGCTGCAACGAATGCACCAGCGGGCGACTGCGTTCGTAGTACTGCCAGCCTTCGGCCGTGGGGGTCATCCGGCGGGCGCTTCGATGCAGCAGCCTGCAGCCCAGATCCTGCTCAAGCCGTTGCAGGCGCCGGGTCAGCGTGGACGTGGGCAGGTCCAGCCGCCTGGCCGCCTGATTGAGGCTGCCGGCTTCGACGATGGCGATGAAGAGGGCGAGATCGTCCAGCATGATTCCAAATCTGCAATCTGATATCCAAAAATCACCCATATCCTGCACAAATGGAACTGAATAGTCTGCCGGCTCCCGTCCTAATCCCTCTGGAGCACCCCATGATTCCTTTTCCTTGGCAGGCCCTGCTCGGCGCCACGGTCCTGTGCGCGGCATTGACCGACTCCGCATCGGCAGGCATTCGCGCCGCCAACGCGGAGGCGCTGCGGCAACGCCATCAGGCAGGACAGACCGCCCTGCTGCTCATCGAATTCCAGAACGAATGGCTGGCTGCGGATGGCAAGCTCAATGGCCTGGTCCAGGATCGCGCACAACTCGCGGATGCCGTCACGGCCGGCGCCCATCTGCTCGACGCGGCCCGCACCGCCGGCCTGCCGATAATCCATTCGGGGCTGCGTTTCGAGCCCGGACACCCGGAACTCGGACAGGCCCGCCATGGCCTGCGCGAAGCCATTCCCCGCGTGGGGACGTTCCGCGGCACCGGTGCGGATTTCTTCGGTCCCTTCCAGCCGGTTCCCGGAGAGTTCGTCGTCGGCGGCCGCCTGGGCGCGAGCGCCTTCGCCGGTTCCAACCTGGACAGCTACCTTCGCAACCGGGGCATCAAGACCCTGCTCATCGCCGGCTTCGCGTTGCACGTCTGCGTCGAATCGACGCTGCGCGCCGCACATGACCTGGGGTATGAAGTCATCCTGGTCGACGACGCCAGCGCGGCGTTCAATACCGCCCAGCGTACCCACGTGCTCGACGAGGTTGTCCATCATTTCGGCCACGCCATGCCCAGTGGCGAGGTCATCCACGCACTGACGGAGACGAACGAATGAAATCTGGCGGCATCTGTTTCGGTCTGGCGGCGCTGCTCGCCGGACATTCCCTCTCCCTGTTCGCCCAGGAGCCCGACACCATGCTGCAAGCCGTCAATCCCCCCGGCGCCACCATCCCCAACGTCTCCCAGGCCATGCGCATCGACGGCGGCAAGCTGTTGCTGCTGTCCGGCCATGTCCCGCTGCGTGCGGATGGCAGCGTGGTGGAAGGTTCGCTGGAAGCGCAGATGGAACAGGTGATGCGCAACCTGGACGCCACCCTGCGCGCGGCGGGCAGCGATTTCTCCCACGTGGCGCGATTGACGATCTATGTCCGCGATTTCGACCCCGCGCAGTTGCCGGCGATACGCGCGGCGCGGGATCGCTGGATTGATCCGGAGCGCCCGCCCGCCAGCGCGCTGGTCGGCGTGCAGGCGCTGTTCCAGCCGGACGTGCGGGTCGAAGTGGACGCCATCGCCGTCATTCCCGAACCCGCGGACGGCGCGACGCCCGCCCCCTGAACCGCCCGCCCCAGGCCGGAAACGAAAACGGCCCGCTCGCGCGGGCCGTTCCATTGCTGATGGCGGAATCGTCCACTCAGTGGTGGTGGCCACCGTCGCCATGCACGTGGCCGTGCTCGACTTCTTCCGGCGAAGCTTCGCGCACTTCGACGATTTCGACGTCGAAATGCAGGTCCTTGCCGGCCATCGGGTGGTTCAGGTCCACGTCGACCACGCTCATGCCAACCTTCTGGATGGTCACGGCACGCGGGCCGAAGTTGGTGTTCAACACGACCTGCTGGCCCGGCACCAGCTTCTGGGTGCCGAAGTGCTTCTTGGGCACGCGCTGGCTCAGGCCGTCGCGGCGCTCGCCGTAGGCGTCGGCGGCGGTCACGTCCACGCTGAAGCTCTCGCCGGCCTCGCGATCCTGCATCGCGTTCTCAAGGCCCGGGATGATGTTGCCGTGGCCGATCAGGATGGCGAGCGGCTCGCGGTCCTTCGAAGTTTCCAGCGGCTCCTGGCCGACCTCGGAGACGGTGTAGTGGAAACGGACGACGCTGTCTTTTGCGATTTTCATTCAGGACTCTGGAATATGGGCTGCCGGCGGCAGGCGTGGTGGCTTGTCGGCCAGGTGGATTGCGGGCGAAGATGCGCCGCAATGAAGACCGTGCATTATCCCGGCTTGGACGCCCCGCCGCCACCCGCGGTCCCCCACGCCGTCGTCCTGGCCGCGCTGTTGCTGACGGCCCTGCTGGCCGGCTGCGGCGGCGGCAAGGAAACCGTCCGCCGCTCGCCGCCGCCGCCCGTCCGCGAATGGCCGCGGGTCGAGGCCGAGGACCCGGCCGCCGCCAATGCCGTGTTGATGCGGGCCATCGGCCTGGTCGGCACGCCCTACCGCTACGGCGGCAACACTCCGGAATCCGGGTTCGACTGCAGCGGGCTGGTCGCCTACGTCTTCCGCGACATGCTGGACCTGAAGCTTCCGCGCACCTCGGGCGAACTTTCCCGGGTCCAGGGGCCGCGCATCGAGCCGCGCAAGCTGGCCCCGGCCGATCTGGTGTTCTTCGGCAGCCGCGGCAGCGTCAGCCATGTCGGGATCTACGTCGGCGAAGGCCGGTTCGTGCATGCCCCCAGTACCGGCGGCACGGTCCGGCTGGACCATCTGGACGGCAGCTACTGGCGCGACCACTACACCGGCGCCAAACGGGTTCTGCACTGAAGCAGGCCACTTCTGTGACCCAGGCCCGGGATCATTAACGAATAAATAACGATTTGTGAACCAAATCGAGGCGATATGACGGCACTATTGCCGCTTCGCATTTTTCCCGACCCCGCGTGACGACCGACGACCTGCCGCCAGGCCAGCCCGCCGCCACCCACCGCATTCCGCGGGGCGTGACCCGATTCCTTTCCCTGGTCCTGCTGGCCGCCGCGGGCGTCCCCGCTTGGGCCCAGCAGCATGTGCCGACCGCCGATGCGGTCGAGGCCGATTCCGCGGAAACCGCCACGGCGGTCGCTCCGGAATCCGCTTCCCGCGAAGCCGCCAAGCCGGCCTCGTTCAGCATCAAGGAAAAGGCGGCCGAAGCCGCCACCGCCACGCTCACCGCCCTCCTGCCCCGCCTGGCCGCCAGCGACAGCCTGCCGCTGCTGGACCGTTCCACCATGGTGGCCGGCGACCTCAGCCGCCTCCTGGCCGGCTATGACCTCAGCCAGGAAGGCGTGGTCAAGGACGAGGGCGGCAAGATCCAGACGGTACTCAAGCGCGCGCTGACCCTGATGGGTACGCCCTACCGCTGGGGCGGCACCTCGCCGGACAGCGGTTTCGACTGCAGCGGCCTGGTCGGCTACGTGTTCCGCACCGCGCTGGGCATCGAACTGCCGCGCGTGTCCCGTGACATGGCCTCGCAGGCCAACGGCCAGCTGATTGCCAGCCGTGACGAGCTCAAGCAGGGCGACCTGGTGTTCTTCGGCCGCAAGGGCCGGATCAATCATGTCGGCATCTACGTCGGCGAAGGCCGCTTCCTGCACTCCCCCAGCGCCGGCAAGGACGTGCGCGTGGACACCCTGATGAGCGGCTACTGGGCACCGCGCTTCATGCAGGCCCGCCGCGTCGCGATGTAAACCCTACGGGACGCCGTTGCGCGCGCGTCCCACCCATTGCGCGATGTGGAATGTAGGAGCGAGGTCAGTCGCGAGCTCTTTGCACGTTATCCAGAACCGCGGCAGCGACAAGCCGCTCGCCTGTCCGGGTCCGGCCGCGCCTTGCGCTCCGGTCGCGACTCACATCGCTCCTGCAACAGGGCGTTCGGGCTTCAGGCCGTCGCGCCGGTGCTCTGGTAATGGGCCACGGTTTCCTCGATGCCCTTGCTCAGTTCCATCACCTTCAATGCGTATTCGGCCAGGCGGCAGTCCTCCGGCGTCTCCGGCTTCCACGCCGGCACCGCGATGGGCCGGCCTTCGACCTGGTCCAGCGCCACGAACACGATGATGCAATGAGTGCACAGGCGCGATTCGCCGCCCATCGGGTCGCGGGCGCGTACGTCCACCGCGAAATGCATGCTGCTGGTGCCGGTGTAGACCAGCTTGGCCGATACCGTCACCAGATCGCTGGTGCGGATCGGGGCGACGAAGCGGATGCCGCCCACCGCCACGGTCACGCTGTAATGCCCGCTCCAGCCCACCGCGGCGGCGTAGCCGACCTGGTCGATCCATTTCATCACGATGCCGCCGTGCACCTTGCCGCCGTAGTTGACGTCGGTCGGCTGGGCCAGGAAACGGAAATTCAGTTCACGCTGCTCGCCGCTCATGGGCACCTCCTCGGATGGAACGGCAACGATACGCCAGTCCGGCGTCCGCGGTGTCCGTTCATCCTGCCGCCGCGCAAAAAAAAGCCGGCGCGGAGGCCGGCTTTGAATGACACGGGAACTGCGTTTCCTGCGGTTTACTTCTGTGACGTCTGGAATGCACCGTAGGGCTTGAGCTGCTCGGCGATCGCCTTGCCGTCGCCGACCACGATGATCGACTGCTGTTTCGGATCGAAATACTGCTTCGCCACCGCCTGCACCTTGGCCGCGTCGATCTGGCGCAGGCGCGGGACGTACTGGCCGAGGAAATCCGACGGCAGGCCGATCAGCCAGTTCTTCGCCAGCGTGCCCGCCACCGCGCCCTGCAACTGGTTGCTGAGGACATAGTCGCCTGCGATGTAACGCTTGGTGTCGTCAAGCTCCTTGGCCGGCACGGCTTCGTTGCGCATGCGATCGAATTCGCCGAAAAACTCCTTCAGCGACGCGCCGGTGACCTCGTTGCGCACATCGGCCTGCGATACCAGATCGCCACCCGCGCGGGAGGCGGACAGGCGCGTGCCCGCACCGTAGGTGTAACCCTTTTCCTCGCGCAGGTTGAGATTGACCCGGCTGCTGAAACCGCCGCCCAGTACGATGCGGGCGAGCTGCAGCGGGATGTAGTCAGGATCGGTGGCAGCCAGCGCCGGCTGGCCGATGCGCAGGGTGGACTGCACGCTGCCGTCGCGTTGCAGCAACACGTACTTCGGCGTGGCGGTGCGCGGAGTGGCCGCGGTATCCGCCACTTCGCCGCTGGCGCCCTTCCAACTGCCGAACGCCTTCTCCGCCATCGCGAAGCCATCGGCCGGCGTGACCCGGCCGGTGATGACCAGCAGGCTGCGTTGGGGATGGAAGCGACGCGCGTGCTCGGCACGCAGCGCGGGCGTGGCCAGCGCGGCGATGCCGGCTTCGCTGAGCTGGGTGCGCGCATACGGATGATCGCCGTACACCGCCGCCAGCATCGCGCGGTTGGCGCGGAACGACGGCTGCGCCTCGTTCGCCTTCAACTGCTGGGTCGCATTGGCCTGCGCCAGCTTGACCTCGTTCTCGGGGAAGGTCGGCTCGCGCACGACCTCGGCCAGCAGATCGAGCATCGGCGCGGCCTGGCTGGCGAGCGCGTCGGCATACACGGTGACGCCGTCGTTGCTGGCACCCGCGCCGATGCTGCCGCCAAAACCCTGCGCGGTTTCGGCGATGGCGCGCGAATCGCGACGCGCGGTGCCTTCGGTCAGCAGGCCGGCGAACAGGCTGGCGAAGCCCGACGCGTTGGCGGCGTCCGCGGCCAGGCCGGCGTTGCGCACCGCCAGCACGTAGTCCACGCGGGGGATGCCGTCGCGCGGCACCACCCACACTTCCAGGCCGTTGGCCAGGGTCTTCTTTTCGATCTGCGGCACCGGCAACGGCTTGTCCGGCGCGTACGGCGGCAGATCCTTCGGCAACACCGGTTCGGCGGCATGCGCCGCGCCGGCGAACAGGGTGGCCAGGGCGAGGGCAATCGCGGTCTTGTGCAGGCTCATCGGGATTCTCCTCATTCCTTCTTCGCCGCCGGCGCCAGCATCGCCGCGGGCTTGCGGTCGATGACGGTGCGGTTGGCCGGGGTCAGGTAGGTGGCGGCGGCGCGCTTGACGTCGTCGGACGTGACGCCCTGGATCCAGCCGGGAATCTGGTTGGCGACGTTCGCGTCGCCCCACAGGGTCTGCAGCTTGGCGAGGGTGTCGGCGCGATTCAGGAACATTTCCAGGCCGTTGTACCAGTCGGCCAGCAGCTGGGTCTTGATGCGCGCCAGGGTGGCGTCATCGGCGCCTTCGCGCGCGATGCGGGCGATCTCCTCGTCGATGCCCTTGAGCACCGTGTCGGCATCGGTGGTGGGCTTGTACAGCGCGAACACGGTGAACAGCGTGGGGCCGTCGTATTCCCACTCGCTGGTCAGGCCGTACAGTGACTCCACGTTGAGCGCCAGTTCGCGGCCCTTGACCAGACCCTGGTACAGCCGCGAAGCGTCGCCGTTGGCGAGCAGCGCGCCCAGCACCGCCATCGGTGCCTGGTCGCGGCTGCCGCGATCGGGCATCTTCCAGGCCGCGGCGATGGCCGGCACTTGCGCCAGCGCGTCGCTCTGCTGCACGCGCTTTTCCTGCGTGTTGAGGCCTTCCTTGTAATCCGGCGCGGCCGGCGTGGCGCGCGCGGGGATGCCGCCGAAGTACTTCTGCGCCAGCGCGAAGCCCTGCTCCGGAGTGACATCGCCGGCAATCGCCAGCACCGCGTTGTTGGGACCGTAGTAGTCGCGATGGAAGGCCTTCACGTCTTCCAGGCTGGCGTTCTCCAGATCCTCGAAGCTGCCGTAGCCGTCGTGGTTGTTCTCCCACTTCTGGAACGCCTGCTGGCCGATATCAATCCACATGAAGCCGCCGTAGGGCTGGTTCTTCACGTTGACGCGGATTTCCTCCTTCACCACGTCCTGCTGGTTCTTCAGCGTTTCGGCGTTGAAGTCCAAGGTCTTCATGCGGTCCGCTTCCAGCCACAGGAGCGCGTCCAGCGAGGACACCGGCGCGGTCTCGATGTAGTTGGTGAAATCGGCGCGGGTGGATCCGTTGTTGTTGCCGCCGCCGCCGGTGATCACGCTGTCGAACACGCCCTTCTTGGCGTTCGGCGTGCCCTGGAACATCAGGTGTTCGAACAGGTGGGCGAAGCCGGTGCGGTTGCGCGGCTCAAGCCGCATGCCGACGTGGTAGACCACGCTCACGCCGACCACCGGCGAGCTGTGATCCTCGGAAATGACGACGGTCAGGCCGTTGTCGAGTTTCTTGACGGCGACCGGGACGGTCCAGTGGTCGGCGTCGGCGGCCATGGCCGGCAACGCCAGCAACAGGCCCGCCAGGAAACCGGCGGCGGTGCGGATGCGCATCGGGAATCTCCCCAGTAGAGTCCCCGCAGCCTACGCCGGCCTGTCCCGCCCGCCCCGGCCCGGAAGTCATGGCCGGGCCCGCTTGCGTCAACGGCGGACGAGGTAATGCATGCCCAGCGAGGCCGGTCCGACGTCGGCAAAGCCGTATTGCGCGTAGAGGTGTTTCGCCTCGCCGTCGGCGATCAGCGAGACATGGGCGGTGTCGAGCGTGTTCGCCTTCAGCCAGGCGTCCAGCGCGGCCATGATGCGCTTGCCCAGGCCGCGGCCCTGGTGCTCCGGTTCGACCGCGATGTCCACCACCACGAAGCACAGGCCGCCGTCGCCGATGATCCGGCCCATGCCGATGGCGCGGCCTTCATGCAGGATGCTGACGCCGTACAGGGTGTTGGGCAGGCCGCGTTCGGCGGCGGCCTGCGCTTTCGGCGACAGGCCGGCCACCGCGCGTAGGCGGCGGAAGTCGTCGACACCGGGGAACCGCTCGAGCAGCGTGTAGGGATCAGACGGCGCGCTCATCGGAACCGGCTCCCTCCTCCAGCCCCAGGTTGGTCGGCGCGGCCTCGTAGGTCGCGCGATCCAGCAGTCCGGTTTCCTTGGCCACCAGCACCGGCACCACCATCTGCCCGGTCACGTTGGTCATGGTCCGCATCATGTCGAGCACGCGATCGATCGCATACAGATAGCCGATGGTTTCCAGCGGCAGGCGGGCGGCGGTCAGCACCACCGTGGCCATCACCACCGCCGTGCCCGGCACGCCGGCGGTGCCGAAGCTGCCGAGCACCGAGGCGATCAGCACGACGAAATACTGATCCGCGCTCAGCGGATGCCCGGTGTACTGCGAGATGAAGACCGCGCACAGCGCCGGATAGATCGCGCCGCAGCCGTCCATCTTGATGCTCGCGCCCAGCGGCACCGCGAACGAGGCGTAGTTCCTGTCCACGCCCAGGTTGTGGGTGACCGCGCGGATCGCCGCCGGCATCGAGGCGAAGCTGGAGGAACTGACAAAGGCCACCTGCATCGCCGAGGCGGCGCCGCGGAAGAATTTCCACGGATTCAGGCCATGGCTGAGCAGCAGCAGGCTGTAGGTCACCACGATGTGCAAGGCGCAGGCCAGGTACAGCGCGCCGACGAAGCTGGCCAGCGGCAGCAGCTTGCCGAAACCGTAGGCGCCGACCAGCGAGGCGATCAGGCCGAACGTGCCCAGCGGGGTCACTTCCAGCACGAAGCGGGTGACCTGGATCATGATCTCGCTGCTCTCGCCGGCCAGCTTGCGCGCGGCGGCCACGCGATCGCCCAGCTTGACCATCGCGAAGCCGAGCAGCGCGGCGAAGAAGATCACCGGCAGGATCGATCCCTTGCCCGCCGCCAGCACGGTTTCACCCGCGGCGTTCGTGGTGGTGCCGATGCCGGTCAGCGCGTGGAACGGATTGGACGGCACCACGTCCAGCAGCACCTTGATCGGGCTGGGCACGTCCTTGGGCACGTAACCGGGATCCACCTGCAGCGTGGTCACGCCAACGCCCGGCTGGACGATCACGCCGACCGCCAGGCCCACGCCGACCGCCAGCGTCGCGGTGATCACGAACCACAGGAAGGTCCGTCCGCCCAGCGCCGCGACCGATTGCTGCCCGTGCAGGCTGGACACCGCGTTGATCACCGCGAAGAACACCAGCGGCACCGCGATCATCTTGATCAGGGTGACGTACAAGGTGCCGAGCGGACCGAACCAGGTATCCGCCGCCGGCCCCATCAGCCAGCCGGCGAGCGCGCCGAGCACGAAGCCACCGACCACCCGTTGCCAGAACGGGATCTTCAACCACGCGGAGACCAGCTTCATCGGCAGCCCTGAAAACACGGAAGCCGGAACGATAGCCCAGGCCCGCGCCATACGCGACGGCATGGCTGGAAAGCCAATGTGTCATGAACAGGACACTGTGCCGGGGTCATAATGCCGCGTTGCCTTGTCTGGAGTCCCCGATGCGCCGTACCGCCGTCCTGCCCGCCCTGGGCGTGTCCCTCGCCACCCTGCTCGCCGGCTGCGCCACGGCGCCCGCGTCCTCCTCCTCCGCTTCTCCGGCCGTCGCCACCGTCGATGTGCCCGTGGTCGCCCATCCCGGCGGCGAAACCCCGGCCTGGTGGTACCGCAACGGCGCTTCCCGCGCCGCCGCCAACGGCGCCATGAACGGACGCGCGAAGAACGTCATCCTGTTCCTCGGCGACGGCATGAGCCTGACCACGGTCGCCGCCGCGCGCATCCTCGACGGCCAGCGCAAGGGCGGCTCGGGCGAGGAGAACCTGCTGAGCTGGGAACGCTTTCCGCACACCGCCTTCAGCAAGACCTACAACACCGATTCGCAGACGCCGGATTCGGCCGGCACCATGACCGCCATCACCACCGGCGTGAAGACCCACATGGGCGCCATCGGCGTCACCGCCGGTCGTCGCGACGATTGCGCCGACAGCCTGGGCAAGGCCGCGCTGACCTGGCTGGAACTGGCCGACAGCGCCGGCATGGCGACCGGCATCGTCACCACTGCGCGCCTGACCCACGCGACCCCGGCGGCGACCTACGCGCACGTGCCGGACCGCAACTGGGAGAACGACACCGATCTGCCGAAGGCGGCGGTGGAACAGGGCTGCCGCGACATCGCCCAGCAGCTGCTGACCTCTTCCCGCTTCGGCCGTGGCCCGACCGTGGCCCTGGGTGGCGGCCGCGCCGAGTTCACCAGCACCGAGCAGCGTGATCCCGAATATGACGACAAGGTCGGCGAGCGCCTGGACGGCCGCGATCTGCCGGCCGAATGGCTGAAGGCCAATCCGGACGGCCAGTACGTATGGAACCGCAAGCAGCTGGAAGCCGCCAAGGACGCGCCGCGCCTGCTCGGCCTGTTCGAGCCGGATCACATGCAGTTCGACCATGATCGTTCGCGCGGCGACACCGGCGAGCCTTCGCTGGCCGAACTGACCCGCGCCGCCATCCATACCCTCTCGCGCGGCCAGGACGGCTACGTGCTGATGGTGGAAGGCGCGCGCATCGATCACGCCAACCATTACGGCAACGCGTTCCGTGCGCTCGACGAGACCATCGCCATGTCCGAGGCCGTGCAGGCGGCGCTGGACGCGACCTCGCGCGAGGACACCCTGATCCTGGTCACCGCCGATCACTCGCACACGTTGAACTTCGTCGGGTACCCGGTGCGCGGCAATCCAATCCTGGGCAAGGTCCGCGGCCAGGGCGGCGAGGATGACGTCCCCGGCGATCTGGCCCGCGATCAGACCGGCCTGCCGTTCACCACGCTCAGCTACGCCAACGGCCCCGGCTACACCGGCGAGAGCAACCAGCAGAAGGCCGGTCCCAAGCGTTTCATCCATGCGCCCAGCAACGTCGAGAGCAGCGAGGGACGCCCGGACCTGACCGCCGTGGACACCGAGCATCCGGACTATCTGCAGGAATCGCTGGTGCCGCTGAAATCCGAATCGCATGGCGGCGAGGATGTCGGCATCTGGGCGATTGGCCCGGGCAGCGAGGCGGTGCGCGGCACCGTCGAGCAGAACACCCTCTATCACTTCATTGTGCAGGCCACGCCGAAGCTGCGCCAGCGCCTGTGCGCGGCCAACACCTGCAACGCCGAGGGCGTGCCGGTGGAATTGCCGAAGCCCGCGGAATTCGAGAGGAAGCCGTAAAACGAAACGCCCGGGCAGCCCCCGGGCGTTTTCCCTTGTAGGAGCGACGTCAGTCGCGATTCGCGATGCTTGTGGTGCTCTGTTCGAAAAGCTCGCGACTTACGTCGCTCCTACACTAGACAGCCTGCGCAACCGGTCGCCGACGCACTCCTTCTCTTGTAGGAGCGACGTCAGTCGCGACTCGCCATGCTGGTGGCGGGCCGGTCGAAAAGCTCGCGGCTGACGTCGCTCCTGCAAAACCGTCCGCCGCTACCCGGCGGAAGTCCGTGGTCCGGGAGCGCTCCTGTCCGGTTCGAATCAGAACGGCTTGGCCAGCACCAGCCAGACGATGCCGATCAGCACGATCACCGGCGCTTCGTTGAACAGCCGCAGGGTGAAGGAGGAAGGCAGCGTGCGTCCCTTTTCCATGCCCTTGAGCCAGCGGCCGGCGATGATGAAGTGCGCCAGCACCAGCACCACCAGGGTCAGCTTGGCGTGCAGCCAGCCGGCGCCTGGCGCGGCCATGGTCGGGAAACCCGGGATCACCTTGTAGCCCAGCCACAGCACCAGTCCCAGGATCACCGCCAGGCCGAACATGTTGTGGCCGAAGCGGTAGAGCTTGCGCCCCATCAGCAGCAACCGCGCCTGCACATCGGCCTGGCCCTTCGTCTCGGCGAGATTGACCAGGATCCGCGGCAGGTAGAACACCGTCGCCATCCACGCGATCACGAACACGAGATGGAAGGTCTTGACCCAGAAATAAAGGCTGGCTTTGTCCACGCGGGACTCCGGTGCGGGCGAAGGGTGGGCGGATTCTCCGCCATCACGCCGATGGCTGTCCAACCGCGGTCGCGCCGCGCGCCTCTTTTCCTCCGCCGCGCAAACCGCGATCCTTGCGGCTTCGAATGATGCGACCTGCCCGGATGAAACAATACGACGCCCGTTATTTCCAGCGCTGGTACCGTGATGGCGACATCGGCGGCCCGCAGCGGCTCGCGCGCAAGGTGGCGCTGGCCGTGGCCACCGCCGAGTACTACCTGGAGCGGCCGATCCGCACCGTGCTGGACATCGGCTGCGGCGAAGGCGCCTGGCGGGCGCCGCTGCTCAAGCTGCGCCCGCGCCTGCGCTACCTGGGTTTTGACAGCAGCGAGTACGCGATTGCGCGCTACGGCCGCAGCCGAAATCTCCATCTGGCCGCGTTCGCCGATTTCGAGTATCTGCGGCCGTGCCCGCCGGTGGATCTGCTGATCTGCTCCGATGTGCTGCATTACCTGTCCACGCGCGAACTGCGGCGCGGCCTGCCCGGACTGGCGGAACTGTGCGGCGGCGTCGCCTTCCTGGAGACCTTTGCCCGCGAGGACGAGTACGAAGGCGACCACGACGGCTTCCAGTCCCGGCCCGGGCGCTGGTATCGCCGCCAGTTCGAGGCCGCCGGGCTGCGCGCGGTGGGCTCGCACTGCTGGCTGGCGCCGGGGCTGGCGGCGGAAACCGCCGCGCTGGAGCGCCCGGACGCTGGCTGAACAGGCCGATTCCGGGGCGTGCCGGTTTGCGCTATGCTGCGCCGCAGCAGATTGCACCAAATCCGGGATTCCCGTCGCCCATGACCCTTCTTTATCAGTGGCACGAACTAGGCCGTGCCTGGATGGCGCCGCTCGCCTACATGGCCGAAGCCAACGCGCGCATCTTTTCCGCGCCCGGCAGCTGGCTCTCCAGCCTGCCCGGCGCCGAACGCATCGCCGCCGGCAACGAACTGATCTACCGCATCGGCAAGGACTACGAGAAGCCGGCCTGGGACATCCATGAAGTGGAGGTCGAGGGCCGCACCGTGCCGGTGGTGGAACAGGAAATCATCAAGAAACCGTTCTGCCGGCTGCTGCGCTTCAAGCGCTACACCGACGACGCCGACAGCATCAAGGCGCTGAAGGACGATCCGGTGGTGCTGGTGGTCGCGCCGCTGTCCGGCCATCACGCCACATTGCTGCGCGACACCGTGCGCACCCTGCTGCGCGACCACAAGGTCTACGTGACCGACTGGGTCGACGCGCGCATGGTGCCGACGTCCGAAGGCGCCTTCAGCCTGGACGACTACGTCGCCTACGTGGAGGAGTTCATCCGCCACATCGGCGCGGACAACCTCAACGTCATCAGCGTCTGCCAGCCGACCGTGCCGGTGCTGGCGGCGGTGTCGCTGATGGCCGCGCGCGGCGAGGCCACGCCGCGTTCGCTGGTGATGATGGGCGGCCCGATCGACGCGCGCCGCAGCCCGACCGAGGTCAACAGCCTGGCCACCCGCAATCCGCTGTCGTGGTTCGAGAACAACGTCATCCACAGCGTGCCCATGCCCTATCCCGGCCAGGGCCGTTCGGTGTATCCGGGCTTCCTCCAGCATGCCGGCTTCATCGCCATGAATCCCAGCCGCCACTTCATGTCGCACTGGGATTTCTACGCCAACCTGGTCAAGGGCGATCTGCAGGACGCCGAATCGCACCGCCGCTTCTACGACGAATACAACGCGGTGCTGGACATGCCGGCCGAGTACTACCTGGACACCATCCGGGTCGTGTTCCAGGAGTTCCTGCTGCCGCGCGGCAAGTGGAAGGTCAACGGCGAGCTGGTCAATCCGGCCGCTATCAGGAAGACCGCGCTGCTCAGCATCGAAGGCGAACTGGACGACATCTCCGGACTGGGCCAGACCGCCGCCGCGCACGATCTGTGCACCGGCATTCCCAAGGCCCGGCATGCGCACATCACCGTGGAAGGCGCCGGCCACTACGGCATCTTCAGCGGCCGCCGCTGGCGCGACAAGGTCTATCCGCAGGTGCGGGATTTCATTGCCAGGTACGCCGACTGATCGGCCACGCGGCGACATCCCGCAAGACCGAAAAGCCCCGCTCGCGCGGGGCTTTTTTTTGCGGCTCAACTTGCGTCGCGACATCCCTGGGTAAAGGTCTTGTTGCTGGTGACGACACCCCAGCGTCCATCCGCCGCACCGCACCCGGCGGTCCAGCCGCCGACCAGGACGCCTTCTTCATCGTAGTAGTGCCAGGTGCCCTGCCAGCCGGCGGAGGCGCTGAAGGAGGTCAGCGTGAGCAGGGCCAGCGATGCGACGACAACGGGAATACGGTTGCGAGCCATGATGATCATCTCCATGAAGGTCGCGGCGGAAGACCGCGCCGACACGTTAGGCATTCCCGCGCGCGGCTTCTGTTAACCACGCCCCAACTCGGGCGTCATCGGTATTCAGGCATGTGCAGGGCGCGTCGATCAGGGCAGGTCGATGTGCGAGCGGGATGCCAGGTGAAGTGCGCGGGCCGGGGTGTCCCGTCGTTCCCCTCACGGGCGACAACCTGGCCGCGCGCGGGAAGACCGGATCGCCCGAGTCGGCCCGCGATGTCTCCGGCCCCCGCGGGCACGCTCCCTGCGCAGGCCGGTCACGCCGGGTATGCTGGGACCGGCATGACACGGTCGGGCTGGAAGCCGCCAGGGTCGGCATTTCACTTCCGGCTTCCTGCTTCGTCTCTACGGCATGGCTCAATCCACCAACAAACCTCCCCCCGGCGCGTGCCCGGCTCCTGTCGCGGGGAACGCACGCGCATCCGCCGAGGACCTGGTCCGCGACTTCAACCAGTCGCTGGTGCGCATGCTGCAGTTGCGGCTGGGTTCCTACGACGATGCCTGGGAGGTCGCGCAGGAGGCGTACGCCAAGCTGCTGAACCTGGGCAACGAAACCGCGATCAGTTTCCACCGGGCCTACCTGTTCCGGATTGCGCAGAACCTGGCGACCGATCTGTTGCGCCGCCGCGCCCATACCGAGCAGCCGGCGCCCGATGGCGTGGATCTGTGGCCGGATCCGGAGGCGAGCCCGGAACGCTCCGCCAATGCGGCGCAGTTGGTGGAACGACTGCCCTCCCTGCTGGCGGAACTGCCGCACAACTGCGCCGAAGCCTTCCGCCTGGTGAGGGTGCAACAATTGAGCTTTGCCGATGCGGCCAGCATCCTCGGCCTGACCGAGCGGATGGTCCGCATCCATGTGGCGCGCGCGCTGACGTACTGCCAGGAACGCCTGGACGGCATCACGGACGAGTGGGAGGAAGAACAATCATGAACCCGACATCCACGGAGCCGCGCAAGGCGGCCCTGCGTGAAGCCGGCCATTGGCTGCTGCGCATGCAGGAAGAGGATGTGCCGGCGACCGAACTGGAAGCCTGGTGCGAATGGATGGCCACGCCGGCCCATGCCGCGGCTTTCGACGATCTGACCGCCTTGTGGGAAGCGGCGGGCACGCTGGATTCGGAAGCGCTGCTGCGCGCGCGCGCGGCGCGCGCCGGCCAGCCGGCGGCATCGTCCGCCGCGCCGCGGCCGGAATCCCTCCCCCCCGCCGCGCCAACACGGGCGCGGCGCCGCCCGCGCCACGCCTGGGCATGGGCCGGCGCCGCCTGCGTGGCGCTGGCCGTCGCGCTGGTCGGGTTCATGGTTCCGCGCGATACGCCGGGGGATCCGCCGCAATCCTTCGCCACCGGCATCGGCGAGCGCCGCCAGATCACCCTTGCCGACGGTTCCGTGCTGGAACTGGATGCGGCTTCCGAAGTCGCCGTCCGCTACCGCCCGGACCGGCGCGACATCGAACTTCGCCATGGCCGCGCGTACTTCCAGGTCGCGCACGCACCGAACCGGCCGTTCGTGGTCGATGCCAACGGCATTCTCAGCCAGGCGCTGGGCACCCGCTTCAGCGTCGCCGGGCACGGCAATCGCGACGTGACCGTGGTGGTCGACGAAGGCCGGGTCCAGGTCAGTGCACGCCAGGACGGCCAGCTCCGCCGCTACCTGGCCACCGGCAACCAGCGGATCCGGTACAGCGTGGCCAACGGGCTGCAACCGCCGCAGGCGGTCAACGCGCCCCTGGCCACGGCCTGGCGACACGGCGCGGTGGTCTACCAGGGCGAACCCCTGGCCAGCGTGATCACCGATCTCAATCGTTATTCCCGCATCCCCGTCCGCCTGCAGGATCCCGCACTGGGACAGCTCAAGGTCACCGGGCGCTGGGAAGTGGCCGGCATCGATCGCTGGATCGAGGGCCTGGCCAAGGCACTGCATCTGGACGTCCGGCGCAGCGATGGCGAGATCTTGCTGTCCAGCGGCGAACCACAGAACAATCCGGTGAAGCCTCCCGTGGTTCCCCCCGGAGACGGCGCTCCCTGATCCGGAAGATCCTCCTTGCCGCCCGCCGCCAACGCCATCGTCCGCCCCCGCATGCGCCTCCCGGCGCCGGCGTGGTGGACGGGACTTCGCGGAGGATGGCGAGGCGGCGCATGGGTGTCGCTGCTGCTGGGATTCTGCCTGTCGGCGTGGGCGACGACGCCCTCGCCACGCATCGCCTTCCGCATTCCCGCGCAACCGCTCGACGAAGCGCTGCTGGGTTTCTCGCAGCAGTCCGGCCTGCCACTGGCCGCCGTCGGCGATCTGGACCGGGCGCGCCGCAGCCCGGGCGTCAGCGGCGTGATGACGGTGGAAGCGGCGCTGGATCGCCTGCTGGAAGGCAGCGGCTATGTCTTCAGCGTGGAGTCCGGAGTGATCACCGTGTCGCCGCGGGCTTCCGCTCCCACCGACCGGCCCGCACCGCAACCGATCGCGCTGGTCGCGCCCACCCGTACCCTCGCGCCGCTGGTGGTCTCGGCGCGCAAACGCGATGAACGCTGGGTGGATGTGCCGATGGGATTGTCGGTCCACAGCGGTGAGCGCATCGAAACGCTGGGTATGCAGAATGTCACCGACGTGCTGCGGCTGACGCCGGGCGTGGCCGCGATCGACTCCGGCGCGGCGTTCACCCAGGTGCAGATCCGCGGTATCTCCAGTTCGCTGGGCGGCAACGACAACGGTTACTACCTGGACGATGTTCCCTTCACCGGCGTCACCGTGCCCTGGCATCCGGACACGCGCGCGTTCGATCTGGATCGGGTCGAGGTCCTGAAGGGACCGCAGGGCACGCTGTTCGGCGAAGGATCGATGGGTGGCACCGTGCGCATCCTGACCCGCGCACCGGAACTGGATCGGTTCTCCGCGGCCGTGCAACTGGGAACCTCCCGCACCGAAGGCGGTGGCGACGGCGGCATGGGCAAGGCGATGGCCAACCTGCCACTGGTGCCGGACAGGCTCGGCCTGCGCCTGGTCGCCACCCGCGAAACGCTGCCCGGCTGGGTGGATGCCCCCGAAGGCGGACACGACATGAATCCGCAACGCGTCTCCACCCGCCGCGCGCGCCTGCGCTGGTCGGCCAGCGATGCCTGGATGACCGACGTCACCCACATGAGTTCGACGACCGTGGCCGAGGGCGGTGGTTATGCCGCCACCGACGTCATGCAGAGCGGCATCTACCAGGACACGCGCTCGCGCTGGCGCGCCAACAGCATCAGCAGCCGCCTGGAACTGCCCGCCTCGCACCTGCTGCTGGCGATGTCCGACGCCCGGCTCGAATACGGGATGGACGGAAAGATCACGCCAACCTCCACCCTGCAGGCACGCCTGCAGATCGATGTGGACAGCCTGGAGCTGCGCTGGAGCTCGCGCGGCGCCGGGCCATGGGAGTGGATCCTCGGTTACTCGCACCGGGAAGCACTGCGCCGCGACGTCCTGGACGTCGATGGCGAACCCGCGACGTCGATCCAGTCCAACCGCGCCGACGCCGTGTTCGGCGAAGCCACGCTGGCACCGGCCGGATCGCCCTGGTCGGTCACCGCGGGATTGCGCTACTTCACCGATGACGTCAATGGACAGGCACTTGCGCCGACCCGCGACACGCGTCTGCGCACGACATTCCAGCGCCTCACGCCGCGCCTGAGCCTGACCCGGCGTTTTTCGGACCAGGGCATCGCCTACGCCGGCGTGGCGGGTGGATTCCGCTCCGGCCAGCTGCAACCCGCCGATTCGCTGACCGCCGCGCTCGCCGCCGGGATCTCCCTGCCGGCCACGCTTCCGCCCGATTCGCTGGTGTCCTACGAAATCGGCCTCAAGCAGATCGCCGCCGGCGGCCGGCTGCTGGTGCAGGGCGCGGCCTTCCACACCCGCTGGCGCGATCTGCCGGTGCGGGTGCCGATCAACGGCACCTACAACGGGCTGATCAACTCGCGCGGCGCGATCGTGCAGGGCCTGGAACTGGGATTGAGCTACGCGCCGCTGGCGCAACTGCGGCTGGAACTGGGCGCGACCTGGGTGGATGCGTACTACGCCGCCGACGTCCCCGGCACGCCACTGCGTCGCGGCACCCAGGTCTACAACGTGCCCCGCACCAGCCTGTCGGGCACCGCCACCTACGCGTGGCCGGTCGGCCGCGACATGAACCTGACCGCGGCCAGCCGCGCCAGCTACCACTCGCGCCGCCGGACCGGGCTGGTCGAAGGCGTCCAGGGCGATCCGATCATGGACCTGGGATTGCGCCTGGGTCTGGAATCGCCACGCGGCTGGAGCAGCTACCTGTACGGCGACAACCTGCTCGATGAAGCCGGCGCGGTGGACGGCCGCACCCCCTACGGCAACGCCACGCGCCTGCGCCCGCGCACCTACGGGCTGGAATTCCACTACCGCTTCTGAGCGGTTCCGCGGCATCCGCGTGCCGCGCCATTTCACTTTTGTTGCACCGGTTCGTCATGGCGTCGAGTGACCCGTGGGCACGAGGGGATATCCGTGCCTGCCGGCCTTCCGTTCGTCATCCCAACCGGAGTCCATCCATGTCGTCCATGAAGCCACGTGCCACGTCGCGCCACGCCTCTCCGATCCGAACCCACCTGGCCACCGCGATCCTGTTGTCGCTGATCGGTGCGCCCGTCCACGCCCAGCAGGCCAGCACCACCGCCTCGCCGGATGGCACGGCGTCCGCGCAGGCTTCCGACGCCGTCGACCTGGGCGCGGTCACGGTCACCGCGCGCAAACGCGACGAGCGCCAGATCGACGTTCCCATCGCCATCACCGCGGTGACCGGCGAGCAGATCGACGCGATGGGCCTGCGCAACGTGGTGGACGTCATCAACATCACGCCCGGCGCATCCTCGATCGATACCGGCGGCGCGTTCACCCAGGTGCAGATCCGCGGCGTCTCCAGTTCGCTGGGCGGCAACGATAACGGCTACTACGTGGATGAAACACCATTCACCGGCGTGACCGTTCCGTGGTATCCGGACGCGCGTTCCTTCGACATCGACCGGGTGGAAATCCTCAAGGGACCGCAGGGCACGCTGTTCGGCGAAGGCTCGATGGGCGGCACCGTGCGCATCCTCACCCGCAAGCCGGAATTCAACCGCTTCGGCGCGGGCGTGGAACTGGATGGCTCGCGCGTGAGCGGCGGCGGCGATGGCCGCGGCGCCAAGGCCTACGTCAATATTCCGCTGGTCGACGATCGCCTGGCCCTGCGCCTGGCCGTCACCGACGAACGCACCCCCGGCTGGATCGAGGACACCAACACCGGCGGCAAGAACGTCAACGACAACGACATCCGCACCTGGCGCGCCAAACTGCGCTTCGCGCCGACCGAGCGCTGGAACATCGATCTGGCCTACTGGAAGTACCGCTCCGATTCGGATGCCGCCAGCAACACCGCCTACGACGACGGCACCAACGACTCGTTCCTCGCCAGCCGCAACGAATGGGATTCGGCCAGCCTGACCAGCACGTACGATTTCGATGCCTCGCAGATCGTCTACACCTTCTCGGACGGCAACCTCAGCTATCCGCAGAGCGGTGAGCTGTCGGCGGGCATCCGGCTGGACGCGGCCATCGACATCGGCGTGCGCACCCACGAACTGCGCTGGGCCTCCACCGGCGAACACCGGCTGGACTGGACGGTCGGCTACTACCTGCGCAAGGCCGACCGCGCCGACGTGCTTGACATCCCCGGCATCCTGACCAGCAACTCGCGCCAGACCAACGACGCCCACGCCATCTTCGGCGAGGCCACGCTCAAGCTGCCCAACCCGGCCTGGGCCGTCACCGCCGGCCTGCGCTACTTCAAGGACAAGGTGGATGGGTCCGATGTCGCCTCCGACGGCAGCGTATCCACGCTGAACGCCACCTTCGACAGCTGGAACCCGCGCCTGAGCCTGTCCTACAAGCCGTCGGACAACACCACGTTCTATGCGTCCGCCGCGCGCGGCTTCCGCTCCGGCCAGCTGCAGCCGATCGGCTCCATCCAGTTGGCCGAACTCTATGGCGTCGAGCTGCCTTCGCAGATCTCGGCCGACTCGATCTGGACCTACGAACTCGGCGCCAAATCCGTGCTGGCCGATGGCAAGGTGCTGCTGGAAGGCGCGGTCTTCTACAGCGACTGGAAGGACGTGGCGGTGCGCGTGCCGATCACGCCGGAGATCAACGGCCTCGCCAACTCCGACGGCACCCGCAACAAGGGCGTGGAGCTGAGCGTGACCTACAACCCGATCCGCGCGCTGACCCTGGCCTTCAGTGGCAGCTGGATCGATGCGACCTACTCGGCCGACGTGCCCGGCACGCCGCTGCATCGTGGCACCGCGGTCTACAACGTGCCCAAGACCAGCCTGAATGCCTCCGCCGCGTATGCCTGGGACGTGGGCGCGAACCTGCGCGGCGTGATCTCGGCCAACGTGCACCACGACTCGGCCCGCGAAACCGCGTTGACCGCGGGCACGCCGGGCGACGCACTGACCCTGGCGGGCGCACGCATCGGCCTGGAGTCACCCGCGGGCTGGGGCGTGTACCTGTATGGCAACAACCTGACCGACGAGGACGGCGCGATCAACGCGCGCAGCGCGAGCCTGTACAACCCCGACGGCAGTCTGTTGCGGCTGGGATCGTCCAACCGTCCGCAGCCGCGCACCTTCGGCGTGCTGTTCCGCTACGACTACTGACGCGGCGCACTTCCCATCAACCACCAAGAATCGGAGATCCGATCCATGACGATCACGCAACGCATACTGCCCGCGCTCGCGCTCGGCCTTGCCCTCTCGCTGCCCGCGACATCCCGCGCCGCCGACGCCGACGCGCTGCAATGGCTGGAAGATCCGCACGGCGCCCAGGCGCTGGCCTGGGCCCGCCAGGCGACAGATCAGGCGCGTACCCGCCTGGGCGCGCTGCCCTCGCACGCCGCCGTCACCCGCGAACTGGGTTCGGCGCTGGCGCAGGCGCCGGCCGAACCGGACCAGTACCTGCTTGGCGAACGCGCGGTGCGCCTGTACCGCGATGCCGCCCATCCCTATGGCCTGCTGCAGACTTCCGCGCGCGACGCGCAGGGCGTGGCAACCCAATGGAAGACCGTGCTGGACGTGGCCGAGCTGCGCAAGCGCGAAGGCATTCCGTTCGAACTGCAGGTCTACAGCTTCGGTTCCAGTTGCCTGGCGCCGGAATACGCACGCTGCCTGTTGCGGCTCTCGCCCGGCGGCGGTGACGAAGTGGAGATCCGCGAGTTCGATCTCGCCACCGCGAGCTTCGTCGACGATGGTTTCCGGGTCGGCAAGTCGCGCGCGTTCGCGGAGTGGATGAGCGCGGATCAGGTGCTGGTCGGCCATACCCTGGGCGATCAGCCGAAGTCGCTGGCCGGCTGGCCGGCGGCGTTCGGCCTGTGGAAGCGCGGCCAGCCGCTGGCGGCGGTGAAGCCGGTGTTCCAGGGCAAGCCGGCCGACGCGATCGTGCAGGCCACCACGGTCGGCGACAGCGACGTGCAGGCGGTGTTGACCCGCGCGATCGATTACTCGACCTTCGAAATCAGCCTGGTCGACGCGAACGGCGCCGCCCGCACCCTGCCGCTGCCGCAGGCGATCAAGCCGTTCGGCGTGCTGGCGACCTCCGCGCGCCATGTGCTGGTTCAGCTTGCCAGGGACGCCACCATCGAAGGCCGGCCCTACCGTGCCGAGACCGTCATCGCCTTCGATGCGGATCCGGCCACGCCGGAAGGCAAGCGCGTATCGGCCGTCTATGTACCCGCGGCGGACGAATTCGTCGACGCGGGTTTCGGCGGACTGGCGGCCACGCGCGACGAAGTGTTCCTGATCGTCAACCAGCACCTGCGCCAGCATGTGATCGCCGCGCGCAGCGCAGGTGGCGATGGCCGCTGGACCACCCGCAAGGTCATGGATGTCGCCGCCGGCGACACGGTGACCTTGCGCGCCGATGAGCGCGACCGCCGCGAACTGGCGGTCTCGGTGGCCGGCTTCGTCACTCCGCGCAGCCAGTACCTGCTCCGCGACGACGAGCCGCAGCGCCTGCTGGCGCAGGATCCCGTGCTGATGGACGGCGCCGGTTTCGTCACAGAAATCGGTTCGGCGACCTCACGCGACGGAACGTCGGTCGACTACTTCCTGCTGAAGCCGCGCCATCCCAAGCCCGGTCCGCAGCCCCTGTTGATGACCGGCTACGGCGCCTTCGGCATCTCGGTGCGGCCCGGCTACTTCGACGCCACCGTGGGCGGCCCGGCATTGAAGCTGTGGCTGGAGCGTGGCGGCTCGCTGGCGATTCCGGCGATGCGCGGCGGCGGCGAGCGCGGCGCGGCCTGGCACATGGCGGCCATCCGCGAGAAGCGGCAGAACTCGTACGATGACTTCATCGCGGTCACCGAACATCTGATCCGCAGCGGCTTCACCGCGCCGGATCGGATCGGCATCTTCGGCATGTCCAATGGCGGCCTGCTCACCGCGACGCTGGGCACCCAGCGTCCGGATCTGTTCGCGGCGGTGGTCAGCGACGTGCCCCTGACCGATCTGGTGCGGATGCGCCACATGGGCATGGGCGCGGCATGGATGAACGAGTACGGCGATCCCGACGTGCCGGCGCAACTGGCCGCGATGCTCAAATATTCGCCGTACCAGAATGTCCGCCAGGGCACGCGCTATCCGCCGTTCCTGGTGACCATCTCGACCGAGGACAACCGCGTCGGCCCCGGCCACGCGCGCAAGCTCGCCCATCGGCTCGCGGACGCGGGCGCCACGACCTACTTCTACGAGGACGAGGAAGGCGGCCATGGCGTCAGCGACGCCCTGCGCAACCCGGAACTGATGGCGCTGCGGATGAGTTTCCTGATCGATCGTCTGATGCCCGCGAACTGACGCCGGGCACCGCGTTCGCCCGAAGGAAAAACCTTCATCCGAAAGAAAGAAGGGGCCCGCATCCTGCGGGCCCCTTCCTGCGTTCTCCGGCATCATGACGCCATCGTCACACCACCGGCGTGCGCACCAGCAACTGCTTGGCCAGCCAGCCGTGCACCTTGCCGACGCCGCGCGCCAGGTGCAGGGTGGCGAACAGCAGCAGCACCCCGGACACGCAGACGAAAGGCAGCAGCCAGGGCGCGTCGTAAGCCAGGTTCCAGTCGTCGAACCAGATGCCGGCATGCGGCAGCAGCAGCGCCAGCGGCGCGGCGGCCAGGCCCAGCGACAGGCTCAGCAGGGTCACCGCCACGCTGAAGTACAGGACGCCCAGCGGCTGCATCAGCAGGAAGTACAGCATTGCCGTCCAGGTGCCGCCGTCGGTGAACATCTCCTTGATCCGGGTCAGCCAGGGCTTGTCGCGCTGCGTGTACAGCGGCCGCCTCGGCATGCGTTCGCCCAGCAGGGCTTCGACGATGCGGCCTTCCACCAGCGACAGCACCCGCACCGAGGCCAGGAACAGCATCAGCAACGGGATGCCGATGATCAGGATCAGCAGGCCGACCGACAGGCTGGCGCCGGTGACCACCCAGGTGAAGTAGAAAACGCCGGTCGCCAGCGACAGCAGCATGTAGAACAGCGCGCCATAGGTGCGCGGATCCGCGGCCACGCCGAAGAAGCGCCCAATCGCCGAGCGGCGCTTGGGCGGCGCGGGCGGCTTGAGCGCGCGGGCCACCGTCACTTCGGTCTCGCGGTAGATGTCGGCGACCTCCTCCGGCGCGCCGTAGCTGCCGGCCACCGAGGCGATCACCTCGGCTTCGCTCTTGCCGGCCTGTTCGGCCAGCTCCGAGCGCAGGTATTCCTCGGCGTCGTACAACGCGTCCTGGACCAGCGCCGGATCCGCGCCGGCCAGCGCGGCCCGCAACTGCTCCAGGTATTCGGGAATGGAGGTGGGAAGACGCGGCGTGGTAGTGGTGTTCATGCGGTTATCCCCGACAGGACGGAATCGACGGAATCACGGGTGGCGCGCCAGGCGACCGCCCAGCTCTGCAGGGTCTCCCGCCCTGCCTCGGTGATGCGGTAATAGCGACGCGGCGGACCGGCGATCGAAGGCTCGACGAAACTGTCGAGCAGGCCGGCGCCCTCCAGGTTGCGCAGCACCGGGTACAGCGCACTCTGCTTGCCGCTGAGCACGCCGTCGCCGACCCGCTCGAGCTGCTTGGCGATGAGGTAGCCGTACATCGGTTCGCCGGCCTGGGCCAGCACCGCCAGCAGGGCGAGCGACACCGTACCGGCGCTCAGCTCCTTCTGGAACTTCTTCAGGTAGGCATCGGCTTCGACCATGGCGGTCTCCAGGTGACTAGCGTGGAGACGATGCTATTGCGAAGTTGACTATAGCGAATGTGCTGTTAGTCATTGGGCCGGATGGCGGGATTCGTGCAGCCCTGGGGGCTTCCGCCCTACCGCATTTCAGCTCCCGCGCCGCCACTCCCGCCCGCAGGCGCGGCAGACGCTGGTCCGGCTGCCCCTGCGGCCCATCCTCTCCGCCCCCAGCAGTCCGCCGCAGGGACACAGCAGTCCGACCGCCTGGCGGCGTCTCCAGAGACGGCGCGTCGCGCCTATCCCGAGCAGGCAGGCCAGGGCGAACAGGAGACAGGGCGCCCAATCGACGGGCGCGCCCGCGCGCATTGGCCCCTGCAGCGCAGGCACCCTCAGCGAAGCCAGGAACGCCGTCGCCAGCGTCAGCGCGGTAGGCAGGTAGGCCCGCGCCGCGCTCCAGTCCCATCGTTGCATCCCTCGCTCTCCGTTCCCGAACCGGATGCCGATTCTCCGGGGGCGCGTCGCGCGGACTGAGATCGCGGCTAGCCTTCCCTTCCGCCGCCGCGCCGACGCGGGTGTGGCGCCGGTCAGCCGAGCGGATGCACCTCGACCGTGACGTGCACCAGTTCCTCGTGCACCTGCAGGGCCTGCCGATAGTGATCGGGCGAACGCGGCAACGCGGCGACGAGGCTCAGCACGCAGGCGTACTTGCCGCGCCCGACCCGCCAGACGTGCAGATCGGCGATTTCGGTGTCCGGCTCGGCGGCGATCACCTCATGGATTTCCGCCACCACCGGCGCATCCATCTCCGCGTCCAGCAGGACGCGTCCACTGGCCCGCAGCAATCCCCACGCCCAGGTCAGCACCAGCACCGAGCCGATCAGGCCCATCGCCGAATCCATCCAGCGCGCGCCCCAGATCCAGCCGGCGATGAGCGCGACGATCGCCAGTACCGAGGTGGCGGCATCGGCGATGACATGCAGGTAGGCGGCCCGCAGGTTGAGATCCCGATGATGGTCGTGGTGGCCGTGGTGCGCATGGCCATCACCGGCATGATCAGCGTGGGGGTGATCGTGCGCGTGGCCATGACCATCACTGTGGCCGTGGCCGTGATGGTGGTGATCGTGATGGCCATGCCCGTGATGCGCGTGCCCGTGCCCGTCCTTCAGCCACCAGGCGCAGAGCAGGTTCACGCCCAGACCGACCACTGCGATGACGATGGCCTCGCGATAGTGGATCGCCACCGGATGGATCAACCGTTCGACCGACTGGAAGGCCATCAGCGCGGCCACGCCGAGCAGCAGGATCGCGCTGGTGTAGCCGCCCAGCACCTCCACCTTCCAGGTGCCGAATGCGAAGCGCCGATCGCGCGCATGGCGGCGCGCGAACCGGTAGGCGAACACCGACAGGCCCAGCGCCAGCGCATGCGAACTCATGTGCCAGCCATCGGCCAGCAGCGCCATCGAGTTGAAGTACCAGCCGCCGGCGATCTCGACGACCATCATCGCCGCGGTCAGCAGTACCGCGCGGCGGGTGTTGCGCTCGGCCAGCGGGTTGCCGTCGTCGAAGACATGGTCGTGGCGGCGGGAGGCGGCGGCGGCGAGGAGCGACATGGCAGCGGAAAAGGCCTTGGGAGATGCTCGCATTCTATACCCCCCAGGGGTATAGTCGCGACATGTCGCATATCAGCCGTGAACGCAGCCGCCTGCAGACCCGCGTCCGTCGCCTCAAGGGACAGGTCGAGGCGCTGGACCGCGCCATCGCCGAGAGTACCGACTGCCTGGCGGTGCTGACCCAGGCCGCCGCCGTGCGTGGTGCGGCGCAGTCGCTGATGCTTGCCCTGCTTGACGATCACCTGCGCGAACACCTGGTCGCCGAGGACGACGCCGATGCCCGCCAGGCCGAAGGCGAAGCGCTGGCCGGCATGCTGCGCAGCTACTTCAAGTAGGGTCCCACGCCGCCGGACCGCGGCTGTGCGTAGAATCCGGACATCCCAACACCGGAACGCATCGCCCATGTCCCTGCGCACCACCCTGCTCGCCTCCGCCGTGGCGCTGGCCGCCGCACTGCCGCTGTCGGCGGCCGAACCGGCCAAGTACCGCAGCGCCCAGGAGATCCTCGATGCCTCGCCGGCCGGCGACTGGCGCACGCTGGATCCGGCCAACACCCTTTACATGGAACTGGAAGCCGGCCGGGTGATCATCGAGCTGGCGCCCGCCTTCGCACCCGAGCATGTCGGCAACATCCGCACGCTGGCCCACGAGGGTTTCTGGAACGGTCTCAACATCTACCGCTCGCAGGACAACTGGGTGGTGCAGTTCGGCGATCCCACCGAGGACGAAGCCAAGCGCAAGTCGATCGGCACCGCCAAGGCCAGGCTGCCGGCGGAGTTCGAGCGCAAGGCCGAAGGACTGCGCTTCGATCGCCTGCCCGACACCGACGGCTGGGCGCCGCAGGTCGGTTTCGTCGACGGCTTCCAGGCCGGCCGCGATCCGGCCTCCGGCCAGGCGTGGATGGCGCATTGCTACGGCACCCTCGGCGCCGGTCGCGACACCGCGCCGGACAGCAGCAACGCCACCGAACTGTACGTGGTGATCGGCCAGTCGCCGCGCCAGCTGGATCGCAACATCACCGTGGTCGGCCGGGTGGTGAAAGGCATGGAGCTGCTGAGCGTGATCAAGCGCGGGCCGGATCCGATGGGCATGTACGACAAGCCCGCCGACTACACGCCGATCAAGGCGATCCGCCTGGCCAGCGACGTGCCGGAAGCCGAGCGCACCCCGCTGCAGCTGCTGCGCACCGATTCGAAGACCTTCGCCGACGCCACCGAGGCCCGCCGCAACCGCCGCGATGGCTGGTACGTGCGTCCGGCCGGCCATATCGATCTGTGCAACGTGCCGCTGCCGGTGCGGGTGCCCAAGGGCTGAAGAAGCGGGCGGGTTCCGGCCCGCCCGCGTTCGCCGTCCGACCCCTTCCCGCTTCGGGAGAGGGGTTTTCTTTTCCGCGCTCGGGGGCGGTTTCGCTGCACGGGCGATGCCGGCGATGAACCGCGCCCGTGCCGATGGACGGTCACGGGCGCCGCTTGACAGCGTCATCCGGCCCACCCAATATTTAACCAATACGTTAATTGGTTAAATTGTTATGGCCGTCGACCGCATCTTCGAAGCCCTGGCTTCCCGCCCCCGGCGGGAAATCCTCGCCTACCTGTCCGCGCAGGAGCTGACCGCCGGCGAGATCGGCGAGCGCTTCGAGATGAGCGCACCGGCGATCTCGCGGCATCTGTCGGTGCTGGAAAACGCCGGCCTGGTCAGCAGCGAGCGGCGCGGACAGTTCATCGTCTACCGGCTGGTGCCGGACAGCCTGGTCAACACCCTCACCGGATTCGCCTTCGAGATCTGCCCCACCGCCGGGCCGTTGAAGCGCGAGGCGCGCAAGCGCGCTGCCAAGCCCGGCTGAGCTTTCCGTTTTCCCGCCGCCACCGACAAGGATTCCCACGATGGCCAGCACCGCCGAAACCGTCGCCACCTTTCCCCAGGCCCGCATCCGGTCGCACGCCGGTGGATTGCCGGTGGAAGTCTTCCTGATCGCACAGCTTGGCCACGGCGCGGGCGACCGCATGTTCGCCGACGCCGCCGCCCGCCAGCGCGCGCACCCGGACTTCATCGACGAACTCGACGAACCCTCGGCCAAACTGGCCGGCACCGACTTCGACCAGGGCGACGCCACCGCGCTCTACACCTTCGCGGTGGGTCCGCAGGGTCATCCGTTCCATCGCCACGCCGGCCATCGCGTGTTCACCGCGGTCACCGGCAGCGGTGGCGCGCTGCTGCGCTTCTCCACCGCCTCGGACGCGCAGATCGCCGCCGACCCGCGCAGCTTCCTCGACGCCCTGCATCACATCCGCCTGCCGCCGGACAGTCTGTTCACCGTCCGCTTCGGCGACGGCGCCTGGCATCAGTTCGTCGCGCCCCGCCCCGGCTCGCGGCATCCGGTGTTCTTCGCGCTGTCCTGTCATACCGACGAACTGGGTGGCCCGTTGCCGGCATCCGAGCGTGCACGCGTGCTTCGCGGCGAGGCCAACCTGGCCTCGCTGACCGAACTGCTGCCGGAGCCGGTGCGCATGCTGCTGGAAAACCAGCCGCCGGACGCCACTGCCATTCCCACCGTCACGCTGGCGTTCGATGCCGCACCGGGCAGCACCCGGCAACGGCTGTGCGCAGGGGTGCGCGGCCCGCTGGGCCGGCTGCGTGGCGCGATTTCCGGTTGGCGGCGTTCATCGGGCTTCATCGCTGGCCGCGTCGCGCGCGTCGCCGCACTGGCCGAACCACCGCCGCGCTCCCTGCTGCGTGGCGAACTCACGCGGGATTTCCATCACCAGGACACCTTCGTGCTCAGTGTGCGAGGCCAGGGTTTCCACGGCCAGCGCGCCTCGCAGGTCCTGGCCGATGTGCTCGATGGTTTCCTGCAGCACCGCCCCGCCGGGGTGAGCGCGCTGATGGAACTGCGCAATCTGCTGGTGAGGCCGCTGAGGCTGCGCACCTCGCCGCTGGGCTGCCCGGTGTCGTCACTGCTGTCCCCGCAACGCGATCATCTGTTCCTGGACCGCTTCCCGGTACTGGCGCAGCAGATCGGCGACGGCGATCGCCATGCGCAAGTCGTGCTGGGCGCCGACGATCGCCATCTGGTGTTCCGCTCCTGCGTCGGCGTCGAAATCGTGTCCGGCGATCGCATCGACATCAGCCTGGGCACCCGCGTGCGATGCAGCAACGTATTCGGGCACGCCTACCTGGCCTTGATCGATCGCGTCCACCGCACCTACGTGGCGCCGGCCATGCTGCGCGCGGCGGTGGAGAAGGCCGCCGAACGCAGCAACACCCTGATCGCCAGCGACGGTCTGTTTGCCTGAGGCGAACCGCGGCGTGTCCAACCACTGAGCAGCCATCCGCTGTACGGGCAGTTTCATCATTGTCGAGTGGTGCGGTTCGCAGCTGGGTGGCCTTCCCACTTCTCAAACAACGACATGACGGACCATATCCCCGACATTCAAAAGACATTGATTCTCATTTACATTTGAGCTTTACTCGCTTCGTTGAAAGATTCGTGCTCCTCCGGATAGGGGTCATGCGAAAGATCAAAGGTGGTTACGCCCTGGCCCTTCTGTCGGACTTGGCAGCCTTGGCGTTGCTATGCGCATCCTTGGTGACGAGCGATCTACTTGCTGTTTACTGCGCTTCCATATCGATGCTGCTTTCCTTGATCGCCATCGGCATGTCGCGAGGGATTTTGCGACTCATGGGCCTCTTGCTCGCTGCTATGGCGCTGATGCGCGCACTCGTTCATTTCGTCAACTAACAAATAGAAGGTGAATCCATGCCACGAGTCATCAGCATCGCCACTGGCCTGCTCGCTCTCTTTGCTTGCTTGTCATCTGCCAAAGCGCAAAGCTTGTACGCAATCCCCTGCGAAGGGTGTTCCCTCCAAGAGATGAGAAAAGCTGCTGCTGCGGAGATTGATTTTGGAGGAATCATTGTCTTCAGTCTTTCTACCGGCGACATAGAGAACGTCATAATTACGCCTACAGGAAGAGTCCACCAAGGCCGCATAACAGATGAAATGGCTGCGTATTTCACAGAGCTTGTTTGGCTCTACAGAAACAACGGAAACTCACTCATATTCAGCTATTCACTCCCCTCATCAGCCGACGCAATCAGGCGCGGCGTGGCGTCAGCGGCAGGCAAAGAACTTCCAATGAGTGCCTATGATGCCCTTGGCAACTCAAGCAGAATGAACAACCTGCTCGACCATATGCACAGTCGCTACCCTTCCATAATCGCAGGTGCAAACAGCGTATTCCGCGTTTTCAATCCTGTGACATGGCTAAATTCGCATGCGGCTTCCGTCCGCGTGGAAGTTCGATTCCCTGACGGAACTAGGCTGGAAGTCGTTTACAGCTACGAAAAAAATAAGTGGGAAAGAGTTCCCAACAGCGCAAAGGATGCGCACAACAACTCAATCCCTGAGACGCGAGAGGAATTCGCGGAGGGAGGGTACCAAGAGTATGAATTCCGCGGGCACCCGGATACCGACCTGATCAGCTTCATAAACTGGGCGACGAGACACGGAATCACGATAACAGGCCCCATGATGGACAGGGTCATCGCCTGCACAAGCGTCGAAGGCCACATTCGTTGCAGTTCGTTCCGAAAATGGTGATCTCGAGGAGGTCAGCCTGTTGTGGTGACGGAAAGTTCACCCGTCAACCTTCTTCCATTGATCGCTCTCATTCTGACCTTTCTTCCATCGCCAACGCCTGCTCGATGGCATGCCGCGCCAGCGGGGCCATCACCGCGTAGCCGGCCGGCGTGGGATGCACGCCGTCCGCCGCCAGGCGCGCGTCCAGCCCACCCTCGGCGTTACCCATGGCGCCGTGGTAGTCGAGATAGACCGCGCCGCTGTCGCGCGCGTAGTCGCGCAGCCATGCGTTCAGTTGGCGCACCTTTTCGGCCGGATGCAGGCCCGGTCGCCACGGGTATTCGCTGACCGGCAGCACCGAGGCCAGCACCACGCGGATACCGTTGGCGCGGGCCAGTTCGGCCATCGAGCGCAGGTTGTCCTCGATCATGTCCAGCGTGGCCGGACCGGTGTTGCCGGCGATGTCGTTGGTGCCGGCGAGGATGACGACGGCAGCCGGCTTCAGATCGATCACGTCCTGGCGGAAGCGCAGCAGCATCTGCGCGGTGGTCTGCCCGGAGATGCCGCGATTGACGTAGGGCTTGCCGGGAAAGAACACGGTGCCGTCCACGCGCCCCCAGCCGTCGGTGATCGAGTCGCCGTAGAACACCACTCGCCGTTCGCCGGACGCCGGCGGCGGCAGTGCCGCGTTGTCCTCCCGGTAGCGCGCCAGTTGCGGCCAGTCGACCAGGCGCTGCTGAAGCGAGGCGATCTGTTCCGGATTCAGCGATGCGGGCGACGCCACGAACAGCGGATCGACCGCCCGCGCCGTTGTCTCTTTCCCGTCCTGCGCGTCCGCCGGCGCCTGCACCAGAAAAGCGAGCGCGAGTGCCGTCCATCCCCCAGCCAGCCAACGTTTCATCGCACGTCCCGGAAACCGAACCTGGCGGCAGTGTACGTCGGCCTGGCGAAGACCGTCAGGCCCGTCGTCAGGCGTCGCCTTCGGGGCGCTTATGGGCTTCGTGGATGATGCGCTTGTTGCGGATGCGCACCGCGCCGACCATCAACAGGCGCAGATCACGCACGATGTAGTCGGCCAATGCGCTGTTCGCGATGTCGTCGCCGTGCAAGTCCAGGCGGAAGTCCTGTCCCTGCAGCCCGCCGCCGTTGCTGAAGTCGATCTCGAAATCGAACACGACCCGCTTCTGTTCCGTCCTTGCCGTCGTGCTCATGGCTTCGGCGCCCGCTGGCTGAAGGCCACGCTGCCCAGGATCAGCAGGCCGGCGGCCAGCATCGCCGGGGTCACCGGTTCGCCGAGGAACAGCCAGGCGAAGGCCGCGCCGAACAACGGCACCAGATAGGTGACGGTGGCCGCGCGGGCGGCGCCGATGCGCTGGATCAACCGGTAGTACAGCAGGAAGGCATAGCCGGTGCAGAGCACGCCGATCGCGATCGCGCTGCCCCAGGCCAGCGGCGAAATCGCGCCGGTGGGCCAGTGGGTGGCGGCGAACGGCGCCAGCAGCAGCGCCGAGCAACCCAGGGTGGCGGCGGCCGCGGCGGCTGGCGGTATGCCGCCCAGGTGGCGGCGGACCAGGTTGACGCCCACGCCATACAGCAGCGCGGCGGTCGAACCGGCGATCACCGCCATGCCGACGCTGATGCCACCGGCCTTGCTGGTCGCCAGCAGCACCACGCCACCGAATCCGACCAGCAGCGCGATGGCGCGGCGGGTGCCGATCTTTTCGCCGAAGAACAGGAAGCCGATCAAGGCGGCGAACAGCACCGTCATCGCATTGCAGATCGCGCCGATGGCGGCTGGCGAGCGCTGCGCCGCCCACGCGAACAGCAGGAATGGAATGGCCGAGTTGATCAACCCGATGATCGCCAGCTTGGGCCACATCGCCCGGGTGAACACCGCGCGGTCGCGCCACAGGAACGGCAGCAGGACCAGCGCGCCCAGCGTCAGCCGGATATCGACCAGGGCGAACGCGCCGAACGGCTCGGCCGCGATGCGCATGAACAGGAACGAGCTGCCCCAGATGGCGCCCAGCACCAGCAGTTCGAGGGGAGTTCGCCAGTCCCGTGTCATGTCCGTCGCTCCCAGGGAGCCCGTCTTGCCCGCATCCGCCATCGCGCCATTGCCCGCCATCACCGTGCACCTTTTTTGTGTCTCGGCCATTCTGGCGCGCCCGGCATGGGCCGCAAGCGCATATTATGCGGGCGAGCCACAAATCTGGTTGATGCCTTCCCATGAACCTGCGCCCTGCCCTGCTGCCCGCCCTGGGCGTGTTCGCCGCCGCCGCCCGGCACCAGAATTTCGCCCACGCCGCCGAGGAGCTTCACCTCACCGCCAGCGCGGTCAGCCACCACATCCGCAAGCTGGAATCGCTGCTGGGCGTGGCCCTGTTCCAGCGCCATGCGCGCGGGGTCAAGCTGACCCAGGAAGGCCGGCAACTGGCCGACGCCGCCACCACCGCGCTGACCGACATCGAAAGCGTGGCCGCCAATCTGCGCCACACCGACGGCGTCTCGGTGCTGCGGGTGACCACGCTCCATTCGCTGGCCTATTGCTGGCTGGTCCCGCGGCTGCCGCGCTTCACCGCCCTGCATCCCCACATCCGCCTGCAATTGGATACCGGAATCGCCCTGACCCGTTTCGACGAAGGCGGCCCCGACCTGGGCATCCGCCACGGTCCGGGCCAGTGGCCCGGCCTGAGCGCCTACCACCTGATGGACGACGAATTGTTCCCGGTGGCCTCGCCGGGACTACCGGGCGTCGAGGCGGTCAAGACGCCACGCGACATCGCGCGGCTGCCGCTGGTCACCGATCTGGCCCTGCAGGGCTGGCGCGACTGGTTCCGCGCCGCCGGCGTGCGCGGCCTGCGCCTGCCGGAAATGCACAGCTTCAGCGACAGCACCGACGTGATGCGCGCCAGCGTCTACGGCGTGGGCGCGGCGCTGGCGCGCAAGGTGATCGCGCAGCCGTACCTGCAGCGCTACGAACTCGTGCGCCTGCCCGGTCCGTCGTTGAAAGCGCGCTTCGCCTACTACGTGGTGCATCCCTCGCACCGCGCTCCGCGCCCGGCGGCGCTGGCCTTCATCGATTGGCTGAAGGCCGAGGCGGACGACGAGCGCACGCCACTGCCGCCGATTCCGGCGGATCTGCTGGGCCGCTGAGCGGCGCCCCCCGGCGCCGGATCAGAACCGGTACCAGAAGCGGGCGAAGTACGATGCGCCGTTGAGGCCGAACTGTACGCTCTCGTAAATGTGGCCGTTGTCGGTTTCGTTGGGATCCTGCCGGGTCGGGAACACGTCCAGCAGGTTCGCCCCACCTATCGTCAGCTTGGCGTTGTCGGTGAAGCTGTAGGTGATGCTGAGGTCGGCCGAGGTCTTGGCCTTGTAGTGCTGATCGGGCACCGGCGGGCCGGAGAAGGTGCCCAGGGTCTGCGAGCCGAAGTGGATGATCTTCAGGCCGAAGTCCCAGCGGTCCAGCGCGTAGTCCAGGCCAAGCACGGCCTTGTTGCGCGGCGCGCCATTTTCCACGAACAGGCGATCCCGCGGCGACAGCAGCACGTCCTCGCGTCCGGCCAGCGCGGGCGGCGTATGCACCTGGGTGACCTCGGTCTTGCTGTAGTTGGCCGCCAGGTAGGTGTTCAGCTTGCCCGCGCCGGCCTGCATGTCCCACGACAGGGTCAGGTCCACACCGGTGGTGCGGGTGTCCACCGAGTTGAAGAAGAACCGCGCCAGGCCCACGTCCAACGCCTCCAGCGCCGCGCCGATGACGGGATCGCTGGTGTCGAACTCGCCGCTCAGCACCACCCGGTCGTCGATCTCGATGCGGTAGGCATCCAGGGTCAGCGATACCGCCGTCGTCGGTGACCAGGTGAAGCCCAGGGTGGCGCCACGCGAGGTTTCCTCCTTGAGCGCGGGAATGCCGGCCAGGTTGGCGAGCGCGCCGCCGTTGGGCGCAATCACCACGTCCACCGGTTCGCCGCTGATGAAGTCGGTGATGGTGGAAGAGAAATACTTCTGCTGCAGCGACGGCGCGCGGAAGCCGGTGCTCACCGATCCGCGCAGCAGGAAGCTGTCGCTGACCCGGAACGCCGCCGCCAGCTTGCCGTTGAGGGTGTTGCCGAAATCGCTGTAGTCCTCGTAGCGTGCCGCCAGGCCCAGCATGAACCGCTCGGTAAAGTCGATTTCCACGTCGGCGTACGCGGCCCAGCTGTCGCGATGCTTGTCGGTCACGTCGCTGGGCTGGAAGCCGGGGAAACCCTGGCTGCCCGGGTTGCCGCCTTCGCCGGCGCCGTCCACGTCCAGGTAGGAACCGGGCTCGCCCGCGCGGATGCGGTAGTCCTCGCGCCGGTGCTCGGCGCCGAAGGCCAGGTTCAATCCGTGCAGCACCGTGTCGAAATAGCGCGACACATCGGCGTTGATGGTCTTCTGCTTGAACGAGAAGCCGCCGGCGTCGAAGCGGCTGGGGCTGATGCCCGCACCGCCGTTGATCAGATCCAGGTTGGCGATGGAGGCATTGAGGGTGTGATCGATGGTGTAGCGCAGCTCGTTGTAACCATAGGTATGCGAGACATCCCAGTGCCACTGGCCAAGGTCGCCACGCAGGCCGGCGATGCTGTAACGATCCTGCAGGTCGCCGTTGATGAAGGGCACGAAGCCGTCCGGATACATCGCCGCCGAGTTGCGCGAGGGAATGTCCTCCGAGCCGATGCCCTCGCGCGCGAAGGCCGCCGAGGACGCATCGCGATCCTGCATGCCGGCGGTGAAGTAGAACTCGGCCGAATCGGTCAGCGGCAGATCGCCGTTGAGATAGAGGGTTTTGTTCTTGACCCGGCTGTCGCCGATGATGCGCAGCGGGTTCTCGGCGGTGGCGCGGTTGGAACGATCGCGGTCCTGCCATTCGCCGGTCACCGCGAAGTGGCCGCCGTTGGACAGTGCCAGCCCGCAATAAGCCGAGGCGATCCAGTTCTCGCCATCGCCGCGCGAATACTGGCCCCAGCCGGCGATCGCCTCGCAACCCGGGCGCCGCTTCAACGCGATGTTCATCACCCCGGCGATCGCGTCGGATCCGTACTGCGCGGCCGCGCCATCACGCAGCACTTCCACCCGATCGATGGCCAGCATCGGCAGCGAGTTCAGATCCGTGCCGGTGTTGCCGCGATCGCGCGCGCCGTAGATGTTCACCAGCGACACCGTGTGCCGCCGTTTTCCGTTCACCAGCACCAGGGTCTGGTCGGATCCAAGTCCCCGCAACGCGGCACCGTCGATCAGGTCGGCGCCATCGGCACCGGTCTGTCGCGTCGATATCAGCGAAGGCGCGGTGTATTGCAGGGTCTGGGCGAGATCGAACTGCGCGCCCTGCTCGGCCGCCTGCGCCATCGGAATCACGTCCACCGGCACCGGCGACTGCGTGTCCGAACTGCGCGCGACCCGGCGCGAACCGAGCACCGTCACCTGATCCAGGGTGGTCGCCTGCGCCTGCCCGCTGTCCGGCGGTGCCTGCTCCTGCGCCGCCACGCCTTGCGTGGTCGCCATCCATGCCAGGGAACAACACACGCAGAAGGACAGACGGTTCCGTTGCATAGGCGATCCCCGGTGGGCGAATGGAAACGCGCGGCGCGCGTCGCCCGAATCTACGCCCGGGTCCACCTGGCCGAACAGGGACAAAACCGTTTACAGCGCGCGAACGTAACCCGCGCTACCGCGACGGCAGCGTCGCGCTCACATCACGAGCGCGAACTGCTTGGCGAACTCACGCGGCCTTCACGGCACCGCCTTGATCCCCGCCACCACCGCCGGCTTGAGCGCCTGCACTTTCGGATCGGCGGACTGATCCGCCTCCAGGTAGAGGCTGCCGAGGAAGGCGATCAGATCGTGGCGTCGCGCCAGCCAGGCGACGTCGCGATAGGCCTGGTCCTGGTTGCCCAGGCGCTGCGGCAGGCCGGTGAACCAGGCCTGCCATTCCGCGTCGTCGAGCACCCCGCGGCGGGCGATGAAGATGATCGGCCGGGCCAGCCGGCCGGGTTCGCCGAACACATAGGCATGCGCCTGCTCGGGCACGATCTGGAGCGTGAGCGCGGCCAGGATCTGCTCGACCTGCTCGCGGTTCACCTGCTCGTTGGACGCCAGCTGCAGCAACCAGTCGGCACCGTGCGCGACGCCATGGCGCCAGCCTTCCTTCGCATCGTAGCCACGATAGTCGTTCACCGACGCCAGATAACGGGTGGCGCGCTTGACCATGTCGACGCGCTCGTCCGCGCTCAGCCAGGGCTGCAGGCGATCGGTGCGCGCGACTTCGGACAGCATCAGCGCCGCGAACGGATGGGTGAAACCCCCGGGGTCCTTGCCATCCAGTTGCGCGTACAGCCGCTCCAGCAGTTGTCGGCGCACCGGTTCGGCCAACTGGTCGCCGCGCAGCCAGGCGGTGATGCCCTCGTAGGCGATGCCGTCGCGGATCTCCGGATCCGGATCCGACAGGCAATCGACCAGGCCAAGCGCCAACGCATCGCGCGCGGCGGTGTCCTCCACCGCGAACTTCTGCTCCTTCAGCAACCGCAGCGAGGCCGCATCCGTCCCCTCCGGCGGACAACCGGCCCAGGCCGGGGCGGACATGAGGAAAGCTGCCGTCAACGCGATGCGATGCCACATGTCCGGTTTCTCCGTGAAAGATTGAAAGGCGAAGCAATGGCCCGATCAGGCTTTCCTGCGCCGCCAGCGGCGCACCAGCGCGATCACCACCCACAGCACCAGTCCGACCGGGATCAGGAACGCCACCGCGCGGATCGTCCAGGCCGTGCCGGTGGACAGGGTGGCGGTGAAATCGCGCAGGGCCTGGCGGATCTCGCCGCGCCCGCTCTGTCCGCCGGGCGGGACGAACTGGAGGGTGACGCGCTGGGTATCGATGCGATGCCGGTGTTGGGCACCTTCCTGCTGCGCCGCCTGCAACTGCGCCTCGACCTGCGCCAATTGCTGCGACAGCGCGATCATGTCGGCCACCGCCAGATCGCGGCGCTGCTGGAATTCCAGCAGGCGATCACGCTCGCGGGTGAGCCGGTCCTGCAACAGGCTGTTGTCGCCGACCGCCTGGGCCAGATCCTCGGCCCGGGTATTGCGGCTGCCAATGTCCGCGCCTTTCGCCGCCTGCGCGATGAAAGGCTCCACGCCATCCGGCACGATGCGCACGGTCAGGCTGGCGCGCGGATAGTCGCCGCCCTGCTGGCTGACCGCCAGCACGCTGCACGCGCCGAACTTGCCAGTACCGCAGGCCTGCTGGCTGGCTTTGAGGCGATCGGGAATCGCGCTGGCCCCCAGCACGATCTCCACGTCGTGTTCGTAGGCCAGTTGGCCTCCGGCCGGGTTCCGCACCGAATCCGCGGCGACGGCGACGGCGCCGCCGCCCTCGTGCCGGGCGCAGCCCGCCGCGACCAGCAACACCAGCGCCACGATGGCGCCCACACGCCATGTTCCCTGTTTCCGGGTCATGTCAGAAGCTCGCCCCGTCGATGGGCACCACCTTCAGCGCCGCCAGATCCACGTCGGGCAGGCAGCGCACATTGACCGCGATCATCGGCCCGCTCTTCGGGTTGTCGCCCTCGCCATAAACCGCGATGCCGCAGTTCGCGCAGAAGTGGTGCTGGATGGCGTGCTTGTTGAAGGTGTAGGTGCCCACGTCCTGTTCCGCGCTGGCCAGCTGGAACGCCGAGCGCGGCCCGAACCAAAGCAGGCCGCCGCGCCGACGGCACATCGAACAGTTGCAGTCGTAGACCTCGGCGATGTCGCCTTCCACCTCGAAGGCGATGCGGCCGCAATGGCAACTTCCCTGGTGCTTCATCTTTCGTTCGCTCCTGCTTCGACCGTAGAAGGGGACAAGGGTAATCGAATGGCAGATGCGGCGGGACGTTCCAGCCGCTAATGTGTCGGGTCAATCCTTTGTGCACTGCCGCGAGAATTTCGATGCGCCCTAGCCTGCTTGCCCTTGCCCTCCTGACCAGCCTGGCCGCCTGCCAGAAGACCGACGCGCCCGCCCCCGGCGAGGCGACGCCCGCGGCCGCCACCGCTTCCGACGCACAGGCCGACGCCCGTTTCGCCGATCTGTCCAAGCGCGCGCTCGAGGGCTGGCTGCAACTGTCGCCGGTCAGCGCCACCCAGATCGGCGAGCACCGCTATGACGGCGAGATCGATGATCTCAGCGCCGAGGGCCGGCGGAAGAGCCTGGACTTCAGCCGCAAGATGCTGGCCGAACTGGCCGCGATGGATGTCTCCAAGCTGTCCCGCGAGAACCAGGTGGATGCCGCCATCCTGCGCAATCAGCTGGAGTACGACGCCTGGGGCAACGAGACCCTGCAAGCCTGGGCCTGGGATCCGCAGGTCTATAGCGGCCTGGCCGGAGGCGCGCTCTACAACCTGATGGCGCGCGAGTTCGCGCCGCTCCCGGATCGCCTGAAGTCCGCGATCACCCGCATGGAGAAGATCCCTACCCTGCTGGCACAGGCGCGCGCCAACCTGGATCCGGCGCGGGTGCCGAAGATCCACGCCGAGACGGTGGCCAAGCAGAACGCCGGCATCCTCAGCATCGTCGACAGCTTCATCACCCCGCATGCGAAGGAACTGCCCGAGGCCGACCAGCAGCGCCTGGCCGCCGCCACCGAGACGCTGAAGAAGGCGGTCGAGGAACACCAGCAGTGGCTGGACAAGACCCTGGTGCCCAACGCCAGGGGCGACTTCCGGGTCGGCGAGAAGATCTACGACCAGAAGCTCAAGTTCGCCCTGCTGTCCTCGCTGTCGCGCGCGGACATCAAGCAGCGCGCCGAGGGTGAGCTCAAGCGCGTGCGCGGCGAGATGTACGCCATCGCGCAGCAGGTGCTGAAGGACAAGCCGAACGCACCGTCGCTCACCGACAACCCGGGCGACGAACAGCAGCAGAAGGCGATCGAGGCAGCGCTGGAACTGGCCTATGCCGAGCGTCCGGCGCGCGACAAGGTCGTGCCCGACGCGGAGGCCGCACTGAAGTCGGCCACCGATTTCGTCCGCGCCAAGGATCTGGTGACCCTGCCCGACGCGCCGGTCGATATCATCCCGATGCCGGAGTTCCAGCGCGGCGTGGCGGTGGCGTACTGCGATTCGCCCGGTCCGCTGGACAAGAACCTCAAGACCTTCTACGCGATCTCGCCGATTCCGGAAGACTGGAGCCAGGCCCAGGTCGATTCGTTCCTGCGCGAATACAACAGCCGGATGATCCACCTGCTGAGCATCCACGAAGGCACGCCGGGCCACTACCTGGAAGGCTGGCACTCGGCCAAGTTCCCCTCGACCCTGCGCGCGGTGCTGCGCTCGGGCCTGTTCGCCGAGGGCTGGGCGGTCTACACCGAGCGGATGATGGCCGACGCCGGTTACCTGGACAATGATCCGCTGTTCCGCCTGGTGCAGCTGAAGTTCTACCTGCGCACCATCGGCAACGCCATCCTCGATCAAGGCGTGCACGTGGACGGCTGGAGCCGCGAGCAGGCGATGGACCTGATGGTCCGCCAGACCTTCCAGCAGGAGCGCGAGGCCGCCGGCAAGTGGACCCGCGCGCAGCTCAGCTCGGCGCAGCTGCCGACCTACTTCGTCGGCGCGCAGGAACACTTCGATCTGCGCAAGGCGATGGAGGCCAAGCTGGGCGACAAGTTCAACGCCAAGGCCTACCACGATCAGGTGCTGTCCTACGGCGCGCCGCCGGTGCGCTTCGTGCGCGAACTGATGCTGGACGAACCGATCCAGTGATCGATACCGGGCGGGAGGGATTTTCCCTCCCGCTTTCCTCCCTCGGCAGGAGTGACGTAAGTCGCGACCGCGTCGTCTGGGGTCAACCAGGGATGATGGTCGCGACTCACGTCGCTCCTACAGGGAATCAGGCAGGTTTTTCAGATCAGCGGATGCGCGCTGACGATCACGTCATTGGCATCCGCGTACAGCCAATGGCCGGGATGGAAATCGACACCGGCGAAACGCACCGGCACCTCCACCTCGCCCAGGCCACGCTTCTCGGTCTTCATGGGATGCGCGGCCAGCGCCTGCACGCCCAGATCCAGTTGCGCCAGCACCTCGACGTCGCGCACCGCGCCATGGATCAGGAAGCCCGCCCAGCCGTTGCGCGCCGCGTTGGCGGCGATCTGATCGCCCAGCAGCGCACGACGCAGCGAGCCGCCGCCGTCCACCACCATCACCCGGCCCAGGCCGGGCGTGCCGGCCAGTTCGCGCACCCGTGAGTTGTCTTCATGGCAGCGTACCGTCGCGATGGCGCCGTGGAAGGCCACCCGCCCGCCGAACCCGCGGAACCGCGGTTCGGCGACCCGCACGTCGGGATGGGCATCGCAGAGATCCGGTGTGGTCCAGTCCATCGCTGCCTCCGGGCGCCGCTCAGAAGGTGCGGCTGATGGTGAAGCTGCCAAACACCGGGCGTTCCTTCTGCCCATCGAACTCGCGGGTGCTGTGGTAGCGCGCCAGCGCGAACTTCCAGCGTCCGTACATGAAGGCCAGGCCGTAGCCGTATTCGCCCACGAACGCCCGCTTGTCCACGCTGTGGCTGCTCTTGAAGGTGTTGCCGTCCAGGGTGATGTCGCGCAGCACCCAGCGCGCGTCGGTGGTCAGGAACATGTGGAAGCCCAGCACGTCCGGCGGGATCCGGCTGCCGGTGGGCGCGGTGTTCTCGCCGGCGGGGCGCAGCGGCGTGCTGCCGAAATCGTTGGGCAGGTAGCGGCCGAAGCGCAGTTCGCCGCCGACGTTGGCGTAGGTGGTCAGGGTGCCCAGGGTGCCGCCGTAGTGGCTGACCGCGTCCCAGCTCCAGATGCCCTCCTGCTCGGGCGCGAACCGGCGCATGCGTTCGTGCACGATGCGGAACACCGGCTCGTCGCGCAGCTGGTTGTCCCAACCCTCGAACTTCTCGCCGCCGGTGATCTTGTGGACCTCGTTCTGCACCTGCTTGCCGAGCGCGGACGGCCCGACGATGCCGAACTGCAACTGGGTGGTGCGCAGATGGTCCCCGTTGCGGGCGTTGTAGCCCAGGCTCGCCAGCAGCACCCCGGCATACGGCCGGTCGTCGGGAATCACGTCGCGGCGGGCCGAATCGGTCGGGGTGAAGATGCCATGGGCGAAGCTGACCACCATGTTCTGCTGGTCGAAGCCTTCCGGGGTCACCGCTTCCAAGTGGCGGTTGATCCAGCGCGCCAGCCGCGGCAGGCAGGGATCGCCGGTGTAGTCCTTGAGGTTGGGCGACACCAGCGTGAGCATCACGCCGTTGCTGTAGCCCTGGTCCTGCTGGCCGAACAGATCGTTGTCGACCCGGAAGTTGACCGTGGGGGGAAGATCGGTGGATTCATTGCAATAGTCGCGGGCGGCGGCGGGGAAGCTGCACAGGGCCAGCGCGGCCAGCAGGAGGGTTCCTGTCGAGCGCATGGGAAGTTCCGGTACGGGAGGGAGACCGGGCGATGGGTGGGGGCGTCCGGGACGGCGACACGATAACGCAAAGTGAACACGTTCACAGGGTGGTCCGCGGCACGGACTATCCTGCCGGTCGCCACTTGTCCCGGAGATCCCGCATGAGCCTGGCTGCCGCCACCACCGCCACCCTCATCCCCTGCCTGCGCTACCGTAACGCGCGGGCGGCCATCGACTGGCTGTGCGAGGCGTTCGGCTTCGAGCGCCAGGCCGTCTACGCCGACGGCGACACGGTCCACCACGCCCAGCTGACCTTCGGCAACGGCATGATCATGCTGGGGTCCACGTCCGGCGGCGGCGAATGGGGCCGGCAAATCGCCCAGCCCGACGAGACCGGCGGCCGCGAGACCCAGAGTCCCTGCGTGATCGTCAGCAACGCCGATGCCCATTACGCTCGCGCCAGGGCGGCCGGCGCCGAGATCGTCATCGAGCTGGCGGACCAGGACTATGGCGGGCGCGGCTATGCATGCAGGGATCCGGAGGGTCACCTGTGGTGGTTCGGCAGCTATGATCCCTGGAAGACCTGACCGGACCCGCCGCCCGCATGAGTGATCTGTTCTCCGGCGCCACGCGCGCGCATGACGCCATCCGGGTCGGCATTGGTGGCTGGGTGTTCGCGCCCTGGCGCAGCAATTTCTATCCGGCCGGGCTGGTCCAGCGGCGCGAGCTGGAGTACGCCAGCCGCCACGTCACCGCCATCGAGATCAACGGCACCTACTACGGCGCCCAGCAGCCGGCCACCTACGCCAAATGGCGCGACGAGGCGCCGGACGGCTTCCTGTTCTCCGCCAAGGCGCCCAAGCGGATCGTGCAATCGCGGGCACTGGCGAAAACCCGCGTGCAGGTGGAGGACTTCATCGGCGGGATCGTCGAGCTCGGCGACAAGCTCGGTCCGCTGGTGTGGCAATTCGAGGCCGGACGCAAGCTCGATGCCGACGACTTCGCCGCGTTCCTGAACCTGCTGCCGCGCGAGGCCGGCGGCCGGCGCCTGCGCCACGTGCTGGACGTGCGCGATCCGGCCTTCATCACCCCGGATTTCCTCGCCCTCGCCCGCCGCCACGGGATGGCGACCGTATTCACCGATTCACCGGACTATCCGCGCTTCGCCGATCTCACCGCCGACTTCGTCTACGCGCGCCTGATGGGTACCCGCAGCGAGATTCCGCAGGGCTATCCGGATGCGGAACTGGATGCATGGGCCGAGCGCGCCCGGCAATGGGCGGCCGGCGGCGATCCGGCCGAGCTGCCGCACGTGGAGGGCCCCCGTCCGGGCAACACGCCGCGCGACGTGTTCGTCTACTTCATCAGCGCGGCCAAGGAGCGCAATCCGGCCGCGGCCATGGCGCTGATCAACCGGCTGTAGCAGCGACGTCAGTCGCGAGCGGAAACCCGGCCGGGTCGCGACTCACGTCGCTCCTACCGGGGCGGCCGTTCCGCGCCGCATCGACAGCAGCGCCACCAGTACCCCGATGCCGCAGGCGAACGCCACGTAGTGCGCCGGGGCGGTCTTGCCCAGGTGGGTGGATAGATAGGCGACCAGCGGCGGCGTGAGCGCACCGAACAGCGCATAGGCGACGTTGTAGGAGAACGAGACGCCGGAAAACCGCACTGCGGGCGGGAACGCCGCGATCATCAGCGCCGGCACCGCGCCGACCACGCCGATGCAGAAGCCGACCACCGCGTAGCGGGCGATGAAACCGGAGGCGTCGCCGGCGGCCAGCGGCAGGTACAGCGCGTACATCGCCACCAGCAGCGCCAGCGAGCCGACCAGCAGGGTCGCGGCCACGCCGAAGCGGTCCACCGCCCAGCCCGCCGCCAGACAGCCGAAGATCAGCGCGGCGGTCGCCACGCTCCCGCCCTGGAACGCCAGCGCCGGCGGCAGGCCGAACAGGGACTGCACCAGGTTCGGCGTGAGCAGCACGCCGACCACGATCGCGGCGGTCAGCAGCCACGACGCCAGCATCGAACGCAGTACCGCGCCGGCGTGCCCGGCCAGCGCCTGCCGCACCGGCAGGCCTTCCGCCAGTTGCCGTTTCACGCGCATTTCCACGAACACCGGCGTCTCCTGCAGCCAGCGGCGCAGGAACACCGCGAACAGCCCGAACGCACCGCCCAGCAGGAATGGCAATCGCCAGCCGCCGCCCACGACCTGGGCCGGCGTCAGCGCGGTGTTGATCCAGGCCGCCAGCAGCGAGCCGATCAGGATGCCGGCGGTAAGCCCCGCGGTCAGGCTGGCGCAGGCGAAACCGACGTGTCGCGCCGGTACGTGCTCGGCCACGAACACCCAGGCGCCGGGCACCTCGCCACCCACCGCGATGCCCTGGACGATGCGCAGCAGCAGCAACCCCAGCGGCGCGAGCAGGCCGATCTGCGCGTAGGTCGGCAGCAGGCCGATCAGCAGGGTCGGCACCGCCATCAGCAGCACGCTGAGGGTGAACATGCGCTTGCGTCCCCCGCGGTCGCCGAAGTGCGCCATCACGATCCCGCCCAGCGGCCGCGCCAGATAGCCGGCGGCGAAGATGCCGTAGACCTGCAACTGCGCCAGCCACGGCTCGGTTCCAGGCGGGAAGAACAACCGGCCGAGGGTGGCGGTGAAGAACACGAACACCACGAAATCGTAGAACTCCAGCGCCCCGCCCAGCGCGGCCAGACCGAGGGTCTTGGCGTCCTGGCGGTTGAAGGGTCGGTGATGCTGTCCTTCGAGGGAGGTCATGCGCGGATCCGGTTCGCCGAGGGCGCTGAACATGGCACGCGCGCCGGGCCTTCGTCCACCGATGTCTTTTCCACCCCGACAACACCGCAGGCATCCCCGTGCAGGAGCGACGCAAGCCGCGAGTTTTTCGCGGTGAATTTCACTGCGCCCGGCCATCCACCTCACGACGCATACGCCTTTTCCACATCGAGACCACGGTCGCGACTCACGTCGTTCCTACAACGCACATCTCCCCTGTAGGAGCGACGTCAGTCGCGAGCTTTTCACAGGGCACTTTCATTGCACTCCGCCATCCACCTCATGCCGCAGCTGCCTTCTCCGCGTCGGAACCACGGTCGCGACTCACGTCGCTCCTACGGGGATGGGTTGCGGCGCGCGAGCAGGCGATCCAGCGCCAGCAGGATGCCGCCCAGTGCCAGGAACACCAGCAGCACGCCCGTCGCGTTGAGTGCGGTCCTGGCGTAACCCAGTTGGCCCGCGTCGATGAACGGGTACGGGTATTCGCCCAGCCAGGCGCCGCGCAGCAACACCCAGGCCAGGTACAGCAACGGGAACAACAGCCAGGCCACCGCGTCGCGCAGGTTCAGCCGGCCATGCGGCGCGGCCAGCAGCCACCAGCCCAGGTACAGCAGCGGCGCGGCGTAGTGCAGGCCGGTGTCGGCCCACCATTGCAGGCCCTGCGGCTGCCAGAGATGGCGCAGGATCAACACGTAGATCAGGCCGGTCACGCCGATGTACAGCGCGACCGCGCCGCGCACGCGGGCGCGCGTGGACATGCCACCGCCGCCACGCAGCGCGCCCAGGCACACCAGCGTCACGCCGAGGTTGCTGAGGATGGTGAAGTAACTGAAGAAGCGCAGCGTGCCCAGCAGCGCGCCGACGTTGTCGCGGGTCAGTTCCAGCAACAACACGTATTGCAGCAGCAGCGACGCCAGCGATACCGCCATCACCGCGGCGGCGAAGGCGCGTCCTTTCGGGGTCAGGCCCGGTTCCATCGGCGGGTGATCGGTATGGAGACGCCGTCAGCCTGTCATAGATCGGGGTGGAACTGGATGGCTCGTCGTGTGTGGGCCGGAGAAGTTGACGGGGGCGCTGGGCTGTCCGCTCTGGAAAAAAGGTGGCGGGCTTCGGGCAGCTTGGCCGTGAGGGAACCACCGAGGCTTCGTTGGCCCCCACCCCAGCCCTCCCCCGCAGGCGGGGGAGGGGGGCCGTGTGTGGTGGTTGCGGTGCGCTTTCCGCGCCGGACGGATGAGCCAGGGCCGCCCGGTCAGCGGGCTGGCCCGCGCGGCCGCCGGAGTGGCTTGCGACGCGCCGCCTCGATCGCCCGCTGCGCCCAGGGCCGCATCGCCTGCGCAGATTCCAGCGCGTCGGGCGGCGGCGTCCAGTAGCCGGGGATCTGTCCTTCGCGCCGTGGCCGGTAAATGAAAGGCTCGCCGCCGGCGGCGCGGAATTCCTCCACGGTCAAGGCATCGGTCTTCAGGTACAGGGTGTCGTCCAGGACCAGGCCGAACATGCGGTCGTCCAGATACACCCCCAGCCCGCCGAACATCGCACGCAGCCGGATCTCGCCTACCTCGGCCATCAGTTCCCGCAGGTACTCGCCGAATTCGTGATGTACCGCCATGAATGGCTCCCGCGTCCGACCGGGTGACGTCGCCAGTGTGCGCGTGTTCGGCGACAATGGACACATGTCGATGACCCCGCACGCCAAGGCGCAACTGCAAATCCATTTCTGCGTGTTGTTGTGGGGCTTCACCGCCATCCTCGGCAAACTGATCACCCTGCCGGCGCTGCCGCTGGTGTGGTGGCGCATGCTGCTGGTGGTGGTCGCGCTGGCGCTGCTGCCGCGGGTCTGGCGCGGGCTGCGCGCGATGTCGCCGCGGCTGATGCTGGCCTACGCCGGCATCGGCGCGCTGGTGGCGCTGCACTGGCTGACCTTCTACGGCGCCATCAAGCTGGCCAACGCCTCGGTGGCGGCGACCTGCATCGCGCTGGCGCCGGCCTTCACCTCGGTGCTGGAGCCCTGGCTGGCGCGACGCCCGTTCTCGGCCCGCGAACTGGCCTTCGGCGTGGCGGTGCTGCCCGGGGTGGCGCTGGTGGTGGGCGGCGTGCCCGACGGGATGCGCCTGGGCGTGGTGGTGGGCGCGGTGTCCGCGTTGTTCGTGGCCCTGTTCGGTTCGCTCAACAAGCGCCTGGTCGAACACGGCGATCCGCTCACCGTCACCGCGCTGGAACTGGGGGCCGGCACGCTCCTGCTGACCCTGCTCGCGCCGGTGATGCCGATGTTGTTCCCCGCCTTCGCCGGCGATCTGCTGGTGGTACCCGGCCTGCGCGATGGCGCCTACCTGCTGGCGCTGTCGCTGCTGTGCACGCTGCTGCCGTTCGCGCTCTCGCTGGTGGCGCTGCGCCACCTGACCGCCTACGGCGTGCAGCTGGTGACCAACATGGAACCGATCTACGCCATCCTGCTGGCGATCCTGCTGCTGGGCGAACAGCGCGAGCTGACCCCGCTGTTCTACCTGGGCGTGGCGATCATCCTGATCGCGGTGTTCCTGCATCCGCTGCTGGAACGGCGCAAGTCCAGTGGCGCCGTGCACCATCCGGAAGTGCTGGGCACGTCCGAGGCCAAGAACCTGGTGGATTGATTCGCACAGCAGGGTTCAGAGTGAGTTGAACCCTCGCCGCGCCATGTGCAGATTGCACTCCCGCCTGCCGACTCCCGTACCCGCCATCACGCGGCCGCGGATGCCAGGCATTCATCAGGACATCCCGTTCATGCGCCGTCTCCTTCCCCTGCTCCTGCTGTGCGTCTCGGCCGGCGCCAGCGCCGCCACGCCGATCTACCGCCAATTCAAGGACTGGGTGGTCGCCTGCGACAACACCGTCCGCTGCGAGGCGCGCGGGGCCAATGAGATATCGCCGCTGATGCTCCGGTTGATCGCCGAAGCCGGCCCGGCGGGCGGGCTGTCGCTGGCGCTGGAATCGGGCATGCCGATCGATGTCGCCACACTGCGCGTCGATGGCAGGCCATTGGCGCTGGATGCGCATCACTGGACGCTGTCACCGGAACAGGACGGCGTGCAGACACTCGACAGTCACGATCCGGAACGCGTGCGCACCTTGCTGGAGACCCTGCGAAACGGTCATGAGCTGACCTTCGGCGATGGCGAACGCCAGCGCGGCGTGCCGCTGGACGGGCTGAGCGCGAGCCTGCTGCTGATCGACGAAACCCAGGGCCGGCTCGGCAACGTCACCGCGCTGTTGCGCGGCGGCGACAAGCCCGCGTCGCAGGTACCCGCCGCGCCCGCGTTGCCACCCGCGGTGAAGCCGGCGCCCGCCCTGCCACCGCTGGGCGAGGACACCCGGGAGCGCTTGATCGGCGCGGTGCGGCGGGCGCAATCGGCGCTGCTGGAGAAGGAGGAATGTTACCGGCCTGCGGAAGACGATCCCGCGGACAACCACTTCGACACCGCCGTGGCGCTGACCTCGCGGGAAGCACTGGTCCTGATCGAATGCTGGCGCGGCGCCTACCAGTCCAGCCACCTCGCGTTCCGTGCCCCGATCAATCGCCCCGCCGAAGCACGCCGGCTGGTGCTGCCGATGCCGATGGTTCCCTCGCCGGACAGCGGCCGTCAGGTCGCCTGGGACGCGTTCACCAATGCCGGCTACAACAACGACGAGTCGGTGCTGTACCACATGGCCAAGGGCCGTGGCATGGCCGACTGCGGCGAGAGCGCGAGCTGGGTGTTCGATGGCCGGGACTTCCACCTGGCCCACTGGAACTACCTGGGCGGCTGCCGCGGCGGCGAGCCGGGCGACTGGCCGGCGCTGTGGCGCAGCGCGGGCTCGCCTTAGTCGCGAAATCCGTGGCGCGCGCCCGATAGCCACCCTTGATTCGATAGCCCCCTTTCCCAAAGGGGGCGGTCACCTGCGCAGCAGGTGACCGGAGATTGGCTCTCGGATCACACCCACCACCCGCGCATGAACAGAACAATCGCCGATCGTCCGGATCGTGGCGCGGCGCAATCCTCAGCGCACCACCATCACCGGCACCGGGCTGGTGGCGATGACCTTGGTGGCGACCGAGCCCAGCAGCAGGTTCTTCAGGGTGCCGCGGCCGTGGCTGCCCATCAGGATTAGATCCGCGCGGTCGGCCTTGGCCAGCCTGATCAGGGTTTCGGCCACCGGTCCCACCGCGCGGTGTTCGGTGAACGGCAGGCGCGTGCGCTTCATCGCCGCGCGCACCTTGCGCAGCACCGCCGCGGCGGTATCGGCGTAGTAGGCTTCCGCCCCCTCCACGCCCAGTTCCTTGGCGACCGCCTTGGGCAGCGGCAGGTTGACGTACACCAGGGCGATGGAAGGCGGTGCCTTCAGCTGCTTGGCCAGTTGCGCGGCATGCTTGACCACCTGCAATGCGGTCTCGCTCTCATCGACGGCCAGGAGGATCTTCATGGCGTTGCTCCTTCGTGGTCGACCGGACGATACCGGCCCTGATCGCAGATTACCGGCATCCGGCGCACGGATGCCTTGATCGGGATCAAGCCGCGCGCGGTACTACCACTCCTGTTGCTGCGGCAGCAGGCCGCGCAGTTCCAGGTCGGTCAGGTTGCGCCATTGCCCGGGCTTGAGCGCGCCCAGCTTGAGGTTGTCGATGCGCACGCGGCGCAGTTGGGTGACCCGGTAGCCGAACTCCGCCGACATCAGCCGGATCTGCCGGTTCAGGCCCTGGGTGAGGATGATGCGGAAACCGAACTTGGCGATCCGGCTGGTCCGGCACGGCAGGGTCATCTGCCCGTGGATGCGCACGCCGCGCGCCATGCCGCGCAGGAATTCGTCGGTGACCGGCTTGTTCACCGCCACCAGGTATTCCTTCTCGTGGCGGTTCTCGGCGCGCAGGATCTGGTTGACGATGTCGCCGTTGCTGGTCATCAGGATCAGGCCTTCGGAATCCTTGTCCAGGCGGCCGATCGGGAAGATGCGCTGTTCGTGGCCGACGAAATCGACGATGTTGCCCTTCACCGAACCCTCGGTGGTGCAGGTGACGCCGACCGGCTTGTTGAGCGCGATGTAGACATGCCTGCGCTTGCCGGCCTTCACCGTGCGCGCTTTCAGCGGCTGGCCGTCCACGCGGACCTCGTCGCCCTCGCCCACCACCGCGCCCACGCCCCCGGGCTGGCCGTTGACGGTGACGCGGCGCTCGGCGATCAGCCGGTCGGCCTCGCGGCGGGAACAGAAGCCGGTTTCGGCGATGTGCTTGTTGAGGCGGGTGGTCATGCGGGAATTATCGACGATTCCCCGCCCCGGCCACAGCACTCAGCCGGACATCGCCCCGATCGGGTCGGGCCGGGTCGCCTTCCATTCGCGGATCAGGCCCGCCAGCGGCACCGGAGCATGGATGGCGTAGCCCTGGGCGTAGTCGATGCCCACCTCCGCCAGCCGCGCCATCGCCGCCTCGTTCTCCACCCACTCGGCGATGGTGCGCTTGCCCAGCGCCCGGCCCACCTGCCCCATCGAGCGGACCAGGGCCAGGTCGACGTTGTCGCGGCCCAGGTCGCGGATGAAGGCGCCATCGATCTTCAGGATGTCCACGTCCAGGCTCTTGAGGTAGGCGAACGAGGACAGGCCGCTGCCGAAGTCGTCCAGGGCGATGCGGCAGCCGCGCGCGCGCATGGCCTCGATGAACAGGCAGGCATCGGTCAGGTTGCCGATCACCGCGGTCTCGGTGATCTCGAAGCACAGCTTGTTGGCCACGCCCGGATGGCGATCCAGCTGCTCGGCGGCGAACTGGCGGAACAGCGGATCGGCGATCGACTGCGCCGACACGTTGACGTGGCACAGATCCAGGCTTAGCAGATGGCGGGTGTCGCGGCTGATCAGGTCCAGCGTCGCCGCCAGCACGTGGCGGTCCAGCATCATCGCCTGCCCGTAGCGCTCCAGCGGCGGCAGGAAGTAGCCGGGACCGTGGATGTGGCCTTCGTGATCGATCATCCGCACCAGCACTTCGTATTGCAGGCGCTCCTCGCCCCGCAGCGGCTTGATCCGCTGGGCATACAGCAGCAGGCGATCCTCGGCAATCGCCAGCTGGATGTGCGCGACCCAGTCCAGTTCGGTCTGGCGGCGCGCGAACGCCTCGTCGGATTCGCGATAGCAGCGAATCCGGTTGCGGCCTTCCTCCTTGGCCAGGTAGCACGCGGTATCGGCCGCGCGCAGCAGCCAGTCGGCGTCGCTGGTCTCCGGATTGATCTCGACCACGCCGATGCTGCAGCCGAGGCCGAACTTGCGATCGTTCCAGTGGAAGGCCGATTGCGCCAGCCGTGCGTGGAGCCGCTGCGCCACCCGCTCGGCATCCTCCAGCGTCGCATGCGCGAGGAAGATCGCGAACTCGTCGCCACCCAGCCGTCCCACCCAGTCCTCGCCGCGCAACTGCGAGGACAGTGCATGCGCGAACTGGCGCAGGAAGCGATCGCCGGCGGCGTGCCCGCAGGTGTCGTTGACCAGCTTGAGCTGGTCCAGATCGACGAAGCACAGCGCATGGCGCGCCGGCTGGCGCTGCACGGCCAGGGTGATCTGGCCCAGCCGGCGCTCGATTTCCCGGCGGTTGATCAGGCCGGTGAGATCGTCGTGGCTGGCCTGGTGGGCGATTTCGCTGGCGAGTTCGCGCGCCTCGGACACATCCTCGACCACCGCGAAGATGCGTTCCCCCTCGCCTTCGCTGCCGGTGATGATCGAGGCGCTCCAGCGGACCCAGCGGCTGCTGCCGTCGCGGCGGCGCAGCCGGCGTTCGCCCGGCTCGATCATCCGCGTCCAGTCGGGGCGCCCTTCGTCATCGAAGTGCAGATCCTCCGGATGCAGCAGGTCCTTCAGGTGCCCACGCCGCAGTTCGTCCAGCGGATGCGACAGGATCTGGGCGAGCACTTCGTTGGCCTGGGTGATGCGGCCCCCGCGATCCAGCTTGAGCATGCCCACCGCCGCCTGGTGGAAAGCCGCGCGGAACTCCGTCTCGGTGCGGCGTATGTGCCGCAGGGTGCGGCGCATGACCGTCAGCGCGTACGCCGCGAGCGCGAAGAACGCGAGCACCGCCAGCGCGGTCAGCGTGCGCCGCAGGAAGCGCGCCCCATCCACCAGCGACTGCGAGAACGCCAGCTCCGCCACCCGCAGGCGGGCGTCCATGTCCAGCAGCGTGCGCTGGTGGCGCAGGATTTCCGCCTCGCCCATGACGCCGGAACGCCGGCGTCGTTCGATGTCGTCGGTCAACGCCTGCAGATGCAGGATGTCCACTTCGGCCTGTTTCCACAAATGCACCGATTCGCGGAAGTACGGCGCATGCGCGAACAGGCGGTACATCCGGATCAGCCGATCGATGTCGGCCGGCGCATTGCCGCCTTCGAGAAACCCCTGGCGCGCGGTCGCGAGATCGATCGGCCGCTGGTCCAGCGCCTGCCGTCCTGCGCGATCCCCCAGTGGCACCCGCAAGGCCTGGCGGACCCGCGCCAGATCCTCCGGATTGCCGTGGGACACGTAGCGGTACAGCGCGGACACCGCGGTCTGCTGGGCCTTGGACCAGTGGCTCTCGCCCACGATGTAGGCGGTGGCGCCGGCCTGGACTTCCAGCACCGTCGCGGTCAGCAGTGCACCCAGCGCGGCGAACAGGATGATCGCCGCCACCCGTGCGGGCAGGCCCTTGCCGCTGCCATCCCTGGCCGTTTCCTGATTCGCGCGCGAACGCTCCATCACCACATCGCTTCCCCTACGATGCCTGTCCCGACCTTACGTTCCTGCATCACGGCACGCAAGCTCGCCCCCGGCCATGCCGCATCGCCCGTGCCGGGGCGATCACGCCGCCGGCACCGTCCCCTGGCGATGGCGGCACGGTCGCCATGACATCGGCGTCCGGGCGCCGGACTTTAACCGTTCCCGGCCCCCCTCCCGCCGACCGCCGGGCGGACACGGGCGCCACTCACCGGAACGCCGGGGGTGGCCGGATGCAACGGCGGTCGGCCTGGCCCTGCAGGCTCAGCAGGGCCTCGCCCTCGCTGACGATCCAGAACAGGTTGCCGGCGGCATCGGCGTAGCGCGTCCCCGTGCCCGCGTCCTGCCGCGGCAGTTCCAGCACCCGGCCATCGAAGCTGATATCGGCGTCGCCCGCGCCATGGAAGCTGGCGGTGACCTCCCGGTCCCCGCACTGGTAAAGATAGGTGGTGGTCGCCTCGCTGGCCTGCCCGGGTATCTGCGGCGCCGCCGCGGGAGGGGCGGGCAGGTCGGCGCGCGGAGTGGTCGGCGCCATGGCGGGTGCGTTGGACCGCGCGGGAGGCGATTCCGGACCACAGGCCAAGAGCAGCGGCGCGGCGGCGACCGCGGACAGCAGGAAACGGAATCCCGTGCGCATGGAACCTCCCTGGAATCCGCCCGACACGCAGCGTAAGGCGCGCGCGTCTACGCGGGGTGAAGGACTCAGTTCAGGACCAGCACGGCACCGATGGCCAGGTTGATGACACCGCCCAGCACCAGCACCCCGAGCGCCGACAGCCCGCTGCTCCACCCGTTCACCTGCAGCGTGTCGCGCAACCAGCGCGCCTGCACGCACAGGTACCACACCGCGGCGATGGCGGCGATCGCCCAGCCGATCCGGGTGGACGTCACTCCGGGCTTGATCACCAGCTGCAGGGCCATCGACAGGGTGATCGCGAACGGCGCCGCGAGGTAGCACTGCGCATAGAACGGACGCCGCAGGCTTTCGCGATCCAGCCGGACGCCGCGTCGCCGCTGGCAGTGGATGGCCATCAGCAGCGGCCACAGGGCGAAGGTCAGGGTGCGGTACAGCAGCAGGCCCTGTTCGTTGCCCATCACCTGGCGGGAAAGATCGCTGGTGGCCTGTACCTGCTGGTGCAGGATGAGTTCGAGCACGTGCGCGGCCAGGATGGCCAGCATCAGGAATAAAGGCGGGCTCAGCGCGTCGTCGAACTGCTTCTCCAACTTGTCCTTCAGCTCGGTCTCCGCGTAGCGCGCCATCCGCTGCGGATGGCGTGCCACCCGCCACAGCGTGAGCGGGAAGAACACCAGCCAGGTGATCACCTCGTAGAGGAACTCTTCCAGAGACTTGAGCAGTTTGAGGAAATCCATCCGCGCCCTCTTCCTTGCAGCGGTCCGGATACCCGCCAACCGCTTCGTCGTGGTGCGTGCCGGGATGGTCCGCGGGGTGCCGTCGACGATGCAGGGAGCGTAGCCGGTCGCCGCGCGGGTGCCCAGCAATCCCCGCCGCGGAATCGCTCCCCGTGCCGGAATCGCGCGTCCCGTCCCGGTTCGCCGCAGGCCGCTACCGGTCGGGCGCAATCCGGGGCCAATCCCCTCCCGCGGGGTGGCCGGCGCGCGTGTAATGCCCGCTCCCCGTCCACCGGAACCCGCCGATGACCCCGCTTCGCTTCCCGCTGGCCTGCCTGCTGCCGCTGCTGTTCGCCGTCACACCGGAGTCCGCCTCGGCCCAGGCCACCGCCGTGCCCTCGACCCTGGCCGCCCAGGCGCGGATGTCGCCGGCCGACGAAGCCGCCATCCGCGAGTTGGTGGAACGCTTCCGCACCACCCTGATGGCCCGGGACAAGGCGGGCTTCCTGGCCCTGTTCCTGCCGGGGACCGTGGCCTGGGAAAGCGCCATCGGCGACGAGAGCCTGCGCCGCCTGCGCGAGAAACGACCGCAGACGCAGAAGGTCAAGCCGGACCCGCAACACAATCCGGTGTCCTTCATCGACAGCATCGTCGCCGATCCCGAATCAAGCGAAGAGAAATTCCGCAACCTGCGCATCGACGGCGACAGCGATGTCGCCTCGGTCGTGTTCGACTACTCCTTCCACGCCGGCAATCGCGAAACCAACAACGGCGTGGAAGCCTGGCACCTGGTGCGCACCGAGCAGGGCTGGCGGATCGTGTCGGTGATCTGGTCGATGAACCTGCCGCCGAAGCCGGACGCCGCGGGCTGACGCCAGCCCGGGGCACGGCGGTGGCATGATGGCGCCGCCCGCTTCCCGGTCCCTTCGCGCATGCCCGCCGCCCTGTCCCGCCCCGCTCCCGCCGAACCGCCGTTCTGGCTGCCGTTGCTGGCCGGCCTGCCCATCGGCCTGTGCCTGGTGGTGATGGCGCTGCCCGCGCTGGGCCACGGCCACGCCACCGCCTACCGGGTGCTCTACCTGCTGGCGTTCCTGGCCTGGCTACCGCCATTGGCGGCGCTGCAGCGCCGACTGTGGCGGCGGCGCCTGCCGATGCCGCTGATCGGTGGTGTGCTGCTGGTCGCCACCTATGCGATGTCGGTGTTCAACAACCTGCTCGGCGATCTGATGGCGCAGTTCGCCGGCTGGTCGCGCCCGGACGATTTCCGCTTCGCCGGCTTGTTCAACGGGCTGGAAAGCTGCTGGCTCGCCCTGATCGCGTTCTGCGCGATGCACGCGGTCATCGCCTACTACGTGGAGCTCAAGCAGGAAAAGCAGCAGCGCGAACAGGCGCACCTGCTCGCCCGCGATGCGGAACTGCGCGCCCTGCGCTACCAGTTGCATCCGCACTTCCTGTTCAACACCCTCAACGCCATCTCGACCCTGGTGGCCGAGGAGCGCGGGCGCGACGCGCGACGCATGATCAGCCAACTGGCCGAATTCCTGCGCGCGACGCTGGCCGGCGACGGCCGGCACGAGGTCAGCGTGGCCGAGGAAATCGCCTTGACCGATGCCTATCTGGAAATCGAGAAGGCGCGCCTGGGCGAGCGCCTGCAGATCATCTGGCGCATCGACGCCGAACTGCTGCACGCGGCCATGCCCTATCTGCTGCTGCAGCCGCTGGTGGAAAACGCGATCCGGCACGGCATCGCCCCGCGCGCGAGCGCCGGGAAACTCGAAATCCATTTGTCCCGCCACGGCGATCGCCTGCTCCTGCAACTGGACAACGACATCGCCACGCCGCTGGCCGAGGCGCCCGCGCGCGATGCCGCGGTCGGCCAGCGCAACGTCGCCGAGCGGCTGGCGCGGTTGTATCCGGATGATCATCGCTTCCAGGCGGGTCCGCGCGCGGACGGCGGCGGTTACCGGGTGAACCTTGATCTGCCCTTCCGGGCCACGGCCGCCGCGCGCGACGCGTCGCGGGAAGCCGCCTGATGCGCGTTGCGGTGGTCGACGATGAACCACTCGCGCGGCGTGGCGTGATCGCCCGCCTGTCCGCGTACCCGGATCTGGTGCTGGCCGGCGAATACGCCGACGGCCAGGCGGCGCTGGAAGGCCTGCGCGCCACGCCGGTGGATCTGGCTTTCGTCGATGTGCAGATGCCCAGCCTCGACGGGCTGTCGATGCTGGCGGCGCTGCCGGTGGAATGCAGGCCGCTGAACATCCTGTTGACCGCGCATGATCGCTTCGCCCTGCGCGCCTTCGAGCTCAAGGCGATCGACTACCTGCTCAAGCCCATCGACGACGAGCGCTTCATCGATGCGCTCACCCGCGCGCGCCAGTTCCACCAGTGGCGCCAGTCGGGCGCGCCGACGGAAGCGGACGGCGGCGCGATTGCCGGCGGCGACGACGCGACCGGACCGGTGCGACGATTCTCGGTGCGGATTGGCCGCCGCCTCGCCTTCATCGACGCCGACGAGGTCGAATGGATCCAGGCCGACGGCGACTACGCGGTGCTGCATGTGCGCGGACAGGGCCACCTGTTGCGCGAGTCGCTGCAGCGCCTGGCCGGACGATTGGATCCGGCCCGCTTCCTGCGCGTGCACCGCTCGGCGATCGTGCGCATCGACTGCGTCGCCGAACTGCAATCGCTGCCCAACCGCGACGCCCTCCTGCGCCTGCGCGACGGCACCCCGCTGCGCGCCAGCCGCACCTACATCGACGCGCTGCTCGCGCAACTCCAGCCACGGGGCTGACGCCATTACGCACGGCGCGGCGCGGCCAGCGCACGGCCCGGCGCAGCGATGCACCGCATCCGCACGCTCCCGCCTACAGTCGGATGTCCGCCCCCTGGAACCGACCGCATGCGTCCATCCTCGCTCCCTCCCGCGCATCCCTGCCGACGCGCCCATCGCCGCGCCATCGGCGCCGTGTTGCCGCTGGCGGCGCTCCTGTTGCTGGCACTGTCCGTCCGGGCGGAGGAACCGGATGCCGGGTCACGCATGTCCGGCGATCCGCTCGCCGCACTGGCCGATGGCCTGCGCCCCAATCTGCTGGCCAGTGGCGAACCGCTTCCCCACTGGTCGCTGTCCGCGCGCATGGCCCATCACCGGGTGCCCGGCGTGGCCGTGGCCATCATCCGCGGGGGCCGCGTGGTGGCCGCCGCAGGCTATGGCCGCCTGCGCGCCGATCGCGACGGCGCGGTGGATGCCGATACGCTGTTCAACGTCGGCTCGATCAGCAAGGTCGTGACCGCATCGGCATCGCTGCGCCTGGTGGCCCAGGGCCGCCTGGATCTGGATCGCGACGTGAACCAGATGCTGCGCTCCTGGCAGCTGCCGGCGCGGCAGGAGAATCCATCAACCGACGGAGCGCCGGAGACGGTGAACCTGCGCATGCTGATGTCCCACACCGCCGGCCTCAACGTGCACGGTTTCCCCGACTACCTGCCGGGCGAGCCGACGCCCACCCTGCTGCAGACGCTCGAGGGCCAGGCGCCCGCGCGCACGCCCGCCATCCGCCTGCGGCACCGCCCCGGGGCGATGGTCGACTACTCCGGTGGCGGTACCGTGATCGAGCAACTGATGATCGAGGACGTGACCGGCAAGCCGCTGGAGGAGGCCGCACGCGCGGAAGTGTTCGCGCCGCTCGGAATGGCGCGCAGCACCTTCCGGGATCCGGGGGACGCCGGACGCACCAACGTCGCCTTCGCGCACGGCGCGGATGGAAAGCCGGCCGCGTTGCCGCGGGGTTGGCAGCACTTTCCGCAGCAGGCTCCGGCAGGCCTGTGGACCAGCGCGAACGATCTGGGCGCATTCGTCGGCGCGTTGATCCGCAGCTACCACGGCCGCGAGGACTATCTGCCGCGCACGCTGGCGATCCGGATGATGACCGAGGTGGCGCCGGGCAATTTCGGCCTCGGCCCGCGCCTGGAAGGCGACGGCGAGCAGCGGGTGTTCCATCACGGCGGTTCCAACGACAGCTACCACGCCTGGATCGAGGGCTATCTGGAAACCGGCGACGGCTTCGTCATCCTCACCAACGGGGAAAACGGCTGGGCGCTGCGTGGCGAAATCCGCAATGCGCTGTCCGATGCCATCGGCCACGGCGTCAATCCACTGCTGCGCACGGTCGCGCTGGACGCGGCCAGCGCGCGGTTCGCGGACTACGCCGGCCACTACGTCCGCGACACCTCATTGCCGGAGGACCTGCGCGGCGCGCTGGCGGACGCGTTCGATGACGGGGCCGCCGAACTGGATATCCGCTTCGACGGCCAGGACCTGTCGGTGGCCCTGCCGGACGAAACCGGCAAGCTGCGCGCGCTGGCGCCCCACCACTTCATCGCCCCCACGGTGTTTTCGACAGGCTACACCTTCCACCGCGATGCGGAAGGCCAGGTCCGCGCAATGACGCTGTCGCTGGGCGATGCACGGACCTATTACCGGCGGGTGCCCTCGCATTGAGTCGCAGCCGCCTTTCGGCATCCGGACGCGGGTGAAGCGTGGGCGGGCTTTTCTTTCCCATCCTTCACAAAAAGGGAGCTTGAGGATGCGTGGGCATGCGGTGGTCGAGGCGTGCTTGTGCTCCACGCCAGCAGCCAATCCCCCATGCCTTGCCTTTTGCCTCCCCCTTTGGAAAAGGGGGATTGAGGGGGATTTGCGCTTGGCGCCACGCGTGGCAGTCCTCCTCCGGCCGGACCTCGACAGAACCCGCGACGATCACACCCATTCGCCGCATCTCCTCCACAGGATTCCCGTGGAGATCGCGCATGTTCGCCCGCCTTGTCCTGTTTTGCTGTTGCCTGTGGTCCCTTCGCGCCGGCGCCGCCGAGCCCGAACGCTGGCGAGTGGTGATCGATCTGTGGGGCAATCCGGTCTACCAGACGCTGGAATTGACCCGCGATGGGACCCGGCTGGTAGGCACGCTGGATGGCGATCCCCTGACCGGCAGCATCCAGGATCATCGGCTGCGGCTGACCGCCATCGCCGGCGACCGGCAGTACCACCTGCGCGGCGCGGTGGTGCGGGACACGATGACCGGTACCGCCGACTTTCCGGATCCGAACCAGCCCGCTCGCCGCGCCGAACACGCCTTCACCGCGAGCCGCCTGCCGTCGCGCCCCGCGGGCCCTCCGCGCGTCATTGATTTCGTGCCACGCGACTACGCCAACGTGTTCAGCGCCGACCGCGCGCCGGTCCTCACGATCTGGCCCGGCGACATCGTGCGCACTCGCACCCTCGATTCCGGTGGCGTGGACGAACACGGCGTCACCCGCGCCCTGTTCGGCAATCCCCAGGTCGGACCGTTCGACGTGGCGACCGCCGAGCCCGGCGACATCCTCGCCATCACCCTGCATCGCCTGCACCCCAACCGCGATCATGCCGACAGCCTCGATGCGCTGGTCGGACGCGCGCACGGCGCCGCGCTGGCGGCGCAGGCCGGCGCATTGGGCAAACCGGTGCGCTGGCGCCTGGACCGCGAGCGCGGCGTCGCCCTGCCACCGGCGGACAGCGGCCTGGAGGGGCTGGCGATTCCGCTGCGTCCGATGCTCGGCGGCATCGCGGTGGCGCCCGGCTTCGGTTCGCCGCCGATGTCGACCGGCGACAGCGGCCGCTTCGGCGGCAACATGGACTTCAACCAGATCGTCGAAGGCACGACCGTGTACCTGCCGGTGCTGCAACCCGGCGCGCTGCTCTACCTCGGCGACGCGCACGCCGCGCAGGGTGACGGCGAGACCTCGCAGTACGCGCTGGAAACCTCGATGGACGTGGAATTCAGCGTGGCGCTGATCAAGGCGCGCGCACTGGCGACGCCACGGGTGGAGTCGGCCGATCGGCTGATGGCGATTGGCCAGGCCGGTTCGCTGGACGAGGCCGTGCGTGCCGCCACCCAAGGCCTTGTCCAGTGGCTGCGGCAGGACTACCGGCTCGACCTGTCCCAGGCCAGCCAACTGCTGGGCGCGGCGGTCGAGTACCGCATCATCACCCTGGCCGGGCGCAACGCCGGGGTCGCGGCGATGCTGGACAAGTCCCGGCTCGCCGCGCTGCGTCCCTCCTCTCCGCGCGAATGAGGCGGAAACAGCGGTACGACCGGTGATCGTCAGTCTTCGCCAGGCGCCAGCCGCGCCAGGTTCTGCCGGATCCGTTCGATGCCGGCCCAGGGATGCTGCTTGAGCCGGCGCAATCGCGCGGGAGTCGAAGCGATGTCGAACGCGTTGCCGGATTTCACCCGTCCCAGTTCCTCCCAGCGCAGCGGCATCGCCACCGGCGCGCCGGGACGCGCGCGCAGCGAAAACGACGCCACGCTGGTCGCGCCACGCCCGTTGCGCAGATAGTCGATGAAGATGCGGCCCTTGCGCAGGCGCTTGCTGGACGTGGCGACGAACTTCAGCGGGTCCATCTGCGCCATCGATTCGGCGAAGGCGTGCGCGAAGGGTTTCACCAGATCCCAGTCGCAGCCGGGATTCAACGGCAGCACCACATGCAGGCCCTTGCCACCGGAGGTGCGCACGAACGACTGCAGGCCCGCGTCTTCCAGCAAGCCGCGCATCTGCCGCGCGGCCGCCACGGTTTCCGTCCAGGGTACATCCGCCCCCGGATCCAGATCGAACACCACCCGATCGGCCACGTCCGGATCATCCGCGTGCGCGCCCCAGGGATGGAACTCCAGCGCGTTGAACTGGACCAGTTCACGCACCGCGCGCGCATCGCGCACCACCAGGTAGTCCTCGGTCTGCCCGCTTTCTTCCTTCAGCGGCACGCTGTCCACGTACTGCATGCCCGGTGCCAGGTGTTTCTGGAAAAAACAGGGCCGGGTCGAGCCCTGCGGGCAACGGATGATCGACAGTGGCCGTCCACTGATCTCCGGCAACAGCCACTCCATCACCGTGTCGTAGTAGTCGGCCACGTCCTGCTTGGTCGCGCCGCTGTCGGGAAAAACCACCCGTTCGGGATGGGTCAGTTCGATCCCGTCCGTCGTGGCACTGGCGGCCGCCGTGCCGCGCCGGCCCGCGCCGCTGGTTTTGGACTTGGCCATGCGCCTGCTCCGTTCCGGTACGTTCGGTTCCACCGCGCCCCGGTCCGAAGCGCGCAGATCCTCCGCGCGCTTGTCCGGCCGCAGTCCTTTCAGCGACGGCTGCCGCAACAGTCCCTGGTTGCCGAGGCCACGATAGAACACTTCCACCACCGCCCTCGGCGGAAACCAGCGCGCGCCGCGCAGATCGGTGTCCAGTCCCTCCGGAATGTCCACGGTGGGGGTCGTGCGCACGCGCCGGCCCAGCGTTTCGCCCAGTTCGGCCAGCATCGCCTGGTTGAAGCCGGTGCCCACCCGACCCGCGAAGGTCCAGCCGCCCCCCGCGTCCGGCCGTGCCAGCAGCAGCGATCCGAAGCCGGTGCGGCTGCCGCGGGGTGTCGTCATTCCCACCACCGCGAACTCATCGCTTTCCTGTCGCTTGGTCTTGCGCCAGTCATCGCCCCTGCCCGGGCGGTGCGGCGCGCTGGCGCGCTTGGAGATGATGCCTTCCAGATGCCGCTCGCCCGCCGCCGCGAACGCGCGATCACCGTGTCCCAGCACGTGCGAACTGTAGGCCAGCGGCGAACGCGCGCGTTTGAGCACGGCCGCCAGCAATTGCTTGCGCTCGATTTGGGATGCGTGGCGGATGTCCACGCCTTCCAGGTGCAGCAGATCGAACAGCACGTACGACAACGGCGCGTTCTTCTCACCCGCCAGCGTCGCCTGCAGGACGCTGAAGTCGGCCTGGGTGCCGGCGCCGGCAATCAGCTCGCCGTCGAGCGCCGCCTGCATCAGGCCCAGTCGCGCCAGCGCATCCACGATCTCCGGTACCTTGGCGGTCCATTCCAGCGCATTGCGCGACCAGATCCGCACCTGGCCTGCATGGATGACGGTCAGCAGGCGATAGCCATCCCACTTGGCCTCGTGCAGCCAATCGTCTCCCTGCGGCGGCACGGTTCCGAGCGTGGCCAGCTGCGGCTTGAACGGAGCATCGGCCAGGCGCGCGCGGCGCGCGCCGGACAGCGCCAGCGCGCGCGCCTGCCAGGTCTCGCGCTGGCGTTCCGCGGTACGCGATGACGTCCGTACGCTCGATTTGGTGATGGTCTTCTTCGCCACCCGCTTCCCCGCCTTCGCCGCGCGCGCACCGGGCGCGCGGCGGCGACTCGTGCCGGCGGTGGGCGCCGGCAGGTCATCGAGCATGTCGTCGGCCTCGCGATGCGCGGCATAAGCATCCTCTTCCTTGAACAACAGCCACTGTGTCCGTCCCGAGACACGGCGGGTGCGCACCAGGTGCCAGCCGCCCTTGAGCTTGTCGCCGAACAATTCGAAACGCAGGTGTCCCTTCGCCAGTTGGACTTCCGGATCCTCCGGCGTCGACCACAGGCCACGATCGAACAGCGCGACATGGCCGGCGCCATACTCGCCTTCCGGAATCTCGCCCTGGAAATCGGCGTAGCCGATCGGGTGATCCTCGACTTCGGCCGCCAGCCGCTTGACGCCCGGATCCAGGCTGGGCCCTTTCGGCACCGCCCAGCTCTTGAGCGCATCGCCGACCTGCAGGCGGAAATCGTAATGGCGATGGCTGGCGTGATGCAGCTGGACCACGAAGATCGGCCGCGCCCGGGCCCGCGCGTTCTTGCCCGGCGCGGGCTCGCGGGTCCGTCCGAAATGCCGCTTGCGCTCGTATTCCACCAGACTCATCGGTGAACCCGATCATCACACGGCGTCCACTATGGTCGGGTTTCCGTCAACGGGATGTATGAAGATGACTCCTCTGGACAAGCCCCTGCGCCGCGAGTTGATCCTCAACGATGTGACCTACACCCTGGTGATCGATCCGATCGGATTGAAGCTGACCGAGAAGGGACGCCGGCGCGGCGTCGAACTGCGCTGGACCGAACTGGTGTCCGGCGACGCCGGCCTGGCCGCCGCCTTGCAGGCGTCGGTGGAGGGCGATCGCGGCTGAGCAAGCTGCGTCCGCGGCAGGCGGGAAACCTGCCGTGGCGCCGCTCAACGTTTCCGTGCGGCGGTCTTTTTCGTCGTCCGCTTGCCGGTGGCCTTGGTGGCCTTGCGCGCGGTCTTGCGGGTTTTCTTCGCCGCCGATTTCTTCGCCGGCGTGCGTTTCTTGTCCGCCAGGCTTTTCTGCAGCAGGGCCATGAAGTCGACCACGTTGGTGGCCGCCTCCTCCTCCTCGCGTCCCGGTTCCTCGACCCGCGCGGTCGCGCCCTTGGACTTGATGCGCTTGCGGATGATCGCCTGCAGGCGTGCGCGAAACTCGTCGTGGTAGTTTTCGGGCGACCAGGTACCCGACATCGATTCCACCAACTGCGCGGCCATCTCCTCCTCCTTGCCGGAAATGCGGTAGGACGCCGCGCTCCCCGTCGGCAGCTTGTACTCGTCCGGTTCCACCAGTTCCTGCGGATAGCGCAGCAGGATCAGCACCAGCGCATCGCCCAGCGGCATCACCGCCGACAGGTATTCACGGGTGCGGATGACCACCCGCGCCACCCCGATCCGGTCGGTGGATTCCAGTGTCCGGCGCAGCAGCACGTAGCCCTTCTCGGCCTTCTTGCCCGGCACCAGCACGTAGGGTTTCTCGAAGTAGCGCGGGTCAATCGCCTCGCGCTCGATGAAGGCCTCCACCTCGACCGTCTCGTGGCTCTCCGGCGCGGCGGCACGGATGTCTTCCTCCTCCACCACGACGTAGTTGCCCTTGTCGTACTCGTAGGCCTTGACGATGTCCTTCCACGGCACTTCCTCGCCGGTCTCGGCGTTGACCCGTTCGAAGCGGATCGGCTTGCGGTCGCGCGAATCCAGCATGCGGAAATGCAGATCGACCTTGCGTTCCCCGGACATCAGCGAGACCGGGACGTTCAACAGGCCGAAGGAAAGCGTGCCTGTCCAGATGGGGCGTGCCATGGCGCGTCCTCGCGATTTGCGGCGATACCGTCCTTGTTAGTGCCACCGGGATGATGGGCAGGTGAACGCAGGCTGGCCCGGGAGGCCCATAAAACCGCGACTTCCGTCGCGACTTAATGTTTTCTCCATCCAGCGTTTACATTCGTGACGACGCCGATCGTGATGATGGGGGCTCGTCAAACAAGGAGGACATGCATGGGCAGCATCCATCGGTATCCCCCGCGGCAGGCCGTTCCCGGCAAGTGCGAGGTGGTGGACGTGAAGGCCGAGCTAGACGAATGGCGCACCGACATCCCGGCGCACGCATTCTATGAACCGGGCACGGCATTCACCCGCTACGAACCCAGCCTGTTGTTCGCATACGACAGCTATCTGCAGTACCACCAGGTGCCGCTGGACGGGTTGCTGCATACCCTGGAACGCCGGTACGAGGAGCGCTTCGACCATTTCAACCGGCTCGACTGGCATCACATGGAAAACCTGCTCCGGCAGGTGTGGCAGCGCATGGGCGCCCCGCTCGGGGACGACGGCCAGGCGCACGCGTCCGAACCGCGACCGCAAGCGCCGCTTCGCCAGCCCTATACCTGATTCATCCGCGCGCCTTCATCCCGGCGCCACGCCGTGACGCTCAGTCGCGGTGGGGCGTCGGCTTTCCCTTGCGGTGCGGCTTCGGCGCGTGCTCGCTCCGTGCCTTCTTCGCGAAACCGCCGCCCAGCTTGCCGGCGGGCTTGCCTTCCGGACGCTGGCGGCGCGGCGGCGCATGGCCGCCATCGGCACCGACCCGCTGGATGCGCAGCTGCTGGCCGGAAACCCACACCTTCTTCAGGTGCGACAGGATCTCCGGCGGCATGCCTTCGGGCAGGTCCAGCACCGAGTGGTCGTCATGGATGTCGATGCGCCCGATGTAGCGGGCTTCCAGGCCCGCCTCGTTGGCGATCGCGCCGACGATGTTCGCCGGCTTCACGCCGTGCATGTGACCCACCTCGATGCGGAAGGTCTCCATGCCGACTTCGGGTTCGGCGCGCGGCGGCTTGTCGAAGCGCGGGCGCTCGATGCGCGGTGCGGTGTCCTCGTGCCGGCGCTCGCCGGCATGTTCGCGCGGCGCATGCTCGCGCTGGAACGGACGCTCGCCGCGTTCGGCGCGAGGTTCGCGGGCCGGACGCTCCTCGCGCGCCGGGCGCTCCATGCGCTCGGTACGGGCACGCGCCTCGCGGCGCTGCTCCGGCTGCAGCAGCAGCGGCGTATCGCCCTGCAGCAGGCGCGCCAGCGCGGCGGCAATGTCCACCGCCGGCACGTTGTGCTCCTGCTCGTAGGCTTCGATGAGGCTGCGGAACTCGCCGGTGTCGCCAGCGGCCAGGGTATCGGTGATCCGGCCCAGGAATTTCTGCACGCGGCGATCATTGACCGCCTCCACGCTCGGCAGCTGCATTTCCTGGATCGGCTGGCGGGTGGCGCGCTCGATGGCGCGCAGCATGCCCTTCTCGCGCGGGGTGACGAACAGGATCGCATCGCCGCTGCGGCCCGCGCGGCCGGTGCGGCCGATGCGGTGCACGTAGCTTTCGGTGTCGTACGGGATGTCGTAGTTCAGCACGTGGCTGATGCGCTCCACGTCCAGGCCGCGCGCGGCCACGTCGGTGGCCACCAGCACGTCCAGCTTGCCGTCCTTCAACTGCTGGATGGTCTTCTCGCGCTGCGCCTGCTGCATGTCGCCGTTGATGGCGGCGGCGGCCAGGCCGCGCGCCTGCAGCTTGCCGGCCAGTTCCTCGGTCGCCGCCTTGGTGCGGGCGAAGATGATCATCCCGTCGAACGGTTCGGCTTCCAGAATCCGGGTCAGCGCATCCAGCTTGTGCAGGCCGCTGACGAACCAGTAGCGCTGGCGGATGTTGGCCGACGTGGTGGTCTTGGCGGCGATGGTGACCTCGACCGGATCCTTCAGGTAGGTCTGGGCGATGCGCCGGATCGCCGGCGGCATGGTCGCCGAGAACAACGCGACCTGGCGCGATTCCGGGGTCTTCTTCAGTACCGTCTCGACGTCGTCGATGAAGCCCATGCGCAGCATTTCGTCGGCTTCGTCCAGCACCAGGGTGGTCAGGCCGGACAGATCCAGCGAGCCGCGTTCCAGGTGATCGATGACGCGACCGGGCGTGCCCACCACCACGTGCACGCCGCGTTTGAGCGCCTGCAGCTGCGGGTAGTAGCTCTGGCCGCCGTAGATCGGCAGCACGTGGAAACCGGGCATCTTCGCGGCGTAGCGCTGGAACGCCTCGGCGACCTGGATCGCCAGCTCGCGGGTCGGCGCCAGCACCAGCGCCTGCGGCTTGTCGGCCGCCAGGTTGATGGAGGACAGCAGCGGCAGCGCGAAGGCGGCGGTCTTGCCGGTACCGGTCTGGGCCTGGCCCAGCACGTCGCGGCCGGCCAGCACCGCCGGAATGGTGGCGGCCTGGATGGGGGACGGGGACTCGTAGCCCACTTCGGTGACCGCGGCCATGACGGGCGCGGACAGGCCGAGATCGGCGAAAACGAGCGAAGACGGGGAAGATTCGGGGGACATGGAGGACTCCGGGCGTCGCGGAGTGCGCACGCAAGCAGCCTATTGTGCGCTTTTCGCCCCCCTCCTGTCCTGCCGCCGCCGCGGCTGCCCTTCCCCGCCGTTCAGGCAAATCCTTGATTTGACGGGGGTTCCAGCCGTTTCCAGGTCCATGGGGCCTGGCCTGTGATTTTTCCGCCGCCGCTGCGAATCACCCCTCCGACACGCACAATCGGCACGGGCGGGAAATGGAACGCGTCGCAGACATGGCGGAACACGCGCGGCAGGGGTTCGCGGAGCAACTGGAGCGCCACCGGGGCATCGTCCTCAAGGTGGCCGGCACCTATTGCCGCAATCCCGACGATCGAGCCGAACTGGCGCAGGAGATCGCCAGCCAGTTGTGGCAGTCCTACCCGCGTTTCGATCCGGCGCGTCCATTCTCGACCTGGATGTACCGGATCGCGTTGAACATCGCCATTTCGTTCGTGCGCGACAACAGCCTGCGCCACCGCCACGCGATACCGCTGGACGATCAACTGCACGACATCGCCGATCCGCACGCCGCGGATCCACAGGCCGAACAGCAGGTCCGCATCCTGCACCGCTTCATCCACGCGCAGGCGCCGCTCGATCGCGCGCTCCTGCTGCTGTACCTGGAAGACCGGAGCTACCGCGAGATGAGCGAGATCCTCGGCATCAGCGAGACCAACGTCGCCACCAAGATCAGCCGCCTCAAGCAACGCATCCGCAACGAACTCTGATTCCCGACATGGACATTCTCATGGACACCGACGAACTGAAAGCCGCCTGGCAGGCGCTGGAGCGCCGCATGGCCCAGCAGGATCATCTCAGCCTGCACCTGTTCCGCGAAGGCCGCCTGGAGAAGGCGCGCCACAGCCTACGCCCGCTGTTCTGGGGACAGCTCATCCAGGTCGTGTTCGGCGTGGCGATGATCGTGCTCGGCGTGGCCTGCTGGACCCCGCACCGCGACCTGCCGGTCCTGCTGGTCTCCGGCATCATCGTGCACGCCTACGGGGTGGCGACCACCGCGATGGCCGGGCTGACGCTCGGCCTGATCGGCCTGATTGATTACTCCGCGCCGGTGTTGACCATCCAGCGCCACCTGGCCCGCCTGCGGCGCTTCTACATCTGCAACGGGATGATCGCCGGGCTTTCCTGGTGGCTGTTGTGGCTGCCCTTCGTCATCGCGCTGGGCGCGGTGGTGGGCGGCAACCTGACCCCGGCGGCCCCCGGCATGCTGGTGGTGTGCCTGGCCATCGGCATCCCCGGGCTGATCGCTTCCGCCTGGATCCACCGGTATCGCCGCCGGCGCGCCGGTTCGGACGCGTGCTTCGAGGACGCCCTGGGCGGCGGCAGCATCCAGCGCAGCCAGCGGGTACTGGACGAGTTGTCCCGGTTCGAGCGCGAGTGAGGCGGGCCGGCGACCGGGATTGCGACTAGACTGGCGCGATGCAGATCCTCGATTTCGAACTCGACCGCGAACACGTCGAACTCAACCAGTTGCTCAAGCTGATCGGCGTGGTCGACAGCGGCGGCGCCGGCAAGGCCCTGGTCGCCTCCGGCGCGGTGCGGGTCGATGGCGTGGTCGAACTGCGCAAGACCTGCAAGATCCGGGAGGGACAGGTCGTGGCCCTGGACGGCATCGAGATCCACGTCCGCGCGATTTGACCGGATTGGCCTGGCACCCCGGGCCAGGCCCGGTTACTCCACCGCCACGACCATCGCCCGGATCTTCACCGCCTTCTCGAAATGATCCAGCCGATGGGTGCGTATCCACCACTCCGCGGCTTCCATGAGCCGTTCGGGATCATCGTTGCGGTTGGTGAAGAAGGCGTAGAAGGACAGACCCACATCCGGTCACTTCCGCGCGATCTTCCTGCCGCACGCCTCGATGATCTCCCGCCGCAGGTCTTCCCTCATGCCGCTCCCCTGTCCGGGGCGCCGCGGCTCACAGCACGCCGGACGCGTCGCGGTCGAATTCGGCCATCGGGCTTTCCATCGGGCAGGTGCCATCGGGGAAACCGAAGCTCTTGCGCAGTTCCAGCCCGCAGGTGTTGATGTCCTCCAGCGCGGTCTCGGTCTGGCCGCACTGGCGATCGAATGCCAGCATGAAGTCGTCCTTGCGGCGCACGAATTCCTCGCCGCACTTGCGGGTCAACTGGATGCGGTCCAGATCGTCCTGCGCCGCGTTGGTGCCCTGCAATCCGTACTCTTCCAGTTCGGTGGCGGTCAGCAGGCGCAGCTTGCGGTTGGGCACGGTCATCATCAGATCCGCCACCGTCACCGCCGCGCCATTGCGCTCCAGGTAATCCTTGAGCTGGCCATAGACCTGGCGCAGTTCCTCGGCCAGCTCGGCGCGCGAATTGGCGCCGGAGTTGATCCGCATCATCCGGTGGATGCCGACCTTGCCGGCGATCACCCGGTTGTCGCCGGCGGCGAGGATCAACAGGCAGGAGCTGTGGCAGATGGCGCCGTCGCGCACCCACAGGGTCCAGTGCGAGGCGCCGATGATGTCGCCGGCGCGGATGCCGTCCTCGACCCGGCCGCCGCTGGAATCGATGTCCAGCACCCGCTTCTCGATCGCCAGCCGGTTGGCGACGTTGGACATGCGCTCCATCAGCGCGGTGAACTCGGCATTGATCTTGCCGGTGTAGCGCACCCGCATCACGCCCGCCGCCTGGCAGGGCTTGACCGCATCGACCAGGGTCTGGAAATCGAGCTTGTCCAAAGCGGTGCCGTCGCCGTGTTCGGCGTAGTCGAGCTCGCAGCTGATCCAGGTGACGCCGGCGGTGAGCGGCGCCTCGGGCCAGTCGGTGGTCCGCGCCAGATCGATCTTGGGCGGCGCCGGCTTGACCGGGCCGGCGCTGATCGCACCGTTGTCCTCGCTGCTGGCGGTGGTCTCGGTGCGGGGCTTTTCCGGTGCCGGCGGCGCCGGGGGGGCGGCGCGGCAACCGGCCAGGAGCACGGCGCCAGCAAAGACACACCAGGACAGCACGGAAACGGGGCGCATGGGCACGGGCAATCGCGGGAACGTGGAGACGGACCGCTAGTCTAGGGCCCGGCGCCCGCCGGGGACCGAATCGGTGGTGAATGCGGCCTCGACCGGTTCAGCTGCGAAGCACGCCGCGGCCGTTTCCGACGGCGTCGCTTCCCGCGCCGATCAGGCGAAAGTCAGCGCATGGATGGGAGGCAGCCTGGCCGCCAGCGGCCGCCAGTGATCGCCCTGATCATCGCTGGTCCACAGTCCACCGGTGGTCGACCCGAACGCCAGCCGGTCACCACTGGCATCCACCGCCAGGCCATGCCGGTAGACCAGATCGTAGGCCTGCCCCTGCGGCAGTCCGGCGCGCAGCGTTTCGAAACTGCGGCCGCCATCGCGGGTCCGCGCGACCACCAGTTGCGCATCCACCGGATAGCGCTTCTCGTCCTTCACCGCCGGGACGAACCAGGCCGTGTCCGCGTCGCTTGGATGCACCGCCACCGCGAAACCGAACACGGAGGGCGGTACGTCGGTGATCTCGTGCCAGTCGCCGCCACCGGCGGTGCTGCGGAACACGCCGTTGTGGTGCTGGACCCAGAACACATCCGGCGCGCCGCGCGCCTGCACCAGGCGATGCACGTCCTGGATGTTGGGATCGCCCTGCTGCCCTTCGGGCATGTAGCGCGCAATCATGCCCTGCGCGGTCTGCGTCCAGTTTTCACCGGCATCGTCGCTGCGCCATACGCCGCCGCTGGAAATGGCCACCTGCAGGCGGCGTGGATCACGCGGATCGACGCAGACCGAATGGATGCCGGGATGATCATAGCCGCCGCCGAACCATTGCTGCCGCTCGGGGCGATCCCACAGTCCGCGCACGAGTTGCCAGTTGCTTCCGTGATCGTCGGAACGGAACAGGCCACCGGGAATCGTGCCCGCCCACAACCGGCCCGGCTCGTCGGCGCCGCCGGCTTCCAGCGACCAGATCAGGCGCAACGCCGCCGGTTGCGCGGGCTTGCCGTCGCCCGGGATGACCTGATCGCCTTCGGCATAGGCCGGCACGCCCACTTCTTCCCAGTGCCGGCCCTGATCGCCGGAGCGATGCAGCTTGGCGCCGAAGTGGCCCAGGTCCAGCGCGGCATACCAGTTGCCATCGCGCGGATCGGCCAGCGCCAGGGCGACGTTGTCGCCTAGGAACGCGGTATCGGTGATTCGCCATTCACCGCCGCGGCCGTCACGCCCCAGCATGAACAGTCCCTTGCGCGAAGACACCAGCAATCGATCCGACATGTCAGCCTCCCGACAGCGCCTGCATCACGTAAAGTTCGGCATCCGCGTCCACCGGTTGGCCAAGATCGCGCTTGTCGCGCAGGCATTGGCCGTCGATGAAGATCGCGACGTGGTGGCGTACCGCGCCGTGCTCGTCGAGCACGTAGCCACGCAGGGAAGGATGCCGCGCGAATACCGCCTGCAACAGTTCGTCCACGTTGCCGCCGGCCAGCTGCATGCTCAGCTCGCCGCCGGAATGTCCCTCGGTGGATGGCAACCAGCGCGCCAGCGCCGGCGCCAGCACGACCCTGGCCATTGCGGATTCCCATGCCCGGACAGCGGCGGAGGATAACTCCCCGCACGCGGCACTGCATGGCGCGGCGCCGCGAGAACAGCGGGTTGCCCCAGGGATGCCGGACGCGAAAGCCGGATTCGCTGCATTGCAGCAACGTCTATACGGCGTTCCTACTTGCCACGATGCTGAACAGGACCAACCCCGCCTGCGACGGGTTTACACTCGCGCCAGCCGCTCAAGAAGCGATCGCCCGCGCCGATACCGGACCAGACGTGTCCGCTGAGGGAGACCCCATGGGGCCCAGCCAAACGGCCTGCCATCGGGGAAACCGCGGGCCCGGGGTCGACAGCCGCATCCACCCGCTCCACACTGGCTTCGCGCGTGCGCGAATGGCCGGGTGTCCCGGAGTACGCGTAATTCCGATGGACAGGTGGATGCCGTGATCGCATCGTCATCCCGCCCGTCGTCGGCGACGGTGCCTCCGCCTGCGGAACATTCGCGACGCGACACCGGCCCCTGGCGCTGGGCATTGGCCGTTTTGCTGGCGGGACTGGCCTTCACCGCCTGGCTGGCCATGGGCGAATGGCGGGATCTGAACGAACGCGCGGATGCGCAGCGGAAGAATCTCGCCCAGGCCGCGGTCCGCCAGTTGCGCGCGCCGTTGCAGACCGTCGCGTCCGAACTGCGCGCCATGCAGACCGTGTTCCTGGCCAATGATCGGATGGATCAGATCCGCTTCACCCAGGTTACCGAGAACCTGCAGCGCCAGCGTATCGGCCCGGCGCGCGTGGCGACCGCCTTCGCGCAGCGCATCGAGGGCGGTGCCAGCGGGCAGTCGGCCTACCGCTACCAGTTCATCACGCCGTTCCGTGGCAACGAGGTGCTGCTGGGGCTGAACATCGCCAGCCAGCACGAGAACCTGCTGGCGCTGGAACGCGCCCGTGACAGCAACAGCGTGGTGCTTTCCGCGCCCTTCGTCCTGCGCCAGTCGGCGCCCGGCAACCGCCAGCGGCTTGGGGTGACGGTGCGCCTGCCGGTGTATTCCGACGGCCCGGAACCGGTGGGCGTGACCGCGCGGCGCGCGCGCGCGATCGGCGCGCTGGCGGTCAGCCTGCGGCTGGAACCGCTGGTGCGCGACGCCCTGCGGGGACCGGTGCTGGACATGTTCCAGGCCAGCATCCGCGATCTCGACGCGGCCGATGCGTCGCCGTTCTTCGATTCCGCGGGCCGTGCCGAGGCCGGCGCGAGGCTCTACCGCGAGCAACTTGAATTCGGCGGCCGGCGCTGGGAACTGCGCCTGTGGCCGCGTCCGGTCGCTCCGGACAGCGAACGCCTGAAGGTGATCCTGACCGCCGGCCCGGTGATCAGCCTGTTGCTGGCCGCGCTGCTGTGGTCGCTGGCCACCACCCGCCAGCGCGCGATCGCGCTGGGCCACGAAATGAGTTCGCTGTACCGGCAGAGCGAAGCCCAGTTCCGCGCGCTCAACGAACTGCTGCCGGCGCTGGTGCTGCTGTCCGATGGCGATGGCCGCATCCTGTATGCCAACCAGGCCGCGCGGCAGCGCCTGGGCGACGTGGTCTCGGCGGGCGTGCCGTTGACCGCGCTGTTCGCCGATCCCGCCTTCCGCGAACGGGTACGCCAACCGGCGCGGACCGGCGACTACTGGGGCAACGTGGAAGCGCTGCTGATCGGCCTGGGCGGCGAGTTCTGGGCGAACGCGTCGATCGCGCGGGTCGAGATGGAAGACGAACCCCGCCTGCTGATGGTCGCCACCGACATCTCCGAACAGCGCGAGCTGACCGAACGGCTGAGCTACCAGGCCACCCACGATGCGCTGACCGAACTGTGCAACCGGCGCGAATTCGAACGCCGGATCGAACAGGCCCTGGCCGAACGGCGCCGCGGCGGCCGGTCCTGCGCGTTGCTGTACATCGATCTCGATCAGTTCAAGCTGATCAACGACGTGTCCGGCCACACCGCCGGTGATCAGTTGCTGGCGCAACTGGCGCTGGCGATGCGGATGCAACTGCGCGGCGACGACCTGCTAGCGCGCCTGGGCGGCGACGAGTTCGGCCTGCTCGCCTTCGACGTCGACACCGCCAGCGCGCGCATCCTGGCCGAGCGCCTGCGCACCGGCATCGAATCGCAGATGTTCGTCTGGCAGGAGCGCACCTACACGGTCAGCGCCAGCATCGGCGTGGTGGTGGTGGACCAGGACAATCCCACCCTGAAGGATCTGCTGTCCTGGGCCGACACCGCCTGCTACGTGGCCAAGGAAAACGGGCGCAACCGCATCCACGTCTACAGCGACGACGACGAGGCCACCCGCCGCTACGGCGAGATGGAATGGGCCAACCGGTTGCGCTGGGCGATGGAGGAACAGCGCCTGCTGCTGGACTACCAGGAGATCGTGCCGCTGGACGGCCGTCGCGAGGAAGGCGCGCGGGTGGAACTGCTGCTACGCCTGCGCGACGAGGACGGCCGCATCGTCATGCCCGGCGCGTTCCTGCCGGCGGCCGAGCGCTACGGCCTGATGCCGATGGTGGACCGCTGGGTGATCCGCGCCGCGCTCACCCATTTCGGCCAGCTGCACGCCGACGGCCGTCCCTTGCAGCAGTGCGCGATCAATCTCTCCGGCGCCAGCATCGAGGACGAGGATCTGGCCGACTTCATCCTCGCCCTGATTGCCGAGTACCGGGTGCCGCCCTCGAAACTGTGCTTCGAGATCACCGAGACGGTGGCGGTACGCAACCTGCTCAAGGTGGTGCAGGTGATCGAGCGCCTGCGCAAGGCCGGCTGCCGGATCGCGCTGGATGATTTCGGTGCCGGCATGTCCTCGTTCGGCTACCTCAAGAACCTGCCGGTGGACGTGATCAAGATCGACGGCAGTTTCATCCGCGATCTGGAAACCGACGCGATGAGCCGGACCATCGTCAGCGCCATCGCCCAGATCGGCCACCAGCGCGGCCTGAGCGTGGTGGCCGAATGGGTGGGCAACGCCGGCATGATCGCCACCCTGACCGGGCTGGGGGTCGACTTCGGCCAGGGCATGGCGTTGCATCGCCCGGAGCGGGTGCTGTTCCAGCGCCAGCGCCAGGCGGCCTGATCGCGGCGGCGCTAGAATTGCCTGGTCTCCCGCGCGTCTTCCAGGTGCCTTCCGACATGTCCGATTCCTGCTGTGGCTGTGGCAAGGCGATCGATGTCGCCGCGCTCGAGGCGCGCCAGCGGCGGGTGCTGTCGATCGTGCTGGCGATCAATGCCGCCACCTTCCTGCTGATGATCGCGGCGGCCTGGTACAGCCATTCGACCTCGCTGCTGTCGGGCAGCCTGGACAACCTCGGTGATGCCGCCACCTACGCGCTGAGCCTGATGGTGGTCGGCGCCAGCACGCGCGCCAAGGCGCGGGTCGCCCTGTTCAAGGGCCTGCTGATCCTGGCCGCGGCCGTCGCGGTGGCGGCGCAAATCGGCTGGCGCCTGGCCCATCCGGCGGTGCCGGTGTTCGAGACCATGGGCGTGATCGGCCTGCTCAACCTCGGCGCCAACCTGATCTGCCTGCGCCTGCTGACGCCCTACCGTTCCGGCGACGTGAACCTCGCTTCGGCCTGGGAATGCTCGCGCAACGACGTGTACGAAGGATTGGCGGTGCTGCTCGCCGCCGCCGGCGTGTGGCTGTTCGGCGCCGGCTGGCCGGACCTGCTGGTGGGCGCCGCGCTGTTGTTGCTGTTCCTGCGTTCGGCCTGGCGGGTGCTGTCCAGCGCGTGGTCGGCCAGGCGCGACACCGCGCCGGGGCATGCCTAGGGTTTGCCAGGCAAGCGGCTGGCATGGCTCGCCGCCAGCTTCCAGCCTTCCGGATACCGGATCCAGGTATCGGTGAAGCGGAAGTCGGCGGTGAACGCCTGTCCCTGCGCTTCTCCTTCGATGTGGGTCACCCCGGTGACGATCGCCGCGTCGCCATGCAAGCGGATGTGCTGTTCCTGGTTGCGGAACACGCGATAACGCGGCTCCCGGCTCGCTACTTCCACCAGGTTGGCCGCGCGATCGGTGACCACGCCACGCGAATCAACGAGCGTGAATCCTGGATCCAGATGGCGCTCCAGCGCCTTCGTGTCGGCCTCCTCGAAAGCCCGGCACAACGCGGCCTCCACCGCCAGGATGTCGCGTCGATCCTCGGTTTCACCGGCCCGCGCACACGGCGCCAGCAGCAGGCCCCCCCACAGCACGCCCACCGTTTTCCACGCTGCCTGTCGCATCGCACCGCCCTCCACCGGGTTTGCCGGCGATGGTAGCGCGCTACAGCCCGTGCCCCTCTTCCATGCGGATGACCGGCTCCGGCTTCACCCGCACCGCCCACAGCACGCCGGCGATCAGCAGGCCGATGCCCAGCAGGGTCAGCGGTCGCGGCATCTGCCCGCGCAGCATGAAGGCGTAGGCCAGCGCGGCCAGGGTCTCGAACACGATCAACTGCCCGGCCAGCGCGGTCGGCAGGCGCTGGCTGGCCTGGTTCCAGCACAGCGTGCCCAGCCACGAGGCGAACAGGCCGATCGCCACCATCAGGGCGATGAAGAACTCCGGGCGCGGTCCCAGCGGCATCGGGAAATCCGCGCCACGCAGCGTCATCACGCCCCACAGCACCGCATAGCCGAGCAGCGCCAGCGGCAGGATCGCCACGCCCTGCGCGGTCGCCCAGGCGCGCGGACTGCGGTCCGGATGCGCGCGCAGCCAGTCGGCGTTGCGCAGCGGATACCAGGTCCAGCAAGCCACCGCGATCAGCGCCAGCGCCGCACCGCTGGCATAGCGCCACGGATCGGCCTGCGGGTCATCGCGCAGCGCCTGCAGTTCCACCTGGTTGACGCAGGCGATGCCCAGCGCGATCAGCAACAGCGATGGCGCCAGCTTGCGCCAGGGCAGATGCCCGTCGCGATGGCCGTTGCGCAGGTTGGCGCTGATCGCGATCACCACCGGCAAGGTGCCGATGATCATGGTCGGCACCGGCGCGCCGGCACGCTGGATGGCGCTGGCCAGGCAGAAGTAATAGAGCAGGTTGCCGATCGCGGCGAGCTTGAGCGCCTCACGCCAGTCGGCACCGCGCAGCCGGCGCAGTTCGGCGCGATCGAAAGCGGCCAGCGGCAGCGCGATCAGGCCGAACGCCAGGTAGCGGCCCACCGATTGCAGGGCGGCCGGGTATTCCGGCAGCAGCAGCGGCCCCACGAACACCAGGCCCCACATCAGCCCGGCCGCCAGCGCGTACAGCGTTCCCACCCACATCGGATCGTTCGTCCCGGTCGAAAGAGGCCGACTCTAGGCGTCGGCCGCGGCGCCGTCTTGCACCAGATTGCGCCGGCTCAGCCGCGCACCTGGCGCTGGTAGCGCGCCGGGGTGACGCCGTAGCGGCGGGCGAACGCGCGGGTCAGGTGGGCCTGGTCGGCCATGCCGGTGGCGGCGGCCACGTCGGCGGGCGCTTCTCCCGCACCCAGCCTGCGCTTGGCCTCGTGCACGCGCAGCGCCATCAGCATCTGCTGCGGGGTGACGTGGTACTGGTCGCGGAACCGGCGCAGGAAATGGAACGGGCTGAGCCCGGCGACGGCGGCGAGCGATTCCAGGGTCACCCGCTCGCCCAGGTGCGCGTGCAGGTAGTCGATGACCCCGGAAAAGCGTGCGGGCCGCTCCATCGCGGCGGGCCGCCCGACCCGTGCGTGATCGCGCAGGGTATCCAGCAGTCGCAGCAGCAGGCTGTCGATGGCCAATGGCTCGGTGGCCGACCAGAGCGCATCCAGCAGCACGGTGACCCGCGCCGCGCGGTTGGCGTCCTGGCGCACCGCATCGGCGAACCACCAACCGGTTTCGCCGGTCACCTCCTCCAGCGCCGTGCGATCCAGGTAGATCATCCGGTAGCGCCAGCCGTCCTCGGTTTCCGCGCGCCCGGTATGCAGCGTTTCCGGATTCATCAGCACCAGCGATCCGGCCGCGGCCAGGTGATCCGCGCCGGCATAGCGGAAGCGCTCGGCGCCGGACTCGATGGCGCCCAGTCCGAACGCCTCGTGGGTATGCGGTTCGAAGGCGTGGCGGACGATGTGCGCGCGATACAGTTCCACGCCCGCGCGGTGTGGCGGGTGGCGGAACTGGGCCGCGTCGCGGGTGGATTCGAATTGTTCCGGCACGCCTTGCATCGGCCCATCATGCCACCGGTCGGCTTCCCCCGCCGCCGCTGGCCTGCCCCCTCCCTCCGCCGCGTTGGTGCGCGTACAGGGACCACGGAACAGGCCGGGAAAGCCCCACGGATCCGGCACGGGAAATTCGATGAAAACCTTTTATGTCCGCTCGCTGCACTGGCTCGCGATGCTGGGGTTCCTGCTGCTCGGCGCGGCGGTCAGCGCCAGTGTCGGTGCGCTGCTGGGCTGAATCCCCCGGGTTCACGCGGGATCGTTGCTTTCCGGTTCGACCTCGGCCACCCACGCCAGCGCCTGCCCGGCTTCGGCCGGTTCGAAGGCGCGCACTTCCGTGGCCGGCAGCAGGTGGCCGGCCAGTTCGGAGATCCGGCCCAGCCATTGCTTGTCGGTCACCACCGCCGCGCGCGCGAAGCGCGAGTACTCGCCCAGTTTCTGCACCGCGTAGCGCAGGTCCTTGGCCATCGCCTCGGCGCTGATGCCGGTCATGCCGCCGAGATCGGTGAAGATGCCGATGCGCCGGTATTCGTGCAGGCGGGCCTCGATCTCGGCGATGCAGCGGTCGTAGTCCTCGCCGCTGAGCTGGCCGCTGAAGCGGAATGCCGCCACCTGGGGCGGCGCGGGGATGCCTTCGATCATGCAGGTTCTCCGGGGAGGTGCCTGCGGTCATCGTCCGCGCGGTGATGTCGCGGAAACGTCAAGGACGCGGCAGTTCAGTCGATCCGATAGACACGCGCCTTCGGCGTGTCCTCCTCGACCTGCAGGAACCAGCGGCCGGCCACGCCCGGCACCACCACGATCTCCGGGGATTCCAGCGGCCGCGACAGCTTCATCCTGCCTTTCAGCACCTTCCACTGCTGGCCGTTGTCCAGTTCGAACACGGTGCCCGGCTCCCAGCCGGCCACGGTGCCTTTCAGGCGCGCATGGATGGGCTCGTCGTTCAGGCCGATGAGGGAGCCTTCGTCGCGCGGACGCGCCGGTGGCTGGCTGCGGGCGATCACCTCGGCGCGCTCCTGCGCGCGTGCCTCGACCTGTTCACCGAGCAGGCGGTTGAGCAGTTCCAGTTGCGCCGGCGTGAGTTGATCCAGCCCGGTGTCACGCATCTGTTCGGGCGTGAGCCGCTGCTCGATGTTCACGTGCGGCGCCTGTTGCGCGAAAACCGCCGGCGTCCATGCCATCACCAGTCCCGCCAACACCCAAGCCTTGATCTTCATGCGTCCGCCCTTGCCCGGCGCGTCCGGCATGGGCGCGCTTTACGGTTTCATGAAGATCCTGCTGCGATGAAATGACAGGAACATGACAATCGCTGGCCTGGGCAGCATCACGCGCGCCGCAGCGACCAGAACCCGATATCGCGGCGATGCCGGAAACCCAGCCGCTCGTACAGGCCGAGCGCGCGCGGATTCTCGTGGCTGACGTGCAGGAACGGCAGCGCGCCGCGCGCAAGGGTGTCATTGGCGAGCATGGCGGTGAGCCGGCCCGCATGGCCGCGGCCGTTGAAGTCCGGATGGGTGCAGATGGCGCTCATCTCGCGACACTCGCCGGTGCCCAGGCGCTCGCCGATCATCGCGGCCAGGCGACCGTCCTGGTAGATGCCGAAGTAGCACCCCATGTCCATGGTCCGCTCGCGGAAGTAGTGCGGATACACCAGCGCGGTCAGCGCCAGCACATCGGCGCGGTGCGCTTCACCCAACGGCAGTATCTCCGGGCCATCGGCCACCGGCAGCGGGGCCGTGCGGATCATCTGCGCCAGCGGCCTGAAGGCCTCCAGCCGCCATCCGGGCGGCGGCTCCGGCGCCACCCCAATCAGGTAGACCGCTTCGCCCGGCGCGACCAGCGCTTCCAGTCCTCCGGCCACTTCATCATGCGCGGCGGGCACTCCCAGGAAGGGAGCGTACTCGGCCGGATAGCGGCTCACCGCGCCGGCATGTCGTCCGATGTCGCGATGCAGGCTTTGCAGCGAGGACCAGAACGGATTGTCGAGTGCGTCGCCGACGCGCTGTTCAAGGGCGTGCGTGTTCATCGTGGTGATTCCGCGTTCGCGGCGATGCACCATGACGCACCCCCGGCCTTCGTCCATATTACCGGCAGGGCCGGCGGCGAAACCGCGAGGCCCGCGTCGGCGGGAGCGACGGCCCCGTCTTCAGGCGCCTCCTGCCGAACCCTGCGTGCCGATCGGCGATGGGCTGCCTGAACAGGGTTTCGGCCCCTGTCGATTTCCGCCCTGCCCGTTCGTCGAACCCGGGAAGGCCCGCGTTGCGGACCTTTCATTCCCACCCCAGACCGCAGGAGAACCACCATGTCCTACATCGACGGTTTCGTCATTGCCGTGCCGAATGCCAACAAGGAAAAGTTCATCGCCCATGCCCGGGAGTTCGATCCGATTTTCATGGAGCTCGGCGCCATCCGCGTCGTCGAATGCTGGGGCGACGACGTTCCCGTGGGCGAGGTCACCGATTTCCGCCGCTCGGTCAAGGCCACCGACGACGAGAGCGTGGTGTTCTCCTGGATCGAATGGCCGGACAAGGCCACCCGCGACATCGGCATGAAGAAGATGATGGAGGATCCGCGCATGGATGCCGCCAACCCCATGCCTTTCGATGGCAAGCGGATGATCTTCGGTGGCTTCGCGCCGGTCGTGGATCTGAAGTAGTCCGGCCCTCGCCTGGATTCAGGGCGGAGGGCGGAGCCTGCTCCGCTGCTCCGCCACATGGCGGCGCCGCTTGGATCCGCGCTGCGGGACGGGCCGCTCGACGCCTCGGCTCAGGGCGTGCCCAGTCGGGTTCTACCGGCGCCCACCTGGTGTTCGATCACCAGCGGCGCGGCGTCCCCGCCGCCGCGCTGCTCCCAGATCAGCAGGAAGGGCGCGCCGCGATTCTCGATCTCCAGGTCCACGCGATCCGCGTGCCTGCGCCAGCGGAGATCGATGCGGCCCTCGCCCAGCCGGACATTGTCGACATCCAGGTGATTCCACCCGGCGGGCGGTTGCGGCGCGAACCGCAACCGCTTCGCCCGCGCATCCGCGTCCAGGCCGAGCATGCCGTGGATGGCGGCCGACAGGAACGCCGCCGAGGACCAGGTCTGTTCCGGCACCGATTCGCGCTGCGGCCCCGGCCGATCGCCGCGCATGACTTCATGCATGTGCCCGGGTGAGTCCGCGTCCGCCCACGACACCAGACTGCGCCACAGCGCCGCGGCCTGCTCCGCCCGGCCTTCGCGCCACAGGGTCTCCGCCGCCATCGCGGTGCCCAGGCCCCAGACGCTGCCGCGCGAATAGGCTTCGGGATCGTAGTCCGCCGCCGTGTCCGGCCGGCTGCGCAGTCCCCACGCGGTGAGATAGGCCGGACTGGACAGCTGCCGCAGCGTGGCTTCGGCCTCGGACCCGGTCGCCGCCCCGGAACGGATCGCCGCCAGATCGGCGGGTGACGTGCTTTCACCGGCCTTGCCGGCGTGGGTGAAGCCGCTGATCCAGCGCTGGCCGGCCTCGTCGCGATAACGCGCGCGCAGGCTCTGGCGCGCACGCCCGGCGGCCTCGCCGGCCTCGCGTGCCAGTTCCGCGTCCCCCTGCGCCTTTGCCAGCCGCGACATCGCCGATGCGGCCTCGACCCAGGCCGCCGACAGGGTCAGCTCGTCGGTCAGGCGATCCTGTTCGTTCGCGCTCATCTTGTCCGCCGGCACGCGCGGCAGCCCATCGCCCGGATCCAGCGTGGACACGCAATAGCGATAGGCCTTGAGGATGGCCGGCCAATGCCGGCGCAGGAAGGCATGATCGCCGCTGGCGTGCAGGTACTCGCCCAGCACGCTGATGAAATCGAAAGCGATGTCCACGTGTACGTACATGTATGGATAGTCGCCGGCCCAGTCCAGGAAACCCGCGCTCTGCGACATCTCGTGCCAGATCATCCCGTTGTCCGGATGCTGGTAGCGCAGGATGAAAGCCAGTTCCTCCGCCGCGCGCTCGAAGCGGCCTTCGTGGATCAGCGCGCGCGTGCCAACCAGTCCGTCACCGGCGAAGTACCACGCGTACTGTGGCCGGCGTGCGCCATGCGAAGGCCCGTATCCGGCCACCAGCCCGCAGCCCAGCCGCGCATTGCAGGTCCAGGCCTGCTCCAGCGCGATCTGCGCCCATCGCAGCGCGCGATTGGCGGCCGCATCCGGGGTGGTGATGCGCAGTTGCCCGGCGGGCCGGAAGCGCGCGGCATCCTCTTCGCCCGGAGCGTGCCGCAACGCGGCCACGGTGGCATGCACGTCCTCGTCCCGCTCGCTCTGGCCGGCGAACACCAGTTCGGCGCAGCGCCGTGCGCCACAGGGTTGTGGCGCCAGTTGCAGGAACAGCGGCAGGCCGAACTCGCTGCCGCGCCGATCGTTGTTCGGTTCGGAGTGCGCCGTGGCCTGCGGCGAAGCCACCAGCGCACGGAATTGCCTGCGGGGCTCGCCGACGAGAAATCCCTTCGCCTGCGCATCCCACGCCAGCTCCTGTCCCCCGACCGCCGCCGGCCACATCAGGTTGAGCGACGGGCGGAAACGCGCGCGCAGGTCGACCGGCTTTCCTTCCACCTGGTAGCGGATGATGACGCCAGGATGCCGGCCGCGCGTCTCGATGCGCTCGCGCACCGTGAAACCGGGGCCGGCATAGTGGCGGGTCGCTCCCAGCGGATCCACGTCCGCCGATGCCAGGTACGCCAGGGCGTCTTCGCTCCGGCCATCGATGACGAAGACGAGGCGATAGTCCAATGCCAGTTGCAACGGAAACGTCCATATCTCCAGCCCGTCCTCCGAGTAGCCGCCCGCGAATGCGCGCAGGCCATGCGCGGACACGTAGCGGTTCTCCTTTGGCTGTCCGATCGACCAGACGGGCAGCGCATCCGCGCCGGGTTGCGATTGCGCGGAGAATGCCGGCAGGGTCGGCAATGACAGGAAGCATCCGACCAGGAAACACCTGGCACGGATAGGCCAATGGCGCATGGAGGACCTCTTGGGAGAGAGACGCGTCCGGCGTGGGAGAAACTCCTGGCATCCAGCCTAGGTCATCGTCCCGCGTCGGCAAAACCGCAGTGCAGCATCGTTGCGCCTGCAACGAACGCAGCGTGGCAGACCCGCGCGATGACGTCCCGACGATTCACCCTGTTCCTCGCGTTCGTGCTGTGCGGCGTGCCGATGGCCGCACTTGCGACGCCAACGCGCATCCTGATCCCGGCAAGACCGCCGGCGGCCGGCATGCATCCATTCCCATGGCAGTGGAGATGCCGCGCGATTTCGCCCGCCCAAACTCACCGCGAGCGGATGCCGGCGAGGATGCCGCGGTGTTCTCGCCGGATCGGCTGCGGCCCTGTCGCGGGTGGTCTTCGTCAACACCACCGGCGATATCCTGGATGCCGAACAGCAGCAGGCGCTGGAGACCTTCATCCGCGCGGGCGGCGGTTGTCACCCGACGGGATCTGTCACCACCGGCCTGGGTCACGATGCCGCGCCGCATGCGGATCCGGTTTTCCTGCGCCGTCCCGGTCGTGGCCTGCGCCACGCGACTGGCCAGGCCGCGGGACGCCGGGTCAGGCCGCCGGGCAGGTATCGCGCCGACCGGCCTCGAACGCCTTCGCACCGGCCTCGTCGATCGGGGTCGGGCGGATGCCATCGTCGAAGATCACCCGCCACTGGCCGTCGGCATCCTGCTGCCAGACCGAACCAAAGCGTCCCAGCCGGAAGCTGCCGTCCGTCGGGTTCCGGTACAGCGCCGGGCCGCTGGAATACGCGGTCCGGCCATCGCCGCCCACCGACACCCGCTCCGGGTACCAGCGCAGTTCCAGCGCCTTGCCTTCGATCAGCGGCGTCCAGTCGGCCACGATGGCGGTGCGGCCGCGGGTCGGCTGGTGACCGACCCCGAACACCGCGTCGGCGTGGAGGAAGCCGGCGAAGGCGGCAGCGTCATGCCGGGCCAGGGCGTCGGCGAATCCCAGCTCCCGCGCCCACACCGCGCAGCGCGCCTCGTCCGCCGAAGCCGCGGCGGGTGGAGGCTCGGCGGCGGGGACGCCCGCCGCAATGACCGCCAGCAGCGGCAGGCACGAAAGCCGTAGACCCGTTGTCATGCGAAGTTCTCCGAAACCTGCCAAGCTCTGCGGCATTCCATTCCCTTTCCGTCCTTCCATGCGCCTGCCATTCGTCAGGGCCGCGTGGCTGGCCGCCGCACTGCTGCTGTCGGCCGGCTGCGCGACCCGCGCTCCGCACCCTGTCTCCGCTCCTTCCCAAGAACCGGCCACCCTGCTGCTGATCTCGCTCGACGGGGTCCGCGCCGAGTACCTGCAACGCGGCATCACCCCGAACCTCGCCCGGCTGGCCCGGGAGGGCGTGCGCGCCGAGTGGATGAATCCGTCCTACCCCTCGCTGACCTTCCCCAACCACTACACCCTGGTCACCGGCCTGCGTCCGGATCACCACGGCATCATCAGCAACACGATGACCGACGAGCACCTGGGCAATTTTTCGCTCAGCGATCGCGAGGCGGTCGGCGATGCGCGCTGGTGGAGCGGCGAACCGATCTGGGTGGGCGCCGAGAAGGCCGGCCTGCACACCGCGACCATGTTCTGGCCGGGCTCCGAGGCCGCCGTGCAGGGCGTCCGCCCCACCCAGTGGTTCCCGTTCGACAAAGCCTTCGCCATCGACGACCGCGTGCGCCAGGTGCAGGCGTGGCTGGATCTTCCCGCCGCCGAACGCCCGCGCCTGATCACCCTGTACTTCGAACATGTCGACACCGCGGGCCATGACAGCGGTCCGGCCTCGTCCAATGTCGAAGACACCCTGAAGGCGCTCGACGCCGCCATCGGCCAGCTCGTCGATGGCATCGACGCCCGTGGCGAACGCGGTCGCGTGAACCTCATCGTGGTGTCCGATCACGGCATGGCCGCGACCTCGCCCGAACGCGTGATGACCATCGAGGATCGGGTATCGCCGGACGATGCGCAGGCCGTCACCGTCGGCCAGGTGGTCGGTTTCAATCCCCGCCCCGGGCGCGAGGCCGCCGCCGAGCGGCAGTTGCTCGGCCGTCGCGATCACGCCGAATGCTGGCGCAAGCAGGACATGCCGGCGCGCTGGCACTACGGCACCCATCCGCGCGTGCCGGCGATCGTCTGCCAGGCCGACGAAGGCTGGCTGCTGGTGAAGCGCGAGGCGGTCGAGCGCTGGCGCCGCAACGGCTGGAAGGGCGGCGGTTCGCACGGTTACGACCCGGCCGCGCCGTCGATGCGGGCAATCTTCCTGGCGCGCGGGCCGGCGTTCCGGCAGGGCGTCAGCGTGCCCGGCTTCGACAATGTGGACGTGTATCCGCTGCTGGCGCGCCTGCTGGGCATCGCGCCCGCGCCGAACGACGGCAATCCGCGGACCCTGCTGCCGATCCTGAACCCCGCGGAGGCCGCTTCGTCGCCGTCCCATTGATGTCCGAAAACGGTGAGTCGGTGGCCGGGCGCGGTGCTAGCCTGCTCCCATGTCCACCGCTCCCCACCCCGCCGGCCTGCCCGATCACCGCGTCTGCGAGCAGGCGCGGCTGAGCCGGGACGCCCGCTTCGACGGCCTGTTCTTCACCGCCGTCACCAGCACCCGCATCTATTGCCGGCCGGTCTGCCCGGCGCCGGCGCCGAAGCCGGTCAACGTCACCTACTACCCGAACGCCGCCGCCGCGGAAGCCGATGGTTTCCGCCCCTGCCTGCGCTGCCGGCCCGAACTCTCGCCCGGCGACGGCGCGTGGCGGCGCGGCGACGAAACCGTCGCGCGCGCGCTGAAGCTGATCGATCAGGGCGCGCTGGCCGAACGCCCGCTGGCGGATCTCGCGGATACGCTCGGACTGGGTGAACGCCAGCTGCGGCGACTGTTCAACGACCGGCTCGGCGCCAGTCCGATCGGCGTGCACGGCACCCGCCGGCTGCTGTTCGCCAAACAGTTGCTCACCGAGACGCGCCTGCCGATCACCCAGGTCGCGCTGGCCGCCGGCTTCGGCAGCCTGACCCGCTTCAACACCAGCTTCCGCGAGGCGTACCGGATGGCGCCGCGCGATCTGCGCAAGCGCGACGTGGCGGTGGACGATGGCGGCGTGGCCCTGCGGCTCGGCTACCGGCCTCCGTACGATTTCGAAGCGATGCTGGATTTCCTGCGCGGCCGCGCCCTGCCCGGCGTCGAATACGTCGACGCGGACAGCTATGCACGGGTCATCGGCAGCGTGGACGCGCCCGGCTGGCTGCGGGTCGGCCGCTGGAGCGACCAGCCCGGTGATCACGCGCTGCGGCTGGAACTGCACGGCGCCGCGCCCGCGCAATTGCTGTCCATCGTCAGCCGGATCCGCCGCATGTTCGATCTCGACGCGGATCCGCAGGCGATCGCAGGCGCGCTGGGCGCCGATCCGCGCCTGCGCCCGCTGCTGCGCAAGCGGCCCGGCTTGCGCCTGCCCAGCGGCTGGGACGGTTTCGAGATCGCGGTGCGCGCGGTCATCGGCCAGCAGGTCAGCGTGGCCGCCGCGCGCACGCTCACCGCACGCCTGGCGCAGCAGCATGGCACGCCGCTGCCGACGCCGTTCGGCCCCGGCCTCGCGCACCTGTTCCCGACCGCCGAGGCGCTGGTCGATGTCGATCTGACCCGCATCGGCTTGACCCGCGCACGCGCCGCCACCGTCAGCGCGATGGCGCGCGCCTTGCTGGACGGCCGCGTGGATTTCCGCGGCGAGCGCACCCTGGAGGATTTCACCGCGCGCTGGGTCGCGCTGCCCGGCATCGGGCCGTGGACCGCGAACTACATGGCCATGCGCGCACTGGGCCATCCCGATGCCTTCCCCGCCGACGATCTGGTCCTGCAGAAGGCCGTGCCCACCGATGGCAGCCGCATGACCGCCAAGGTACTCACCGCGCGCGCCGAAGCCTGGCGCCCGTGGCGAGCCTATGCGGTGATCCAGTTGTGGCGCGACAGCATGCCCGCTCCCAAACCCATGCCCTCTTCCAAACCATGAACACTCCCCTGCGTTATCGCCACATCGACAGCCCGGTCGGTCCACTGCTGCTGGTGGCCGACGAGGACGCGCTGCGCGTGATCGAATTCGACAACCCGCGCCATCCGTACAAGCGCTCGCCGGAATGGCAGCCGGGCGACAACGCGGTGATACGCGAAGCCGCGCGCCAGCTGGCCCAGTACTTCCGTGGCGAGCGCCGCGAGTTCGACCTTCCGCTCGCCCCGCAGGGGACCGATTTCCAGCGCACCGTGTGGCATACCCTCGCCGATATCCCCTACGGGGAAACCATCAGCTACGCCGAACTCGCCCGGCGCGTGGACAAGCCGACCGCCACCCGCGCGGTCGGCGCGGCCAATGGTCGCAATCCGCTGCCGATCATATTGCCCTGTCATCGCGTGATCGGCGCCGACGGCAGCCTGACCGGATTCGGCGGCGGCCTGCCAACCAAGCACTACCTGCTGACGCTGGAAGGTGCATTGTCAGGCGATGATCTGTTCGGCTGAAGGCTGCGCCGTTCTAGAATGGCCGCATGACCGCCTCATCCCTGCCTGCCGACGGCGTCCTGCTGGACGCGAACCTGATCACATTGAATGGCGATGCCGGTTACGGCGTCATCGAACATGGCGTGCTGGCCTGGCGCGATGGCGTGCTGGACTTTGTCGGCACCCGCGCGGACTGGGATCGCCACGATGCGGACGATGCCCGCCCACTGGCGCGCGCCGAAGGCCGGTGGATCACGCCCGGCCTGGTCGACAGTCACACGCATACGGTGTTTGCCGGCGATCGCGCCGGTGAATTCGAGCAGCGCCTGCAGGGCGTGAGCTATGAGGACATCGCGCGGGCCGGCGGCGGCATCGTCTCCACCGTGCGCGCCACCCGTGCCGCCAGCGAGGATGAACTGCTCGCGCAGTCGCTGCCGCGCGCGCGCGCGCTGCTGGGCGATGGCGTGACCACCCTGGAAATCAAGTCCGGCTATGGGCTGGATCTGGCCAACGAACGCAAGATGCTGCGGGTCGCGCGCCGGATCGGTGAAACACTGGGCATCACCGTACGCACCACCTTCCTGGGTGCGCACGCGCTGCCGCCGGAATACAGCGGGCGGGCCGACGCCTACATTGATGCGGTCTGCGAGTGGCTGCCGGAGCTGCATGCCGAGGGATTGGTCGATGCGGTGGATGCGTTCTGCGAACGCATCGCCTTCGATGCCGCGCAGACGCGTCGCGTGTTCGAGGCCGCGCGCGCGCTCGGCCTGCCGGTCAAGCTGCATGCGGATCAGCTCAGCGATGGCCATGGCGCGGCATTGGTCGCCGAGTTCGACGGCCTCTCCGCGGACCATGTCGAGTACACCTCCGAGGACAGCGTGCGCGCGATGGCCGCGCACGGCACCGTGGCGGTGCTGCTCCCCGGCGCCTTCCACGTGCTGCGCGAAACCAGGCTGCCTCCGCTGGACGCGTTCCGCTGCCATCGCGTGCCGATGGCGGTCGCCACCGACTGCAACCCCGGTACCGCCCCGCTGCAGTCGCTGCGACTGGCGATGTCGCTGGCCTGCACCCATTTCCGCCTGACGCCGGAGGAAGCGTTGCGCGGCGCCACCGTGCAGGGCGCACGCGCGCTGGGACTGGCCGATCGCGGCGTCCTGGCGGTGGGGCGGCGTGCGGATTTCGTGCTCTGGAACATCGCCCAGCCGGCGCAGCTGAGTTACTGGCTGGGGGGCGATCTGGTGACCGGCGTCTACGCCGGCGGCCACCGGGTGCGCTGAAAGACTTTTGCGGTATCGTCGTGCGCGCGGGTGAGGGCCATCACCCCTGGCGCGGCCTCCACACTTCCACACGCTGGAACATCGCCATGCCCGAACCCTCTACCCTGGTCGCATTCGCCCTCATCTGCCTGGGCATGGTGCTGACGCCGGGCCCGAACATGATCTACCTGGTGTCCCGATCGATCTCGCAGGGACGGATGGCGGGCCTCGTTTCGCTGGGCGGAGTGGCGCTGGGCTTCGTTTTCTACGTGCTGTGCGCGGCCTTCGGCATCACCGCATTGATGATGGCGGTCCCCTACGCCTACGACGCGCTGCGACTGGGCGGCGCGCTGTATCTGCTCTACCTCGCATGGCAGGCGATACGGCCGGGGGGACGCTCCCCGTTCCAGATCCGCGATCTGCCCCGGGACGGCCGACGCAAACTGTTCGCGATGGGCTTTGCCACCACCCTGCTCAATCCAAAGGTCGCGGTCATGTACCTGTCGCTGCTGCCGCAGTTCATCGATCCGGCGCACGGCAGCGTGCTGGCCCAGTCGCTGCAGCTGGGGCTTCTCCAGATTTCGGTCAGCGTCAGCGTCAACGCGCTGATTGTGATCATGGCCGGTTCGATTGCCCTGTTCCTCGGCCAACGTCCGCTGTGGCAGACCGTACAACGCTGGCTGATGGGTACCGTCCTGGCCGGCCTGGCCGCACGCATGCTGGTCGAAGGCCGGCGCTGATCGCTTCCGGCACGCGCCCCGCGTTTCGACGCACGCAAAGAAAAACCCCGGCGCGAGCCGGGGTTTTCTTTTTCCTGCTGCCGGATCCGTGGACCCGGCGCGGAAGGCTTACGCCTTGGCGACGGCCTTCTTGGCCACGGCCTTCTTGACCGGCGCCTTCACCACGGTCTTCTTGGCGGTCGCCGTGGCGGCGATACCGGCCTTGGCCACGGTGCTCTTGCGCGCGTTGCCGTAGCTGGACACGTAGCGCTTGCCCTTGGCGGTCTTGCGGTCACCCTTGCCCATCGTTGTTCTCCTGATTCATTGAATTGCCGCGCTGGCGGTACAGCCCGGGCGGGGCCGTGCGCGAGGCCGCAAAGCCTATCACAGCGGCGCCTGAAAGCCTTGGCCCGCGCGTCTCAATGCGCGCAGCTGGCGTCGTGGACGTGCCAGTGGTTCAGCCGCAGGTTCACCAGGTGGGCGAGCCCGACCAGGGTGCCGCCCAGGGTCATCACGATGGCGTGGACGATCATCGGCTCGTGCAGTGGCGGATACAGCACGCCGGCCCACAGGGTGACCAGTCCGACGATGAGCAGGCCCAGCGCCCGGAACGTGCGATGCCGGCGGTAGCCCCAGAGCAGGCTGAACAAGCCCAGCACGGTCACGAATACGACGAACGTCCGCTCGAAACCGTCGCCCAGCCACGCCGACAGGCCCAGCGACGGAATCGCCGCGAGCAGAAAGGGAGTCAGCGCGCAGTGGATGGCGCAAATCAGGGAACCGGTGGCGCCGAAGCGGTCCAGCAGGCGGCGGAAACGTTCGTTCATGGCGGCAAGTATGACTTCCGGGAGGGGTGTCTTATCGACATTGGTATATTATAACATTCGTCAAGCCCTTCCCATTCATCTGGATCTCCTCCTCCATGAAGCCATCCCGTCCCTTCCCCCCCCGCCGCCTGCTCGCCAGCGCCCTGGCCCTCGCCGTCCTCGCCCCCGCGGGTGCCGCCCTGGCCGCCGACACCGACGCGGATGGCCCCCGGCAGCCGCGCGATCTGGATGCCGTGGTGGTGACCGCTTCGCCGCTCAAGGGCAGCGCCGAGTCGCTGGCCAAGCCGGTGGACGTGCTGGTCGGCGAGGAACTGGACCGCAACAAGGCCGCCACCCTCGGCGATACCGTCGCCAAGCTGCCGGGCGTGCAGACCACCTTCTTCGGCACCGGCGTGGGCCGTCCGATCATCCGCGGGCAGGAAGGCCCGCGCGTGCAGGTGCTGTCCGGTGGCATCGGCTCGATGGACGCTTCCACCGTCAGCGCGGATCACGCGGTCACCATCGAACCGTTCCTGGCCGATCAGATCGAAGTGCTGAAAGGCCCGGCCACCCTGCTGTTCGGCAGCGGCGCGATCGGCGGCGCGGTCAACGTGGTCGACGGCCGCCTGCCCGACACCCTGCCCGAGGATCCCTTCAGCGGGCGGGTGGAACTGCGCGGCAACACGGTCAACGACGAGCGCAGCGGCATGTTCCGGCTGGACGGCGTCAACGGCAACTGGGTGCTGCACGTGGATGGCCTGGTCCGCAACACCGATGATTACGACATCCCCGGCTACGCCATCCTCGAACACCATGACGAGGGCGAAGAGGATCACGCGCACGAGGAAGAACAGCCGAAGGGCGTCCTGCCGAACAGTTCGGTGCGCACGCGCGCCGGCGCGGTCGGCGCGACCTGGCTGGGCGAGAAGGCCTACTTCGGCCTGGCCGCCAGCACCTACCGCAACAACTACGGCATTCCCGCCGGCGCCCACGTCCATGACGACGACCACGGCCACGAACACGAAGGCGAGGAAGAGGAAGCCCACGAGGAGGAAGGTCCGGTCCGCATCGACATGGTGCAGAACCGCATCGACGTGAAGGCCGGTATCTACGACCCGTTCCCGTTCCTTGAAGCCATCAATCTGCGCGGCGCCTACAACGACTACGAACACGTCGAACTGGAAGGCGGCATGCCGGCCACCCGCTTCACCAATCGCGGTCGCGAACTGCGGCTGGAAGCGGTGCAGAAGGAACTGGCCGGCTGGCGTGGCGCATTCGGCCTGCAGTACGGTCGCAGCGATTTCGGCGCGATCGGCGAGGAAGCTTTCGTCCCGGCGACGCTCACCGATACGCTCGGCGTGTTCGTGGTGCAGGAGAAGGAATTCGGCCCGTGGAAGCTGGAACTCGGCGGCCGCCATGACCAGGTCAAGCTGGATCCGGAAGGCCACGCGGATCGCGACTTCAACGTGACCAGCCTGTCCGGCGCGGCGATCTGGCGCATCAATCCCGCGTTCGACCTGCGCTTCGGCCTGGACAGCGCCGAGCGTGCGCCGACCAACGAGGAACTGTTCGCCGCGGGCACCCACGTCGCCACCCAATCGGTGGAAATCGGCGACGCCAATCTCGAAAAGGAACGCAGCCGCCGCGCGGAAATCGGCCTGCACGCGCACACCGATCGCGTCGAATTCAAGCTGGCCGTCTACCAGACAAACTTCAAGGACTTCATCTACCTCGCCGATACCGGCATCGAGGAAGGCCTGCCGGTGCGCCTGTGGACGCAACAGGATGCCAAGTTCAAGGGCGTGGAGGCCGAGGCGCGCATCAAGCTGATCGATTCCGATGCGGCGGGCGCCTGGGATCTGCGACTGTTCGGCGACACCGTGCGCGCGGAACTGGATGGCAGCGGCACGCGCAATGTGCAGTTCGACGTGCCGCACGGCGATCACTCGCATCATTACGCGGTCGATGTGGCCCAGGGTGGCAACCTGCCGCGCATCGCGCCCACCCGTTTCGGCGCCAATCTCGACTGGTCGCTGGGCGGCTGGCGCGCCTCGGTCGGCGCGGTCCGCTACGCCAAACAGGACGACGTCGCCCGGAACGAGGAGCCCAGCCCGGGCTACACCCTGGTCGATGCCCATCTGGCCTATCGCTGGGAGCGTCCGGAAACCAGTTGGGAAGTGTTCCTGGACGGCAGCAACCTGACCGATGAGGAAGCGCGCCCGCACACCTCGCTGCTGCGCGACTTCTCGCCGCTGCCGGGCCGCGGCGTCGCCTTCGGCGTCCGCGCCTACTTCTGACGGGCCTCTCTCCACCCGTGTGAAGCACGGCCACCCTTGCGGGTGGCCGTTTTTGTTTTGGGAAGCAAGGCATCGGGCCTTCCGGTCGCGGGTGGCGCAGCGCTGGTTCGGCGGCTCCGGTCGCGTCCACGAACGGCCCCATCCGCGGCGCCCTCGGCCTGCGGACGGGCACATTGATTTATGTGCATATGCACCTATAATCCGGTTCCCGCCCCGGGTTCGCGCCCATGTCCTCCTTCCGCAGCCCCTGCACCTGTTTCCACCTGCGCCGGGCGACCCGCCGGGTCACCCAGATCTACGACCGCGAACTGGCGGCGGTGGATCTGAGCCTGAACCAGTACAGCATCCTGCGCCGGGCCGGCGAATCGCCGCGCACGCTGGGCAGCCTGGCCGACGAACTCGGCATGGACCGCACCACACTCACCCGCAACCTCAAGCCGCTGCTGGCCGCCGGCATGCTGGTCGAGACGCGCGGAGAAGATGCCCGCCAGCGCCTGCTGCGACTCGCCGACGCCGGCCGCACGCGCCTGCAGGCGGCGCGCCCGCACTGGCAGCGCGCGCAGCACACCATCGACGAAGCCTTCGGCAGCGAGGCCGTCGCCCGCCTGCACGCCGATCTCGAAACCCTCACCGAACGCCTGCACGTGCTGGAGACCGCCGAATGACCACGACCTCGCGCACGCCCTGGGCGTTGCTGCTGGCCGCCGCCGCGACCCTGATGGTCACGATGGGCGCGCGCCAGACCACCGGCCTGTTCGTCGCCCCGATCCATGAAAGCACCGGAGTCGGCATCGCCGCGATCAGCTTCGCCCTGGCGATCGGCCAGTTCACCTGGGGCGCGGTGCAACCGGTATTCGGCGCAATCGCCGACAAGCGCGGTTCGACCGGCGTGCTGGTGCTGGGCGCGATGTTGCTGGCCATCGGCTTGGCGCTCACGCCCTGGATGACGTCGCAGTGGGGCCTGATGTTCACCCTGGGCCTGTTGACCGCCGCCGGTGCCGGCGCCGGCAGTTTCTCGATCCTGATCGGCACCACCGCGCAGCAGATGGCGCCGGAGAAGCGCTCCTTCGCCGCCGGCTTCATCAATGCCGGCGGGTCGATGGGACAGTTCGTGTTCGCGCCGCTGGTGCAGATGATGATCAGCGTCGCCGGCTGGGCCACCGCGATGTATGGTCTGGCATTGGCGTCGCTGGCGGCGATTCCGCTGGCCTGGCCGCTGCGGCGGCGCACCGCGCAGGCGCCCGCCGCCCACGCCGGTGACGTGCCGGTGGAAATGACCCTGCGCGAACAGCTCGGCGTCGCCCTGCGTGATCGCAGCTACTGGATGCTGCACCTGGGCTTCTTCACTTGCGGCGTGCACATCGCCTTCCTGGTCACCCATCTGCCCGGCGAGATCGCGCTGTGCGGCTTGCCGGCCAGCGTGTCCGCCGCCTCGATCGCGCTGATCGGCCTGTTCAACGTCGCCGGCAGCCTCGCGGCGGGCGCGCTGGGCCAGCGCTACCGGATGAAATGGATCCTCGCGGTGATGTACGCCAGCCGCGCGCTGATGATCGCGATCTATCTGGTGTCGCCACCAACGCCGCTGACTTTCTACGTGTTCGCCGCCGCGCTGGGCTTCACCTGGCTGGCGACCGTGCCGCCGACCGCCGGCTTGGTCGGCAAGCTGTTCGGCCCGCGCTACCTGGGCACGCTGTTCGGCCTGACCCTGTTGTCGCACCAGTTGGGCGGTTTCTTCGGCGCGTGGCTGGGCGGCGTGGTGATGGAACGCTTCGGCGATTATTCGCTGATGTGGTACGGCGACATGGCGCTGGCGCTGCTCGCCGCCGCGGCCAACCTGCCGATCCGGGAAAACGCGCCGAGGCTCAAGCTGGCGACGGCCTGATGCCCACTACCCCTGTAGGAGCGGCGTAAGCCGGAACGCCATGGCCCGGGGGGCGCGTTGATGCCGCATTGGAAAAATCAGGGTTCCGGGTAGCCGCAATTCCAGGTCGCGACTGACGTCGCTCCTACAGCTTCCCGTTCAATCCGCGTTGGCGGCTTCCGCGCAGCGCGCGCACAGGCCATGCACTTCCAGGGTCTGCGCCTGTGGCTGGAAGCCCAGCGCCTTGGCGCGCTGCTCCAGTTGCCCGACCACTTCGCGATCCTCCAGCTCCACCGCGCTGTGGCAGCGATCGCAGATCAGGAACGGCACCGAATGCTGGGCGCTGTTGGGATGATGGCAGGCGACAAAGGCGTTGACCGATTCCAGCTTGTGGACGAAACCGTTCGCCATCAGGAAATCCAGCGCGCGGTACACCGTCGGCGGCGCATCCGCGCCCACGCCCTTGGTGGCGCGCACCCAGTCCAGCAACTCATAGGCCTTCACCGGCTTGCCGGCATCGGCGATCAGCTCCAGCACGCGCGCACGGATCGGGGTCAGCCGCAGGCCGCGTTCCTGGCAGGCGTGCTCGACCGCGCGCACGAAAGCGCGCGCGTCGCTGACATGGTGTTTCGGATCCGTACAACTGTGCGTCCTGGGCATGGGGTCCCTCGTTTCAGGCTGCTCCGCCTGTCTTGATAAGCGCTGCGTCGATGCGTTTCAAGGCCTGTTCGCGACCCGCCAGGTAAACCGTCTGCGAGATGTCCGGGCTGACCTGGGTGCCGGTGATCGCCACCCGCATCGGCTGGGCGACCTTGCCCATGCCGATTTCCAGCGCGGCGGCGGTGTCGTGCAGCGCGGCGGACACCGATTCGACGGTCCATTCCGCCGCACCGGCCAGCAGCTCGCGCGCCTTGGCCAGCGGCGCATGCGCGGCCGGCACCAGGTGCTTGGCGACCGCGGCTTCGTCGTAGCTCTCCAGCGGCAGGTACCAGACGGCGGCGCGTTCGGCCATTTCCTTCAGGGTCTGCACACGATCGCGCATCGCCACCACCACATCGGCCGGGCGCGGACCCTGGTCGACATCCAGGCCCAGCTTGCGCAGCTGGTATTCCAGGTGCGGCGCGATGCTCTCCGGCTCGTCCGACTTCAGGTAGTGCTGGTTGACCCAGCCCAGCTTGGCCATGTCCAGGCGCGCGGCCTTGGAGTTGACGTCCTCCACCGAGAACAGATCGATCAGCTCCCGGCGGCTGAAAATCTCCTGGTCGCCATGCGACCAGCCCAGCCGCGCCAGGTAGTTGATCAGCGCATGCGGCAGGTAACCGGCGTCCTTGTACTGCATCACGTCGGCCGCGCCGGTGCGCTTGGACAGCTTGGCGCCCTGCTCGTCCAGGATCATCGGCATGTGGGCGAACTTCGGCACCGGCACGCCCAGCGCCTCGTAGATGTTGATCTGGCGCGGGGTGTTGTTGATGTGGTCATCGCCGCGGATGACGTCGGTGATGCGCATGTCCCAGTCGTCGACCACCACCGCGAAGTTGTAGGTGGGGAAACCGTCCGGCCGGAAGATCACCATGTCGTCGAGTTCGCTGTTGCTGAACTCGATGCGGCCCTTGATGCGGTCGTCGAACACCACGCTGCCCTCGGTGGGGTTCTTGAAGCGGATCACCCGGTTGGGATCATCGCGGTACGGCAGGTTCTGATCCCGGGCGCGGCCGTCGTAGCGTGGCTTCTGCTGGGCGGCCATCGCCGCCTCGCGCATGGCGTCGAGTTCTTCCTTGCTCTCGTAGGCGTAGTACGCCTTGCCATCGGCCACCAATTGCTCGGCCACCTGGCGATAGCGTTCGATGCGGTGGGTCTGGTAGATCGGGCCCTCGTCGTAGTCCAGGCCCAGCCAGTCCATCGCTTCCAGGATCGCGTCGATGGCGGCCTGGGTGCTGCGCTCGCGATCGGTGTCCTCGATGCGCAGGATGAAGTCGCCTCCACGATGCCGCGCTTCCAGCCAGCAATACAGCGCGGTGCGCGCGCCGCCGATGTGCAGGTAGCCGGTGGGACTGGGGGCGAAACGGGTACGGCAGGTCATGGACGGACTCGGCAAACTGAATGGGGCGATTTTACCTGAAGGCCGGGAACGGGGATTCGGGATCGGGGATTCGGAGCGGTCGCAGGATCGCCTTGGAGCCAGCGTCATGCGCCTGGATTTCCCGCGGGAACCGCCTGCCCACCTCAATCCCCAATCCCGGCTGCCTTATCATTCCTCCATGACCACGCTCTTCATCTCCGACCTGCACCTGGACGCCGAGCGCCCGGCCATCACCGAGCTGTTCGGCGCCTTCATGCATCGCGAGGGCCGCCAGGCCGAGGCGGTGTACATCCTGGGCGATCTGTTCGAGGCCTGGGTGGGTGATGACGATCCTTCGGAGACCGGCGCCTATGTGGCCGATCGCATCCGCGAAGTGGTCGAGCTGGGCGTGCCGGTGTACTTCATCCGCGGCAACCGCGATTTCCTGGTCGGCGACGCCTTCGCCCGGCGCGCCGGCATGCGCATCCTGCCGGATCCGGCGGTGGTGACGCTGTACGGACGTCCTGTCCTGCTGATGCATGGCGATCTGCTGTGCACCGACGATGTCGCCTACCAGCAGTTCCGCGCGCAGACCCGCGATCCCGCCTGGCAGCAGCAGTTCCTGGGCCAGCCGCTGGCGGCCCGCCTGGCGTTCGCCGCCCAGGCCCGCGCCGCCAGCCAGGCCCGCCAGCAGGGCATGATCCAGTCCGATCGCGCGCAATTCGAGACCGTCACCGACGTGACCCCGGCCACCGTGGATGCCGCCCTGCGCCGCTTCGGGGTGGACACGCTGATCCACGGCCATACCCACCGTCCGGCCGTCCACGAGTTCGACATCGACGGACGCGCCTGCCGGCGCATCGTGCTGGGTGATTGGTACGAGCAGGGATCGGTGCTGCGCGTGGATGCGAACAACCGGGTGCTCGAGTCGCTGCCTTTTACGCCCTAGCCGTTCCATCCGCAGCGCGGAGCTTGCGCCGCTGGCACTCCCGGATCCGGTGGCGCCGACGCCCCGCATAAGTCCACGCCCCCCTCAACGGGGCGCTAACGTGGCGCTTCGGCCTGCAGGGCCAGCAGTTCATCTTCATCGAAACCCGCCGACAAGCGCGCCTGCAGATTGAACGGGCCATGCAGGTAACCGCCCGCGTATTCCTTCAGCAGTTCGCGGAAGCGTTGGCGCGGTTCGATGCCCGCGCGCTGGCAGTACCAGCGGTACCAGCGTGACCCGGCGGCGACGTGCGCGATTTCCTCGCGCAGGATGATTTCGAGGATGTCGGCGGTGGCATCGTCGCCGAGTTCGCGCAGCTTGACGATCATCCCGGGCGTCACGTCCAGGCCGCGCGCCTCCAGCACGCGCGGCACCAGCGCCATCCTTGCCAGACCGTCGTGCGCGGTCTTCTCGGTCATTTCCCACAGGCCATTGTGGGCGTCGAAGTCGCCGTACTCGTGGTCGTACTCGCGCAGGCGATCCCGCAGCAGCACGAAATGCCGCGATTCGTCGCTGGCCACTGCCACCCAATCGGCGTAGAAATCCGCCGGCAACCCTCGGAAGCGGTAGACCGCGTCCCAGGCCAGGTCGATGGCATTGAGTTCGATGTGGGCGATGGCATGGATGAAGGCCGCGCGGCCCTGCGGATTGCCGAGACCCCGACGCGGCAGATCGCGCGGATGCACCAGCGCCGGTCGGGGTGGCCGGCCGGGCATGCGGATGGGTTCCGGTCCGGGCGCCTGCGCCGGAATCGCCAGTTCACCGCGCCGGAAGGCGTCGGCATATCGCTGGGTCAGCGCGACCTTGTCGTCGACCACCGCCGCATCCAGGCAGATGCGCGCGGCCTCGAACAGATTGCCCGGCAAAGCGCTCATGACAAGTGTGGCGGTTTCAGGCAATCCGGCCTCGGCTTTTGCCAATCCGGAATCCCCGATCCCAATCCCCGCTTCAGGACACCCGGCGCTTGCGCTTGGCCTCGTCCGAACGGGCCTGCTGGATGCGCTCGAAATAGCCAGGCTCGATGCCGGTGACGTACTCGCCGTCGAAGCAGGACGAATCGAATTTGGTCAGCTGAGGATTGCCTTCGCGCACCGCCGCTTCCAGATCCTCCAGATCCTGGTAGACCAGCCAGTCGCAGCCGAGCAGCTTCTCGATTTCCTCGACGCTGCGATCGTGCGCGACCAGTTCGTCCACCGCCGGCATGTCGATGCCGTAGATGTTCGGGTGGCGCACCGGCGGCGCGGCCGAGGCCAGGTAGACCTTGCGCGCACCGGCGTCGCGCGCCATCTGCACGATCTGCTGCGAGGTGGTGCCGCGCACGATCGAGTCGTCGACCAGCAGCACCACCCGGTTGCGGAATTCCAGGTGGATCGGGTTGAGCTTGCGGCGCACCGATTTCACCCGCTCGCTCTGGCCCGGCATGATGAACGTGCGGCCGACATAGCGGTTCTTGATGAAGCCCTCGCGGTACTTCACGCCCAGCACGTTGGAGATTTCCAGCGCGGCGTCACGCGAGGTGTCCGGGATCGGGATGATGGTGTCGATGTCGTGATCCGGGCGCAGGCGCAGGATCTTCTCGCCCAGCTTCACGCCCATGCGCATGCGCGCCTTGTGCACCGACACGTTGTCGATCATCGAGTCGGGGCGGGCGAAGTAGACGTACTCGAAGATGCACGGCGCATGCTGCTTGGCATCGGCGCAGATTTCGGAGAACAGCTCGCCGCGCGCGGTGATCACCAGCGCCTCGCCCGGCATCACGTCACGCACGCGCTGGAAACCCAGGATGTCCAGCGCCGCCGATTCGGAGGCCACGATGTATTCGACGCCCTCGTTGTGCTCGCGCTTGCCCAGTACCAGCGGACGGATGCCGTTGGGATCGCGGAACGCCACCAGGCCCAGGCCCAGCACCACGCTGACCACGGCATAGCCGCCGCGCACGCGGCGGTGCACGCCGGCGACCGCGCGGATGGCCGTCTCCGGCGACAGGGTGCGCTGCAGGTCCAGTTCGTGCGCGAACACGTTCAGCAGCACTTCGCTGTCGGACTCGGTGTTGATGTTGCGGCGATCCTGGGCGAACACTTCCTGGCGCAGCGCCTCGGTGTTGATCAGGTTGCCGTTGTGCGCAAGCGCGATACCGTAAGGCGAGTTGACGTAGAACGGCTGCGCCTCGTCCATGCCCTCGGAGCCGGCGGTCGGGTAGCGGCAGTGGGCGATGCCCACGCGGCCTTCCAGCACGCTCATGGCCTTGGCGTTGAACACGTCGCGGACCAGGCCGTTGTCCTTGTGCACGCGCAGGCGCGTGCCGTCGGCGGTGGCGATGCCGGCGGCGTCCTGCCCTCGGTGCTGGAGGACGGTCAGCCCGTCATAGAGCTGGCCGGCAACATTCTGGTGGCCGACGATGCCGACGATACCGCACATGGATGACGCTCTCCGGTTCGATCAGTTCGAAGCTGGCGGGGAATCTGGAGCTTGCTGCGCGCCGGTTTCGTCCAGCGGCGGAGGCAAGGCGGGAAGGACGCCATTATCGCCTGCCGGAGGGCCGAAGCCAAAATCCAGTTCCGATACGGTCCATTCCGGCAGCCAGCGGCTCAGCCATTGCGCGCCCGGCAGCAGCACCGGCACCAGCCGCGACTGCGCCCAGGACGGCTCGCGCGGCAGGTCGGTGAAGCCGGCGAGCAGGACCAGGATGCAGGCCACCAGCGCGCCGCGCGCCAGGCCCAGCGCCAAGCCCAGCATGCGATCCAGCGCCGACAACCCGATCGCCTTCACCAGCAGGCGGACCAGCCAGCCGATCAGGCCGACCACGATCATCACCGCGATGAAGCTGAGCGCGTAGCCGCCGAACAGCTCGGTCGCGCCCGGGGTGCCGCCTTCGGCGAGGATGCCGGCGACTTCCGCGCCGTAGTGGAATGCCACCCAGCCCGCCAGCAGCCAGGCCAGCAGCGAAGCCAGCGCGCCGATGAAGCCGCGCAGCAGGCCGAACAGCGCCGACGCGCCGATGACGGCGGCCAGCACGAGGTCGATCATCGGCATCCGTCAGGCGTCAGGGATGCGGACGGACCATGCCGCTGATGCCGAACTTGGCCGCCACCTGCGCCTTCAGCTGATCGGCGTCGGCGCGGCTGGCCACCGGCCCCACCCGCACCCGGCTGAGGGTGCCCTTGTCGGTGCGGACCTGCTCGACGAAGGCGCTGAAGCCAGCCGCACGCACCTTGTCGCGCAGGGCGTTGGCCTCTTCGGGCTTGGAGAACGCACCAAGCTGCACGGCGAAACCGATGCTGCTGGCCGCCGGCTTGGGCGGTTCGGGCCTGGCCGCCGGCTTCTCGGCCGGAGCCGTGGCGGGCTTGGCCGGCGGCGTGGCAGCGGTCGTCGTGGCGGGTGCCGGGGTGGGCTTGGCGGGCGCGGGCTTGGCCGGTTCCGGCGGCAGCGCCTGGGTGGTGACGGCCGGGGTCGGCGCGGCGGCCTGGGCGACCGAGGGCGCGGCTGCCGGAGACGCGGCGACTTCGGCGCCGGCGTCGAGCACCACGACCTGGGCCTTCACGTCGCTGCGGATCTTCACGGCCTCCAGCCGCTGCGATTCGGCGATGGCGCGATCCGGATAAGGACCGATGCGCACGCGGTAGGCACTGCGGCCATTGATGGTGGCCGCCTCGCGGTAGCCCGGCAACCCGCCCTGCTTCAGGCGGGCGATGACCGCGTCGGCATCGGTCGCGCTGGCATAGGCGCCGAAGCTGACCGCGTAGTTGCCGCCCGCGGTCGCCGCCGGCATCAGGCCGCGATCGGCCGGCGCGGCGGCGTCGGGAGAGGCCGCCGGCGTGGCGGCCGGCAAGCCGACCGCGCCGGTGGCGGGTGCGCCGTCCGGCGTGACCAGCGGCAATTCACGGGTTTCGTACTGCCCTTCGGGCGCGTCGGGCACCTTCAGCGGCACATCCGAGACGCCGCTGTCGGGCGCCGGTCCCTTGACCAGCATCGGCAGGAAGATGACCGCCAGCGCGACCAGGACGATCGCGCCGATCAGACGCTGTTTCAGAGCAGTATCCATCAGACCCCACGCTACGCCACGGCGAGAATCCCGCGATTATACGGTGCCCGTTCCGGGCTTCCCGTCATTCGGATGAACGCAGGGCGCGCAGTGCTTCGGCGGCGGTGTGGAAGGAACCGAACACCAGGATGCGCGAACCCGCCGCTGCATCGCCGCGCGCCGAGGCCAGCGCTTCGGCGACCGTGGCGTGCCGGCGTCCCGAACCTGCCGCGGTATCGGCGAGGCGCCCGGCCAGCGCCGCCACGTCCTGCCCGCGCGGCGTATCCGGCTCCAGTCCGGCCAGGTGCCAGCGCACGTCCAGGCCATCGAACGCGGCGACCACGCCGGCCGCGTCCTTGTCGGCCAGCGCGGCATACACCAGTTGCGTCGGCGCGGGCGGCTGCGCGCGCAGCCAGGCCGCCAGTTCGCGCGCGGCCTGCGGGTTGTGGCCGACATCGACCACGATATCCACGCCATCGCGGACCAGCACCTGCAACCGTCCCGGCAGCCGCGCCGCGGCGATGCCCTCGGCGAAGGCGGCATCCGGCGGTGGCGTCTCCAGCGCGCGCAGCGCGGCGATCGCGGCGGCGGCGTTGTTGCGTTGGACCGGCGCGGCTAGCGGCGGATTCGGCAGCTCCAGTTCGGCGCCGACCTCGCGCCAGCGCCAATGCTGTTCGTCGATCGCTTCCTGGAAGAAATCGCTGCCCAGCCGCAACGCGTTGGCGCCGATCGCGTAGGCATGCCGCAGCACGCTGGACGGCGAGTCGATTTCGCCCAGCACCAGCGGCTTCCATGCACGCGCGATGCCGGCCTTCTCCCGGCCGATGCTCTCGCGATCCGGCCCCAGCCAGTCGACATGGTCGATGTCGACGGTGGTGATCACCGCGACATCGGGATCCACCAGGTTGACCGCGTCCAGGCGTCCGCCCAGCCCCACTTCCAGCACCGCCAGATCCAGCTGCGCCTGCTGGAACAGCCACAGCGCGGCCAGCGTGCCGAATTCGAAATAGGTCAGCGGCACGTCGTCGCGCGCCTGCTCCACCGCGACGAACGCGGCGATCAGCTGCTCGTCGCCGGCGTCGTCGCCGTCGATGCGCACGCGCTCGTTGTAGCGCAGCAGGTGCGGCGAGGTATAAGCGGCCACCCGCCAGCCGGCGGCGCGGCCGATCGATTCGATGAACGCCACCGTCGATCCCTTGCCATTGGTGCCGCCGACCGTGATGACCTGGCTGGCCGGCCGCCCCAGCCCCAACGCATCGGCCACCGTGCGCACGCGCTCCAGGCCCATGTCGATGGACCTGGGGTGCTGCTGCTCGATGTAGGCCAGCCAGTCGTCGAGGGTTTGCGGGAGTGACGCCATCTTCATTCCTGGGAGTAGATGTGCTGGATGCTGAAACCCAGCGCGGATCGCCGGCCGGTCAGCACCACTTCGACCTGCTGGTCCGGGTGGCGATGGTAGAACGCTTCGCGGATGCACAGGTAGGAAGGAAACGCGCCTTCCATCGGGCCACCGGACAACCGGTAGTCGCAGGCGCGCCGGCTGCGGGTATGACGGGTTGCCATCACGTGGCTTTCGCGCACTTCGCTGCCGAACACGCGGGTGATGCCCCACGGCAGCGTCTTGATGGCGATCAGCCAGGAAACGAAGCCGAGCATGCAGGGAATCGCCACCAGCAGGAACAGGAACTTCAGGAACCCCTTGTCGACCAGTGGGCCCATGCGCCCCTTGCGGCTGGCATGCGCGAACAGCAGCGCGGTTTCGAGCACGCCCACGATCAGGAAGATCACCGCCATGTGGACGCCCCGCAACACCGGCGCCGGCGCGAAGTCCACGAACATGCCCGTCATCACCAGCGCCAGAACCGCCAGCGCCACCAGCGCGCCGACCCATTGTTCGCGGGCCGGCCGTTCGCTGCCGAACACGGTCTGCTTCCAGCCCATGCCGGATGCCCGCGCGACGCGGTTACAGCGCGCGGTGCTTGGCTTCGCCGAAGAACGGCGTGTGGTGCGCGCAGTCGTTCAGGCGCACCACTTCCAGCCGCTCCACATCCGGTCCTTCCAGCAGGTTGAGCGTAGTCGGCGCCTGGCGGAAGGTCCACAGCTTGGCGATGGGCAGGCCGAGGATGCGGCACAGGATGACCCGGTTGACCGCGTCGTGGGCGACCACCAGCAAAGTGTCGCCCTCGCCCAGTCCATCGGTCGCGCGCACCAGCCCGCGCCAGGAACGATCCAGCACCTGCCGCAGCGATTCGCCGCCCGGCATCAGCACGGTGTCGGGTTCCTCGCGCCAGGCGTGCAGGCGCGCGGGATCCTTCTCGTGGATTTCGCTGGCCAGCAGGCCTTCCCACTCGCCGTGGGCGATTTCCTGCAGATCCTCGTCGGTGGTCAGCATGTCGGCGCGTGACGGGCCCAGCGCGAAGCGCGCCGTCGTCGCCGCGCGGGTCAACGGCGAGGCCACCGCGCGGGTAATCGGAAGGTCCTGCAACCGTTGGCCCAGCGCCTGCGCCTGTGATTCGCCGATGGGCGAGAGGGGAATGTCGATTTGGCCCTGGTAGCGGCCTTCGGCGTTCCACGGCGTTTCGCCATGGCGGGCAAGCAGGATGCGCATGCGTGGGGGATTCCGGCTGGGGGGAGCGCCGTTTCCAACCCCGGAAACGGCAACGGGAGCAGATCATACCGCTCCCGTTGCCTGGTTCCGCCCTTTTTCGGTGGGTCAGACCATTTTCCGACCGCTTACTTCGCCGCCGGAACGTTCATTTCCTTCAGCAGCTGCGGCGCCGGATAGACCTCCTGCATGATCCAGCGCAGGTAACGGCCGTCCACCGCGATCATGCGGGTCATCTTGGGATCGAACACCCAGTTGGAGCTGACCGATTCCCAGTTGCCGTCGAAGGCCAGGCCGACCAGCTTGCCGTTCGCGTCCAGCACCGGCGAGCCGGAGTTGCCGCCGGTGATGTCGAGATCCGACAGGTAGTTCACCGGCACCGAACCGATGCGCTTGTCTTCCAGGCCGCCGTAGCGCTTGGCCTTGACCGCATCGAGCAGCGCCTTCGGCGAATCGAACGGATCCTGCCCGGTTTCCTTGGCGACCACGCCTTCCAGGGTGGTGAACGGGGTGTAGGCCACGCCGTCCTTGGGCTCGTAGCCCATCACGTTGCCGAAGGTGATGCGCAGCGACAGGTTGGCGTCCGGATAAACGAACTCGCCCTGGCTTTTCTTGTAGTCGGCCAGCGCCTGCAGGAATACCGGACGCGCGACCAGCGACTCGCCCATGCGGGTCTTGCGCTCCTGCTCCAGCTTCAGCAGGGTCGGCATTACCGCCACCGCGTACTGGATGGCCGGATCGGTGCTGGCTTCGAAAGCCTTGCGATCGGCCTTGAGCCACTTCAGGCGTTCCTCGGTGCTGCCCAATTGGGTGCCGGCCAGCTTGTCGAGCGCGCGCTTGACCGCGGCCGCGTCGTTGCCGCCCAGCCAGGCGTCGACCGCCGCCACGTGCTGGGCCGCCGGCAGCTTGACGTATTCGTTGAGCCAGTACTGCTGGATCTGCCGATCCATGGCCGGCACGTAACGGCGCTCCATCTGCTTCATCGCGCCTTCGATGCCCGGCAGATCGCGCTCCTGGTAACCGGACTCGCGCTCGGTGTTGGGCTTCTCGTTCTCGATCGACAGGCGGTACAGCGTGGTCGCCACGCCGATCACGCCGCTGTTGCCGAACTGGCCGACCACCAGATCGCGCTCCCGGGTGGTCTTGGCCTGCTCGGCCAGCGCCACCAGTTGGGCGTGCGCGTCCAGCGCCGTCTTGCCCTTGCCGCCCTGGCCCTTCAGCCAGTCCAGCACCGCGGTTTCCTCGGCGTGCTTCTGGCCGGCGGCATCGATGCGCTTGAAGCCTTCCAGCTGGCCTTCGAAATTCTTGCTGGTGTTGTTCCAGCCGGCCATGCTGCTGGCGTACTTCACCGCGATGTCCGGGTTGGTCTTGCCGGCCGCCTTCACCATTTCGATCAGCGCCTTGTAGTGGCGCGCGACGGTCGGATAGGTCCAACTGGCCGTGTTGTCGAACTCGGTGGCCAGCGCGTAGCGGTTGGTGGAGCCCGGATAGCCGGCCACCATCACGAAGTCGCCGGCGCCCAGCGGCTGGTCGGCGAACTTCAGCCAATGCTTGGGCTGGTACGGCACGTTGTCACTGGAGAACGCGGCCGGCTTGCCATCCTTGCCGACGTAGGCGCGGTAGAACGAGAAGTCGCCGGTGTGGCGCGGCCACATCCAGTTGTCGATGTCGCCGCCGAACTTGCCTACGCTGCCGGGAGGCGCGTACGCCAGGCGCACGTCCTTGATTTCCAGGTTCTTGAACAGGCGATAGGTGTTGCCGCCGGAGAAGCTGTACAGGCGGCAGCGGAAACCACCTTCGGCTTCGCAGTCGGCGACCAGCTTCTTGTCGAACGCTTCCAGCGCCCGGGTGCGCGCCAGCGGATCGTTGCCGGCGGCGGCGATCGCGGCCCTGGCTTCGGCGGTCACGTCCTTGATGTCGTCGAGCACGTAGACGCGCGCGTTCGGACCGGCGCTGACTTCGTCGGCCAAGGTCGGGGCGTTGAAGCCGTCCTTGATCAGGTTCTTCTCGGCGGTCGAGTTGAGCTGGATGGCGCCATACGCGCAGTGATGGTTGGTGACCACCAGGCCCTGCGGCGAGACGAAGCTGGCGGTGCAGCCGCCCAGGGCGACCACGGCGCCCATCGGATCGCCGGTCAGGTTGGACAGTTGTTCCGGCGAGAGCTTCAGCCCGGCCTTCTTCAGCGGACCGGCGATCTCCGGCAGTTGCTGCGGCACCCACATGCCCTCTCCGGCATGGGCGAGGCCGGCCGGCGCGAGGCAGGCGACGGCGAGTGAAGCAGCAAGCAGGTTGAGGCGCATGGGTGAATCCCCTTGGAAAAATGAACGTTAGATTGTAACGGCCGTGGCCGGTTGGCCGACCATGACTTTCGGCCTAGATCGGCTCGGCCCGCCCGCACCCGCTCCGGGGCCCGGAACGAAAGGCCTCGCCCGTCGCGGCTTACCATACGGTTCCGGCCGCCCGCGTATAATCCGCGCCCTCACCGTCCCGGTCCGGAACACATTCCATGACGCAAATGATGAAGGCGCTGGTCAAGCGCGAAGCGGCCAAGGGCATCTGGCTGGCAGAGGTGCCGGTGCCGCAGCCCGGCCCGAACGAAGTGCTGATCAAGCTCGAGAAGACCGCCATCTGCGGCACCGACCTGCACATCTACCTGTGGGACGAATGGAGCCAGCGCACCATCAAGCCGGGCCTGACCATCGGCCACGAGTTCGTCGGCCGGATCGCCGCGCTCGGTTCGGCGGTCACCGGCTATGAAGTCGGCCAACGCGTCTCGGCCGAAGGCCACATCGTCTGCGGCCACTGCCGCAACTGCCGTGGCGGGCGCCCGCACCTGTGCCCGAACACCGTCGGCATCGGCGTCAACGTCAACGGCGCCTTCGCCGAATACATGGTGATGCCGGCCAGCAACCTGTGGCCGATCCCGGACCAGATCCCCAGCGAACTGGCCGCCTTCTTCGATCCCTACGGCAACGCCGCGCACTGCGCGCTGGAATTCGATGTCATCGGCGAGGACGTGCTGATCACCGGCGCCGGCCCGATCGGCATCATCGCCGCCGGCATCTGCAAGCACATCGGCGCGCGCAACGTGGTGGTCACCGACGTCAACGACTATCGCCTGAAACTGGCCGCCGACATGGGCGCCACCCGCGTGGTCAACGTCGCCAACACCTCGCTCAAGGACGTGATGGCCGATCTGCACATGGAAGGCTTCGACGTGGGCCTGGAGATGAGCGGCAACCCGCGCGCGTTCAACGACATGCTCGACTGCATGTACCCCGGCGGCAAGATCGCCCTGCTCGGCATCCTGCCCAAGGGCGCCGGCGTGGACTGGGATCGGATCATCTTCAAGGGCCTGACCGTGCAGGGCATCTACGGCCGCAAGATGTACGAGACCTGGTACAAGATGACCCAGCTGGTGCTGTCCGGTTTCCCGCTGGGCAAGGTGCTGACCCACCAGTTGCCGATCGACGATTTCCAGAAGGGCTTCGATCTGATGGAAGCGGGCAAGGCCGGCAAGGTCGTGCTGAGCTGGACCTGATGTGCCGGTTCCCCCGCAACGCGGGGGAAGGAAGAGCCTGCCCGTACCTGATACGGGGTGCCGAAGGCGGATGGGGGCATGGATGCATCGCACGCGCCGAACGCCATCGGACGAGCGTCGCGCAGCATTCCAAGTGACCGCAAAAGAAAGAAGGGCGCCGCGAGGCGCCCTTCTTCTTTTCCGCATGCGACAAACTCAGTTGCCGATGCTGATGGTCAGCGCGACCCGGTTGTCGTAGATCTCGCCATCGGCCTTCAGCACATCGGCATCGGAGCCGAACGTGGTGTAGTAGCCGAGGGTGGCGGTGGCCGGACCGAAGGTCTTGTTCAAGGTCAGCGCGCCGTCGAAGTAATCTTCCACGCCGTAGTTGAAGCGCTCGCCCTCGACCCACTCCTCGCCGTAATCGACCGTGGTGTAGCCAACCGAAGCGCCAACCGAGAAACCGCTGTCGCCGATGTCGTAGGCGGCGGCGAGGTTGGCGTAGCTCTCCTTCGCCTTCGGAGTCAGGTCGCCGTAGTCCGGCGCGTAGGCGAGCATGCCGGAGATTTCCACCGGACCGGCCCAGGTGAGCTTGGCGATGTACTCGTTGTAGTCGCCGCTCGACACGCCGGAGCTGGCGCCGTGATAGGTGTATCGGACCGCGCTGACATCAAGGTTCCAGCTGTCGTTGAAGTCATGGCTGTAGCCGACGAAGGCGTCGAGCTCGAAGTTCGGGCCGCGCAGGCCGGCGGCCGGATCCTCGTCGCCGAAATCGACGTTGGAGCCCCACAGGCCCACGTACAGGCCGAATGGCGCGGTATAGGTCAGGCCCGGCTGGAACGCCGGACCTTCATCGGTCTGGGAGACGCCACGGAAGACGTAATCGGTGGTGACCGCGATCGACCAGGTGACGGGGGATTCGGGTTCGGCGTCGGCTTCCGCCGCGGCCTCCTGCGCAAACGAAACGAACGGAACCGCCGCGAGCAGGGCGACGGCAACGGCGGTGCACAACTTGACTGGCTTCATCCGGGCTCTCTCCAGGTTGGTATCGGCTGATGGATCGCGCAGGCCGGTCCCACTCCGACCTTGGACACGTGCGACACGCCACGTGTTTACGGTTTTTTAACCGTTAGCCGGATACTGCGCTGCAACAATCGCCGTCGTCAAGTGCCCGCAGCGCCCTCCCCCCAGCCTGCCTGCACCGGAAACCAGCCGAACCGCGCCGGCACCAGATGCACCGGCTGTCCTGCCTCGTGCGCCTGCCCATGGGCCGGCAATTCCACCTCCACTTCCTGCCTGGAGCCGGCCAATTGCGCACGTAGCCGCACGCGCGGCCCGCTGCGCTGGCCCGACAGCACCGTGGCCGGCCAGCCCAGCCCGGTGGGGTCGATGCGCAGATCTTCCGGACGCACGAACAGCTCCGCCGCCCCATCGCCACGCGCGTGCCCGGGTGCCGGCAGCACCCCGCCTTCGGCGTGCAGTTCTCCCCCGCGCCACTGCGCCGGCAGCCGGTTCACCGCCCCCACGAAGGAATAGATGAAGGGCGAGGCCGGCGCGTCGTAGACCTCGGCCGGTGTGCCGACCTGTTCCAGCCGGCCGGCGTTGAGGATCGCGACCCGATCGGCCAGTTCGAGCGCTTCTTCCTGGTCGTGGGTGACGAACAGGGTGGTCAACCCGGTGCGATCATGCAGTTCGCGCAGCCAGCGGCGCAGATCCCGGCGAACCTGCGCGTCGAGCGCGCCAAACGGTTCGTCCAGCAGCAGCACGCGCGGCTCGATCGCCAGCGCGCGCGCCAATGCCACGCGCTGCCGCTGTCCGCCGGACAACTGCGCCGGATAGCGCGCGGCCAGCCCTTCCAGCTGCACCAGCGCCAGCAGTTCTTCGACGCGGGCGCGGATGCGCGCCTCCGGCCAGCGCTGCGCGCCGCGCCGCACCCGCAGGCCGAAAGCGATGTTGTCGGCGACATCGAGATGGCGGAACAGTGCGTAGTGCTGGAACACGAAGCCGGCCCGGCGCGCCTGCACGCTCAGGCCGGCCGCGTCCTCGCCGTCCAGCAGCACCCGTCCGCGATCGGCATGTTCCAGGCCGGCGATGATCCGCAGCAGCGTGGTCTTGCCGGAACCGGAGGGCCCCAGCAGGGCCAGCAGTTCACCCTGCCGCACCTCCAACTGGATGTCCTCCAGCGCGGCGTAGCTGCCGAACTGCTTGCCCACGTGTTCGATGGTGATGCCCATGACTCTGCCTCAATGCCGGTGATTGGCGGCCAGCGCCTCGCCGTGGCGCCATTCCAGGTATGACTTCAGGACGAGCGTCAGCAGCGCGGACAAGGCCAGCAGCGAAGCGGCGGCGAACGCGGCGCTGTAGGCGTACTCGTTGTAGAGGATTTCCACGTGCAGCGGCAGCGTGTTGGTGCGCCCGCGGATATGACCGGACACCACCGACACCGCGCCGAATTCGCCCATCGCGCGCGCGCTGCACAGCAGCACGCCGTATAGCAGCGCCCAGCGGATATTCGGCAGGGTCACCCGCCAGAACGCCTGCCAGCCGCTGGCGCCCAGGCTCAGCGCGGCCAGCTCCTCGTCGGTGCCCTGCTGCTCCATCAAGGGCATCAGCTCGCGGGCGATGAAGGGAAAGGTGACGAAGATCGTCGCCAGCACGATGCCCGGCAGCGCGAAGATGATCTTCGGCAACTGCAGCGTCACTTCGCCCAGCAGCGGCAGCGAAAGACGCCAGCCCTCGTCGATGAGCGGCCAGGCCCAGCCCTGCGCGCCGAAGATGAGCACGAAGATCAGGCCCGCCACCACCGGTGACACCGCGAACGGCAGATCGATCAGGGTGACCAGCCAGCGCTTGCCGGGGAATTCGTGCTTGCTGACCACCCACGCCGCCGCCACGCCGAACACCAGGTTCAGCGGCACCACGATCGCGGTGACCAGCAGGGTCAGGCGGATCGCCGCCAGTGCGTCCGGTTCGCTGATGGCGGTCAGGAAAGCGATCCAGCCGCCGCGCAGGGCTTCGACGAACACCAGCAGCAGCGGCAGCAACAGGAACGCCAGCAGGAAGGCCAGCGCACCGGCGACCAGCAATGCCTGCGCCCAGCCCGGTTCGGTGATGGCCGAATGCGGCCGGCGCACCGCGCGCCCGGGAACATCGGCCAGGGAATCGTGCGGCAACGGGATCACGGCGGATATGGCCTCGCTCACCCCTGGCTCCGCGCGGTCCGCGCCAGCCGTGATTGCAGACTGTTGATCGCCAGCAGCAATACGAACGACAGCAGCAGCATGGCCGCGGCGATTGCGGTCGCGCCGGCGTAATCGAACTCCTCCAGCTTGATGGTGATCAGCAGCGGCGCGATCTCGGATACGCCGGGCAGATTGCCGGCAATGAAGATCACCGAGCCGTATTCGCCCACGCCGCGCGCGAACGCCAGCGCGAAGCCGGCCAGCACCGCCGGCCAGAGGCCGGGCAACACCACCCGGCGGATGGTCTGCCAGCGGTTCGCGCCCAGTGTCGCGGCGGCTTCCTCGAGTTCGCGTTCGGTCTCGGCCAGCACCGGCTGCACCACTCGCACCACGAACGGCAGGCCGATGAACACCAGTGCCACGGTGATGCCCAGGGGCGTGTACGCCACTTTCAATCCCGCCGCCTCCAGCCAGCGCCCCAGCCAGCCGGTCGGACCATACAGCGCGGTCAGCGCGATGCCCGCCACCGCGGTCGGCAGCGCGAACGGCAGATCGATCATCGCGTCGAACAGGCGCTTGCCCGGGAATCGATAGCGCACGAACACCCACGCCACCCACGTCCCCATCACCGCGTTGAACGCCGCCGCCGCCAGTGCGGTACCAAAGCTCACCCATAGCGCCGACAGCACGCGCGGCTCGGTCCAGATCCGCCACAATCCATCCAGCCTCAGGCCGCTTGCCTTGACGAACACGCCCACCAGCGGAATCAGCACGATCAGGCCCAGCCAGGCCAGGGTATAGCCGAGGCTGAGGCCGAAGCCGGGCAGGATCCGGCGGCGGCGTCCCGTCGCGGGCCGGGCGTCAATCACCGCGGCCATTCATGGCCTCCACGTGCGAACGGAGCGCCGCGAAAACTGCCTTGACGCATGCCCGGCCATCCGCTCACTTCGCCTGGATCTGGTCGAACACGCCGCCATCGGCGAAGTGCGTGGCCTGTGCCTTGGCCCAGGAACCGAACACCTTGTCGATGGTCACCAGTTCCAGCTCGGGAAAGCGCGCCACATCCGCGGGCGCCGCGTACTGCGGGTAGCGCGGCCGGTAGTAGTGCTTGGCCGCCAACCGCTGCCCGGTCGGCGAATACAGGAATTGCAGATAGGCCTGCGCGGCCTCGCGGGTCCCGTGCTTGTCGACGTTCCGGTCGACCAGCGCCACCGGCGGTTCGGCCAGGATCGACAGCGACGGCACGACGATATCGAACTTGTCCGGCCCCAGTTCCTCGATCGACAGGAACGCCTCGTTCTCCCACGCCAGCAGCACGTCGCCGATGCCACGCTGGACGAAGGTGGTGGTGGCGCCGCGCGCACCGGTGTCCAGCACCGGCACGTTGCGGAACAGCGCGCGCACGAAATTTCGGGTCTTGGCCTCGTCGCCCTTGAAGATCTTCAGGCCATAGGCCCACGCGGCCAGGTAGTTCCAGCGCGCGCCGCCGGAGGTCTTCGGATTCGGCGTGATCACCGCCGTGCCCGGCTTCAACAGGTCGGCCCAGTCCTTGATCTTCTTGGGATTGCCCTTGCGCACCAGGAACACGATGGTGGATGTGTACGGCGCGCTGTTCTCGGGCAGACGCGACTGCCAATTGGCCGGGAACAGGCGTGAGCGCTGGGCGATGGAGTCCACGTCGTAGGCCAATGCCAGCGTCACCACGTCGGCCTCCAGGCCGTCGATGACCGCGCGGGCCTGCTTGCCGGAGCCGCCGTGCGAGGTCTCGATCTCGACCTTCTGGCCCTTCTTCTGCTGCCACTCCCTGGCGAAGGCGGCATTGAACTCGCGGTAGAACTCGCGGGTGGGATCGTAGGAAACGTTCAGCAACTTCACGTCGCGCGCGCCGGCCGCGGTGGCCACGGTCAATCCGAAGGCGATCAGCAGGGTGCGCAGATGGCGTCGCAGGGAATGCTTTTTCATGGGAGTCTCCGGAATCAGAAGGCCACCTGCAGGCGCGAGAAGATCGCCTTCTCGTCCTCGCGGTCGGCGGCGTTGGTGGCGCCGCCCTTGAAGGTGGTGTCCAGGTAGTTGAAGACCAGCTTGAGATTGCTGGTGAGGTACCAGTTCAGGCCGAGCGTCCAGTTGCGTGCCTGGCGCGCCGAAGCCGCGGCGTCGGCGAACAGCGGGAAGGCGTCGTCGTCGATGTCGAGCGCGCCATAGCGGGCGATCAGTTCGAACGCACCCCAACCCTCCTCGCCCGGCCGGAACGGCCGCGATGGTTTCACCACGCCGCGATAGCCGGCGTCCTCGCCGGTCAGCACCCACTGCGCGGTGGCCTGCCAGGCCGTGTTCTCCAGCGTGTCTTGCCGCCCCGCGTTCGCGCCACTGGCGACCACCACCTCCTGGCGCGACTGGATGTACTCGCCCAGCAATCCAAATCTTCCGCGGTAGTAGTACGCCTGCGGCGACAGCCGGAAGTGCTCGCCGTCGGCGTTCACCGCCGAACGGTAGGCGAAGAACTGCACCTGTCCCGGCGTGCGGTAGCGCGGCAGGAAATTGTTGCCCGCGCCGCGCTTGTCACCGATGCTTGCGCCCAGTCCGAAGCCGAGGCCGGACAATGCGTTCGCATCGTTGCGGAAGGGCTCGAAGAACACCCGGCCGGCATACTCGAATTCATTGTCGGGATTGCTGGTGACCGCGTCACGGCCATCTACCGTGCCGTTGAACACGCCCAATGCGTAGCTGAAGCGTCCGTCGGCCACTTCACCCTGCAGCTGCACGCCGATGTCGCGGTTGGGCGCCAGCTCGCTGGGCAGCGAACGTTCCACCGCTGACAGCGCCGAGGAGGATTGCAGCCGCTCCAGTCCCACCGGCGAGGTGAACTTGCCCACCCGCAGCGTGTACGCGGGACTGAAACGCAGATCGACGTAGGCGTCGACGATGCTGGCGTTGTCGCCGGCGAACTCGGGCGTCAAGCGGAAGCCCACCAGCTTGCCCAGCGAGCCTTCGATGGTCGGCCGCGCGGTGCGCAGGAGGAAGGTGTCGTTCTGGGCCGGTGCGTGGTCGTCGAGGAAGAAGCGGCCATCGCCCTGGACCAGTCCGCGCAGGCGGATCTCGTAGTCGCCGCCGGCCGACTTGAACGAGGCGCCCTTGTCGTTGATCGCGATGACCGGCGCGTCCTTGGCCTTGGCCACCTGCTCCTCCTGCTGCAGTTCCAGGCGCCGCTCCAGTACCCGCAGGCGCTGGTCCAGATCCGCCAGGCCGACCTCGCCGCCACCGTCGCCGGCATCGGCCGCGGCCGTGCCGCCGAGGCGGCGTTCCAGCGCTTCCAGGCGCTGCTGCAGTTCCTCCACCGTGGGCTTGTGCTGTTGCGCGACCGCCGGCAGGGCCAGCGAACACAGCAGCGCGGCTGCCAGCCGCGTGAGCCGCCTGTTCGTCCGCACCGCCTGCCCGTGTCCGCGCATCGCAAGGTTCCCCGTCTGTGGTCTTTCGACCGGAACCGTTGATGCTGCGGATGCACATTGCCGCCGGGAAATGACTTGAGGACCGGACCTTATGCCGCATCGGCATGACGCCGGCCGATACGCGGCGTAGCCCGCTAAAATGGCCGCCTTCCTCCTTCCCCGAGCCGTCCATGTCCGAATCGCTGACCGCCCGCTACGCCGCCGAGCTGGAGAACCTGCAGGCGCAGGGCCTGTTCAAGTCCGAACGCATCATCACCAGCCCGCAGTCGGCGGAGATCACCCTGGCCGATGGACGCACGGTGCTGAACTTCTGCGCCAACAACTACCTCGGCCTGGCCGATCACCCGGACGTGATCGCCGCGGCCAAGCAGGCCCTGGACAGCCATGGCTTCGGCATGGCCTCGGTGCGCTTCATCTGCGGCACCCAGGATCTGCACAAGCAACTGGAAAAGACGATCGCCGATTTCTTCGGCACCGAGGACACCATCCTCTACGCCGCCTGCTTCGACGCCAACGGTGGCCTGTTCGAGCCGCTGCTGGACGAGAACGACGCGATCATCTCCGATGCGCTCAACCACGCCTCGATCATCGATGGCGTGCGCCTGTGCAAGGCCAAGCGGTTCCGCTATGCCAATTGCGACATGGAGGATCTGGAAGCGCAGTTGCAGGCCGCCGACGCCGCCGGTTGCCGGACCAAGCTGATCACCACCGACGGCGTGTTCTCGATGGACGGCTTCATCGCCCCGCTCGACGAGATCACCGCGCTGGCGAAAAAGTACAACGCGCTGGTGCACATCGACGAATGCCACGCCACCGGCTTCCTCGGCGCCACCGGCCGTGGCTCGGCCGAGGTGAAGGGCGTGCTGGATCGCATCGACATCTTCACCGGCACCCTGGGCAAGGCGATGGGCGGCGCACTCGGCGGCTTCACCACCGCGAAGAAGGAAGTGATCGAGCTGCTGCGCCAGCGTTCGCGTCCCTACCTGTTCTCCAACTCGCTGCCGCCGCACGTCGTGGCCGCCGGCATCAAGGCGTTCGAGATGTTGTCCTCGGCCGGCGATCTGCGCGTGCAGTTGCAGGAAAACACCCGCCATTTCCGCGAGCGCATGGGCGCCGCCGGCTTCGATATCAAGCCCGGCGTGCATCCGATCTGTCCGGTGATGCTGTACGACGCGCCGCTGGCCCAGCGTTTCGCCGCGCGCCTGCTGGAAGAAGGCATCTATGCAATCGGTTTCTTCTTCCCCGTCGTCGGCAAGGGCCAGGCACGCATCCGCACCCAGATGAGCGCCGCGCATACCCGCGAGCACCTGGACCGCGCGATCGACGCCTTCGCCCGCATCGGTCGCGAACTGGGCGTAGTGAAGGGCTGAGGCTGGCCGGGACAGGTTTGTCCGACCCGGGCACCGCATCCGAACAACGGAGCACGCTCGGCTCTGCGCAATCCGGCAGAGCCGAGCTTGCGCGGGTAAACACTCCCTGCAAGCCGCGGGGCAGGTTCCGGTTTACGACAGCGCGGCGACTTCGTCCGCGCTCAGCGCACGCCAGGCGCCCTTCGCCAGGTCACCCAGCGGCAGCGGGCCGATCGCGGTCCGCACCAGCCGCAGCACCTGGATGTCGAAGGCTTCCAGCAGGCGGCGTATCTGCCGATTGCGGCCCTCGTCCAGTTGGATTTCCAGCCAGGCGTTCTTCTCGCCGGCACGCAGCAGCAGCGCCGACTTCGCCCGCAGTGTTTCGCCACCGCTGTCCACGCCCTGCATCAGGCGCGCCAGAAGTGGAGCATCGGGAATGCAGTTGACCTGGACGTGATAGGTCTTGTCCGGGCCGCGTCCGGGATCGGTGATCGCCGCGGCCCATCCGGGGTCATTGGTGAACAGCAGCAGCCCTTCACTTGCCTTGTCCAGGCGTCCCACCGGCCCCAGCCAGGGCAAACCGGCGCCCTCGAAGCAGCGATACACCGTATCGCGATCGTGTTCGTCGCTGGCCGTGGTCAGCAGGCCGCGCGGCTTGTTGAGCATCAGGTAGAGACGTTCACCGGCGCCGACCGGATGGCCATCGACGCTGATGCGATGCCTGCCCTGGATCACCGGGAACTCGGGATCCCCGACAATCCGTCCATCCACGCCGACCCGTCCCGCCTGGACCCAGCGGGTGGCTTCGCTGCGGGAACAGACACCCAGCTTGGAGAGGACGCGCGCCACCCCATGGCGAGGCGGCAGGCCCGAGCTCCCGGCGGAAACGCCGGTCGCGGTGCGCGGACGCGCGCGGGCGCCATGGACAGGACGGGCCATGGCCGCCGGCGCGGGAGCGGGATTTACTTCTTGGCTTCAGGTGCCGCGGCGGCCGGCGCGACCGGCGCGGGCGCGGTGGTGGCGCCGCCAGCGCCCTTGGCCACGCGCACGCCACGCGCCTTCATCCAGGCGTCGAACTCTTCGGCGGTCATGCGCTTGCCATTCTGGTTCATATCGAACCGCCACGGTGTGTTGTCGAACTGGGTCTTCGGCTTGTAGCCCGAAGGATCGTTGGCGTTGGCCGTCGCCGCCGGCGCCGGCATCGCCTTGGCGACGTTCTGGCAACCTTCGATGCGCAGGCGCATCAGCACCCGATCAACCGACATCGCCTCGTCCAGCGCCTGGGTCAGCACGCCGCTGGGCGCGCCCAGTTGCGACACCGTGGGCGTGAATTCGGAAGCCACCGGCTCCAGCACGGTCGGACGCACCGGCAACGGCGGCTGCACCAGGCTGCCATTGCAGTTCTGGGCGGCGTTCGCGGCGGGGATGGCGACAAGACCGGCCAGACCGGCAAGAAGAAAATGGCGCATGCGGATACCCCGGCAATCGAACGAGTCCGCAGTGTAAGAAGCACCGTCCGTGATATCAAGGAAAGCCTCACCTGTTCCCGCCAAGTGGTTGACGCTTCTGTGGCTAAGCTCACGAATGCGTACCGGATGAGCCTGCTCCGCCGTTCTCCATCCGCCCAAAAACAAAGCCCGGCACGAGGCCGGGCTTTGCGTGTTGCGGGAAGCGACGTCCGATTAGTTCTGGACGTTCAGTTCCGTACGACGGTTGCGCGCACGGCCTTCCTTGGTGTCGTTGGTGTCGATCGGACGGCTCTCGCCGTAGCCGTTCGGGCCAATCAGACGCGAAGCGTCAACACCGTTGCTGGTCAGGTACTCGTACACGGCCTTGGCGCGACGCTCCGACAGCTTCTGGTTGTAGGCATCGGTACCGACGGAGTCGGTGTGACCGGCGACTTCAACCTTCAGGTCGGGGTAACGCTTCAGGATTTCGACGGCCTCGCCCAGGATGGCGACCGCGTCCGGACGCAGCACCGACTTGTCGAAGTCGAAGTTCACGCCCTTCAGGTCGATCGAAACCGGCACCGGGCAGCCGTCCGGACCGATGGTCTGGCCAGCCTGCGAACCGGGGCACTTGTCGTCGCAATTGTTGACGCCGTCGCCGTCGTCATCCAGGTCGGCGCAGCTCGGCGCCGGCGCCGGCGGAGCCGGGGGGGCCGGCGGAGCGGCTTCCGGACCCAGCGGGATGATGATGCCGACCGAAGCCAGCAGATCGGCGAAATCGTCGCCATCGTCAACCGAACCGTCGTACGACGGGCCGATGGCCTGATCGTCGAAATCGATGCGGTAGGCGAGTTCGGTGCGGACGCCGACGCGGCCCAGCTTGGCCTGGATACCACCACCCAGCTTGGCGGCGAAGTTGTTGTCCTTGCGCTCACCCGGCGAGTTCGCGTTCGGGAACGCGTCGAACTCTTCTTCCGAGCGCTGCAGGCCGAGGCCGGCCAGCAGGTACGGATGCCAGTTGCGATCCGACAGCCAGAAGTGGCGACGCAGGTCCAGCGAGATGCCGTACTGGCTCCAGTTCAGGTTGACGTTCCTTTCGAACTGGGTGTTCTGGTAGTTGATTTCACCATCCAGCGACCAGTTCGGGCTGATGAACTTGCCCAGACCGATGGCACCGAACGGAGCATCGTCGGTGTTGCGGTCGTTGTCCTGGACGTTGATGCCAGCGGAACCGGTCAGGTACCAACGGTCATCGAACTCCTGGGCGGAAGCGGCTTGCGCCAGGCTCAGACCGCTCAGCAGCGCGGCACAAAGCAGTTTCTTGTTCATTTGCAGCTCCTTGTCTAAATCAGCAGTTGTAGAAAAACCGAAGTGCTTAACTCGCGTTTTTTCCAGCTTTCTTATCGTTGTCCGGACGGCTGTCAACGCGCGCCATCCTGAACAGATTATGCGGAAGGAAGTGAAGACAGCGTTAACGGTACCATAACAAGTCCGATCCGCCAAGGAAACCGGCGCGTCCCTGCAGGCAATTCATGCCACCCGGCAGAGCCCCATCAGGTCGTCCACCGCCAGCCTGTCCAGTCGCTCCGGAACCGCCGCCAGCTCCAGCAGCCGGTCGGCCTGCGCCGCCGGCAGGTGCCCCCGCAGGGCGGCTTCGCACTTGGCCATCAACAGGGGAATCCCTTCGGCGCGTCGGCGCCGATGGCCGACAGGGTAATCGATCGCGACCCGCCCGGACCGGCTCCCGTCGGTGAAGAACACCTGGACCGCGTTGCCGATGAAGCGCCGCCCGGGATCCAGGTAGTCCCGGGTGAATTGCGGATTTTCCTTCACGATCATCAGGTTGCGCAGCCGTTCGATGCGCGGATCGGCGGCCCGGGGATCTCCGTAGTCCTGCGCTTCCAACTGCCCGAAGATCAAGGGCACCGCCACCATGTACTGGAGGCAGTGGTCGCGATCGGCGTGGTTGGTCAGCGGTCCGGTCTTGTCGATGATCCGGCGTCCCGCTTCCTGGGTTTCGATGACCACCCGCTCCACCTGTTCCAGCCGGGGCGCCACCTGGGGGTGCAGGCGCAGGGCGCATTCCACCGCAGTCTGGGCGTGGAACTCGGCCGGGTGACTGATCTTGAACAGGATGTTCTCCATTACATAGCTTTCGAACGGCCGCTCGAAGCGGAACGGCTGGCCGCCGAAGGCCACGTCGTAGAAGCCCCAGTCCCGCGCACTCAGGGCACTGGGGTAGCCGGTTTCGCCCCGCACCGCGTCCAGCGCGTGGATGACCGCCCTGCGACAGGCGTCCCCGGCCGCCCAGCTCTTGCGCGGACCGGTGTTCGGCGCATGGCGGTAGGTCCGCAGGGCGCCATTGTCGATCCAGCTGTTGGAGAGGGCGTTGACGATCTGTTCCCTGCCGCCGCCCAGCATATGCGTCGCCAGGGCGGTGGAGGCCAGCCGGACCAGGATGACGTGGTCCAGGCCGACCCGGTTGAATGAATTCAGCAGCGCATAGCCCCCCTGGATCTCGTGCGCCTTGATGGCGAATCCCAGCAGATCGCGCACCGTCAATGGCGTGCGTCCCTCGCGACGCGCCTTGCGGCTCAGGTAGTCTCCGAGCGACAGCAGGGTTCCCAGGTTGTCGGAGGGATGGCCCCATTCGGCAGCCAGCCAGGTGTCGTTGAAATCCAGCCAGCGGACCTGGGTGCCGATCGCGAACGCCGCCTGCGCCGGATCCAGTTCGTGCGACGTCCCCGGTATCCGCACGCCGCCGTCCATCCCGGCCCCCGGCACCAACGGCCCCAGGTGGCGAACGCATTCGGGAAACTTCATCGCCAGCATCGCGCAGGCCAGCGAATCCAGCAGTACCCACCGTGCCGTTTCGTAGGCCTCGCCGGAATCGATGCGGTAGTCGACCACGTAGTCGGCCACCGCGACCATTGGCGGATCGGGATCCGGGCGTAGCGCCGAACGGAGATCGTCCTGGCCCATATAGCCTCCTGCGATGACGGCCGGACCATCTTGCCAGAGGTCGCGCACGGGAACGCGATGGCGTTCCGGCGCCGCAACACATCGGTGTGCCGGCACCTATTGGCGGAGGCTCCGGGCTGGCCCATGCTGGGTGTCATGGATACTCCCGCCGCCCTGCCCGCCGTCTTCCTGTCGCACGGTTCGCCGATGCTGGCGATCGAGGATTCACCCACCGGCCGTTTCCTGGATCGGCTGGGCGAACTGCTGCCGCGACCGCGCGCCATCGTGGTGGCCTCGGCGCATTTCATGGCGCCGGTCACCACCGTCACCGCGACCGCCGCGCCGCGCACCATCCACGACTTCGGCGGCTTCCCCGCGCCGCTGTATGACATCCGTTATCCCGCGCAGGGATCGCCCGCGCTGGCCGGGACCGTGGCCGAACTGTTGCGTGACGCCGGCATCGAAGCCACGCAGGATGATCAGCACGGTATCGATCACGGAGTCTGGGTTCCCCTGCGAAGGATGTACCCGCAAGCCGACATTCCGGTGGTCGCGCTGTCGGTGAATCCGGACGGTGACGCCGAGGAACACTATCGCGTCGGCCGTGCGCTCGTGCCACTGCGCGCCGATGGCGTCCTGGTGGTGGGTTCGGGCGGGTTTTCGCACAACCTGCGCGCGCTCGACTGGCGCCATCCCGATGCCGCCGAGTTCCCCTGGGTCGCCGCCTTCACCGATGCGCTGCGCGCGAAGCTGGAAACCGGCGATACCGCCGGCGCGCTGGACTGGCGCGCCTTGCCGGAGGCCCTGCGCAATCATCCGACCCAGGAACACCTGTATCCGCTGTATGTCGCCCTCGGTGCGGGCGGCGAAAGTGCGCATGCACGGCTGCTGCACCGGGACGTGGAAATGGCGGGTCTGGCCCTGGACGCCTTCGCCTTCGATACCTGGACCTGAGCGGGTACAGCCGATCCAACCACCGGTTCAACCGGCGGGCAGCGCCAATCCCTGTTCCCACGGCGGGTTCTCGCCGAACCGGACCGCCAGCAGATCCACGAACGCGCGCACCCGCGGCGGCACCAGGCGCCGCTGCGGCATCACCGCGCTGATCGCGGTGGTCGCCGGCGGATACATCGGCAACACCACCTCCAGCCGGCCGGCGCGCAGGTCCTCGGCGATATGCCAGAGCGAGTGCACCGCGATGCCTTCGCCCGCGACTGCGGCATCACGCAGCAGTTCGCCGAAATTGCTCTCGTAGCGTCCATTGACCCGCACCGCGACTTCCTGTCCCTGCGGGTCCTGCAATCGCCAGACGTCCTGCCGTCCCTGGCTGCCGACCAGCAGCAGGCATTCGTGCGTGGCCAGTTGTTCCGGGTGCAGCGGACGTCCGCGGCGCCGCAGGTACTCCGGCGAGGCGCACAGCACCCGCCGGTTGGGCGCGATGCGGCGCGCGACCAGGCCGGAGTCTTCCAGCGCGCCGATGCGGATGGCCAGGTCGAAGCCTTCGCTGACCAGATCCACCACCTGGTCGCTCAGGTGCACCGCCATCCGCAGCTTTGGATGCGCGGCCAGGAACGCCGGCAGCAGCGGCGAAACGTACTGGCGGCCGAACGACGCCGACAGGGTCACCCGCAGGGTGCCGGCGACCTCGGTGGCCGCCTCGCGCAACCCGGCGCCGAGCGATTCCAGGTCCTCCACCAGCACCCGCCCCCGCTGGGCCAGCGCGGCGCCCTCCGGGGTGGGGTGCAGGCGGCGGGTGGTCCGGTGCAGCAGGCGCACGCCCAGTTCGCGCTCCAGCCGCTTCAGCCGCTGGCTGGCGACCGCCACCGACAGATCCAGGCTGTGGGCCGCGGCGGTGATCGACCCGAGGTCGAGCACGCGCAGGAACAGGGTGAGGTCGCCGACCCGATCCATGATTATCAACCAATCATTGATAGTGATTCGGCATATTCGCGCTTTTTCACGAATTGGGAAAGGACCAGAGTGCGCGTCTCCTCTCCGCCACCGGATCCCCGCCGTGACCACCGCTTCCCGTCCGCGCATGCCGATTGCGCTGTACGCCCTGACCGCCGGGGCGTTCGGCATCGGTACCACCGAGTTCGTCATCATGGGCCTGCTGATGCAGGTCGCCACCGACCTGCACGTCTCCATCGCCGCCGCCGGCCTGCTGATTTCCGGCTATGCGCTTGGCGTGTTCGCCGGCGCGCCGCTGCTGACCGCGGCCACCAGCCGGATGCCGCGCAAGGCGGTGCTGGTGGCGCTGATGATCATCTTCACCCTTGGCAACCTGGCCTGCGCCGTCGCGCCGGACTACACCACGCTGATGATCGCGCGGGTGATCACCTCGCTGGCCCATGGCACGTTCTTCGGCGTGGGCGCGGTGGTCGCCACCGGCCTGGTGGCCGAGGATCGCAAGGCCTCCGCGATCTCGATCATGTTCACCGGCCTGACCGTGGCGACCCTGCTCGGCGTGCCCGCCGGCGCGTGGCTGGGCCTGCAGCTCGGCTGGCGCGCCACGTTCTGGGCGGTGACCGCCATCGGCGTGCTGGCCACCGTGGTGATCGCCACCCTGGTGCCGTCCGATCGCGGCGACGCCACGCCGATCGCGTTCCGCGAGGAACTGCGCGCGATCGCGCAACCGCAGGTGCTGCTGGGCCTGCTGATGACCGTGCTGGGTTTTGGCGGCATGTTCACCGTCTACACCTACATCCAGCCGCTGCTGACCCAGGTCACCGGTTTCGCCGACGCGGCGGTATCGCCCATCCTGCTGGTGTTCGGCGTGGGCATGATCGCCGGCAACCTGCTGGGCGGACGCTTCGCCGACCGTCGCCTGCAACCGGCCCTGCTGGGCACGCTGATCGCGCTGGCGCTGGTGATGGGCCTGATGAGTTTCGCGCTGCACAGCCGCTGGGCGATGGTGCTGTTCACCGGCCTGCTCGGCGCCGCCGCGTTCGCCACCGTCTCGCCGCTGCAATTGTGGGTGCTGCAGAAGGCCGGTGCGGCGCAGAGCCTGGCCTCCAGCCTGAACATCGGCGCCTTCAACCTCGGCAATGCGATGGGCGCGTGGTTGGGCGGCGTGGTCATCGCCCACGGCGCCGGTCTATCGGCGCTGACCTGGGTCGGTGCGGTGGTGCCGCTGTCCGCCTTCGCGGTGGCACTGTGGAGCATCGCGCTGGAGCGCCGCAACGCACCCGCGTTGCAAGCCGGCGAGTGCGCCTGAGCCGTCCACGAATCCCCCCATTTCTTCCCTCCCTCCTCGAGGACATTCCATGGAAACCCGTTTTCTCGGCCGGTCCGGCCTGAAAGTCTCCGCGCTCGGCTTCGGCGCTGGCACCTTTGGCGGCAAGGGTCCGCTGTTCAGCGCCTGGGGCAACACCGATGTCGCCGAGGCGCGTCGGATGATCGACCTGAGCATCGAAGCCGGCATCAATTTCTTCGATACCGCCGACGTCTATTCGGACGGCGCCTCCGAATCCATCCTCGGCCAGGCCCTGCACGGCCGTCGCGACCAGGTGATCCTGTCCAGCAAGACCGGATTGCGGCTGGGCGACGGTATCAACGATGCCGGTACTTCCCGCCTGCGCCTGCTGAAGGCGGTGGACGCTTCGCTCAAGCGGCTGGATACCGACTACCTGGATCTGCTGCAGTTGCATGCCTTCGACGCGATGACGCCGATCGAGGAAACGCTTTCGACCCTCGATGATCTGGTCCGCGCCGGCAAGGTGCGCTACCTCGGCGTCTCCAACTTCTCCGGCTGGCAGCTGATGAAGTCGCTGGGCATCGCCGAGCGCCACGGCTGGAGCCGCTATATCGCCAACCAGGCCTACTACTCGCTGATCGGCCGCGACTACGAGTGGGAACTGATGCCGCTGGGCATCGACCAGGGTGTCGGCGCGGTGGTGTGGAGTCCGCTGGGCTGGGGCCGGCTGACGGGAAAGATCCGGCGTGGCCAGCCCTTGCCGGAGACCAGCCGCCTGCACGACACCGCCGCCATCGGACCTGCGGTGGATCCCGAACGCCTGTACCGCATCGTCGACGTGCTCGACGAAATCGCCGCCGAGACCGGCAAGGCGATTCCGCAGATCGCCATCAACTGGCTGTTGCGGCGCCCCACCGTTTCCACGGTGCTGATCGGTGCCCGCAACGAGGAACAGTTGAAACAGAACCTCGGCGCAGTCGGCTGGCAGCTCACGCCGGATCAAATCGCCCGCCTCGACGCGGTGAGCGCGACCGAAACGCCGTATCCGTACTATCCCTACTGGCGCGGGCAGTTCGCCGAGCGCAGCCCGCTTCCCGTCTGAATCCCCTTCCGCTACCGGAGCTCCGCATGAAAGCCGTCGGCCTCACCCGCTATCTGCCCATCGACGATCCGCAATCCCTGCTGGACATCGAACTGCCCAAGCCAGAACCCACCGGCCACGACATCCTGGTGCGGGTGGAAGCCATCTCGGTCAATCCCGTCGACACCAAGGTGCGTTCGCCCAAACCACAGCAGGAAGATCCCCCGCGCGTGCTCGGCTATGACGCTGCCGGCGTGGTCGAGGCGGTCGGCGACCAGGTCACCCTGTTCGCGCCCGGCGACGAGGTCTACTACGCCGGTGATGTCACCCGCGCCGGCAGCAACGCGCAGTTCCAACGGGTCGACGAGCGCGTGGTGGGCCGCAAGCCGGCCACGCTGGATTTCGCCCAGGCCGCGGCGTTGCCGCTGACCACCATCACCGCGTGGGAACTGCTGTTCCATCGCATGCCCTACTCCATCGACAACGAGTGCAACCGTCGCAGCCTGCTGATCATCGCCGGGGCTGGCGGGGTCGGCTCGATGGCGATCCAGCTGGCACGCCGTGCCGGCTTCACCGTCATCGCCACCGCCTCGCGTCCGGAGACGGTTGAGTGGTGCCGTTCGCTCGGCGCGCACCATGTCATCGACCACCGCCAGGATCTGGCGCCGCAACTGGCCGCGATGGGTTTCCCGCAGGTCGACGCCGTGCTGAACCTGGCCGACACCGATCGCTACTGGACCGCCATCGGCGACATCATCGCCCCGCTCGGCCACGTGGGCCTGATCGTCGAGCCGAAGGGCGACCTGCGCATCGGCGATCCGTACAAGGCCAAGTCGGTCGGCATCCACTGGGAAATGATGTTCGCGCGTCCGCGCTTCCAGACGCCCGATCTGATTGAACAGCATCGCTTGCTCAACCGCGCCGCCAGCCTGATCGATGCCGGCGAACTGCGCAGCAACCACCACGAGACGCTGGGTCCCATCAATGCGGCCAACCTGCGCGAGGCGCATCGCCGGCTGGAGTCCGGCACCACCATCGGCAAACTGGTGCTGGCGGGCTGGGAGTGACGGCATGAGCGCCGGCGCCTGGTGGCTGTTCTGCACGCTGTCGCTGATCACCGCGTTCACTCCCGGACCGGCGGTGTTGCTGGCGATCTCCAATGCGGCCACCTTGGGCGCGCGGCGCGCACTATTGAGTTCGGCCGGCAACGCGATCGGGGTGTTCGTGGTGGCGGTCACCGCACTGCTCGGGCTCGGCGCGTTGTTGCAGGCCTCCTCGACGGCGTTCACCGTGCTCAAACTGGCCGGTGCGGTTTATCTGGTTTACCTCGGCATCCGCCAATGGCGCAGTTCGCCGCCATTCGCGCCGGGCAATCCGCCAATACCGCCCAACGGCGACGCGTGGCGGTTGTTCGGCCAGGGCGTGCTGGTGGCGGCGACCAATCCGAAGAGCATCCTGTTCTTCACCGCGCTGCTGCCGCAGTTCATGCCCACGCGTGCGTCGCCCTGGGGCCAGGGTTTGTTGCTGGCGGTCACATTCGCCGCCTGCACGGTGCTGTCGCACCTTTGCTATGTCCTCGCCGCACGCCGGTTGCATCGTTGGCTCGGCGGCGCGCGCGGGCGCCTCTGGCAGCGCGCCAGTGGCGCGCTGTTCATCGGCCTGGGCATGGGCCTGTTGCGATTGCGCAGGCAGGCCGCCTGATGCCATGCGGTCAGGCCGCGGCGGCGTCCTGGCTGCGATCGCGCTTGAGCACCGCCACCGGCTCGGCCCAACTGCTGCCGGCGCGCCGCTTGCTGGTGGCCAGCACCAGATCCGAGGGCTCGAACACGTTGACGTTGTGCGTGATCGGCGTGGTCAGGATGTACTGGGCATCGGTCGAACGCAGGAACCGGCCGACCTTCTCGATGTTGGCCACGTCCAGGTGCGCGAACGGCTCGTCGATGAAGACGAATCCGCCCGGCTGCTCCTCGTCGCGCAGCAGCGCCACCAGCAGCAGCAGCGACTTCATGACCTGCTGGCCGCCGGAGGCCTCGCCGTCGTCCAGGCCGATCCAGCCCTTGCGATCGAAATCGAAGCGCACGGTCAGGCCGGCCTGGGCCAGCGCGGTGTCCTCGTTGACCAGTTCCGGCATCTCCACGTCGACACCGATGCCGGACAGTTCACCCAGCGCGACCAGGTTCTTGCGGTAGCGGCGGACGGTGGCGCGCAGCACGTTGATGTAGGCACCGCGTGCCTCCTCGGTGAGCTTGCGCGCGCGGTGCAGGTGCGCCTCGCGCTTGCCGATGGCCGCTTCCAGTCCGGCGTGGTCGGCGGCGAATTTGTCGCGCAGGGCGACGCAGCCGTCGTCTTCGACATAGGCGCCGCGCGCCAGCCGTTCGTCGATGCGCTCGACTTCGCGCCGCACCGCATTGGCGCTTTCATATTCGTCGCGCGCGGCGCGCAGGGCCGCCACGCCACGCCATTCCACCGGCATCTGCGCGCGGCGGCGACGGAAGTCGACGATGCGCTGCGCCAGCGCCATCCGTTCCTGCGCAATCTGTTGCCCGCGCTCGCGCAGTTCGTTCGCCAGCGCCTTCAGTTCACCGGCACGGCTGGCCGCGGCGATGCTCTCGGCCTTGTCCTCTGCGGCCAGGCGATCCAGCTCGGCCCGCACTTCCAGCAGCGCGGCCGCCGCCTGCTGCGCCGCCTCGGCCAGTTCCGGCAGGCGTTCGGCGGCGTCCGCGAATTCGGCCGCGCGCGTCACCAGTTCGTTGCCCGCGCCCAGTCCGAGCAGGCGCGCCTGGCTGGCGTCGACCTGCTGGCCCAACTGGCTCAGTTCCTCTTCGCGCGCGTGCGCACGCTGCTGGATGGCAGCGAGCTCCACGCGTAGCTCGGCCAGTTGCGCCTGGCGGGCGCCCGCGCCGAAGTGATGCGCGTTGCCGCCGATGTGGCGGCCGCCTCGCTGTTCGCGCAGATAGCCCTTGGCGGTGATCCAGTCCTGGCCCTTGGGCAGGCGATGACCGGCCTGCACATCCTCCACCCGCTGGATGCGATCCAGCTGGCGCGGCAGCCAGGCCGGCGGATCGTCCAGGAAACGCACGACTTCCAGCAACGAGCCGCGGGTCGGCTTGTCGGCCGGCGCACGATCGGCCACGAGGAAATGGCGGTACTGCATCTGCTCGCCCAGTTGCCAGGCCGCGGCGGCATCCCTGGGCGCATCCAGCACCAGCAGGTGGCGATAGGGCGCCAACACCGCTTCCACCGCGGTGGCCCAATCCGGGTCGGCAATCTCGACCAGTTCGGTCAGCACCTTGTGGCCGATGCCTTTGGCGTCGAGCGCGGCGCGGAAGTCCCGCTCGAACGGCTCGGTGACCCGGCCACCGCCACTGATCGCGGCGACCTGCGCGGTGATCTCGGCGGCGCGCTGGCGATCGCGCTGGCCTTCCAGCTTCAGTTCGGCCTGGCGGCGTCGTCCCTCCTCGACCTCGCGGCTCAGCGCCTTGACGTCGGCGCCCTTGCGGCCGCCCTGCAGGCGATCCAGATCGTCGCGCCGCTTGACCAGCATTTCCGCGTCACGGGCATGGTCGCGGGCATGGGTGAACACCGCCTCGGCCTGGGTCTGGCGCTGGCGAACCTCGGCCAGGGCCTGCTGCAGGGTGGCGCGCTGCGCCTGCGCGCCGGTTTCCTGCGCCAGCAAGGTGGCATGTGCGTGGCCGCGTTCGCGCAGCGCGCGCCGCAGGCCGGTCAGGCGCGGACGCGCGCCCTCGATGGTCGCGCGCAGATCCGCCAGTTCCACCTTCGGCACGATCTCGGTATGCAGGCGGTTGCGCTGGGATCGCAGCGACAGGCCATCCTCGAACGAACGCACGTCGGCGCGCGAGGACTCCAGCCGCAGATGGAGTTCGGCCAGGCCCTGCTGGAGCTGGCCGATTTCCTTCTCCACGTCGAACTGTTCGCTGCGCGCGCGCTGGTAATCGTCCAGCACCGCCTTGTCCTCGAATACGTCGAACACCAGTTGCAGCAGTTCGCGCGGCGACAGCTGGCAGAGCTTGTCGGTGGCGCCCTGTTCCAGGGTCAGCACCCGGCAGATGGCGCGGCTCAGGCCGGCGCCGGCCAGGCGCACCCGGTAGTCACGCACGCCCAGCCATTCGCCGCCCTGCTCCAGGGTTTCGATGGGTACGTCGCCGGGAACGATCTGGTAGTCACGCGACCAGTCGCCGCCGCGCTTGCGCACCCGGCAGGCGATCGTGACCTGCTCGTCCATGTACGGAAAGAACGCGCGCTTGCCGCGCCGATCGGCCGGATTGCTGACCACCGCGCGCAGCCATGCGTACGGCTTGCCGTTGTGGCGCAGGTAGGTCTTGTAGTCGCGCGCCATGTCGCGATCGTCGATGGCCAGCAGCGTGCGCAGCGCATCCAGCAGGGTGGTCTTGCCGGAACCGTTGGGGCCGACCACGGTGATGATCGAAGCGTCCAGCGGCAGCGTGTAGCGCTGCCAGTAATCCCAGTGGACGACTTCCAGCTGACGGAACTCAAACATCGGCCTGCATCTCCTCGTCTTCCGCCATGTCCTCGGGCGCGTCCGCGCCCTCTTCCTCGCCGCGCTCGCGGGCGGCGGCCTGCGACTGCCGTGCTTCCTCGATGACCTGCGACAGCGCGCCGTCCATCACCCGGCTGGCGATGCGTTCGTAGTCGAAAGCCAAATCCAGCAGCGGCCCTTCATGGATGCGTTCGCGGCGGCGGACGATGAAACCCTGCCGCTGCAAGGCGCCCAGGTTCATCTGCAGGCGGCCCTTGCCGCCGAGCTTGTCGCTGAAGTCGGCCAGCAGGGTGCGCTCGTTGATCGGTTCGATCACTTCCGCGCCCACCGGCACCGGCTTGAGTTCGGCGAACATCTGTTCCTGCTCCTGCGCGCGCTCACCTTCCTGGCGGGCGATCTGGCGCTGGCGCTTGGGCAGCACCAGCAGCGCCCACAGCACCACCAGCAGCGCCAGCGCGTCGCGGCCCAGCGACAGGTTGCTCGCCGCCCAGGCTTCGGCGTTGCCGAACACCTCGTTCTCCTGCGTGCGCGCCACGCCCACCGCGACATGCGCGGCATAGGGATGTTCGAGCAGGCGCAGGCCGGCGGCGGCGAGGCGGCGGTCGAGATCGTCGCGCAATTCGGCGTCGACCAGGATCTGGCGCACGGCGCGGTCTTCGCGCGGCAGCCAGCGCTCGGCCAGCAGCCGCGCGATCAGGGAAGCGATGGGGTCACTCATGCGGTCTGGGTCTTCCGTTTCTTCGGCTTGTCTTGCTTGTCTTGTTTGTCCTGCCTGCGGGCGTCGGCGGGATGCGCTTGCGCCGATTGCGGCAACAGCCGGCCCCGGCTCATGTAGGCCACGCCGGCACGCTGGATGTCCTCGAACACCGGCTCGACCCGCCACTGCACCGGCAGCTGCGCCAGCGATGCGCCCACGCCCTGGCGGTTCTCCGCGCCCGGGTCGCCAATCAGGCCGAGCAACGACAGCCGGTACGCGCTGAGCGCGAAGCTCTCCTGTGGCACCCAGTCGGCGAGCGGGGCTTCCTGTTCCAGTCCGCTGAGTTGATCCAGCCATTGTTCGGCGTGGGCGTAATCGTTCTGCACGACCGGGGCATGCGTGTCGCTGGGCGCCTGTCGCGCCGGCGGCAACACGGTGCTTTCCTGTCCTTCGCGCTCCCGTTCGACCAGTTCGTATTCGGCCACGTCCAGTGCGATTGGCCCGAGCACGAACGCCGGCATCGGCGTCCGCACCAGCACGTCATCGGCCAGCGCGGCCAGCGCGTCGATGTCGCGGGCGCGCAGGAAGCGGTTGACGTCGGACGACGACAGTCCGCTCGCACCCAGGTGCACGCGATGGCGGTCAAGCTGGTTGAGCGCACGCTGGAACACCGACGCCTGGCGCAGCAACGCGCTCTGCGCACGGCCGATCTGTTGGGCCACCCGGTGGGTCGCGGTATCCAGATCGCCGTCGGCGGCGATGTCGCGGATCAGTTCGGTGCCCTTCTCCACCCACTGCCATACCGATTGCAGGGTGTCGGCGGCGCGCTGGATGCGATGTTCCGAACCGCTGAGCACCGCTTGGTCGAAATCCTCGCGCAGTTCGTTGAGGCGCGAGAGCAGATGCTGCAGATCGTCGGCGCCGACCCGGCCGACCGCCTGGCCGGCGGCGAGCTGTGCGGTGACGTAAGCCAGTTCGTCGCCTTCGCGGTTGAACTGCAGCAACATGCCGATCGCCGCCAGCGCCTGGCGCCCGACCGGACTGATGCGGTAGCGCTGGCTATGCGTTTCCCACAGCAGCAGGCCGTTCTCGCGCAGGCGCCCGAGCACGGTGTCGAACTTGACCGGATCCAGGTAGGCGAACTGATCGCGCAGTTCCTGCGGGGTCCAGTCCGGCGCCTGTCCGCGCTCGCCGATCGTGCGCAGCACCAGCAGGCGCACCATGACGTTCTCCTCGCCCCCGTGGAACAGGGTCGAGAAGGCCCGCAGTTGATCGCGGGCGGCGAGCAGGGGGTGGAGGTCCGGCAGATCCGCGGCGGCGATGCCGTCGCGCAGATAATCGTGCAGGGGAGGTGTTGCGGCGTCCATGACGTCCCGAAAGCCTTGGTCCCCTATGGTCCCCGAGGTGGCCGGGCGGGACAACTCTTGCCAACCGGACGGGTTCTGTGCCGTGTTACCGTCCACGGGTCCGCGCCCCCGCCAGCACTTGCGCCCGCGTTCCGGCCGGGGCATCGTGTCGCCTCCATACGCCAGCGTATCCATCGCCCGCATGTCGCCCAGCGCCGTCCCGACCTCCGCCTCCGCCGAGCACTATCCCCACCTGTTCGCCCCGCTCGACCTGGGATTCACCCGGGTCCGCAACCGCATCCTGATGGGGTCGATGCATACCGGCCTGGAGGACCGGGCCCGCGACTTCCCCCGGCTGGCAGCCTATTTCGCCGAGCGCGCTGCCGGTGGCGTGGGGCTGATGGTCACCGGCGGGTTCTCGCCCAACCTGGTGGGCTGGCTGAAACCCTTCGGCGGGAAGTTGTCCTGGCCGTGGGAAGTGCGTCCGCACAAGTTCGTCACCCGCGCCGCGCACGAGCATGGCGCGTTGATCTGCCTGCAATTGCTGCATGCCGGCCGCTACGCCTACCACCCCCTGTCGGTCGCGCCGTCGAAGCTGAAGGCGCCAATCAATCCGTTCACCCCGAGGGCGATGTCCGCGCGCGCGGTCCAGTCTCAGATCAATGCCTATGCGGCAGCCGCCAAGCGCGCCCGTGACGCCGGCTACGACGGCGTGGAGGTGATGGGCTCGGAAGGCTATCTGATCAACGAATTCACCGCACCGCGGACCAACCGCCGCAACGACGCCTGGGGTGGCACGCCGGAAAAACGCATGCGCTTCGCGGTGGAGATCGTGCGCCGCATCCGCGAGGCCTGCGGGCCGGACTTCATCATCATCTACCGGCTGTCGCTGCTGGACCTGGTCGAAGACGGCAACCAATGGGATGAAATCGTCGCCCAGGCCAGGGCGGTGGAAGCGGCTGGCGCGACCCTCATCAATTCCGGCATCGGCTGGCACGAGGCGCGGGTGCCGACCATCGTCACCTCGGTGCCGCGCGCGGCCTTCGTCGACGTCACCGCCAAGCTCAAGCCGCATGTGTCGGTGCCGCTGGTGGCGACCAACCGCATCAATATGCCCGACGTGGCCGAGGGCATCCTGGCCGCGGGCAAGGCCGACATGGTCTCGCTGGCGCGGCCGCTCCTGGCCGATCCGCAATGGCCGGAGAAGGCGCGCGCCGGCCGCGCCCATGCCATCAACACCTGCATCGCCTGCAACCAGGCCTGCCTGGATCATGTGTTCGAGAACAAGACCGCCAGTTGCCTGGTCAACCCGCGCGCCTGCGCGGAGACCGAGCTGACCTATCCGAAGACCTTCACGGCCAGGCGGGTCGCGGTGGTCGGTGCCGGTCCGGCGGGCCTGGCCTGCGCGACCGTGGCCGCCGAGCGCGGACACCGGGTCACCCTGTTCGACGCGGAGGCGGAAATCGGCGGCCAGTTCAATTTCGCCAAGCGGATTCCCGGCAAGGAAGAGTTCCACGAGACCCTGCGCTATTACCGCCACCGGCTGGAGGAAACCGGCGTCGAGGTGAAGCTGTCCACCCGCGCGGATGCCATGTCGCTGGCCGGCTTCGACGAGGTGGTGCTGGCGACCGGCATCACCCCGCGCAAGGTCGACTTCCCCGGCGCCGATCATCCCAAGGTGGTCAGCTACACCGAGGTGCTGTCCGGGCGGGTCGTCGTCGGTGCGCGGGCGGCGCTGATCGGTGCGGGCGGCATCGGCTTCGACGTGGCCGAGTTCCTGGTCCAGGAAGGCCCGTCGCCGAGCCTGGATCCGGCCCGCTGGATGGCCGAATGGGGCGTGGACCCGGACTTCCAGAGCCGCGGCGGCCTGGCCCGGCCGCAGCCCGAACCGCCGGCCCGCGAGATCTGGCTGCTCCAGCGCAGCGCCGGCAAGCCAGGCGCGCGGCTGGGCAAGACCAGCGGCTGGGTCCATCGGGCGACGCTCAAGGCCAGGCGGGTGAAAATGCTGGGTGGCGTCGAGTACCTGGCCGTGGACGACGCCGGCCTGCACATCCGTGTCGACGGCGCCGAACAGGTCCTGCCAGTCGATCACGTGGTGATCTGCGCCGGCCAGGAGCCGCGCCGTGACCTGCAGGCGGCACTGCTGGCCACCGGCCGCACGCCGCACCTGATCGGCGGCGCCGACGTGGCTGCCGAACTTGACGCCAAGCGCGCCATCGCCCAAGGCAGCCGGCTGGCCGCGGCGCTCTGAACAGACGGGTGGCAGGGGCAATCGCTCCCCATCGCACTTGATGACGGCCATCACAAAATCATGTCTACCGGTGGCGATGCGTGTGCGTCGGCAGGCGCCTTTCCGTGCGGTTTTCCGGGTATTTCCGGTCGGTACGCGACGGCAACCGGACCCACCGCGAAGCCGCCTCGACCTTGACGCCGTTTTCACCAACAAGCATTTCCAATCAAATACTTAGTAGAGCTGTCAACCCGGCGTGTTCAGGGGGGGTTCCGTTTTTTGCCCGTACCTTGCGCCAACTTTTCGGCCCGCCCCCCAGTTCCGGCAGGCCACCCCGGCGCCCTCATCCATTCAGCCGGGACCCCGGGCAGCCCGTGTGAAGGCTGCCTCCCCATGACGCCATGCCGCGTCCCCTCCCCCGCCGCTTCCAATGGATCGGAGCGGTCGGGACCGGCAAAGACGGAGCAAGGAGTTCCCATGAAACTGGCCTGGATTCTCTGGCTGTCGCAGATGTTGCCGCAGCCGGCCGCCGATTCGTTGTGCCTGAGTACCACCGTATACCTGGAAGCCCGCGACCAGACCCTGCGCGGCCAGCAAGCCGTCGCCGAAGTCGCCCTGCGCCGCCGCGACAGCGGCCTGTGGGGCGATTCGGTCTGTGAAGTGGTGACCGCCCGCAAGCAGTTCGCCCCCACCATCGTCGCCCCCGGCACCCGCCTGCAGAACGCGGACGCCTGGGCCAAGTCGGTCAGCGTGGCCCTGAACGCCGAGCGCAACTGGGCCCTGCCGCCCGGCCAGCGCAAGGAAATCGTGCCGGGCGCCAGCCACTTCATGGCCCACCAGATCGCCAGTCCGAGCTGGCGCAACGCGTACCGCGTGGCCACCATCGGCGATCACACCTTCCTGCGCGTGCAGTCGCTGAAGCCGCAAGCGCAACCGCCGCGCTCGTAAACCTGCTCCGCCGGCAAGCGGACCGTCCGTGACGGTCCGTTGCGCCGCCGGGCTTGTGGACACCCGGTGGGTCTGGGAGAGTTCCCGGCTCGCTTTTTCTGTACCGGAGTCCACCCATGAAGCTGTACACCAAGCCCGGCGCGTGCTCCACCGCCGACCACATCGCCCTGCAATGGACCGGCCAGCCCTTCGAGGTGAAGGTGATGACCGCCGCGGAAATGAAGACGCCGGAGTACCTGGCGATCAATCCGACCGGCGCGGTGCCGGCCATCGTGGACGGTGATTTCGTCCTGACCCAGAACGCCGCCATCATGGGTTACATCGCCGACAGCTTCCCGCAGGCCGGCCTGGGTGGTGACGGCTCCCCGCAGCAGCGGGCCGAAGCGGCGCGCTGGCTGTCCTTCGTCAACTCCGACGTGCATCCGGCGTTCACCCCGCTGTTCGCACCGGGCAAGTTCATCGCCGACGAAGCCGAATTCGATGCCATCAAGACCGCCGCGCGCAAACGCCTGCGCGGGCTGTTCGAGAGCGCCAACCAGCGGCTGGAAGGTCGTGACTGGCTGGCCGGTTTCCGCAGCTTCGCCGATCCCTACCTCTACATCACCCTGCGCTGGGCCGGCAACGTCGGCGTGGATCTGAGCGGCCTCGACAACCTGGCGGCGTTCCGCCAGCGGATGGAAGCCGACCCGGGCGTGCAGGCCGCGCTCAAGGCCGAAGGCCTGCATTGAGCAAGACAAAAGGGCGGGCCCGGGCCCGCCCTTTTTCATTGATGGCGGCCGGAGCGCTCCGGACCGCTCAGAAGGCGTCGCCGGGAACGCGGACCCAGCCTTCCATCAGGATGCGCGCGCTGCGGCTCATGATCGCCCTGGCGACTTTCCATTCGCCATTTTCCTGCGTGGCTTCGGCGCCCACCCGCAAGGTGCCGGAGGGATGGCCGAAACGCACCGCGCTGCGCTCGCCACCACCCGCGGCCAGATTGACCAGGGTGCCCGGCACCGCCGCGGCGGTGCCGATGGCGACCGCGGCCGTGCCCATCATCGCGTGGTGCAGCTTGCCCATCGACATCGCGCGGACCAGCAGATCGATATCGCCCGCCGCCACCTGCTTGCCACTGGAGGTGAGGTAATCCTTCGCGGGGGCCACGAACGCCACCTTCGGCGTGTGCTGGCGGCGCGCGGCCTCCGACACCTCGCTGATCAGACCCATCCGCACCGCGCCATGCGCGCGGATGGTTTCGAACATCGCCAGCGCCTTCGCATCGCCGTTGATGGCGTCCTGCAGTTCCGTGCCGGTGTAGCCGATGTCGGCGGCGTTGACGAAGATGGTCGGGATGCCGGCGTTGATCAGCGTGGCGGGGAACCTGCCCACGCCCGGCACGTCCAGTTCGTCGACCAGGTGGCCGGTGGGGAACATCGCGCCACCGCCCTCGCCTTCGCCCTCGTCGGCCGGATCCAGGAACTCCAGTTGCACCTCCGCGGCCGGAAAGGTCACCCCGTCCAGCTCGAAGTCGCCGGTCTCCTGAACCTGCCCGTCGGTGATCGGCACGTGCGCGACGATGGTCTTGCCGATGTTCGACTGCCAGATCCGTACCGTGCAGAGGCCATCGCGCGGAATGCGCGCGGCGTCCACCAGTCCACCCGCGATGGCGAACGAACCCACCGCCGCCGACAGGTTGCCGCAGTTGCCGCTCCAGTCGACGAAGGCGCTGTCGATGGACACCTGGCCGAACAGGTAGTCGACATCGTGATCGGGCCGTTCGCTCTCCGCCAGGATCACCGTCTTGCTGGTGCTCGAGGTGGCCCCGCCCATGCCGTCGATCTGCTTGCCGTAGGGATCCGGACTGCCAATCACCCGCAGCATCAGCGCATCGCGCGCCGCGCCCGGCACGCGCGCGGATTCGGGCAGGTCCTGCAGGCGGAAGAACACGCCCTTGCTGGTGCCTCCGCGCATGTAGGTGGCGGGGATTCGGATCTGGGGCGCGTGCGGCATGGACGTCTCGATGTTCTGTCAGGGGTTGTCGGGAATCTGGGGTTCGACCACGTTGGCGAGCAGGCCCAGCGATTCCTGCCAGCCGAGATAGCAGAACTCCACCGGAATCATCGCGGGGATGCCTTCCTGCACGATGCTGATCTCGGTGCCGCAGGCCACCGCCTTGAGCGACACGCTGACCTGCATCGTGCCCGGCAGCGCCGGATTCTCGAACTGATCGTCGTAGCGGATGCGCTCGCCCGGCACCAGTTCACGGTAGGTGCCGCCGAAGGCGTGGCTGGAACCGGTGCCGAAGTTGGTGAACGACATCCGGTAGGTGCCGCCGACCACCGGGTCGATGTGGTGGACCTTGCCGGTGAACCCATGCGGCGGCAGCCACTTCACCATCGCGTCCGGATCCAGGAAGGCGCGGTAGACGCGCTCCGGGGGCGCGCGCAGGACGCGGTGCAGGCGGACGGTTCCGGTCTCGTTCGACATGTCGGTGGTCTCTCGGGGATGGTCCGCCCAATCTAGCGCGATTGCCGGAAGGCGACGTCACGCCGCCTGCGCCGACTCCAGGAAGTCCTGGGCGAAGCGCTGGAGCACGCCGCCGGCCTCGTAGATGGAGACCTCCTCGTCGCTGTCCAGGCGGCAGGTCACCGGCACTTCCACGCGCCCGCCGTCGCGGCGGTGGATCACCAGGGTGAGCGTCGCCTGCGGCCGGCGCTCGCCGATCACGTCGAAGGTCTCGGTGCCGTCGATGCCCAGGGTCAGCCGGGTGGTGCCGGGCTGGAACTCCAGCGGCAGCACGCCCATGCCAATAAGGTTGGTGCGGTGGATACGCTCGAAGCCCTCGGCGACGATCGCTTCCACGCCCGCCAGGCGCACGCCCTTGGCCGCCCAGTCGCGCGACGACCCTTGGCCGTAGTCGGCGCCGGCGACGATGATCAGCGGTTGCTTGCGCTCCATGTAGGTCTCGATCGCCTCCCACATGCGCATCACGTGGCCTTCCGGCTCGACCCGCGCCAGCGAACCCTGCCTCACGCTGCCGTCCGGGTTGCGCACCATCTCGTTGAACAGCTTCGGATTGGCGAAGGTCGCGCGCTGCGCGGTCAGGTGATCGCCACGGTGGGTGGCGTAGGAATTGAAGTCCTCTTCCGGCAGGCCCATCTTCGCCAGGTATTCGCCGGCCGCGCTGTCCAGCAGGATCGCGTTGGACGGCGACAGATGATCGGTGGTGATGTTGTCCGGCAGCACCGCCAGCGGGCGCATGCCGCGCAGGGTACGCTCGCCGGCCAGCGCGCCTTCCCAGTAGGGTGGGCGGCGGATGTAGGTGCTCATCGGACGCCAGTCGTACAGCGGACTGACCCGCTCGCCGTTTTCCACCCGCACGTTGAACATCGGGTTGTAGACGCGCCGGAACTGTTCCGGCTTCACCGCCGCGCGCACCACCGCATCGATTTCCGCGTCGCCCGGCCAGATGTCCTTCAGGCGGATCTCGCGTCCCTCGAAAACACCCAATACGTCCTTCTCGATGTCGAAGCGGACCGTGCCGGCGATCGCGTAGGCCACCACCAGCGGCGGCGAGGCCAGGAAAGCCTGCTTGGCGTAGGGATGGATGCGGCCGTCGAAGTTGCGGTTGCCCGAGAGCACCGCCGTCGCGTACAGATCGCGGTCGATGATTTCCTGCTGGATCGCCGGATCCAGCGCGCCGGACATGCCGTTGCAGGTGGTGCAGGCGAAGGCGACCACGCCGAAGCCCAGCTTCTCCAGTTCCGACGTCAATCCTGCCTCGTCCAGATACAGCGCGACCGCCTTGGAGCCCGGCGCCAGCGAGGACTTCACCCACGGCTTGCGCGTCAGCCCCACGCGGTTGGCGTTGCGCGCCAGCAGCGCGGCGGCGATGACGTTGCGCGGGTTGCTGGTGTTGGTGCAGCTGGTGATGGCCGCGATGATCACCGCGCCATCCGGCATCAGGCCTTGCGCCTCCTGCGCCCGCGCCTGCTCCAGGCCCACCGCGATGCCACGCTCGGCCAGATCGGCGGTCGCCACCCGCGCATGCGGATTGGACGGACCGGCCATGTTGCGCACCACGCTGGACAGATCGAAATGCAGCACGCGCTCGTACTCGGCGTCCTTCAGGCTGTCGGCCCACAGGCCGGCAGTCTTCGCATAGGTCTCGACCAGCCGGACCTGCGCTTCCTCGCGCCCGGTCAGGGTCAGGTAATCGATGGTCTGCGCGTCGATGAAGAACATCGCCGCGGTGGCGCCGTACTCCGGCGCCATGTTGGAAATCGTCGCCCGGTCGCCCAGCGTGAGCGCCGCCGCACCTTCGCCGCGGAACTCCAGGTAGGCGCCCACGACCTTCTGCTTGCGCAGGAATTCGGTCAACGCCAGCACGATGTCGGTGGCGGTGATGCCCGGCTGCGGGCGTCCGGTCAGTTCGACGCCGACGATGTCGGGCAGGCGCATCCACGATGCGCGGCCCAGCATCACGTTCTCCGCTTCCAGGCCACCGACGCCGATGGCGATCACGCCCAGGGCGTCGACGTGCGGCGTGTGGCTGTCGGTGCCCACGCAGGTGTCGGGGAAGGCCACGCCATCGCGCGCCTGGATCACCGGCGACATCTTCTCCAGGTTGATCTGGTGCATGATGCCGTTGCCCGGCGGGATCACGTCGACGTTGCGGAACGCCTGCTTGGTCCAGTCGATGAAATGGAAGCGATCCTCGTTGCGGCGGTCCTCGATGGCGCGGTTCTTGGCGAACGCATCCGGGTCGTAGCCGCCGCATTCCACCGCCAGCGAGTGATCGACGATCAACTGCACCGGCACCACCGGATTGACCTTGGCGGGGTCGCCGCCCTTGTCGGCGATCGCGTCGCGCAGGCCGGCCAGATCCACCAGCGCGGTCTGGCCGAGGATGTCGTGGCAGACCACCCGCGCCGGGAACCAGGGGAAATCCAGGTCGCGGCGGCGTTCAATCAGCTGCTTCAGCGAATCGCCCAGGGTGGCCGGATCGCAGCGGCGCACCAGGTTTTCCGCCAGCACCCGCGAGGTGTACGGCAACCGGTCATAGGCGCCGGGCGCGATGGCGTCGACCGCGGCGCGCGCGTCGAAGTAGTCCAGGGAAGTGCCCGGCAGGGCTTTGCGGTAGTCGGTGTTCATGGCTTCGCGTCGGCGTGGCTGGCGGCGGTCGGGATCGGGGACGTCCGGGGACGCCTGCCTTTCCCGGTCAAACCGGGAAACGCGGGCGCCGCTGGGGTCAACGCTGGTCGATCGGCACGAACGCCAGGTTCTCGGGACCGGTGTAGTTGGCGCTGGGGCGGATGATCTTGCCGTCGATGCGCTGCTCGATGACGTGCGCGCTCCAGCCGCTGGTGCGGGCGATCACGAACAGCGGGGTGAACATCGCGGTCGGCACGCCCATCATGTGGTAGCTCACCGCGCTGAACCAGTCCAGGTTGGGGAACATCTTCTTGATGTCCCACATCACCGCTTCCAGGCGCTCGGCGATGGCGTACATCTTGGTGCTCTGCTGCTCCTCGGACAGGTCCTTCGCCACCTGCTTGATCACGTCGTTGCGGGGATCGCCGACGGTGTAGACCGGATGGCCGAAGCCGATGACCACTTCCTTGCGTTCGACCCGCGCCTTGATGTCGGCCTCGGCCTCGTCCGGGGTCTCGTAGCGCTTCTGCACTTCGAACGCGACTTCGTTGGCGCCGCCGTGCTTGGGCCCACGCAGCGCGCCGATGGCGCCGGTGATGCAGGAATGCATGTCGCTGCCGGTGCCGGCGATGACGCGCGCGGTGAAGGTGGAGGCGTTGAACTCGTGCTCGGCGTACAGGATCAGCGAGGTGTGCATCGCGCGCACCCACGAGTCGCGTGGCTTCTCGCCGTGCAGCAGGTGCAGGAAGTGGCCGCCGATGGAATCGTCATCGGTCTCCACGTCGATGCGCTTGCCGTTGTGGCTGTAGTGGTACCAGTACAGCAGCATGGAACCCAGCGACGCCATCAGCTTGTCGGCTATGTCGCGCGCGCCCGGATGATTGTGATCATCCTTTTCCGGTGACACGCAGCCGAGCACCGAGACACCGGTACGCATCACGTCCATCGGATGGGCCGACGGCGGCAGTTGCTCCAGCGTGGCCTTGACCGAGGCGGGAATGCCGCGCAGCGACTTCAACTTGGCCTTGTAGCCGGCCAGTTCGGCGCGGTTGGGCAACTTGCCGTGGACCAGCAGGTAAGCGACTTCCTCGAATTCGCTGGTGGTGGCGATGTCGAGGATGTCGTAACCGCGGTAATGCAGATCGTTGCCGCTGCGGCCGACCGTGCACAGCGCGGTGTTGCCGGCGGCGGTGCCGCTGAGGGCGACGGACTTCTTCGGCTTGAAGCCGGTGGCTGGGGTGGGTTCACTCATTGCTGCCTCCCGATGTCTTGTCATGCGATGGAGCGGAATCCGCCCCGCGATTCTTGCGGAAGCCACGGGGCGCGATCATCGCGTCCCGTCGCCGGGTTCAGGCCTCGCCCTGCTTCGCGAACAGCGCGTCGAGCTTGTCCTCGTAGGCGTGGTAGCCAAGGTAGTCGTAGAGCTCAGCGCGCGTCTGCAGGGTGTCGATGATGTTCTTCTGGGTGCCTTCGCGGCGCACGGTCTCGTAGAAATTCAGCGCGGCCTTGTTCATGGCGCGGTAGGCGCCGCAGCAGTACAGCGCGATGTCCACGTCCGCGCTGCGCAGATCGTCGACGGTGAAGAACGGGGTGGAGCCAAATTCGGTCAGGTTGGCCAGGATCGGCACCTTCACCGCCGCCTTGAAGCGGCGGTAGTCGTCCAGCGTCTTCATGGCTTCGGGGAAGATCATGTCGGCGCCGGCCTCCACGTACGCCACCGCGCGCTCGATGGCCGCGTCGATGCCCTCGACGGCGGCCGCGTCGGTGCGCGCCATGATCACGAAGCCGTCATCGCCGCGCGCGTCGACCGCCGCCTTGACCCGATCGACCATCTCGTCCTTCGATACGACTTCCTTGCCGGGACGGTGGCCGCAGCGCTTCTGGCCCACCTGGTCCTCCATGTGCACGGCGGCCACTCCGACGCGCTCGAACGAACGGATGGTGCGCGCGATGTTGAACGCGCCGCCCCAGCCGGTATCGATGTCGACCAGCAACGGCAGGCCGGTGGCGTCGACGATGCGACGCGCGTCGGTGAGCACGTCTTCCATCGTGCTGATGCCCAGATCGGGCATGCCCAGCGAGTTGGCGGCGACCCCGCCGCCGGACAGGTACAGCGCCTTGTAGCCGACCCGGCGGGCCATCAGGCCGGCGTAGGCGGTGATGGCGCCCATCACCTGCAGCGGGGATTCCTCGGCGATCGCGGCGCGAAAGTGCGCGCCGGCGGATGCGTTGCTCATGCATGTCTCCTGCGGAAGCGGATGGCGCCCGTTCCTCGGCGGAGCGGGCCGGGGGTACGCGAAGGGTACGCGCACCGGCGGCGCACAATCTTGCACCATCGCTCGGGTTGATCAATCTTGATCAAATCAATCAATCTATCCGCCATGGACACCGACCTGCTCTCAGCCCAGGACACCTGCCGCCTGCTCGGCATCAGCCAGGCGACCCTGTATGCCTACGTCAGCCGCGGGCTGATCGAATCGCGGCCGGGCCCCGACCATCGCAGCCGGCTGTACCTGCGTCGGGACGTGGACCGACTGGCGCAGCGCAAGCGCGCCGGCCGCGGCGCCGCCCGGGGCGCGGCCCAGAGCCTGGATCGTGGCCTGCCGGTGTTGGAGACGCGGATCTCGCTGATCCGCCCGGACGGCCCCTACTACCGCGGACGTTCTGCGGTCGCGGCGGTGCGCGACGGCGCCACCCTGGAGGACGCCGCGCGGCTGCTGTGGGATTGCGGCGAGCAGGATCCCTTCGCGGCGGACCTCGACGCGCATTGGCCCACGCACGTCGACCCCATCGCCGGCGACACCGCGCTGCCGCCGCTTGCGCGCGCGATGTCGGCGATTCCACTGCTGGCGCTGGACGTGCGCCAGGCCACGGGTTCCACCGCGCTCGTCCGCCATGAAATCGCCGCCACCCTGCTGCGCCACAACGCGGCGCTGCTGGTGGCACGCCCGCCTTCCGCGGGACCGGTCCACCAGTTGCTGGCGCAGGCGTGGAAACCGGACGACGAAGGCTTCGCCGATACCGTGCGCGCGGCGCTGGTGCTGTGCGCCGAGCACGAGCTCAACGTGTCCGCGTTCGCCGCACGCGTGGTCGCCTCGACCGGCGCGCATCTGCATGCGACCGTCTGCAGCGGCCTGGCCGCGCTGTCCGGCCCGCGCCATGGCGGCGCCACCGCGCGCGCCTACGCGCTGATAGAGGCGGCCTGCGCGGCGGAATCGCCACGCGACTTCATCGCCGCGCGCTGGCAGCAGGGCGAGGATCTGCCGGGCTTCGGCCACGCGCTCTATCCGCATGGCGATCCCCGTGCGACGGAGCTGCTGGCACGCCTGCGCCGACAGCACGCGGATATGCCGGTGATGCAGCGGATGGAGGCGGTGATCAGCGCCACCGGGGACATCAACGGGTTGCGCCCCAATGTCGATTTCACCCTGGCGGCCATCTGCCACGCCAATGCCCTGCCCGCCACGCCGGCGCTGGTGATGTTCGCCGCGGCGCGGCTGGCCGGCTGGCTGGCACATGCGCTGGAACAGCAAGCGCAGGGACGGCTGATCCGTCCCCGTGCCAGCTATGCCGGCGTGCCGCCGGCGGCCGAGGCTTGAACGGACCTCAGCCGCCGGCCTCGGGTCCGCGCTGCAGCGCCTTTTTCACTTCCTCCAGCGCGTTCGGATCATCCAGGGTGGAAAGATCTCCGGGATCCGCGCCCTGCGCCAGCGCCTGCAGGGAACGGCGCAGCAGCTTGCCGGATCGGGTCTTGGGCAACGCGTTGACGATGTAGACGCGCGCCGGCCGCGCCACCGCGCCCAGGCTCTGCTCGACGGTGCGGCGCATGCCTTCGGCGGCGTGCACGCGCTCGTGCGGTTCTTCGGTCGCCTGCCGCAACGTGGCGAACACCACCGGCACCTGACCCTTCAATTCGTCGCTGACGCCGATCACAGCGGCCTCCGCGACCGCCGGAAAACCAGACACCGATTCCTCGATTTCACGGGTGCCCAGCCGATGCCCGGCGACGTTGATGACGTCATCGGTGCGGCCCAGGATGAAGGTGTAGCCCTCTTCATCGCGGATGGCCCAGTCCAGCGAGCTGTACAACAGTTCCTTGAAGTGGCTGAAGTAGCTGGACAGGAAGCGGGCGTCGTCGTTCCAGAGGGTGGTCATGCATCCCGGCGGCAGCGGCGGCTGCATGACCAGCACGCCCTTCTCGCCCGGTCCCACCTCCGCGCCGGTGTTCTCGTCGATCACCTTCATCCGGTAACCGAGGTTGGGAAAGCCGGGAGAACCGAATTTGACCGGCTTCATGTCCAGGCCCGGCAGCAGCGTCAGTGCCGGCCAGCCGGTCTCGGTCTGCCAGTAGTTGTCGATGATCGGCTTGCCCAGCGCATCGTTGATCCAGTGCGCGGTGGGTTCGTCCAGCGGCTCGCCGGCCAGGAACAGGTATTGCAGCTTCGACAGATCGTGGCGGCGGATGAAATCCACATCATGTTTCTTCAACACGCGGATCGCGGTCGGTGAGGAGAACATCGTGCGCACGCCGTACTTCTCGCACAGCGACCACCAGATGCCCGCGTCCGGGTGGAACGGCAGCCCTTCGTACAGCACCGACGTGGCGCCGACGATCAACGGCCCGTACACATTGTAAGAATGGCCGACCGCCCAGCCCACGTCGGAGGTGGAGAACATCACCTGCCCCGGCGCGACATCGAATACCGTGCGCATCGACAGCGCCAGCGCGACCGCGTAGCCGCCGACATCGCGCTGCACGCCCTTGGGCTTGCCGGTGGTGCCCGAGGTGTACAGCAGATAGCTGGGTTCGTTGGATTCCAGCCATTCCACCTCCACCTGCGCCTCCCCGACGGCCTCGCGCAGCGTCGCATAGTCCTCGTCGCGTCCGGCCACCCTCGGTTCGGCCGGATCCAGCCCGCGCGAAACGATCAGCACTTTCCGCGGTGGCGTCGCTGCCTTGGCACAAGCCTCGTCCACCAATGCCTTGTACGGAATGACCTTGCCACCGCGCATGCCGGCGTCGGCGGCGATCAGCAGTTTGGGCTGCGCGTCGTCGATGCGCAGCGCCAGATTGTGCGCGGCAAATCCGCCGAACACCACCGAGTGGATCGCGCCGATGCGTGCGCAGGCAAGCATCGCGAACACCGCTTCGGCCATGTTCGGCATGTAGATGACCACCCGATCGCCGCGCCCAACCCCGAGGCGCTGGAGAATGGCGGCGAAGGCATTCACCTCGCGATGCAGTTCGCGGTAGCTGATTTCGCGGGTGACGTTGGTTTCGGTCGACACCGCCACCAGCGCCAGCTGATCGGCGCGTTCGGCCAGGTGCCGATCCACCGCGTTGTAGCAGAGATTGGTCTGCCCGCCGACGAACCAGCGCCGGAACGGCGGCCGCGAATAGTCGAGGATCTGCCGAGGCGGCACATGCCAATGGATGGCTTTCGCCTCCTCTCCCCAGAACGCTTCCGGTTCGTCGACCGACCGGCGATAGACGTCTTCGTACCGCATGGCCTCTCCCGGCCGCAGAGACATCAACAAGCATAGATCCGTGCGGGCACCCGCGCCCTGCGACCTTGGTCGCATGGGCTTGACCGCTATCGCTCAGGGCTTTTCCACGGGCTCCAGCGGGCCGACTTCGACCTTGCCTTTCCAGCCGAGCAACAGGTGGTCGCGGCGCACTTCAAGTGACTGCGCCATCCGCTCTTCGCCCATCAGACTGCAACCCGTGGTCATCGAACCCGGCGTCAGGGCGCTGTGAATGGCGAGTTGGCCGGCGACCGTGCTACCAAGGCAGGTACCGGTGCCGTATGCGGGGTTGCCCCTGAAACGGTTCATTTCGCGCTGGAACCGAACGTCCGCGCGCTTGGCCGCCACCTCGTCGGCATACCTTGCCTTCAGCCCCTGCCGTATCCACTCCGCCTCGCGTTTCTCTTCGGGTGAAACTTTCTGCAAGGCCGACCGCAGGAGTCCCGTCCGCCAGGAGTCTCCCCGTTCCGCCGACAGGCTGAACCACGCCAGGCCGAGCGGCCGATCCTGCTCGACGTTTTCACCATTGAAATAGATGAGGCCCAGCAGCTGTTGCGCGGGCTTGCTGCCCCAGGCTGCGGACAGTTCCAGCATCTCGATCGCGTACTCGTACCGGCCGCGCAGCCAAGCGCGCCGTCCCAGGCAATAGTTGAACTCCCCCGGCAGGAACCTCGCCATGAGCGGGTCGCAGGGCGTGTCGTATCCAGCGGCGGTCACCGGCGCCGGAACTAACTCCTGCGCGATGGCCGGCATACCCCATACGGCAAGCATCAATCCCGTGACAAGCCCTCGCAAGCGCATCCCTCACTCCCGGTCCGAGTCGCGCGGGAACGTATATCACAGTCGGCGAGCCGCTTCATTGAAAGCGTGGTGACGACACCGGCCTGCGCATGTCGCAGGCAAGAACGAAAAACGCCGGGCTAAGCCCGGCGTTTCCGATGCCCTCCGGGCGAAAGACTCAGCCCAGCAGATGCGCCACGCCGGCACGCTCTTCTTCCAGCTCGGCCAGGGTCTTGTCCATCGCGGCGCGGCTGAACGCGTCCACTTCCAGGCCTTCCACGCGGGTGTATTCGCCGTTGGCGGTGATCACCGGCACGCCGTAGATGACGCCTTCCGGGATGCCATAGCTGCCGTCGGACGGCACGCCCATGGTCACCCACTTGCCGTTGCTGCCCAGCACCCAGTCACGAATGTGGTCGATGGCGGCGTTGGCGGCGGAAGCGGCCGAGGACAGGCCACGCGCCTCGATGATCGCGGCGCCGCGCTTGCCGACCTGCGGGATGAACGCGTTGGCGTTCCAGTCGGCGTCGTTGATCTTGTCCTTCAGCGACACGCCGTTGGCGGTGGCGAAGCGGTAGTCCGGGTACATGGTCGGGCTGTGGTTGCCCCACACCACCAGCTTCTCGATGTCGCCCACGGCCACGCCGGCCTTGTTGGCGAGCTGGCTCAGCGCGCGGTTGTGATCCAGGCGCAGCATCGCGGTGAAATTTTTCGCCGGCAGATCCGGAGCCGACTTCATGGCGATGTAGGCGTTGGTGTTGGCCGGGTTGCCGACCACCAGCACCTTGACGTCGCGGCTGGCGACCTTGTTCAGCGCGGCGCCCTGGGCGGTGAAGATCTTGGCGTTCTCCAGCAGCAGGTCCTTGCGCTCCATGCCCGGGCCGCGCGGACGCGCGCCGACCAGCAGGGCCACGTCGGCGTCCTTGAACGCCACTTCCGGGTCATCGGTGCCGACCATGCCGGCCAGCAGCGGGAACGCGCAGTCTTCCAGTTCCATCATCACGCCCTTCAGCGCGGCCTGGGCCTTGTCGATCGGCAGCTCCAGCAACTGCAGGATGACCGGCTGGTCCTTGCCGAGCATTTCGCCGGAAGCGATGCGGAACAGCAGGGCGTAGCCGATCTGGCCGGCGGCGCCGGTGACTGCAACACGGACGGGGGTCTTCATGGGGTTGTCTCCGAGGGAAAGGAAAGCCGGGGCTCAGGCGAGCTCGGCGAAGAAGGCCTGGATGCGCGACAGGCCTTCATCCAGCTGGTCGTCGGCACAGGTGTAGGAAATGCGCAGCGCGCGCGGCTCGCCGAACGCCGAGCCCGGCACGCAGGCCACGCCCTTGGCATCCAGCAGGGCGTTGCAGAAGTCCACGTCGTTGTGGATGACCATCCCGTCATGGGTCTTGCCGAACGCGACCGAGATGTCCGGGAACGCATAGAACGCGCCTTCCGGACGCGGGCAGACCACGCCGGGAATCTTCGCCAGCGCCGCCAGCACGCGATCCCGCTTGCCGGCGAACTCGGCACACTTGCGCTGCGGGATGTCCTGCGGACCGGTCAGCGCGGCAACCGCCGCGGCGGTGACCACTTCCGGCAGGTTGGTGATGTGGTTGGAGTTGAGCGCCACCAACGCCTGGGCGACGTTCTCCGGCGCGGCGATCAGGCCCACGCGCCAGCCCGGCATGCCGTAGGTCTTGGACAGTGAGTCGATGACGACGGTGCGCTCGCGCAGTTCCGGACGGAAATGCAGGAAGTTGTGGTAGCCCACGTCATCGAACACCAGCCGGTTGTAGATGTCGTCGAGCAGGATCCAGGTATCCGGATGGCGCGCCACCACCTCGGCCAGCGCGGCCACCTCGTCCTTCGAATAGACCATGCCGGTCGGATTCGACGGATTGTTGAACAGGAACACCTTGGGCTTTCGTGCCAGCGCCGCGTCCAGTTGTTCCGGGGTGAGCTTGTAGTTCTGCTCCGGCGGGCACGGCAGCTTCAGCGACACCGCGCCGACGATGTCGGCGATGTCCTGGTAGGTGGTCCAGTACGGGGTCGGATAGGCGATGGTGTCGCCCTCGTCCAGCAGCACCTCGGCCAGGTTGTACAGCACGTGCTTGGCGCCGACGCCGGCGACGATGTTGCGGCGGGTGTATCCGCTCAGGCCGCTGCCTTCCAGGTGGTGCAGGAACGCATCCAGCAGCGCATCGGTGCCGCGGTTGGAACCGTATTGGCCCGAGTCCTTGTCCAGCGATTTGCGGGCGGCCTCGTAGACGTGGTCGCCGGGCAGGAAGTTCGGTACGCCGATCGAGAAGCTGATGATGTCGCGGCCTTCGGCCTTGAGCTTCTTCGCCTTTTCCGCGACCGCCATGATCGCGCTGGGCTTGGCGCGACCGGTGCGCCGGGCAAGCTGGGGCATTGCATTACCTCGCAAGGGGACGTTTCGCGGGAGGAACGTGCGTGCGCCGTTTTTTGCGGCGCGGAATTTTACCATGCCGCCCCGGTCCGGCCGGGGTGGATCGAAGGGCCCGGCCTCCTCCCTTGGTCGTAGCCGCGGCTCCCCCGGACCGGGGGAGCACACGGACCGGCGCGGCTCAGGCGCTCAGGTAGCGGTTCCACTCGGCCACGCGGTCGGCCTTGGCAGCCAGCACGGCCTCGGCGTCGCCCTCGATGGTGAGCCGGTTGATCAGGTCGCCCTGCTGGACCGCGTCGACCACGTCCAGGCCTTCCAGGACCTTGCCGAACACGGTGTGCTTGCCGTCCAGCCAGGGGGTCGCCACGTGGGTGATGAAGAACTGGCTGCCATTGGTGCTGGGACCGGCGTTGGCCATCGACAGCACGCCGCGCTCATGGCGCACGCCATTGTTGGTCTCGTCCTCGAACCGGTAGCCGGGGCCGCCGCGGCCGGAGCCCTCCGGGCAGCCGCCCTGGATCATGAAATCGGCGATGACCCGGTGGAAGTTCAGGCCGTCGTAGAAGCCGCGCTTGGCCAGGTTGACGAAATTGGCGACCGTCAGCGGGGCCTTGTCGGGGTACAGCTCGACCTTGATCGGGCCGCGGGAGGTGTCGAAGGTGGCGATGAGGGACATCGGAGACTCCAGGTGCAGGACAGGGGTTGAGGGGGTCACGGGGTACGGAAACCGGGTCCGGCCCGGATCTGGGGGCCCTTGGCACCGTTTCCAGCCCCGGCGGCATTCAGCCAGGACACCCCGGGACGCTAATCGCGGGGGCGTAACCCGTTATAATACGCCCCATTCCTCCACAGACCCCGCGCGCGCCCTGGCGCGCTTTTCCGCATGTCCATCCAGAATCTCCGCAATATCGCCATCGTCGCCCACGTCGACCACGGCAAGACCACCCTCGTCGACTGCCTCCTGAAGCAGTCCGGCACCCTGTCCGAGCGCACGGTGCTTGCCGAGCGGGTGATGGACAGCAACGACCAGGAAAAAGAACGCGGCATCACCATCCTGGCCAAGAACACCGCCATCACCTGGCAGGGCAACCGCATCAACATCGTCGACACCCCCGGACACGCCGACTTCGGCGGCGAGGTCGAGCGCGTGCTGTCGATGGTCGACTCGGTGCTGATCCTGGTCGATGCGATGGACGGCCCGATGCCGCAGACCCGTTTCGTCACCCAGAAAGCCTTCGCGATGGGCTTCAAGCCGATCGTGGTGGTCAACAAGATCGACCGCCCCGGCGCGCGCCCTGACTGGGTCATCGACCAGGTGTTCGACCTGTTCGACAAGCTGGGCGCCACCAACGAGCAGTTGGATTTCCCGATCGTGTACGCCTCGGCCCTGCATGGCTACGCCAGCCTGGACGACGCCGCGCGCGACGGTGACATGACCCCGCTGTACGAAGCGATCATGAAGCACGTACCGGCGCCGGCGGTGGATCTGGAAGGCGCGTTCCAGATGCGCATCAGCCAGCTCGACTACAACAACTTCGTCGGCCTGATCGGCGTCGGCCGCATCCAGCGCGGCAAGGTCAAGAAGAACCAGCCAGTCAGCATCGTCGACCGCGAAGGCAAGAAGCGCCAGGGCAAGATCGTGCAGGTGCTGGGCTTCATGGGCCTGGAGCGCATCGAGGTCGAGGAAGCCGAGGCCGGCGACATCGTCGCCATCGCCGGCATCCAGGACCTGAGCATCTCCGACACGGTGTGCGCGCTGGATACCCCGGAAGCGCTGCCGGCGCTGACCGTGGACGAGCCGACCATCAGCATGACCTTCCAGGTCAACAATTCGCCGTTCGCCGGCAGCAAGGAACACAGCGGCGGCAAGTTCATCACCAGCCGCCAGATCCGCGAGCGCCTGGAGCGCGAAACCCTGCACAACGTCGCGCTGAAGGTCGAGGAAACCGGCGACGCCGACAAGTTCCTGGTTTCCGGCCGTGGCGAGCTGCACCTGTCCGTGCTGATCGAAACGATGCGCCGCGAGGGCTTCGAGCTGGCGGTTTCGCGCCCGGAAGTCATCATCAAGGAAATCGACGGCCAGCTGATGGAGCCGGTCGAGCAGTTGGTAGTCGACATCGAGGAAGTGCACCAGGGCGGCGTGATGGAAAAGCTGGGCACCCGCAAGGCGCAGCTGAAGAACATGGAATCGGACGGCAAGGGCCGCGTGCGCCTGGACTACATGATTCCGGCGCGTGGCCTGATCGGCTTCCAGAACGAGTTCCGCACCCTCACCCAGGGTTCGGGCCTGCTGTTCCACGTGTTCGATCATTACGGCCCGAAGGAAACCGGCCCGATCGCCAAGCGCCAGAACGGCGTGATGATCGCCAATGCCCCCGGCGTCACCCCCGCCTATTCGCTGGGACCGCTGGAAGAGCGTGGCCGCCTGTTCGCCGCCGAAGGCGACAACGTGTACGAAGGCCAGTTGGTCGGCATCCACTCCAAGGACAATGATCTGACCGTCAACGTGATCAAGCCCAAGCCGCTGACCAACATGCGCGCCTCGGGCAAGGATGACGCGATCAAGCTGACCCCGGCCATCAAGTACACGCTCGAGCAGGCGCTGGATTTCATCGAGGACGACGAACTGGTCGAGGTCACCCCGAAGGAAATCCGCCTGCGCAAGAAGATGCTGACCGAAAGCGATCGCAAGCGCGCCTCGCGCGCCGCCTGATCGGCGATGGACTGATCGGCGAAGGATGACCGACGCTCCCTATAACCCGGATCCCAAGGCGCATCCGGGCCTGCACATCATCGCCCTGTTCGAGGGACTGAAGGGTGTGCTGGCCCTGGCCGCGGCGACCGGGTTGGCGTTGCTGGGTCCGCAGCCGCTGCGCCACTGGGTGGAAGCGATGATTGCCCGCTTCCACCTCGACACCCAGCACGGCGCGCTGCCGTCCGTGCTCAACGCCATCAATCCCGAAGCGGTCCACCTGGCCGTGCTGGTGGTCGTGCTTTACGCCGCCATGCGCCTGGCCGAAGCCTGGGGCCTGTGGCGGGCCCGCGCCTGGGCCTCCTGGCTGGGCTGTGTCGGCTCGGCCCTGTACCTGCCGCTGGATCTGTACGCGCTCTACCATCATCCCGGCTGGCATACCTGGGCGGTGCTGCTGATCAATCTGGCCGTGGTTTACATCCTCGGCCGCGACCTGCGCAGGCGCCGCAGGGTTTGAAAGCACCTCCCGGCCTGCTAGCCTCACGCTAGCTCACCGGGGGAATCCAACACATGCGTTCGCGAACGCTGCTGCTTTCAGCCGCCCTGATGCTGGCCGCCTGCCAGCGCCAGCCCGCCGCCGTCACCAACGCGCCGGCCGAGGCACCGACGGACTTCGCCTACGCCGAACTGGATATCGACGACCTGCAGGGCCGCATGCAGCGTGGCGAACTCGACAGCCGCACCCTGACCCGCGCCTACCTGGACCGCATCGCCGCGATCGACAAGGCCGGGCCGCAGTTGAACTCGGTCATCGAAATCAATCCCGACGCGATGAAGGAAGCCGCGCTGCGCGACGTGGAGCGCAAGAACAACGCCGTGCGCGGCCCGCTGCATGGCATCCCGATCCTGCTCAAGGACAACATCGACGCCACCCCGATGGTGAATTCGGCCGGCTCGCTGGCGCTGAAAGATTTCCGGCCCGCCACCGACGCCTTCCTGGTCCGCCGCCTGCGCGAAGCCGGCGCGGTCATCCTCGGCAAGACCAACCTGAGCGAATGGGCGAACTTCCGTTCCACCCATTCCTCTTCCGGCTGGAGCGCGCGCGGCGGCCAGACCCGCAATCCCTACGTGCTGGACCGCAATCCCTGCGGTTCCAGTTCCGGCAGCGCGGTCGCGGTATCGGCCAACCTCGCCGCCGCCGCCATCGGCACCGAAACCGACGGCAGCATCATCTGCCCGGCCGCGGTCAGCGGCCTGGTGGGCCTGAAGCCCACCGTCGGCCTGGTCAGCCGCGACGGCATCATCCCGATCTCGTTCAGCCAGGACACCGCCGGTCCGATGACCCGCAGCGTCTCCGACGCGGCCCTGTTGCTGACCGCGCTGGCCGGCCGCGACACCGCCGATCCCGCCACCACCAATGCGGCATGGAACGTCACCCTCGACTATCACGCACGGCTGAAACCCGACGGCCTGAAGGGTGCGCGCATCGGCGTGCTGCGCAGCAAGCTGGCCATCCACCCGGACGCCGCCGCCGCGATGGAAGGTGCGATCAAGGTGATGCGCGAAGCCGGCGCGACGGTGGTCGACGCCGAGATTCCCACCGACGGCCAATGGGACGAGGCCGAGCTGGAACTCATGCTGTACGAGTTCAAGGCGGGCCTGGAGCGCTATCTCGCCAGTCACGATGCACCAGTCAAGACCCTGTCGCAGCTGATTGGCTACAACCAGCAGTACCGGGTCTCGGAAATGCCCTACTTCGGCCAGGAGCTGTTCGAGATGGCCAATGCCAAGGGCGGGCTCGGCGCCCCCGCCTACATCCGCGCGCGCAGTCTCGCCCGCCGGCTGGCCGGTCCCGAAGGCATCGATGCGGCGTTGAAGGCGCAGCAGCTCGACGCCCTGATCGCCCCGGCGACCGGACCGGCGTGGCTGACCGATCACAAGGCCGGCGACCACTTTCCCGGCGCCGGCTACGGGGCCGCCGCGGTGGCCGGCTATCCCAGCCTGACCGTACCGATGGGGCACAGCGACGGCCTGCCGCTGGGCATCGTTTTCATGGGCGCCGCCTGGAGCGAAGGCCGCCTGATCGAGCTGGGCTACGCCTACGAACAACTGACCCGCGCCCGCAATCCCCCCGAGTACTGGCCGACCCTGGACACCCGCGATTCCGATGCGAAGCGCTGAGGATGGAGGTGAAGCGGGTTCTGGCGACCTCTGCGGGTGCGGCGTAGCATGATTGCCGGACCCGTACGCGCCGCCACCGGACCACACCGCTGATGGAGCTTGATCCGCAACGCGCCTCGGAACTGCGCGCTTTGGGCAGTTCGCGATTCGCCGCCGCCGAGCGCAGGCGGCGCTTGGACTCGCTGGCGTGGGGCGTGCTGATCCTGTCCGTCCTGCTGTCGCTGTGGTTCGGCGTGATGGCCTGGCGGCAGGCCGAAACGGGTGCCCGCGCGCGTTTCAATGCCCGCGCCGACGCAATGGCCACCGCCCTGGCCACCCACATGAATGCCTACGAGGACACCGTCCGCGCGGCCGCCGCGGTGCTGGAAGCCCAGCCCGGGCTCGACACCGGCGGCTTCCACACCTTCGTCCGCCGGCTGCGCATCCCCAACCAGCCGGCCGGCGTGCACGGACTGGGATTCGCACGGCGGGTGGCCGGCGACGACCTGCCGGCGTACCTCGCCCGCCAGCGCGCGATTCACGGCGCCGGGTTCCGCCTGCATCCGGATGGCGTGCGCGACGAGCATGTCGTGATCGACCTGATTTATCCGGAACAGGAGGGCATGCGGCGCCTGCTGGGCAAGGACGTGTTCGCCGAGCCGCTGCGTCGCGCGGCGATGCAGCGTGCGCGGGACAGCGGCCAGTTGGGCATCGCGCCGCTGGTATCCCTCACCGACACCTCGCGTGGCGATGCCGGCCGTTCCGGTTTCCTGCTGTATTCGCCGGTTTACGACACCGCGATGCCGCTGGCCGCCGATGCCCGGGTGCGGCAAACCCATCTGCGCGGCTATGCGACGGCGGGATTCGGTTGGGCCCAGGTCATGCAGGAAGTCGCGGGTGAAGCCGGCGGCGATCCGCTCGATCTGCGCCTGTTGGCCCGTGGCACGGCCACTCCGCTGGTGGTGTTCGAGCGCAGCGGCCTGCGCGAGCGGTACGGCGCCGGCATGCAGCCCGCGTTCCGCTACGTGCGCAAGCTGGACTTCCTCGGCGGCAGCTGGGAACTGACCCTGATTTCGCCGCCGGCGCGGATCGCCATTCCCGGACTGGTGCCCATCGCCGCACTGACCGTCTGCGGGCTGGCGTTCGGCGTGCTGATTTTCCTGCTGTTGCGCAGCCTCGCACGCGCGGAGCATCGCAGCCGGGCCCTGCTCGACGCGGTCGCCGATCACCTGCCCGCGCTGATCGCCTATGTCGGCCGCGACCGCCGCTACGGTTTCACCAATCGCGCCACCCGTGACTGGTTCGGGGGCGGCGCGCCATGGACCGATCGCGCCATCGAGGATGTCCACGCCGGCAATCCCGCGTTCCTCGATGACCTGCGCCGGGCGGTGGAGGAAAGCACGCCCCATCATGGCGCGGTGTGGGAGACCCGCCTCGGCGATCCGGAGCGTCCGGTCCAGGCGTACCTGGTTCCCGACGTGGATACCGATGGCGCCATCGCCGGCTGGTACCTGATGGCTACCGACACCAGCGAGCAGAAACGCGCCCAGCGCGAGATCTCCCTGGCGCGCGATCACCTCAAGCGCATCACCGACAAGCTGCCGGCGATGATCGCCCAGTACGATCGCGAGGAACGCACGGTGTTCTTCAACCGCGCCTGCCAGGATCTGCCGATCTGGCACCAGCCCTATTCGCCGGGCATCCCGATCCGCGAGATGCTGGGCGAGGAACACTATGCGCGACGCCGTCCCTACATCGACGCGGTGCTGTCCGGCCGCGACGTGGACTTCGAAACCTCCTTCGCCCTGTCCGCCGGTCCCCGCCGGATGCACGTCTACTACAAGCCGGACATCGGTGACGATGGCGAAGTGAACGGCTTCCTGGTCATGGCGATCGACATCTCGGACAAGGCTCGGCTGGAAAACGCCCTGCACGACGCCACCGAGCGCGCCGAAGTCACCCTGTCCTCGATCAGCGAAGCAGTCGTCACCACCGACACCGACGGGCGGGTCACCTACGTGAACCCGGCGGCGGAGGCGATCAGCGGCTGGACCCTTCCCGAGGCCATCGGCCTTCCGCTGGAAAAAGTGCTGCCGTTGCGCCAGGCCGTCGAGTCCGACGAGGACGAGGAATCCGGGCCGTCGGCGTCGGTGGCCGGCGATCTGGAACTGGTCCGCCGCGATGGACGCCGGATGCTGGTCAAGCGCTCGCACTCGCCGCTGTACGGCCACGACGAAAGCCTCATGGGTTCGGTCATGGTCCTGCGCGACATCACCGAGGAACGCACGCTCAGCGCGCGCATGGCCTACCTGGCCCACCACGATTCCCTCACCACCCTGCCCAACCGCCTCCAGCTCAACGAGGCACTGGCGCAGTCGATCACCAACGCCACCCACCGCGGCACCAGCGTCGCGGTGCTGTTCATCGATCTGGATCTGTTCAAGCACGTCAACGACGCACTCGGCCACCACATCGGCGATCAGTTGCTGCAGCAGGTCGCCAAGCGCATCCAGCGCAATATCGGCAATCTCGGCACGGTCTACCGGACCGGCGGCGACGAGTTCGTGGTACTGCTCGACAACGTGGTCACCCGCGACGGCGTCGCCCTGGTGGCGGAACGGCTGCTGGCGATCGGCGGTACGCCCTATACCGTCGCCTCCCACGAGCTGCACCAGGCCTTCAGCATCGGCGTCAGTGTTTTCCCCGAGGATGGCTACGACGCCCCCACCCTGATGATGCGCTCGGACGCGGCCATGTACCTGGCCAAGCGCAACGGCCGCAATGCCTTCCGCTTCTACACCCGCGAGTTGGCATCCAGCGTGGACGCGCGGATCGAACTGGAGAGCAGCCTGCGCCGCAGTCTGCGCAACGGGGACCTTATCCTCTATTACCAGCCGCAGATTGATCGCCTGAGCGGGCGCATCGTCGGCGTCGAGGGGCTGGTGCGCTGGAAGCGTGGCGAGCGCCTGATGCTGCCCGGTGAGTTCCTGCCCATCGCCGAGGAAACCAATCTGATCGTGGATCTCGATCAATGGGCGATCCGCGCCGCCTGTCGGCAGAGCCGGCAATGGCAGCAGGCCGGGCTGCCGCCGATCCGGGTATCGGTGAACGTGGCCGCCGCCAACTTCGACACCGATACGCTGCTCGACACCGTCGTCTCCGCGCTGGAAGAAAGCGGGCTGGCGGCCGAGCATCTGGAACTGGAAGTCACCGAGACCACCCTGATGCGCGACGTGCAGCGCACCGACCGCATCCTGCGCGCGCTCAAGGCGCTCGGTGTGCGCATCGCCATCGATGACTTCGGGACCGGCTTCTCCAGCCTGAGCTACCTGGGCAACTACGGTTTCAATGTGCTCAAGATCGACCAGTCGTTCGTCCGCGACGTCACCGAGCCGAACCAGGGCGCGATCACCCGCGCCATCATCGGCCTGGCCGGCCAGTTGCAGTGCCGCACGGTGGCCGAAGGCGTGGAGACCCAGGCGCAGCTCGCCTGGCTGGTCGCCAATGGCTGCGACGAACTGCAGGGCAACCTGTTCAGTCCACCCATCCCGGCATCCGAATTCGCCCGCATGTTCGCGGGCGAGCCTTCATGGTCCATCCCGCAGCCGGCGCGTGGCATGCACGCGCACTGGTCCTGAAGGAAAACCGCGCGCTCAGCGTCCCGTCGGCGACGCCAGCTGGTTCTGCTTGCGCACGATCGACATCGCGATTTCCAGCGACTGCTCGTAGTTCAGGCGCGGATCCACCGTCGAGCGATAGGCGCGTTCCAGATCGGCGTCGGTCAGCTCGCGCGCGCCACCCGTGCACTCGGTGACATCCTCGCCGGTCAGTTCCAGGTGCACGCCACCCAGGCGGGTGCCCGCCGCGGCATGCAGATCGAAGGACTGCTCGACTTCGCTGCGGATGTTGTCGAACCGGCGGGTCTTGTAGCCGTTGGACGTGCTCTCGGTGTTGCCGTGCATCGGATCGCAGACCCACAGCACGCGCCGCCCATCCCGGCGGACTGCTTCCAGCAATGCCGGCAACTTGTCGGCAATCTGGATCGCCCCCATGCGATGGATGAAGGTCAGCCGGCCCGGCTCGTCTTCGGGGTTCAATACGTCGATCAGGCGCAGCAGTTGATCCGGCGATACCGACGGACCGACCTTGATCGCGATGGGATTGCGCACGCCGCGCAGGTACTCCACGTGCGCACCGTCGACGGCGGCGGTACGCATGCCGATCCACGGGAAGTGCGTGCTCAGGTTGAACCAGCCCCACTGGCGCGGCACCTCGCGGGTCAGCCCTTCTTCGTAGGGCAGCAGCAGCGCTTCGTGCGAAGTGTAGAAATCGATGCGGTTGAGGTTGTGCACCTCGGAACCGGACAGGGTTTCCATGAAGCGCACCGCGTCGCCAATCGAGCGCACCATGTCCTGGTACTCGGCCGACAACGGCGAATAGCCGACCCAGCTCAGGTTCCAGTACTCCGGGTGATGCAGGTCGGCGAAGCCGCCGTCGATCAGCGCGCGGACGAAATTCATCGTCATCGCCGAACGCGCATGCGCCTTGATCATCCGACGCGGATCCGGCACCCGCGCTTCCGCGGTGAACTCGGGCTGGTTGACCAGATCGCCGCGGTAGCTCGGCAGCGTCACGCCGTCGCGGGTCTCGGTGTCGGCCGAACGCGGCTTGGCGTACTGGCCCGCGAAGCGGCCCACCCGTACCACCGGCAGGCGCAGGCCATGGACCAGCACCAGGCTCATCTGCAGCAGGACTTTCAGGCGGTTGGAAATCAGCCCGGACTCGCAGTCGCTGAAGCTCTCCGCACAATCACCGCCCTGCAGCAGGAAGCGCTTGCCTTCCTGCGCTTCCGCCAGTTGCTTCTTGAGCGCGAAGATTTCCCACGAAGTCACCAGCGGCGGCAACTGGCGAAGTTCACCCAGCGCGGATGCCAGCCCCCCGGCATCCGGATAGGTCGGCATCTGCACCGCCGGCTTGCCGCGCCAGCTGTCCGGAGCCCAGTTCGCGGGCAGGCTGACGGCGCGGAGATTGCGATCGGGGGTGCTCATGGGGGATTCCTCGTGCGGTCCACCATGGTGACAGAATGGTGCGCCGCGTCAAACCTCAGTAATAGCGGGACTTGCGCCGCTTGAAGCCGGCCAGCAGCGCCCACAGCGCCAGCAGCACGAACCACACCAGCGCCCAACCCGGCATCGACAGGCCCAGGAACGCCCAGTCGACCTTGGCGCATTCCCCGGACCCGGTCAGGACCTGCCGGAGCACGTCGCCCATCGGGAAGGCTTCCATCATGTAGGCCAGGTCGGGACCGCAGGCGGGCACCTGGTCCGGCGGCAGGTGCTGCAGCCAGACGTGGCGGCCGGCGATGCCGATGCCCAGGCCGGCGGCGGCCAGTCCGAGGATGCCGTAGAACCCGCGCCCGCCCGAGGCCTTCGGCGAGTGCAGCGTGCCCAGCAGGAACACCAGTCCCAGCAGGGCGAACGCACCACGCTGGAAGGTGCACAGCGGACAGGGAATCAACCCCTGCACTTGCTCCAGGTACAGCGCATAGGCAAGCAGGCCCGCACAGATGACGAAGCCGAGGAGGAACTGCGCACGGAACGACCAGCGGAACGGGTTCATGAAGGCTCACGGCGAAGGGGCAGGCCGCATTATCACCGCGTGAAGGGCAAAAACAAATTCCGGATTCTCTCCATCGTGGCGCGGCCACACATAACCGTTCCCGCGTCCTCCAGCCACGCGCCCGGCCAGCAGGCTGGGGCATTCCTGGACGGACCGGGAATCGGTGGTCCCATCTTCATCCGCCCAGCAGCCGGAGATGGGGCTCGCAGGCACAAAAAACCCCGGCATTGCCGGGGTTTTTCGGGGTCGTCGGGCGCTGCTGATTACTCGGCGGCTTCCGGACGGTCCAGCAGCTCGACGTAGGCCATCGGCGCGTTGTCGCCAGCGCGGAAACCGCACTTGAGGATGCGCAGGTAGCCGCCCGGACGGGACTGGTAACGCGGGCCGAGGGTCGTGAACAGCGTACCCACGGCTTCCTTGTCGCGCAGGCGCGAGAAGGCGAGGCGGCGGTTGGCGACGCCGTCGACCTTGGCCAGGGTGATCAGCGGCTCGGCGACGCGGCGCAGTTCCTTGGCCTTCGGCAGGGTGGTACGGATGAGGCCGTGCTTGATCAGCGAGGCAGCCATGTTGCTGAACATCGCTTCGCGATGGGCGCTGGTGCGGCTGAACTTGCGGCCGGATTTCTGGTGGCGCATGGGTTTGATTCCTGATGAATGTTGGAACTGTTGGACATCGTTGTCGCCATCCTGGCGTTGGAACTTGGACTGCGGATGGTCCGAACCGGCCTGTGCTCCGTGGCCGGAAACCGTCGCGGGCCTTCAGGCCCGTCGACGTTGCTGCTTGTCACTACCCGCGCCCGGAGGCGCGGGGTACTGCGATGCTGCGTGTGGCGTATCAGCCGAGCATGCCGTGCTGGGCGACACCGGCCGGCGGCCAGTTCTCCAGCTTCATGCCCAGGGACAGGCCGCGCTGCGCCAGGACTTCCTTGATCTCGGTCAGCGACTTCTTGCCGAGGTTCGGGGTCTTGAGCAGTTCGACTTCGGTCTTCTGGATCAGGTCGCCGATGTAGTAGATGCTCTCGGCCTTGAGGCAGTTGGCCGAACGCACGGTCAGCTCCAGATCGTCGATCGGACGCAGCAGCACCGGATCCACGCCGCTGCTGGCCGGCTTGGCGGCGCCGCGGTCGCGATGGGTGAAGTCGCCGAACACCGACAGCTGATCGCTCAGGATATCGGCCGCGGTGCGCACGGCTTCCTCGGCGTCGATCGTGCCGTTGGTTTCGATGTCCAGGACCAGCTTGTCCAGGTCGGTACGCTGCTCCACGCGCGCGGCTTCCACGGCATAGGCAACGCGGCGGACCGGCGAGAACGAGGCGTCCAGCACCAGGCGGCCGATGCTGCGGGTCTCTTCATCCGGACGACGACGCGCGGCAGCCGGCTGATAGCCGAAACCACGCTCGATCTTCAGGCGCATGTTCAGCGCGGTGTCCTTGGTCAGGGTGCAGATGACCAGGTCCGGGTTGAGGATTTCGACGTTGTGATCGGTCTTGATGTCCGCGGCGGTCACCACGCCCGGGCCCTGCTTGCTCAGGGTCAGGGTCGAGGAGTCACCGGTGTGGATGCGGATGGCCACATCCTTGAGGTTCAGCAGGACTTCCAGCACGTCTTCCTGCAGGCCTTCGATGGTGCTGTATTCGTGCAGCACGCCGTCGATCTCGACTTCGGTGATCGCGAAGCCGGGAATGGACGAGAGCAGCACGCGGCGCAGCGCATTGCCGAGCGTATGGCCGTAACCGCGCTCCAGCGGCTCGATGACCACTTTGGCACGGTTGTCGGTCAGACGCTCGATCTGCGGGCCGCGGGGGCGCAGCACTTGCTGAGTGATACCCGTCATGTTGCTTTGTCTCCTGCAAACCCCCGACGGGGGCATCGGGGGTGCGTGAATGAATTACTTCGAGTACAACTCGACGATCAGCGCTTCGTTGATGTCCGCAGGCAGGTCGGAACGTTCCGGCACGGCCTTGAACACGCCGCTGAACTTCTTCGCGTCGACTTCGATCCAGGACGGGCTCAGGTCGAGCTGTTCGGACAGGGTCAGCGACTCCTGCACGCGCAGCTGCTTCTGGGCACGCTCGGACAGGGCAATCGCGTCACCGGCCTTGACCTGGTAGGACGGCAGGTTGACCGGCTTGCCGTTGACCAGCACGCCACGGTGCGAGACCAGCTGGCGGGCGGCCGGACGGGTCACGGCGAAGCCCATGCGGTAGATCACGTTGTCCAGGCGGGTTTCCAGCAACTGCAGGAGGTTCTCGCCGGTGTTGCCCTTCTTGGTCGAGGCCTTCTTGTAGTAGTTGCGGAACTGGCGCTCCAGCAGGCCGTAGATACGCTTGACCTTCTGCTTCTCGCGCAGCTGGGTGGCGTAGTCGGAAAGCTTGCCCTTGCGCGCGGCGCCGTGCTGGCCGGGCTTCTGCTCCAGCTTGCACTTGGAGTCCAGCGCACGGGCCGGGCTCTTCAGGGAGAGGTCGGCGCCTTCGCGGCGCGCGAGCTTACAGGTAGGACCGATATAACGAGCCATTTCTTATCGCCCCCTTAGACGCGACGCTTCTTCGGCGGACGGCACCCGTTGTGCGGGATTGGCGTCACGTCGATGATGTTGGTGATCTTGTAGCCGACGTTGTTCAGCGAACGAACGGCGGACTCGCGGCCCGGACCCGGGCCCTTGATGCGGACTTCCAGCGACTTCACGCCGTAATCCAGCGCAGCACGACCGGCCTTTTCGGCGGCGACCTGCGCGGCAAACGGCGTCGACTTGCGCGAGCCGCGGAAACCGGCACCACCGGAGGTCGCCCAGGAAAGCGCGTTGCCCTGGCGATCGGTGATGGTGACGATGGTGTTGTTGAAAGAAGCGTGGACGTGGGCGACGCCGTCGGTGATGACGCGCTTGATCTTCTTCTTGACTTTGGCAGCAGCTGGCTTGGCCATGATGGTCGCCCCTTACTTCTTGATGGCTTTGCGCGGACCCTTGCGGGTACGGGCGTTGGTGCGGGTACGCTGGCCGCGCAGCGGCAAGCCGCGGCGATGGCGCAGGCCGCGATAGCAGCCCAGGTCCATCAGGCGCTTGATCGCGATGCCTACTTCACGGCGCAGGTCGCCTTCGACCACGTACTTGCCGACTTCGGCGCGCAGGCGCTCGACTTCCGGCTCCGACAGGTCGCGGATCTTGGTGGTCACGGCGACGCCAGCGGCTTCGCAGACCTTCTTGGAACGGGTACGGCCAATGCCGTAGATGCTTTGCAAACCGACCCAGACATGCTTCTGGGCAGGCAGGTTGACACCTGCAATACGCGCCATGACGCGGTCTCCAACTGTGTTTGATGGCCCGGCAGGCCCCCTTTCCAAGACGGAAAACAGGCAGACGGACGGAGTGAACTGGAAATTTTAGCAAGATCTCGGGTTACTGGGAAGCCCGCGCCGACCCGGGGGTCGGCACGAAGCCCGGCATGGGGAGTGTGCCCATGCTCCGGCGCCGGAAGCTGCCTGGTGCCTGGCCCGGGGTCGCCCCCGGAGCCCTGCCCCGCCCGCGCTACTCTGGCGCGGGACCGGCTGCTCCACACCCGTGCGCGAGATCGCCGCCCGGGCCGCCCTTTTGGTTGGTCCGGCCCCGGAGGGCCGGCCGCGCGGATGGCTTCCGCGCCAGGAGGCGATTATCCGCGCGAAAGACCGCCGCGGGAACCACCCTTCAAATTGGCCTTCTTCAGCAGGCTTTCGTACTGGTGGGACATCAGGTGCGCCTGGACCTGCGCGATGAAGTCCATCACCACCACCACCACGATCAGCAACGAGGTGCCGCCGAAGTAGAACGAGGTACCCAGCTGGGTCCGCATCACTTCCGGCAACAGGCACACCGCCACCAGGTACAGCGAACCGGCCGCGGTCAGGCGGGTCAGCACGCCATCGACGTAGTCGGCCGTGGCCTTGCCCGGACGGATGCCCGGAATCAGCGCGCCCGACTTCTTCAGGTTCTCCGCGGTTTCCTGCGAGTTGAACACCAGCGCCGTGTAGAAGAACGCGAAACCGATGATCATCGCCGCGAACACAATCATGTGCAGCGGTTCGCCCGGGGCGAGCGCCTGGGTGATGCGCTGCAGCCAGGTCGTCGCGCCGTTCTGGCCGGACCACATCGCCAGCGTGGCCGGAAAGGCCAGGATGCTGGAGGCGAAGATCGGCGGGATGACGCCCGACATGTTGAGCTTCAGCGGCAGGAACGAGGTCTGGTTCATGTACGCGCTGCGACCACCCTGGCGACGCGCGTAGTTCACGGTGATGCGGCGCTGGCCGCGTTCCACGAACACCACGAAGAAGGTGAAGCCAAATACCACCAGCACGATGATGATCAGCGAGATGGCGTTGAGCGTACCCGTCTGGAAGGCTTCCAGGGTGGTCAGCACGGCACCCGGCAGGCCCGCGACGATACCGGCGAAGATGATCAGCGACACGCCGTTGCCGACGCCACGCTCGGTCACCTGCTCGCCCAGCCACATCAGGAAGATGGTGCCCGCGGTCAGCGCGACCACGGCGGTCAGGACGAAGCCCAGTCCCGGCGAGTACACCACCGGCATGCCACCCGGCGCCAACTGGTTCTGCAGCGCGACGGCAATGCTGCCGCCCTGCACCACCGCCAGCAATACCGCGCCGATGCGCGAATACTGGGTGATCTTGCGGCGACCGGACTCGCCTTCCTTCTGCAGCGCCTTCAGGCTGGGGAAGATGTGCACGCCCAGCTGCATCACGATCGACGCCGAAATGTACGGCATGACGTTCAGCGCGAAGATGCTGAAGCGATGCAGGGCACCACCGGAGAACATGTTGAACATGTCCACGATGCCGCCCTGGCTCTGCATCATCGCCAGCATGGCGTCGGGATTGACGCCCGGCACCGGCACGTAGCAGCCGATGCGGTAGACGATCAAGGCACCCAGCACGAACAGCAGGCGCTGGCGGAGTTCGGTGAACTTGCCTGCGCCTGCCAGCGCGCTGGCGGCATTACCCTGCGCCATGCGTCACTTACTCCTGCACGCTGCCGCCGGCGGCTTCGATAGCCGCCTTGGCACCCGCGGTGGCCAGCACGCCCTTGAGCACGAACTTCTTGGTCAGTTCGCCCTTCTTGACGATCTTGGCGCGCTTGGCGGTGCTGGGGACCAGCTTGGCGGCACGCAGCGCGGCGAAATCGATATCGCCGGCTTCCAGCTTGTCCAGCTGGTAGGACAGCACCTCGGCGGTGTCCTGCTTGAGCTTGGAGCGGAAACCGACCTTCGGCAGACGCTTGATCAGCGGCATCTGGCCGCCTTCGAACTTCGCCTTGATCTTGCCCTTGCCCGCGCGGGCAAAGGAACCCTTGTGACCGCGACCCGCGGTCTTGCCCAGGCCGGAACCGATACCGCGGCCAACGCGGGTGCGTTCGGCGCGGGCGCCCTCGGCGGGCTTCAACGTATTCAGACGCATGTTGATTACTCCTCGACCTTGACGAGGTAGTGGACCTTGGCGATCAGGCCGCGAACCTGCGGACTGTCCTTGAGTTCACGCACATCGTTCAGCTTGTTCAGGCCCAGCGCCTTCACCGACAGGCGGTGGCGGGACTGGGAACCACGCAGGCCACGCACCAGGCGCACCTTGACGGTCTTGTTGGACTCGTTAGCCATTGAGGAGTTCCTCCACCTTCTTGCCGCGCTTGGCCGCAATGCGGGTCGGCGACTGCATGTCGCTCAGGCCCTTCAGGGTGGCGCGGACCAGGTTGATCGGGTTGCGCGAACCCACCGCCTTGGCCAGCACGTTCTTCACGCCCACGGCTTCCAGCACGGCGCGCATGGCGCCACCGGCGATCACGCCGGTACCTTCCGAGGCCGGCTGCATGAACACGCGCGCCGCGCCGTGGCCGGCCTTGACCGGGTGCCACAGGGTGCCGTTGTTCAGCTCGACGTTGGACATGTTCTTGCGGGCGTATTCCATCGACTTCTGGATGGCGACCGGCACTTCGCGCGCCTTGCCGTAACCGAAACCGATCTTGCCGGCGCCGTCGCCCACCACCGTCAGCGCGGTGAAGGTGAACTGGCGGCCGCCCTTGACGGTCTTGCTGACGCGGTTGACCGCGACCAGCTTCTCGATCATGCCGTCGTCGACTTTCTCTTCGCGGTTGCGGTCGCGATCACGACCCCGCGGTTCACGTTGTTCTGCCATGTTTGAATCCTTGGTTGATGTGGATTTGTGGCTTGGCCACTTATGGTTGTGAAGTACTTCATTGCCACGCGTCCGGTCGCAGAAGGACCGGGGCGCCCGGCGCAACCCGCGCCGGCAGGTCAAGGCATGGGGTCGCCCCCATGCCTTTCAAGATTAGAACTGCAGGCCGCCTTCGCGGGCCGCGTCGGCCAGGGCCTTGATACGGCCATGGAAGCGGTAACCGGAACGGTCGAAGGCCACCTTCTCGATGCCCGCGGCCTTGGCGCGCTCGGCGATGATCTTGCCCACGCGGGCAGCGGCATCGCTGTTCTTGCCGTTCTTCAGGCCATCCTTCACGTCGGCCTGCAGGGTGTTCGCCGAAGCGATGACCTTGGCGCCGTCGGCGGTGAACAGCTGGGCGTAGATGTGCTGGCCGGTACGCAGGACGGACAGGCGCGGCACGCCCAGCTCGCGGATGTGCGAACGGGTCGACTTGGCGCGGCGCAGGCGGGCGGTGTTCTTGATGCTCATGATCTGGTTCCTCGAAGCCGAAGGCGTGCTTACGCCTTCTTCGCTTCCTTACGGATGATGGTCTCGTCGGAGTACTTCACGCCCTTGCCCTTGTAGGGCTCCGGCGGACGGAAACCGCGGATCTTGGCGGCGACTTCGCCCACGCGCTGCTTGTCGGCACCCTGCACCAGGATTTCGGTCTGGGTCGGGGTGGCGAGGGTGATGCCTTCCGGCGCCTGGAACACGACCGGGTGCGAGAAACCGAGCGACAGGCTCAGGTCCTTGCCCTGCATCGCGGCACGGTAACCCACGCCGACCAGTTCCAGCTTGCGCTCGAAACCTTCGGACACGCCCTTCACCATGTTGGCGAGGATGGCGCGGATGGTGCCGGTGATCGCGTCGTGCTCCAGGGTTTCCGGGGACAGGTTGGCGACGCCGTTCTCGATCGAGATCTGGACGCCGGCCGGCTTGGCGATCGACAGGGTCCCCTTCGGGCCCTTGACGCTCAGCGCATCGGCCTGGGAGGTGATTTCAACGCCCTTGGGCAGGGCAATCGGCTTTTTGGCTACACGGGACATTGGCTTACTCCGTTAGGCCACGAAGCACAGGACTTCACCGCCGACGCCCTGCTGGCGCGCCTGCGCATCGGTCATGATGCCCTTGGAGGTGGAAATGATGGCGACGCCCAGACCGCCGAGAACCTTCGGCAGCTCGGCCTTGCCGCGGTACTGGCGCAGGCCCGAACGGGACACGCGCGAAAGCTTCTCGATGACCGGCTTGCCTTCGAAGTACTTCAGGACGATTTCCAGCTCGGCCTTGTTGTTCTCGGTCTTCGTCACGCGCGCGTCGGCGATGTAGCCTTCCGACTTCAGGACGTTGGCGATCGAGGCCTTGATCTTGGAGGACGGCATTTTCACCGTCTGCTTGCCGACGGCGGCCGCATTCTTGATGCGGACCAGCATGTCGGCGATGGGATCAGTCATGCTCATAAGTGGTTGCCTTTTGAGTAGCACCGATATCCGCTTTCGCGAAAATCTTGGGTTGTGCCTGGAAGCCCCAGGTGGCGGTCCCCTCGGGACCAGGCTCCGCGGCGGACCGCGGGAACCGGCAATTGTACAACAACAAGTCCGGCATGTGCCGGACTTGCCTTCTGGCCGTCCCGAGGCGGGCCCGGGAGGCCGGATTTGTTACCAGCTGGCCTTGCGCAGGCCGGGCACGTCGCCACGCATGGTGGCTTCACGCAGCTTGTTGCGGCCCAGGCCGAACTTGCGGTAGACACCGCGCGAACGACCCGACAGCTCGCAACGGTTGCGCTCGCGGCACGGCGAGGAATCGCGCGGCAGCTTCTGCAGCTTGGTCACTGCGTCCATCTTCTCTTCGTAGGACGCGTTGACGCCCGAGATGATCTTCTTCAGTGCTTCGCGCTTGGCGGCGTACTTCTTCGCCAGCTTGGCCCGCTTGATATCGCGGTTCACCATTGAGGTCTTTGCCATGTGTGGTTTTCCTGCGACTCAGTTACGGAACGGGAACTTGAACGCTTCCAGCAGCGCCTTGGCTTCGGCGTCGCTCTTGGCGGTGGTGGTGATGGCGATATCCATGCCGCGGAGCGCGTCGACCTGGTCGAAGTCGATTTCCGGGAAGATGATCTGTTCCTTCACGCCCATGTTGTAGTTGCCGCGGCCGTCGAACGAACGGCCCGACACGCCGCGGAAGTCACGCACGCGCGGCAGCGAGATGTTGATCAGGCGATCCAGGAACTCGTACATCTTGGCGCGACGCAGGGTCACCTTGCAGCCGATCGGCCAGCCGTCGCGGATCTTGAACGAAGCCACCGAGATGCGGGACTTGGTCGTGATCGGCTTCTGGCCGGTGATCTTGGCCAGGTCGGCCACGGCATTTTCCAGGATCTTCTTGTTGGTCGCCGCTTCACCCACACCCATGTTGATGGTGATCTTGGTGATCTTCGGGACTTCCATCGGATTGGTGTAACCGAACTTCTTCATCAGAGCCGGCGCCACTTCTTCCTTGTAGATTTTTTCGAGACGGGTGGTCATGACCTCATTCCTCAGGCGTCGAGCGCCTCACCACTGGAGCGGAACACACGCAGTTTGCGTCCATCCTCCAGGACCTTGAAACCGATACGCTCGCCCTTGCCGGTGGCCGGGTTGAACAGAGCGACGTTCGAAATGTGGATCGAGGATTCACGCTCGACCACGCCGCCGGCGATGCCCGCCTGCGGATTCGGCTTGGTGTGGCGCTTGACGACGTTGACGTTGGAGACGACCACACGGTCACCGTCCACGCGCACCACGTCACCCTTCTTGCCCTTGTCCTTGCCGGCGATGACGACCACCTGGTCGCCCTTCTTGATACGGTTTGCCATTTCTATGTCCTCCGCTCAGAGCACTTCAGGCGCGAGCGAAACGATCTTCATGAACTTCTCGGAACGCAGCTCACGGGTCACGGGCCCGAAGATGCGGGTGCCGATCGGCTCCTGCTTGTTGTTGAGCAGCACGGCGGCGTTGCCGTCGAAGCGGATCAGCGAACCGTCCGGGCGACGAACGCCCTTGCGGGTGCGCACGACCACGGCGTCGTAGACTTCGCCCTTCTTCACCTTGCCACGCGGGATGGCGTCCTTGACGGTCACCTTGATGATGTCGCCGATGCCGGCGTAACGGCGCTTGGAGCCGCCCAGCACCTTGATGCACATCAGTTCCTTGGCGCCGGAGTTGTCGGCCGCGTCAAGGTAGCTCTGCATCTGGATCATGATTCAGATCTCCTCTTATTCAGCCGCGCGGGTGACGATTTCCACCACGCGCCAGTTCTTGGTCTTGGACATCGGGGCGATTTCGGTCACACGCACCACGTCGCCTTCCTTGCAGCTGTTGTCCGCGTCGTGCGCGTGCAGCTTGGTGGAACGACGGATGTACTTGCCGTACAGGGCATGCTTGACCTGACGCTCCACCAGCACGGTGACGGTCTTGTCCATCTTGTTGCTGACGACGCGGCCTTCGATGGTGCGTTGCGCTTTGTCTTTGTTATCGCTCATCTCGGGCGCTCCTTACTTCTTGCCGCCGAGCAGGGTCTTGACGCGAGCGATCTCGCGGCGAACCCGGCGGGTTTCATGGGTCTTCGGCAGCTGGCCAGTAACCTTCTGCATGCGCAGGGAGAATTGCTCCTTGCGCAGCTCGGTCAGGTGGGCCTTCAGTTCGTCAGCCGACTTCTCGCGGAGTTGCTTGAGTTCCATTAGCGCACCGTCCGGGTCACGAATTGGGTGGTGACGGACAGCTTGGCCGCAGCCAGGCGGAACGCCTCGCGCGCGATGTCCTCGCTGACGCCTTCGATTTCATAGATCATGCGGCCGGGCTGGATCTGGGCGACCCAGTACTCCACGTTGCCCTTGCCGGAGCCCATTCGGACTTCGATCGGCTTCTTGGTGATCGGCTTGTCGGGGAACACGCGGATCCACATCTTGCCGCCACGCTTGACGTAACGGCTGATGGAGCGGCGGGCCGCCTCGATCTGGCGCGCGGTCAGCTGACCGTGCGCCGTGGCCTTCAGGCCGTACTCGCCGAAGCTGACGAGGTTACCGTTCCAGCTCAGGCCTTCGTTACGGCCCTTGTGCATCTTGCGGTATTTGGTTCGCTTGGGTTGCAACATGATTATTCCCTCGCCTCGCGATCACGGCGCGGTCCACGCGGACGGTCGCTGCGCTCATTGCGTTCGGCGCGCGGCGTGTCGTCCTGCTTCTCCTGGCCCACCTGGCTGAAATCGAAGATTTCGCCCTTGTAGACCCACACCTTGATGCCGATGATGCCGTAGGTGGTCTTGGCTTCAGCAAAGCCGTAGTCGATGTCCGCACGCAGGGTGTGCAGCGGCACGCGGCCTTCGCGGTACCACTCGGAACGGGCGATTTCCGCGCCGTTCAGGCGGCCAGCGACATTGACCTTGATGCCCAGGGCGCCCAGGCGCATCGCGTTGCCGACCGCGCGCTTCATGGCGCGGCGGAACATGATGCGGCGCTCCAGCTGCTGGGCGATCGACTCGGCCACCAGCTGCGCGTCCAGTTCCGGCTTGCGGACTTCGGTGACGTTGATGTGCGCCGGGACGCCCATCAGGTCGCTGACTTCCTTGCGCAGCTTCTCGATGTCCTCACCGCGCTTGCCGATCACCACGCCCGGACGGGCGGTGTGGATGGTCACGCGGGCGGTCTTGGCCGGACGCTCGATCAGGATCTTGGAGATGCCCGCCTGCGCCAGCTTCTTGCGCAGCATTTCGCGCACCTTGAGGTCGGCCGCCAGGTAGTCGGCGTAGTCGCGCTTGTTGGCGAACCACTTGGAATTCCAGTCCTTGGCGATGCCCAGGCGGATTCCGGTCGGATGAACTTTGTGACCCATACTTATTTGCCCTCGCCCACGACCACGGTGATGTGGCTGGTGCGCTTCAGAATGCGGGTACCACGGCCCTTGGCGCGGGCCATGAAACGCTTCAGCACCGGACCTTCGTCGACCATGATGGTCTTGACCTTCAGCTCGTCGACGTCGGCGCCCTGGTTGTTCTCGGCATTGGCAATCGCCGACTCCACCACCTTCTTGATCAGGTGGGCAGCCTTCTTGTCCGAGAACTTCAGCAGGTTGACGGCACGCTCGGCCGACAGTCCACGCACCTGGTCAGCGACCAGGCGGGCCTTCTGGGGGGAGATGCGCGCGGTGCGCAGGATGGCTTTCGCTTCCATGGTCATCTCTCCTTACTTCTTGCCGCCGGCTTTCTTGTCGCCACCGTGGCCCTTGAAGGTACGGGTGACGGCAAATTCGCCGAGCTTATGGCCGACCATGTTCTCGTTGACCAGCACCGGAACGTGGTTCTTGCCGTTATGGATTGCGATCGTGAAGCCCACCATTTCCGGCAGGATCATCGAGCGGCGCGACCAGGTCTTGATCGGCTTCTTGCTGCCGCCGGCGGCCTCCACCTTCTTGACGAGGTGGTGATCGACGAACGGGCCCTTCTTGAGTGAACGTGCCATGGTCGATTAGCCCCTACGATCGCGGACGATGAATTGCTGAGTGCGCTTGTTCTTGCGCGTCTTGTAACCCTTGGTCGGCACGCCCCACGGGGTGACCGGGTGCGGGTTGCCCTGGCCGGCCTTGGCCTCACCACCACCGTGCGGGTGGTCAACCGGGTTCATGGCCGCGCCGCGGACGGTCGGCTTGATACCGCGCCAGCGCTTGGCACCGGCCTTGCCCAGCTTTTCCAAGCTGTGCTCGTCATTGCCGACTTCACCGACGGTGGCGCGGCATTCGACCTGCACCTTGCGCATTTCGCCGGAGCGGAGGCGCAGCGTGGCGAAGCCCTGCTCGCGTGCGACCAGCTGCACGGCGGCGCCGGCGGCGCGGGCGATCTGGGCGCCCTTGCCCGGCTTCAGTTCGATGCCGTGGACCGTGGTACCGACCGGGATATTGCGCAGCGGCAGCGTGTTGCCGACCTTGATCGGCGCGTCGCTGCCGGCGATGACCTGGTCACCCGCCTTCAGGCCCTTCGGGGCGATGATGTAGCGGCGCTCGCCGTCGACGTAGCACAGCAGCGCGATGTGCGCGGTGCGGTTCGGATCGTATTCGATCCGCTCAACGCGCGCCGGGATGCCTTCCTTGTCGCGCTTGAAGTCGATGATGCGGTAGTGCTGCTTGTGACCACCACCGATATGACGGGTGGTGATGCGACCGTGGTGGTTGCGGCCACCGGTCTTGCTCTGCTTCTCCAGCAACGCGGCGTGCGGCGCACCCTTGTGCAGGTCCGGCGTCACCACGCGAACCGCGGAACGGCGGCCGGCGGAGGTTGGCTTGAATTTCATCAATGGCATGTGGGTCTACCTCAGGCCTTGGCCGTTACGTCGATAGCCTGGCCTTCGGCCAGACGCACGTACGCCTTGCGCCAGTCGCCGCGACGGCCGTTGCGGAAACGGAAGGACTTGTTCTTGCCCTTCACGTTGACCACATTGACTGCCTCGACCTTGACGTCGAACAACTTTTCCACGGCGGCCTTCACATCGGCCTTGGTGGCGTCGTTCGAAACTTCAAAGACGTATTGGTTGGAAACTTCCTGCAGGCGCGCCGTCTTCTCGGAGACACGCGGGGCACGCAGCACGCTGAAGATTTTCTCGTTGCTCATGCCAGCCACTCCTCGATCTTCTTGACGGCATCGGCGGTGACGACGACGCTGTCGGCGCCCACCAGGGCGACCGGATCCAGGCCCTGCACGTCACGCACTTCCACATACGGCAGGTTGCGGGCGGACAGGTACAGATGCTCGGAAGCGTCTTCGGTGACGATCAGCGGGCGCTGACCGACTTCCAGACCCTTCAGCTTCTCGATCAGCGTCTTGGTCTTGGCGGCGTCGATGTCGAACGCATCAACCACCATCAGGCGGTTCTGGCGATTCAACTCCGACAGGATCGCGCAGATGGCTGCACGGTACATCTTGCGGTTGACCTTCTGCTCGAAGCTGCGGGGCTTCGCTGCGAAGGTCACACCACCGCCGACGAAGATCGGCGCGGTCAGGGCACCGTGACGGGCACCGCCGCCCTTCTGCTTCTTCGACTTCTTGGTGGTGCCGTTCACTTCGGCGCGGGTCTTCTGCGCCTTGGTGCCAGCACGACCGGCATTGCGGTAGGCAACGACCACCTGGTGGACCAGGTCTTCGCTGAATTCACGACCGAACACGGCGTCGGAAACCGACAGCTTGTTGGCGCTACCTGTAATGGCTAGTTCCATTGTCGTTCTCCTCAACCCTTGCTCGCCGGACGCACAATCACGTCGCCGCCGGCAGCGCCGGGCACGGCGCCGCGAATGGCGATGAGGCCGCGCTCGGCATCCACGCGAACCACTTCCAGGTTCTGCGTGCTCTGCGTCACGGCACCCATGTGGCCGGACATCTTCTTGCCCGGGAACACACGACCCGGGGTCTGGCGCTGACCCAGCGAACCCGGCGCGCGATGCGACAGCGAGTTACCGTGGGTGGCGTCGCCCATGGTGAAGTTCCAGCGCTTGATGGTGCCCTGGAAGCCCTTGCCCTTGGTCACGCCCTGGACGTCGACCTTCTGGCCCACTTCGAAAATGTCGGCCTTGATTTCGCCGCCGACGGTGAAGTCGCCCAGCTTGTCGGCTTCGACGCGCAGCTCCCACAGACCGCGACCGGCTTCGACCTTGGCCTTGGCCAGGTGACCGGCGACCGGCTTGGTCACCAGCGAGGCGCGACGGGTACCCACGGCCACCTGCACGGCGCTGTAGCCGTCGGTTTCCTGGGTCTTGATCTGGGTGATACGATTCGGGGTGGCTTCAATCAGCGTCACCGGAATGGACTTGCCATCTTCGGTGAACACGCGGGTCATGCCGGCCTTGCGGCCGACGATTCCCAACGAATATTTCTTCGCGGTCATGGTCGTTGGCCTCAGGTCAGCTTGATCTGAACGTCGACGCCAGCCGCGAGTTCGAGCTTCATCAGCGCGTCCACGGTCTTGTCGTTCGGGTCGACGATGTCGAGCACGCGCTTGTGCGTGCGGGTCTCGTACTGGTCGCGGGCGTCCTTGTCGACGTGCGGGGATACCAGGACGGTGTAGCGTTCGATCTTGGTCGGCAGCGGGATCGGGCCGCGCACTTGCGCGCCGGTCCGCTTGGCCGTCTCAACGATCTCGCTGGCCGAGCGGTCGATCAAGCGATGATCGTACGCCTTGAGCCGGATTCGGATCTTTTGGTCCGCCATGACGGAATTTCCTTCGTTAAAGAGCGACGGGCGTGGCTTCTGGGATGCCTTGCCCCGGTAGGGTCCAGACGTTCAGCCCCTTGCCGGAACCGCCGGGAAAGCGCGGTGACGACGAGCCTGAGCGGCCTGGGGTTTCATCCTGAAAAACTGGGCAGGCCGGTAAACCGGCCCGCCCAGACAGAAAAGTATAGGGCGCATGACTGACCCCGTCAATAGCGGGGATCCGCCCCCTGAAACCGGGCGGGCAGGCACGCGACTCTCCTTAGTCTGGCGAACACGAAGCACTCCCTGTGCTTCTTTTCGCGGTAGCGCCGGCTTACCTCCCAGGGGGAACCGGCGTGGGTATTGCGAGGTCCCGGGACGGCAGGGCCGTTCGGGGGCGCGCATTATAACGATGTTTTTGCTGTTTTGCAGCAGATCCGGCTGATTTTGTCGCCGAATTGAGGTTGGGGCTGCTATCGCCGCCCTGCCCCTCGTATTCCTGACGGGTTGGCTCGATGGTTCCCGGCTCTCGCCGAGGTCACGAGCCAACGAAAACGGGGCGGCCCCTTTCGGACCCGCCCCGGTCAGTTCGTTACTTGATGATCTTGGCCACAACGCCGGCGCCGACGGTACGGCCGCCTTCGCGAATCGCGAAACGCAGGCCTTCGTCCATCGCCACCGGGTTGATGAGCTGCACGGTCATCTTGATGTTGTCGCCCGGCATCACCATCTCCGTGCCCTCCGGCAGCGTCACCGCACCGGTGATGTCCGTGGTACGGAAGTAGAACTGCGGACGGTAGCCCTTGAAGAACGGCGTGTGACGGCCACCCTCGTCCTTCGACAGCACGTACACCTCCGCCTCGAACTCGGTGTGCGGGGTGATGGAACCCGGCTTGGCCAGCACCTGGCCACGCTCCACGTCGTCACGCTTGGTGCCGCGCAACAGCAGGCCCGCGTTGTCGCCCGCCTGGCCCTGGTCCAGCAGCTTGCGGAACATTTCCACGCCCGTGACCGTGGTCTTCTGGGTCGGACGGATACCGACGATTTCGATTTCGTCGCCCACCTTGATGATGCCGCGCTCGATGCGACCGGTCACCACCGTGCCACGACCCGAAATGGAGAACACGTCTTCCACCGGCATCAGGAACGGCTTGTCCACGTCACGCTGCGGCTCCGGAATGAACGTGTCCAGCGCGTCCACCAACTTCAGGATGGCCGGCACGCCAATCTCCGACTGGTCACCTTCCAGCGCCAGACGCGCCGAACCGTGGATGATGGGGGTGTCGTCGCCCGGGAACTCGTACTTGGTCAGCAGCTCGCGGACTTCCATCTCCACCAGCTCCAGCAGCTCCGCGTCGTCCACCATGTCCGCCTTGTTCAGGAACACCACGATGTACGGCACGCCCACCTGGCGCGACAGCAGGATGTGCTCGCGCGTCTGCGGCATCGGGCCGTCTGCGGCCGAGCACACCAGAATCGCGCCATCCATCTGCGCCGCACCGGTAATCATGTTCTTCACGTAGTCCGCGTGTCCCGGGCAGTCCACGTGCGCGTAGTGACGGGTCGGGCTTTCGTATTCCACGTGCGCCGTCGAAATCGTGATGCCGCGCGCCTTCTCTTCCGGCGCCGCGTCAATCGCGTCGTACGCCTTGAACTCGCCGCCAAAGCGCTCGGCACCCACCTTCGTCAGCGCCGCCGTCAGCGTCGTCTTGCCGTGGTCAACGTGACCAATCGTGCCCACGTTCACGTGCGGCTTGGTGCGCTCGAATTTACCCTTTGCCATTTTAAAAACTCCGAGATTGGGGATTGGGGATTGGGGATCCGGGAAAGACGGGATTCATGCTCTTGCGAATCTCGAATCCCGAATCCCGTTTCCCTGCATTAATTCTTCTTGACGACCGCGTCGGCGATGTTGGCCGGCGCTTCGGCGTAGTGGTCGAACTCCATCGTGAAGGTGGCGCGACCCTGCGACATCGAGCGCAGCGTGGTGGCGTAGCCGAACATTTCGCCCAGCGGCACCATCGCGTTGATCACCTTGCCGGACGGACTGTCGTCCTGGCCCTGCAGGATGCCGCGACGACGGCTCACGTCGCCCATCACGTCACCCAGGTATTCCTCCGGAGTGACGATTTCGACCTTCATCATCGGCTCGAGCAGGACCGGATTGGCCTTGCTGAAGGCTTCCTTGAACGCCATCGAGCCGGCGACCTTGAACGCCATTTCGTTGGAGTCCACGTCGTGGAACGAACCATCGACCGCGACGATCTTGACGTCGACCACCGGGAAGCCGGCGAGCACGCCGTTCTTCATGGCTTCCTCAATGCCCTTGCCGGCGGCGGTGACGTATTCCTTCGGCACCACGCCACCGACGATCGCGCTCTCGTAGGAGAAGCCGACGCCGCGTTCCTGCGGTTCCATCTCGATGACGATGTGGCCGTACTGGCCTCGACCGCCCGACTGGCGCACGAACTTGCCTTCCTGCTTGACCTTCTTGCGGATGGTTTCGCGGTAGGCCACCTGCGGCTTGCCGACGTTGGCCTCGACGTTGAACTCGCGCTTCATGCGGTCGACGATGATGTCCAGGTGCAGTTCGCCCATGCCGGAGATGATGGTCTGGCCGGACTCTTCGTCGGTACGCACGCGGAACGAGGGATCTTCCTGCGCCAGGCGGCCCAGGGCGATACCCATCTTTTCCTGGTCCGACTTGGTCTTCGGTTCGACGGCCATCGAGATGACCGGCTCCGGGAACACCATGCGCTCCAGGGTGATGACGTGGTCCTGCGCACACAGGGTGTCGCCGGTGGTGACGTCCTTCAGGCCCACCGCCGCGGCGATGTCGCCCGCGCGCACTTCCTTGATCTCGTCGCGCTGGTTGGAGTGCATCTGCAGGATGCGGCCCACGCGCTCCTTCTTCGACTTGACCGGGTTGTACACCTGGTCGCCCGAATTCAGCACGCCCGAGTAGACGCGGAAGAAGGTCAGCGAGCCGACGAACGGGTCGGTCATGATCTTGAACGCCAGCGCCGAGAACGGCTCGGTGTCGGACGCCTTGCGGCTGTCTTCCTTCTCGTTCTCGTCGATGCCCTGCACCGGCGGACGATCCGCCGGCGACGGCAGCAGGTTGACCACGCCGTCCAGCATGGCCTGCACGCCCTTGTTCTTGAACGCCGAGCCGCAGAACACCGGCACGATTTCCACCTTCAGGGTGCGCTCGCGCAGACCGGCGATGATGTCGGCTTCCGACAGCTCACCGTCGTTGAGGTACTTGTCCATCAGCGCTTCCGAGGCCTCGGCCGCGGCTTCGATCATGAACGCGCGCGCCGCCTCGGCCTTTTCCTTCAGATCGGCCGGGATGTCGCGGTATTCGAACTTGGTGCCCTGCGAGGCGACATCCCAGTGGATGGCCTTCATCTTGAGCAGGTCGACCACGCCCTCGAAGCCGTCTTCGGCGCCGATCGGCACCTGCATCGGCACGGCGTAGGCGCCCAGGCGCGACTTCAGCTGGCCCACGACCTTGTCGAAGTTGGCGCCGGTGCGGTCCATCTTGTTGACGAACGCCATGCGCGGCACGGCGTACTTGTTGGCCTGGCGCCACACGGTCTCGGACTGCGGCTGCACGCCACCGACCGAGCACAGGACGAACACCGCGCCGTCGAGCACGCGCAGCGAACGCTCGACTTCGATGGTGAAGTCGACGTGCCCGGGGGTGTCGATGATGTTGAAGCGGTGCTCCTGGAACGAACCGTCCATGCCCTTCCAGAACGCCGTGGTGGCGGCGGAGGTGATGGTGATGCCGCGTTCCTGCTCCTGCTCCATCCAGTCCATCGTGGCGGCGCCTTCGTGCACTTCACCGATCTTGTGGCTCTTGCCGGTGTAGAACAGGATGCGCTCGGACGTGGTGGTCTTGCCGGCGTCGATGTGCGCCATGATGCCGAAGTTGCGGTAACGCTCGATGGGAGTGGTGCGAGCCACGACAGTCTCTCTTTTCTGATGGGAGAACCGACGGGAATCCGGTCCTCCGTGGAGGGCGATCTTCTATATGGCCGAATGCCGCCTTGCGGCGGCCTTCGGTATTCTGCGGACAGGCCGCTTGGGGCACCTAGATGGTGCCGATGGCCCCCGCTTGCAAGGGGGCCTGGCTTGTTACCAGCGGTAGTGCGCGAACGCCTTGTTCGCTTCCGCCATGCGGTGGGTCTCTTCGCGCTTCTTGATGGCGCCACCACGGTTTTCCGAGGCGTCCAGCAGCTCGGCGGCCAGCTTGCGCGGCATCGAGTTCTCGCCACGCTTGCGGGCGGATTCGATCAGCCAGCGCATCGCCAGCGCCAGGCGGCGGCTGGAACGCACTTCGACCGGCACCTGGTAGGTCGCACCGCCGACGCGGCGGGACTTCACCTCGACGGTCGGGGCGACGTTGTCCAGCGCCTTCTCGACCAGTTCCAGGGCATTCGGGTTCTTTTCGCCGATGACGTCCATGGCGCCATAGACGATCTTCTCGGCGACGGACTTCTTGCCGCTGAGCATGACCATGTTGATGAAACGGGCGATCGTCTGGCTGCCGTGCTTGGGATCCGGCAGGACTTCACGCTGGGGAGCTGAGCCTTTACGCGACATAGTTCTTCTTCCTTAACCTTAAGCCTTCGGGCGCTTGGCGCCGTACTTGGAACGGCCCTGGCGACGCTTGGCGACGCCGGAGGCGTCGAGCGAACCGCGGACGGTGTGGTAACGCACGCCCGGCAGGTCCTTCACACGACCGCCACGCACGAGCACGACGGAGTGCTCCTGCAGGTTGTGACCTTCGCCACCGATGTAGCTGATGACTTCTTCCTGGTTGGTCAGGCGCACCTTGGCCACCTTGCGAAGGGCCGAGTTCGGCTTCTTCGGGGTGGTGGTGTAGACGCGCGTGCACACGCCGCGACGCTGCGGGCACTTGTCCAGCGCCGGCGAGGCGCTCTTGTAAGTGGTTGCCTGCCGCGGCTTGCGGACCAGCTGGTTGATGGTTGCCATGTTTGGATTCTTTGGGTGAAGGCCGGAGCCTTGTTGCGTGAAAACGACGGCAGGCCGCGAACCGGCCCACCGAGACGGAAAAGTATAGCTGGCACCCGGCGACACCGTCAAATGCGGTGTATGCCGGGGCCTCTACAGGTTTGCGATCCCGCCCTTCCTGGGCCGAAAACGAGGGGCTCCCTGCCCCTCATTTCGTGGTCTGGGGCGGCCCGAAGGCCACCATCTTGCAGTTTTTAGCTGGCGCTGGACTCCTCGCCGGTTTCCTCGGCCGCCGGAGCAACCGGGGCGGGGGTTTCGACCGGGCTGCCGGCCAGCGCGTCCACTTCCGCCTCGGTCAGGCCGGAGGCGTTGCGGCGACGCTGGTTGTGGTAGGCCAGGCCGGTACCGGCCGGAATCAGGCGGCCGACGATCACGTTTTCCTTCAGGCCGCGCAGGCTGTCGCGGGTGCCGCGGACGGCCGCCTCGGTCAGCACGCGGGTGGTCTCCTGGAACGAAGCCGCCGAGATGAACGACTCGGTCGCCAGCGAGGCCTTGGTGATGCCCAGCAGGACCGGGTCGTACTTCGCCGGCAGCTCGTTGCGGGTGGCCAGCTTGACGTTCTCCTCGATCAGGCGCTGCTTCTCGACCTGCTCGCCGGACAGGAACTTGCTGTTGCCGGTGTCGGTGATCTCGACCTTGCGCAGCATCTGGCGGGTGATCACCTCGATGTGCTTGTCGTTGATCTTCACGCCCTGCAGGCGGTACACGTCCTGGATTTCCTTGACCAGGTAGGCCGCCAGCGGCTCCACGCCCAGCAGGCGCAGGATGTCCTGCGGGCTCGGCTCGCCGTCCACGATGGTCTCGCCCTTGGTCACGTGCTCGCCTTCGAACACGATGATCTGGCGGAACTTCGGAATCAGCTCCTCGTGCTCCGAACCATCGGTGTCCTTGATGATCAGGCGCTGCTTGCCCTTGGTGTCCTTGCCGAAGCTGATCACGCCCGAACGCTCGGCCAGGATCGCGGGATCCTTCGGCTTGCGCGCTTCGAACAGGTCGGCCACGCGCGGCAGACCACCGGTGATGTCGCGGGTCTTGGAGGCTTCCTGCGGGATCTTGGCGACCACGTCGCCCACGCCCACCGGCGCGCCATCCTGCAGGTTGACGATCGAACGCGGCGGCAGCAGGTACTGCGCCGGCAGATCGGTGCCCGGGATGTTCAGGTCCTTGCCGTCCTTGTCCACGATGCGGACGATCGGACGCAGGTCCTTGCCCTGCGAACCGCGACGCTTCGGATCGGTGATCTCGCGCGAGGCCAGGCCGGTCAGTTCGTCGGTCTTCTCGATGACGGTGACGCCGTCGACGAAGTCCACGAAGCGCACGAAGCCGGCAACTTCCGACACGATCGGGTGGTTGTGCGGATCCCAGTTGGCCACGGCCTGGCCGGCGGTGATCTGGTCGCCGTCCTTGACGTTGATGGTGGCGCCGTAGGGCAGCTTGTAGCGCTCGCGCTCGCGGCCATGGCCGTCCAGCACCGACAGTTCGCCGGAACGCGAAACCGCGACCAGGCTGCTGTTGGCGTGCTCGACGTACTTCAGGTTGTTGAACTTGATCGAGCCGGTGGTCTTGACGGTGATGTTGTCCACGGCCGCCGCACGCGAGGCCGCGCCACCGATGTGGAACGTACGCATGGTCAGCTGGGTGCCGGGTTCGCCGATCGACTGGGCGGCAATGACGCCGACCGCTTCGCCAATGTTGACGATGTGGCCACGGGCCAGGTCACGGCCATAGCAGTGCGCGCACACGCCGAACTGCGATTCGCAAGTGATGGTCGAACGCACCTTGATGGACTGCACGCTGGCGTCTTCCAGCTTCTGCACCCAGGCTTCGTCCAGCAGCGTGTTGCGGGTGACGATCGGATCCTCGTCGTTGCCCGGCAGGAACACGTCCTCGGCCACGACGCGACCCAGCACGCGGTCGCGCAGCGGCTCGACCACGTCGCCGCCTTCCACGATCGGGGTCATGGTCAGGCCTTCGCTGGTGCCGCAATCCACTTCGGTGATCACCACGTCCTGCGCCACGTCGACCAGGCGACGGGTCAGGTAACCCGAGTTCGCCGTCTTCAACGCGGTATCGGCCAGGCCCTTGCGGGCGCCGTGGGTGGAGTTGAAGTACTCCTGCACGTTCAGGCCTTCGCGGAAGTTCGCCTTGATGGGCGTCTCGATGATCGAGCCGTCCGGGCGCGCCATCAGGCCACGCATGCCGGCCAGCTGGCGGATCTGCGCCTGGCTGCCGCGCGCGCCAGAGTCGGCCATGATGTACAGCGAGTTCATCGACTTCTCGTTGATGGTCTCGCCCTTGGCGTTCTGCACCTTGTCGGTACCGATGGTGTCCATCATCGCCTTGGCGATGCGCTCGTTGGTGCGCGACCAGATGTCGACCACCTTGTTGTAGCGCTCGCCGGCGGTGACCAGGCCCGACTGGTACTGCTCCTGGATTTCCAGCACTTCCTGTTCTGCTTCGCCCAGGATGCCCTTCTTCTCGGCCGGGATCAGCATGTCGTCGATGCCGATGGAGACGCCGGCGCGGGTCGCGTAGGCGAAGCCGGTGTACATCAGCTTGTCGGCGAACACGACCGTGTCCTTCAGGCCCAGCATGCGGTAGCTGGAGTTGATCAGGCGGCTGATGGCCTTCTTGTTCAGCTCGGTGTTGGCCAGCGCGAACGGCAGGCCTTCCGGCAGGATGTCGGCCAGCAGGGCGCGGCCGATCGTGGTGTCCACGATCGACGACTTGCGCTGCTTGTTGCCGTCCTCGCCGGTCACCACCTCGGTGATGCGGACCTTGACCTTGGCGTGCAGTTCGACCACGCGGTTGTCGTAGGCGCGCTTGACCTCGGAGATGTTGGCGAACGCCATGCCCTCGCCCTTCTTGTTCTCCAGGGCGCGGGTCATGTAGTACAGGCCGAGCACGACGTCCTGCGACGGCACGATGATCGGCTCGCCGTTGGCGGGCGACAGGATGTTGTTGGTCGACATCATCAGCGCGCGGGCTTCCAGCTGCGCTTCCAGCGACAGCGGGACGTGCACGGCCATCTGGTCACCGTCGAAGTCGGCGTTGAACGCGGTGCAGACCAGCGGGTGCAGCTGGATCGCCTTGCCTTCGATCAGCACCGGCTCGAACGCCTGGATGCCCAGGCGGTGCAGGGTCGGCGCGCGGTTCAGCAGCACCGGGTGTTCGCGGATCACTTCTTCCAGGATGTCCCAGACCTCGGCCTCTTCACGCTCGACCAGCTTCTTGGCCGCCTTGATGGTGGTAGCCAGGCCACGACGCTGCAGCTTGGCGAACACGAACGGCTTGAACAGCTCCAGCGCCATCTTCTTCGGCAGGCCGCACTGGTGCAACTTGAGGTACGGGCCGACCACGATGACCGAACGGCCGGAGTAGTCGACGCGCTTGCCGAGCAGGTTCTGGCGGAAGCGGCCCTGCTTGCCCTTGATCATGTCGGCCAGCGACTTGAGCGGGCGCTTGTTGGTGCCGGTGATGGCGCGGCCGCGGCGGCCGTTGTCCATCAGGGCATCGACCGACTCCTGCAGCATGCGCTTTTCGTTGCGCACGATGATGTCGGGGGCATTCAGCTCCAGCAGGCGGCGCAGACGGTTGTTGCGGTTGATGACGCGGCGGTACAGGTCGTTCAGATCGGAAGTCGCGAAGCGGCCGCCGTCCAGCGGTACCAGCGGACGCAGATCCGGCGGCAGCACCGGCAGCACGGTCATGACCATCCATTCCGGACGGTTGCCCGACTCCAGGAACGCCTCGATAAGCTTGATGCGCTTGGTCAGGCGCTTGAGCTTGGTCTCGGAGTTGGTGCTGGCGATTTCCTCGCGCAGGTTGACCATCTCGGCCTGCAGGTCGATGGTGCGCAGCAGATCATAGACCGCCTCGGCGCCCATCGCGGCATCGAAGTCGTCGCCATGCTCCTGGCGCGCCTGCATGTACTGCTCTTCGGTCAGCAGCTGGCGGCGCTCCAGGGTGGTCAGGCCCGGTTCGGTGACCACGTAGGCTTCGAAGTACAGCACGCGCTCGATGTCGCGCAGGGTCATGTCCAGCATCAGGCCGATGCGCGAGGGCAGCGACTTGAGGAACCAGATGTGCGCGACCGGCGAGGCCAGGTCGATGTGGCCCATGCGCTCGCGGCGCACCTTGGCCAGGGTGACTTCGGTGCCGCACTTTTCGCAGACCACGCCACGGTGCTTCATGCGCTTGTACTTGCCGCACAGGCACTCGTAGTCCTTGATGGGGCCGAAGATGGCGGCGCAGAACAGGCCGTCGCGCTCCGGCTTGAAGGTACGGTAGTTGATCGTTTCCGGCTTCTTCACTTCGCCGTAGGACCAGGAACGGATCAGGTCGGGCGAAGCCAGCGCGATCTTGATCGCGTCGAAATCCAGCGTCTGGCGCTGCTGGTTGAAGAGGTTGAGCAAATCTTTCATGGTTTTCTCCGGGATTCGGAATTCGAGATTGGGGATTCGTCAGAGCGGGGATCCGGGAGATTCGGGAGGCAGTCGCCTGCCAATCCCGAATCCCGTACCACCAATCCCGAACCTCAGTTGTCTTCCAGTTCCATGTTGATGGCCAGGGAGCGGATTTCCTTCACCAGCACGTTGAAGGATTCCGGCATGCCCGCGACCATCTCGTGTTCGCCGTCGACAATGTTCTTGTACATCTGGTTGCGGCCCTGCACGTCGTCCGACTTGACCGTCAGCATTTCCTGCAGGGTGTGCGCCGCGCCGTAGGCTTCCAGCGCCCAGACTTCCATTTCGCCGAAACGCTGGCCGCCGAACTGCGCCTTGCCGCCCAGCGGCTGCTGGGTGACCAACGAGTACGGGCCGGTCGAGCGGGCGTGCATCTTGTCGTCCACCAGATGGTTCAGCTTCAGCATGTGCATGTAGCCGACCGTGGTGTGGCGATCGAACGCCTCGCCGGTGCGGCCGTCATACAGCTGGGTCTGGCCACTGATCGGCAGGTCCGCCAGCTCCAGCATGTGCTTGATTTCCGCTTCCGCCGCACCGTCGAACACCGGCGTCGCCATCGGCACGCCGTCGGTCAGGTTGCGGGCAAGGTTGATCAGTTCCTCGTCGCTGAACTGCGACAGGTCGACACGCTGCTCGCCGAGCTTCTCTTCGTGGTTGTAGATCTGGTCGAGGAACTTGCGCAGGTCGGCGACCTTGGCCTGGGCTTCCAGCATGGCCTGGATCTTGCGACCCAGTCCCTTGGCGGCCCAGCCCAGGTGGACTTCCAGCACCTGGCCGATGTTCATACGCGAAGGCACGCCCAGCGGGTTCAGGACGATGTCCACGGTCTCGCCGTTGGCCATGTAGGGCATGTCCTCGACCGGCACGATCGTGGACACGACGCCCTTGTTGCCGTGGCGGCCGGCCATCTTGTCACCCGGCTGGATGCGGCGCTTCACGGCCAGGTAGACCTTGACCATCTTCAGCACGCCCGGGGCCAGATCGTCGCCGGCGGTGATCTTGCCGCGCTTGTCGGCGAAGCGACGCTCGAACTCCTTCTCGTGCGCCTGGATCTGCTTCTGGGCGCGCTCGATGGCGTCGGAGGCGTCGTCATCCTTCATGCGGATGGCGAACCAGTCGGCCTTCTTCAGGCCGTCCAGGTAGGCGTCATTGATGGTGTCGCCCTTCTTCAGGTTCGGACCACCGTTGGCGACCTTGCCGACCAGCTGCGAACGCAGGCGGGCATAGATGGCGCTTTCCAGGATGCGGAACTGATCGTCGAAGTCCTTCTTGACGCGCTTGATCTCGTTTTCCTCGATCTGGCGCGCGCGCTTGTCCTTCTCGATGCCGTCGCGGGTGAAGACCTGCACGTCGATGACGGTGCCGTCCATGCCCGGGGGCACGCGCAGCGAACTGTCCTTAACGTCGGAAGCCTTCTCGCCGAAGATGGCGCGCAGCAGCTTCTCTTCCGGGGTCAGCTGGCTTTCGCCCTTCGGCGTGACCTTGCCGACCATGATGTCGCCGGCGCGGACTTCGGCACCGATGTACACCACGCCGCTCTCGTCCAGGCGGTTCAGCGCCTGCTCGGAGACGTTCGGGATGTCGGCGGAGATTTCCTCCGGACCCAGCTTGGTGTCACGCGCGACGCAGGTCAGCTCTTCGATGTGGATCGTGGTGTAGCGATCCTCTTCCACCACGCGCTCGGAGAGCAGGATGGAGTCTTCGAAGTTGTAGCCGTTCCACGGCATGAACGCGATCAGCATGTTCTGGCCCAGGGCCAGTTCGCCGATATCGGTCGAGGGACCATCGGCCAGCACGTCGCCACGCGCCACCACGTCGCCCACGTTCACCAGCGGACGCTGGTTGATGCAGGTGTTCTGGTTGGAACGGGTGTACTTGATCAGCGTGTAGATGTCGACGCCGGCATCGTGCTCGCCGGAGATCTCGCTCTCATTGGCCTTGACCACGATGCGGGCGGCGTCGATCTGCTCTACCACGCCACCGCGACGCGCGTTCACGGTCACGCCCGAGTCACGCGCCACCGCGCGCTCGATGCCGGTGCCGACCAGCGGCTTCTGCGCACGCAGCGTCGGCACGGCCTGGCGCTGCATGTTGGCGCCCATCAACGCGCGGTTGGCGTCGTCGTGCTCCAGGAACGGCACCAGCGCCGCGGCGACCGACACGGTCTGCATCGGCGAGACGTCCATGTAGTCCACTTCGCTCGGCGGCTTCAGCAGCGACTCGCCCTGGTAGCGGCACGGCACGAACAGTTCGGTCAGACGGCTCTTGGCATCATGCAGTGCATTGGCCTGGGCGATGACGTACTCGTTCTCCTCGATCGCCGACAGGTATTCGATCTCGTCGGTGATCACGCCTTCCACGACCTTGCGGTACGGGGTTTCCAGGAAGCCGTAGTTGTTGGTGCGGGCATACACCGCCAGCGAGTTGATCAGGCCGATGTTCGGGCCTTCCGGCGTTTCGATGGTGCAGACGCGGCCGTAATGGGTCGGGTGCACGTCGCGCACTTCGAAGCCGGCGCGCTCGCGGGTCAGGCCACCCGGGCCCAGCGCCGAGACGCGACGCTTGTGGGTGACTTCCGACAGCGGGTTGTTCTGGTCCATGAACTGCGACAGCTGCGAGGAACCGAAGAACTCCTTGATCGCGGCGGCCACCGGCTTGGCGTTGATCAGCTCCTGCGGGGTCAGGCCCTCGGACTCGGCCATCGACAGGCGCTCCTTGACCGCGCGCTCGACGCGGACCAGGCCCACGCGGAACACGTTCTCGGCCATTTCGCCGACCGAACGCACGCGGCGGTTGCCCAGGTGGTCGATGTCGTCCACGGTGCCACGGCCATTGCGGATCTCGGTCAGCACCTTGATCACGTCCAGGATGTCCGAGCTGTCGCCCAACTCGGCGACCAGGCGCTTGGCCTCTTCGTCGGTACGCGAGCCGAAGTACTTCTTGTCGTACAGCACGGCTTCGCCGGTGACTTCCTTGCGGCCCACGCGGCGGTTGAACTTCATCCGGCCGACGTTGGAGAGGTCGTAGCGCTCGAAGGTGAAGAACAGGTTGTGGAACAGGTTCTGCGCGGCATCCTTGGTCGGCGGCTCGCCCGGACGCATCATGCGGTAGATCTCGACCAGCGCTTCCAGCTGGGTGCGGCTCGGATCGATGCGCAGGGTGTTGGACAGGTACGGGCCACGGTCCAGGTCGTTCACCCACAGGGTGCCGACTGCGTCGACGCCGGCCTTGCGGAACTTGACCAGTTGGTCTTCGGTGATCTCGTCGTTGGCGTTGGCCAGCAGTTCGCCGGTGTTGCCGTCGATCACGTCGTGCGACAGGATGCGGCCGACCAGGTACTCGTCGGGCACCGCCAGCGCGGAGATGCCGGACTGCTCCAGCTGCTTCACGTGGCGGGCGGTGATGCGCTTGCCGGCCTCGACGATGACCTTGTCACCATCGGCCAGGTCGAAGTTGAGGGTCTCGCCGCGCAGGCGCTCGGACACCAGTTCCAGCTGCACGCCTTCGGGCAGGATGTGGAAGGTGTTGATGTCGAAGAACTCGTTGAGCATTTCCTCGTTGGAGTAGCCCAGCGCGCGCAGCAGGATGGTCACCGGCAGCTTGCGGCGACGGTCGATGCGGGTGAACAGCGCGTCCTTCGGATCGAATTCGAAGTCCAGCCAGGAGCCGCGGTAGGGAATGATGCGGGCGCTGTACAGCAGCTTGCCCGAGCTGTGGGTCTTGCCGCGATCGTGGTCGAAGAACACGCCCGGCGAGCGGTGCAGCTGGGAAACGATGACGCGCTCGGTGCCGTTGACGATGAAGGTGCCGTTCTCGGTCATCAGCGGGATTTCGCCCAGATAGACCTCCTGCTCCTTCACGTACTTGATCGCCTTGGTCGACGACTCACGGTCATAGATGACCAGGCGGACGGTGACGCGCAGCGGTGCGCCGTAGCTCAGGCCACGGTTGCGGCACTCGCGCTCGTCGAACACCGGTTCGCCCAGCTTGTAGCCAACGTATTCCAGCGCGGCGTTGCCGCTGTAGCTGGAGATCGGGAACACCGACTTGAGGGCGGCGTGCAGGCCGCGGTCTTCGCGCTTGGAGGGCTCGGTGAACTCCTGCAGGAATTCACGGTAGGAGTCGACCTGGATGGCAAGCAGGAAGGGGACTTCGAGGATCGAACGCTGTTTGCCGAAGTCCTTGCGGATGCGCTTCTTCTCGGTGAACGAGTATGTCGTCATGGGAGTGCCTTTGGCATCGGGGGCCACGCGTCCGCGACCCCGGGGAAACATTCTTTCGAACGGGAGAATTTTCAGTTGGAAGCCGCTGGTATTGCCGGCACCAGCACGCCTTCTGCTGCTGCTTCCAACTACAAACTCGTTTGGGGGCGGGGATTCGGGATTGGGGATTCGGGATTGGAACGGCGCTGTTTCGCCCTTCCAATCCCTAATCCCGAATCACCAATCCCGGCCTTTCAAACAACGACCGAAGGCCAGGGGCTTGCGCCCCCGGCCTCGGTTTGCCGCCGATGTTGCGTGGCGACGGATTTTGCTTACTTCACTTCGACGGTAGCGCCGACGGCCTCGAGGTCCTTCTTCATCTTCTCGGCGTCTTCCTTCGAAGCGGCTTCCTTCAGGACGCCACCGGCCTCGGCGAGGTCCTTGGCTTCCTTCAGGCCCAGGCCGGTGATGGCGCGGACGGCCTTGATGACTTCGACCTTCTTGTCGCCGGCAGTCTTCAGGGTGACGGTGAATTCGGTCTGCTCTTCGGCCGGGGCGGCGGCGGCGGCCGGACCAGCGGCCACGGCAACCGGGGCGGCGGCGGAGACGCCGAACTTCTCTTCGATGGCCTTGACCAGCTCCATCACTTCCATCAGGGTCTTGCCGGCAATGGCGTCGACGATCTGCTCGTTGGAAAGGGACATTGTGTTTACCTTTGGAAATTATCTTGGGAAAGGGTTCAGTGAACCGTTAAGACGTCGAACTCAGGCTTCGGCCGCAGCTTCGGCGACGGCTTCGCCGCCACCCTGCTTGTCGCCCACGGCCTTGACGGCACGGGCGAACATCGAGGCCGGTTCGGCCAGGACGCGGGCCAGCATGGCCAGGGCCTGATCGCGGGTCGGCAGCGACGCCAGGACCTCGACGTGGCTGGCCGGATACAGCTGACCACCCAACGCGACCACCTTGGCCTGCAGCTTGTCGTTGCCCTTGGCGAATTCCTTGATCAGACGCCCGGCAGCGCCGGGTTCTTCCGTCGAAAACGCATACAGCAGCGGACCGACGAGCTTGTCCTTGACGCACTCGTATTCGGTACCTTCGACGGCACGGGAAGCCAGGGTGTTCTTGACAACTTTCAGGAACACGCCGGTCTCACGCGCCTTCTTGCGCATCGCGGTCATCTGGGTGACCGTGATGCCTGCGTATTCGGCGGCGACCAGGGAGTGCGCCTTGGCGGCGACGTCTGCCAGTTCGGCGACTACTTCTTGCTTCTGGGACAGATTGAGAGCCATACACTCCTCACTTGTTGATTCCGCTCGCGGCTCCTGCCGCTTGCGGTCCTGGACGGCCCCCTTCCTGGGTGCCGGGGGCACGAGCCCCAGCGGTGGCCTTTCTGACTGGCGTGAATCTGTACCAGGAAATTTCCAGAAGGCGGCACCATCTGCGCAGGCGCGTTCCCTTTCGGGTCCGGATTAAGCGATCCCGCTTCCATCGACGGCGATTCCCTGCCAACACGAGCTTCCCTGCCCGTCGTCGATGCGCGCGGACCGCACCTGCGGTCTTTGACGGCTATCGCGCGGGAACGGATTCCGTTGCGATTGCCCTCAAATGTTCGACAACGCCCTCGCGGGCGCTGCCTTGTTGCGTTTCCCTGCAAGGGCCTGGATCCGGGGATCTATGAGATCCCAATGGATCCCTGCTTTCGCAGGGATGATGAATCGGCGAAGCCACGCGCTTGGCGCGCGGGCCGATTCATCACTTCAGGTTGAGCGAGGACTGGTCGACGGTGACGCCGGGGCCCATGGTCGAGCTGACCGAAATCTTCTGCAGGTACTGACCCTTGGCGGTGGCCGGCTTGGCCTTCACCAGGTCGGCCAGCAGGGCCTGCAAGTTGTTCTTCAGCGCTTCGTCCTCGAAGCTCGCCTTGCCGATCGTGCAGTGGATGATGCCGGCCTTGTCGGTGCGGTAGCGCACCTGACCCGACTTGGCGTTCTTCACGGCTTCGGCCGGGTTCGGCGACACGGTGCCGACCTTCGGGTTCGGCATCAGGCCGCGCGGACCGAGCACGGTGCCCAGCTTGCCGACCACGCGCATCGCGTCCGGCGTGGCGATGACCACGTCGTAGTTGATGTCGCCAGCCAGCATTTTCTCGGCCAGGTCGTCCATGCCGACGGCTTCGGCGCCGGCGGCGGCGGCTTCGTCAGCCTTGGCACCGGCCGGGGCGAACACCGCCACGCGCACCGACTTGCCGGTACCGGCGGGCAGCACGGTCGAACCACGGACCTGCTGGTCGGACTTCTTGGCGTCCACGCCCAGGCGCACGGCGACGTCGACGGACTCGACGAACTTGGCCTTGGTGGCGGACTTGATGATCTTCAGCGCCTCGTCGATGGCATATGCCTTGCCCGGGGTCACTGCGGCCAGGATGGCCTTCTGTCGCTTGGTCTGTGCCATCTCTTAACCCTCCACCGTCAGGCCCATGGAGCGGGCCGAACCCGCGATCGTGCGAACTGCTGCGTCCAGGTCGGCCGCGGTCAGGTCGGGTTCCTTCGCCTTGGCGATCTCTTCCAGCTGCTTGCGGGTCACCTTGCCCACCTTTTCGGTGTTCGGGCGCTTGGAGCCGGACTGGATGCCCACGGCCTTCTTCAGCAGGATGGTCGCCGGCGGCGTCTTGGTGATGAAGGTGAACGTACGGTCGGAATAGGCGGTGATGACCACCGGAATCGGCAGGCCCGGTTCCAGCTTCTGCGTGGCGGCGTTGAACGCCTTGCAGAATTCCATGATGTTCAGGCCGCGCTGGCCCAGGGCCGGGCCGACCGGCGGCGAGGGGTTGGCCTGGCCGGCCTTCACCTGCAGCTTGATGTAACCAACAACTTTCTTAGCCATCTGAGTTCTCTCCGGGTGCTAGCGCCTGGTGTCAGGCTCCCCATCGGACCGGGAAAATCACGCGTCCCGGCTTCGCGTTGTAGACGCACGGAAGCCGCCTTGCGGCGGCCGGTGCCCTGCCCGACTCCGTTGGACAGGGAGCCGCGCAGTATAACAGGGTTTTCCAGGCCGTGCCGGAGGCAGGCCGGGAGGGGGTCAGGCCTTCTCGACCTGGCCGAATTCCAGCTCCACCGGGGTGGAGCGCCCGAAGATCAGCACCGCCACGCGCAGGCGGCTCTTCTCGTAGTTGACTTCCTCGACCACGCCGTTGAAGTCGTTGAACGGGCCGTCGGTGACCCGGACCATCTCGCCCGGCTCGAACAGCACCTTCGGACGGGGCTTCTCCACACCTTCCTGAACGCGGTCCAGGATGGCGGCGGCCTCTTCGTCGCGGATCGGCAGCGGGCGATCGGCAGTGCCGCCGATGAAGCCCAGTACCTTGCTGGTTTCCTTCACCAGGTGCCAGCTTTCGTTGTCCATGCGCGGAATGCCCGCTTCGTCATGGGTCTCGATCTGCACCAGCACATAGCCCGGGAAGAACTTGCGCTCGGAACGGCGCTTCTGGCCGGAGCGCATCTCGACCACTTCCTCGGTCGGGACCAGGACGTCGCCGAACTTTTCCTGCATGTCGTTGCGGACGATGCGATCACGCAACGCCTGCGCCACCGACTTCTCGAAACCCGAATAGGCGTGAACCACGTACCAACGCTTCACTGCGACATCCTCCTCAGCGGCCGTAGTCCAGGAACAACTCGATCGCCCACTTGATGGCAAAATCGAAACCCGCGAGCAGCAGGCTCAGGATGATCACCACGATCACCACGACCCAGGTCATGCGGGTTGCTTCCTGGCGGGTTGGCCAGACCACCTTGCGCAATTCGAAGCGCGATTCGGACAGGAACTCGCGGGTATCGCGACCCTTGCCCGTCGTCAGGAACACCACCGAGCCCAGCACCAGGCCTGCCGCCACGGCAAGTGAACGCACCGGCGTGGCCCACTGGCCATTGAACCACCACCAGGCCACCAGGCCCGCGACCACCAGGGCAGCAGCCAGCACGTACTTGGCGATGTCGCCGGCGGACACGCCGCCCTTGGATTGTTCGACCTTGCTGTTCAAGTCAGTGTCGCTCTTTTAGCTCTGTATCGGCCGTCACGCGCCCGGCCTGCGGAAGACTCCGCTGGTATGGCACGCCAGGAGGGACTCGAACCCCCAACCTGCGGTTTTGGAGACCGCTGCTCTGCCAATTGAGCTACTGGCGTATCGATTTGCTTAAGGTTTCCCTTAGACGGCGAAGGCGGACCGAGGTTCCGGCCCGCCGTTCGCGAAGCCCGGCGACGATGAATCGCCGGAACAGCAGCTTACTTGATGATCTTGGCCACGACGCCGGCGCCGACGGTACGGCCGCCTTCGCGAATCGCGAAACGCAGGCCTTCGTCCATCGCCACCGGGTTGATGAGCTGCACGGTCATCTTGATGTTGTCGCCCGGCATCACCATCTCCGTGCCCTCCGGCAGCGTCACCGCACCGGTGATGTCCGTGGTACGGAAGTAGAACTGCGGACGGTAGCCCTTGAAGAACGGCGTGTGACGGCCACCCTCGTCCTTCGACAGCACGTACACCTCCGCCTCGAACTCGGTGTGCGGGGTGATGGAACCCGGCTTGGCCAGCACCTGGCCACGCTCCACGTCGTCACGCTTGGTGCCGCGCAACAGCAGGCCCGCGTTGTCGCCCGCCTGGCCCTGGTCCAGCAGCTTGCGGAACATTTCCACGCCCGTGACCGTGGTCTTCTGGGTCGGACGGATACCGACGATTTCGATTTCGTCGCCCACCTTGATGATGCCGCGCTCGATGCGACCGGTCACCACCGTGCCACGACCCGAAATGGAGAACACGTCTTCCACCGGCATCAGGAACGGCTTGTCCACGTCACGCTGCGGCTCCGGAATGAACGTGTCCAGCGCGTCCACCAACTTCAGGATGGCCGGCACGCCAATCTCCGACTGGTCACCTTCCAGCGCCAGACGCGCCGAACCGTGGATGATGGGGGTGTCGTCGCCCGGGAACTCGTACTTGGTCAGCAGCTCGCGGACTTCCATCTCCACCAGCTCCAGCAGCTCCGCGTCGTCCACCATGTCCGCCTTGTTCAGGAACACCACGATGTACGGCACGCCCACCTGGCGCGACAGCAGGATGTGCTCGCGCGTCTGCGGCATCGGGCCGTCTGCGGCCGAGCACACCAGAATCGCGCCATCCATCTGCGCCGCACCGGTAATCATGTTCTTCACGTAGTCCGCGTGTCCCGGGCAGTCCACGTGCGCGTAGTGACGGGTCGGGCTTTCGTATTCCACGTGCGCCGTCGAAATCGTGATGCCGCGCGCCTTCTCTTCCGGCGCCGCGTCAATCGCGTCGTACGCCTTGAACTCGCCGCCAAAGCGCTCGGCACCCACCTTCGTCAGCGCCGCCGTCAGCGTCGTCTTGCCGTGGTCAACGTGACCAATCGTGCCCACGTTCACGTGCGGCTTGGTGCG